>CBDATI010000063.1:0-667285 GCA_965199675.1 Vicinamibacterales bacterium | reverse complement strand
GCGCAGCATGGGCATCGCCGATGTGGGCGGCGCACGCCGTCTCGATGCGGCGGTGGCCGCGCTCCGGGACGAGGTGATGCCGGCTCTCGCCGGCCACGTGCAGATCGACCTGTGGGGGGTCGGCGAACGCCTCGCGCCCCTCGATATCGAGACCGTGCGGCCCGAGGCCCGGTGGAGCGACCTGACGGGCGCCCTCGGCGACATCGAGGAACGCTACGCGGAGAGGCGGATGGCCGCCATCGTCCTCGTGTCCGACGGCGCCGACACCGGAGCCGGCGTTCCCGCGCCGTCGGCCGGGCCGACCGTCTTCACGGTGGGCGTGGGCGCCCGCGAGCCCGCTCGGGACCGAGAGGTGTTCGACTTGACGGCGGACCGGCCGGCCGCGGCGGGATCGGCGATCGACCTCGCGTTCTCCACCGTCGGCCACGGGTTCGGCGCCGAGCCGTTCGACGTTCGAGTGCTGGAGGACGGCCGGTTGATCCGGATGGTGACGGTGGACCCGCCGGGGGACGGCGGCGTCACCCGGACGGTCGTCCCCGTGTCGCCCAAGCGGGAGAGCGCGACCCTGTACACGGTCGAGATTCCCGTCGACGAGAGCGAACTCGTGGCCGCGAACAACGTCGGCGCTGTGCTGGTGCCGCCCCCCGACCGGCCCCGACGCGTGCTGCTGGTCGAGGGGGGGCCCGGCTACGAGCACAGCTTCCTGAAGCGCGTCCTGCGCAGCGACCCCGGGGTGGTCGTCGACGCGGTCATCGACAAGGGCCGCAACGACCTCGGCGAGCGCACGTTCTACGTGCAGGGCGCGGCCGGCCGGGCCGGGGCGCTGGCCGGGGGGTACCCGGCGACGCGCGAGGCGTTGTTCCGCTACGACGCCGTCATCCTGGGCAACGTCGAGCCGGCGCGCCTGCGCCCGGCCCAGATCGAGGACACCGCCGCGTTCGTGTCCGAGCGGGGGGGCGGCCTGCTCGTCATGGGCGCCCGTTCGTTCGAGGGGCGCGGGTTTCAGGCCACGCCGCTCGAACCCCTGCTGCCGCTGGCGCTGCGGGAAGAGGCGCGGGCGGGGGTTCTTGGCACGGGCGCGGCCGGGGGGGGCGCCGGCGCGCATCGCCCCGACCCCGAACGGGGAGCGTCATCCGATCATGCGCCTCGGCGGCGGGGCCGAGGAGACGGCCCGGGGGTGGGCGGCGATGCCGGCGCTGGGACGCGTCGTTCCCCTCGGTCCGCCTCGCCCCGGCGCGGCGGTGCTGGCGGTCGCGGCCGGCGAATCGACGGACCGGCCCGTCGTCGCGGTGCAGCGCTTCGGGCGCGGCCGCACCATGGTCTTCGCGGGCGAAGCGTCCTGGCGGTGGCAGATGCTGGCCCCCTCGACCGACACCACCTACGAGCGGTTCTGGCGCCAGACCGCGCGCTGGCTGGGGGGCGGCGCGCCCGATCGGGCGACGCTGCGGGTCGGCGGCGGGCGGTTCGCGGGCGAGGCGCTGCGCATCGAGATCGCGGCGGCCGACGAGCGGTTCGCGCCGCTGACCGACGCCCGCGTGCGGGTCCGCGTTCTCGATCCGAACGGTGAGGAACGGGAGCATGCCGCGCCGCCCCGGCCGGGAGAGCCGGGTCGCTACGCGGTGGAGGTCGCACCGCGGGGACGGGGTCCGCATCAGGTGACGGCGGTCGTCGAGCACGCCGGCGGCACGCTCGAGCCGGCGGGCGCCGCGGTGCTGGTGGGAGGAACCGACCCGGAGCTGAGCGAGCCCCGCCGCCACGAGCGGCTGCTGCGGCAGCTTGCCGAGTCCACCGGCGGCCGGTCGTTCGATCTCGCCGGCGCGGATCGGCTCGCGGGTGCGGTGCGAGCCGGTCTCGGCCCGCCGCCCGCCCCGGTCCTGCGCGATGTCTGGGACACCGTGTGGGGTTTCCTGCTGATCGTCGGTCTGCTCGCCACGGAATGGGGCTTGCGGCGCCGGTGGGGGTTGCGATGAGCCGGATTCGGCGGCGCGGTGTCGCAGGACTGCTCTCGGTCGTCCTGGCCGGCGCGGCGCCGGCAGCTCTCTCGGCGCAGGATCGGTACGCCCTGGTGATCAGCGGCGCCTCGGGCGGGGCCGCGTTTCAGGAGAGGCACGCGCAGTGGCGCACCGCCCTCGTCACCGCCCTGCGCGGCGCTCCGCGGTTCGACGAGGATCACCTGATCGTGCTGGCCGAGACCCCCGGTCCCGGCGTGGGACGCGCGTCGCGAGCCGGCGTCCGGCAGGCCCTGGACCGCCTGGCCGACCGCATGGACGAAGACGCCGTGCTCTACGTCGTCCTGATTGGCCACGGTTCGTTCGACGGCGTGGACGCGAAGTTCAACCTCGTCGGCCCGGACCTCGAGGCGCGCGAGTGGGACCGGTGGCTGCGGGAGCTGCCGGGGCGGCTCGTCTTCGTCAACACCAGCAGCTCCAGCTTCCCTTTCCTCCGGCGGTTGTCGGGGCCGGGCCGCACCGTCGTCACCGCGACCGAGTCCGCGGCGCAGCGCTACGACACGGTGTTCCCGCAGTTTTTCATCGGCTCGTTGACCGATGACGCCGCCGACGAGGACAAGGACGGCCGCGTATCCGTGCTCGAAGCCTTCGAGTTCGCCAGCTTCGGCGTGCGTCAGTGGTATCGCCAACGGGGACGGCTGGCGACGGAGCGCCCGCTGCTCGACGACAACGGTGACGGCGTCGGCCGGGAGGCCGGCCTGCCGGGTCTGGACGGGCAGGCGGCGGCCCGGCTCCACGTCGGCGCGGGTCGCGGGGCCGCGCTCCCCCCGTCGACCGATCCGGCGGTGGCGTTGCTGATGGCGCGGCGGGCGGCCCTCGAAGAGGCGGTCAACGAGTTGAAGGCGGTCCGGCCGCGCATGTCGGAGGCCTCGTATCTCGAGGGACTCGAGCGACGCTGATCAAGTTGGCGCAGGTCTCCCGGCAGATCCGCCGCCTGGAATCGAGTTCCCGGGAGTCTGCGCGGTAGAACGGCGCGGACCCCGGGCAGGGGTTGGTTGGGCGGCGAGCGGAGCCGCAAGTCAGGAGTTCTCGTTCTCCATGCGTTGTGCGACCTGCGGCACCGAGATAGCCGAGAAGGCCCTGATCTGCTTCCGGTGCGGCGCCGCGACCGCCCGGCGCCGCCGAGAGCCGGTGCGGAGCGGCCGGCGCCGGCGGTGGCCGTGGGTGGTGCTGCTCGGGCTTGCGGTCCTGGGGCTGATCGGCTGGATGATGTTCGGCGACGCGTGGCGGGAGCGGTTCCGGGGACCGGCATCGGCCCCCGCCGGGCGGGTGCAGCACGACGCCGCGGGCCGCGCGGCGGTTTCCGGGTTCGAGGAGTTCCATGGCATCGCCCAGACTCGAGATCAGTGACGAGCACGGCCGGCGCGTCGTCGCGCTGGACAAGGACCCGTTCACCATCGGGCGGCGGATCGGCAGCGATCTGCAACTGACGAAGGGCGACGTGTCGCGTGTGCACGCCGAGATCACCGCGGCCGACGGGGGCTTCCGGCTCTGCGATCGCGGGTCTCGCCATGGCACCTTCGTCAACGGCGACCCGATTACCGAGCATCGGCTCGTCCACGGC
Organism: Vicinamibacterales bacterium; assembly: GCA_965199675.1. Taxonomy (GTDB): domain Bacteria; phylum Acidobacteriota; class Vicinamibacteria; order Vicinamibacterales; family UBA8438; genus JAJEEA01. The sequence goes on along the minus strand of CBDATI010000063.1, from coordinate 663,712 downwards.
GACCGGGTCACGCTCGGCCACCGCGAGGGGGCCGAGTTCGTCTTCCTGTCGGATGATGACGCCCCCGCCGCCGCGCCGCCGGGAAGCACCGCCGTCGGCGAGTTGCACCAGGTGGCGGTGCTGCTGGAGGGACTGAGAGCGCTGAGCTCCGGGAAGGTGCTGGACGACGTGCTGGCGATGGTCGTGGACTCGGCGATCGCCGTCAGTCGGGCCGAGCGCGGCTTCATCATGCTGGCCGGTGAAGACGACCGGCTCGAGTTCAAGCTGGGCCGCTCCCGCGACCAGGCCACGCTGCCCGGGGACACGTTCCAGATCAGCCGGAAGATTCCGGAGGAGGTCTTTCGCGCCGGCCGATCGCGCATCGAGACCGACCTGCTCGACGGCGACCTCGCCGACCAGCACGTGGGCACCGTCGCGCTCGGGATACGCAACGTCCTGTGCGTGCCCCTGCGACTGGTGCGTTACGTGGAGTCGGAGGACGCAGCCCCCGATGATCGGCGCATCGGCGTGCTCTATCTCGACAGCCGCACGAAGGGGACCCTGCTGTCGCCGGAGACCGGCGCGACTCTCGACGCCCTGGCCGCCGAGGCGGCGGTGGCCATCGACAACGCGAGGCTCTACCGCGCGGCGGTGGAGAAGGCGCGGCTCGACCAGGAGATGGCCACCGCCGCCCAGATACAGCAGGCGCTGCTTCCCACGCGCAGCCGGACCGGTGCGTTCTTCGACGCCGCGGCCGAGATGCTGCCGTGCCTCTCGATCGGCGGGGACTTCTTCGAGTACCTCGATCTGCCGGAAGGCCGGTTCGGGTTCGCCCTGGGCGACGTCGCCGGCAAGGGACCGCCGGCCGCGCTGCTCGGCGCGCTGACCCAGGGCAGCCTGGCTGCGCAGACCGCCGTGGCGTCCGGGCCGGCCGATGCCCTGACCCGTCTCAACACCGCCCTCGTCCGGCGGGCCATCGAGGGCCGTTTCGTCACGCTGTTCTACGCCCAGCTCGACCCTGACGGCACGCTGACGTTCTGCAACGGGGGCCACAATCCGCCGTGCCTCGTCGACGGGCGCGGCAAGGTGCGCAGGCTGGAGACCGGCGGCACGCCGATGGGGCTGTTCGACGGCCTGCCGTTCGCCGAGGAGTCGGTCACGATGGAGCCCGGCGACTTTCTCGTCCTGTTCTCCGACGGCGTGTCCGAGGCCCTCGACCCCGACGACAACGAGTTCGAGGACGCCCGCATCCTCGAGAGCATCGCCGGCGCCCCCGCCCGGGACGCCCCGGTGCAGATGGAACACCTGCTTGCGAGCGTGAAGAAGTTCACCGCGGGGGCGCGCCAGAACGACGACGTGACGGTGCTGGTGGTCGCGTACCGGGGAGCGGCGTCGCAGCCCGCGGACGGTCGCGGCGAGTCTGCACCGTAGCGCGGCGCGGACTCCGTGGTTGGTGGGCGCCGAGGGGAGCCGCAGGCGGCGATTGGCGGGCGAGGACGGTTCACTGCCTCGCCGAGATCACGCGTCCCCCGAGGCCGACATCACCGTGTCCGGCGTGATGACCGGCGTCCGGTCGACCCGGTCTCCGGCGCCGCGCTTCAGCCACAGTGCGTAGTGCAATCGGCGACCGTGCCGGAACGGAACCCGGCGCGCCTTGCGGGCGAGTCCTGCGAGCAGACCGTCCAGGTCGGCCCGGTCGGTCCACTTGGCTTCGCCGAGCAGGAGATGGCGTCGGTCGGAGGATTCGGACACGACGTCGATCTCGAGCGGGTCGTCGTCGACGCCCCGGCCCCACCAGCGCGATGCCGGGTTCCAGCGCAGGCCGTCGATCGCCAGGTGGGGCACCGAGCGGCGAGCCAGCCATTCCCACACCTCGGCCACATGGCCCGGCAGCCGGGTGAGCACGTCGGCCTCGACCGCGTCGATCAGATCGAGCTCGAGCCGGGACCGGTTCGGGGCGACGAACCGATACCAGAACAGCAGGAACGGGTCGTCCAGCCGGTACAGACTGCGCCGCGTCGATCGAACGCTCTCGCCGAAAGGCACCTCCCGTCGCACGTAGCCCAGGTCGATCAGCCGGCTCAGGGGGCGGCTCAGGTTGGTGGCCGACTGCCCGACCCGGCTCGCGAGCTCGCTCAGCCGGTGGCACCCCGCGCCGATCAGGCCGAGCAGCGAGTTGGCCTGGACCGCACTGCGCATGTCGTCGAGCAGAAGGCGCTGCGGCTCGCTGTGCAGCACGCCGTTGCGGTCGAGGACGAGCGCGACCAGCGCTTCTGTCGTCGACGGGTAGTCTGCGGCCAGCTCCCAATTCCGGGGCAGTCCGCCCCAGACCGAGTACGCGATGACGCCGTCCTCTGCGTCGAACGGCAGCGCGCTCGGCAGTGCCTCCGGCGGCATCGGCGCGACCTTGATGATCTCCGCGGCGCGGCCGTACAGCGGCGCGGTCTCGTCCAGGACCAGGCCCTGCATCATGCGCTGGGATGACCCGCACACCACCAGCCGCAGGCGACGATTGCCGGGCGTGTCGATGATTCTCTGAATGATGCTCGGCAGCGCCGGGGAAACCTGCACCAGGTAGGGCAGCTCATCCAGCACCAGCCAGGCGTCCCGAGGGGCCCGCACGCGCCATGTTTCCAGAACTGCGGCCCAGTCGTTATACGAGGCGGCGGCGAACGCGGGCGCGACGCGCTCCGCCTCGACCGAGAGGGCGTGGCGCTGCATGGCGGCGTCGCTGAGGTCGGCGAGGTAGTACGCGTGCAGGTGGTCGCGCAGGGCTTCCTGCAGAAGCCGCGACTTGCCGCACCGCCGCCGCCCGTAGACGACGATCAGCGCGCCGTCCGGCCGGGACAGGGCGCGTCGCAGGCGAGCGAGCTCGCGAACGCGGTCGAGAAAGGGAAGCCGCACAGCACAACAGTATGACTATAAAACATTATGTATGTCGAGCATAATAACTGTTCGTTCGATCTTCCCCCTCGGCGGCCCTTCCCGCCGGTTTTCCTGGCGCACCGTCAGGCGCGTCTCGTCCTCCGGCTCAGCGGCCGGCCATCGGGACGTAGTCGCGCCGGTCCTCGCCGACGTAGATCTGCCGGGGGCGGGCGATCTTTCGGGTCTCGTCCGACAGCAACTCCTCCCACTGGGCGATCCAGCCGGCGGTGCGGCCGATGGCGAAGAGCACCGTGAACATCGCCGGTTCGAAGCCCATCGCCTGGTAGATGAGCCCCGAATAGAAGTCGACGTTGGGGTAGAGCCTGCGCTCGACGAAGTACTCGTCCTCGAGCGCGATCCGCTCGAGCTCGAGGGCGACGTCGAGGAGGGGATTGCGGCCGGTCACCTCGAAGACCTGCTCGGCGGTGGCCTTGATGACCCTGGCGCGGGGGTCGTACGACTTGTACACGCGGTGGCCGAAGCCCATGAGCCGGCCCTCGCCGTTCTTCACGCTGGCGACGAAGGCAGGCACGTTGTCGACGCTGCCGATCTTCGCCAGCATGCGCAGGACGGCCTCGTTGGCCCCGCCGTGGAGGGGACCGTAGAGGGCCGCGGCGGCGCCGGCCATCGCCGCGTAGGGATCGGCGTGCGAACTGCCGATGTTGCGCATCGCGCTCGTGCTGCAGTTCTGCTCGTGGTCGGCGTGCAGGATGAACAGCACGTCGAGGGCCCGCTCGAGCACCGGGTCGGGCCGGTAGACCGGCTCGGTCCGCTTGAAGAGCTGATTCAGGAAGTTGCCGGTGTAGCTGAGCTCGCCGTCCGGGTACACATAAGGCCGGCCGAGGCTGTGCCGGTAGGCATAGGCGGCGATGCCCGGCGTCTTCGCGATCAGCCGGAGCGTCTGGAGGCGCCGCGACGCGGGGTCGTCGACGGCCTTGGCGAGGGGATAGAACGTGGACAGGGCGCCGACGGTGCTCAGGAAGATGCCCATGGGGTGGGCGTCGTAGCGGAAGCCCTCCACGAACTTCTTGATGTTCTCGTGCAGCATCACGTGCTGCGACAGGTCGTCCTGCCACTCCGCGAGCTGACTGGCGGTCGGCAACTCGCCGTTCACGAGCAGGTAGGCGGTCTCGACGAAGGTGCTCTGCTCGGCGAGCTGCTCGATCGGATAGCCCCGATACCGCAGGATGCCCTTCTCCCCGTCGATGAACGTGACCGCGCTCCGACACGAGGCGGTGTTCAGGAACGCGGGGTCGTACGACATCATCCCGAAGTCGCCCGGGTCGACCTTGATCTGTCGGAGATCCAGGGCGCGGATGGTGTCGTCGACCACCGGGATCTCGTACTGCCGGCCGGTGCGGTTGTCGGTAATCGTCAGGGTGTCAGCCATGTCGGTTCGCGGTCGTTCCTGTTCATCGAGGTATGGATCGTGCGGATCGGCCCGGCCGGGCGTGCCCGGGTCCGCTCCGGGGTGGTCAGGGCTGTTGGTCCGGGTCGTCCCCGCCTGCCGCCGCGCCGTCTTCTCCCGGGATCCGATACCGTCCGTCCACCCAGTTTCGGAGATCCAGCAGCTTGCACCGCTCGCTGCAGAATGGAGCCCATTCGGAAACCACGGCCCGCTCCCGGCAGTAGACGCAGACTGTCTGCCCCATTATCTCGTTTCGGCGATGCCGTTCGGCGGCGCCCGGTCCGACGAGCCCGGACAATTCTAGTGCCGGAGTCCCGGCCCGCGCCACCTATTTCATGGCCGCGAATGGCGGGGCGATGGTCGATCCGGTCGTCGTGCGCGCCGGGCTCCGCCGTGACTCCGCCTCCGCCTCCGCCGTGGCCGCCGTGGCCGCCGTCCGGCGCGGGCTTACCCGGCGCCGGAAGTGGCCTGGGCGGGCTCGATCCCCCGCCTCCGCCGTACTCCGCCGTGGCCGCCGTCCGGCGCGTGCTACAGTGGGACGACGAGAAAGTCGGCCCTCACGCCGGCTGGCGGCGGGTTGCCCGAGTCCCCGGCAGGGACAGGCCCGAACCGCCGGTTGCGACAATCCACACGGTCGGGAGCTCGCCCATGAAGTCATCGCCTCGTCGGTTCGCCGCGGTCGCCGCGGTCCTCTGGTCGCTGTCGGTGTGGCCGTCATCGGGTCTGGCCCAGCCCGCCACCACGCTCTCCCACGGCCCGGCGTCGTCGGTGGGGATGGACGCCGCGCTGCTCGATCAGGCGGCGCAGCTCTATCGGGACGCCGTCGACCGGGACGAGTTGAAGGGGGCGGTGCTGATGGTGGCGCGCCGAGGCGTCATCGTGCTGCACGAAGCCGTCGGCTGGCGGCACGAGGCGTACCGGCTCCCGATGGAGGGGGACACGCTGTTCCGGATGGCGTCCAACACGAAGCCGGTCATCGGGGCGGCGGTCCTGATCCTGCAGGAGGAGGGCCGGCTCGCGCTCGACGACGCGGCGGCGGATCATCTGGAGTCCTTCGACAACGACCGGGCGCGCGACATCACGATCCGTCAGTTGTTGAGCCACTCGTCCGGGCTGCGCATCGGCCCCATCTTCCGCCCGTTCGAGGAGGACGAGCCGCCGACCCTGCTCGGTGCGGTCGCGAAGTTCGGCGCCGAAGGACCGGCGGTGGAGCCCGGCGCCTCCTACAGCTACAACAACGCCGGCTACAACACCGTCGGCGCGATCATCGAGGTCGCCTCGGGGATGCCGCTCGAGGACTTCCTCCGCACCCGCATCTACGAGCCGCTCGGCATGACGGACACGCTGAACCACGAGGACGAGACGAAGCTGAGCCGGATGGCCACCGTCTACCGCGGCCGCCGCGGGGACGACGGCGGCGTCGAGTTCCAGCAGGGATTCACGCCGGGTGATCCCCCGGACTTCCCGGTCGTCCGCGCCTCCGGCGGGATGATCTCGACCGCGCCCGACTACGCCCGCTTCCTGCAGATGTATCTGAACGGCGGGCGCTACGCCGATGCGCAGGTGCTCTCGGCCGACTCGGTGGCGGCCGCAACGCGGGGCGAGATCGCCAGCGGGACGGACACGACCTACGGACTCGGCTGGCAGATCGCCGGCGACGGGGCGTACTCGCACGCCGGCTCCGACGGCACCATGGGCTGGGTCGACCCGGCGCGGGAGATCATCGGCATGGTGTTCACGCAGAGCCCCGGCGGGCGCAACCCGCGCCGTCAGTTCCAGTCCCTCGTCAACCGCGCGGTCGACGGCGGGCCTGCCGACCAGTAGGGGCCCTCGCGCTTCTCCCACCGCTGCGGGCAGCGGCGTCGCGCGCGGCGCTGCGGAACGCGTAGAGGGGCGTCCTCGCGGCGTCGTGCATGGCTCGCCACGCTGCATGCAGAGGGCATCAGGAAGCTGCGCGAGAGCTGGATCTACCTGGCGGACCGTCCCCACGGAACTCGATGAGCTTGGGGATCGCCGCGCAGGCCATCTCGAAGTAGTGCTCGTCCTTCTCGACGCCGATGCTCTCGTAGCCGACGGCCTCCGCCGCAGCGAGCGTCGATCCCGCGCCGGCGAACGGATCGAGCACGACCCCGGCCCCGAGGGGCAGCACGGCGCGCACGAGGGTGCGCAGGAACGCCTGCGGCTTCAGGCTCGGATGGGGCGCGAGCGCCCGTTCCGCCGCTCGCGTGGGGGCGGACGGGATCACGTCGCCGAACGGCCGGTCGTCGACGGGACGGCGAAAGCCGCCGGTATTCCACTTGCGCAGGTTGTCCTGCACCCGTCCCTCGAGCGGCCGGCGGTAGACGAGCCACGGCTCCCACATCGAACGCGGCATCACGCTCACCGCGCGGAACTCGTCGTGGGCCGCCTTGGGCCGGTCGCCGCCGCGCAGGGTCATGGTCAGGCGGATGATCTCGCCCCGGCGCTCGAGCCCGGCGTCGGCGAGCGCCGTCGACACGATGTACGAGACGAGGGGATTCGAGGCGACCAGCACGTGCGCGCCCGGCACGAGCCTGGGCAGCAGGAGCCGCGCCCAGAGGAGGAAGAACGACCGGATGTCGTCGAGCTGCGGCGCCGTCAGCGTCGTGAACCGCGGCAGCGGAGACCGCGCGTGGCCGTCGAACGCCGGCGGGATGCGCCAGACGCCGCCCCGACCGCGACGCAGCTTCGCCTGTTGATCGGCCGCGTACTCGTGCAGGCCGTACGGCGGGTCCGTCACCACCGCGTGCAGGGAGTCGGGCTCGCGCCGTTCCAGCCAGTCGAAGCAGTCGGCGTGGAAGAGCGCGGCCCGGCCGAAGCGCACGGCGCGGGGTTCCGCGTCGTCGAACAGCGCCCGTTGTCGGTCTGATGACGGCCGCCCCTTCAGCCGGTAGCGCCCGCGTGACACCCGCACGAACACCGCCGGCGTGTTCAACCGCAGATACGATCGCACCGACGACGCCGGTGTCGGACCCGCGACCAGGTCGACACGCTCGCCGATCTGCTTCGCCGACAGTGGTCGGGACGCCATGGACATCACCTGCAGGATGGCGTCACGGACCCGACCGGGTCGTCCGCGGACAGGAATCGGCGAATCCATGGCGGTATTCTGGACGTCTGGACGTCAGCCGTCAATGGTTGTCCGTGGAAACGGACAGCCGGGTTCGGAGCGGCGGACGCGTCAGGCTCACGAGTCTCGGGGCGCCGGCGGCGCCGTCCGTCAGCCCGCGCCCTGCAGGATGGCCCCCGCGACGCCGCCCCCGAGCACCAGCCACGTGGAGTTGAGGCGGGTGGTGAACAGGAGGACGGCCGCGGCCACGGCGAGCCCGGCGGTCGCCGGGTCGACGATCGTCGATCGGAACAGGCTCCAGGTGACCGCCGCCATCAACCCCAGCGAGGCGACGACGACGCCGTCGAGGACGGCGCTGGTGACGGCGGAGGCCCTCAGGCGGGGAATGAGAGGCTGCGAGCAGGCCACGAACAGGAACCCCGGCGCGAAGATGCCGGCCGTGGCGAGCATCGCGCCGCTCCACCCGTACAGCACGTAGCCGATGAAGGTCGCGGTGGTGAAGACGGGGCCCGGGGTCACCTGGCCGATGGTGATGGCGTCGATCAGTTGCGCGTCGCTCAGCCAGCCCCAGCGGTCGACGAGGTCGGCCCGGAGGAACGCGAGCAGGACGTAGCCGCTGCCGAACAGGACCGACCCCACCTTGAGGAAGAACAGGGTCAGGCGGGCGAGGGTCACGGGCGCCGCGAGGCCCGAGCCGGCGGCCAGCGCCGCCGTCGCCGGGAGGAACGCCCCGGCCAGGGCGGCGATGCCGGGGCGGCCGAGCCTGGCCCCGGCCATGACGATGCCGCCCATGGCGAGCAGCCCCAGCTCGTTCCAGCCCTGGAGGGCCAGCCCCGTCGCGGCCACGCCGAGCAGCAGGGTCAGCGGCCCCTTCACCGCGGCCGCCCCGAGCTTCCACAGGGCCTGGGCGACGATCGCGATGATGACGGGCCCGACGCCGTACATCACCCAGCCGAGCTGCGGGGCGTCGCCGAAGCGCACGTAGACCCACGCCATCGCGCCCACGATGAGGGCGGCGGGCAGGATGAAGCAGGTGCCGGCGAGGAGTAGTCCGGGCGCGCCCCCGCGCTTGTATCCGAGATGGATTGCCATCTCGGTCGAGTTGGGACCTGGAATCAGGTGCGTCGCGGCGAGCAGATCCAGGAACTCGGCGTCGGTCAGCCATCGCCTGCGCTCGACGACCTCATCCCGCATCATCGCGATGTGGGCGGCGGGTCCGCCGAAGGCGGTGACACCCAGGCGAAGGAACAGGCCGGCGAGCTCGCGAAGGGCGCCGTGCGTGGTCACGCGGAGACTCCATCCCTCACCGGGGCGTGGTCGAGGGGGGCGGGATCGATCACGGGTCGATCTGCCGGGGATCGACGATGCGGGCGTTCACGATGCCCAGCTCGACGCGCCGGTTCCTGGCGTGGGCGGCGTCGCTGTCACCCGTGTCGAGGGGATAGGCCTCGCCCAGGCCCTCCACCGTGAAGCGCTCGGCCGCGAGTCCGGCCTCGATCAGGTAGTCCGCGACGGCCCGGGCCCGTCTTTCCGAGAGGCTCTGGTTGTACTGCACGCTGCCGCGGGCGTCGGTGTGGCCGCTGATGGTGATGGCGAAGTCCTCTGACGTGAACAGGATGCCGGCGATCAGGGCAAGGGTCTCCCGGCTCTCCGGCCGCAGATTCGCGCGGTTGAAGTCGAACTTGAGGGAGCCCTCGTCGAGGTTCATCACGAGACCGAGCGCGGTGCGCCGGGTCTCGGCGATTCTGCCCAGCGCCTCGTTCAGGCGGTTCATCTCCGCTTCCGCCGCCCGGCGGGTGGCCTCGGCCTCCTCCATGGCCCGACGCGCCTCCGCCTGGGCGGCGAGCGACGTGGCCTCGACGTCGGCGGCCCGCGCGATGGCGGTGGCGGCCCGCTCGTCGGCGTCGGCCGCTTCCTCCCGCGCCGTGTTGGCATCGGTCTGGGCCTGCTCCTGGGCGGCGCGCGCCTCGCGGGCGGATTGTTCCGCCTCGTTGGCCCGCGACGACTGTTGGCGGGCCTCGTCGGCTGCGCGCTGCTCGGCGACCTGCAGCGTGGCAATCTCGTCGTTCAGCCCGTCGATGTAGTCCACCGCCCAGCTCACCAGCAGCCCGATGCCGCCGCCCACGGCCATGACGAGGACGACCATCGGCAGCCTGCGCTTCCCGCCGGGCGATTTCGTCCTGCCGACCGCGGCGCCGCGTGCGGCGGTCGTGTCAGCGGCCCTCTTCTCGACGACGGGCGACTTCTTCTTGCCGCCGGGCGTCTTCCGGCGAGATCCGGGCGCGGCTGATGCGGGAGTCTTGGCCATGATCGCCCTCGCTCTGCTGTCGCCCCCATTGTCGCGCAGCGGGACGAGAAATCAAGAGGCGGCGGGTCCCGCCGCCGCGACGCGCCCCGCGGTCGCGTGTGGATGATACCCGGCGAGACTCCTGCGGCGATGGTTCACTAGAGTTCTCGCACCTCGCGGTGGCCGAGCAGGAACAGGGCCGCCACCAGCGACAGCAGGCACCCGTTGACGGCGATGACGGCGGGGGCCGAGAACTGCGTGATGAGGGCGCCGCTCACCAGGCTGCCGAGCGGCATGCCCCCGCGGAACGCGACCAGGTAGATGCTGATGACGCGGCCTCGCAGCTCGTCGGGGACGGTGAGCTGCACCAGCGAGTTGGTCAGCGAGAAGATCATCAGCAGGGCAGTTCCGCCGAGGAAGAGCAGAACGTAGCTGGCCCCGCCGATGGGCAGGAGGGCGAACGCGGCGACGATGCCGCCGAAGACGATCTGGGCCTGCAGGAGCGCCCGGCCCATGCGGTCGAACCGGCCCAGCCAGGCCACGATCAGGGCGCCGACCACCGCGCCGGACCCGAACGTCGTCATCATGCGGCTCAGCAGGAGGACATCGTCCTCGGCGAACACCGGCAGGAAGGCCCGGATGGGCAGGGCCAGCGAGGTCGTCGCGAACGCCAGCGCCGTCAGCCCGAGGAGGGCGCGGCTCTCCCGCACGTAGCCCAGGCCGCTCCCCAGCTCGGTCAGGATCCGCTGGCGCGTGGCCGGGGCCGGCGGCGGGACCCGCATCAGCCCGAGCACCACGATGACGACCAGGAACGACAAGCTGTTGAGGCCGAAGCAGGCGGCCATGCCGAGACCCACCATGACCACGCCGCCGATGGCGGGCCCGATCATCTGCGCCAGGTTGAACTGTATCGAGTTGAGGGCGACGGCGTTCGGCAGGTGCTGCCGGGGCACGAGGGACGGGACGAGTGACTGGAAGGCGGGTCCGCCGAAGGCCTGGGCGAGGCCCGCCACGAACGACAGCGCCAGGATGTGCCACACCTCGACGACGTCGAAGAACACCAGCGCGGTGAGGGTGACGGCGCTGGCCATCTGCAGGCTCTGGGAGCCCATCAGCAGGTGTCGGCGGTCGTAGCGGTCGGCGACGACGCCGCCGATCAGGGTGAAGAGCAGCAGCGGCAGCTCGGCGAGGAACGTGTCGAGCCCGAGGAAGAAGGCGGAGCCGGTCAGGCTCAGAATCAGCCACTGCTGGGCGATGCGCTGCACCCATGTCCCGATGGCCGAGGTGAAGGCGGCCAGCCACATGTTCCGGAACCGGGCGAACGTGAACGCCGCGATCAGCCGCAGCAGCAGCGCTGGGCGGGTCGGCGCGGGGTCGGGGTCGGGGCGGGATGCGTCGCGGGAGGCGTCGGCTACCGGTTCGGCCACTGAATGTAGAGTCCTTCGCCCAGGAAGATGATGCTCGTCCAGAGGCCCGTGGCGAGTCGGAAGAAGAGAAACGGCCCGAGGGCGGCGAGGGGGAGCAGCAGCCCCAGTTGCTGCGGCGCCGGCAACGCGGTGAAGGCGTTGATGATCAGGTAGCCGCAGGCCGGGAGGATGCCGGACAGCCCGAGGTTGATGTAGATGACCCCGAACCACTGTCCGGGTTCGCGTTCGAAGCGCTCGCCGCAGGCCAGGCAGTGGTCATGGATGCGGAACCGGGTCCGGAAGAGGCGCCCGTGCCCGCAGCACGGGCATCTCAGCTTTGCGCCGCGGCCGAGGATGTCGAGGATCTCGAAGAGCAACCTGCACCCTGCCTTCGAGGGGCATGGTAACACCCTCGGCGTCGCGCGCCATCCGTCGGCGCTGGGGCCCCGCGGGCACGGCGCCTTCCCGCGTGCCGTGGCCTGCCCTCGGGCCCCTCCGTCAACCGGTGCTCCTGCGGCCGCCGGTCGGGCCGCGCGCCGGGGCGTTGCCCTGACGGGTCAGCCCCGCCGCCGCAACGAGAGGCGCGTTGAGGAAATCGACGAAGGGCGCGAGGGTCTCGAAGCGCCGCAGCAGCGTGCGGTAGAATCGGGGGCCCAGGGCGATGTCGGGGTTCGGCTCCTCGCCGCCGGCCAGGAACTGCTTCAGCTTCAGGTACTCGGCCAGCTCGTGGTCGGCGGGGAAGCCGCGGGGCATCCGCTGCAGCCTGGTCCCGTGCACGCCGCCCCGGCGCCGGAACGCCGGCGACTCCACGAGGCGTCGGAAGCGGTCGGGGTCGGCCGCGATGTGCTGGCGGATGCGGTGCAACTGGGGTGTCCCGGGGGCGTACAGGCCGGCGCCGATCCACAGTTGGCCGGGCGCGAAGTGGAAGTACAGGGCCGCGCTCTCGTTCTTGGGCAGTGTCCGGTGGGTGAAGGCGGCCGCCACGTGGGTCTTGTACGGGGTCTTGTCGGGCGAGAACCGCGTATCCCGGTAGATGCGGTACATGGACCGCGGCAGGGCGGCCAGATCTGGGGCGATGCGGGGGAAGTCCTGCGCGAGCCGCTCGATGATCGCGAGCATCGGGGCGCGCACGTGGGCCTCGTAGTCGGGCTTGTGCGCGTTGAACCACTCCCGGTTGTTGTTCCCCTTCAGGGTCTCGAGAAACGCGACGGTCCGCTCCGTGAACCGGGGGGCGACGGTGTTCATCGGCGGCAGAGTATAGCAGCGGTCCCCGACCGCACGGATGCCGCCGGTCCGGTCCAACGCGCCCCATCGCCGGCGCCTGCCCGACGGGCGTCCCCCGGCGCGCCCGCCGCCGGTCTCGGCCCGACGGGCGTTCACCGCGTTGGCCCGCGAGGTCGGGCGAGGCGTGCGGCGCCAGCTCCCATCGCCGCCTTCGGCTCCGCCGGGCGCCCGACCGACCGGTCGGGAGTCGGTGCCGTTCTACGGAGCAGGCTCCGGGCGCGGTCCGGCGGCATCGCCCGAGCCCGACCACTTGACCGTCGGCGCGAGCGACCAGTCGAAGGCGTCGAGCCGGCCCGGGCCGAGGCGGTCCACGGCTCGCCGGACGCGCGCCGCCCCCGCGATGAGATCGGCCACGTCGACGCCCTGGCAGGCCGGCGCGAACGTGCGCAGGTGGTTCGTACCCCGCTCGAGCATGATCGTCACCCCGTGGTGGTTGCCGCGCCGCAGATGGTGCATCGCGACCCCTATCTGCAGGATGCCCTGATACAGACGACGGATCGGCCGGGCTTCCGCCCGCCAGAGGTCCTCGAGGGTCTCGTGCTGCTCGAAGAACGCGCCGGCGTTGAACTGCTCGATGCCGCGCCGCAGCAGCGGCGGCGCCGGTTCGCGGCACGGGTGGGTCACGGCACGGGATTATAAGTGGCGTCCCGGGGCGTGCTTCGGGAATGGCGGGTTGGGCCGTTCCCGGCGTCTCCGGGTGGTGGTCATGGCCGCGGTCGATTCTTCCGTGCCTCTCGAGCCTTCGATATCGGTGATCGTTCCCGTGCTGAACGATGCGGCGCGGCTCGAGCGCCTGCTGGCGCGGCTGCCGGAGCGGTCCCGGTGCGAGGTCATCGTCGCCAACGGCGATGCCGGCGACGCGGCCGTCCGCCGCATGCGCGGGGCGCGGCCGGACGTCGTCTGGGTCGACAGCGAGCCGGGGCGGGGCCGGCAGATGAACGCGGGTGCGGCGCGGGCGGGGGGCGAGTGGCTGCTGTTCCTGCACGCCGACGCGCTGCCCGATGCGGGATGGACCGGCGAGATCGGCAGGGCCGGGGCTGCCGGCGCGGTCGGGGGTTGCTTCCGGCTGCGCATCGACGCCCGCCGCTGGCAGGCGCGTGTGATCGAGACGGGGGTCCGCTGGCGGGTCCGCTGGCTCGGGGTCGTGTACGGGGATCAGGCCATCTTCGTGCGACGGGATCTCTTCCGGCGGCTGGGGGGCTACCGGCCGATACCCGTGATGGAGGACGCCGACCTCGTGGCGCGAATCCGCGCGCGGGGGCGGTTCTGGCGGTCTCCGCTCGGCGTGACGGTGTCGGCGAGGCGCTGGGAGCGGGACGGCTGGGGGCGCCGCACCGCGGCCAATCTGCACATCCTGACGCTGCATCTCGCGGGCCGGCCTCCGGATCGCCTTGCCGCCATGTACCCCGCCTGGCGGGACTCGGGCGAGGACGCGGTTTGACAAGCCGACCGTGCTGGAGCGAACATGACCAAGGGAGCAGTGGCCCGTCGTCACTCGAGTGGAGCACGCACATGTTGATCAAGCAGGCGCCGGATATCCGATCGTCGGAGATCACCCCGGAGCGGGTGTACCGCAACCGGCGAGAGTTCATCCGCACCGCGTCCGGCGCGGTCGCCGGGGCGATGGCGGGGGCTGCCTTCGGACGGGAGGCCGGCCGCGCCGCGGCGCAGGAGCCCATCCCGAACCTGCTGAAGTCCCCGTTCAGCACCGACGAGGCGCTGAATTCGTTCGAGGACATCACCACCTACAACAACTTCTACGAGTTCGGGCTCGACAAGGGCGATCCGGCACGCTACGCGCACGAGATGACCATCGACCCGTGGTCGGTCCGGGTCGAAGGAGAGATGAACAAGCCGGCCGCCGATGTGCCCCTCGAGACGCTGCTGCGCCCCCATCCCCTCGAGGAGCGCATCTATCGGCTGCGCTGCGTCGAGGCGTGGTCGATGGTGGTGCCGTGGGTGGGGTTCCCGCTCGGCGACCTCATCAAGCGGTTCGAGCCGACCTCGCGGGCGAGATACGTCCGGTTCGAGACCCTCTACCGTCCGTCCGAGATGCGCGGCCAGCGCGGCCGCTCGCTCGACTGGCCCTATGTCGAGGGCCTGCGGATGGACGAGGCGATGCACCCACTGACGATCCTGGCGGTCGGCGTCTACGGCAAGACCCTGCTCAACCAGCAGGGCGCGCCGCTGCGGCTCGTCGTGCCCTGGAAGTACGGCTTCAAGAGCATCAAGTCCATCGTCAGGATCCAGTTCGTCGAGGACCAGCCGCGGAACTCCTGGAACGTGGCCATCCCGAACGAGTACGGCTTCTACTCGAACGTGAACCCCGAGGTGAACCACCCCCGGTGGAGCCAGGCGAGCGAGCGCCGGATCGGCAGCTTCTTCCGCATCCGAACGCAGATGTTCAACGGCTACGCCGACCAGGTGGCGAGCCTCTACGACGGGATGGACCTGCGCCGGTACTACTGAAGATGTCGGTGCGCCGCGTCAAGCCGTGGGTGTTCGCCGCCTGCCTGATTCCCCTGGGGATGCTCGTCTGGCGCGGGTTCACGGGCAACCTGTCCGCCAACCCCATCGAGTTCATCACCCACCGCACGGGCGACTGGACCCTGCGGTTCCTGCTGATCGCGCTCGCGGTGACGCCGGCGCGCCGGTTGTTCGGGTGGTCGTGGGCGGCCGGCTTCCGCCGCATGTTCGGCCTCTTCGCGTTCTTCTACGCCCTGCTGCACTTCAGCACCTACCTCGTGCTGGACTTCTTCTTCGCATTCGACCTCATCCTCGACGACATCGTCGAGCGCCGCTACGTGACGGCGGGCTTCGCGGGGTTCGTCATGCTCGTGCCCCTCGCGCTCACCTCGACGAACGCGATGATCCGCCGCCTCGGGGGCGAGCGGTGGCGGCGGCTGCACCGGCTGGCCTACGTGGCCGCCGTCGCCGGGGTCGTGCACTATCTGTGGCTGGTCAAGATCGACATCCGGCCGCCGCTCGCCTACGCGGCGGTGCTGGCTCTCCTGCTCGGCGTGCGTCTCTGGTTCCGGCTTCGTCCCCGCCTCGCGACGGCACAGCCCGGCCGCGCGGCGGTGCGGCCGGGCGTGGCTTCCTAGCCAGATCCCTTCTTGCGGTCTCAGAAGATCTCACGCGACTGCTGCGGCCGGTGTGCGGCGAGGGTGAGGCGGGGCTCGGGATCGTCGAGCCCGTCGATCTGCGAGGCCACGTAGTTGCCGACGGCGGGGCCGTGCTTGAAGCCGTGGCCGGAGCCGCCGCCGACGAGCCAGACGTTGGAGATGTCCGGGTGGCGGTCGATCAAGAAGTCGCCGTTCCAACTGTTCGAATAGGCGCAGACCCGCGCGTCGAGCAGCGGGGCGTCGCGCAGGTCGGGTATGCGCCGGGCCAGGATCATGCGCGCGACCTGCATGCCCTCTTCCGAGATGATCCGATCGTCGCGGGTGGTCGGGTCGAATTCCGAACCGTGGTGGTCGAGGCCGATCTTGAACCCCCGGCCCTCGATGTCGGGAAGTCCGTAGACTCCTCCCGAGGGGTCGATCCAGGCCGGCATCGACGGCGACGTGAACCGGCGGTCGCCCGGGTCGGGCCCGAAGAAGAAGACCTCCTGCCGCGTGGGGTGGATGCGCTCGCCGAGAAGGCCGGGGAACATCTGCGGGAGCCACGCACCGCAGGCGAAGACGAAGTTGTCGGCCACGATGTGGTCGCCGGCGTTCGTCTGCAGCGACTCGAGGCGTTCGGCGTCCGTCGGCGGCGGCAGCACCCTCGCGATCAGGTAATCGACGCTCCGCTTGACGGCCTGACGGACGACGCCCTGCACCGCTCGCCGCGCGAGGATGACCCCGGCCGTCGGCTCGAGCAGGCCGCGGGTGACGGGACCCAGCGTGAACTGCGGGTACCGTCTTTCCAGATCGGCGCGCTCCAGCATCTCGAACGGGACGTGCAGCAGCCCCAGGTTGCGGGCAGTGTCGTCGAGAGCGGTGTCGTTCGCCCGGGCCATCCACAGCACGCCGGTGCCGACGAAGAGGTCCTCGCGCCAGTTGCGCAGGAGCTCCTGCCACGCGTGGGCGGAGTACTGGGCCCAGCGACTGTACAGCGCGTGCCGGCCGTAGCCGAAGCGGATGATCCGTGACTCCCCGCTCGAGCTCGACCGGGTGTTTCCCGTGCCGAAGGCGTCGACGAGCATGACGGAACGGCCGGTGCTGCGGAGCTGCAGCGCGGTCCAGGCGCCGAACACGCCGGCGCCGATGACGGCGATGTCCGCGGTGTGTCGCGTTTTCCAGGCAGTGGTCAAGATTCGCCGGTCCTTGATGGGGGGGCGCCGTGCGCCGGAGGGGTCGGTCCGGTGCGTTCCGGAACCTTAAAATAGCACTGATGCCGTCCCGTTGTGACGAGATCTACCCCGATGCGCTGCACCTGCCCGCGCTGCTCGCCCCGGATGAGCAGCGGTGGCTCGCGGCGCGGTGCCTGGCCATCGGGCGGGGGCCGGCCGGCTGGTACGTTCCCCGTGTGCGGGGCGGGGGCCGGATGCGGGTGCGGATGGTCTGCCTGGGCCGGCACTGGAACGCGCGCCACTATCGCTACGAGGGGGTGCGCAGCGACCACGACGGCCGCGCGGTCCTTCCCCTGCCTGCCGACCTCGCGGAGCTGGCGGCGCGGACAGCGGCCGCCGCCGGCATGCGGCTCGCGCCCGACGTCTGCATCCTCAACTACTACGAGGCGGGGGGGCGGATGGGGCTGCATCAGGACAAGGACGAGCGCCCCGAGACGCTCGACGCGGGGGTGCCCATCGTGTCGCTGTCCATCGGCGACACTGCGAAGTTCGTCATGGGCGGGTTCACGCGCAGGGAGCCGAGGACCGTGGTGCGGCTGGCGTCGGGAGACGGGTTCGTGTTCGGGGGCCGCAGCCGGCTGCGCTATCACGGCGTGGTGTCGATCCTCCCGGGAACGGGACCCTCCGGGTACGGTTTCGCCGGGCGCTTCAACCTCACGTTTCGTCAGGGCGCCGCCTGATGCCCGCCGCCCGCGCCGTGGCCTGTTGCGGCGGAGCGCGCCAATCAGCGCGCCCCATGCCCGTTCAACGCGCAGATGCGCCATCCCGGCGCAAAGTCGCAGGATTCACCGCCGGTCCGGGCTAGAGTACGACTGCACGCCGATGCCTGCCAACCCGGCCCGTCGCCGCGTCTCGGACGCGGGCGGATGGCGGCGTAGCGTTCGCAAATGTCGCCGATCTGCAGGAGCTGATGATGCACAAGCCAATCAAGTACGCCGAAAAGGGTCTGACGCTGGCGGCCGACGCCGGCTTCCGGGTTTTCGACTTCCTCAACCGGTTCAACCAGCGGCCGTCGTTCACGCCGGCGTGGGCCGACAAGCCGCTGCTGAAGTCGCACGAGAAGGTCAAGCCGCCCCTGGGCTGGCCCCGCGAGACCGACTCCCTCTGCCCGAAGTGCGTCCGCGAGGCGCGGCAGGAGATTCTCGACGGCAAGAGGGACTACCGGGTCCTGCTCAACGAGAAGGTCGGTGAGATCAAGGCGACCATCATCGAGCGCGACGGCAAGATCATGATGGTGAAGGACTGCCCGATCCATGGCCACTTCGAGGACGTGATGGCCATCGACACCGCGTTCTTCCGCCACCTCGAAGAGTCGTTCCCGGGCAGCGACATGCGGGCCCACAACGACGAGAAGCTGCACAACCACGGCAGCAGCACCATCAAGTACGGCCGCGGCTCGGTGCTGACCATCGACCTCACCAACCGCTGCAACATGATGTGCGACCCCTGCTTCATGGACGCGAACCAGGTCGGGTTCGTGCACGAGCTCGGGTGGGACGACATCAAGACCCTGCTCGACAACGCGATCTCGATCAAGCCGAAGCGGCAGATGTCGGTGCAGTTCTCGGGCGGCGAGCCCACCATCTCGCCGTACTTCCTCGACGCCGTGCGCTACGCCCGCAAGGTCGGCTACAACAGTGTGCAGGCGGCCACCAACGGCATCGAGTTCGCCAAGAGCGCCGACTTCGCGCAGGCCGCGGCCGACGCCGGCCTGCGCTACGCCTACCTGCAGTTCGACGGCATCGGCAATGCCGCCAACTCGCACCGCCTCGTCGGCAACCTGTTCGACGTCAAGCTGCGAGCCATCGAGAACCTGCACAACGCCGGGGTCGACATCGTCCCCGTCATCACGATCCTCAACGGCATCAACAACGAGCAGGTCGGCCGGGTCGTCCAGTTCGCGCTCGACAACCCGAAGAAGATCAACTTCCTGTCGTTCCAGCCGGTGTCGTTCACGGGCCGCGACGAGGAGATCACCGACGAGCGGCGGCACGCCCAGCGCTACACCCTGTCGCACCTCGCCCACGACGTGAAGGACCAGACCGGCATCGGCGAGCCCGTGCGCGACTGGTTCCCCATCTCGTTCATGGGCACGTTCACCGACTCGGCCGACTACGTCCACGGCCCGCAGGCCGACTGGGGCCAGCTCAACTGCGGCTGCCATCCCAACTGCGGCGTCGGCATGGCGGTGATGATCGACAAGGAGACCAAGGAGTCGGTGCCGGTCACCGCGTTCCTGAAGGCGGAACGGCTGGCCAAGGACCTCGGCCGGGTCAACGACGGCGGCCGCGGTCGCAGGACCTCCGTCCTCGGCATGGCCCTCGCCCTGATGCGGAACTACGATCCGTTCAAGGCGCCGACGCACTTCAAGCTGTGGGACCTGCTGCAGAAGTTCGACAAGACGTTCGGTGCGTCCAAGAAGGACTACGGCAAGGTGACCGGCGACAGGACGCGGGCGGACATCACCAGGCGGCGGTCCGACCGCTGGAACTTCCTGTTCATCGCCGGCATGTGGTTCCAGGACCTCTTCAACTACGACTTCCGCCGCACCGAGCGGTGCATCATCCCCTACGCCACTCAGGAGGGCGAGATCTCGTTCTGCGCCTACAACACCGGCGTCGGCTGGCGCAACATCATCGAGAAGATGCACATGACGGCCACTCTCACCAAGTGGTACGACGAGCACGGCCGCCACGAGATCTTCGCCGGCGGCAAGCACGTCGGCATGCCGAGCACCGAGCACCACCTCGTGCTCGACCCCGAGGCGGTGGCGGCGGGCGAGCAGACCGACCTCGACGAGAAGGGCATCGCCAAGAACGCGCGTCAGGAGAAGCTCGATGCCCGCGACCGGATGAAGCAGGAAGCCGAGAACAAGCGGATGGCCGAGCTCTACCGCCAGCACATCCTGAAGGAGGAGGCGCCGGCAGAGAGCGGCCTCATCCAGATCCAGGGCCTCGGCGGCGAGGCGAAGACCGAGGAGCGTCAGCCCGCGGGCGTCGGCTAGGCTGGTCTGACGAAGGCGGCCGACGCGCGCCGAATGCGTCCGGCCACCTGGTGCAGGATCTCGAGCGTCTCCGCGAGGGACCCCGACAGATCGACGGAGACGACTTCCAGGCGCTTGCCGGCGTGGCGAACCACGTGTGTGGTCGGTTCGGACTCCCCGGCATAGATCAGCAGCCCGCCGGGCAGGTCGAGCGCGGTGACGTACGCCAGCAACTGGTAGATGTCCGGATTGGGCGCGCCGCCGGCGATGTTCTTGTACTTGATGTCGCCCGCGAATGTGCAGACCCCGCGCCGCCACCACGACAGATCCGGTTCGAGCCGAATCCGGCCACCTTCGTCGAGCGTGGTTCCGTAGCCGGAACGCAGAACGCGGTCGCTGACGCCGAGCGCCTCGCGCAACGCCTGCACCACGAACTGCTCGAACAGGCGGTTCATGTTCACCAGGAAGCCGGGCGCGCGCATGTCGTCGCCGCGGTGCGCCTCGAAGGCCGACCCCTGCAGGACCAGCCGGGCGAGGGCGACGACGCGGCGATAGTGCTGGTTCAGGCGGTCGAACGTCACCTTCGGTACCGCCGTCGGGCGGTATTCCTCGCAGGTCACGTCCGTCAGCACCGCGGCCGTCCGGCGCAGGGCGTCCCGGTTCCGTCGATGGCGGATGCGCATGCGCCCGAGCCGGGCGACTGCCGCCTTCACCAGGCGGTTCGCGGTGATGTCGGTCGTGTAGTCGTCGTGGCGCACCTCGACGGGCGGCGCCAGGCCGAATCGCCGGCGGACCTGTGCGTCGAAGCGAATGCGGCCCCGCACCGCCGGCAGCGCCTCCTCCGTCGAGCGGTAGCCATGCAGCAGGCCCTGCGCGAACGCCCGACGGGCTTCGTGGTCGAGGGCGGCGGCGACCGCCTCCACCAGCTCGTCGTGTTTCGCGAAGTCGGAAGTCGCGGTCAGGTCCACGGTGTCGGTCGCGTAGGCCAACAGGGCGAGCAGGCGTCCCACCGGCAGCTTCGGTCGGATGCGGATGGAGATCTCCTCGAGGTCGACCACCCCGACGGTGGAGCTCGCCCGCAGGTCGTAGCATCCCGGGTGTCCGACGGTCGGCGTCACCGTGACGTCCAGTCGCGACTGGTGGCGCTGCAGGACGTCCAGCTCGACCGGGGAGAGTTGCGCGCGGGTCGTCCCGTACTCCCGCAGGTCAATCCGTCGCATCGCCGCCGTCCTGATCGTCGGTGTCGTCGCCACCGGATCGGGCCGCGTCGCCGCTTGCATCCGCCACGCCGAGCAGGGCGTCGAGATCGAACTCCCGAAGTCGATCCGGTTCCCCGAAGAGGTGTTCCTCGATGTAGGGCCGCACGGTGTGGTCCCAGATCAGGCGGACCTGCGGTTCGTCGAGTCCCGGCCGCATGAAGTGGCTCGGCCCCACGGCGGCGTGGCGGTCGTCGAGACGCCGGTTCGCCTCGTCGACGACGTCCGCGATCCACGCCATGTCGGGCGCGTTGCGCCGCAGCCAGCGCCTGAGCAGCCCGTCGACCGGCGGCTTGTCGGGGTAGAAGTCCACGAAGTGAAAGCGCCGGCGCAGGGCGAGGTCGACCAGCGCGATCGACCGATCGGCGGTGTTCATCGTGCCGATGAGATACAGGTTGGGCGGTAGTGAGAAGGGCTCGTGCGAGTACGGCAGCTCGATCTCGTGGTCGCGGTACTCGAGCAGGAAGTACAGCTCGCCGAACACCTTGGCGACGTTGGCGCGGTTGATCTCGTCGATGACGAGGACGTGCGGAGCGTCCGGCGTCGCTCTCGCGGCTTCGGCGGTCCGGCGCAGCGGCCCGGCCACGAGCCGGAAGGCCGTCTGATCGCGGTCCAGCGTCGGACGGATGCCCTCGATGAAGTCCTCGTAGGCGTACGAGGGGTGGAACTGCACCAGACTCACGCGTTCCTTCGAATCGGCGAAGTGCTCGGCGAGCTTCCGCGCGACATAGGTCTTGCCGGTGCCCGGCGGCCCCTGGAAGATGACCTGGCGTCGGTCGTTCAGCAACTCCGCGATGCGATCGAGATAGGAGCGGTCGAACAGCAGCTCGTCGGCGAGCGGTTGCAGCGGGGACGGCGGGGGCTCGGTCACGATTCCATTGGGTTGTCCGGACAGAAGGGACAGGGCTTCGTCTATCGCGTCCGCCACCCGCCGCGCGTCAGTTGGCGTCAGCGACGTCTGGCGGTATGTCTCGTCCGTTTCGACTCTGAAGGTCACCCCGGCGGCCCCTGCACTGTCGGCATCCACCCTCAGTTGGTCGGCCTTGTCCTTCGCGACGGCAGGAGCGTGGCGGTTGAATAACGCCGCCTGCGGGCCGATCAACCCACCTATCCGAATGTGCACGGAAAGCCACGCGACCTCACCGTCGTCGCGTCGCGCAAGGACCGGCATCACGAACACCGGCTTCGGCGTCCCCTGGGCGACCAGCATGTCTGTGGTGAACTTGGGCCAGGGGCGGTGCTCGGGAGTCTCGATGATGCGCATGGTTCGCGTACCTGGATGCGGCGTCGGTCGTGTCGTGGTGGTCACTGGGTGGCGTCCTGCGCCGGATGTCGCGGGTAGTCCTCGCGACGGCCGGTGTCGCCGTCCTGGATGACGAAGTCGCGTCGGTCGCGGTACAGAAGGGCACGGTTCAGCACGTAGTCGTCCACGCGGTCGAGGTCGAGGTCGTCCCAGTGGGTCATCAGCCAGTACTTGTGGTCGCCGATGAAGAGGTACGTGGTGCCCCGGGCGAAGAAGCGGCCCTCCACGCCCTCGCCGGCCCGGAAGCGGGCGCAGACCGCCTCGAAGAGCGCCCGCTGGCCATCCCGCCGGCTGAGAACGTACTCGTGAGGCCAGGTCTTCCGGTAGGTGACGGCTTCTCGCCACGGCGCGCGGGCGATCAGCCGGGTGATCTCCAGTGTCTCCAATGTCTCTTCGCCTTGCCGCCGGATCTTTCGAGCGTGGCGCGGACGAGGTCGCCGGTCAGGGCCGGCAGCTCTCGGTCCGGATCGCCACGAGGCGCCCGTTCCGCTCTTCGAGACGCATGGCGGCGGCGGGCCTGATTTCGATGACGCCTACCTGTCCGTGGGTTGTCACGACCGGATGACGGCCTGGTGGGAACGCGGTCTTCACGTTGAACCCAGGCGCGCAAGCAGGTCGTCGCCGTCGTCACCGTCGATGATGAGGTCGCCGACGCCGGCGAGGTGTTCACGATTCGCGACCCCGGCGATCAGGCCGGCGAGGCGTTCGGCGGTGACGAGACCGAACTTCCGCGCCGCGAGCCGGCCGAGGAGCGCCCGCTCGCGGGCGAGGCCTTCTGCGAGGCCGGCGTCGCGGGCCTGTCGGCGGATGCGCGACCCCCGCTCCTGGCCGAGGCGGGTCAGCAGCTCACCCAGCAGGTGCGGGGGAATCTCGTGGACGGGGCCGGCGTCGCGGAGAACCCACGCTTTCCCTGTCTCGGCCGACCAGTACTCGATGCGCCCTTCATAGGTCCACACGTCGCTCCAGGTCGGCAGGGAGACGGAGTCGCAGCCGGGGAATTCGAGTGCCGACCGCGGTCCCGAACCCGCCGCCGCGAGAACGCGTCCGGTGCGATTGTGTCGGGGGTGGACCGTGACGGGCGGCATGCGTGGCGCTCTGTGTCTGGTTCATCCCACGATAGCCCACCCGGCATCCTCGGACAAGGCCGTGCGTCGGCGCCGGTTACCGCCGGCTCGTGCCTGCGCCTCTGGGCTTCCATGTGGCTCCGCGGTCGTCGCCAGACGCGCCGGATTTCCGTTTCGCACGCGCGGAGGCTTCCCCGGCCACCGACGCGCCGGCGAGCTCCCAGGCTTCCGCGAGCCAGTCGGTGATGGGGGGCTCCACCTCGTCGCGGTGCCGGACGGGGATGGTGTGGCGCAGTTTGGACCTCGACACCCGGTCGACGCGGCGAACCTGCGGGGCGTTCACCGCCCGGCCGAGAAAGACGCACACCTCGAGGAAGGTCCGCTTCGGCCGGACGAAGAAGTAGCACGACCCCCGCGAGAACATGATCGACCGGTGCGAGGCGTAGACGCGCTGGTCGCCGAACGCGGTGGCCGTCTCCCGAATCCGCTCCCAGGCCTCCTGCAGGTCCTCCGAGAGGTCCGCGGTCAGCGCGGCCTCGGTCGTCGTCCAACAGTCGTGCGCCTCGCCTTCTTCCACCCACTGCTTGCAGTGGAAGCACTCGTGACCGCTCATGTTCCTGATTCCATGTCCCGGCAGGTCGCTCCGGGGGCCAGGCGGCTGACCCAGCGGCCGACCCTGGCGTCGCGCCACGTCGCGAAGCCGGCGATGACGACGCTCGTCTCGACGGCCTGCGTCACCGTCGTGTTTTCCTCAGCCCGACCGGTGGCCGAACTCAGCCATCGCCCAACCACGGATCGGCCGTCCTCGGCACGATCAGGGCATCGAGAGCGACGACGCCCTGGCCCGCCGGACGCACCAGCACCGGGTTCAGCTCGGCGCTGTCCAGATGGCCGCCATGGGCGGCGGCGAAGCGGGACAGGGCCGCCAGCGCGTCGGCGAGGGCGTCGACGTCGCCGGGCGGCCGCCCGCGCGCGCCCGCGAGCAGGGGGTACCCCTGCAGCTCGCGCAGCATGCGGTGCGCCTCGGCGGCGTCGAAGGGGGCGGGTCGGAACGAGACGTCCGCCAGAATCTCGACGAATACGCCGCCGAGCCCGCACATGACCACGGGGCCGAAGGTGGGGTCGTTCTGGACGCCGAGGATCATCTCGACGCCGTCGCGGACCATCGGCGAGACGAGGACGCCGTCGAGGCGGGCGTGGGGGCAGGCGGCCCGCGCCCGGTCGGTGACCGTGGTGAAGGCTTCGGTCACCGCATCCGGCGTGTCCAGGTCCAGCGCGACCCCGCCGATGTCGCTCTTGTGGGCGATGTCGGGTGAAGCGATCTTCAGCGCGACGGGGAAGCCGAGGGCCGCCGCGGCTTCCGTCGCCTGGCTCGCCGTGCCGCACAGTCGCGACGCGACCATCGGCAGCCCCGCCGCGGCGAGGATCTGCCGGGCCTCGGCCTCGCCGACCGGCGCCGGCGGCAGAGGCTCGACCGGCGAGACGGGGGGCGGCGCCGCTGCTGGTGGACGGTCGAAGCTCTCCGCGAGGCGGGCCAGCGCGGCGACGGCGCGGACGGCGCGCGACGGGTCCTCGAACACGGGGCACCCCGCCGCCTCGTAGTGCTGCACGATGTCGGGCGGGCCGACGATGGACAGGACGAGCAGGTGGTCGGGGTGGCGGCGCCGCGCGTCGTGCAGGATCTCGCGAATGGGCCCGACCATGGCCTCGGCGGCGGCGACGAACGTGAAGAAGGCGACGATGGCGTCGTAGGCGTCCTCTTCGAGGATGACGTCGAGGTTCGACCGGATCAGGTCGAGGTCGTTGAACGCCTGGGCGGTGATGTCGACGGGGTTGCGGGGCGAGGCATAGGGCAACTGCGCCTTCAGCCGGGTCTGCGCGCGGTCGCTCATGGGGGTGACCTCCAGCCCGCAGGCGACCGCCTCGTCCGCCATCTGCACGCCGACGCCGCCGGAGATGCTCATCAGGGCGACGCGCCGGCTCGCCGGGAACGCGCCGAAGGTCGCAGCGTACGCGATGTCGAGCATCTCTTCCGCGTCGCGGGCGCGGTGGACGCCGAACTGGCGGAACACCCCGTCGTACACCGCGTCGCTGCCCGCGAGGGTCGCGGTGTGCGAGCGGACCGCATCGGCGCCGATCTCGGTGCGGCCCACCTTCTGGAGGACGACGGGCTTTCGGTGCTCGCGGGCGAGGGCGAGCGACGCGAGCAGGCGGTCGCGGTCGGAGACGCCCTCGATGTAGGCCACGATGACCGAGATGTCGGGATGCCGGGCGAACCAGCCGATGGTCTCCGCGACGTCGACGTCGCACTCGTTGCCGGTGGTGACGAAGAAGCGGATGCCGATGCGGCGGCGGGTGGCGAGCAGCGACAGGTGGCTGCCGTAGGCCCCGCTCTGGCTGACGAGCCCGACCCCGCCGGGCACGGGGTGCGCCGCCTCGAGGGTAGTCGTGAAGGTGGCGTAGAAACCGTTCGCGGAGTTGTAGACCCCGAGGCAGTTGGGGCCGACGATGCGCATGCCGGCAGCGCCGGCGATGGCCGTCAGCGCGTCCTGCCGCCGCCGGCCGTCGTCGCCGGTCTCCGCGAAGCCGGCGCTGAAGATGACCACGGCCTTCACGCCGGCCGCCGCGCAGGCCTCCGCGGTCTCGACCACCGCGGGGGCGGGCACCGCGATGATCGCGGTGTCGACGGGCTCGGGGACGTCGGCGATGGTCGGGAACGCCGGGAGGCCCTGGGTCGTCGCGCGCCGCGGATTCACCGGGAAGATGGGCCCCGCGAACCCGGCGTCCCGCGTATAGGCCAGCGGCCGGCCGCCGATGCGGGCGGGGTCGTCCGAGGCGCCGATGATCGCGATGGATCGCGGGTGGAGGAGGGCGGTGAGCGAGTCGTCCGGCGTGGGTGGCGGGTTGGCGGCCATGTCGCGTCTCGACGTGATGGGCT
The DNA here is from genome assembly GCA_965199675.1 of Vicinamibacterales bacterium. Classification (GTDB taxonomy): domain Bacteria; phylum Acidobacteriota; class Vicinamibacteria; order Vicinamibacterales; family UBA8438; genus JAJEEA01. The sequence continues at coordinate 637,455 of CBDATI010000063.1, read as the reverse complement.
TCCGGCGTCCGCGCCGGTGTGGGGCCGGGCCTGGCCGGCGCACCGTCCGGGGCCGGCGTCGCCGGAACCTCGGTTCCGGACCGGCAAGATTGTATCCGCCGGACACGGTTGCGCATCCGCTTCGGCGGCTGTGGTGAAGCTCTGCGTCGCTCCGAGAGCGGTGAGGCGCCCGCCTGGCGAGGCGTGAGGAGGGCGCTCATTGGGCCCGGGGCATCCAAGGAACAACGCAACCGGGAGTCTGGGCCGGTCACGGCACAGACTCCCCGGCAGGCGTGGTTGGGCGGCAATCGGCGCCGACCGCGACGCATTCCGGGCTCAGTCAGACCGGATGCATCGCCGCTCGAATGCAGCGGGACTATCGCCTACGGCTGCCAGAACGGGCTGGCGGCTCCAGCGCACCGACCGACGCCGGCGCGGGCTGGCAGCGCTCCGCAGCGCCCCGCCGCCCCCGGTTCGCCCCCGACGCCGACCATGCCGGCAGGTGCTACCATCACCCGTCCCTCGATCCCGCCGATGCCCGCAACAACCGTCCGCGTCCTCAACGACCACCCCGCCGCCGTGTGGACCGAGCAGTTGCGGGCGGCCGGCTACGTGGTCGACGCGCGGCCTATCCGCACCCCGGCCGACCTGAAGGCGATCGGCGAGGCCCCGCCGGCCGCGGTGGTCATCGACCTGTCGCGGGCGCCGAGCCAGGGGCGGGACTTCGGGCTGGGGATTCGCCAGCAGGCGTCGTCGCGCGCAGTGCCCCTGGTGTTCGTCGACGGCAGCCCGGAACGGTTCTCGCAAATTCGCGACCTGCTTCCGGACGCCGTCTGCACCCCCGGCCGACAGGTCGTCGCGGCCCTGCGGCAGGTCATCGAGCGCGCCCCGGCCGAGGCGCCCCGACCCCCGTCGGTGCTCGCCGGCTACGCCGGCACGCCGCTGCCGCGCAAGCTCGGCATCAAGCCGGGGACGGTGGTGCGGCTGCTGAACGCACCGGCGGGCTTCGAGACGACCCTCGGGGACCTGCCGGACGGGGCCCGGGTCACCCGCCGCCGCGGCGGGGCGTGCGATCTCACCCTCTGGTTCGTCCCGCGCCGCCGCGATCTGGAGGCGGGGCTCGAAGGCGTGGCCGGCGCGGTGACCACCGACCGGCTCTGGATCGTCTGGCCCAAGAAGACCTCGCCCCTCGCCTCCGACGTCTCGCAGCGGGACGTCCGCTCGGCCGGTCTCCACCAGGGACTGGTCGATTACAAGATCTGCGCCGTCGACGACGACTGGTCGGGTCTCCTGTTCTCCCGTCGGAAGCAGCGACACGGCCGCTGACGCGGGAGCGGCCCGCTGCCGGCTGACCGACTTCCCGGAGCAGGAGAGGACACGACTTCGCTGGCGCGATGGGGGGTGTGATCGACCCCCGCGCCCGGGGACCTCGCCGACGCGCCGGGCATCGTGAGCGGGGGCGACCCGCGAAGGCGCGGCGGTCAGGCGCCGGACTGCGGGGCGTCGAAAACGGCCTCGACGTCAGCGGCGAATCCGTCGAGCAGTCGGGACGCAGCGGTGTCGCCGGCGCCGTACACGCCATGTTCGATGTAGGCGTCACCTTCCAGAGCAAGCACCGTGATCGTCGCGTCGCGGGGGTCGGCGATCCAGTATTCCGGGATGCCCGCTTCGGCATAGTCGGCGCGCTTCTCGACGAGGTCGCGGTCGGGGTCGTCGGGGCTGACCACCTCGACCACGAGGTCCGCGCCCAACCAGTAACGGTCCCGGCAGCGGGGATCCAAGCGATCGCGGAGCAGCAGCAGGTCGGGCTCGCGGAACTTGCCCTCGCGGATGCGCATGCGCAGCACCGAGAACATCACGGTACCGCCGCGGGGGGCGACATGCGCGTGGAACAGGCGATACAGGAACGCGAGGACGGCCTGGTGCGTGAACGTGGGCATCGGCAGCGTCTGCACGTGGCCGTCCGTGAACTCGATCAGGTGGTTGCACCGATCCGTGAGCCACAGGTACTCCTCGTCGCTCCAGGTCCCCTGTGGCGGCAGAACCTCCCGCAGGAGGGCGTGCAAGGCGTCCTGAGAAGTGGCCGATGCCGCCGTCGCCGGATCGGGGGTCGCCATGCTTCGTGCTCGTCTCGCCGCGCTGCCGAGCGCCGGGCGATTGGCGGGCTGTCAGCCCCCGCGCGTGTGCATCTCGAGGTGCGGCTGACCCTGCAGCGCCTCGACAGGGATGAAGGTGGAGCGGTCGTCGTCGGCCAGCCGTTCTTCGGCGCCGCGGTCGCTGCGCTGCCGCCAGGTGGCCGCGATGAGGTCAGTGAGGGCCTCGCGGCTCGCGCCGGTGCGCAGGGGGCCGCGCAGGTCGGTCCCGGTGCGCGCGTAGAGGCAGCGGTACCAGAATCCGTCGGCGGTGAGGCGGCTGCGGTCGCATTGCCGGCAGAAGGGTTCGGTCGTCGACGAGATGATGCCGAACACGAGGCCGTCGGGCAGGGTGAAGCGGTCGGCGGGCGCGGCGGTCGACTCGTCGATCTGCGCGATCCGGCCATAGTGGGCGGCCAGGCGGTCGAGCATCTCCCGCCGCGGCACGACATCGTCCATCGACCAGCGGGTGGCGCCGCCCACGTCCATGTACTCGATGAACCGGACCTCGGCGTTCATCCGCCGGCCGTACTCCAGCATCGGCACGAGCTCGTCGTCGTTGACGCCCCGGATCACCACGGTGTCGATCTTGACGCTCTCGAAACCGGCGCCGGCCGCCGCGTCCAGCCCCTGCAGGACGTCCCGGTGGCGGTCGAAGCGCGTGAGGGCCTCGAAGCGGTCGGCGACCAGCGTATCCAGGCTCACGGTGATGCGCGGCAGGCCGGCGTCGCGCAACCCTGCGGCCTGTTCGGCGAGGAGGATGCCGTTGGTGGTCAGGGCGAGGTCGCGCAGCGCGGCCTTGCCGGCGAGCAGCGCGACGAGGTCGGGCAGGTCGGTGCGCAGCAGCGGCTCGCCGCCGGTGATGCGGACCTTGTCGGTCCCCAGCGCCGCGAAGACGTCGACGAGCCGATCGATCTCCTCGAAGGTCAGGATGTCGTTGCGGGGCAGCCAGACGTACTCTGCCTCGGGCATGCAGTAGTGGCACCGCAGGTTGCATCGGTCGGTCACCGAGACCCGCAGGTTCGCGAGCGGCCGGCCGAGCCGATCCCGGACTTCCATCGGTCCATTATGCCACCACGGCTGGCATGGACCGGCCATCGAGTGATCCGTCTCCACTGATTCCTCCGCCCGGTCCCCCGACCCGCCGGCGAGCCGTCGCCGCTTGGCCGCCCGGCTTGCCGCCCCGCGGCCCTGCCCCGCGCCGGTTCGACATATAATTCACGCCGTGCTTCGGCCCCACCGCGCCGGCTTCCCGCGAGTCGCTCCGTCGGCGTTCGTAGACGACAGCGCCCAGGTCATCGGCGATGTCGAGATCGGCGAGGACAGCAGCGTCTGGATGAACGCGGTGCTGCGCGGCGACGTCCACTGGATCCGCGTCGGCGACCGCACCAACATCCAGGACGGCAGCGTCCTCCACGGCATGCGCGAGACGCACGCGACGCGGCTGGGGCACGAGGTGACGGTGGGGCACGGGGCGATTCTCCACGGCTGCGTGGTCGAGGACCGGTGCCTCATCGGCATGGGGGCCATCGTGTTGAACGGCGCCGTCGTCGGGTCCGGTTCGATCGTGGCCGCGGGAACCCTCGTGGCCGAGGGGACCGCCATTCCGCCCGGCTCGCTGGTCATGGGCAGCCCCGGCCGGGTGCGGCGGCCGACCACCGGCGACGAGGCGGCGTCGATCCGCCGCTACGCCGACCATTACGTGGCCTACAAGCGCGAGTTCCTGATGTCTCCGACCGGACCTGCGGAGAAGCAGGCCGAACCATGACGATGCGGTCGGCGACCGGGCTGGCGGTCTGAAGGAAGGGACCCTCCCTGCGGTGATTCCCGGCATTCGCGGCACGCGGGACATCCTGCCCGACGAGGTGGGACGGTGGCGGCGCGTCGAGCGCGCGGCGGTGGAGGTCTGCGAGCGCTACGGGTACGTCGAAGTGCGGACGCCAGTCATCGAGCGCGAGGAGCTGTTCGCGAAGGGGACCGGCGAGTCGACCGACATCGTGCAGAAGGAGATGTACGCGTTCACCGACAAGGGCGGCGAGCGCGTCACGCTGCGGCCCGAGGCGACCCCCAGCCTCGTCCGCGCCTTCGTCGAGCACGGCCTCGAGCAGGCCCTGCCGTTCGCCAAGCTGTACAGCCTGGGGCCGATGTTCCGCTACGAGCGCCCCCAGAAGGGCCGCTACCGGCAGTTCCACCAGCTCGACGTCGAGGCGTTCGGCATCGCCGACCCCGCCGTCGATGCCGAGGTCATCGAGATGGCCTCGGCCTTCGTGGCCGAGCTCGGTATCGAGGGGGCCGATCTCGTCATCAATTCCGTCGGGTGCGAAGAGTGCCGGCCCGCGTTCAGCGCCGCGCTGCTGGCCGCCCTGGGCGAGCGGATCTCCCAATTGTGCGCCGACTGCCGGCGGCGGGCCGGGACCAACCCGTTGCGGATCTTCGACTGCAAGGTGCGGGCCGACCAGCCGATCATCGACGCCCTCCCGCATTCGGAAGACTACCTGTGCGAGGCCTGCCGTGACCACTTCGACGAGGTGCGACGCCATCTGGATGCCTACGGGCTGTCGTACCGGGTGTCGCACCGGCTCGTCCGCGGCCTCGACTACTACACGCGCACCACCTTCGAGGTTCTCGGGGCCGGGCTCGGGGCGCAGAACGCGCTGCTGGGCGGCGGTCGCTACGACGGCCTCGTGAGACAGCTCGGCGGGCCCCACCGCCCCGGCATCGGGTTCGCGGCGGGCCTCGAGCGGCTGGTTCTCGCCCTGCCCGAGGGCGCGGGCGACGCGGCGGCGGTCGACGCCTTCGTCGTCGCCCTCGGCGACGCGGCGTGGGCGTCGGCGCGGTTGCTGGCCCGCGACCTGCGCCGGGCCGGCCGGCGGGTGCTGACCGATTACGGCGGGCGTTCGTCGAAGTCGCAGATGAAGCGGGCCAACCGCAGCGGGGCCCGGCACATGCTCATCATCGGCGAGAACGAGCTGGCTGCCGGCGAGGTGACCGTCAAGGAGATGGCGACGAGCGAGCAGCGGCGGGTGGCCCGCGGCGCGGTCGCGGCGGAACTCGGGGGCGGTCGGTGACGCAGGGGCCGTCGATGCAATCGCCCGCCGGCAACGGGGTGTGAAGACAGTGCGGACACATACATGCGGCGCGTTGCGCCCGAGCGACATGGGGCAGGAGGCGACCCTGCTGGGGTGGGTGCACCGGGTGCGCGACCTCGGCTCCCTCATCTTCGTCGACCTGCGCGACCGCTACGGGGTCACCCAGGTCGTGGCGCGTGACGACGAGGCCCTGCTCGCCCAGGCGAAGCGGCTGAGGCCCGAGTTCGTGGTGGCGGTCGCCGGCGTCGTCGAGCGCCGGTCCGAGGACACCCTCAACCCCAAGATCGCCACCGGCGAGGTGGAGATCGCGGTGCGGTCCATCGAGGTCCTGAACGAGTCGAAGCGCCCGCCCTTCCACATCGCCGAGGAGACCCCGGTGTCGGAGGATCTCCGGCTCAAGTACCGGTACCTCGACCTGCGGCGCCAACGCATGCAGCGCAACCTGCAGCTCCGCCATCGGGTGGTGCTGGCGGTGCGGCGTGCCCTCGACGAGCAGGGTTTCCTGGAGATCGAGACCCCGATCCTGGCCAAGTCGACACCGGAGGGGGCGCGCGACTATCTGGTCCCCAGCCGCGTGCACGCGGGCGATTTCTTCGCCCTGCCGCAGTCGCCGCAGATCTTCAAGCAGATCCTGATGATCTCGGGCATGGACCGCTACTTCCAGATCGCCCGCTGCTTCCGCGACGAGGACCTGCGCGCCGACCGGCAGCCCGAGTTCACGCAGATCGATATGGAGGTGTCGTTCGCCACCCCCGACCTCGTCTTCGGCATCGTCGAGCGCCTGATGGAGGCGGTGGGCGTCGCCGCCGGGTTGACGGTGGAGACGCCCTTCCCCCGGTTGACGTACGCCGACGCGATGGCGAAGTACGGGTCGGACAAGCCTGACCTGCGCATCGGGATGGAGATTGCCGACGTCTCCGCGGTCTTCGCCGACTCGAGTTTCCGCGTGTTCCGGGAGTGCGTGGAGGAGGGGGGCGTCATCCGCGCCCTCGTCGTGCCGGGGGCGGGGCGGTACTCGCGCAGCCAGGTGGACAAGCTCGTCGACGAGGCCATCGCCCTGGGCGCGTCCGGGCTCGTTTGGGCGCGGCGGGGACCGGACGGCGACGTCCAGAGCTCGATCCTTAAGGTGGCGGGGGCGGAAACCCTGGGGCGTCTGCTCGAGGCGGCGGGCGCCGGCGCCGCCGACCTCGTGCTCGTGGCCGCGGGGTCGGGCGAGGAGCCGTCGCGGCTGCTCGGGCAGATGCGGCTTCAGCTCGCCCGGCGAGAGGGGCTCGTCGACGAGTCCCGCACCGCCCTGGCGTGGGTGGTCGACTTCCCGATGTTCGAGTGGAACGAGACCGAGGGGCGCCACGTCTCGCGGCACCATCCGTTCACGTCGCCCCACGACGCCGACCGCCACCTGCTCGACGGGGGCGATCTCGGCGCCATCCGCGCCAAGGCCTACGACCTCGTGTTCAACGGCTGGGAGATCGGTGGGGGCAGCATCCGGATCCACGAGCAGCCGCTGCAGCGGCGCATCTTCGAGCTGCTGAAGATCAGCGACGAGGACGCCCGTTCGCGGTTCGGCTTCTTCCTCGACGCCCTCGAGTACGGAACCCCGCCGCACGGCGGCATCGCCTTCGGGGTCGACCGCATCGTGGCCCTGCTCGCCGGCGAAGCGTCCATCCGCGACGTGATGGCGTTCCCCAAGACCGCCGCCGCCGTAGACCTGATGACCGGTGCGCCGTCGACGGTGAGCCCGCACCAGTTGCGCGAGCTGCACCTGCAGACGGACGGGTGAGGGCCCGGTCCTTCGAGCCCTGCCGCCGACATCGGCGAGGCGTCGGAGCGCGGCAAGGCGCGCCGGAGGAGCCGGCCGGGGGCTGCGCCGCTCGCCGGAGCCGCGGCGGGGGCACGTGGGGTAGTGCTCGGCAGATGACGTCCGGGCCGCGGAGACCTTCGAGGCCTCGCCGGTAGCGACTCGGCGCCGGGAGCGGACCTGGACGGCGGCCCGCCGGATCGTGAATCTGATGTGCACCCCCGCGGCGGGCACTTGCCGAAGCGGGCCGATTGGTGCACGATCTCAGACGCACGTGTCCGAAGAACCCAGCCCATCCGGCACGGCCGCGGCCACGCGGATCTCCGTGCCCGACGACGGGATCGAGCAACTGTTCGGCGCGCACGATTCCCATCTCACCGCCTTCGAGGAGCTGTTCGGAGTGCAGGTGCGCACCGACGGCAACCAGTTGCTGGTCGACGGCGAGGCGAGGGCGGTCGATGCGGTGGAGCGGACGGTCCGGCAACTGTCGGCGCTGGTCGGCGACGGCTACCAACTGTCGGCGGACGACGTGAGGCAGGCGGCGCAGCTCGTGATGCAGGACGCGACGGTCCGGCTTCGCGACTACTTCGCCAAGACCACCGTCAAGGCGTCGAGCAAGCGGCAGGTCGCTCCCAAGAGCCTGAACCAGCGGCGGTACCTCGAGGCCATCGATCGCCACGACGTGGTGTTCGGGGTCGGACCCGCCGGCACCGGGAAGACCTATCTGGCGATGGCCCAGGCCGTCGCCTACCTGACCGCGAAGAAGGTCACCCGCATCATCCTCACCCGCCCCGCCGTCGAGGCCGGGGAGCGCCTCGGGTTCCTGCCGGGAGACATGCAGGAGAAGGTCGACCCCTACCTGCGTCCCCTCTACGATGCGCTCTACGACATGCTCGACCTCGACCGGGTCGACCGCCTGCTCGACCGCCGGACCATCGAGATCGCGCCCCTCGCGTTCATGCGGGGACGGACCCTGAACGACGCCTTCGTCATTCTCGACGAGGCCCAGAACACCACCGCCGAGCAGATGAAGATGTTTCTCACCCGGCTGGGGTTCGGGTCGAAGGCGGTCGTCACCGGCGACATCACCCAGATCGATCTCCCGGCGGAGCGGGTGTCGGGCCTCGTCGAGGTCCTGCGGATCCTGGAGCACGTGGACGGCATTGCGTTCACCCGCTTCGACGATCGTGACGTCGTGCGGCACCCCCTCGTGCGCAGGATCGTCCGGGCCTACGAGACGTGGGCGGAGCGCCCCGACGAGCCGGCCCCGGCGGCGCGCGTCCTCGACCCGGCGCCCTGAGCCTCCGGCACGCCATGACTGCGGACGACCCCGACCCTCGCCCCGCCCAACCGCCCGCCAGACTCGAGGTGGTGGTGACCGACGGGCGCGGACGGCCCAGGACGGCGGGCGACCTGCCGGCCTGGCTGGCGGGACTGGCGCCCCGCTCCGCCGCCGGACTCGTGGTGGTCGCCCTCGTCTGCGACCGCAAGATGCGTGATCTCAACTGCCGCTTCCGCGGCATCGATCGGGTCACCGACGTCCTGTCCTTCCCGGCCGAGCCGGACGAGACCGGGTCGCCCGGCGCCGGCGACGGGGCGCGGTGGCTGGGAGATATCGTGATTGCGACGGGGCGCGCGGCGCGGCAGGCGCGCGCGGCCGGGCTCACCGAGTCGCAGGAGCGACGCCGCCTCGCCCTCCACGGCCTGCTGCACCTGTTGGGATACGACCACGAGCGCGACGACGGGCGCATGCGGCGCCTGGAGCAGCGGCTGCAGCGGCGCGGCGGGTTGCCGGTGGACGCCTCATGATGCTTCTGGCGCTGTTCCTTCTCGGTTGCGCGGTGGTGTACGTCGCGACCATCGAGTCGGCGCTCGGGGCGATGGTCCGCCTGCCGGAACGGCTGACGGCGGAGCGGGACGCCCGCAGCGAGTCGCTGGTCGCGCATCTCGAAGATCCCCTGCGGCTCTACGTGGTCACCCGTCTGCTGCGGGGCGGGCTCTTCGCGGTCGCCGCCGTGATCCTGGCCCAGTTGATCGGCGTGGCCACGCCCCGGGCGGTGGGCGGGCTGCTGTTGAGCATCGTGGGCTTCGTCGTCGTCTGCGAGCAGGTGGTGCCTTCCGCCCTCGCACGGCGCAACGCCGGTCGGGTGCTCGATCTGCTGCTGCCGACGTTCGACTTGGCGCTCCGGGTCCTGGGCCCGGCGACGGGCTGGCTGCTGCGTCTGGCGCGGCCCCGGCGCGGGCGCCCCGCCAACGGGCGCGGCAACGGCGGGGTGAACGACGCGCCGGGCGAGGACGAGGAGGCGCGGGCGGAGGCGGCCGACACCGAGGAGCGGCGGCTGTTGCAGTCGGTGGTGGACTTCGGGGGGACGCTGGTGCGCGAGGTCATGACCCCGCGGCCGGACATCGTCGCCATCGCCCACGATGCGACCGTGGACGAGCTTCGAGCCCTCTTCGCGGACGAGGAGTACTCGCGCATTCCGGTGTTCGAGAACGATCTCGACAACATCGTGGGCTTCGTCTTCGCCAGGGACCTCGTGAAGGTCGACGGGCTCTCGGGGGACTCGCCCATCGTGCCGCGCCTGCTGCGGCCGGCCTGCGTCGTGCCCGAGGGCCAGCGCGTCGCCGACCTGCTGCGCGAGTTGCAGGTCAGGCACGTGCAGAGCGCCATCGTCGTGGACGAGTACGGGGGCACGGCGGGGCTGGTGACCATCGAGGACCTTCTCGAGGAAATCGTCGGCGAGATACGCGACGAGTACGACGACGACGAGTCGGAGCCGGTGGTCGTGGAGGACGGCGGACGCTTCGTGTTCCTCGCCACGGTGGGGGTCGGCGAGCTGGGTGAACGCCTGGGGGTGTCGATAGAGCGGGACGGCTTCGAGACGGTGGGGGGCTACCTGCTGAGCCGGCTCGGGCGCGTGCCGGCGGTCGGCGAGACGGTCGACGTGGACGACCTCGTCGTCGAGGTGCTCGACGCCGAACGCCGGCGCGTGCGGAAGGTGCGGGTCAGCCGCCGGCTGGTGGCGGAGACGGTCGAGGCATAGCCGTGACGGGAACCGAGCCGCCGGCCGCGCGCGCCGGCTTCGTGTCGCTGATCGGGCGCCCCAACGCGGGCAAGTCCACCCTGCTCAATCGCATCGTCGGCACGAAGCTCGCCATCGTCTCGGACAAGCCGCAGACCACGCGGAACCGGATCCTGGCGGTGCGGAACTACACAGGGAAGTCTCCTGCGCAGGTGGTCTTCGTGGACACGCCGGGCATTCACCGGCCACTGCACCGGATGAACGTGCGCATGGTCGACATGGCCCTGGAGTCGATCGCCGACGTCGACCTGATCGGGCTGGTGCGGGACGTCACCGACGGCGTCGGCGCCGGCGACCGGTTCGTCATCGATGCCCTGGCGCGGGCCCCGGCCCCGGTGGTGCTGATCCTCAACAAGATCGACCTGATCGCCAAGCCGCGCCTGCTGCCGATCATCGACTGGTACCGCCGGCAGCGCGACTTCGCCGCTTTCGTGCCCGTGTCGGCGTCGACCGGTGACGGCGTCGACATCCTCGAACAGGAGATCGTCGAGCGGCTCCCTCCCGGCGAGCCGCTCTATCCCCACGACTTCCTCACCGACCAGCCGGAGCGTGTGCTCGCGGCCGAGACGGTGCGCGAGAAGGTGCTGCGTCACACCCACGCCGAGCTGCCGTTCGCGACCGCGGTGGTGGTCGACCGCTTCGACGACGAGAGCGAGCCGGGGCGTCTGGCTCTGTACTGCTCGATCCTGGTGGAGCGCAAGTCCCAGAAGCCCATCGTGATCGGTCCCGGGGGGGCGCGCATCCGGCAGATCGGGACCGAGGCCCGACAGGACCTCGAACGGTTTTTCGGCGTCTCGGTGTATCTCGATCTGCACGTGAAGGTGCGGGCCGACTGGCGCGACGACGACCGTCTCCTGGACCAGGCCGGCGTGGCGCCGACCGGGCAGGCCTGAGAGAAGCGCGCGGCGGCATCGCGACCATCGAGTCGAGCGGCGGCCGGGGGGCGGTGTCGAGAAGCGGTTGCGGGATGCGCAGAACGGGGTGGGAGGGCAGTCGAGGCGTCGCCGAGCGGGTTGGTCGTGGACTGAACGGCGAGACTGCGTGGCGTCCCGAAGGGTGCGGATAAACGTAACGACCACTTGAAAAAAACATGATATTTTCAAGTGGGTGTTCACCAGACGACTGACGCTGCCCCCGGCGGGCGAACGCACGTTCTTCCTCTGGGGACCGCGGCAGGTCGGGAAGACCACTCTGCTGCGGCAGTGTTATCCGGACGCTTTCTGGGTGGACCTCCTGAAGGCCGACGAGTTCCGCCGCTACGCCACTCGGCCCGAGTCGCTGCGGATGGCGCTCCAGGCCCGGGGAGCCGACCCGGCCCGGCAGGTCGTGGTGGACGAGGTGCTGAAGGTCCCCGCCCTGCTCGATGAAGCGCACTGGATGATCGAGAACCTCGGGGTGCACTTCGCCCTCTGTGCGTCGAGCGCGCGCAAGGTGCGCCGGGGCGTGGCGAGCCTGCTCGGCGGACGCGCGATCCGCTTCGAACTCCGGGGCCTGACCTCGGCGGAACTCGGCGCCGACTTCGACCTCCGCCGCGTTCTCAACTGCGGCTACCTCCCCCGGCCCTGCCAGGACCCGGAACCCGAGGCCCTGCTGGAGTCGTACGTCGCCGACTACCTCAAGGAGGAGATCGCCGCCGAGGGGCTCGTTCGCAACCTGCCGGCCTTCGGCGACTTCCTGACCGCAGCGGCTCTCGCGGACACCGAGATGGTGCGCTTCTCGAACGTGGCTCAGGACTGCGGCGTCAGCAGCCAAGCGGTGAAGGGCTACTACGGCATCCTCGAGGACACCCTGCTCGGTCGCTGGCTTCCCGCCTACCGGCGGCGGCCGAAGCGGCGCGTGGCCGCCACCCCCAAGTTCTACTTCTTCGATGTCGGCATCGTGAACCGGCTGGCCCGCCGCGGCGAGCTCCATCCCGGCTCGGAGCTGTTCGGGAAGGCCTTCGAGAACTGGCTCTTTCACGAACTCGGGGCGTATCTCGCCTATGCCCGCTCGGCGGAGCGGCTGGCCTACTGGCGGCTCGCGGGGGGTGCGGAAGTCGACTTCATCGTGGGCGACATGCGGGCTGCCATCGAAGCGAAGGCGGTGGCGCGCATCGGCTCTCGCCACTTGAAGGGGCTGCGGGCGCTCGAGAAGGACCACCCCGACGTCGGGCGGCGCATCGTTGTCTGCCTCGAACCGCAGCGCCTTCGTACAGACGACGGCATCGACATCCTGCCGGTGGACGACTTCCGCGAGCAACTCTGGTCCGGCTCGCTGTTCCTCGATGGAGTCGACGCGGTGCGGGCCTGACGCGCGATCTCTGCCGCCGACCCGCGTCCCCTCTGCCGCCGACCGGTCCCCGCCATGCTCCGGCCGAGGCGTACATTGTCGATCGAGGCGTCGGCGGGCGACGGTATCCGGGTTATCGCGCCATCCGCTCGGCCATGTTGCGGAGGAAGTTGACGACGTGCCAGATCTCCTCATCCGTGATGCGGCCCTCCCAGGCGTCCATGTCGAAGGCGGGAGGCACGCCGTTGCGGATCACCAGGAAGATGTCGCCGTCGGTGTCGCCGTGCACCCACTCGTCGTCGATGAGGTTGGCGGGTCTCGACCCCGTGGGCGCGGTCAGGCCCTGGCCGTCGGCCCGTATGCCGTGGCACGCACGGCAGAAGCGTCCGTAGACCCGCAGGCCGGCTCTGACGGACTCGTCGGTGGCCTCGACAGGGTTCTCCGGCGGAGCGGCGGCGGCTTCCTGCGCGGGTTCGGCCGCGACCACCGGGGCCGAATCGGCGACCGTGAACAGGGCGAAGGCCATCGCGGCCAGGACGGGCACGGCTCGTGCAGGACTGGACATGGTCACGCATCCTCCTCAAAGTGGAAGTTCAACCATGATACCGCGCCGCCGTCCATCGCCACGCCATCGCCGCAAGCCGGCCGGGTCCGGCGGGTGGGACGTACGCCGGATTGCGCCGCCGAAACCACGGCGCCGGTGGCGCGGGGCGTCGGCAGGGACCAGCACGCGTTTCTTCCGCCCCGACGCAATGCTCTGCCACTTTCCCGACATGCGCTCGCTCGCGGTTGACCGTTCGCCGACGACGGACTAGACTGGTGGCTCCGACCCGGTTATAGGCACTCGGTGGGCTGAGTGACCTGCCCTTTCAGGTCCGGGCACGTCCAATCGGAGAGATGAGCGAAATGCGTAGATTGAGCGTTGTCTTCATGGCGGTTCTGCTGGTCGCGGGCACGGCCCGTGCCCAGCAGCCGGAGCCGCAGGTGTTCGGCGATCTGGCCGAGGTGATGCGCGGCATTCTCTTCCCCAACTCGAACATCATCTTCGACGCGCAGACCAACAACCCCGACGCGCCGGTCGAGGCGGTCGAGGGCGATTCCGCGAGTGCGCGCTTCGCCAACATCTACACTGGGTGGGAGGCGCTCGAGAACGCGGCCGTCGCGCTCATCGAGTCGGCCAATCTCATCGAGTTGCCGCGCCTGTGCGAGAACCTCGAAGACGACCCCGCGCGCAACGGCCTGCCGGCTCCGGTCGAGCGCGACGACTGGCAGCAGTACGTCGCCGGGCTGCGAGCGGCGGGCCAGACCGCCTACGAGTGGGCGCAGGCGCGCGTTTACGACGACTTCGACGTGATCCTCATGACCGGCGAGGTCAGCGAGGCTTGTTCGGCTTGCCACGGCGTCTACCGCGACAGCTACACCGACCCGCCGACCCCGCGCTGCTCGCCGCCCGCGGAGTGAGCGTCTCCTGTCGTCCGGCGGCGGGCCCCCGCGGTCCCGCCGCTTTGTGGCGTCGGCCAGGGCGTTCGTTCGTGCTCGACTGACCTGCCGTTTCGCGGTCTCCCGGCGCGCGCGACCGCCATCGTCCCGTGATCGGTCGCTTCCAGCCGCTGCCGAGCTTCGGCAGCGACCTGGTTGCTCGCCATCCGTTCCCGGTCGCTTCCAGCCGCCATCGGGCTTCGCAGTCGACCTGGTTTTCGCGATCGCCCCTCTGCCCGCGCGGCCCATTGTCGCGGCCGGGGATGCGTCGTCGCTGTGCTAGACTGAAATGATCCTGATGCTGACTTTGGACTGCCCAGACGAACCCGACTTGTTGCCGCGTTCGTCCGCGACGGCCCTCCGGACGACGGGAAGATGCCCTTCCGCCGCATCGACGTGGTGCTCGACTCGGTCAAGCGACTGCAGCGGATAGGTGCGTCCGCCAATCTACTCAATCTCCTTCAGAAACAGCGCCCCGCCGACCTCGCCGAGGTCCTCGGCGAACTCTCCGACAAGAACCGCCAGGACGCGTTCGACCTGCTGCTCGACCGCGACAGCCGCCTCGCGATGGAGGCGCTGATGGAGTACGGCGCCGATCCCGGTGCCCAACTGCTGGCCGGCCACCCGCCCGAGCGCATCGCCCTGTGGCTGCTCGACCTGCCGTCGGACGACGCGGCGGCGCTCATCGACGAGCTGCCCGACGCGCTGTCGGCCGCGGTGCTCGAGCGGATGCGTCCGCACGAGTCGGGCGAGGTCGAGAACCTGCTCGAGTACGCCGAGCAGACCGCCGGCCGCATCATGAACCCGACGGTGTTCGCGCTGTCGGAGGACCTGACGGCGGGCGAGGCCATCCATGCCCTGCAGGGGTCGCGCGAGGTGGAGATGGTCTTCTACCTCTATGTGGTCGACGAGCGCCGGCACCTCGTGGGCGTGGTGTCGCTGCGCCGGCTGCTGCTGGTGGCCCCCGAGACGCCCCTGCAGCGCATCATGACCACCGACCTGATCAGCGCACGGGTCGACACCGACCAGGAGGAGGTGGCGCAGCACGTCGCCAACTACAACCTGCTGGCGATCCCGGTGGTCGACGAGGAGAACAAGCTCGTCGGCATCATCACCGTCGACGACGTCATCGACATCATCAAGGACGAGGCGACCGAGGACCTCTACCGGCTGGCCGGGGTCAGCGGCGACGAGCACGTGTTCACCCCGGCGGGGGAGTCGGCGCGGAAGCGGCTGCCGTGGCTGGCCATGAACCTCGTCACCGCCACCCTCGCCGCGATCGTGGTGCGGGCGTTCCAGGCGACCATCGATCAGGCGGTCGCGCTGGCCGTCCTCATGACCATCGTCGCGAGCATGGGGGGCAACGCGGCGACCCAGACCCTGACCGTGATCGTGCGGGCCATCGCCCTGGGGGAGCTCACCTGGGGCAGCTCGCGCAAGGCGGTGCTGAAGGAAGCGGTGGTCGGTTTGGGCAACGGTCTCGCCCTCGGCACGGTGGGCGCCCTCGTGGCGTGGCTGCTGTACGGCAACATCTACCTGGGGGCGATCCTGGCCCTCGCGATGGTGATCAACCTGCTGGTGGCGGCGGTGGCCGCGACGGTGATTCCCATCGCCCTGCGGGCCCTGAAGGTGGATCCGGCGCTGGCGTCGGCGGTGTTCATCACGACACTCACGGACGTTTTCGGGTTCTTCGCGTTCCTCGGGCTCGCTACCGTCTTCCTGCCCTATCTGGACGGGCTGGTTTGACCGCGGCGGCCCCGCCGTTGTCCAGACCGGCTGGCCGCGGCGGTCCCGCCATGGCCTGCCCGGCGGCGGGGGCGATACAATGTCGGGTGGGCACGCTGCGCTCGCGATGCCAGTCCTGACGACCGACGCGCTGATCCTGCGCACCTACCATCTTGGTGAAGCGGACCGCATCGTCGTGTTCCTGACGCCCGAGTGGGGCAAGAAGCGTGGCGTGGCCAACGGTGCGCGCCGCCCGCGCTCGCGCCGGTTCGGGGGAGGGCTGGAGCCGTTGACGGCGGTGCGGCTCGCCTACTACGAGCGGGAGCACCGCGAGCTCGTCCGCCTGCGCTACGTCGAACCGGTGCGGTCGCCGATGCTCGCACGGGACGGCGAGCGGCTCGGCTACGTCGAGTACTTTGCGGAGATCCTCGACGAGTGCGCGCAGGAGGCGGAGCCGAACGCGCCGCTGTTTCGTCTCGGGTCGGCGGTGGGGGCGTTGCTCGCGGGAGACATCCCGATCGCGCGGCTGGCGCGCTACTTCGAGTACTGGGTGCTCCGCCTGCAGGGGGTCTATCCCCGGCTGAGCGCCTGTGAGCGGTGCGGCCGCCGCCCCGATTCGGGCGGCCGCATCGATGCGGTGGCCGGCGGCTTCCGGTGCGCCGCGTGCGCCGGCGGCCGGGGGCTCCCGTTGTCGGTCGAGGCGTTGCGCTTTCTCCGCGACGCCGCATCGACGCCGCCCGACGCGCTGTCGGAAATCGGTTTGCCGGTGCGCGCGGACCAGGAGCTCGATCGTGCGCACCGGCGCCTGCTCGCGACGCACCTGGAGAAGGAGCTGCGGGCGGCCAAGGTGTTGCGGGCGATGGCCCGGACGGGCCCGGAGTGACGCCGTCATGACGACCATGCGCCTTTCCGTCGTGTCATCCTCGACCGGCGCTTCGCGGCTCTCGGTGCCGCGCGGTGCCGCGCTGCGCGTCCCCGGGGGCGGGGCCGCGGCGGGCCGCCGCATCGTGACGCCCCCGGCCACGCCGCCGGGAGCCCCCTGCCGGGTGGTGACGCCGTGACCCTCCAGGACCTGATCGCCGGACTCTCGCGCTTCTGGTCGTCGCGCGGATGCCTGATTCACCAGCCCCTCGACACCGAGGTGGGGGCCGGCACCATGCATCCCGAGACATTTCTGCGCGTGCTCGGGCCGCGGCCCTGGCGGGTCGCCTATGTGCAGCCGTCCCGCCGCCCCGCCGATGGCCGCTTCGGCGAGAACCCGAACCGGTTGTTCAAGCACCATCAGTTCCAGGTCATCCTGAAGCCGTCGCCGGACGCCGCGCAGGACCTCTATCTCGACAGCCTGCGCGTGTGCGGCATCGACCCCGTCCGCCACGACATTCGCTTCGAGGAGGACAACTGGGAGTCGCCCACCCTCGGGGCGTGGGGCATCGGGTGGCAGGTCCTCCTCGACGGGATGGAGATCACCCAGTTCACCTACTTCCAGCAGGCCGGCGGCATTGAGCTGTCGCCGGTGTCGGTGGAGCTGACCTACGGGCTCGAGCGCATCGCGATGCATCTGCAGGGGTTGGACGACGTCTACGACCTCGAGTGGGCGCCGGGGGTGACGTACCGCACGGTGCGGCACCAGGACGAGGTGGAGCAGACGAAGTACGCGTTCGGCCTGGTCGACATGCCGGAGGCGGAGTTCGCCGCCGCCCACCGGGACCTGTTCGAGCAGCATCACCGCATGGCCCGGACCCTGGTGGCGTCGGGCCTCGTGCTGCCGGCCCTCGACGCCTGCCTCAAGTGCTCGCACACCTTCAACATCCTCGACGCGAGCGGCGGCATCGGAGTGACCGAGCGCGCCGCCTATATCCTCAGGGTGCGGGAGCTGGCGGTGGCGGTGGCCAGGGCTCACGCGGCCGGCGAGGTCGCGGCCCCGGAGGCTGACGGCGGGGTCGCGGCCGCGTCCGCGCCGGTGTAGGCGGCCCCGGGGCGGCGTGTGCTCCCGCAGAGGATCGGGTTACCCACATCATGTATCGAGAGCTGCTGATCGAGATCGGGTGCGAGGAGTTGCCCGCGAGCTGGATGCCGCCGCTGGTTCGACAGCTCGGCGCCTGTGTCGGGGGGCAGTTGGAAGCGGTCCGGCTCGCCTGTCCGGCTCCGCCGGCGGCGTTCGCGACGCCGCGCCGGCTCGCCGTCCACGCCGCCCGGGTCGCGGACCGGCAGCCGGACCTCGAGGAGACGGTCACGGGACCACCGGTGCGGGCGGCATTCAACGACGCGGGAGAGCCCACCCCCGCCGCGGCGGGCTTCGCCCGCAAGCACGGCGTTGCTGTCGACCGGCTGATCCGGGTCGAGACGCCCAAGGGAACCTATCTGGCCCACCGTCGCCGCCAGCGTGGGCGGGCCGCGCGCTCGGTCCTCGGCGACGTGCTCGCCGCGACGCTGCGCGACCTCGCGTTTCCGAAGCAGATGCACTGGGACGCCCGGCTCGACGACGGCCGGGGCGACCTGCCGTTCGGGCGTCCCATCCGCTGGCTGGTGTTCCTGTTCGGGGGGCGGGTCGTGCCCTTCGTCATCGGACGCACGCCGGAGGCGGCGGCGCGGGGAGTGGCCCCGATCCGCGCCGGCTCGGCCACCCGGGGCCACCGGTTCTTCGCGCGCGATGGCCGACCCGGGCGTCCCGTGCGGGTGGGTTCGTTCGCCGAGTACCGCACGACCCTGAAGCGGCACTACGTGCTGTTGTCCCGTGAGGAGCGTCGCGCCCGCATCGCGAAGAAGCTCGAGACTCAGGCGAAACGCCTTGGGGGTGTGGTCGGGGGCGCCGGCGGGGCGGCGTCGCTGCTCGACGAGGTGCCCGATCTCGTCGAGTATCCGTCGGTGGTCGCCGGACGCTTCCCCGAGGAGTTCCTTGCCCTGCCCGAGGAAGTGCTGAAGACGACGATGATCCACCACCAGCACTATTTCCCGGTGGCGGCAGGCGACGGCCGCCTCACCGAGCACTTCCTCGCGGTGACCAACGTCCCGAAGGACAACGTGCCCGCGATCGCCCGCAACTCCGAGCGCGTGCTCGTGGCGCGGCTGCGGGACGCCCGGTTCTTCTGGGAGGCGGACCGCGGCGCACCGCTCGACTCGCGCCTCGACCGTCTCGACACGTTGCGGTTCCATGCGAAGCTCGGCAGCTATCTGGACAAGGCGCGCCGCATCGAGAAGCTGGCCGCGGCCGTCGCCGGCGACGCGTTCGGTGCGCCCGCCGCGATCGACCAGGCGGCCCGCGCCGCCCGCCTCGCCAAGGCGGACCTGACCACCGACATGGTCGGCGAGTTCCCGGAGCTGCAGGGCGTGATGGGGGGGATCTACGCCCGAGAGGACGGCGAGCCGGAAGAGGTGTGGCGCGCCGTCTACCACCACTACCTGCCGATCGGGGTCACCGCCGACGCCCCGCCCCAGCCCGCCGACCTGGGCCGGGCCGCGGTCAGTTGGGCCGCGGTGGCTCTGGCCGACAAGCTGGACACGCTGGTCGGGCTGTTCCGGGCCGGCGAGCGGCCGCGCGGGGCGCGGGATCCGTTCGGGCTGCGGCGGCAGGCCCACGGCGTCTTCGTGATCCTCGTGGACCTGCCGGAGCTGACCGGGCTGACCGCCCGTCCGGATCTGGGGCGCCTCGTCTCGGCGGCGGAGGCGGCGCACGAGGCGGGGCAGGAATCGGCGGCCGAGCCCGAGGCCGTCGAACGGCTGCAGCAGTTCCTGCTCGAGCGGCTGCGCTTCGTGCTCGAGCAGCGTGGCCACGACGTGCGGAACGTGCGGGCGGTGACCCAGCCGTGGCCGTCCTGGCGCGCCGTCGTCCCGCTCGATGCACGGCGCAAGCTCGAGGCGTTGCCACGATTCACGGGATCGGCCGACTTCCAGCAGCTCGCGGTGCTCTTCAAGCGGGTGCGCAACATCGCCCGGGCGCTGCCCGACGCCGAGCTCGCCGACGTCGAGGCGGGGCGGGCGACGGTCTCCGACGAGGTGCCGGAGCCGGCGGAGGCGGGGCTGGCGGCCGAGCTCGAACGACGCCGGCCGGCCATCGCGGCGGCGGTGGCCGCCGGGACCGACTACAGCGCGGCCTTCGCGGAGGCGGCGGCCTTCGGTCCCGCCGTCGACCGCTTCTTCACCGACGTGCTCGTGATGGCCGGCGACCCCGACCTCCGGCGCCGTCGCCTGGTCCTGCTGAAACGGCTCGAGCACCTGATCCTGCAGCTCGCCGACGTCTCCGCGCTGGTGAAGGAGGGCGAGTAACGGAGTTGGCGGGAGTTGGTGGGTTCCCACGGTCGTGACGTGGATTGAGGAGGTTGGCGGGTTCGTCGTCAGGGTGATAACCTGCCCCCTTGGCGGCGGCGAGTGTCGACGATGAACGATGCACTGCAGATGGTGGGTCTGGTCGTGTCGCTCGGGGGGGCCATCGGCGCAGTGAGCGCTGCCGTCGTCGGGATGCGGAACACCAGGAAGATCGATGCCCTGGACAGCAAGGTCGACGTCCTTTCCGGGCGTGTGGATGAGCAGGGAAAGACCCTGCAGGCCGTGATTGGCGCCCTGTTGAAGACCCCGTGACCTCCCACCCCCGGCCGACGTCCTCCTCCGACCCGGTTGACCGCCCTGGCCGGACGCATCCAGACCCTCTTGAGGAACCCCGCCCCTCGCGCATCGTGCGGTTGCCGGTCGAGCTGGCGAACCAGATCGCGGCCGGCGAGGTGGTCGAACGTCCCGCCTCGGTGGTCAAGGAGCTGGTCGAGAACGCCCTCGATGCGGGGGCGACGCGGGTCGCGGTCGCGGTCGAGCTGGGCGGCAAGCGTCTCGTGCGGGTGGAGGACGATGGCGAGGGGATGACCGCCGACGAGGCGCGGCTCGCCATCGAGCGGCACGCCACCAGCAAGATCCGTCGGGTGGAGGACCTCGCCGCCATCACCTCCCTGGGGTTCCGCGGCGAGGCGCTGCCGAGCATCGCCTCGGTGTCGCGCCTGCTGCTGCGCACCCGTGCGCGCGGCGCCTCGCGCGGGGTCGAAGTGCGGGTGTCGGGGGGCGTCGTCGACTCGACGCGCGAGGCGGGGGCGGCCGAGGGCACCATCGTCGAGGTGACCGACCTCTTCTACAACGTGCCGGCGCGCCGCAAGTTCCTGAAGGCGGACGGCGCCGAGACCGCCCAGATCTCACGGCTGGTCACGCAGCTCGCGCTGGGCCGGCACCGGGTGGGCTTCACGTTCACGAGCGGGACGCGCCGCCTCGCGCGGTGGCCGCCGGTCGAGAGCCTCGCCGCCCGCCTGTTCCAGCTCTACCGGGATCGTGACGACCTCGTAGAGGTCCGCAAACAGGCGGCCGGGGTCACGGTGACGGGGTTCGTGGCGGGCCTGACCGGGGGCAGCGGCGGTCGCGCGCGCGGTCCGCAGAACGTGTTCGTCAACGGCCGGGCCGTGAAGGACCGCACCATCGCCCATGCCATCGCCCACGCCTACGACACCGCCACCATCAAGGAGCGCCGGCCCGAGGTGCACCTCTTCATCGAGCTGCCCCCCGACCGGGTCGACGTCAACGTGCACCCGACGAAGGCCGAGGTCCGCTTCCTCGAGACGTCGCTGGTGCACGAGGTGCTGCGGCGCGCCATCGCCGAAGCCCTGGGCGCCACCGCTGCGCCGGCGGTGACCCTGGAGGATGCCGGCAGGGCGCCCGTGACGCCGGGGGGCGCCGGTCCCGCGTCCGAGGCATCAGCGGTCTCGGCGGGGGCGCCGGCGCACGCGGGGGGAGGCCCCGACGGCTGGCGTCCCGTCTCGCATGGGGTGGCGGGAGAGGCCGCGGCCGCGTGGCCCGGCGCCGGAGCGTCGGCCGCGTCCACCGGCCCCGCGGGATCCACCGGCGCCCACGCGCCCACGCTGGCCGACGCGGTGCGCGAGCTGCGCCCGGCGGCTGTCACCGTGAGTCCGGCGTCCGACGCCCGGACGGCGTCGGCGAGCGGAGTCGTCGACCGGCCGATGCAGCCCCTCGGCCAGTTCCGCGACACCTTCATCATCGCCGTCGACGAGGACGGCATCGCCATCGTCGACCAGCACGTGGCCCACGAGCGAGTGCTGTTCGAGCAGGTCATGGAACGGCTCACCGCCGGCCGGCTCGAGAGCCAGCGCCTGCTGCAGCCGATCGTGCTGGACCTGCCGCCCGCGGAGCGGCAGGCGATTGCGGCCCACGGGGATGTGCTGGATCGGCTGGGGTTCGAGGTGGAGGCGTTCGGCGGCGACAGCGTCCGCATCGCCGCCGCGCCCGCGGTGGTGCCCCTGGCCGCGTCGGAGGCCGCGGTCCGCGCTCTCGCCCAGGACCTCGACGGCCTCGACCGCGGGGCGGCCGTCGACGAGGCGCTCCGGCGCAGCGCCGCCACCACCGCGTGCCACGCCGCCGTCAAGGCCCACGACCGGCTGACGCCCGAGAAGATGGTCTGGATTCTCGACGCGCTCCGCCGCACCGCCCACTCGTCGGTGTGCCCCCATGGCCGCCCCGTCGTCCTGCGCCTTTCGGGCCGCGAGATCGAGAGGCGGTTCGAACGCATCTAGGAGTCTGCGTGACCGCGCGACCCGAAGGTCGCGTCGGGCTCCATCGGCGAGCGCATGAGCACGCCCACCGAAGGCTGGCACGGCTGGGACGCCTACGCGCGGTTCTACGACTGGGAGAACGCCCAGACGGTTGGCCGCCGCGACGTGCGGTTCTGGGCCGAGCTGGCCGGTCGCGCGGACGGCGCGGTCCTCGAGCTGGGCTGCGGCACGGGACGGCTGTCGGTGCCGGTCGCGCGCACGGCGCGCCGCTTCGTGGGCATCGACCGCTCGGCGGCCATGCTACAGAAGTTGCGCGCGCGGCTGCGGCGCGCGCGCCTGACCGCCCGCGCTGCGATCGTGCGCGGCGACATCCGCGCCCTGCCCTTTCGCCCCGACTGGCGTTGCCGCCTCGTCATGGCGCCCTACGGGATGCTGCAGTCGCTCCTGACCGACGACGACCTCGTCGCGACCTTCGACGGCGTCGCCCGGGTGCTCGCGCCGGGCGGCACGTTCGGCGTCGACCTCGCCCCCGGCCTGCCGCGGTGGGGCGAGTACGCCCGCCGGGTCGGGCTCCGCGGGTCGATGAGCGGGGGCCGCCGGGTGACCCTCATCGAGTCGGTGCGTCAGTTGCCCCGGCATAGGCTGACGGTCTTCGACCAGGAGTTCGTGGAGACGCGCCGGGGGCGGCGCAAGAGCTACCCCGTGTCCGTCGCCTTCCGCACGCTGAGCGTCCCGGACATGGTCGAGCGTCTCGAGGCGGCCGGCTTCGCCGTCGACGCCGTGCTCGGCGGCTACCGGGATGAAGCCTGGTCGCCCGACGCCGAGATCTGGGTCATCATCGCACGGCGACGCTGACCGGGCCGCCCATGGCAGCCGGCGAGCGCGGCGTCGCCTCTATCCGGTGGTGCGTTTCACGATGAAGTGCCCCACGAGGAAGACCGCGACGCCGAACCCGAAGATGCGGGGGCTGGGTCCCATGGGGCCGGCGATGAGAATCGATTCGAGAAGCGCCGCCATCCCCAGCAGTTGGAGTCCGCGGCCGACGTAGTAGAGGGTGCCGGGCATGGATCAGTCTCCCTGCTCCGCATCGGGCGTCGGGGGAGCGCCGGTCCCGCCGCGGGAGGCGCCGGCGGCGGCGCGGCGCCCGGCCTGGATGCGCCGCCACCCCGCCAGGCGGCGGCCTATCTCCTTTTCGAAGCCGCGCGCGGTGGGCGCGTAGTAGCGCCTTCCCGCGAGCGAGGGCGGCAGGCAGCTCATGGCGGCCACCGCCTCGGGCTCGTCGTGGGCGTAGCGGTAGCCCTTGCCGTAGTCGAGGTCCTTCATCAGGCGGGTCGGCGCGTTCCGCAGGTGCAGCGGCACGGGGTCGGCGGCCTCGCGGTGTGCGTCGGCGGCGGCCTGCCCGTAGGCCCGGTAGACGGCGTTGCTCTTCGGCGCGGTGGCCAGGTAGACGGCGGACTGGGCGAGGGCGGTGTTGCCTTCCGGCATGCCGATGAAGTGTACCGCCTCCTTGGCCGCCACCGCCACGGCGAGGGCCTGCGGGTCGGCGTTGCCGACGTCCTCGGACGCGAACCGGACGAGACGGCGGGCGACGTAGAGGGGGTCCTCGCCGGCTTCCAGCATGCGGGCGAGCCAGTACACCGCCGCGTCGGGGTCGCTGTTGCGCATCGACTTGTGTAGCGCGGAGATCAGGTTGTAGTGCTCTTCGCCGCCCTTGTCGTAGAGCAGCGCGCGCCGCTGCATCGCGTCCGAGGCGAGCGCCAGGGTGAGATGGGCTTCGCCGGCGGTTCCCGTCTCGGCGGCACGGGCGAGGGCGGCCGCGGCCCCGAGTTCGAGCAGGTTCAGGGCGACGCGGGCGTCGCCGTTGGCGTGCCGGGCGATGGCGGCGAGGGCGTCGGGGTCGGCCCGCAGCGCCTCCCCGCCGAGCCCCCGCTCGGAATCGGAGAGGGCGCGGGCGAGCAGGGCGCCGATGGCCTCGCGCGACAAGGGCTTCAGCACGTAGACCTGGGAGCGCGAGAGCAGCGCTGCGTTGACCTCGAACGACGGGTTCTCGGTGGTGGCGCCGACGAGGACGATATCGCCCGCCTCGACCCTGGGAAGGAACGCGTCCTGCTGCGCCTTGTTGAAGCGGTGGATCTCGTCGACGAACAGGATCGTCCTCCGGTGTCCATGGGCCCGCGCCGCCTCCGCCCCCGCCAGCACCCCGCGGATTTCCTTGATGCCGGACAGGACGGCGCTGAACGCGACGAACCTCGAGGTCGTGACGTCGGCGACGAGCCGGGCCAGGGTGGTCTTTCCGCTGCCGGGGGGACCCCAGAGAATGATCGACCGCAGGGTGTCGCGCTCGATGGCCTGACGCAGCGGGCGGCCCCGTCCGACGAGCTCGTCCTGGCCGACCAGCTCGTCGAAGCGCCGGGGGCGCATGCGCTCGGCCAGCGGAGTGTCCGGCGCCCCCGTCTCGGCGGAGGGTTCGTCGAAGAGAGATGGGGAGGTCATGTCGGGTCTGGCGCCGTCCCCGCGGTCCCCGGCGCGAGCGACGGCGCGTCGCCGCCCCGCTGCCGGGCGGCTTCGTAGACGATGAGCGCCGCCGCCACCGCGATGTTGAGGGACTCGACGGGAGGGCGCATGGGAATGGACACCGTCTCGCCGGCGGTCGAGGCCGCGTCGCGGTCGAGGCCGGCCCCTTCCGTTCCGAGCCAGACCAGGCAGGGCCGTCTCAAGTCGATCTGGGCCAACGGGGTTCCTCCCCGCGGGACCGCCGCAATCACGCGCAGGCCGTGTCTCGCCGCGACCCGCGCGACCGGGGCCGGATCCTCGGCGCCGGCGACGGGGAGCCGAAACGCGCTGCCCATCGCGCCCCGCAGCGCCTTCCACCCGAGCGGATCGGCGCCGCCGACGGTGACCACGCCGGACGCGCCTCCCGCCTCGACCGCGCGGACGACGGCTCCGGTGTTGCCGGGGTCCTGGATCCCGTTCAGACCGACGACCAGCGGCCGCGAGGCCCGCATGGTGTCTTCCACCGGCGCGGGACGGAGGACGGCGAGGGCGACGAGGCCGCTCGGCGTCGAGGCCGGGCTCAGCGCGTCCATCACCGCCGGGGTCACCCGAACGACGCGGGCGAGCGGTTCGAGACGGCCGGCCATGGCCGAGGCTCGGGGGGAAGGGGCCGTCGACACCGCCGCGAAGTCCACGCGCACGCCTGCCGCCAGGGCGTCCTCCACCAGTCTGGGGCCCTCCAGGAGCACGGTCGCGCCCACCCCCGCGTCGCGGCGCGCCGCGCGCCGGAAGCGCGCCACGAGCGGGTTGCGCCGGCTGGTGATGGCTTCCACGGGTCCGGAATCGGCGCCTCGCTCGCGGGCGCCGGACCGGCTCCCCGGCGGTTCGCGCCGTTTCGTGGTTCCTGTCGGGCCCGCCCGCCGGCGCGTCCGAGGCGGTCAGGCGGGCGGTCGATCGACCCGGCCGCGCGGCCCCGCAGCGGGCTCGTTTCGATGCGGCCCGCGGCGACGGAACGGGTCCCCTGCGGGTCCCGGGGCGAGCATAGCAGATGTGCTATCGTTACCTCTTGGCGGACGCGCCGTCACGCCCGCCGTTGGTTGACGGTGTCGCACTCGCGCGGCGGTCGGGCGGCGCAACGGTTTCGTCACGGGTCGGCCGGGCGGTTGCCGTGCTTCGGCCAGGGGAGACGACGCGGCATGAAGGCGGAACTGCTCAAGCGATTCGAGGGCGAGATTCGCCAGTTCGAGCGTGAGCTCAGCAGCGAGCTGCCGCAGGAGATCAAGCGCGCCCGCGAGCTCGGCGACCTGCGCGAGAACGCCGAGTACCAGGCCGCGAAGGAGCGCCAGGTCTTCGTGCAGGCGCGCCTCGCCATGCTGCGCAAGCGAGTGGCCGAGCTGTCGCTGCTGAACCTCGACCGGATTCCCACCGACCGCGCCGGCTTCGGCTCGACCGTGCACCTGCAAGAGGTGGATGGCGACAGTATCGTCTACCGGCTCGTCATGCCCGAGGACGCGGATCCGGAGAAAGGCTGGATATCCACCGCCTCGCCGATCGGGCGCGCCCTGATGGGCAAGGAAGAAGGGGACGAAGTGGCGGTGCCGACCCCCAGCGGCATACGCGAGTTCGAACTGATCAAGCTCGTCACGATTCATGGCGAGTAGACCGCCCATCCCGACCCCTTCGGACAGCGCCGCGGCTCCCACACCGGCCGGCGGCAGGCTGCGATACTCGCCGCACCGGCGCACCGCCGTGGTGCTGACCGGCACCGGCACCGCCGGCGCCTACCATGCCGGGGTGCTGCGGGCCCTGCACGAGGCCGGCGTCAAGGTCGATCTGATGGCCGGGCGCGGCATCGGCACCGTCGGGGCGTTGTTCGGGGCGGTGGACGGCGCCGACCAGCTCTGGGAGCGGTCGGGGCTGTGGGCGTCGCTCGGCGCGGCCCGCTTGTACCGTTGGCGCCCCGCGCTGGTTTCGGCCGCCGCCGTCCTCGGGACCGCGCTCGCCACCCTGCTCCTCCCCCTCGGTGTGGTCGTCATCGCCACGCTGGTCTACGCGATAGCCTACTTCGTCCAGGTCGCCGGATTGGACGGGACCTGGTTGACGAGCGGGTTCGGACGGCTCGTCGACTGGGTCTTCGCCCCGGGCGTGCTGCCGGTCTGGCTGCCGCGGGTCACGGTGTTGGCCCTCGTCGTGCTGCTCGGCGTGCTGGGCTGGTCGGCGGTGCTGACGTGGTATCGGACGCGGCCGGGGCGGCGGGGGCGGGGGGCGCTGTGGTGGCTGCTCGCGGGGGCCCCTCTCGACGCCGACTACGGGCAGCGCTGGTTCGGCAAGGGCCTGTGGAAGTCCGTGCGCGGCGCTTCGGCGATGGCGCGTCCGAGTCCCGAGAAGTTCGGGCTCCGGTACACGCGCCTGCTCTCGGACAGCCTCAGCCAGCCCGGGTTCCGCGAGCTCCTGGTCGCGGTGCACGACCTGGATGGATCCCGCGACCTGGTGCTCGCCATGCTCACGAAGAAGTTCAGGGGCTCGTTTTTTCGGCGCCGCGGCGGGGGCGTCGACCGGCCTCTGGAGGCCCTGGATCTGAGCGGATGGGCGGCACGGCACTCGTTCGACGCCCTCGCCGCCTCCCTCAGCCTGCCGGTCGCGACGGAGCCGTGGCTGGTGCAGTTCCCTGCCGGCAGCGGCTGGCGGGGCGAGACGCATCGGCTGTGCGACCGGCCGGACGCGGTCGGGCGCCTCCTCGACGAAGTGGTTCTCGCCGGCGTGCAGCAGGTCATCTTCGTGTCCGCCCAGCCGCCGCTGACGGGTCCGCACGCCCTGGGGAGCCGGCGCCGCGACGGTCGCGGGCGCATCGGGGAATCGCTGCAGTCGATCGAGGCGGCGGCGGCGCGCGACGCCGTCGCGAGTCGGGCCCGGCTGTTCCAGGCGTTCTTCGAGATACGTCCCGCCCACAATCCGCTGGGGCCGTTCGACTTCGCGGGCTCGTACGACGAGCGCTCCGACCGGGCCTGGACCCTCGCGGACCTCATCGACCGCGGTTTCGACGACGGGTACCGGCAATTCGTCAATCCCGTCGTCGCCCCCAGCGGAGAGGAGATGCAGCCGACGCCGCGGCCCCGTCCGCCGACCCCGGTCGCGCCGGTGACATAGGACCCGCCGCCTCAGAGCGGGACCGACGACGTTGCGCGCCAGGCCGTTCGGCTCAGACCGCCGGCCCGGCGGTCTCGGCGCCACGACGTCGCTCGGACGGCGCCGACGTTCCCTGGAACTCCTCTGCCAGCGTGTGGATGACGGCGAGGACGCGGTCCGCGTCGACTGATCCGAACTTCTCGATGAACCGGTCGACGGGTGCGACCGCCTTGGCCATGACGCGATGGCCGCCGGCGCTGCCGATGTCGCCGAAGGACCGCCGCACGAACTTGCCGACGTCGCCCGCCTCGCCGAGGTGGCGGGCGCAGATCACCATGTTCTGCCGCACGATTCCCGACACCACCGACCACGAGATCTCGTCCACCTGGAGCAGGAAGTCGGCGACGAACGTGATGAGGTCCTCGCGCGCCACTTCGCCGAGATGCGACGTGTAGAGCGCCCCATCGATCCGGCTGTGCTGCATCCCGGTGGACAGGCACGCCAGCCGTTCGAGGTTCGTCTCCGAACCCTCCATCTTGCGGACGAGGGCCGTGTTGGCGAGGGGATACAGGAAACGGAACGCGTCGAGGTCCGATTCGTCGGTGTGGCGCGACAGAAACAGCGTGTCGGACTTGATGGCGTAGAGCATCGCGGTGGCGGTGCGCTCCGAGATGTTGGCGTCGACGGCGCGGAGGTGCTCGGTGAGGATGGTGCAGGTGGAGCCGTAGTCGGGCCTGATGTCCTTGAAGGCGGCGCTGTACCCGGTGCGGGCGGGGTGGTGGTCGATGACGAGATCCACCCGGTTGAGCAGCCCCCCGAAGTAGTGCGGTTGCACGTCGACGGTGGCGATGCGGGGGAACTCGGTCAGCGAGCGGCGGTTGAGCAGCTCGATCTTGATGTCGAGCAGGTTGGCCATGCGGAGGTTCTCGGGCCGGGTGGCGGCCTGGAACGTCCCGATGATGGCGGTCGTTCTGGTGCGGCGAAGCAGCGTTCGCAGGGCGAGGCCGCTGGCCATCGCGTCGGGGTCGGGGTCGTTGTGCAGGAGAATCAGGATGCGGTCGGCGTCGGCGAGATAGCGCTGGTACTGCTCGACCCGGGCGCGGGTGATGGACCGCTCCAGCGCTGCCCCCAGAGCGCCCCGGAGGAGGTCGGCGACGGCGAGCCGGGTGACGCCGGCCGCGATCAGTTGCCGTTTGCGTTCCTGCCGCCTCGGGCTCCGGGGCTGCTCGGTGTCCAGCAGGTACACGAGTGTGGTCCCCGCGTCCTGGATCGCCTCGATCATCTTGCCCGGGCTCCGGCGTCCCGGGTCCTCGACGATGACGCAGGTGGCGGGGCCGATGTCCGCCTTCAGCCAGGTGTCGATCCGGCGCGGATTGCCGACGTGGGCGGCGATGCCGGCATCGTCCAGACGCCGTCCGAGGAGTCGGTCTTCGACGACGAACTCGACGTCGAGGCGCGGCTTGAGCGTCCGGGCCAGGAGTCGGATGGTTCCCTCATCCTGGCAGACGGCGAGGCACTTCATGCTGCTGACCGTTCGAGCTGCTCCGACGCGGCCCGAGTCTCCATTATAGTCGGGGCGACCCCGACCGGCGCCAACCGGGCCAAACCGGCGCCGGTCCGAGCCGGTTCGCCGAGGGGAATCGGATAAGATTACCGTCAACCGAATCGGGAGAGCGCCATGCAACGAGTCGTGACGTCGGTCGCCGTGGTGCTCGTGGCGGCCGCGGCCTCCGCGCAGCCGGTGTTCCGGAGCGGCGTCGACCTCGTCCGCTTCGGCGTCGCCGTCGTCGACGAGGAAGGTGAGATCGTCTCCGGTCTGACGGCCGACGACTTCCGGGTGGTCGAGGAGGGGCAGGAGCAGCGCATCTCCTACTTCTCGCGTGGGCTCCGGCTCGACAGCGACCGGATCCCGCTGCATCTCGGCGTGCTCTTCGACGTCAGCGGCAGCATGACCGTCGACGCGGCGTTCGCCAAGACCGCGGCCATCCGGTTCCTGCGGGGGCTGGACTTCGCGGTCGACATGACCCTGGTCGAGTTCGATACCCAGGTGCGGGTGAGCCGGTTCACGCAGGTGGACTTTCCCCGGCTCGTGGAGAGGCTGCGCAGCCAGCGGGCCGAGGGGATGACCGCGCTCTACGACGCTCTCGGGGTCTATCTCGACGGCGCCTTCGCCCAGGACGGGCGCAAGCTGCTGCTGCTCTACACCGACGGCGCCGACACGCGGAGCCGGCTGCGCTACAGCGAGTTGCGCGACCTGCTGCGGGCCTCCGATGTGACCGTCTACGCCATCGGCTTCCAGGCGCCACGGCGGACCATGGCGCAGTTGCGGGAGCGCCAGCGGCTCCGGCAGATCGCGGCGCTGACGGGGGGGCGCGCCTACTTCCCGGTCTCGCGGGACGACCTGGACGAGATCTACGCGGAGATTCGCGAGGAGCTGGAGGCGCGGTACTCGCTCGGCTACGTGTCCACGGACAGGACCACCGACGGCGCGTGGCGCCGGGTGACGGTGAGCCTGCGGGGGGATCGGCCGGAGCTCGACGACGCCCGCATCCGCACCCGGGAAGGTTACTTCGCGCCCTTCATCGAGGAACCTGCGCCGCGCTAGGCGTCTGCGCCGTAGAGCGGCGCGAGACGCCCGCAGGTTGGTTGGGCGCCAGGCGGAGCCGAGGCGACGATCGGCGGCTCGGCGCGACCGCTCGGCCGGCCGTCGGGAGTTGCGCGGCCCCTGCGGCTCGCCCTCCCGCGCGCTGCCTTGTTCGAGCCGGCCGGCTCTCGTCGCCGGTCGTGCGCGCCGCCGCCGTCACCGAGAGCCTCCCGTGCCGTCCACCTACGATCGTTTCAAGCTCGTCAGCGACTTCGAGCTGCGCGGCGACCAGCCCCGCGCGGTGCAGGAGCTCACCGACGGCTTGCGGCGCGGCGACGGACACCAGGTCCTGCTGGGGGTGACCGGTTCCGGCAAGACGTTCACGATGGCCCGGACCATCGCCGAGGTGAACCGGCCGACCCTCGTGATGGTCCACAACAAGACCCTCGCCGCGCAGCTCTTCCTCGAGTTCCGGCGGTTCTTCCCCGACAACGCGGTCGAGTACTTCGTCAGCTACTACGACTACTACCAGCCCGAGGCCTACGTGCCCGCCACCGACTCGTACATCGAGAAGGAAGCGACGGTCAACGACGAGATCGACCGCATGCGGCTCTCCGCCACCCGGTCGCTCTTCGAGCGGCGCGACGTGGTCATCGTCGCCAGCGTGTCGTGCATCTACGGGCTCGGCTCGCCCGAGGCGTACTACGGGTTGATGCTGCCGCTCGAGCGCGGCCAGCGCGTCGAGCGCGATTGGATCCTGCGCAAGCTGGTCGAGATCCAGTATGAGCGCAACGACCACGAGTTCGACCGCGGCACCTTTCGGGTGCGCGGTGACGTCGTCGAGGTGCATCCGTCCTACGAGAACGTCGGCGTGCGCATCGAGCTCTTCGGCGACGAGATCGACGAGCTGATCAGCTTCGACCCGATCACCGGCCGGACCCTGCGGCGCCACGACAAGATCGCGGTGTATCCGAAGTCGCACTTCGTGACTCCCAAGGCGCGCACGCTCGAGGCGGTCGAGGCCATCAAGGCCGAGCTCGCGGAGCGCCGCGGCGACCTCGAGTCGATCGGCAAGCTGCTCGAAGCGCAGCGGCTGCACCAGCGGACGATGTTCGACCTCGAGATGATGCGCGAGATCGGCTACTGCCACGGCATCGAGAACTACGCCCGGCACCTGACGGGCCGCGCCGCCGGCGAGCCGCCGCCGACCCTGCTCGACTACGTGCCGCCGGATGCCCTGACCATCGTCGACGAGAGCCACCAGACGGTCCCGCAGGTGCGGGGCATGTATCACGGCGACCGCTCGCGGAAGGAGATGCTGGTGGAGCACGGGTTCCGCCTGCCCTCGGCCCTCGACAACCGTCCCCTCACCTTCGACGAGTGGAAGAGCCGGGTGGGCCAGGTGATCTTCGTGTCCGCCACCCCGGGGCCGTACGAGCTCGACCAGAGCCAGGGGGTGATCGTCGAGCAGATCATCCGTCCCACCGGATTGATCGACCCGGTGGTCGACGTCCGTCCCGTGAAGGGGCAGGTCGACGACCTGCTGCACGAGATCCGGCAGCGCGCCGGTCGGCGCGAGCGGGTGCTCGTCACCACCCTCACCAAGCGGATGGCCGAGGACCTGACCCAGTTCTACCAGGAGCTCGGGGTCAAGGTGCGCTACCTGCACTCGGAGGTGGAGACCCTGGAGCGGGTGCAGATCTTGCGGGACCTGCGGCGCGGGATATTCGACGTGCTCGTGGGCATCAACCTCCTGCGAGAGGGGCTCGACCTGCCCGAGGTGTCGCTGGTCGCGATTCTCGACGCCGACAAGGAGGGCTTCCTGAGGTCGTCCGGCTCCCTCATCCAGACCGCGGGCCGGGCCGCCCGGAACGTCAACGGGCGGGTGATCATGTACGCCGACGTCGTCACCGACTCGATGCGGGCCGCCCTCGACGAGATGCAGCGCCGCCGGTCGCTGCAGGAGGCCTTCAACCGCGAGCACGGGCTGACCCCGGAGTCGATCGTGAAGGACATCGACGACGTCCTGTCCGGGGTCTACGAACGGGACTACGTCACGGTGCCCGCGGTACGCGAGACGGCGCCGACGTTCGGGACGCGGGCCGAGCTCGACGCCCATCTGCAGGCGCTGGAGTCGGAGATGCGAGCGGCCGCGGCCAACCTGGAGTTCGAGCGCGCGGCGGCGTTGCGCGACAAGATCCAGGCCCTGCGCAGCCCCGGCTACGCGTTGTCCTGAGCGGGTCCGGTTGCCGGGCGCGGGGGCTCGGCCGGGTGTAGAATGTGAAGCCGTGAGCCCGGAGCCAATCCGTCGCACTGGACCGTTTCGGTGCGCGGTTTTGCACGGGCTCGTCGTGTCGCGGTCGACGGAGGAGGACGAGAAGCTGCTCATCGGGACATAGGAGGGACGCCATGTTGGGATGCGTTCGGTGTGTAGCGAGACCCGTTGTGGTTGTGGCGGTCGCGGTGCTCATCGCAGGCTCCGCGTCCGAGGCGGGGGCTCAGGAGTCGGCGCCGCTGGCCGGGCAACTGGCCGCGGCCCTGGAGAGCGCACAACTCGACAGCATCGCGGCCCGCGACCCGCAGGGTCCACAGGGCGACGACCGGTTCGTGGCCGCCCTCCGCTTTCCGGGACAGCTCATGGTCGTGTCCGCCCGCATGGACCCGCCAATCTACGTCGAGCAGAAGCTGGCCGCCGGCAGCTATCGCGATGTCTACATGGACCTCAACATGGCGTCGGTCGCGGAGACCAAGGTGCTGGTGACCGATGTCGGCGCCGATGGCCTGCAGGCGGGGGCGCCCGGCGACAGCGCGAACGTCGCCGGGAACGTCGTGGCGTTCACCGACGGGGCGACGGCCGCGCACGCGGAGGCCGACGCCAGCTACGCCCGCATGCTGCGGGCGCTGCTCGAGGCGGTGCCCTGATTACGGCTCGGCGATCGGCGCGGGGGCGGCGCCGCGAGGCGACCATTCGTCGGGGGCGCCGCCGTGGGGGTACGCCGCGGACCATGGCCGGTCGGCGTCGTCGTCGCCGGCGGTTTCGCTTGGCTTCCGACACCCTTGCCCAGGAGCCCGCGCCGTTCCGCGCCGTAGGAAGGGCGCGGGCTCCTGGGTTAGAATGGACGACCGACATCGGAGTGGGCGCTTGGCTCAGTGGTAGAGCATCGCCTTCACACGGCGGGGGTCAGTGGTTCGAATCCACTAGCGCCCACCACTTCGTCGCCGGCAGCGAGAGCGGCGCGCGGTACCGGCGTTGCCCCGGGCGGTACGCGTCCGGGCGGCGCGGTACTGTCGGACGCACGCGACCGCGGAGCGGCTTGGCTCTGACGAACGACGCCGGTCAGGCAGGATGCATCGCCCGTCCCATCCCGCGGGGTCCTCACTCGCGACCGCCGAGCCGGCCTCGGGGGCGGCCGGCGGCCCGACGCCGTCGGTCCTGTTCACTCCCGAGCGAATCCAGGAGCGGGTCGGGGAGCTTGGCGCCGAGATCTGCGCCGGCTATCCGGAGGGCTGCGAGCTCCACCTCCTGTCCGTCCTGAAGGGCGGAGTGGTCTTCGTCGCCGACCTGATGCGGGCGATCACCCGGCCGGCCACCGTCGATTTCGTCAGGTTGGCGAGCTACGGGCCGGGGACCCGCCCGGCCGGTCCGCCGAGGCTGACGAAGGACCTCGACGACGATGTCTCGGGCCGCGACGTGCTCATCGTCGAGGACATGATCGACACCGGGCGGACGCTGGCGCGGCTCATCGATCTCGTGCGCGCCCGGCGTCCCCGCTCGCTGCGTACCGTCGCCCTGATGGACAAGCCGTCGCGCCGCGAGGTCGAGGTCGGCGTGGACCACATCGGGTTCACCATTCCCGACCGGTTCGTGGTCGGCTACGGTCTCGACTATGGCGAGCGGTACCGGAACCTGCCTTACATCGGCGCGCTGGACACGGCGGTCGGCGCGTCGCCGCCGGCGCCGGAGGGCACCGACCAGACGACAGGACGCCGCGGTTTCGCAAGCGTCGTCACGCGGAGGAGCGGGAGAGAGGGATGAGAATGCTCGTTGCGTTCTGTGTCGTGGTCCTGGTGGCCGTGGCGGCGGTGGGCGTGAGGGGAGCGGCGGCCCAGCCGCTGCAGGCCGGCGACGCGGCGCCCGCGTTCGACCTGCCGGGCAGCGACGGCAGGACCCACCGCCTGTCCGACTACGCGGGGACGCCGGTGGTGCTGGCGTGGTTCCCCATGGCGTTCACCGGTGGTTGAACGGCGCAATGCAGGTCGCTGCGTGCATCCAGCGACGCGTTGAACGCCATCGACATGGCGTACTTCATGATCAGCGTCGACGACCCCGAGACGAACCGGCGGTTCGCGGAGTCGCTCGGGGCCGGCTTCCCGATCTTGAGTAATCCGATGCGAGAGGTCGCCGAGGCCTACGGGGTGGTGCCCTCCGGCGGGCGCGGGTTCCCGGCCCGCTGGACCTTCATCATCGGCGGCGACGGTCGCATCCTGCGCATCGACAAACGGGTCAACCCGTCCACGGCGGGGCGGGACCTGGTGGCCCACATGCGCGACCTCGGCCTCGACTAGCCAGCAGGACTGGCAGGACTGGGTGTCTGCACGGTGGAACGTCGCGGCCACCGGTTGGTCCGGCGGAGCCGCCCGGCGACGATGGGCGGGCCGGGGCGACCGAAGTGCGCGCCGGTTTCCGTGGGATGCTGAACAGACGACCGGGCCGGCATGCCTCGCGAGGCGCGCCGGCCTTTACTGTGTACGGTAGGCGGAGACTGGAGGCCGTGCGGTCGGGTCAGGCGTCACGCGGCGGGTCGGCTTCAGCCGACTTTTCCTTCGAGGCCATCTCGTCCTTGAACCCGCGAATGGCCTGGCCCATGCCGCGCCCGAGCCCGGACAAGCGGTTGGCGCCGAAGATGAGCATCAGAATCAGGAAAATGATGATCAGCTCGGGAACGCCGAGCGTACCGATGAGCGCGAACACCGTATGGTCCATCACAGGGCACCTTCCTCGTCGAAGCCAAGACTTTCCATAAACAGGATACCACGTCCCGGCGCGAGCCGCCGATAGATGCGCAGATGCCGCGCGGCTCTGTCCGAAGGGCCGGCGGGGCCGTCGCAGGACTCGCGCACGGGCCGTGGGGCGCCGAGCGTGCCCGGAGGCCGCCGCCGCCGCGGTTTTTGACGCGGTCGGGAAGTGTGGTACAAGGGCCAGCCTATGACAGCAGAGGCCCCGTCGTCGACCGCCGCCGCGCCGAGAGACCCACGCCCCGCCAAGACCGCGGCGGAAGCCCAGTTCGACGAGAAGAGGCGGAAGATCGGCCTGGTGGTCGGACCGCTGGCGTTCCTGCTGGTCCTCGCGTGGCCCTTCGAGTCGCTGACGCCCGAGGGGCACCGGCTCGCGGCGGTCATGGCGCTGGTCATCGTGTTCTGGATCACCGAGGCGGTGCCCCTCGCGGTCACCGCGCTGCTGGGGCCGACGCTGGCGATCTTCCTCCAGGTGGCCCCGGCCGGCGAGACCTTCCGGCCGTTCGCCAGCACCACCATCTTCCTGTTCATCGGCAGCTTCATCCTCGCCCAGGCCCTCTTCGTGCACCGCGTGAACGAGCGGGTGGCGTTCGGGGTTCTCTCGATGCGCTTCATCGGGGCCCGGCCCACGCGCATCCTGTTCGCCTACGGCTTCCTCGCCGCCGCCCTGTCGGCGTGGATGAGCAACACCGCGACGGCGGCGATGCTCGTCCCTCTCGGGATATCGCTGATCCGGTTCATGGAGTCGACGGCGGACATCCCGAAGAAGTACGGCACGGCGCTGATGCTGATGACCACGTACTGCTGCTCGCGCGGCGGCATGGCGACGCCGGTCGGCACCCCGCCCAACCTGATCGCGGTGGGGATGCTCAGCGAGCAGCTCGACTATCGCATCACGTTCGTGCAGTGGATGCTGTTCTCGGTGCCCATCGTTTGCGTGTTGATGGCGATCGTCTTCGTCTACCTGAACTGGGTCGGGCAGACCGGCATGAAGGAGATTCCGGGCACCGACCGCATCATCGCCGAGCGCAAGGCCGCCCTCGGGCCGTGGCGCCGCGGCGAGATCAACGCGGTGATCGCATTCGGCGTCACCGTCTGCCTGTGGGTGGGCCCCGGCCTGCTCGCCCTCCTGCTCGGCGCTGACCACCCGGTGGCGAGCTCGGTGCTCGCGAGCGTGCCCGAGGCGGTGGCGGCCCTCGCGGGGGTGTCGCTCCTGTTCCTGCTGCCCAACGGCCCCAAGGAGCCGACCACCATCACCTGGAAGCAGGCGGCCCAGATCGACTGGGGGACCATCCTGCTGTTCGGCGGCGGGCTCGCCCTCGGCGGATTGGCTGCGTCGACGGGCCTCGCGCGGGTCGTGGGCGAGGGCATCACCGGGCTGGTGCCCACGAGCGAGCTCGTCACGCTGACGTTCGCGGCCGCCCTGTTCACGGTCATCCTGTCCGAGACGATGTCGAACACCGCGGCGACGAACATCGCGGTGCCGATAGTGATCTCGATCGCGGCGGCGGCCGGCGTCAGCCCGATCATCCCGTCCGTGGCGGCGGCGTTGTCCGCCTCGGTGGCCGACGCCCTGCCGGTGTCGACGCCCCCGAACGCCATCGTCTACGCCTCGGGACGCGTCCGCATCACCGACATGATTCGCTACGGCGTGTTGATGGACTTCGTCGCGGTCACCGTCGTCCCGGCTCTCGTGCTGCTGATCGCCACCCGCTTCATCGGGTGATCGCGGCCGCCGGGTCAGAACGCCGACGAGAACGACCTCGCCACGTACAGCGCGTCCCGTTACGCAGAAACGGGCCGTCGTCGAGGGTAGTTGGCAACGTGCCGTCGAACCGTCGCGGGGTCGGTCTGGCGCGGGGTCGCCGGCGCCGTGGAATGCGGGCCGCTTGTCCACCGGCCCGCCACGCCACGTTCAGGCTCGTTCCGACGGTGCGGCCGGCTGCTTTCACCCGACCACCGGCGCGCGCCGAGGCTGGCGGCGCCGCGGAACGACGACGGAGCCCGCCACGACCCGCCTGAAGGAGTCGCCGTTCGATGAGCGGACCCGAGAGAACGACCTCCAACTCCCGCCTGCGCTACGCCGTCGACGAGATCCCGTCGGACGGGCTGACCCTCGGGCTCAGCCTGCAGGTGGTGACCCTCGTCCTGACCGGCATCATCCTCATTCCGATCATCGTGCTCAACGCGGCGGGCCATCCCGAGGGGTTGGAGTGGGCGGTGTTCGCGGCGCTGGCCGTCAGCGGCCTGGCGACCATCGTGCAGGCGCGGCCCGTGGGTCCGGTCGGCGCCGGCTATCCACTCTACATGGGTACATCGGGCGCGTTCATCGGCGTGTCGACGGCGGCGGTGGCGGCCGGCGGCCTGCCGCTGCTGGCGACGCTCGTGGTGGCTTCGTCGCTGGTGCAGTTCCTGTTCTCGGCGCGGCTGTCGTTGTTCCGCCGCCTGATCACACCGACCGTCGGCGGCACCGTGATCATGCTGCTCGCCGTCAACGTGTTTCCGATCGCGACGGATCTGTTCGCGAGCGCGCCCGCCGGCGTCGACCCCGGCGCCGCGAGCCGCCCGCTCGTCGCCTTCGCGGCTTTCGCCACCATCACCCTGGTGTCTCTCTACGCCAGCGGCGCGACCCGCCTGTGGGCTCCGCTCATCGGCATTCTGGTGGGCACCGTGGTCGCGGCCCTGACCGGGATGCTGAACTGGACGCCGTTGCTGAACGCGGCGTGGTTCGGCGTGCCGGCGGCAGCGTGGCCCGGCCTCGATCTGTCTTTCGATGGCCGGTTCTTCGGCCTGCTCCTGCCGTTCGTCATCGTCACCATCATCGGCGCCATCGAGACCTACGGCGACGCCGTCGCCATCCAGCGGGTGTCCCATCGCGGTCCGGCGCCGGTGGACTTCAAGGTGGTCCAACGGGCGCTGAACGCGGACGGCGTCGGCAATCTGCTCTCCGGTCTCGCCGGCACCGTGCCGAACACCACCTACTCCACCAGCATCTCCATCGCCGATCTGACGGGGGTGGCGGCGCGGCGGGTGGCCCTCGTCGGGGGGATCATCATCGTCCTGACCGCGTTCGTGCCGAAGCTGCCGGCGCTGTTGCAGGTGGTGCCCGAACCGGTCGCCGGCGCCTATATCTTCGTCCTCCTCGTCCTCCTGTTCCGGCAGGGCGTGCGCATGGTGACCACCGGCGGATTCGACTACGAGAAGGGGCTCATCGTCTGCATTTCGTTCTGGGTGGGCCTCGGCTTCCAGAACGGCGTGATCTTTCCCGACCACCTGCCGGCGTGGTCCCGGGGCGTGCTCGACAACGGCATGGCGGCCGGCGGCATCGTGGCCATGGTCCTGACCCTGCTCGTGTCCGCGCGCCAGCGCGGCCGCCACGACGTGCTGGCGCCCAGCGTGCGGTCGCTCTCCCGTTTGCACGTCGTTCTGGACACCGCCGCGCAGGACGCGGGCTGGGACGAGGCGGCAACCAACCGCCTGCAGCTCGCGGGCGAGGAGGCGTTCCTGTATCTGCTCGAACGGCAGGCCGAGTCGGAGCCGCGGCCCATCCGCGTGGCGGCGCGGGGAGTCGGAGACGACCTGCAGATCGAGCTGGTCAGCGGTCCCGACAACGTCAACCTGGAGGACCGCCTCGGGAAGCTGGACGAGGATCATCAGATCGTCAGAGACGTCGGCCCGCGCATCCTCCGCCACGTGGCGAAGGAGGTGAAGCACGAGCAGTTCTACGACCTCGACGTGCTCACGGTGACCGTGGACACCCGGCCGCTCGTGTGAGAGCCGCCACGGATCCAGGGGCGGGCCGGTCCGGTCCGGGCGCGTCGACGGCCCGGTTTCCGGCGGCGGCATCTCGGCGAGGTGTTCGCCGGGATGGATCGGCGTGCCGTGGGTCACGATGCTCGCCCGCAGTGTCAACGCCTGGCCCCGGCAGGCGCGCCGGCGGCCGGGCCGTCCCCGTCGGCGCTCCCTCGCAGCAGTGGTGTCAACGCCTGGCCCCGGCAGGCGCGCCGGCGTCAGTCCCGCACCCTCTCGACGAGCCGGTTGCAGAGGCGACCGACGTACTCGAGGTTGCCCACCGCGCGTTCGGCGTCCGCCTCGTCGAAGAGGTCCCGGGGAGCGAGGTTCTGGCGTTCGTCGCCATAGAACGCGATGCCGCGGTCTCCGGCCATCTCGGTCGAGATGGTGGCGAGGCGGTCGACCTCGGCGCGGAACCACTCGGGAAAACGCGCGGCTTCCCGCCGCAGCAGCTCGGCGACATCGTGGGTCCGGCTCGGCTCGACCGCGGCGAGGCGCAGTGCGCCCTTCAGGAACAGCTCGACGCACTCCTGCGCCTCGCGCACGACGGTGGCCGACATGCCGCGCTCGCTGGCGAGGCGAACGAGCGCCATCCGGCTCGTCGCTTCCTCGATGTAGAGCCGCCCCATGCGCGAACTGGTCATATCTCGACCACTTCGCCGAACCGGAAGTCGGGCTTCAGGTCCCAGTACCAGTTGCCGTCGTCGAGGAATACGCGCCGGCTGCCGAGTTCCCGCATGCGCGCGCGCATGGCGTCGAGCACCGTCGTGAAGAAGCCGTCGCGGTCGACGAGGAGGACGGCGTCCTCGACCATGTCGAGGTAGAGCGGACTGTGGTGGCGCGCCTCTTCCGGCGTCTTGGTCACGAGGCTCCAGTCGACGGCCGGGAGCGCGTGTCGGGCGCGTGCGTGTGACCACGCGGCGAGGAGGGGACGCCGGCGTTCGACCAGGCTCCGCGGGAAACCGTCGGCGACGACCAGCAGGTCGATGTCGGAGCGGTCGGTCGCGTCGCCGCGGGCCACCGATCCGAAGAGCACCAGCGAGCGAAGGCGGGAGCCGAGCAGCGCGCACCAGGCCGCGCCCGCGGCCTCGAGCGCGCTGCGAAACGGCTCCTGCACCGACGCAGGCACGAGCACGGTCGCCGGGGGAGGCGCGCCCACGCCGCGGATTCTACCAGCGTGGTTCCGTCGCCGGCGGCAGGTCGATGCCGCTCTCGCGACGCCGGAGTCGTCTGCCGCCGTGATGCTGCCGGTGGCGGGGAGGTCGCTGGCGGTCGTGCGATGCTCGCTCTCGCGCCGTCAGGGGGCGTCCGGACCGGGCTGCATGCGCCGGAGTCTTCTTCCGGGGCGACCGCGGCGGCGCGTTGGACGCGGCCGACGGCGCGATGGTGGGCGTCGAGACCGACCAGGGCCGCGGAGGCGACGAGGCTGGCGTTGACTCGATGGGTTTGAGTGTGTAGTATGTATTACACATGACATTCGGTAGCCATGTTCGCGCCGTTCGCGAACGGCTCCGCAGCCGCGATCCGGCCTACTCCGTGCGTCGCGTCGCGCAGCGCATCGGCGTCGAACCGGCCTATCTGAGCAAGATCGAACGCGATCAGATGGCGCCCCCGTCGGAAGCGGCCATCCGCCGTCTGGCGGACGAGCTGAACGAGGATGTCGACGTGCTGCTGGCGATGGCCGGCAAGGTGTCGAGCGACCTGAAGCGCATCATCCTGCGGCGCCCACGACTGTTCGCGGACCTGCTGCGGCAACTGAAGGACGAGCCGGAACACGCGATCCTGCGGGTGGTCCGGGAGGTCAGAGACGGCGACTGGTAGGCAAGGCGGGCCGCGGAGACGGTCCGCCGGGCAT
The DNA here is from genome assembly GCA_965199675.1 of Vicinamibacterales bacterium. Classification (GTDB taxonomy): domain Bacteria; phylum Acidobacteriota; class Vicinamibacteria; order Vicinamibacterales; family UBA8438; genus JAJEEA01. The sequence continues at coordinate 596,500 of CBDATI010000063.1, read as the reverse complement.
CGCGGGGAAACGACGCCCCGCGTGGGAAGGAGCGAGGATGATCGAGCTGCGACATGACGAGCTGGTGTTCCGATTCCCGGACGTGCACGACGACGCTGTGTGCCGCATTGCGTTCCAGCGCACGCTGCGCATCCCCGACGACAACCGGGAGCACGCCCTGCCTCCCGGACTCGGGCGGTTTCCCCTGAGGCATGTGGACGACCACCTCGACAAGGCGCCTGCCGGCTGGGCCGGGCACGGCGGCGTCTTCCTCCCGATGTATCAGGCGGAAGCGATGTGGCTGGAGTTCAGCGGCAGTTATCCGATGGCCATCAAGGTCGCGGTGGGGAAGATCGACGCCCTCACCGGCGAGGCCTGGACGAACGAGCTCTCCGCCGAGCCGCAGAACTACCTGCCGGTGCCCGACCAGCCCTGGCTCGACGGTTTCTGCATCGGGAAGGGTCTGATTCGACAGTTCGTGGCCATGCCCCTGGGGGAGGGCTACACGGCCGAGGAGCAGTTGACGGGAGAGGCGCAGCATGGCGGACTCCAGATCGCGGCGTACCCCATGCAGGCCGCGCGGTACGAAGCCTGGCGGCAGGCGCGGGCGGAGTCGATGCGCATGCTCTACCGCGCGCCGCCGGAGGAAGCCTATCGGGAGATGGGGCTGGCGCCGGGCGGCGTCATGCGCCAGGAGATCTATGAGGACGAGTACGGTTTCGAGGCCTGGGACCGCTCGGCGCGTTCGCGCTGTTTCGTGCACATCCTCAACAGCCTGCAGTTCCTCGATGTGGCGGGGGCCGCGCCGCCTTCGCCGCCGCTCACCGCCGCCGACTACACCGAGGCCGGACTGCCGTGGTTCGAGTACTACGGCGGTGACCTGAAGGCGCTCGACGGCGCCGGGAAGCTCGCCGGCCTCGACAGCGTGGCGGCCATGAAGCTGAAGAAGGGGGGCGGTGTGCTGCCGTACAATGACCCGGTGCAGCCGGCCGTCGTCGAGCAGCTCGGCGGCGGCGCCCGCGTGCGCGAGGGCGACTTCTGACCACTCCGGACGCCCCCTGCGCCGCCCTCCTGCGGAGGGTCCCTCCGCGGGCGCGGCGGGAGATCGTTCGCCGGGGGCCATCCCACCCGGGCGGCCGAAGAGGTCGGCCGGAGGCCCGCGGTCTGACCCTGGGGGCGGCGCGGCAGGACGCTCGAAGGCTTCGCTGGACAACCGTCTGCGGCGTTCACGGAGACCCGATGATCACGCTGGTCGAGGCCCAGAACTACCGCTGTCTGCGCTACGTGCGCCGCCCCTTGAAGCCGTTTCACGTGCTCGTGGGTCCGAACGCGTCGGGGAAGACGACGTTTCTGGACGTCATCGGCTTCCTGCGCGACGTGGTGTCGAATGGCCTCGACGGGGCCCTGGCCGAGCGGACGCCGACGCCGATCGACCTGCTCTTCCAGCGTCAGGGCGAGCGCCTGGAGCTGGCGGTCGAGGCGGAAGTGCCGGAGCGGCTCCGGCAAGGGGCCCGGAAACCTGATCTGGATGTGGTCCGCTATCAGGTCGCGATCGGCTTCGACGACACCCAGCGCCAGTTCGAGTTCAAGGCCGAGACGCTGTTGCTGAAGAGACCGACGGCGACTTCCGACACGGAGCGACGGTCGTTGTTCCCGCTGTCCCTTCCTCGACCGCCGTCGCTCCTGGACAGCATCCGACGACCGGACAACCAGGTGTTGCTCAACAAGGTCCCCGGGGGGAATGACAATTTCTACGACCAGGCCAAGCCGGCCGGCAAGGGTTGGGCGCCATCGTTCAAGCTGGGCCCCCGACGGTCGGCGCTCGGCAACCTGCCGGCGGACGAGAGCGCGTTCCCCGTCGCCACCTGGTTCCGCGATTACCTCGATTCCGGCGTACAGAGGTTCGTACTCAACAGTCGCGCCATCCGGCGGCCGAGTCCGCCCACGCGCGTCTCCGGGTTCCTGCCGGACGGATCGAACGTGCCGTGGGTGGTCGCCCGGCTGCGGGAGGACCATCCGGAACGGCATGCCGCGTGGATCCGGCACCTGCGCACCGCCCTGCCCGATCTGGTGGATATCAGGGCCATCGAGCGGCCGGAAGACCTGCACACCTACCTGAGCTACGAATACCAGAACCGGTTGACGGTGCCATCGTGGCTCGTTTCCGACGGGACGCTGCGGTTGACGGCGCTCACCCTGCCGGCGTACTTGAAGGACCTGCACGGCATCTACCTGATCGAGGAACCGGAGAACGGCGTTCACCCGGGTGCGGCGGCGACGGTATTCGATTCGCTGTCCTCCGTGTACGGCACGCAGGTGCTGCTGGCGACGCACTCGCCGGTGGTGCTGAATGCCGCCGCCGCCAGCGACGTCCTGTGCTTCGCGCGCAGCGAGGACGGCGCCACCGATATCGTCCTCGGCTCCGAGCACCCCCACCTGCGCGACTGGCAGGGCGACGCCGATCTCGGGACGCTGCTTGCGGCGGGAGTACTGGGGTGAGCCGGAAGGATCTGGTCGTTCTCGCCGCGGACAGGGACATGGAGCAGGCCCTGCGAGGGATCCTGTCGAGGCCGCAGGCCATCGGCATCCGGCCGGTGACGTTCGACATCTTCGCGCACCCGGAGCACGACGGCGCCTGCGCGCGACGGGGCGTGTCGTTCCTGGTGAACTTCTTGCGGACGCACGACTTCGGCCTCCTCGTGTTCGATCACGAAGGGAGCGGACGGGAAGGAACAGACCGGCGGGAGTTGCAGCGGGCGCTCGACGCGCAGTTCGCCGGTTCGGGCTGGGCTCGCAGGGCGCGAACCATCGTGGTGTCACCCGAGCTCGAAGCCTGGGTGTGGAGCCCGTCGCCCCACGTGGACGACGTCATGGGGTGGAAGGGGCGCCGTCCGGGGCTCCGCGAGTGGCTGGTCGAGCACGGGCTGCTGGAGAAAGGGCAGGTGAAGCCCCGGCGTCCGAAGGAGGCGTTGCATGCAGCCCTGCGCAGGGTCGGCGTCGCCCGCAGCGCCTCGTTGTACCGCATGCTCGCCGAGCGGGTGTCGTTGCGTACCTGCGTGGATCCGACGTTTCTGAGCTTGCGGAACACGTTGCAGGAGTGGTTTCCTGCGGGGTCGGCGGACTGTGCTACTCCTGCGGCCGGCGTTCGATGAAGGAAGTGTCACCGTAACGGTGGACGACGACACATCGTTGGGAGCCTGGAGTCGGGTCTCTCACGGCACCAGGAACAGGTTGGTCATGTCGCCGTCGAGGCTGATGGTGCGCAGATAGCGGTACGTGGCGGCCTCGTGGAGGTCGATGGTGGCCCCCGCCTGATGGACGTAGATGAGCTGGCCGTTGGTGCTCACGGCCAGCGACATGCGCGGACGTCCGTCGAAGACCTCGCGCCGCTCGACGCGCCGCCCCTCGAGGTCGAAAGTCCAGATCTCGTAGTGGCCGATGCGCTTCAGGACCGCGTAGGCCTTGCGGCGCCCCGGCGCGAGGACGAACGACGACAGGGGCTCGTCGGGGCCCAGCGTATAGAAGTCGATGTCGCGCGCGGCGAGATCGATGCGCGCGATGCCCATCAGGCGCCGGTTCTGCACCGGGTCGTACACGCGAAAGAGATTCGTGAAGTACCCCGGCTCCTCGTTCCGGTCGACGGTGAAGCCGAAGCTGAAGCGTTCGAGGTCGGGCGCCTCGATTGACGACAGCGCCCACCGGTCGACCTCGTCGAACGAGTCGGTGTCGAGCGCGATGATCTCCTGACCGAACAGATAGAGCAGCCCGCCGTCGGGCGAGAACAGCATGCTTGCCCCGGTCCGTTCCTCGCCGTCCGGCCACGGGATCTCCCGCATGACCTCGTGCGAGGCGAGGTCGACCTGGAGCAGCCGCCGCGGGGCGATCTCGAACCGGTCGAGGTGCTTGATGGCGGTGTCGGCCAGCAGCACCGCGTAGCGGTCGTCCGGCGACACCACCAGGCTGCGGATGCGCACCTGTGTCGTGCCCTCGCTGAGGGTGAAGGTGTCGACGGTGCTCCTCGTCCCGAGGTCGATCACCTCGATGTGCTCGAACGTCCGGTCGCGCATGTACAGGCGCGAGCCGTCGGCCGACATCCGCATGTCGTTGGGCGGCCCCCCGAGGGTCATCTCGATGGTGTCGACGACCTGTTCGGTCGCCTCGTCGATGACGTAGATGCGGTTGGGGAACGCGCCGACGTAGAAGGTGCCGTCGCCGCCCGTCAGCTCGCCGGCGGATTGGGCCGTCGCGGCGACGGGCAGGGCGGCGAGGATGGCGAGGGTGCAGGCCAGCTTGTGCATGGGTCTACGTCTCCGAACGAGGAATCCGCTCGCGGGTCTCGTCAGTCTCGACGGTCTCGATCGCCGTGAACAGCGCGCGCGCCGACTACCGTATGCGAGGCACGATGCCGCGGAAACGACGCCCGGTTCGACGGACACGGCGACGCCGTCCGAAGTCACCCATCGCGCACCGGCCCCGGATTCGTGACCGGTCGATCTGGCGCGAGTTGAGCAATACGTTTGGTCAGGGGCCGCCTGCCCCGGGACCGCCACGGAGTTGATCAGACCGGGACGGGTGGTCCCAGGGTAGCACCATCGTGTCGGGTCCCGTGATGGTCGAGTGCGGCGGACCCCAGAGGGCACTCGGAAACTCTCTACGGAAAGATCAGGTCGATGTTGCGCCAGTCCTTCTGGGCGGCGGCGCACTTGCCGGTCCAGTCGGGGGTGTGGTTCAACTGGTCGGGGACATGGGCGGGCCAGAAGCAGCCGCGGTGGCAGTCGAACAGGTCGCGCTCGACGGGCTGGCACAGCCCCGCCGTGCCGCCGTTGCGGTCCGCCTCCCAGCCGGGCTGGAACACGAGCGAGCAGCCCAGCGGGATGTGCGGTCCTTCCGGCTGCTGGGGGGGGCCGGAGCCCTCCTGCAGCGCGACGACGTCGCCGGCGGGCGGCGCGTCGGGCGATGGCGCGGTGACGGTCTGCTCGACCCGGGCCGCCTTCTGGTTGATCGCTCTCAGGTGCTTCATGGCTTCACCGCCGTTCAGTCGAACCGGCGCAGGTACTCGGGATTTCGCGCGGCCAGCTCGCCGTAGACGCGCAGGCAGACATCGGTCCACCCCCGGATCCACTCGCAGTAGTGCAGGTTGGCGTGGGTGCTCGCGCCGTAGCGGGTGTGCGCCTCGTGGTAGCACCCGCCCGAGCACAGCGGGCGCGCCCAACAGGTGTGGCAGTCGGTCTTGTGCGCGAGGTGATGGCGTTCCAGGAACGCGGCCTGGGCTTCGCGGTCGATGCCGTCGTCGACGGTGCCCAGCTTGTGCTCGTCCGAGCCTGCGAACCGGTGGCACAGGGCGACGTCGCCGCCGGTGGCGACGCCCACCAGCCCCAGGCCCGCTCCGCACGGATAGGCCTTGCTGGCGCCCTTGTGAATCTCCTCGAGGGTCTCGCTCACGTTCGAGAACCCGTGGTGCCGCCCCGCCAGCGCTGCCTCGAGGAACTCGTCGGCGAGGGCCGTGAACTGCGCCACCATCTGGTCGAACCCCTCCCCGCCGAGCGCGTACTCGCGGCCCGGCGAGGTCGTGACGGGGGCGAACCCCACCTCCTGGAACCCGATCTCCCCGGTCAGGTGCCGGTAGATGCTCACGACGTCGCTGACCTGCGACGTCAGGGTCACCCGGGCCCCGATGGGCCGGCTCGTGTGGCGCCGCAGCAGCTCGCGCACCCGCGGCAGCAGCACGTCGTAGCTGCCGCCGCCGTCGTGGAACACGCGGAAGCGATCCTGCATCTCGCGGGGGCCGTCGATCGACACGGTGACGGAGATGTCGTTCTCGGCCAGGAACTCGATCATCTCGGCCGTCAGCAGGGTCGCGTTCGTGGTGAGGTTGAACTCGACCTGCTTGCCCCGCGCCGCGGCCTGCTCGCGGGCGTAGGGCACCACGCGGCTCAGCACCGGGTAGTTCATCAGGGTCTCGCCCCCGAAGAAGCTCACGTGCACCACCCGGTTGTCGCCCGACTCCGCGAGCAGCAGGTCGACGCTCTTGCGGGCGGTCTCTTCGCTCATGAACTTGGGCTGCGCCCCGGTCGTGGTGTCGACGATCTTGTCCTCGCTGTACTCGTAGCAGTAGGTGCAACTGAGGTTGCACTGGTTGGTGACGTTGAGTACCGCAGTCGTCAGCGGGAACGGCGTCAGGGGGATGATCGCCGGCGACGGTGGGGGCGGAGGCGTCGGGGCGGGGGCGGCGACGGTGTGGATCGCGTGGACCTGCTCGAGCTCGTCCAGCGTCTGTTCGAGGTCGGTGTCGGGGAACCGTGCGCCGACATCGGCGAGCAGGTCCTCGCGCGGCACCCGCCGGCCGTCGAGACCGTCGATGAGCGCCGCCGCCGGCTCGTCGAGCGCGAAGACCGCGGCGCTCGGCACGAGATAGAGGAAGCGCCGGCCGGCGGCGGTGAACGGATGGAACTCTCCCCGGGCCAGCAGGTTCATGGCTGCTCCACGGCGGTGGGGTCCCAGCGCAGGTAGAGGGGCACCGTGACGAGGAGGTGGGCGCGGCCGGTCAGCCCGTCCCCGTCGCCGGCATCCGCAGGCCAGGTCGCCACCACCCAGACGTCCCCGACGTTGTTGCGACTGCCGCTGCGCTCGACGTTCGGCCCGTCGACGGCGGGGACGAACCGCCCGCCGGGCTCGATGGCGCCCACGTAGCGGATGTCGTCGTCGCCGATGGTCACGGCGTACTCCTCGATGGACCAACGGGCGTCGACCATCCCCAGATCGAGGTCGTCGTCGGTGGCGGGCTCGCCGTCCGGCCCGTCGTGCCAGGCCCGCGCCTCGAACTGCTGGAACTGTTTGGGGAAGCGCACCCCGCCGATGCGGGCCATGCCCGCCCGCGGGGTCACCGCGATGCGGTGGACCTGGTCGTAGACGGTGAGGGCGCCGGCCACCGCGGTCTGGTCGAGGACCAGATCGCGGGCGCCGGTGGCGGCGTCCACGTCGACCCGCACCTGCAGGTCGAGCCACTCGCCGGTCGCGCCCGTCACGTCGAGCACCGAGACGCCGGGGCCGAGGTCGACGGCGTCGGCCGACGCGGTCATCCCGGCGAGGTTCCGGCCGTGGACCCGCACCGTCGCGGTCGCCCCCGCCGGCAGCGACGGGGGGTGCACCCCGGCCACCGCCGGCGCGTCGCCGAGGCGCTCCAGGGTGACGTCGATGCCCGTCTCGTCATAGGCGCCGGTGAACCAGCGCCCGCTGATGGTGCGCCAGTCGCGCCCGACGAACATCACCTCGCGCAGCTCGTCGCCGTCAGGGTCGCCGGGGATGGACCGGCCCCGCCACTGGAAGCCGGTATAGACGAGGGCGCGGCCGGTGCGATCGACCTGCCGGCCGGTGCGGGCGAAGGTGTACGTGGCCTCGGTGATGAACTCGTCCTCGGCCCCGGCCACGGGGGTGATCGTCATCTGGCCGTAGACGGCCCCGCGGCCGGGCGCATGCCCCCGCAGCAGCCACGAGCCGCCCACGCGGGGCGGCCGCATCGTCGCCGACCACGCCGACCACGCCGTCGTCTCGAACGGGAAGCGCGCCGACAGGTGGGCCACCGCCCGGTCGACCGCCTGCGGTTCGCCGTCCCCGGGATTGCCGCGCCGGAACGCCTGGAAGTCGGTGAACGGATAGTAGCCGCGGTGCATCGCCATCAGCAGCGACCACTCCTCCGCGGTCCGCCGCTGGCTGATGACGCGGCCCATCGAGTGGCACTGCGTGCACGTCTCCTCGATGTCCGCATCGTCGTAGGGCTGGTCGTCGCTGCGGCGCTCGGCCTCCCAGGCGGCGTCGAGCGCCTCGGCCGGCGCGAGGCCGAGGTGGTTCGAGAGATACCGCACCACCTCGCGGGCCGTCTCCGGGGTCAGGGCCACGTCGTTCAGGGTGACCATGCGGCGGATGGTCTGCTGCCACCCCTCGGGCGTCGTGCGCCGGAACGAGATGCGCGACAGCCGGCCCGCCTCGTCGGCCTGGTGGCACGAGCCGCAGGCCCGGCGCACCGTCTCGTCGTCGATGGGAATGCCGGGACCGCCGGTCGCGGCCGGCTGGGCGGCGGCGCCGGCCGCCGCGACGAGAGCCACGAGCGGGACGCCGAGCAGGAGCTTCAGACGGCACTGGGACATGGTCGACTCCGCCGGACGGCCCTTTGTAGCACAAGCCGCAAGGTTCTGTCAGCCCTGCCGTTGCGCTGCTGCAAGCGCGCGGGGGATACGTCCGTCGTCGAGTGCGCCGCGAAGGGTCTCGTCGCGGAGGTGGTTCGGCACCGGGACGTCACACTCGCCCGCGCGGCGTCCGATCCCGTCCGGCACGCGACCTGCCAGCAGGTGGTCGCAGCCGTCGGTCGTCCCATCTGCGGGCGGCCGATGGCGCTCTCGGGGGTCACATCCACGTTGTACAGGACTGCTGTCGGGAATTCGAGGCGCTTGTCCGGGCGACAGCCGTCGAGTGTGACGTGCGCATCCCCTGAGGGGAATCGGGGGCCGCCGGTAGGTTCCGCGTCCGTCTCGGCGCTCTTTCACCCGTGCGCCTGCAGCGCGCCCTTCGCGATGAGCACCGACAGCGCGCCCAGGAAGTCGGGCAGCGGGGCCGGGGGCACCGGCAGGTTCCGCGTCCGTCTCGGCGCTCTTTCACCCGTGCGCCTGCAGCGCGCCCTTCGCGATGAGCACCGACAGCGCGCCCAGGAAGTCGGGCAGCGGGGCCGGGGGGCAGACGCGGTTGTAGGCCTCGTACAGATCGGGGACCTGCCGGTGGAGGGGGGCGAGTTCCACCACCCGGACCAGATCGATGTCACGGAGGAAGCGGAGGCCCCGGGCGGCGCCGGCGTCCGGCCAGCCGGGGACGACGAGTCGGTCCTCGATGACGATCCGCCGGGCGGTGATGGCGGGGCGCCGGACGATCCCGAGTCCGTCGCCGCGGCGGAGCCGCAGCGCCGGAGCCCGCCGGAGGGCCTCGAAGGCGGCGAGAACGCCGGGGTCGCGGCGCAGGGCGTCGATGGCGGGTTCCGGCGGCGCGAGAGCCGGCGCCTCGGGCATGCCCGCTTCGGCGCGATCGGTCCAGAACGGATGGTCGTGCCGGCCCGCCGCTTCGGCGAAGAACGCGGCCGACCGCCGCTCCAGCGCCGCGTGCATCTCCCGCTCGCGTGCGTCGAACAGCTCGAGCGCAGTCGCCGCCAGGGCCGAGTCGGTCAGCGCCGTATGCACGGTGACGGCCGCGAGCCATCCCGATGCGAGAGCCTTCTTGACGCCGCCGGACGACAGTGGATCGACGAACGATCCGGCGTCGCCGACCAGCAGCATGCCCGGGGCCCCGTAGGCGTGCGCGTCGTAGACGGAGGCGTCGCATCCCCACGGTCCGGCATCGCGGGCGGCGCCGGTGGTCAGGGGGCCGAGCGCCGCGGTCTTCGCGAGCTCCGCATCGTAGCAGGGAGCGAGGGGGCCACCGCGCTCCAGGCGGGTGACCCGGGGGTCCACCATCACGGTGAAGAACCGCTGTGCCGCCGTCACCGGGACCGACCACGCCCAGCCGTCGCCGTAGCTCTCGACGAGCGTGTGCGACTCGTTCCCGAGGCCCCACCCGCCGCGTCGCGACCATACCGCGGTGAGGGCCAGCGTCGTGCGCCCGGCGGCGTGGCGGCGAAACCGGCGCCGAGCGATGACCCCGGCCCGGCCCGAGCAGTCCAGCACGAACCGCGCCGCGAGTGTCCGGGCGGCGCCGCCGGCCAGGTGGCGTACCTCGCACGCCGCCGCCCCGGCCGGCGCGGAAGCGGACGACCGGTCCACGCCGCGCACTACGGCGTCGGCCTCCACGGCGGCGCCGGCCCGCGCCGCCGACCGCAGCAGCAGGCGGTCGAGCTCGCTGCGCCGCACCTGCCATCCGATGCCACCGCCCGCGAACCGCACCGCCCGCGGACCCTGTCCGCCCCACCACACCGTGTTCCCGGTGCTGCGGAGGAAGCCCGCCGCCTCGACGTCCTGCGTGACCCCGATCAGGTCGAACAGCTTGCGGCAGCTCGGCGGCAGCGACTCGCCGAGGCTGCGGGCCTCGTCCACCGGCTTCGTCAGCACCTGCACCGAGTGGCCCCAGGCGGCGAGCAGGCGGGCGGCCGCCGCGCCGGCGGGACCGCCTCCGATGACCACGACGTCGAGCGGCGCCGAGTCCATCCCGCCATTCTGTCTGAATCGGGGCTCCCGTGTCCGCGGCGCCCGGAGAACGCGCGGCGTGGGGCCACGCTCGGCCGGCATGCCGGCGCTCGGCCTCGGACTGCCGCCGCGGGCCGCGCGGGGCGCGTGGTCGTGGCCGGTCGGGCCGGTTCGACATATCCTGTGGGCCGTGCTCGACCCGCACTTCCGCCGCGCCCTGTCCTATCTCCGGCCCTACCGGTGGCCGTTGACCCTGGTGGTGGCGCTGAGTCTCGTGTCCACCGGCTTCTCGCTCGTGGTCCCGCTGCTCTCCCGCACGCTGGTCGACGGGGCGATCCTCGCCGGCGACGCGGGGGCCCTGCGCCTCGTCGTGCTGCTCTTCGCCGCTGTGACGGCGGTCGGGTTCGGGCTGAACGTCTGGAGCGGGCTGCGCTACACGCGGGTGTCGGCGGATGTCCTCTTCGACATGCGCCTGGCTCTCTACCGCCACCTGCAGCAGCTCTCGCCGCGGTTCCACGCGCGGACCCGGTTCGGCGACGTCATGTCGCGGCTGAACAACGACATCGGCGAGATTCAGCGCGTGGCCTCCGAGGTCGTGCTCGCGTGGGTGGGCAACGTGCTGTTCCTGAGCGGGGCGGTGGTCATGCTGGCGTACCTCGACCTGCGGCTGCTGCTGCTCGGCACGGCCGCCCTGCCTGGGAGCATCTGGGCTCTCGTCCACTACCGGCGGCGTCTCGAGAAGCGGGTCGCGGTGTTGCGGGAGCGCAGCGCCGACATCGGCAGCTTCCTCATCGAGACCCTGCAGGGGGTCCGGCTCGTCGTCGCCGCCAACGCGCAGGAACGCGAGGTGCAGCGCTTCCGACGTCGGAACGGTCGGTTCATCGATGCCCTGATGGCCATGCAGTGGACGACCTATCTGTCGGGCGGCCTGCCCGGGCTGGTGCTTTCGGGCAGCACCGCGCTGGTGTTCCTGTACGGCGGGCAGCGGGTCATCGACGGGACGCTGACGCTGGGCACGCTCGTGGCGTTCATGGCCTATCAGTTGCGGCTGTTCGGTCCGGTGCAGGCGTTGATGGGGCTGTACGCCAGTATCGCGACGGTACGGGTGTCGCTGGGACGGGTGCACGAGATCCTCGACGTCGAGCCCGAGGTGGTGGAGCGACCGTCGGCCGCGGCGCTTCCCGAGGTGCGCGGCGAGCTGGAGCTGGACGACGTCACCGTGTCGTTCGATCGCGGCGCCCCGGTGTTGGAGCACGTCACCCTGCGGGCGCCGGCCGGCGCCTGCCTCGCCATCGTCGGCCCGAGCGGTGGGGGCAAGAGCACCATGGCCGATCTCGTGCTGCGCTTTCTCGACCCCGACGCGGGGACGGTGCGCCTCGACGGGCGCGACCTGCGCACACTGAGGCTGCGCGACCTGCGCGCGCACGTCGGGCTCGTGGAGCAGGAGCCGGCGGTGTTCCATGCCTCGATCGCCGACAACGTCCGGTACGCGCGGCCCGACGCGACCGACGAGGAGGTGCGGACGGCGGTCGCGGCGGCGGGGCTGGCGGGGCTGGTGGCGGCGCTGCCGGACGGCTACGCGACGGTGGTGGGCGAGCGCGGGACGGCGCTGTCGGCAGGTGAACGCCAGCGGGTGGCGGTGGCGCGGGCGCTGCTGGCCGCGCCGTCGGTGCTCGTCCTCGACGAGCCGACGGCGGCCCTCGATCCGGAGTCGGAGCAGGAGGTGGCGGAGGGCTTCGAGGCGGTCATGCGGGGGCGCACCACCGTCCTCATCACCCACCGCGCGGCCCTCGCGCGGCGCGCGGACCGGGTCGCGGTCCTCGACGGTGCGCGCGTCGTCGAGCAGGGCGCGCCCGACGAGCTGATGGCGCGGGGGGGCCGGTTCGCGCAGTTGTTCGCGGCCGATCGCGACTCGCGAGCAGGGCGGGAGGCCGATGCCCGCAGTGTGCACGGCGAGAGCTGAGCCGGCACCGAAGGGGCAGTCCCGCGCCGGGTCGTCGGTTGTCGGCGCGCGGGCGTGGGGCGGCGGGTGAGACCGCGCGGGCCTCCGGCCGCGACGCGGGAAGAGGACGGGGGATGAACGTGGGCTGCCACGGGGCGGAGAAGCGGGCCGTGCCTGCGCCGGTACGGGTGGCGGTCGTGGACAGCGGGGTCAATCCTTCGCATCCCCACATCGGGCGGATCGCGGGCGGTCTGACGGTGGTGCCCGGCGCGGCGGACGGCGGCGACCATCTCGACCGTATCGGTCACGGCACCGCGGTGACCGCGGCCATCCAGGAGCGCGCACCGGGGGCGGATGTGTTCATCGTGAAGGTCTTCGACAGGAAGCTCTCGGCGTCCATCGCCACCCTGGTCGCGGGCATCGACGCGGCGTGGCGGCAGAGCGTCGATCTCATCAACCTCAGTCTGGGCACGGCGAACCCCGCGCACGCCCCGGCGTTGCGCGCGGCCGCGGACCGGGCGGCGGCCGCGGGCGCGCTGATCGTCGGCGCGGGGTGTCACGAAGGGACGCCGTATCTTCCGGGGACACTGGACGGCGTGGTGGCGGTCGAGCTCGACTGGACCTGCCCGCGGCTCGCCGTGGAGGTGGCGTCGGACCCGGAAGGGCGGCCGGTGTGCCGCGCGTCCGGCTATCCCCGGCCGGCGCCGGGCATCCCCCCGGAGCGGAACCTCAAGGGCCTGAGCTTCGCCGTCGCCAACGTCACCGGCATCCTCGCCCGCACGCTGGCGGGCGGCCGCCGTCCCACCGCGGACACCGCGCTCGCCGCCCTGCGCAACGAGGCCGACGTGGCGGGCGATTGATGGGAGACCAACGGTTCGTCGAGTCGTCGGGCGTGCCGGACGCGGAACAGGGAGAGTCGCGAACGGGTTTGGCGCTCTGCAGGCTTCATCACGCCGCTCTCGACCGGTACTTCCTCGGCGTTCGACCCGACTACGTCGTGCAGGTTCGTCCGGACCTACTGAAGGAGGAGGACGGACCTGCGCTGATGCACGGCATTCAGGCGCGGCACGGCATCCGCATCACGGTTCCCGCAAGCCGAGATACCGGCCGGACCGGCACTTTCTGGAGATTCGTTATGGAGGAAACTTCCGGCTGGCATGAGTGTCGGCAGCCGCGGGCAGCAGGCGATCGTGTGGGGAGGCAGTGGGGCGGCCGTTCCCGGCGGGGGAGTTGTTCGCATTTTTGACGTCAGTGAAAAATAAACACGAGTATTTTTGACGGTGGTCTAAAACACCGATAATTTTGGGGCATGCCCAATCGGACCCGCTATCTGGCCGATCAGGTGACCCGGGACCTCGCCCGGAAGATGGTGTTCGTGGCGGGCCCGCGTCAAGTGGGCAAGACCACGCTGGCCCGGATGCTGCCGGGCGCCCGACGGGGCTACCTGAACTGGGACGTCGCCGAGGATCGGGAGCGCATCCTGCGGCGCGAGCTGCCGTCGGCGACGTTGTGGGTGTTCGACGAGATTCACAAGTACCGGGGCTGGCGCAACTACCTCAAGGGGCTCTACGACGGCCGGCGTCCCGGTCGGCGCCTGCTGGTCACGGGAAGCGCTCGGCTCGATCTCTACCGTTTCGGCGGGGACTCGCTGCAGGGCCGCTACCACCTGCTTCGGTTGCATCCGTTGTCGGTGGCCGAGCTCGGTCTCGAGACGACGGACGAGCTGCGCGATCTGTTGACGCTCGGCGGGTTCCCGGAGCCCTTCCTCGGCGGCTCCGAGCGGGAGGCGCGACGCTGGTCGCGGGCGCATCGGACCCTGATCATCCGGGACGACGTCGCCGCTCTGGAGCGGATTCAGGACCTGGGCGGGCTCGAGGACCTCATGCTCCGCCTGCCGGCTCTCGTCGGCTCGCCGCTCTCGGTCAACGCCCTGCGCGAAGACCTGCAGGTGAGCCACAAGACGGCGGCGGGGTGGTTGCAGGTCTTCGAGCGGCTCGATGCCATCGTGCGCCTGCCGCCGTTCGGCGCTCCCCGGATCCGCGCCGTCAAGAAGGAACGGAAGCACTACCACCTCGACTGGTCGGTCGTGCCCTCGGAGGCCGCGCGGTTCGAGAATCTGGTTGCCTGCCACCTGCTGAAGTGGGTCCACTACCAGCAGGATGCCGAGGGACGGGACATCGAGCTGCGCTACTTCCGGGACACCCACGGGCGGGAGGTCGATTTCGTGATCGTGGACGGGCGCCGCCCGGTCCGGTGTGTCGAATGCAAATGGGCCGACACTCCCGTCGACAAGAGTCTGCGCTATTTCAAGAGGCGATTCCCGGACTGCGACGCGTGGCAGGTCTCCGCCACCGGCACGAAGGACTACGCGAGCCCCGACGATATTCGCGTGGCGCCGGCCCTCGTCCTGCTGAAGACGCTGATCTGACCACGGGCGCCGGCGGGGGCAGGCTCTGGGGACCGGCAGTCGGGCGCGCCGCCTTGGCGAGGCACGCTCCCGTCGACGGAGGTCCGAGCGCTGGTCTGCGATCGGCGATGGCGGCTCATGCGATGGCCGTCGCGCCGCCGCACGAGCTGCCGGCCCCCGCGGTGCAGCCGAAGCAGTGCGGGCCGGTCGCGATGGACCGGCGCGTGATCGCGGCGAGGGCGTGCGCGGGCGACGCCGGTTCGTCGTCGGGTCCGGGCAGGCCGCGCGCGAGGTCCATCACCGTTTGCGGCGCCGACGGATCCACCGCGAGGTCGAGCATCTGGTTGAAGTCGCAGTCGTGGAGCCGGCCGTCCCAGCCGACGCTCAGCGTGTATCGGCACATGAGGCCGTCGACGGCCGCCGGATTGAACGCCTGCACTAGGCGGTCCATGTAGCCCTGAAGGTTCGCCGACTGGTCGAGCCAGTCGAGATACCGGCTGATGGGCATGTTGGTGATGGTGAACAGCCGGTTGAAGCGGATGCCGTGTCGCCGCTGGAGCTCGCGCTTCCAGTCGCGCTCGAGGGCGACCTGTCCGGCCGGCAGGAACGCCCCGACCGGGTTGGTCACGAGGTGGAGCTCGAGTTCCGAGTCGGGGGCGCCGTAGCCCAGGGCGTTGAGGCGCCGCAGCGCCTCGACGGACTGCTCGAAGACGCCGTCGCCGCGCTGCCGGTCGGTCATGGCGCCGGCGTACGAGGGCAGCGACGCCACGATCTCCACCCGGTGCTCGGCCAGGAACTCCGCAAGGCCTGCGTAGGCCGGCAGCGTCAGGATCGTGAGGTTGCAACGGTCCATCACCCGCCGCCCCAGCCCCGTCGCCCGCGCCACCATGTCGCGGAACCGGGGGTGCAGCTCGGGCGCTCCGCCGGTGATGTCGACGGTGGGGATGTCCGTCGCCGCGAGCAGCGCGAAGCACGCCTCGACCACCTCGTCCGGCATCACCTCGTGCCGGTCGGGACCGGCGTCGACGTGGCAGTGGCGGCACACCTGGTTGCAGCGCTTGCCCACATTGATCTGCAGTGTGGTCGGTGCGACGGGCCGCAGCGGCTCGTGTCCCGCCGACGCGGCCGCCTCGCGGAAGGTGCGGGCGAGGGGCAGCGCATCGAGTCGCGCGCGCTGGGCGGCCGGTGGGGCCAGCGGCGAGCGCGTGTTGAGCAGGGTGGGCAGGGACATGGCCTACATCGACAGCTTCTCGAGGCGGTTGCGCATCTGCACGCCGTGGACGAGCGCCGCCCCGCCGCGGATGGCGGCGGCGACGTGCACCGCCTCGGTCATCTGGTCCGGCGCGGCGCCCTTCTCCAGAGACGCCGTGGTGTACGCGTCGATGCAGTAGGGGCATTGGACCGCGTGGGACACCGCCAGCGCGATCAGCGCCTTCTCACGCTCGGTCAGCGCGCCCTCGGCGAACACCGCGCTGTACCACGCCGAGAACTTTTCCCACAGCTCGGGCGCGTCCTTGCCGACGTCGTCGAACTTCCCGAGGTCGGGGGGATGGTAGTAGGTGTCCATGAACGAGTCTCTCGCGGTCTCTGCGCCGACGCCGGGCGTCCGACCGCGAGGCCCGCCCTGGCGAGCGCACCGCCGCGCCGTGGCGGCAGGTTGCGGCGGGGGAGACTGTCACCATCGTATCACTCCCGGCCGTCTCGCGCGGGCGGTGAGGCGGCCGCGGCGTGCGGGGTCGGCGAGGCTGCTGTTCGGGGTCGTCCCCATCGACCCGCGGTGCTCGGCGGCGCCGCCCTCTTGATGCTCGGACTCGCCGCCGGCGCCTGTCTCGTACCGGCCGTCCGCGCCCTCCAGGCGTCCCTGGTCAGGACGCTGCGCGCCGAGTGAGTCGCCGGATCAGATGGTCGATCCGCGGCGCCGCGGGCGCGGGCGCTCGTCGTCCTCCTCGGTCGGCTCGACCGTCAGCGCCGTCTCGGCGCGATCGCGCACGACGGTGACGTCGAACGCCGCGCCCGGCTCGAGGCGCGCGAGCTGCCGGCGAAGCGCCGCGAGATCGTCCACCGCCTGCCCGTCGATCGCGGTGATGACGTCACCGGCGCGCAGGCCCGCGGCCGCTCCCCTCGTGCCGTCGTCGACGTGCTCGACGAGGATGCCCGTCTCGGTCCCGAAGTACTCGGCGAGCTGACCGCGGATCGACTCGGCGCGAATGCCCAGTCGAACCCGGCCCGAACGCCGGGGCACGGTGAAGCCGAAGACCTCCGGCAACTCGCGAAGCGCGGCGAGTTCCTCCGACTCGGCGAGCTCTCTGGCGCGCTCCTCGATCTCGGCGCGGCGATTCTCCACTTCCACGCGGATGCGGTCGGCGAACTCGCGCGGCGCGCGGGCCGTCCGGCCCGACCCCTCCGCCGGCGTGACGCTGAGTGCCACCGGCGAGCCGTCCCGCCGCGCGCGTACCGGTGCGGCCCGGCCGGCCGGCGTCTCCTCGACGAGCCGCGCGAACTGCCGCGCGCTGCGCACGCGCTCGCCGTCGAACTCGACGATGACGTCCCCCGCCTCGATGCCGGCGGCCGCGGCGGGGCCGTCCGCGCGCACCTCGGTCACCACCGCGCCCTCGGCCCCTTCGCCGGCCTCCTCGACGTCACGCACCGACACGCCGATCTCGGGGCGCGGCCCGCCGATGGCGAGCCGCCTCACCACCGTGCGCTCCTCGCGTTCGTCCTGTGTCGCCGCCTCCGCTCCCCCCGCCAACGTCGGTGCGGCCAGCGCCGCCAGCGCTGCGATGCCCCATACCGTCCGTCTCATGCAGGTCGTCGTCGCCATGTCGATGAACTCCCTCCCGGTCCGCGGGTCGTGATGCGACTTCTCCAGTCTGCCGCAGCCCTCTTTGGGTTAGGACGCCGCCGCTGTCTGGTTGGCCGGGGGGACGCGCGTGCGGCGTGCGAGCGCGGGTCGCGTCGGGGAATCCATCGTCGGGCGGATCCGCGCGGGCGGAGGTACGAGCGGAAGCTCAGCCTGAGCCGGACGCCGGCGGGGGCGAGGGTGCGGTCCCAGGGCGGAGCGTCAGAAATGGGGCCGCCTGGGCTCGAGGGCGCTCGATGCCAGGCAGGCGACGGCGACCGTGTGCGTCTTCCCGGACGAACA
Organism: Vicinamibacterales bacterium; assembly: GCA_965199675.1. Taxonomy (GTDB): domain Bacteria; phylum Acidobacteriota; class Vicinamibacteria; order Vicinamibacterales; family UBA8438; genus JAJEEA01. The sequence continues at coordinate 578,870 of CBDATI010000063.1, read as the reverse complement.
CCGGCGATGCGCCGGGGGGCGGCCCGGGCGAGGTGGGGGTGGGGCCGGAGCCGGCGGACCGGCCCCGGCGGGACGGAGGCGGCTACTCCGCCTCGGTGATCATGATGCCGTCGAGATCGTCCATGTCGCTGGGAAGCTCCATGCTTCCGGCCGGCACGTTGTTCTTCTGCAGCATGTAGGCGGAGATGTCCGAGTAGCCGGACGGGCTCAGGCTCGCCGGGGCGCCCTGCGGCATGGTGGTGCGGATGGCGGTGTACATGTCGCCCATCGACAGGTCGCTCCACCGGAAGAAGAAGGCCGAGCCGATCAGCGACGGCGCGATGCCGTCACCCATGAGATCGTCGAGGTGGCACGCCGCGCACTCCTGGTCGTAGGTGCGCTGACCGCGGGCCGCCTGCTCCTCGGTGTACACGCCGTCCCAGATCGTCTGGTCCTGGGCGGCGGGCGTCGTCGTGAGGGCTGCCGCAAGGCAGAACGTCGCGAACAGACACACCGCGGGGACACGGCGACCGGGGTTGGGGGACGGATTCCGCATTTCTCTCATACCTCGTCTGTCTGGGGGCGGTCAGAGGCGGCATCGCCGCCCGGTTGACGCCGGTTGCCGAAGCGCGCACGCGGCGGGAGCCGGCGTACGCACTCGTACAGGCCATCGTTCACCCGGGCGGCGTGACGCAGGCACAGGGCCGCGGGAGAAGCGAAGACTCTGAATCTGACGGTTCACTATATCATCCCCGTTGCCGTTCCCCGCAGTTCCTCATGGCGGCCCGGCCGGCCCCCCCTCCTCCCGATGTCATCCCCTGTTGCCCCGTTCCCGGCGGTTCCTCTGGGCATGGGGCGTCCCGGCGCCGCCGCGCCGCTCCTCCCACCGCGGTCCGGTCCGTGCTGGAGGGCGGCGTCGCCAACGGCCGAGCGGCAGGGGCGGCGTCCCCGCCGCCGCGCCTCGCTGCTTGCCGTCGATGAGGTTGCTGTTGCCGAGCGCGTGGTCGAGCACCAAACCGTCGCCCTGCCGCCCCGCCACCCCCACGGCCCGCCCGGCTACTTGCCGTCGATGAGGTTGCCGATGCCGAGCGCGTGGTCGAGCACCGAGCCTTCGCCCTGCCGGCGTCCGCCGCTCTGCGGCGCCGCCTTGTAGATGCGGTCGGCGAGACGGCTCAGGGGCAGCGACTGCAGCCACACCTGGCCCGGACCGGTGAGGTTCGCGAAGAACAACCCCTCGCCGCCGAACAGGGCGGTCTTGATGCCGCCCACCCACTCGATGTCGTAGCTCACCGTCGGCTGCAGGGCCACGAGGCAGCCGGTGTCGACGCGGAGGGTCTCGCCCGGGTCCAGGTCCAACTGGTGCACGCTGCCGCCCGCGTGGAGAAACGAGAGGCCGTCGCCCTCGAGACGCTGCATGATGAAGCCCTCGCCGCCGAACAGGCCGACGCCGATCTTCTTCTGGAAGGCGATGCCGATGGAGACGCCCTTGGCCGCGCAGAGGAACGCGTCCTTCTGGCAGATCAGCTCGCCCCCGAGCTGGCTCAGGTCCATCGGCAGGATCTTGCCGGCGTAGGGCGCCGCGAAGGCCACGCGCGCCTTCCCGCGGGCGTTGTTGGTGAACACCGTCATGAACAGGCTCTCGCCGGTGAGCAGCCGCTTGCCGGCGCCCAGCAGCTTGTTCATGAACCCGCCGCGCTGCGGCTCGCTGCCGTCGCCGAACACCGTCTCCATGGTGATGCCGCGGTGCATGTACATCATCCCGCCGGCTTCCGCGACGGCGCTCTCGCCGGGGTCGAGCTCGATCTCGATGTACTGCATCTCGATGCCCTCGATGTGGTAGTCGATCTCGTGGGCGATGCGGCCCGCCGGCACCGGCAGCACCGCGAGGGTCTCCGCCGGCAGGTGGGTCCGCAGGCGCGGGACATCGCCGAGGGGGGTCCAGTTGGCCATGCCCGCGGTGTAGACCAGGGTCGAGGCGTCGGCGTCGCCGTTCCGGATGTCCGTGGCCAGGTCCGCCTCCGCCATCGGGCCGACCTGATTCCCGTCCCGGGCTCGGTACCACTGTTGATCCGACATCGTTTCTCCCTCCTCGTCGTCACGCGGCCGGCCGCGATCGGCGCGCCTGCCGGTCGGCGGGCGCGTGCTATTCTGACAAGTCTTCGCAGCCTCGGCGTGGCCCTCGTCCGGCGCCTGCGCACCGTCACCGTCGCCGCGTCAGCCGCTACCGTCGGCGCGTCGCGCCGATACCGCGCCGCGACCGCTGCCGGCGCCGATACCGCCGCCGCGCCGCGCCGACATAGTCAGGGGATACGCGAGAGGTGGCGCCTCGGTTCCCCCCGATCTCACGATGGAACCGGAGACGGTGACCGGGGTGGTGGGCGCCGGCGGTGTGGTTCACGCCGATCTCCCGCCCGGTACGTGCGCGGCCGGCAGCCGGCTGTTCGCCGAGCTCGCCACGCTCGTCCGCCTCCGGGCCGTCAAGCTGTATCGTCTGGATGTCGATGTCGCGGCATCGGTTCCCCGCCTGCCCTGCCTCGACCACGAGGCGGTGCTGCACGAGGGCATCGCGCCCCATGCCGCCGCCTATGTCGAGGATCCCGAGGGCGGCGAGCTGCACGAGGTGGTGCTGATCCCGTCGCGGCGCCGCATCGAGGTGGACGCCGCCTCGACCCTGCACGAGCATTCCGAGACCGGGCAGGTCCGGCTGGTCGCCCGCCTGCGCGCCCGCTTTCCCGACTTCAGGGTGGTCGTCGAAGGCGTGTCGTGGTTGCGCGGCGATCGCCGGGTGGCGCGGACGTGCCGGGCCCAGGTCACGTTGCGCGAAGTGCTGCTGGGAACCGACTTCGACCACACCGCGCGCGGGCTGGAGCGGCTGCGTACGGTGGCGGGGGCGATGGAGAAGCAGTCGCGCGTGGCGTCGTGGGGCGTGCGCACCGTCACCGGGCCGCTCCTCGCCGCGGTGGGGTTCCTGGTCTACCAGGGCCTCGGGCGCCTGGCGCCGGAACTGGGTGAGTCCGCCGTCAACGCATTGCAGGCGCTGATGGTGGGGGCGATCGGCGGCGTGTTCCTCTACTACGGCCTGCGCGCGGTCCACCTGACGGAGATGGCCAACCGGGTGTGGAAGCGAGCGGCCGAGTACAGTCTCATCGTCGCCGAGCGCCGGCGCCTCGCCGCGAGCGGCGAGCCCGCCGAGCGTGGTCATCGGCCCCGCGATAGCCGCCCATAGCCGCCGCATGCCCCCGGCGTCGCGGGAGTCCCGCGGTCAGACTCGCGAATCCGCGGCCGGAAACGGGGCCGCCGCGGCGGCGCTCCCGCGAACCGGCGCCGGTGGGCCAGCCGCGTCAGGTCAGGGCTGATCCGTCAGCGGCAGCAGCAACCGGCTTCCCGGCGGCCTCTGCACGTCGAACGCCTTGAGCGTGTAGTTCACCAGCGTGTAGTGGCCGATCAGGCCCACCAGGTCCACGATGCCCTGATTGCCGAGCAGCCTCTGGGCGGCCTCGAAGGTCTCGCGGCTGAGCTTCGGCTCTCGAATCAGCTCGCGGGTGGCCTGGACGATGGTGGCCTCCACCTCGCCGAACCCCGGAAGCCCGTCGCCTTCCGCCACCGGGTGGTCGAAGCGGACCAGGTCGATGATCTCCTCCTCGAGCCCGGCCTGGAGCCCGAGCCCCTCGTGGGCCGACCATTCGTACTGACTGTTCAGCGACCGGGCCGCGGTGAGGATGGCCAGCTCCGCGAGCCGCTGGTCCCGCGCGCCGTCAGCGCCGAAGCGCAGGTAGGTGCTGGCCGGGAACAGATGCTCGGCCATCGGGGGGCTGTACATCCACATCCCGATGGGGCCCCGCAGACCGGTGGAGTAGCGACTGTCCGGGTTCACGATGATGTCGAAGACGCGCTGGCCCTCGGCATCGAGCGTGTCGCGCTGGATGGTGGGCAGCCGCGCCCACGAGTCCTCGTGGATGTCCGACGGAATGTCGGCCGGGGTGACCTCGCGGGGCGTGAACGCTTCCTGGCCGGCCGTCTCGCCGGCGCCGGCCGCGTGCGTCCGGGTGGTGACATAGAGTCCGCCCGCCGCGAGCAGGGCGGCGGCGCCGAGGACGACGAGTCTGCGCAACATCTGTGGACCTCCATGGAAGGCGCCGCGGCGCTGCGGCGCGGTCTAAGCTCGGGCCCTCGACCGCCGTGGCGAAGTCGCCGCGGCATCGGGCGGCGATGCATCCCGCCTGTCGGTGCGGCTCCTGTTCGAGGGCGCCCAGTATTCTCCTCGACCCGCCTCGTCAGACGGACGCCCCACCGTCTGTCGGCGCCCTTTCGGCCCGGTGTGACGCCGCGCTTGCCTCCAGGACTGCCGAGAGGGCCTGTCGCCGCCCGCCACGCGTCCGGGTGGTCGGCTCAGGCGGACCGTAATGCTCTCAGGGAACCGCCCGCCGTGGCAAGCTCGTCGGCTTCATCACCACGTCCAGCTCGCGAGCCGGTTCCGGCAGGCGCCGAACCGCCCGAGCCGGCAGAGCGCGATCGCGTCCACCGGACCGGCGCCGTCGAGACGAGAGGGGCCGCGCCCGATGCCGACGGTCACGTGCGGGATCGGTAGCGCGTATCACCACGTCCAGCTCGCGAGCCGGTCCCGGCAGGTGCAGAACCGCCCGAGCCGGCAGAGCGCGATCTCGTCCACCGGGAAGTCGAACGGCGCTGTCGAGAGCGGCCGCGGCCCGATGCCGACGGTCACGTGCGGATCGTAGCGCGCATAGCTCGACCGCTCGCGGAACCCCTCGACCCAGGCGACGTCGGCGGGCCGGGCCGGCGCCGCGTCGGTCTGGAACGCCCCGGCGTCTCCCGCCACCTCCTCGCCGCGAAGTGCGTCCATCAGTCGTTCGTGAAGTCGTCCCAGCGGCGCGGACGCCTCGACCGCGAGGACCTGCGACGTGCGACCGGCCCGCGCGCCGGTCACCCGCAACTCGAACCGGTCCAGCCGACCCACGACGCCGCCGACGAGCCGGCGCACTTCGGCGAGGCGCTCGCGCCGTACGAAATGCTGGCTGAGGGTGACGTGAGGATGGTGCGACGCGTCGAACCGGAAGCCGGCGTCGGGCGCGGGGTCGAACCCCGCGTTCAGCCGCTCGACGACGGCGCGAGCCGCGCCGGAGAGCAGAATCGCGATGTCGACGGCGATGGGCATGGCGGTGATCGGAGGCGCCGGATCCTCACTCAGGCCGACTGACGAGAATCACCTTGTCCCGTAACAGCTCGACGCATTCTGCAGAACGCGGGATGCCGTCGGGTGAGGTGGCAGCTCGTGTCGATCGGTGTCCTCACAGGATCTGCTGCAGCGCGTCGAGGAGCACGGCGTTCTCCTCGCCCGTCCCGACGGTGATGCGCAGGGTCTCGGCCAGCGCCGGCTCGTCGAAGTAGCGCACGAGCACGCCGATCGCCTCGAGTCCACGGTGGACGCGGGCGGCGTCACCGGCCGGCGGCCGGACCAGCAGGAAGTTGGCCTGGCTGGGCCACACGCGGCATCCCAGCTCCTCGAGGCGTTGGGCGAGGCGGCGGCGGCTGTCGATGATGCGGCCCGCGACGCTCCGCGCGTAGGCAGTGTCACGGATGGCAGCGGCCCCCACCCGGTCGGCCACGGCATCGACGTTGTAGCTGTCCTTCACCTTGCCGAGCCCCTCGATCACCGCCGGTGGCGCGATCGCGTAGCCGAGGCGGAGTCCGGCGAGCCCGTGGCTCTTCGACAGGGTCCGCAGGACGACGACGTTGGAGCGCCGCCGAACGAGGTCGAGGGCGTCGGATTCGGCGAAGGCGACGTAGGCTTCGTCGACTACCAGCAGGCCGTCGAGCGAGTCGGCCAGAGCGGCGAGCGTGGATGGCGGCGCGGCGGTCCCCGACGGGCTGTTGGGGTTGGCGACGAACGTGAGGGCGCCGGCCGCCTCGACGAGGGCCGCGACGGGCAGGGCGAAGTCGGTGTCGAAGGGCGCCTCGACCACCGGGGTCTCCTGGATACCGGCGAGGGTCCGGTACAGCACGTAGGTCGGCGTGGGGTAGACCACCGGGCGCCCGGGTCCGGTGACGGCGCGGACGAGCATCGTGAGCACGTCGTCGCTGCCGTTGCCGGCAAGGATCCACGCGGGGTCGATGTCGAGGGTCTCGGCCGCCGCCTCGCGGAACGCCCGGCTGGAGGGGTCGGGGTAGCGGCGCAGCGCATCGGCGTCGACCGTGGCGAGAGCGGCGCGGGCGTGGGGGCTCGGGGGGTACGGGTTCTCGTTCGTGTTCAGCTTGACGACCCGGGCGCCCGGCGCGGGCTGCCGTCCCGGGACATAGGGTCGGAGGGCGTCGACGGCGGGGCGGAAGAAGGACACGGCGGTAACTGGGGAAGCGGTCAGCGCGTCCAATCGAAGGCGTGCTCGGCGGTGACGACCCTCGAGCCGCCCAGGGCGCTCACGTTGTCGCCGGTCAGGTTCTCGCCGAAGTCTCCGTACCGCAGGCGCACGGCATCCGGCTGGGGGGCGACCGGGAACTGCACGATCACGCCGACGCGGCCCGGCGGCCAGTAGATCGTGTTGAGGCGGGTCCAGTACACCCCGTCCTGCACCACCGCCGTGCCGTCGGTGATCAGGTTCTGCGCGGGCCACTCGCCCCGCGGCATCTCGTTGGCCGCGGCGTGCGTGACCCGCCACGTGACGACCGCGCCGTCAGGCAGATCGGTCTCGCCCTCGATGCGCAACTCCCGCCAGCGGGTCTGGTGGCTGACGGCCAGGAGCACCGTCTCCGCGCCTCCGTTCCCGGCGTCGGCCGCGTGGTCCACGCCTTCCCCGGCCGGCGCCTGGGCGCACCCCGCCCACAGCGCGCCGGCTGCGGCGAGGCCCGTGGCGGCGCTCGCCCACCCGGTTCGGCGGCGTCGTGGGCCGGAGGTCGATGTCCCGTTGGCGCCGGCCACGGGTCGCTCCCTGCTCGCGGATCGCGCTCGCGGACGGCCGGCCCCGCCCGCCCACCCGGTTCGGCGGGGGGCGCGGGCCGCGTTCGATGTCCCGTTCCCACTGGCCAACGGTCGCTCCCCGCTCGCGGACGGTCGGTCCGCCCCGCCTCTCGCCGGATCCCACCCCTTCCCGGCCGGCACGGGATCCACCGGGATCCCTGCGGTCCGTGTACTGTATTCTACGTGCACGGTATGCCGCACCGTGTCTGACGGCCCGATTCCCCCAGATCCATGACCGACCCGCAGGCCGAACCCCTTGCGCCGCTTCGGGAGCTCGCCGAGTCCCTCGACGATCCGCATCAGCTCGCGCTCGTGTCCGCTGTCGTCGCGACGGTCGAACGCGACACCGCGCTCGTCATCGAGCAGACCCACGCCGCCCAGGACATCGCGGCGCGGAACAGGGCGGGGGCGTGGATTGGCAACACCGAGCTGGCCGAGATTCTGGACGCCGCCGCCTTCCACCTCAGGCGCTACAAGCCGCGACGCGAGGAGATCGGCCGCATCAAGGCCGCTCTCCAGGCCCGGCTCGACGCAAAGCGGCAGGAGCCGGCGACGCGGGAGCCTGCGCCGTAGAACGGCGAGACTCCCGTGACCCGGAGGACTCCTGGTGGAGTCGGTTGGACGCCAGGGACCTCGCCGGCGGCGAGGCGCCGAGCGTTCCGCGGCCGCGGTTCAGCTTGAGGCAGGGCGGGACGAGAGATGCGGGCGCAACGCCGCCACGCGCTCGTCGACCGGCGGATGGGTCGACACATAGGCGCCCATGCCCCGGCCGCCGGCCGGTTCCAGCGCGCGCAGACGGTCGAACAGGCGCAGCGCGCCCTCCGGGTCGAAGCCTGCGGCCCGGGTCAGGAGCACCGCCAGGGCGTCCGCCTCCAGCTCCTGTTCGCGTGAGTAGGCGCGCTCCAGCCACTCGATGCCGATGCGCTGCAGCCACGGGGCGATGACTCCCCGGCCCGGCGTCAGCATCGACGCGGCGGAGTAGGCGGTCTGCCGCAGGAGCCGGTTGACGGCGTGACGCCGGATGACGTGGGCCATCTCGTGGGCCACGACGAACCCCAGCTCGTCGCGGTCGCGCTCGCACAGGTCGGCGAGCGAGGCGGTCAGGAAGATGAAGCCGCCGGGCAGGGCGTAGGCGGTGGGCTGGTCGTCGCCCACCACCCCGACCTCGAAGCGGTGCCGCCGGTTGCGGACCCTCCCGGCCAGCGCGGCCACGGTCTGGTCGAGCTGCGCCCGCAGGGCAGCGTCGGCCTCGACCCCGCTCTTCTCCCGCACCACCGCGGCCATGTCCGCGCCGACCCCGTACTCGGTCTCGATGGCCTTGCCGTCGTCGCCGGTCAGCGAGTGCCAGACCCAGGTCGCCTTGCGGGCCTTGCGGCCGGCCAGCCGGCCGAGCCGGTAGAAGACGCTGCCGTCCGGCTGGCTCACGGCTTCGCGTCGGGATGGAGGTCCTGGTACCGCGTCCAGGCGTCGGCGAGGGAGGCCGGCTCGCACCGGGCGGCGACGGTCCGGCCGCGGCTCTCCGCCAGCAGGTCGTGACGCCGCAGTTCGACCTCGCAGCCGCCCACGCCCCGGAAGCAGTCGAGGCTCGCCTGCGGGTCGTCGGGGTCCTGCCACTCGGTGCAGTACACCGGGTCTTCGATCGGCTCGCAGCGCTCGGGGGTGGTGTAGCGCGAGTAATTGGGAAGGGCGCTCACGAAGGCGTTGCAGTCGTCCCGGGAGGGGAACTCGCCCCGCGAGAAGTCGACCTCGCCCCACGGCAGGAGGTTGATGAACGTGGGCTGTGGTCCGGGGTCGGGCTCGCTGCTCACCACCGCTGCCGGGATGTCGGGGGCGGCATCGGCGTCGGGAGCCGGGTCGGGCGGTCGGCTGCCGCCGCCGCAGGCGACGGCCAGCGCCACCGCGAGACCGCCGAGCGTCGTGCACGCGCATTTCGCAACCATGTTCCCGGCAGTATACGCCGGCCTGATAGATGGCGGCGATGACCTCCCCGAGAACGCTGGTCCAGGCGCCAAGCGGTCCTGGCGGCCGGGAGTACAATGGGGCGGCGCCCGCGAGACGAACGGAGATCCACGCAACGACGAGCCGCGGGGCAGGGGAGCGTCTGACATGGCATGGAGAAAGCTGGCGGTGTTCGCGGGACTGGCCGGGCTGGCGTTCAGCCTCGCCTGTGGCTCGGCCCCGGACGGGGGCGGCGCCGAGGCGGAGCCGCTCGGGCTCTCGGAGCTGGTCATGGAGATGCGCGACATGGCGTGGGCCGAGGAGGTCGACGCGGCCGAGACGCTGATCGAGGGTCAGCGGCCGCATCACGACGCGTCGTCGCCACGCTGGCTGCTCGCGGCGTCGTGGCTGGGCCGCGGCGCGAGCTTCGCCGAACGCTGGGACGTGGCGGAGCGGTACGCGAGCGAGGCCCGCGATGGCAGCGTCGCCCTGCTCGCCGAGCGCGATCTCGACGCCGACAACGAGCTGCCCCTGGCCCTGGGGGCGGGCATCGAGGTGCTGAGCCACGCCCGGGACGCCCGCGGCGACCGCGCGGGGGCCGTCGAGTTCCTGACCGCCGAGCGCGAGCGGTACCGTGGCACGTCCATCGAGACCCGCATCCAGAAGAACGCGCTGCTGCTGAGCCTCGAAGGCCAGCCGTTCCCGGTGCTCGACGTCGAGCACGATCTGGGCACGCCGCTTCCCGCCGCCGAGAGCCTGAAGGGGAAGGTGGTCGTCGCCTTCTTCTGGGCCCACTGGTGCCCCGACTGCAAGCGGCAGCTTCCCGCCCTCGAACGGCTCCACGACGCCTACGCCGACCAGGGCCTCGTGGTCCTCGGCCCGACCCAGCTCTACGGGTACATCGCGCGCGGCGAGGACGCCACCCCCGAGCAGGAGCTCGACTACCTGCGCGGGGCCTACCAGGAGCGGTCGCCCATCCCGTCGTGGATGAGCGCCCCCGTCAGCCAGCGGAACTTCCTGGAGTTCGGGGTCAGCACCACCCCGACCCTGGTGGTCATCGACCGCGAGGGCATCGTGCGGCTCTACAACCCCGGCGACCTGCCCTACGAGGAGCTGGCGCCTCACGTCGAGCGGTTGCTGTAGCGAGGGCGTTGACCATGAAGAAGAGGCACCTCGTCGGCGTCGTCGTGCTCGCGCTGGCCGGAAGGCCCATGGCCGCCCAGGAGGAGTTCCCTCCGGGCTTCGTGGACCCGGCGCCCCTGCTCGCCGCCGTCGCCGAGGAGATTGGCGAGGCCGACCTGCGCTGCCTCTCGTACTCGGGCAGCGGCGGCTACGCCGGCGCGGTGGGCCAGACGTTCGAGAACGCGGTCAACATCGACTGGCCGCGCATCGGTTCGCTCGACAACTACACCCGCACCATCAACTGGGAAGCGGGCACGAGCGTGGAGACGTTCGACCGGGAGCCGGGCCTCGCCCCCGCGTCGTGGAAGTACGGCCTTGGCTGGCGCAGCGGCACCCCCACCCAGAGCCAGACGCGCCAGACGCACGTCACCAACGGCCGCCACTCGTGGCACATGGACGGCGACGGGCCGCCGGTGGCGGTGCACCCCGAGATAGCCGAGGTCTACCAGCTCGACATGTGGCTGAACCCCCACGGGTTCCTCAAGGCCGCCCGCATGCCGGGCGCCAACCCGGTGGCGTTCTGGCGCTGGGAGCAGATCGAGAAGGGCCGCGACGGCAACGTCGTCATGCCCGAGAAGATGCACGTGGTCGCCATCGAGATGTTCGGGAAGTATCGCGTGGACGCCACCATCAACTCGCGCAACCTGATTCAGCGGCTCAAGACCACGGTGAACATCCCCGCCCTCGGCGACTTCAACATCGAGCACGAGTCCACCAACTTCGTCTCGATCGGCAACGTCAAGTGGCCGACGAACTGGCATTCGCACCAGGGCTGGGACGACAACTGGCAGTTCTATCGCCAGAGCACCGGGCACAACGCCTACGGCGGGTCGTTCCCGGACATCCGGCCCAACGACTGCGGCGACCCCGTCCCGGTGCCCGAGGCGGTGGCCGAGGCGGACTGGTCGGTCGAGGTCACGGTCGACGAGATCGCCGACGGGGTGTACCGGCTGGGCGGCGGTCCCGCCGCCAGCTACATGATCGAGTTCAGCGACTTCGTGGCCGTCTTCGAGGCCCCCGGCGACGAGGAGCGCAGCCTGAAGGTCATCGACCAGATCACGAAGCTGGCCCCGGACAAGCCGATCCGCTGGGTCATCGCGTCCCACCCGCACTTCGATCACATCGGGGGGCTGCGCACGTATCTGCACGTCGGGTCGACCATCGTCACCCACATGATCAACCTCGATTTCCTGAACCACGACGTGCTGACCTACGAGCCGCGGACCATCAAGCCGGACATCATCTCGAAGTGGCCGCCGACGGAGCTGGCCGAGGGCTACAACTACGAGGCGGTCCAGGAGAACTATGTCATCACCGACAACTCGCGGATACTTCGCGTCTACTACGTGCAGCCGCTGCGCCACGTCGCCGGGATGCTGATGGCGTATCTGCCGGCCGAGCGCATCGCCTTCCAGTCGGCCCTGTTCGACACGCACGAGCCGCCGCGGCCGGCGCAGTTGCCGTCGATGCGCGCCCTGCACACCCAGGTGGAGCGCATGAACCTCGACGTGGAGACGCTGGCCCCGGTGCACGGCGAGCCCGTGCCGTGGAGCGAGTTCCTGGCCGCGCTGGAGCAGTTGGAGCAGTAGTCACCTGCTACATCAGGCAGAGCAACGCCCGCCGAACCCGGTAGTGGTCGACTCCGAACTCGGCCACTACCGGCGCCACCCGTCCCGCAGTTGTGCGCCAAGCCAACAGGGGCCAACAGCACAGCCTGTGTGTGTGTCAGCGTCTCTCCTGCACAGCCGTGAACTCGTCGAACCAACCCTTCAGGTCCTTGGCGGGCAACGTCTCGTCCTTCTCCACCTTGCTGCGAAACTTCCGAACCCAGTCCCTGAGCAAGCTTTTCGAACGCCCTGACTTCCGCTCGCAAAGCCTCGATCTCGCGTCTTCGCGCCAATGACCCGAAACCGGGAACCCTGAACAGATAGCGGTTTCCGAGGGCGTTGCCGACACGATAGTCCAGGCGTGTCGGCGCGAGGTGGTCGTCGGACACTACCCCGGCGGCGGCGTTCACATCCCCCCCGCCTGCAGCAGCGCCCTCAGCACGGCCCGGCGCGCCGTACGAGGCCGCGATGTGCACAGCGCTCCACCCGCGCCCGTCGTCGCGGGCATTCGGGTCGGCTCCGGCGCGCAGCGCCCGGCGCACGCTCTCCAGGTTCCGGTCACTGTCCGCAGCCCACCGCAGCTCCTGATCGACCGGCCTCGACTGCGCGTCCGCCGCATCCTGCCACGCGAGGCACGACACGCCGACCACCAGGACCACCAGAAAACGCACGCTCTTGCCGACGTCGAGTACACGCTGCTCCGACACCCCGGATGACGACCAATCCATTGCTCTGCCTCCTCATGAGTCCGGGCGGGTTCAAGACGACACGGGTCGCCAGCGTCTCACTCTTCAGGAGAACCTGGCACAGAACAGGACCCGCACCTGCTGATTGGCCCTCCTTCGCCGCCCGGCGCGCACCCACCGCCTCGGCGTCGTTCCGTGGATTGGTCAACCGCGTCGCGTGCGGTAGGTGCTGTTGCCGATCACGAGCGCCACGCGCTCGGCCGACTGCCCGGCCGCCGACATCGGCACGAGAACCAGAACCACGGACACCAAGGCAACGCGGACCGCACCGGTGAAAACGCCCAAGCCATGGTCGTCCTCCTTCGGACGCCCGGCGCCGTCGCTGGGCCGGGCACGCGGCCGCCGGGACGGGAACACCCGTCGCGAGTGGTCAGGAAGCGGTTGAGAAGAGCGGCTACAGCGCCAGTGACCGTGCAGAGACGGTTAGCACGAAACCTGCCTTTACCAGGTGCCCCGGGGGGGGAGTCGTTCATTCTGAAAGACTTACAGCGGCACCCAGGGGGATTCGGCGCCCGCGGGAATCCGTCAGCCGGACCGACCAACGTCATGAAATCGTCGTCCCACAGGCAACGCCAGATGTCAATCGCGCCACGGGTCCTGGATGCGGGTCCCGCGCCTGCGCATCGGCTCCGTTGCGCGGCGACCTCGATCGACCGTATTGGTTTAGCTATGATGTCGGGAGCGCAGCCATCCGGAGCGAGTTCCAGTGTCCGACCGATCCACGCAGTTGGCGACGAAGGCGGTGCACGCCGGGGAACCGGTCCCCCGGCGCGGCGGGGCGGTGGTGGCGCCGATCTTCCAGTCGGCCAACTTCGAGTACGCCGGCGAGTCCAGCCACGACGATCTCCGCTACATCCGCCTCAACAACACGCCGACGCACGACGACCTGCACGCCAAGCTGGCGGCGCTCGAGGGCGCCGAGACGGCGCTGGCGACGGCCAGCGGCATGGCGGCGATCTCGACTGCGCTGCTCGCGGTGCTCGCCCCCGGCGGCCACCTGCTGGTGCAGGCCGACCTCTACGGCGGCACGCACGACTTCGTCACCGGCGACCTGGCCGACTTCGGGTCGAGCTACACGGTCATCGACGCCGACGACGCTGCGTCCTGGGAGGGCGCGTTGCGGCCGGACACGCGGGCCATCTACGTCGAGGCGATGACCAATCCGCTGCTGCGCGTGGCCGATCTGGCCGCCGTGCCGGCGTTCGCCCGCGCCCACGGGCTGGTGTCGCTGATCGACTCGACGTTCCCGAGCCCCGTCAACTTCCGCCCCGTCGAGCACGGGTTCGACCTCGTCCTGCACAGCGCGACCAAGTACCTCAACGGGCATTCCGACATCGTGGCGGGGGCGGTAGTCGGCCGCCGCGACCGCGTCGCCGCGGTGCGACGCCGGCTGAACCACCTGGGCGGCTCCCTCGACCCGCACGCCGCCTTCCTCCTGCACCGCGGCATCAAGACGCTGCCGGTGCGGGTGCGGCAGCAGAACGCGAGCGCGCTGGCCATCGCCGAATGGCTCGAGCGGCAACCGGCGGTGGTGCGCGTGAACTACCCGGGACTCGCCAGCCACCCGCGGCACGCGCGGGCGCGGCGCCTCTTCGACGGCTTCAGCGGCATGCTGAGCTTCGAGCTGGCCGGCGGACGCGAGGCGGCGGATCGGTTCATCGCCGCCACCCGCCTGCCGGTGGCGGCCCCGAGCCTGGGCGGCGTCGAGACCCTGCTGACCCGCCCGGCCACGACCTCGCACGCCGGGATGGACCCCGACGAACGCCGACGGCTGGGGATTGCCGACGGCCTCATCCGCGTGTCGGTGGGACTCGAGGCGACCGACGACCTCATCACGGACTTCGCGCAGGCGCTCACCGCCCTGGAGCGGACGACCGCGACCGCGAGCAGCGGCTGACCTCGTAGCGGCCCGGCGCTGTCGAACATCGTGACGACGGCGTTCGGCTGCGACCGCGAGCAGCGGCTGACCCTGGAGCGGCCGGCCGCAAGCTGCTCACGTTTCATGACGTCGGGGTGAGCGGTCCCCGATCATGACGGTTTGTGATGTGCTCAGGCGGCGTCTCGCCGGCACGCCTGGCTCCGCGCCGCAAGCGACGCGCCCCGTCACAATCGTGACGTGCACCCTTCACGAGCGCGTTGACAGTCCACGCGCCGCACGGTCAGACTGGAGCGGTGCGGTTCATCGTACCAGGCCGGGGGATCGCCGCCGGCTTCCGTCACCACGGCGCCGGACGGCAGGCAGTCGGCGCGCACGTGCTCTCCGCATCTGTCCGCTGCCGAGAGCCGTGCAACGGAGCACTGCCCGGTGCGTGAAGGGGTCCGTACGGCGACGCTCGCCCGGCGCGCAGGCGTCCCCGCCGCAACGCTCGCCCTGATCCTGCTCGGTCTCTCCCACGCACGACCCGCGACAGCGGAACCGTCGTGGATCGTGGCCGCAGGCGAGGTGCGGGTTCGTTGCCGGATGACGGTCGGCGGCAGCTTCGACGCCGTCACGTCTTCCCTCTCCGGCGCCCTGCGGCGCACCGCGCCGAACACCGGCTTCTTCGCCGGCGACCTCCAGGTCGATCTCGCGACGCTCGACACCGGCATCGGGCTGCGCAACGAGCACCTCCGGGAGCGTTATTTGGAGCTCGAACGCGGTCCCGCGTTCCGGCGCGCCGTCCTCTCCGACATCGCACTCGACGCGCCGCCGCCGGACAGCGGCGACCGACGCAGGATGCGGTTCTCGGGCGCGCTGACGCTGCACGGCGTCCGGCGGACGGTCGAGGGCGAGGCCGAGTTGCGCCGGCGCGGCGGGTGGCTTCAGGTGGAGGCCGTGTTCCGGTTGAGCCTGGAGGCGTTCGGCATTCCGCCCCCCCGCTACCTGGGCATCGGCGTGCGGGACGAGGTCGAGGTCACGGTGCGGTTCGAGGCGGAGGGCGTCGAATCACGGCCGGGCGGCCCCTCATGACCGGCTCGGCCCGGATCGGCGCGACGGCCCGGCCGGCCCGGCAATCGTCGCGTGGCGTGTCCGCTCGGCCTCCGACCGACCCGGCACGAGCCCGCCACGTCTCGCGGCGCAGGCTCCTGGTTCTCGGGACCGTGTTGCTGCTGGGGGGATGGGGAGCCGGCCCCGCCGCCGGCGAGCCCACGTTTCTCTCCCGGCAGTACCCGCGGTGCACCGCCTGCCACTACTCGGCGTCGGGCGGCGGACTCCTGACGCCCTACGGACGGTCGCTGTCGCGGGAGGAGATCTCGACGTTCGGCCGGCGGGGGGCGGGCGGGGCCGCGTCCGGCGCGGCCCGCGGCGAGGAGGGTTTCCTCTTCGGCGCGCTCCCGAGCGAGAGCCCCCTGCAGCTCGGTCTCGACGTCAGGCCGTCCCATGTCGGCGTCGACGTGGACGGTCGCGCGCTGCCGGACCGCAACTTCCTCATGAACCTCGACCTCCAGGCGGCTTGGCGGCAGGGCCGTTGGACGGCGTACGGCACCGTCGGCCGTGAACCCTCGCGCGGGGGCGCGGGGCCAATCTCCTACGAGCACTGGGTCGCCTACGAGGCCGCCGACGGGCTGAGCGTGCGGGGCGGGCGCTTTCTCCCCGCCTACGGCGTCCGCTTCGCCGACCACACCTCGTTCACGCGGGCGGGTCTGGACCTCGCGCAGGACGGCCAGGTCTATGGGGTCGAGGTGGGCCTGTCGACGGACCGGACGCTCCTGCAGGTCTCGGCCGGCCCCGGGCGCGCCGAGTCTCTCGTCGACGACGACGGCCGGCGGGCGTTCACCGCGGCCGGGCGGTTTCAGCTCGACATCGGCCCGCGGATGGTCCTCGCGGCGTCGGTGCTGCAGCGGGGGGCGTCGAGAGTCGCCGCCCGCAGCACGAACACCGGCCTGTCCTTCGGGTACGCGCCGGCCCCGTGGCTGACCACTTGGACCCACGTCGACGTCGGACTTCAGCGGCGGACACGGAGCGACCGCACCTACATCCTCGCCAATCAGACCTCCGTCGAAGCGTTCCGCGGCCTGTGGCTGCGCATCTCCCCCCAGTGGCACTGGACCGACACGGACCCCCGGGGAGAGGTCCGCCGCCTCGTGGTCGGCGTGGACTTCTACCCGCGCACCCACTGGCACGTCAACCTGTCCTGGTATCGGGATCGCCTGCCCTTCATCGGCCGTCGCGCGCAGACCCTGCTGGCGCAGTTGCACCTTTATCTGTAGTGGGGGGAGCCTGCGGCGTGTCGCGGGGAGTCTGCGGCGCCGGACCGGCGCGGGCTCCGGCCGGCGGGTCGGGCGGCGGGCGGAACCGCGGGCGACATCGGCGCGGCCGGTCATGCGACTTCCTGTTATGCTGACGCCATGAGGACGATCTCCGGCTCCGCGCTGCTTCTGCTCCTCGCCTTCGGCGTCGGCGCTTGCGGGAGTGATTCGCCCACGGGCCCGTCCACGGTCACGCCGCCAGGCGGTCTGACCGCCACTCTGTCGAGCATCCAGAGCGAGGTGTTCAACGACTCGTGCATCGGCCATCACGGCGACCACGCGACCGAGGCCGACCTCGATCTCCGCGAGGGCCAGGCGTTCTCGAACCTCGTGAACCGGCCCAGCATCCAGGTGGCGCTGGACCTGGTCGAGCCGAACGACGCCGAGAACAGCTACCTCATCCACAAGCTCGACGGTCGCGCGGGCACGGTCGGCGACCGGATGCCCCCGGCCGGTCCCTTTCTTTCCCAGGCGGACATCGCCGTCATCGCGCAGTGGATAAACGCCGGCGCCCTGAACAACTGAGCCCGGGGACGGGGTGGTCGCGACCACGAGGCTCCGGCCCGGCTAACGCCGACTAGCGGTCCGGTCTGCCCAGGCGGCTCGCCCAGACTCTGACGGGCGCCGCCGTTCCCTCGCAGAGCGCGGCGATTCTCTCCTTCGTGCTCTCGGCGTCGCCGGTCAAGGCGTCGATGTGGTCGTACAGGCCGCGTTTGACGAGCTCGTCGCCGCGGACGTCGAACGCGGCTTCGTAGCCGTCGAGCGTTGCGACCTCCGCCGTCGCCCGGCCCGCTCCGGCATAGACCGTGGTCCGCTCGTATATCGCCCCGCGGAGGGTTTCGCCGCCCTGGAACCCGAGGGTGGCAGGGTCCCGCCGGAAACGCTCGGGAACGCGCGAGAGCTGCGAGCCGGCTGCGGTTCTCAGCGTCTCGTTGGCTTGCTCCCACCAGTACGCGATCTCGTGGATCCGGGGCGCCGCCAGGCAGTTCACGGCGGCAGCCAGCCCACCTCGGTCGGTCGTCGTCGCGGTGATGAAGTCGAAGACGTCGCGGACGGGGCTCCGTGTTCCCCGCTCGAGCTTGCCGCGCAGGATCTGGATCGTGCTCAGCACCTGCACGGTCCTGCCGTGTACGGCGGTCGCGGCCGCCCCCCCCGCGGGTATGGGCTCCAGGGTGGCGATGTCTATCCACCCCGCGTCGAACCGCACTCTGTAGTTCGGCGGCTCGTGTTCCGGCGTGCCGCCGAGTGCTCTGAGCGCGGCATCGAGGGCCGGGTTGTTCTCTGCCGCCAACCGCGTGGTCGTGGCCTCGGGGCTGAGCGTCAGGTCGAGGTCGAAGCTGGCCCTGTGCTTCCAGCGCGCGGCGAGTATCGAGCCTCCGCCGAGGCGGATCTCGTGCGGTCCCCTCGACAGGGCGTTGACGTGCTCCTCGATGGTCTCGAAGGCGAGGAGCCACAGCCGGCGCGCCGGTTCCGGCAGGGTCATCCGTTTCGCCGCGGACTCCCCTCGCGCACGGGTGCGGCGATGTAGTTCAACTGCTGTATTGGGCCCGGGCAGGTGACGCCCGCCAGCGCGGCGGCGCGGGCGAGCTGGCGGAACGTGTAGGCGTGCTGCGCCCACGCCGCCATGATCTCGTGCGTGGTCGCTTCGCCGACCCACATCAGCACGATGGCCTTCTGTCTCTCGCTCGGTCGCTCCGCCCGCACCGCCTCGTAGAACTCCGCCGGCGTCGGGGGCCTCTCCCACCCCGCGCAGCTCGAGCCGATTCGCCCTGCGACGGCCCGCGCGTGTCGTCCCGTCTGGGCCGGGTCGATGCCGGGGCACAACCTCTCGAGCGCTTCGGGCGGCGCGGGTTCGGCGCTGAAAGCCTCGGGCGGCCGCAGTGCGCAGCGCGGCAGCATGGTCTCCGTTCTCCGCCGCCGCTCCAGCTCTGCGCAGGGGCGGGCAGGGGTGGTCGTCTCGGTCTCTGGGTTCACGCGGGCGCCTCGCGGACGAGTGACGCCGATCCCCTCTGTCGATCGGTTGACCGGTCCGCCGGTGTCGGGCGTATGGACCCGGCGGGGCGTCGAACCGCGCCGCCGCGAGCTCATCGACTTCGGTCACCCCCGACCTAGCCCGCTCATCGTGCATTGTGCCACGGTCGCGGGATTCCAGGCCCTGCGGCTCTCCGCGGTCGGCAACCCCGGTACAATCGGCCCACGCCGTGGCGCGGCCCGGGCGCGGGTCGGGGACCGCGGCGCGGCATCGGTCGGCTGGCGGGGCAGCCCCGCGCGAGGACGGTGATGACATCGAAGGTCAGTGTGGACGAGAGCTGCCGCCGTCTCGACGAAGCGTGGCGACCGCGCGTCATCGCCGCCCTCAACGGGCAGGAGGTGAAGCTGATCCGGGTGAAGGGCGTCTTCCCCTGGCACCGTCACGACGAGGCCGACGAGTTCTTCCTGGTGTGGCAGGGGCGGTTCTCGGTGGAGTTTCGCGACCGCCGGGTGGACATGGCGGCGGGCGAGTGCGTGCTGGTGCCCCGCGGCGTGGAGCACCGCACCTCGGCCGACGAGGACGCGTACGTGCTGTGCTTCGAGCCGGCGGGGACCGTCAACACCGGTAATCTTCCGCCCAACGAGTTCACGGCGCCCTGCGGCGTGCCGATCTCCGACGACGCGGCGAAGTGACTCGCCGAGGAGACCGTGAACCAGACCCTGCTCGCGGGTCTGTCGAAAGAGATGGCGCCGCGGACGATACGACGGCGCGAGTCGGCTGCGGACCGGTTCCACGGCGGTCGCGGCCTGCCATCGTGGGTTTGAGGCGGGAGGAGGTGCGAGCGACGCGCGTCGCCGGTCGGGGGTTCGGTGGCATAATCGGCGCAGGAGTCTGCGGGGGACGCAGCGAGGAGGCTGGAGATGGCGAAGAAGCGCGACAACGACCACGACGACCCGCGGCTCGAGAACGAGCCGGGCGTCAGCCGGCGGGACTTCGTCAGGACGGGCGCCGCCGCCGGACTGGGGGCGGGCGCGCTGCCGGCGCCGGACCCTGCACAGGCGCAGGTTCCGGCTGAGGACATCGCCTGGGACTACGAAGTGGACGTCGTCGTCGCCGGCGGCCAACGAGCGCTTTCCCCAAGCTGCTCGGAGGAAACTCTACCCGGTAACCGAAGACACCATCCGAAACTCCAAGTCGCTGTATAACCGGTCTGCTAACCCCCAAGCCACGTCCGCCAACGGCCCCTCAGCCTCCGACGCCCAGCTCAGAAAGACGCCGCTGATCGGCAGCGGCGGGTCGGAACCCGCGAGGCCAAGCCGCCCCGGGAGCGTGCTCGCACGCTCCCGGCCTAGTCGATGCAGCAAATAGTCCGTGGCCGCATTGTCGCTGACCGCCATCATCGCCCAGACCACATCCCGCAGCGCCACCGCACCCGACCCGTCCAGCCATCCCCGCCTCCGATAAACCTCCACCGCGCGATCGTGCGCACCGCCATCCCTGCCCGGCAGAAAAAAGATCTCTACGGCCGCCAGTGGAACCCTCTCCCAGGGCGACCAACGGCCCTCGTCCACCGCCTCCGCATAGCCCGCGAGCACCAGAATCTTCATCGTGGAGGCCAAGGGCCGGCGCGCGTCGGGATTCACTAGAATCGCCGACTCAGGATCGTCGAGACGATAGGCTACCAGCGAGACGCGAGAGCAGTAGACACCAATGAAATCCACCAACGCGTCCACAGACCGCAGCGCCGCCGCCGACTCTACCCCATCGAACAATGCCGCGAGATCCAGGGCGTTCGACGAGATCCGGCCCCAGTTCATCGCGACCAGAACCGCACCCGCCACCAATACGCTGAAACACCCCACGCCCGCGATCCTGCGTGCCTGTCTCATCGTCGCGCCCCCAACCACATATATTTCGCAAGGCGCGGCCTTCACGCGAACGCGGCACCAAACAACATGTTCAGCCCTATAAGGAGTGCCTGCGACGCCGGGCACTCAGACCGCCGCTCCGGTAGCCGCCACCACACCCTTCAGAATCCGAACCCGCCCGTCCAATGCACCACCACACTGCCATGCAGGTCATGCCCCACGTCGACCAGTACTGAACCAACCAAGGGAATAGGCAGAAACACACCCACACCGACACCCTCGAGCATCGGCCCACGGCTGGATCCACTGTCCCAGACCGCCGCCGCATCGTAGAAGACTCGAATCCCCGCCCTATCGGTCGCCAACGCGGAGTTCAGCGGCACGCGCAATTCAACCGACGTCGCCAGCATGTGATCGCCTACCCGAACGCCCGCCTTCCACCCCCGCAATGTCCCGATGCCGCCCAGCAGCGACCGCTCGTACAGCGGCAACCCCGCTGAAGCCCCATGGTACTGAACCCGGGCAGCCAGCACAGTCTGCCCGCCCGTACCCTTGAACGCCTGCGCCTCGAGGCGCGGCCGAAGCACCGCGGCGCCCTGGCCGTCGACCGACAGCCGTTCCACCGCTGCGCGCAACCTCACGTCGTCACGGGGAAAGGCCTTCCACGTGCTGCCATATTCCAAGCCGACTACCACCCGCGTCAATCGATCCGATACAGCGCCGAACTCCACCCCCTCCCTGCCCACCTCTACGTGCGCTCGCAGCCCTGGCGCCAGTAACCCGCTCGCCCCACCCCAGAGCCGCAACCGCTCGTCCTCCATCTCAAAGTACGGGTGCATCTGCCTGCCCACCGACGCACCGCCGCGCAACCGCCCTTCCTGCTCTTCCCCAAACACGCTCTCCACTTCGAATGCTGCGCGTCGGTCCCCGCCCCACGTCATCGGCACCGACAACTGACCGCCTTGAATCGGGGCATCCACGACATTGAGCTGCATGCCATAGGTGGCGCCGTAGCCCTCCTCGTAGCCCAAGATCGGCGCGAACGTCAACCGCTCCGCGAGCCAGTTTCCTGGCTTCTCCCGAACCACGACCACCACTACGACTTCGTCCATGGCGGCAAGCGACCTGTAACGCTTCCGCACCTCGACCGCCTCGAAGCGCCCACTTGCCCTCAACCTCCCCGCCGCGGTATCCAATACCTCATCTTCCACCGTGTCACCGACGCCAATCGAGGCAAGACTCAGGACCTCCTCGTCGGGTATCGAGTAGTTGCCGTGTACTCGAATCTCGACGATTATCTCCGCCCCATGCACCCACGCCGCCGAGGCCGCAAGCATCGCGATGCCGAATATGGCTGCTCGCACCCACGCCCACATACCGTCCACGCGCAGCTTCATCAACGCCCGTCCGCCACTCCGAGCAGACGCCCCCCGGTCGTAGCCTCACGGTAATTGCTGAAAGTCCGCGTCGACCGCAGCTCATATCTGCCCGTAGCTAGCCGCATAGTCGCACGCACTTCAATATGCGCAGGCATCCACACGTCCGCAAAGGGCTGCCGCATCGACATCGACGCGGTCACATCTTCCATTCTCACCACCCAGCGCGCCGGCAGAAAGCCCAAGCCCAAGCTATCAAGCGAATAGCGCACAATTTGACGCTGTGCCGGATCCACCCACAGAGTCAGGAGCATCGTCTTGCCCCACTCCGCCACGATGTCGGCCTCGTCAGCGGCTTCGCCGTCGGCGTTGGACGATGGCTCAGGCGGGTCCCTGTAGTACTCAATGCGCAGAACGTCCTGGCCATCCCACACTTCAGAGCCGACCAAATAGTACCCTCCCCCCACCAATAATCCGTCCAGCAAAGCGTATGCATCCGAAACGAAACTTGCACCGGCGCCCTCATCCTCCCGCCCGGTGGCCATCTGCGCCGTGTCTGGCCTAAAGCCGTCCAACATCCAGTGCATCATCAAGTCGTCATCAGCAGCGTCGGTCGCCGCGCTGGAAGGCCGGCGGCTCCGCCGCGACCGTTCGCGTATCAGCCACCTGGCTTCGTAACTCCTACGCTCCTCCTCGCTGATCGCGACGCCGTCGATCCGAAGTGGGCTGCGCACGAAGATGCCCTCACGCGCGTACCACGTGAAGTCGCCCCGAAACAGGGTGTCGCGCTCCGGCCCCGTAAAACGGACCTCCGCCCGTTCGTCCAGCACGTACTCCAAGCGGGATGCCTCATGCCGGCTTTCCGCCTCCCGCACCTGAGCCATGAAGCGGTCCAGCTCACTATTGTTCTGCGCGTCAGCTCCCGCGCAGAGTAGCAGAACTCCCCACAACGAGCCTATCAGAACCAACCTCACGCCAATCATAAAGCCCACCCTTCCAACCGCGCCGCACTTGGTGTCCGCGACGCGGCCACATTTCCCTCTGTACACACAAATGCGGGCGCGGCGGAGCAATTGTGCTCCGCCGCGCCCCGTCGTCACTCTCCGGCTTTCGTTCAGTCGAAGACGGCCTCGCTCACTCCGGAGTAGTCCATGCGAGCGGTATATGACCCACCGCCCCACCAGGACACCCAGTCTCCCCACCGTTCGACCGCTACCGCCACGGCGCCGATAGCGCCAAAGAACCCGTTCCATCCGGGCCACCACGTGGGCTCACCCGCCTGCGCGATCATCGCCGACCCCGCGGAGATCGCCCCCAACGTTGGGCTCCCACTCGCGGGGGTCACGACATCGCTGTCGTCCGTAATGACGATGCCCCCGACGAGCACCAATGCGAGAACCACGCAGACCCACTTGTTGTTCCTCATCGTCTCCTCCTTTTTGAAACGCCTAACCGCTCATCGGCCGGCGTGCAGAGACCCCAGCATTATCGATGATCACTCGCCCCGCTCGCGCGTTATGGGCGGGTCCTGACGCACGCAAACGCCGCCGAAGACGTACCGATTCCGAGCCATCCGGTCGTATGCAGCGTCGCGAAGACGCAATGGCAGGGCACTCGCTATCACTCCCAGCCAAGGCCATGGCCAACCCAGGCGACGGAGCACGAAAACAACAGCCGCGGAACGGGCCAGAAGCTGACCGCGTTCATCCAGCACGTATAGCGTGTCCAGCACCTGCGGGTCCGCGCCCCGAGCTTCCAGGATGCGCTTGCCGTAATCGCCTTGCAGATGCTCAAAATGAAGCGCCCCGTGCTCGTCGCGGCGTCGAACAAAGTCAACAAATCGCCCACAAAAACCGCACACACCGTCGTACAACACGGTCCCAGTAGCAGTGCTCGAGAACGCCCATTTGAGACTGTCGTATTCCCGGTCCGTGAGACACACAAAATAAAGGCTCAACATCATCCACGAGAATACGACGAGCCCCATGGTAACGGCTATGCCGAAGTGGAATCCCAACCCTATGATAAGGACTATCCGTCGTGCCCAACTATTGAGAAGTGCGAACGAAAACGCCACCTCAAACAACACGGTCGCGTACGTTAAGGCGACGACCAGATATTCGTTTTCGTACAGCGCCGCACCGCCTATTCCGGTCCAGGAAAACGAGTTTACGCGCAGTATGTAGTACAATGCGACGCCGTTTTGCCAGTACGGCCCCATCATCTTGTACAGGCCCGTTGACAGGTACAGAAGCGATAGCTGGACAACGATAGCCAGAATTGCCGCATTGTGCACAAGTCCGGTGACGGTCGACACTTCGCGATCTCGGCGGCCACTCAGGTCGGCGAATATCATATACAGCAGCACTATCCTCGTGATGTTATCGCCGCCGTCGGTGATAAGGCCGTTGAGGTCCTGCAAGGCGGTCGTCATGACATAGACACAGACCGTCACAGGGCGGCCGCCGATCCCGACAGTAAACAGGACAGTGACTAGGATGCCGACGAGAAGAATCACGTCGAAGTACAACAACGAGTCTGACCACGCATATGGTGATAGCCCGGATAGCGGGAACGCTTGAGAGATACGGTCCGGCCCCCAAAAATAGTATCGCCACGAGTAGTTGGCGGCGTACTCGTAAAGCAGCGCCGCGCCCAGTGACGCCCTCATCCAGGCGGCTCCGGTGACCGCGCGCCGCACCCCCAGGTCGCGCAACGTCATCGGGCCCCCATACTCGAAGTCAGGGCGCTGGGCCGCCAGCCCACGTCGACATACCCAACCTCGCCAGCTACGTCGGGGAGCGAGCGGTGCGAAAAGCGGGGAAACTCGAGTACGGCCAGACGAACGTACACGCCATCGACGTCCACAAACCCGGCAGTCACGCATACGTCGGTCACAAGGCGCACCAGAGTGGAGCGTGCAAACCCAATCACTTCCGCGGTCTGCTCGCTGCGGCGGCGGCAATACCCCGAGTCGGGCTGGTCCCGGCAGAACCCACGCAACATGCTGTCTTCGAAATTGGGAGAACCAAAGAGAAAGGCGCGGATCGCGGTCTGCTGCAAATGCAGAGCAGACGACAGGGACCCAGCAGCCCGTGGACGAAGTCGGTTCGCTGAGCGGGCCTGTTCAAGCAGCTTGGGGACGAGCGGCTGAGCCCCAGGGGGCGACCGGAGCCCATTTGGCCCTCCAGAGGCCGTTCAGACGCCCCCAGAGGCCCATGAGGCGTTCGATCAACCGCTGCCGAGAATCGCCGAAAGAGCCCGCCCCTGCAGGCTCCGGGGCGTACCGACGCCCGTCAGGCGGCGCAGCGTCAGACCCAGGTTGCAGCCCGCCGCCTGGACCAGCACGGGTCCGCTTGCAGGACATTCTCATGGCCGCGCACCCGCACCCGACGCAGACCCCCGGTCTCATACTGGTGAGCGAAAGGGCCGCTCCACCAGTTCCCCCCGATCGAACAGCGTTGGAGACGACGGCCCCGGTCCCCGCGAATACGCCGACGATTCCCATACAGCTCCGACTGCGCAGCACGCTTCTCCGGCCGGCGTCTCACCCGTCTTCTTGTCCTGCCAGACGCGCCGAACCACGCTCCGGCTCCGCGATGTAGCCGCGTACGACCAAGGTCGTCGAGCGCCACCAGCGTCGCGTCGCTGTGATACCCCTTGCCGGCCACCACCTCTTCGACGCCCTCACCGTCAGGCTGAACCGCCTCCACCTGCTCCGCCGCCATCTTGTCAGCGTCTCCGGCAGCGTCGCCGTATCACCCTCCGACGCGTCCTGATCCGTCACCGACATATCATATACAGCGCTCCCGTCTCCAGGTCGATACCGTGCTCCGCCTTGAGGTCCTGCAAGCGTCCGACCGTCGTTCATGACATAGACGATCAGACGCGTCACAGGTCCTGCGGCCGCCGATCCACGACAGTAATTCAGGACAGTGACTTCCGGCCCTGCCGCGAACGAGAAGAATCACGTCGCCAAGTACAACAACGAGTCTGACCACGCATATGCCAGATAGCCTCGGATAGCGGGAACGCTTGAGAGATACGCGTCGTACGAGTCCCCCAAAAATAGTATCCCGACGCTCGATGCTCCGCATCGCCGCGTTCGCTTCCAGCGTCGTCGCGTCCACCCCGATCGTCTTCCCCTTCACCAGACCCGCTTCCGACAACCGCTCCAGCACCCACGTGAACACCGCCGCGTGCGGCGTCTCCACGTCGATCAGGCGCCGAGTCCGTCGACAGCGTCGAGGGCGCTGGGCGTCGCCAGCCGTCACGTCGACATACCAGGAAAGCCTCGCCAGGCTCAGCGAATCGGGGAGCGAGCGGTGCGAAAAGCGCGCTCCGATGACAGACCCTCGAAATACGGCCGATGAACAGAAGCCGGAAATACACGCCATCGACGTCCACAAACCCGGACAGTCACGCATACGCTCCGCGTCACAAGGCCGCACACAGACCCCTCCACGAAAGCGTCGCAACCTGGATTTCTCCAGAATCCGACTTCCGCGGCTCGAAGAAGGGATGCTCCGCACTCTTGCGGAAGGTCCTCTGCAATCACCCACGAGTCGGGCTGGTCGCCGGTCAGAACCGCACGGCAACATGCTTGTCCATCGAAATGCTGGGAAGTCTACCAAACTAGAACCAGGCGCGGATCGACCCGATCTGCTGCAAATTGCAGAGCTTTTTCGACAGGGACTGCCAGGCCTGGGATTACTTTTGAGTCGTTCGATGGTTCCATGGGTAACATCCAACCAGTCGCTCTCGACATCACCCGCCCTGCACTTGCCGATCAGCGAGTGGCTTGTATTGATGGGGTCAGGCGCGAACAGGTGCCAATTCTGACTGAACAACGTATCGATGTAGCCCGAGAGATGCGGACCGAACGCCAACTTCACGGGGTTGAGAGGGAGAAGATACAAGCCAGTCATGAAAAAGTGGAACACGAGGGTCGCCGAGATAGAGAGGGCCACCGCGATCACCGTCGAGCGATGATCTTTCGCGCGATGCAGGCGGCGGCGGGCACTGCCGACACCGCGGGAAAGTGCTACCAGCCTCGCAGCCGATCCGCTGGCGCGCGTTCTCGTCTCCATTCGAGACACCTTTCTGCGGTGTGGCGCATCTTGCGCAACGGATTCCCGCGGCACACAGAGGGCGGGCAATCGTCTCACCGTGCACACCCGCCGACCCCCCCATTGCCCCCGACGGCCTGCCAGGCGACCGCGAGAAGGTCTTCGCGCCACACCTTGTCACTCAGCGTATTCGGTTACCGGGTCGGGGCGAGAAGATCCCCGAAAATGTGTGCAGGCGTGGAGGCCTTGTGCCGATACGTGAGACATGGCGCGCAAGAAGGGCGACCAGGACGAGTCGGACCGGACGGGGCGTCAGCGAGACCCTCGCGACCTGCGCATCGAGCGCCTGAAGCAGGACAAGGCGAAGCTGATCGAGGAACGCGACCACTGGAAGCGCCGCAGCGAGCAGCTGGAAAAGGAGCTCGAGACCGCTCGGCGAGCCGGCAAGCGGCAGGCGGCCCCCTTCGCCAAGGACCGGCGGCAGGGAAGCGGCGAGCGGCCGGGGCGGCGGCGTGGTGCGGACTACGGGAAGCAGGGGCGGCGCCAGCCGCCCCCACGCGTCGACGAGGTCCACGCGGCGCCGGTCCCGACGAGTTGTCCCGACTGCGGCGGCGCGGTCACCGTGGACGGTGTGTCGTCGCAGTATCAGGAAGAGCTGCCGGCGGTTCAGGCCCTGGTGCGGCGGTTCGACATCGAGGTGGGCCGCTGCGTCCAGTGTCGGCGGCGAGTGCAGGGCCGGCACGCGCTGCAGACCTCGGACGCCTTGGGCGCCGCCGCTCCCCAACTGGGTCCGAACGTCGCCGCGCTGGTGGTCGAGTTGCACACCGAGCTGGGCATGCCGGTGGAGAAGGTCGCCCGCGTGCTGAACATTCAGTTCGGACTCCGGGTCACCAAGGGCGGTCTGGTCCAACTGCTGCACCGCACCGCCGCCAAGGCGGCGCTGGCGTATGCGGCGCTGTGCGAGCAGGTCCGCCGCAGCCCGGTGGTCACGCCGGACGAGACGGGGTGGCGTGTGTGTACGCTCAACCACTGGCTGTGGGTATTCGCGACCCCGGAGACCACGGTCTACGCGATCTGCGCCGGGCGGGGGTTCGAGCATGCGGCGGCGGTTCTCGGCCCCGATTTCTCCGGCGTGCTGGTGCGGGACGGTTGGGTGGCCTATCGCGGCTTCAAGCATGCGCCGCACCAGACGTGCGTGGGTCATCTCTTGCGCCGCTGCAAGGATCTGCAGGCCGCTCACCCCGACAGCCCCTGGGCCGGCGAGGTGCAGGCGGTCCTTCAGGACGGTCTCGCGCTGCGCGACCGCTGCAATGCGGGCGACATCAGCGAGCACGGTCTGGCAACGGCCCGCGGCCGACTGGTCGCCCGGCTCGGTCGCCTGATCGACACCGCGCCGCCGTTGGCCGCCGCCGAGCGCTTCGCCAAGCACTTGGCCAACGAGTTCCCGGCGGTGTTCGTCTTCCTGTGCGACCCGTCGATAGACGCGACCAACTGGCGGGCGGAGCAGGCCATCCGTCCCGCGGTGGTCACCCGCAAGGTGTGCGGCGGCAACCGCACCCGCAAGGGTGCCAACACCCAGCAGGTGCTGGCGAGCGTGGTGCGTACCGCCCGCCAACGCCGACTCGACCCCCGCGTGCTGTTCACGACGATGCTGTGCGCCCGCGCACCCGTCGTGCCCGAAGCGCTTGCGCTGCCGCCACCCGCCTGACCGCCGGTGGGCCCTCCCGACGGGTCCCGGGTCCGCCGCCATCACACCGCGCCGGCCGCCGCACGCCTCGCACGCGACCTCCTGGGGCGCCTCCCACGACGAAGACCGATGGCCCTTCGCGGCATTGGCCCGCCAATCCGACAATCTTGCGTCAGGCACGTCTCGCCGCTGCCGTAACTTTCCGGAGCACAGGTCCATTGTCAGTTACATTTTCATGGGCGAAACCGTTCCCGGACGCGCTAACCGAATACCGGATGGTTTCGAGGGAGAAGAGGAGGGAGGTTGGTGTACGGGAGCAGGCGCGCCTGAGCGTCAAGCGCTCCCCAAGGGGGGAGGGCACTGCGCGAGAGTACGCTGGGTTGATGGAGCGGGTGCAAAGCACAGCGAGCTGATTTCGGCTGCGGCATCCGGCGACGATGCGCGAGTTCCTCGAATGGCCGATGGAGATCCCGGCGGTCCGACGGACGATTCCCATACAGCGCCGACTGCGCAGCACGCTTCTCCGGCGGCGTCTCACCCGTCTTCTTGTCCTGCCAGACGCGCCGACCACGCGCCGGCTCCGCGATGTAGCGGCACCAAGAGCGGTGCGACGGCGGGCGTGTTGACGGAGGTTTCCTACGCGGTACCGCGGGGTGCGGCGGCCGGGGTGGCCGTTCTCTTCTTCGAAAAGCTGCCCTTGTCGGTTTGGCTCACGCTAGCGAACGGGCGATCTTGGCAGGGCCAGGAGGGGGGAGGGGGTGGTGCGGTGCCTCCGTCAGGCGAATCGTCTGAATCAGGCCTTTCTGCGCCGACTGCTGTCGGACCCGGAGTTCTTCGATCGCGTCCGCCGCGTCTCGATGTGCGACCCATAGCCGCCCGTGGAAGAAGTGTGTTCGCTGAGCGACCCGGTTCAAGCAATGTGGCGATGAACGATTGAGCGGCCGGGGTCGCCGGTGTCCATTTGGCCCCCCAGAGGTCGGTCAAGCGCCCCCAGAGGTCGGTCAGGCGCCCGCAGAAGTCGGTCAGGCGCCCGATCATTCCGCAAAACGCCGAGGAGGCCCGACCTTGCACGGCCGCTCCACGAGCTCCCCGCGAAGCCGTTGAACTCCCCGCGAAGCCGTTGAAGACGACGACCTCGAGCTCCAGGAATACGTCGCCGGTTACCGTACAGCGCCTTCTGAGCAGCACGTTTCTCCGCAGGTATTTCGCCCGTCTTCTTGTCCTGCCAGCAGCGCCGATCACGCTCCGGCTCCGCGATGTAACTGCGAACCCCCAAATGTGGGCCAGCGCCACCAGCGTCGCATCGCTGTGATATCCCCTGTCGGCCACAACCTCTTCGACGCCCTCGCCGTCCGCTTTTCACAGCCTCTACCTCCTCCGCAGCCAGCGCCAGCGTCTCCGGCAGCGTCGCCGTATCTTCCTGCGATGCGTCCTGAACCGTCACCGAGACGGTCGCACCCGTCTCCAGGTCCACCCCCTGCTCCGCCTCGTGGGCCAGATGCGTCCGGCCGTCCTTCATCTTCGCGATCTTCGCGTCAGGATCCTGCGGAGAACGCCACTCCTTGTTCGACCCTTTTGCGACCCTTCCGAGACCGGTCGAAACACGCCAACTCCGCTCGCGTCGGCGTCGGTATCCCAGATGCCTTCGCCAACCCCTCAACGAACCCATCATACGATTCCCCAAGTGTCCCGAAGCTCGATGCTCCGCATCACAGCATTCGCTTTCAGCGTCGTCGCATCCACGCCGACCGGCTCCCCTTCACCAGACCGCTTCCGACAGCCGAGCCAGGACCCTCGTGAACACCGCCGCGTGCGTCTCCACGTCGATCCGACGACACGCGCCAGACAGTGTCGAGTGATCCGGGATCCGATCCGTCAGGTACAGGTCCAGGAACGGGGATGTCCCGGATGCTGTTGAACTGAGTTGAAGCGGGTGGCGGCTCCTCGTCCCTGTCTGTGGTAGGACAGGGGTGCAATCAACAGGAGGAGAACCACCCATGTTGAGGCATGACAGGCGGAAGTGTTCGAGCCAACCCCCAGTTCACGGGCCGCGACGATTCAGGTGCCCCTGCCGGTGTTCGGCGTGCTGGAGGGAGTCCGGGAAGCCTTCCACGGCTTGTGCATCACGATGGGATGCAGGTCTTGCAGGCCATGATGGAGCGGCCCGAAGGGGCGCCATCAGGAGGAGCGGTCCGCGTGGCGCGTGGCCCCCCACCGGCCAGATCCTGGGGCCGTTGTCGCTGGTGGTGCTGGTCGTCCACGCCGTCCGCAAGCGCCAGATTCAGCCGGGCGAGCCCGCCGGGCGGGGTCCAGCGCAGGATGGAGCGAAGTCGGCTGCGGGCCGGTCCCGCCATGGTCGGCATCGTAGCACGGCGGGAGGAAGCGGGAGGAAGCGCGAGCCGCGCGGGTCGCCTGCGAGCCGTCGGGGTGGCATAATCGGCCTGGTCGAACCGTCGGACCCGGGCGCAGGCCGGATCCGGCTCGTCGGCTCGGGTCGCGTCGCGCGAAGGCGCACTCGATGTCGTGGGCGGTGTGGCAGCGCGGTGGACCTGCACCCGTCATGAGACGGGCGGCGGTCGCGGCTACGGCCGGGAACGCGGAAGGCAGAGTGAGGGAGACAGGAGAATGGCGAAGAAGCGCGACAACGACCACGACGACCCGCGGCTGGGGAACGAGCCGGGCGTCAGCCGGCGGGACTTCGTCAGGACGGGCGCCGCCGCCGGCCTGGGGGCGGGCGCGCTGCTGGCGCCGGACGCTGCACAGGCGCAGGTTCCGGCCGAGGACGTCACCTGGGACTACGAGGTGGACGTGGTGGTCGCCGGCGGCGGCTGCGCCGGCCTCACCGCGGCCATCCGCGCCCGCGACCTCGGGGCCAGCGTGCTGGTGGTCGACGCGAACTACGACGTCGGCGGCCGCATGCTGCACAGCGGGGCGTTCGTGTCGCTCGGGGGCGGCGACCCGGTCCAGGTTCGCGACATGAAGGGCGAGAAGGACAAGGAGGGGTTCATCACCGTCGAACCCACCGAGGCGCCGGAGGAGCTCGACGACAGCGTCGATCTCCTGTTCACCGACCTCACCGACTGGTCGGTCCTCGACCGCAAGGGCCAGAGCCCGTACCGCTACAACGAGCGCGAGCTCTCGCGCGCGTGGGCCGAGAACTGTCCGGCCACCCGGCAGTTCCTCATCGACAACTACGTGCGGTTCACGCGCGCCGGCGGCACCCACGGCGGCGGCGGCCTGTCGCGCGCGCGGGGCGCGCGCGCCTTCCTCATGCTCGGCGACAAGACCGACATCAAGGCGGGCACCATCACCGCCGAGGACGCCGGCGTCGCCGACCCCGAGCGCACGAGCGCGTTCGCGCCGGTGCAGATGAACAACGCCAGCCGCTCGGTCGCGCCCGGCGCCGTCAGCAACGGCGTCGCCCTCGCCCGGCCCCTCGAGTTCTCGGCGCGCGAGAAGGGCGTCGAGTTCATGCTGCACCGCCGTTTCGCCGACCTCGTCCGCGAGAAGCCGTTCTCGGGCCGGGTCGAGGGCATCCGCGCCCACTACTCGCCGCGCCATCACCCCGAGACGGGCGAGCTCATGCAGAGCTACTGGCGGAACGGCAACATCGACGAGCGGCGCGAGACGGTGACGATCCGGGCGCGGCGGGGCGTCATCCTCGCCAGCGGCGGGCACGCCGGCAATCCCCAGGTGCGCAGCATGTTCTACCCGGCCATGCGCGAGCCCGCGTTCCCGACGAGCGGCGTCGCCCTGCAGGGCCCCCACGGCCAGGACGCGAGCGCGCTCGTCGCCGGCCTTCGGGTGGGCGCCAACCTCGCGGGGATGCAACAGAACCTGTCGTACCCCACGACGTTCCACATCTCCACCCGCCTCGGCACCCGGGACGCGTACACGACGATGATGCCGGGGCATCCCACGTTCGGCTTCCGCGGCTCGGCCGGGGTCAACGTGGGCAGCGCCGGCTTCGAGGAGTTCATCGCCGTGAACCAGGTCGGCAAGCGGTTCTTCAACGAGGTGCGGCTGCCGTCGCGGTCTGCCGGCAGCCGCTACCCCGGCGACGGCGCCTCTCCCGGCCGGGGGCTCGACCACAAGCCCCTCGACTGGCGCAACTGCGAGGCGAAGTGGGTGCGCCAGATGTACGACTACGACCACGGCCTCGACGCCGCGCTGGCCATCAACGAGGGGTCCGAGCCTCCCCACTACTATTCGGGACCCCTGTGGGCCATCTTCGACGAGGAGGCGGTGGACCGCACCGGTGGGAGCTCTACTTCCCCTACGTGGCCGACAACGGCTATTTCTTCAAGGCGACACCATCGGAAGCGCTGGCCGAGGAAGATCGAGGCCGGCCACGAGTTCCAGCGGGTGCCGCTGCGCCATCTCGCCGAGACGGTGGCGAAGTGGAACGGCTATGTCGACGCCGGCGCCGACCCCGAGTTCGAGCGCGAGGCGGAGGCGCCGATGTACCGCATCGACCGGCCGCCGTTCTACGCACTGTCGATCATGGTGGTGTGGCACGACTCCTACGGCGGCCTGCGCGTCAACGGCCGCCAGCAGGTCGTGGACATGCAGGGCGAGGTCATCCCCGGCCTCTACGCGGGCGGCGAGGCGGTGGGCGGGTTCAACAAGCACGGCCTGGGCAAGGGCCACGTCCACGGCTACATCGCCGGCACGCATGCGGCGGAGAAGCCGTCGGCGTAGAGGCGGTCGGCGGGGTCCGGCAAGCGCGCCCCGGGGAAGGGCCAGGTCAACGGCTGCATCGCCGGCGGGCCGCCGGGAAGTCGTCGGCGTAGGCGTGGACGCATCGGTCGGGAAGGTGAATCGAGCGGACGGACTGGTCGACCATGGCTCAGCGGGACGACACGCCGCACACGAGCGCCCCGGCTTGTGTCGAGGCGTCGCCGGACGAGGAGAACGCCGCCGCCGGTGCGGACGCGCGGGACACGGCGTCCGGCGCGCCGTCCGGGGGCGGGGCCGGCGAGTCGCACGACGCGCGCGTCGTCGTGGGGCGCGCCGCCGGCCATCGAGCGGGGGCGGCGCTTCACGGTCAAGCTGGGGGTCGCCTGCGCCGGCGCGCGCGGGCCCGAAGGCCGGCGAGTGGTGGTGCGCGACCACGAGGGTCAGCGGCGGGCCGCGGCGCCCCTCGACGCGGAGCCGTGGCCTGGCACGGATGCGCTCTACCATGCCGAGGTCGCCTTGACCGCGCCGGACGCCGAGGGGCTGTACACGTGGGAGGCCGCCGTGGAGCCGGTCGGCGCGGCTGCGGGTCGGGCGAAGTCGGGTGGCGCGGCGGCAGCCGGCGGTACGGCGAAGCCGGGCGGCGCGTCCGCGACCGGCGGTTCGGTGGGGCGGACGGCGCAGCGGGCCGGGCGGTGCGGCGGGAGCGGGCGGTGCGGCCGTTGCGCATGCGGCGGGTCGCGCGCGCTTCGGTGTGCGGGTGGTGGCCGCGCCCGAGTGCCTCGTGACGGTGGCGGCGGTCGACGCGGAGAGCGGCGCTCCCGTCGAGGGCGCGCGTGTGGTCGCCCACCCCTACCGGGCCGTCACCGGCGCGCGCGGCGTGGCCGAGTTGCGGGTGCCCGCCGGCGAGTACAGGCTCTTCGTGTCGGCGAAGGGCTGCATCCCCTTCCGCTTCGACGGCGAGGTGGCGGCCGACACGAGGATCCGGGCGGTCCTCGAGCCGGATCGGGAGCTCTCGGATGCGGATATCTGGTCGTGACGGGCCGAGGCGGATCGGCTCGCGGCGCGTGAGGGGGTCCTCGTCGGCGCGACCTGGAGGGCGACGGGGCGATGCAGACATGCCGCGCTGCCTGTCGGCCGCAGACGGTGCGAACGGTGCGGTGCAGAGCGGCACGACCTGACGGCCGGAGACCGGCCCTCGTCGGTGCGAACGGGGCCGACAGGATGTGGGGGGGCGCGTGATGGAAGAGATGCTGGTCGATGGTCCGAGTTCGGGCGCCCATGACAACACCGCGCAAGGCGCGCGTCGGATTCTGCGGGGCCTCATGCCGGGACTCCTCGCCGCTCTCCTCGTGCCCGGCGCCGCCGCCGCCCAGGGCGACGAGACGGGGCTCGACGGGAGGCAGCTCTACGCGGAGCACTGCGCACTGTGTCACGGGGATTCGGGCACGGGCCGCCCGCCGGCATTCCCCGCCCTCGCCGGGAACGAGCGGCTCGGCAACGCGGCCCGCATCGTCCGCGCCGTTCGGGAGGGCATCGGCAACATGCCGGCGTTCCCCGCCCTCGACGCAGTCGCGACGGCCGCCGTCGCGAGCTACGTCCGCGGGGCCTGGGCGAACGACCTCGGGGCGGTGACCGCCGACGCCGCGGCGGCGGTGCTGGATCGGCTCGGCGATGCGGGGCCCGCGGCGTCGGTCTGGGACGGCGTCTACACCGAGGCCCAGGCGGCGCGGGGGCGGCAGGTCTACTCGGGCGCGTGCGCCCTGTGCCACGGGCGGCGGCTGAACGGCGCTCCCGACGATCCCGACATGGTGTCCACCCCGCCGCTCGCGCGGGCGCGGTTCCTGCGCGTGTGGGCGGGACGGTCGCTCGCCGCCCTCCTCGCGTACACGCGGCTGACGATGCCCGAGGACAACCCCGCATCCCTCAGCGACGAGGAATACGTCGACGTGGTCGCCTATCTGCTCTCGATGAGTCGGACGCCCGCCGGCGAGAGCGAGCTCCCCGCCGATTCGCGGGATCTCGCGAACATCATCATCCGGCAGCGATGAGACGGGCCCGTGGCGGCGCGCCGGCGGCGCGCGCGTATGGGCGCCTCTGCGCCGCGCTCATGGCGAGGGGCCGCGTGGGCAGCCCTGCCTGCCGATCGAGGGAGACTTCCACCCATGAGTGATGGCGCCAAGTGGCTCGAGGGCATCGCCGACAAGATGCGCAGCGACGTGGCCGCCGGCGCCGCGCCCGACCTCGAGCGGCTGACTGTACGGGACCTGCTGGGACGGTTTGGGCACAAGCGCCGGGGGGATTTGATCAACAACCACATCCGCAACGCGCTGGACCGTTGCGGGCTGCGCACGGACGTGGATTTCGCGGTCGCCTGGTTCGACGCCACGCTCACCATCGAGCTCGACGACGCCTACGCCGAGGCTGCCAGTCCAGCCGCTCGCCTCGGTCCGACGCAGCGCGTCGACATGCTGGCAGCCGCCCACCGCCCGCCAGCGTCAAGCCGGAGAGTCCGCTGCAGAAGGCGACCACCATCATGCAGCTTCACGACTACTCCCAGTTGCCCGTGATGAAGAACGACCGCGAGGTATCGGGTGTGGTCACCTGGGACTCGATTGGCAGGCGGCTGGCGCTCGGGCGCGAATGCCCCCACGTCCGCGGCCCGGTGGGCCAGACGTTCGAGAACGCGGTCAACGTTGAGTGGTCAGCGCAGGAGGCGCCATGAGGGGATACGTCGGTCGGATGCTCGTGAGCGCGTTGTTGCTGCTGCTCCCCACGCCGGATGGAGTTGCCGCCCAGGACCACTGGCCGCAGTTCCGCGGACCCGCCGGCACGGCGGTCGTCGCCGATGATCCAGCGCTGCCGGACGCGTGGAGCGCGACGGAGAACGTGGCCTGGAGGACCCCCATACCGGGCCGCGGATGGTCCAGCCCGATCGTCTGGGGCGACCGCGTGTTCGTGACCGCCGTCGTCGCCGAGGAGGACTACGAGGGCCCGCGGCCGGGTCTGTACCTGCCGGAGACCGGCAACCAGACGCCGCCCGATCCGCCGCCGGGGACGCACCACTGGGTGCTGTACTGCCTCCACGTCGATACGGGCGATCTCATCTGGCGGCGCACGGCGCATACTGGACCGGTGGCGGCGACCATCCACCCGAAGAACTCGTTCGCATCGGCCACGCCGGTGACCGACGGCGAGCGGATCTATGCGTTCTTCGGCAACCTCGGTCTGTTCGCCTACGATCTCGACGGCAACCTCGTCTGGTCCCGCCCCGTCGAGCACCACATGGACCAGTGGGGCTGGGGCGCCGGGGCGTCACCCGCCCTGCTCGACGAGCAGGTGCTCGTGATGCACGACAACGACGAGGAGTCGTACCTCGCGTCGTTCGACACGGCCACCGGCGAGCAGAACTGGCGCGTCGAGCGCGACGAGGTGAGCGCGTGGTCGACGCCGTTCGTCTGGCGCAACGACCTGCGCACCGAGATCGTCACCGTCGCCAAGACCCGCGTGCGGTCCTACGACCCGTCCGGCAACCTGCTCTGGTCGTTCGCGGGGCGGATGACCAACGTGACCGTGCCCACTCCGGTGCCGGGCGACGGCATCCTCTACGTCAGCTCGGGCTACGTCGGCGACAATCACCGGCCGGTCTACGCCGTGCTGCCGGGCGCCGCCGGAGACATCACCCTCGGCCCCGGCCAGCGCGCCAACGAGTACATCCGCTGGTACCAGCCGCGCATCGGCTCGTACAATCCGTCGCCCCTGCTCTACCGCGGCATCTACTACACGCTCCACGACCGGGGTTTCCTCACCGCCCACGACGCCCGTACCGGCCGCACCGTCTACGACCGCGTCCGCATCGACCGGGGCGCCACGTTCACGGCGTCTCCATGGGCCTACAACGGCAAGGTCTTCGCCCTGAGCGAGGACGGCGACACCTACGTCATCGCGGCCGGGCCGGAGTTCGCGGTGCTCGGCAAGAACGTCATCGGCGAGATGGCCCTCGCCTCCCCCGCCGTGGCGGGACGCACCCTGCTGCTGCGCACGGCGGCGCACCTGTACGCCATCAGGCGGTAGCGTCCGGGGCGCGGCCAGCCCCGGTTGGCCCGGCATCGCCTGTGAACGCTGGGGCTGAGTGGCAGTGGGGCAGCGGCGGCGGCGAAGGCACTCGTTACCGTTGCCGCTTGTCGGCGGCACGACTGGAGGTTGACATGCGGGCATCGACAGCGACTCGGGGCGGTTGGGCGAGTGCGGTGGGGGTCGGGATACTGTGCCTGCTGACGGCGGGAGCCGCCGTCGCGCAGCCTGAGACCGGCCGGTCGGACCCCTTCCAGGTCGAGGAAGCGACCATCGAGGGCATGCACCAGGCCATCCGGGATGGCCGGACCACGTGCCGGGGGCTCGTTCAGGCCTACGTGGATCGGGCCCGCGCCTACAACGGCGCCTGCACGCGGCTGGTCACCCTCGACGGCGCGCCCGTGGCGCCGGCCAGCGGCCCGATTCGCGCGGGCGAGCCGGTGCAGTTCCCCACGGCCACCGTCCCCGTCTCGAGCATCCTGCCCGACTTCGACCGGTACGGCGGCATGCCCCTCGACCTCGGGCGCATGGAGCCCACCCTCTCCGACCCGAGCGTGCACGCACAATACGGCATGGTCGCCGGCGTCCCGGGCGCGGGCCAGGTCAACGCGCTGAGCACCCTCAACCTGCGCGGCGAGCGCTCGGTGACGTGCAAGGGGCGCTGCGACGCGCATCCCGCGACGGGCGAGCTGCCCGCCGACTGCCCCGCCGCCTGCGACGCGTTCCGACGGCAGCCCGACGCCCTCGAGCGGGCGGCGGAGCTGGACGCCGAGTACGGTGACAGTCCCGACCTCGCGGCGCTGCCCATGTACTGCGTGCCCCTCGCCTTCAAGGACGTTTTCGACGCGAAGGACATGCGGACGACGACGGCGGCGGACATCGACTTCGCGATGGATGCGCCCCCCGCTGACGCGACCGTCGTCGAGCGGCTGCGGTCGAAGGGCGCCGTCATCTACGCCAAGGCCAATGCGACCGAGTTCAACGGCGGCATCGGCAACCCTGGCGGCCCCGCCGCCGCAACCGCCCGGTACCTGGGCTACGCCGAGCGGAGCACGTGGGGCGGGCAGGCCTGCAACCCCTACGACACCGAGCGCTCGCCGAGGGGGTCGAGCTCGGGGTCGGGCGTCGCCGTTTCCGCGAATCTCGTCGCGTGCGCCTTCTGCGAGCAGACCGGCGGATCGTGCAAGGGGCCGGCGTCGCGCAACGGCGTGGTCAGCCTGCTGACGACGAAGGGGCTGATCCCGTACGGTGGCGCCGTCGGGTCGAACCCGCTGGTGGACCGGGCGGGCATCAACTGCCGCACCGTCCGCGACGCCGCCCTGGTGCTCGACGCCCTCGTAGACCCCGCTCTCGGCTACTTCGATTCCCGCGACATCTACACCGCGTTGCCGGCGGCGCTGGTCTCCGACGCGCCCTACGCCGGCTTCGTCGTCGACGAGGCTCCCGGCGACGGTGGAGAGCAGCCGCTGGCCGGCATGCGCATCGGCATCGTCCGCGAGTACATGGTCGAACACACGCTGAACGACGCGGCCATCAGCGACCGCATCGACACCGAGATCAAGACCGTCCTCCGGGACCGGCTGGGGGCGGCCCTCGTCGAGTCGCGGGATCCGCTCCATCCCGACGACCCCGCGGTGGTCGACATGGCCTATACGTTCCAGGACGCGCTGGCCGAGATCCTGCCCATCCACATACCGGAGTACTTCTCGAAGACCCGCGCCGGCGCCCTCGAGTTCGCGGTCCCGGGCCACGACGTCACATCGAAGCGCTACCTCGTCGAGCTCGCGGAAGGCCGCGCGCCGCTCGCCGCCAACCTGAACCTGCGCCGCGTGACCCTCTCGCCGCCGACGCGCGCCTTCGGCTTCCACATCGACCAGTACCTGGCCCGGCGCGGCGACGAGCGGGTCGCCGACATGGCGAGCCTCGACGCCAACACGAAGTACTTCTCGGCCGCGGCCGAGGCGGGGTCGGCGAACTGGGCCGCGCTCGAAGACGTCCGCTCGACCGGCAACACCGAGCGCATGCAGATGCGGGCGGTGATGCAGCTCGTGCTCGCCAAGGTGATGCGCGAGAACCGCCTCGACGTGCTCGTCAACCCCGAGAACACCCTGCCCCACCAGAAGGTGGGCGGACCCAGCGAGCCCGCCGTCAACGGCCGCGGCGCGTCGGGCGCGACCCAGACCATCACCGCGCTCATCGGCGCGCCCGAGATAGTCGTGCCGGCCGGGTTCAACGACGTCGTCTACGAACCCCGCTACGTCCTGAACGCGGCCGGCGACCGGTACGACGCCGTCCCCGGCTACGAGCGGTCCCGGCTGGATACTCCGCTGCCGATCAGCATGATGTTCTGGGCCGGCCCCGGCGACGAGGCCGCTGTGCTGAAGGCGGCGTCCGCGTACGAGGCGGCGACCCGGCATCGGACGCCACCCCCCGACTTCGGCCCGCTTCCCGACCAGCAGTAGCGGGCTGGGCGGCGCCCGTTGTTGCCCTCTTGCACATTACCGCGACAGTTGTTTTAATTTCTGGCTGTAGTTCCACCAACGACCCCGGTTGTTTCCCGTTCGCGCTGGAATTCCATCAACCGGGGGACCGTTGTTGCCCTCGTGCGCATCGCCGATTCGCCATGCACCGAGAGAGCGTCGGCCGCTACGAGGTGACGAGCGCGGGGGGCGAGCAGGTTCGTGCTTTCGTGCCGGCGCCGCTGCCGCCGGCGCCCCCCCTCGCCCTGGACGGCCCGTTGCAGCAGGCGCTCGAGGCGGCCGTGCTCGCCCTCGGGCGCCTCGACGGCGTCTCGACCGTCCTGCCCGACACCGCGGCCCTCCTCTACGTCTACGTGCGCAAGGAGGCGGTGCTCTCCTCGCAGATCGAGGGCACGCAGTCGTCGCTGTCGGACCTGCTGCTCTTCGAGTCGAAGGCGACGCCCGGCGTCCCGCTCGACGACGTGGTCGGGGTCTCGGCCCATGTCGCCGCCCTCGAGCACGGCCTGCGCCGCCTGCGCGGGGGGTTCCCGCTGTCGAACCGCCTCCTCCGCGAGATGCACGGCGTCCTGCTGTCGCGCGGGCGCGGCAGCGACAAGATGCCTGGCGAGTTTCGCCGCTCGCAGAACTGGATCGGCGGATCGCGCCCCGGCAACGCCCGCTTCGTGCCGCCGCCCCCCAACGCCCTGCCCGACTGCATGACGGCGTTCGAGCGGTTTCTGCACGCCGCCGACGACGGGCTCCCGGTGCTGGTCCGGGCGGGGCTGGCGCACGTGCAGTTCGAAACCATCCACCCGTTCCTCGACGGCAACGGCCGGGTGGGCCGCCTGCTCATCACGCTGCTGCTGCTGCATGCCGGCGTGCTGCGCGAGCCGCTCCTGTACCTCAGCCTCTACTTCAAGCGGCGCCGGGCCGACTACTACGACCTGCTGAACGAGGTGCGCCGGAGCGGGGACTGGGAAGCGTGGCTCGCCTTCTTTCTGGACGGCGTGCGGACGACGGCCGACGGTGCGGTCGCCGCGTCCCGTCGTCTCCTGGCCCTGTTCGTGGCCGACCGGACGGCCATCGAAGAGAACGGCGGCCGGCGGGCGGGTTCCGCCCTCCGAGTGTACGAGGCCCTCGCGACGCAGCCGATTCTCTCGCTGCCGGCCATACGCGACCGGACCGGTCTCGCGTTCCGCACCGCCGGGTCGGCCATGGCCCTGCTGGTCGAACTGGGCATCGTCCGGGAGGTCACCGGGAAGCGCCGCGGCCGGCTGTTCGTCCATCACCGGTACCTGGCCATTCTCGAGGAGGGGACCCAACCGTGACGCCGGCGGCTCGACCATGTCGTTCAGGGAGAGTCGGCCGGCGGGTGGGCCGGAGCGAGCGGACGGCGAACATCCATCATCAGTTGTCGGTCTTTCCGATCATCTCCAGAGCGATTCGCTCGTCGTCGCCCAGCACGGTCTGCTCGTCGTCGCCCAGGTCGAAGGCGCTGTCCTGCAGCCGCTGCAAGGTCTCCACCGCACGCCGCTCCCGGAATTCGCCCAGTTGTCGGATGACCGCGCTCGCCACCGGCCTGCCGATCGGGTAGCGGTCATGACTCGCCGATGCCTACGAAGTCCCCTTGACGCCGCTGTGGCTGCGGCGTACGGTTGGTCGGTGGGCATCCGCAACGCTCTCCGGGAGTTGCCGACGCGGAGCGGCGGCAGGCGGTGAGACTTGAGGGCCGATCCGGCTGCGGGCTGGCGCCGATGGTCCGCTGGGTCCCGCAGCGAGGGTGGCAATCGACGGGGGGCCGGGCAGGCCGCGGCGGGGTAGACGGAGTACGTGCGGCAATGCGGGGAGTGCCACGGCGAGGGGCTGGACGGGGCGGAGGCGCCGGCCCTGCGCGGGGTCGACTTTCTGAACGGCTGGGCGGGGCGGACGACGGACGAGCTGTTCGAGTACGTCCGGGACGCGATGCCCCCCGGCCTCGGGCGGTCCCTCGGCAACCGGGTCTACCTGAACCTGGTCGCGTACATCCTTGACGCGAACGGGGCCCGGCCCGGCGACGCGCCGCTGACGGCCGAGACGGCGGTGCCGATTGGCGACGCCGCGGACATCGCCGAGGCGCGGCGGGCCGCGCAGGCGGGCGAGGCGCCGCGGCGGCGGCCGACGCGGTTCGTCAACCGGGCGGTCGAGTGGCCCCTGACCCCGGTGACCGACGTCCGCGTACGAGGCGGCGACCCGGCATCGGACGCCACCCCCCGACTTCGGCCCGCTTCCCGCCGAGCCGTAGCAGCCTGCGGCGGAACCGCTGCGTGGTGCCGCGTTTCGGGGGCGGCAGCCGGGCGACGGAGCGCGGTGCTATCATCGGGTCCAATCCCGCTGTGGAAATCGCCATACAGCCACGGAGTCAGAGGGAATAGGATGTTCGACACGCACGCCATCGCCCGCACCCTGACGGAAGCCGGCCAGCGCCATCACGGATGCGGTTTCGGCACGCGGCCGAGCATGGCGATCACATGACGCGAGACTGGCTGGAGGCCCGGATAGCTGATGTGATGGCTGGCATCGCCGTCGGCGACGCGTGCAAGGTCCGATGGAGCGTTGGCCACCGGCGGGCGGTCATCGCGGCCATGCGGTTCTTCGCCGGGTGATGGGCAGCCGTCGCAACCCTATCGATGCCGCGCCCGCCGGTCGAGGATCACACGAGTGAAGACCACGAGTTTCGGTCTCCGTGAGCTGCTCAGACGAGCCAAGGAAGGAACCCTCACCGTTCCTCAGTTCCAACGTCGGTTTGTGTGGCGTCCATCGCAGGTCAAGCTGTTGATCGACTCCATATCCCGCTCGTACCCCATCGGTTCGCTGTTGTTGCTGGACGAGAAGCAGGATCTGGAGCTTGCATCGAGGAGCATCCACGCGGAAATCCGCGACGGTTACCCTCCTGACGACCTCATGACGGGCGCGACGCCGGCCCGGACTGACGTGAAGTCGTACATCCTGGACGGCCAGCAACGAACTACCTCCATAGCACGTGTATTTCTGAACGCGCATCCAAAAAAATGCTACTACTTCGATCTGAAGCAGCTGCTCGAGACGCATAGCAGACAGGAAGACACGTCCTGGATAAGGGAGCGACAACGGGGAAAGAAGGAACCGCCGGCACGAAAGGACAACGGCCGCCTGCTGCGCGCAGACGTTATTCTGGACCAGGCGAAAGCGGACATCTGGGTTAGTGAGTATATCGAAGATTCCGGCGATTTCCCCGATCTGAACCGAACCAGGGCTCGGGAGGCGGCCGCGTCCATCAAGGGTGTCTTCGAGACCATGCGCAACTATAAAGTGCCCGTGGTCACGCTGGAACGCGACAGTGGCGTCGATTCCATCTGTCGCGTCTTCGAGACAATCAACAGTACCG
This sequence comes from Vicinamibacterales bacterium, assembly GCA_965199675.1. GTDB lineage: Bacteria > Acidobacteriota > Vicinamibacteria > Vicinamibacterales > UBA8438 > JAJEEA01. The sequence continues at coordinate 535,633 of CBDATI010000063.1, read as the reverse complement.
GGACCCGGTTGACGACGTTCGATCTTGCGGTGGCAAGGTTCTATCCGGGGCTCGACCTTCGGAAGCTCTGGGAGGACGTGCTGGAAGAGAACGTGGTCCTGAAGACCTTTGCGAGACGGGAAGACGAAAGTCCCAGAGAGGCGGTGGATGGCGAGCGCGTCCTTCAAGTGCTTTATCTGGTGTCGGCAGCCCGCCAGGGAAAGTACCCGGATCCAACGCGGGGCAACCTGCTCGGCTTGAAGCCGGAAGAGATCCGGCGGCAGTGGAATCGGTCGGCGAAAGCCCTATCAAGAACCTACGAATGGGCGCGGGCATACGGCGCGCGACCCGAGACGTTGCCGAGCCACAACATCCTTGTTGCCTTGGCTGCAGTCAGGAACCTGTGCCTGGACGACGATGTGGACGCAGAGATGTGGAAGGACCACGAGTTCATCAGGCGATGGTATTTCAGCAAGATCATGCAGGCGGGCGCCTCGCAGGCGTCAAACTACCGGATTGGCCAAGATTTTGACGGGTTGCGCCGGTACGCTCAAGAGGGGCAACACCTGCCGATGCCGGAGGTAAAGCTGAGTACGGATGCCGTCATGGAACTGCGGCCGTCGGACGTCAGATACAAGGCGCTGCAGAACCTTTTTGCGACGACGATTCGTGAGGATCTTGTTTCGGGAGGAGTGATCGACTCGGACTCTGACAGCCCGTGGAAAAAGTCGGCAAATTCGGGCCGATCGGGTCGATCTGAGTGGTTGTAGTGTCGTAGACTTCACAGCATGGCGATGGGCAAGAGGCCGGCGGCTCGACCGGCGCCACCGATGTGGGTGACGGCAGAGGACCTTCCCAAGAGTGCGGGGCATCCCTTCTTCGAGCGGCTGAATCGGATTCTGGAGAAATCCAGGTTCGACGCTTTCGTGGAGGGGTTGTGTGCGGTCTTCTACGCGGAGCGAATGGGTCGTCCGAGTCTGCGACCCGGGCGGTATTTCCGGCTTCTGTTCATCGGGTATTTCGAGGGTCTGTCATCGGAGCGCGCGATTGCGTGGCGGGTCGCGGATTCGCTGAGCCTGCGGGCTTTCCTGGATCTGGACGTGACGGAGGCGACGCCGAACCACTCGACGCTGTCACGGACTCTGATCGACGTGGAGACGCACGCGGCGGTGTTCACGTGGGTGCTGGAGCGGTCGGAAGCGGGTCTGGTGAAGGGGAAGACGATCGGGGTGGACGCGACGACGCTGGAAGCGAACGCGGCGATGCGGAGCATCGAGCGTCGGGATACGGGGGACTCGTACGACGCGTTCGTGCGGGGGCTGGCGGAGGCATCTGGCATTGCGACGCCGACGCGGGCGGAGTTGGCGCGTTTCGACCGTTCGCGGAAGGGCCGGAAGACGTCGAATGAAGAGTGGACGTCTCCGCAGGACCCGGACGCGAAGATCGCGAAGATGAAGGACGGTCGGACGCATCTGGCCCACAAGGCGGAGCACGGTGTCGACCTGGAGACGGGAGCGCTCCTGTCGGTGACGGTTCAGGACGCGTCGGAGGGTGATACGGCGACGCTGCCGGAGACGCTGACGAAGGCGGCGGAGCAGGTGGAGGCGGTTCAGCCTGACGGTGAGGGCGTCGAAGAGGTGGTGGCCGACAAGGGGTATCACAGCGACGCGACGCTGGTGGCGCTCGACGACCTTGGTGTACGCAGCTACATCGCGGAGCCGGCGCGTGGTCGGCGCGTCTGGCAGGACAAGAAGACGGGTGAGACGCCGCCGGAGAAGCGTGCTGCGCAGTCGGCGCTGTATGGGAATCGTCGGCGTATTCGCGGGGATCGTCTCCAACGCTGCCGGGGGGAACTGGTGGAGCGGCCTTTCGCTCACCAGTATGAGACCGGGGGTCTGCGTCGCCGGCGACCGCAAGCGGGTGCTGGTCCAGGCGGCGGGCTGCAACCTGGGTCTGTTGCTGCGCCGCCTGATCGGTACGCCCCGGAGCCTGCAGGGGCGGGCTCTTTCGGCGATTCTCGGGCTGAGAACGTCATGGGCCTCTGGGGGCGTCTGAACGGCCTCTGGAGGGCCGGGCTCCGGTCGCCCCCTGGGGCTCAGCCGCTCGTCCCCAAGCTGCTTGAACAGGCCCGCTCAGCGAACCGACTTCGTCCACGGGCTGCTGAGCTTCACGATCACCACATCTTCCCGCGAAATGCCGGCAAACGCTGGAGTCTCCAGCAGAGGATGCTGGACGGAATCTGTAATCGCATCCCGGTGCTCAAGGCAACGAACCTGAAACTCAACGAGGCGTATCCGCAAGAGTACTTCCGCGACATGGCGGGCGAGGCGCGATCCCAGGGTACGCTCGAAGGTCTGCGCCGACGACTGCGTGATTGCATGATTCCAGGTAATCCGCGCGAGGCGGCGTGGGCTGACGGATTCGAGATCGCGAAGTTCGAGGAATTCTGCCGGCGACGGGCCGGTCTCATCATCGATCGAGTCGGCGAGGTTGTCGGAGAGTCACTCACTTCCGGGGGGGAGGAGGACAGCGATGACTGACGGTGGCGTGCGGCGCCGGCGGTCGGAACAAGGGACAGGGGAGGCCAGTGGCAGGAAGGAGCAGACGCGGACGTCGCCCATTGTTCGCCACTACACGGGGGCGCGCGACAGTTGTCCGAGGCGAATCTGTCGGCCGCGCAGATGGATCGGTCACAAGCGCGATCCAGCTAACGGCGGAGTACGCATGTGACGGCTGCGCAACAGCGCGCCGGCTTGGCGACCTTGCGAGTTGACATTTACCGTGCGATGTTGATTCGAGGCGGCGGTCACCTCGGCGGTACGGTGGCGCTTCTGCCGTTTGTTGGTTTGTGAGCATAGTAGGTAGCGCTGACCTTGGCGCGATGACCCGGCTCGGGGCAGTTTTCGTGGGGCGCCCTTTCCGGCGCCGGGGAGTGGCCAATCATGTCGAAGAGAACTCGCGGCGGCGCCGGATCGCGGCGGCTGGCGGCATTGTTGGTTCGGGTGGCGGCGGCCGGACTGATCGGGCTCGGCGGGCCGAGCGTGGTCGGCGCGGCGGGGCAGCCGGCGCCGGACGGCGGCTTCACGGCCGAGCAGGCCGCGGCGGGGTGGACGGAGTACGTGCGGCAGTGCGGGGAGTGCCACGGCGAGGGGCTGGACGGGGCGGAGGCGCCGGCCCTGCGCGGGGTCGACTTTCTGAACGGCTGGGCGGGGCGGACGACGGACGAGCTGTTCGAGTACGTCCGGGACGCGATGCCCCCCGGCCTCGGGCGGTCCCTCGGCAACCGGGTCTACCTGAACCTGGTCGCGTACATCCTCGACGCGAACGGGGCCCGGCCCGGCGACGCGCCGCTGACGGCCGAGACGGCGGTGCCGATCGGCGACGCCGCGGACATCGCCGAGGCGCGGCGGGCCGCGCAGGCGGGCGAGGCGCCGCGGCGGCGGCCGACGCGGTTCGTCAACCGGGCGGTCGAGCGGCCCCTGACCCCGGTGACCGACGCGCTGCTCGCGGACCCGCCGCCGGGCGACTGGCTGAGCTGGCGGCGGACCCGGGACGGCCACGGCTACAGCCCCCTCGACCAGGTGACGCGCGACAACGTCGACGAGCTCCGGCTCGCGTGGGTGCTGGCGATCCGCGAGGGGAACCACCAGACGGCGCCCCTCGTGCACGACGGGGTGATGTTCCTGGCCAGCCCCGGGGATGTGGTGCAAGCGTTGGACGCGGTCACCGGCGACGTCATCTGGCAGTACCGCTCGCCGTTGCCCGAGGACGCGCCGCAGCGGGCGCCGACCCGAACCCTCGCCCTCCACGGCGACCGGGTGTTCCTCGCCACCGCCGACGCCGCCCTCGTCGCCCTCGACGCGCGCACCGGCGACGAGGTGTGGCGGACGGTCAAGGCGGACTACACGCAGGGTTTCCGGCAGAACGCCGGGCCGGTCATCGCCGACGGCGTCGTCGTCACCGGCACCAACGGGTGTCAGCGCTACAAGGCGCAGACGTGCTTCATCACCGGGCACGACCCCGACACCGGCCGCGAGCTGTGGCGGACATCCACCATCGCCCTGCCCGGCGATCCCAACGACGCGTCGTGGGGCGACACGCCGCCGTACCTCCGGGCCGGCGGCGACCAGTGGATTCCCGGCAGCTTCGACCCCGAGCTCGGCCTCTACTACATCGGGACGGCGCAGGCCAAGCCGTGGGTGGCGGCGAGCCGCGGCATGACCACGCGGCAGGACGCGCTCTACACCAACTCGACGCTGGCCCTGCACCCGCGCACGGGGCAGGTGGAGTGGTACTTCCAGCACGCCCCGGGCGAGACCCTCGACCTCGACATCGTCTACGAGCGGGTGCTCGTGGACGCGGACGATGAGCGGTGGCTCTTCACCATCGGGAAGGACGGCATCCTCTGGAAGCTGGACCGGCGAACGGGGGCCCTGGTCGACCTGCGTGAGACGGTCTACCAGGACGTCTTCGAGTCCATCGACCGGACCACCGGCGAGCTCACCTATCGCCAGGACATCCGCGACGCGGGCGTCGGCGACCGCGTGCCCGCGTGCCCCAGCCTCCTCGGCGGGCACAACTGGCAGGCGTCGGCGTATCACCCCGGGGCCGGCGTGCTCGTGATTCCCCTCCATCAGGCCTGCATGTATCTGACGGGGCGCGAGGTGGAGTTCGTCGAGGGGGGCGGCGGCGTGGCGGGCCGGTCCGAGTACCGCGAGATGCCCGGCTCGAACGGGAACGTGGGGAAGCTGGCCGCCTACGACGTGCGGACGATGGAGGAGCGGTGGAGCCGCGAGCAGCGGGCCGCGTTCCTGACGTCGACCCTGACGACGGCGGGCGGGCTGGTCTTCGCCGGCGACGCCGACCGCTACTACCGGGCGTTCGACATCGAGACGGGCGAAGTCCTCTGGGAGACCCGCCTCGGGGCCAAGGCGCACGGCTATCCCATCACCTACGAGGCGGCCGGGCGGCAGTTCATCGCGGTGCCGGCGGCGCTGGGGGGCGCGTTCCGCAGCCTCACGGCGTCGCTCACGCCGGAGATCTTCCAGCCGGAGGGGGGCAACGCGCTCTACGTCTTCGCCCTGCCGGAGTGAGGCGGCGCACGCGGCCGAGCGGCGCCCGTGGTGCGATCCGCTCGACGGGCAGGCTCCGGGCCGAAGCCGTCCATCCCCTGACGAGGGCCGCGCTGTCGCCGGGCCTTCGGTCTCGCCGGCGGCTTCCCGACCGCCCATCCGGGGTCAGGCTGTTTCCGAGGCGCAACTGCCATGGAGCGAAACGGCGAGTCTCCGGCCGGCGTCTATCGATCCGTGGCGCCTATCCAGTTGGCTCGCGCCGCGTTGGTCGGTTTCGTCGGCTGGCTCGTGGCCGTGTGCGCCGCCGCCCAGGGCGCCTCGCCCGATGTCGTCGTCGTCACCGGGTTCGTCAACATCAGCGGTGCGCCCGCCGACGACTGGTTCGGCCAGGGCATTGCGCAGGTAGTCGCGGCGGAAATGACCGAGCGCTGGTCGGTGCAGTCGCTCGTCCGAGAGTCGACGCGTGCGCCCGGCGCATCCGGCGGCAGGGCGGCGCCCGATGCGACCCTCGTCGAGACGGGGCGCGCGGTCGGGGCGCGCTGGGTGGTCGGCGGCGGGTACCAGCGGGTCGGCGAGCGCTTGCGCATCACCGCGAGGCTGGTCGAGGTGAACACCGGGACGGTCGCCGGGGCGGCGGTGGTGGACGGGCCCGCCGCCGATCTGTTCACGCTGCAGGATCGAGTGGCCGCGGAGCTCCTGGCGACCGCGCACCCGGACGCTTCAGCGAGTTCCGCTCCGCCGCGGACGGCTTGGCGGGGGCCGGAACCTCCCGTTTCAGGCGAGGGGGCGCTCCTGCCGGCCCCCGCTGGTCGCGGGCCGCCCGCTCCGCTGCGCCCGGGATCGGCGGGCGGGTCTCGGGGGAGACCGCTCGCCGGCGGCACTGACCGGCCGGCGGCCGGGTCAGAGCGGCGGGCAGCGGGCGGGGCCGGGTTCGAGGCGCCACGGTTCGCGCCGGGGGCGATCGACGGACCGCCGCCGCCGCTTCCGCCCGACGTCATCCGCCGCGACGACCAGGGGAACGCCACCATCCGCGCCGTCGAGTGGCCCGAAGGCATCCGGCTCGACGGCCAGCTCGACGAGAACGTCTACTTCACGGTGCCGGCCATCACCGGCTTCATCCAGCAGTCGCCGGACGAGGGCGCGCCGGCGACCGAGGCGACCGAGGCCTGGATCCTGTTCGACGCCGACAACATCTACGTGGCGGCCCGCGTGTGGGACTCGGCCCCGCCGAGCCAGTGGGTGGCCAACGAGATGCGCCGCGACACCCGGCAGCTCCGTCAGAATGACACCTTCGCGGTCATCCTCGACACCTTCTACGACCGGCGAAACGGGGTCGCGTTCTACACCAATGCCCTCGGGGCGTTGGCCGACTTCCAGATCACCAACGAGGGCAACCCGAACAGCGACTGGAACCCCATCTGGGACGTCCGAACCGGCCGCTTCGAGGGGGGCTGGACGGTCGAGATGGAGATTCCGTTCAAGTCCCTCCGATACCGGCCGGGACCCTCGCAGATGTGGGGCGTGCAGCTCCGGCGCAACGTGCGGCGCAAGAACGAGTGGGCCTACATCACCGCGCTACCGATTTCGGCGGGATCGGGACCGGGCGGGATCTTCCGGGTGTCGGATGCGGCGACCCTGGTCGGCCTCGACGCTCCGAGCGGCAGCCGCAACCTGGAGATCAAGCCGTACGGCATTGGCGGCATCAGCACCAACCTCGCCGCCGCGGATCCCACCGTCAACGCCGGCAGTGGCGACGGCGGTCTCGACGTGAAGTACGGCATCACCCAGAACCTGACCGCCGACTTCACTGTCAACACCGATTTCGCCCAGGTCGAGGTGGACGAGCAGCAGGTGAACCTGACCCGCTTCAGCCTGTTCTTCCCCGAGAAGCGCGAGTTCTTCCTCGAGGGCCGCGGCATCTTCGACTTCGCCCGCGGCGGCATCGCCGGCGGCTTTGGCGGCGCCCTGCGCCGAGGCGGCCAGGGCGGCGGCTTCTTCGGGGGCGGCAACGCGCCGACCCTCTTCTACAGCCGACAGATCGGGCTGCAGAGCGGCTCGGTGGTGCCCATCGTCGGCGGGGGCCGGCTCACCGGCAAGATCGGGGCGTTCGACGTCGGGGTCCTCAACATCCAGACCGACGACGACGTGGCGGCGGAAGCGGAGATGACCAACTTCACCGTGGTGCGGCTGAAGCGCGACGTCCTGCGCCGCAGCAGTGTCGGCGGTCTCTTCACCAACCGCTCGGTCTCGCTCCTCGGCGACGGTTCGAGCCAGGCCTACGGGGCTGACGCCACCTTCTCCTTCTACGAGAACGTCAGCCTGCTCGCCTACGCCGCGCGTACCCGGACCCCGGGGCGCGACGGCAAGGACCTGAGCTACCAGGGCCGCTTCAACTACGCCGGCGACCTCTACGGGTTCCAGGCCGAGCACCTGGTCGTCGAGGACGACTTCATCCCCGAGGTGGGTTTCCTCCGCCGCGACAACTTCCGCCGCACCTACGGGACGGCGCGCTACAGCCCGCGGCCCCGGTCTCTCGCCAGCATCCGGCAGTTCCGGCTGGAAGGGAGCTACGACTACATCGAGACTGCCGACCTCGGCATCGTCGAGACGCGCCAGTCGCAACTGGCGTTCGAGACCGAGCTGGAGAACAGCGACCGATTCGGCGTCTCCGTGGCCGACAACTACGAGTTTCTGCACCGGGAGTTCACCCCGGGGCCCGACGAGGTGGCCTTCCCGGTCGGCGGCTACCAGTTCTTCGACGTCGAGGGCACCTACTCGCCCGGTGCGCAGCGCCGCCTGAACGGGACGTTCACGCTGCGCGCCGGCGACTACTTCAACGGCGTCATCCGCTCGATCGGCTTCAGCCGAGGCCGCATGGAGGTGACGCAACGGCTCTCGCTCGAGCCGAGCGTGTCGGTCAACTGGATCGACTCACCGCAAGGGTCGTTCCGTACCGACCTGCTCGTGTCCCGGGTGAACTTCTCCTTCACGCCGCGCATGTTCTTCAGCGGCCTCATTCAGTACAACTCGAGCACCAACAGCGTCAGCAACAATCTGCGTCTTCGCTGGGAGTACTCGCCGGGCAGCGAGCTGTTCGTCGTCTACACCGAGGATCGCGAGACCGACCCCCTGCGCCCGGACCGGTTCTCGGAGCTGCGCAACCGCGGGTTCGTCGTCAAGGTGAACCGGCTGTTCCGCTTCTAGCCTCCGGACGGGCGGGAGTCGGCGACGCAGACGGTGCTCGATCGGGCCGACGCGGTTCGGCCGCCTGCGCGCTGGTTCGAAGGCCGGTTGCGTTGGTCCGCGGTCGGCTGCGTTGGTCCTGCCGCTTCTCGTCTACAATGAGGGGGCAACGACGGCATGCAGGCCGGTCAGAAGACGAATAAAGCCCTGCGAATGAGTGGTTTGTGGGTATTCTGGGGCTCGCCACGCCGGCGTGGCGCGGAGCCCGGCGGCCTGGCGTGCGGCGCCCTCGTCTGGACGTCGGGGAGTTGTCAATCATGACGAAGAGAGCTCGCGTCGGCGTCGGCGGGTCGCGTCGGCTGGTGGCGGTGGTCCGGGCGGCGGCGGCCGGACTGATCGTGCTCGGCGGCTCGGCCGCCGCCGTCGCGCAGGCGCAGTCGGGCCCGGCGGACGGAGGGTTCACGGCGGACCAGTCCGCGGCCGGGTGGGCGGCCTACGGGCGGCAGTGCGGCGAGTGTCACGGGCAGGGGCTGTTCGGGGGGGAGGCGCCGGCCCTGCGCGGGGTCGACTTCCTGAACGGCTGGGCGGGGCGGACGACGGACGAGCTGTTCGCGTACGTGCGGGACGAGATGCCGCCCGGCCTCGGCGGCTCGCTCGACGACGGGGCGTACCTGGACCTCGTCGCGTACATCCTCGACATGAACGGGGCCCGACCCGGCGATGCGCCGCTCACGGCCGACGCGGCCGTCACCATCGGCGACGCGGCGGACGTGGCCGAGGCGGAGCGGGCGGCGCGCGAGGGCGACCGGCCGCGGCGGCGGCCGATGCGGTTCGTCAACCGCGAGGCGCCGCACGACCTGACCCCGGTCACCGACGCGCTGCTCGCGGACCCGCCGCCGGGCGACTGGCTGAGTTGGCGGCGGACCCGCGACGGCCACGGCTACAGCCCCCTCGACCAGGTGACGCGCGACAACGTCGACGAGCTGCGGTTGGCCTGGGTGCTCGCGGTCCGCGAGGGGAACCATCAGACGACGCCCCTCGTGCACGACGGGGTGATGTTCCTGGCCAATCCGGGCAACGTGGTGCAGGCGGTGGACGCGGCCACCGGCGACGTCGTCTGGCAGTACCGGTCTCCGCTGCCCGACGACGCGGTGCGGTGGGGCGCCACCCGCACCCTCGCCCTCTACGGCGACAAGCTCTACCTCGCCACCTACGACGCCGCTCTCGTCGCCCTCGATGCGCGGACCGGCGAGGAGGTGTGGCGCACTGTGAAGGCCGACTACACCCAGGGGTTCATGCAGTTCGGCGGCCCCGTCATCGCCGACGGCGTCGTCGTCACCGGCATCAACGGCTGCGAGCGCTACAAGGAGCAGACCTGCTTCATCACCGGTCACGATCCCGACACCGGCGAGGAGCTCTGGCGGACCTCGACCATCGCGCTGCCGGGCGATCCGAACGACGCCTCGTGGGGCGACACGCCGCCGTACCTCCGGGCGGGCGGCGACCTGTGGATTCCCGGCAGCTACGATGCCGACCTCGATCTCTTCTACATCGGCACCGCCCAGGCGAAGCCGTGGGTGGCGGCGAGCCGCGGCATGACCACGCGGCAGGACGCGCTCTACACCAACTCGACGCTCGCTCTGACCCCGCGCACGGGGCAGGTGCAGTGGTACTTCCAGCACGCCCCGGGCGAGACCCTCGACCTCGACATCGTCTACGAGCGCGTGCTCGTCGACGCCGACGATGAGCAGTGGCTCTTCACGATCGGCAAGGACGGCATCCTCTGGAAGCTCGACCGGCGGACCGGCGCCTTCATCGACCTGCGCGAGACGGTGTACCAGGACATCTTCGCGTCGATCGACCGCACCACGGGGCGGCTCGAGTACCGGCAGGACATCCACGACGCCGGCGTCGGCGACCGCGTGCCCGCCTGTCCCAGTCTGCTCGGCGGGCACAACTGGCAGGCGTCGGCGTACCACCCCGGGGCCGGCGCCCTCGTGATTCCCCTCCACCAGGCCTGCATGTATCTCACCGGCCGCGGGGTGGACTTCGTCGAGGGGGGCGGGGGAGAGGCGGGCCGCTCCGAGTTCCGCGAGATGCCCGGCTCGGGCGGGAACGTGGGGAAGCTGGCCGCCTACGACGTGCGGACGATGGACGAGCTGTGGAGCCACGAGCAGCGGGCCGCGTTCCTGACGTCGACGCTGACCACGGCGGGCGGGCTGGTGTTCGCGGGCGACGCCGACCGCTACTACCGGGCGTTCGACATCCGGACCGGGGAGGTGCTCTGGGAGACCCGCCTCGGGGCCAAGGCGCACGGCTATCCCATCACCTACGAGGCGGGCGGCCGGCAGTTCATCGCGGTGCCGGCGGCGCTGGGGGGCGCGTTCCGCAGTCTCACGGCGTCGCTCACGCCGGAGATCTTCCAGCCGGAGGGAGGCAACGCGCTCTACGTCTTCGCCCTGCCGGAGTGAGGGGGCTCGCGGCCCCGGCCGCTCGCGCCGCTCGACCGGCAGGACTCGCCCGCGGGCGGAGCATCGCATGGAGGGGACGTCGATGGGGATGAGGGGAATGCAACGGGCCAAGATCGTCGCGCTGTTCGCGCTGCTCGTCGCCGTCGCCGTGACCGGTCTCGCGCAGGCGCGGCAGGAGCCTGCGCCGTCCCGCGAGACCATCGTCTACAGCAGCATCCAGCCGTCCAACTGGGATCTGTACCTCTTCGACGGCCCCGGCTCGGCGCCGCGTCGGCTGACGACGGACCCCGGCCTCGACTACAACGGCGTGTTCTCGCCGGACGGGCGCTGGGTGGTGTTCACCTCCGAGCGGACCGGCAGCCCCGACCTGTACGTGCTCGACCTCGACGGCGACGGGGGGCCGCGGCCGCTCGTCGCGAGCCCCGCGATGGAAGACGCGGCGGCCATCTCGCCCGACGGGCGGCGGCTGCTCTTCGTCGGCACGCGAGACGGCAACGCCGACATCTTCGAGATGCCGTTCCGGCCCGAGGATCCGCATGCGGCGGGCGCGCCGCGGAACCTGACGCGGCACGCGGCGGGCGACTACAACCCCGCGTACTCGCCCGACGGGGCACGCATCCTCTTCTCGAGCAGCCGCGACACGACGGCGTCGACGAGCGCGGGGGCGAGCCCGGGGCCGACGTACCTCGCCAGCGAGGTGTACGTGATGCAGGCGGACGGGACCGGGGTGCGGCGACTGACGCGGCACGAGAACTGGGACGGCGCGCCGGCGTGGACGCCGGATGGGCAGGGCGTCTTCTTCTACTCGCAGCGCGACGGCGAGTCGCGTATCTATCGCACCGGCGTGGACGGCGCCGAGCCGAGGGGCGCCGGTCCGGAGCCGGTCTCCGCCCCCGACGAGGCGGCCCTCTCGCCGGTTTTCGGTCCTGACGGCCGACTCGCCTACACCGCGCGCCGCGACGGCCGGTGGACCCTCGTCTCCACGCAGCCGGACGGCTCCGACCCGCGGGTCGAGAGCGACGCCGCCCGCGACTACTGGGCGCCGGCCCGGGACCGCGGCACGGGCCGGCTGCTCGCCCACGGGCCGGGGCCGGTCGAAGAGGCGTCCCGCTTCGAGAGCGACGCGCCGGGGGAGTTCCTCGTCCACCCGCCGCTCCCCGTCGACATGCCGGATCGCCGCGTGTCCGTGGTCGGCATCCGCGGCTATCTGCCCGCCGTCGATCCCACGTCGGGCGAGATCGCCACCAGCGAGGCGTTCGCCCGCCTCGTGGCGTCGCGGCCCGACGGCCGCGGCAAGCGGGTCATCCACGACCTCGCGGGGGCCGACCGCTACCGCGGTCCCGACTCCGCCTGGGGGCCCTCGTGGTCGAAGGACGGCCAGTGGCTGGCCTTCATCGTCGGCCCTCCGTTCGCCTCCGACGCGGTGGACGTGGACATCTGGAAGATCCGCAGCGACGGCACGGGCGCGGTGAACCTGACGCCGGGCTCCGACGCCAACGACGCCCTGCCCGACTTCTCGCCCGACGGCCGCCGCATCGTCTTCCGCAGCCGACGCGGCGGCAACGCCGACATCTACCTGATGAACGCGGACGGCGGTGACGTGCGGCGGCTGACGCACCACGAGGCCACCGACACCATGCCCGCATTCTCCTCGTCCGGCGACCGCATCGCGTTCACGTCGCTCCGGGACGGGGACTTCGAGCTCTACACCATCGCCCTCGACGAGGACGGCCGGCCCGGCCCGCCCGAGCGCCTCACCACGAGCCCCGGGCACGACATGCACCCCCGGTTCTCGCCCGACGACGAGTGGGTGCTCTTCACCTCGCAGCGCGCCGAACTCGGCGACGAGCTGCCTCTACTGCGGGTGGTCTTCCAGCCCCAGCCCTACGGCGAGCTGCACGCCGTCCGCCTCTCCGACCGGACGGTGGTCCGGTTGACCCACAACAAGTGGGAGGACGGCCCCACCGCGTGGGTCCGCGACGTGCCGGGTTTCGACTGACGCTCGCCTGGGGAGGCGGCGCGTTTCCGGCGCGCCCCCAGGCGACGGTGTCGGACGGGGGCGACGGCTGGAGCGGGAGCTGTCGGCTCACGGGACCAGGTCGCGACGTTCGTTCGCCAGGGGGCACATGGCAGGCAGAACGCAAGCCGCGACGCAGCCGCCCGCCACGGTCGGAGCATGGCGGGTCCCGGCAACGCTGGGGCCGCCCGAAGCCTTCGACGACCGCGAGGCCGAATGGGCCGGTTTCGATCCACCCTGCGGCATCCGCCACGGCGTGAGGATGGCGCCGCCACCAGTATGGCGCGTGCAGTCGGCCGAGCGACGATGTTCAGTGCGGAAGCGGGCCTGGCGGGCATGGCGTCGCTACCGGGTTGGTGATATAAGGGCGGCACGGACGAAACCGCGGCGTGCACATGCCGACTGACGGCGGCCGAGAGCGTGCGCGGCAGAAGGGTGCGGGCTTCTGCCGCGTTGTTGGGGGCGCCAAGCGGAGCCGCAGGGCGACGGTTGGCGGACCAGGAGTGCGGACCATGTCGAGAGAAACTGGTTTCGGATTCAGCGGATCGGATTGTCGACGTCTGACTCTCGCGGCACTGGCGCGGGTGGCGGCCGGATTGACGGCGGCGGCCGGCCTGACCGCCGGGCCGGGCGCCGGGATGGCGGCGGCCCAGGCCGCGGAGGCCGACGGGGCGTTCACGGCGGACCAGGCCGCGAGCGGGTGGGCGGCCTACGGCGTCCAGTGCAGCGAGTGCCACGGCATCGGCCTCGAGGGCATGATCGCCCCGCCGTTGTCCGGCGTCGAGTTCCTGAACACGTGGGCGGGGCGGACCACCGACGAGCTGTTCGAGTACCTGCGCGACACGATGCCCCCGGGGCAGGCCGGCGCGCTCAGCGACCAGTCGTATGTCGACCTCGTGGCCTACATGCTCGAGGCGAACGGCGCCCTGCCCGGCGACAGCACCCTGACCGCCGAAGCGGCGGTGACGATTGGCGACGCCGCGGACATCGCCGAGGCGCGCCGGGCCGCGCAGGCGGGCGAGCGGCCGCGCCGGCGGACGTCACGGTTCGTCAACCAGACCGTGCCGCACGCGCTGACCCCGGTGACCGACGTCCTGCTCGCCGACCCCCCGCCCGGCGACTGGCTGAGCTGGCGGCGCACCCGCAACGGCCACGGCTACAGTCCCCTCGACCAGATCACGCGCGACAACGTCGGCGACCTGCAGCTCGCGTGGTCGATCTCGATCCGGCCCGGCAACCACCAGACGACGCCGCTCGTGCACGACGGGGTGATGTTCCTCGCCAGTCCGGGTAACGTCGTCCAGGCTATCGACGCGGCGACCGGCGACGTCATCTGGGTGTACCGCGCGCGGCTGCCCGAGGACGCGCGCCCCGGCCCCACCCGCACTCTCGCCCTCTATGGCGACAAGCTGTTCCTCGCCCGCGCCGACGCGGTCCTCGTCGCCCTCGACGCGAGCACCGGCGAGGAAGTGTGGCGCTCGGTCAAGGACGACTACACGCAGGGCTTCCGCCAGAACGCCGGCCCCGTCATCGCCAACGGCGTCGTCATCACCGGCACCAACGGCTGCGAGCGCTACACCGAGCAGACCTGCTTCATCACCGGCCACGACCCCGACACCGGCGACGAGCTGTGGCGCACGTCCACCATCGCGCTCCCCGGCGACCCCAACAATGCCTCGTGGGGCGACACCCCGCCGTACCTGCGCGCCGGGGGCGACTCGTGGATCCCGGGGAGCTACGACCCCGACCTCGGGCTCTTCTTCATCGGCACCGCGCAGGCGAAGCCGTGGGTGGCGTCGAGCCGCGGCATGACGACGAGGCAGGACGCGCTCTATACCAACTCGACGCTCGCGCTGAACCCGCAGACCGGGCAGGTGCAGTGGTACTTCCAGCACGCGCCGGGCGAGACCCTCGACCTCGACATCGTCTACGAGCGCGTGCTCGTGGACGCCGACGGCGAGCAGTGGCTATTCACCATCGGGAAGGACGGCATCCTCTGGAAGCTCGACCGCCGCACCGGGGCGTTCGTCGACCTGCGCGAGACCGTTCACCAGGACATCTTCGCGTCGATCGACCGCTCCACCGGCGAGCTGACCTACCGGGACGACCTGCAGGACATCGCCATCGGCGAGCGGGTCTTCGCCTGCCCCAGCCTGCTCGGCGGCCACAACTGGCAGGCGTCGGCCTACCACCCCGGGGCCGGCGCCCTCGTCATTCCCCTCCACCAGGCGTGCATGCACCTGACCGGGCGCGAGGTCGAGTTCATCGAGGGCGGCGGCGGCACCGCGGGCCGCTACGAGCTGCTCGAGATGCCCGGCAGCGACGGCAACACCGGGAAGCTGGCCGCCTACGACGTCCGCACCATGGACGAGCTCTGGAGCCACGAGCAGCGCGCGCCCTTCCTGACGTCGGCCCTCACCACCGCCGGCGGTCTCGTCTTCGCGGGCGACGGCGCGCGCCACTACCGCGCGCACGATGTCGAGACCGGTGAGGTGCTCTGGGAGACTCGCCTCGCCTCGTCGGCGCACGGCTATCCGATCACCTACGAGGCGGGCGGCCGCCAGTTCATCGCCGTCCCCGCCGCGCTGGGGGGCGTGTTCCGCAGCCTGACGGCGAAGCTCAGCCCCGAGATCTACCAGCCCGAGGGGGGCAACGCGCTCTTCGTCTTCGCGCTGCCCGAACGGTAGGCGGGTTGGGGACGGCGCCGTCGCCAGGAGAGTTGAGTGACTCTGCAATAACCAGGTGAAATTCACGAAGGCCCGGCGAGTACTTCGAGCGCGGCCCTCGCGGGGGCCAGGTCTCCGACCCGCGCAGGCCGGGTGACAAACCCCTGCCACCCCCGCAAGCGCCGGGCCGAACGTGGGAGCGAGAGTGACGGCGGGGTTGATGCCACCGAACCCGGGGTGGCTGCCGCGTGAGTTGGTCGGCGGACTAGCAGCCCGTGGAAAAAGTCGGCAAATTCGGGCCGATCGGGTCGATCTGAGTGGTTGTAGTGTCGTAGACTTCACAGCATGGCGATGGGCAAGAGGCCGGCGGCTCGACCGGCGCCACCGATGTGGGTGACGGCAGAGGACCTTCCCAAGAGTGCGGGGCATCCCTTCTTCGAGCGGCTGAATCGGATTCTGGAGAAATCCAGGTTCGACGCTTTCGTGGAGGGGTTGTGTGCGGTCTTCTACGCGGAGCGAATGGGTCGTCCGAGTCTGCGACCCGGGCGGTATTTCCGGCTTCTGTTCATCGGGTATTTCGAGGGTCTGTCATCGGAGCGCGCGATTGCGTGGCGGGTCGCGGATTCGCTGAGCCTGCGGGCTTTCCTGGATCTGGACGTGACGGAGGCGACGCCGAACCACTCGACGCTGTCACGGACTCGGCGTCTGATCGACGTGGAGACGCACGCGGCGGTGTTCACGTGGGTGCTGGAGCGGTTGTCGGAAGCGGGTCTGGTGAAGGGGAAGACGATCGGGGTGGACGCGACGACGCTGGAAGCGAACGCGGCGATGCGGAGCATCGAGCGTCGGGATACGGGGGACTCGTACGACGCGTTCGTGCGGGGGCTGGCGGAGGCATCTGGCATTGCGACGCCGACGCGGGCGGAGTTGGCGCGTTTCGACCGTTCGCGGAAGGGCCGGAAGACGTCGAATGAAGAGTGGACGTCTCCGCAGGACCCGGACGCGAAGATCGCGAAGATGAAGGACGGTCGGACGCATCTGGCCCACAAGGCGGAGCACGGTGTCGACCTGGAGACGGGAGCGCTCCTGTCGGTGACGGTTCAGGACGCGTCGGAGGGTGATACGGCGACGCTGCCGGAGACGCTGACGAAGGCGGCGGAGCAGGTGGAGGCGGTTCAGCCTGACGGTGAGGGCGTCGAAGAGGTGGTGGCCGACAAGGGGTATCACAGCGACGCGACGCTGGTGGCGCTCGACGACCTTGGTGTACGCAGCTACATCGCGGAGCCGGCGCGTGGTCGGCGCGTCTGGCAGGACAAGAAGACGGGTGAGACGCCGCCGGAGAAGCGTGCTGCGCAGTCGGCGCTGTATGGGAATCGTCGGCGTATTCGCGGGGACCGGGGCCGTCGTCTCCAACGCTGCCGGGGGGAACTGGTGGAGCGGCCTTTCGCTCACCAGTATGAGACCGGGGGTCTGCGTCGGGTGTGGGTGCGCGGCCATGAGAATGTCCGCAAGCGGGTGCTGGTCCAGGCGGCGGGCTGCAACCTGGGTCTGTTGCTGCGCCGCCTGACGGGCGTCGGTACGCCCCGGAGCCTGCAGGGGCGGGCTCTTTCGGCGATTCTCGGGCTGATCGAACGCCTCATGGGCCTCTGGGGGCGTCTGAACGGCCTCTGGAGGGCCAAATGGGCTCCGGTCGCCCCCTGGGGCTCAGCCGCTCGTCCCCAAGCTGCTTGAACAGGCCCGCTCAGCGAACCGACTTCGTCCACGGGCTGCTAGAGAGGGCCTTCGGTGACTTGCGAGACAGAACACTGGCGGAGACCAGGGACGCGGTCGAATACCGCCTCGTGCAGCTGGAAACGTCTGTTGGCACGCAAGAAGACTACGCTCGGGTCCTTTGCGGCTTCCTTGAGAACCACAGAGAAATCATCGGTACTCTCACGCGCGAACGGGAGGAAGACTGGACGATAGCACAGGACGCTCTCGGGTCACTTCGGGGAAGTCCCGCCGGAGTCGCCAGCGAGGCGCTATCGACGTTCGAAAGCAACCACCCGAACGCCTCCAACTTTACCATTTACCGGGCGATCCAACCTCCCTCTCCTGCGACGTCGCTCACGGACACCCGTCAACCGGTTGCTAGCAGTGGTCCGCGTGATACGCGCCTTCTTCGTCAACTCCGAGCGGCCGACACCGAGGGGTTCATTGCTGCGCATCTCTTGGTCACCGATGCCCGCGTCGTCCCTCATCTTGCAGCCGCTGGCACAGCTCGCGACGGTGGTCGCTATACATATCAGCCCATCGGCGATGGGTGTGGCTCTTTTTCGTCGGCGGCCCAGAGAGAGTCCATTGGATTCTGCACGGCGGCCAGATCAGAGCTACTTGACGCGTCGAAGGCGGGGTGAGGCGGGGGGCGGGGGCGGCTCGGTGACCGGCGGGACTGCGCCGTCACGGTATCGCTGGGCGTGATTCCGCTCGTACTCGCGCGCTTCGTGGAAGTCCCAGTACGCATCGAAGTCGCCGCTGGCGCGCAGCGCCCGGAGCTTCAGAATCGCCTCGGCGCCGACCAGCCGCCAGCGCGCGCCGGTCAACTCCATGCGGTCGCGCACTAGGTGCCGGCACGCCCCTTCGATGACCCCGGTGGCGATGGGGTAGCCGGCCGCGAGGTAGCGGTCGTAATGCATATACGGCGCGTACTTCAGCAGGTAGTCGGCGCACGTGTCGACCGGCTTGCGGGCGTCCTTCGACAACCCGGCGACGGTCGCTGCACGCCGCATCGACGCCGCGACCCGCTTGGCCCTGCCCTCGAGAATGTCCCGCACGCGAGTCCACGCCCAGCACGCCAACTCGGGGCTCTCCTCCCGGTGGAACGCATGCGCCGCCTTCCACACATACTCGACCGCGTGGATGATGTCGAGGACCACCGTGACCGCCACGCCGTACGCGGCGGCGCCCTCTTCCACGAGGTCGAGCTGCGTCTCGGCCCCGTCGACGAGCACCACCCAGTGCTTGACGCGTTCGGGGTCGTGGCGGTCCGCTTCCAGGAACGCCTCGGCGATCACCTCCACGGGCTCCCGTTCGAGGCTCGCCCACACCCGTTTCGCCACCGGGCGAGGCCGCACCCCCGAGGTCTTCGCCTTCCTGCCCTTCTTCGTCTTGGCCGCCGGCTGTCGGGGCATCAGGCTCTGCAGGAAATCCTCCGCGCTCCGCACGAACGGCGCGACCGCATAGACGGCGGCCACCGTCGCCATCCGCTTCGAGTGCTTCTTCTCCCCCGGCTTGAGGCGATTGAACGGCGAGAGCTGCCCCCGTTGCCGACGGCGCCGCTCGGCCGCCTTGCGCGTCGCCTCCCGCAGGTCCTCCCGATGCAGCACCACCCCCTTGCTGTCGAAGGTCAGCACGACCACCGACTCCGCGGGCACCGCTTCTCCCGCCGCCGCACGGCGCGCCTCGTAGAACGCGTCGAAGTCCTCCGCCGCGCGAGCCGCCAACTGCTCCGCCTGACGCTTCGGCACCTTCGCCCCGGTATGGCGGGACAGGTCCGACAGCGCTTCGTCGAACGACCGCGAGGCCGCCGCCTCCGCCACCCGCCGGCGTACCTCCAGCGAGTAACGCTCCGCCGGCAGGTTCAGCGACCCATCGAGCGGATGCAGACTGTCGTGGCCAGCCCGCGCGTAGCCCGCACGCTCGACATCCACCGTGCCGAAGATCGTCTCCACGGCGCGTTCGTGCACGCGGCGCTCCGAACGCTCGACGCCGTCGGCCCCCTCGACCGGCCCCGCCGCCTCCCCCGGACTGCGTTGGTCGAGGTGTCCCTGCAGGAGCTTGCGCATCAAGTCCTGGCCCCGCCGGTGCAGCTCCCGTTCGAGGTCGCTCTCACTCATCTGCTGGGCCTCGCGCGAAGAGAGGTAGGTCTTGGTCTCCGAGAAGACCGCCTCCGCCGTCGCATACGGCGTCGGGGCGGGTGGAGCGGCACGGGGCGGAACAACGCGCATGGCTCAACGCTCCCGCAGCCGCCGCTGCGCATCCCGAACCACAGGATAGACCAGAACCGTCTTGGGCGCCTCACCCCCGCGGCGCCCGTACCGGTCCATGCGCCCGCGACCGCTCGTGGCCCCCAACACCACCCAGTTGGCGGCGCGGTAGCACCCGCCGTGGTGGCGGCGGGGGTCCACCAGCGTCTCCACCAGCCACGGCGACAGGCCGTAGCGGCGCGGCCAGTCCGCCGCCATGCGCACGAGGCCGCGCGACAGCACCGCGCTCGCGAGGTTCTTCACCTCGACCCACGGCAGCAGCAGAAAGCGGCTGTTGTTGACCACGTGCTGCAGATTCCGCGCCCGTGTCGCGTCGTCCCAGCCCACCCAGCGGTCGCGCGCCGCCATCCGCCACGCCGGGCTGGAGAACTGCAGGCACCCCACCACCGCCCGCGCCGGCCTCGACGCGAACACCAGATAGCGCAGGTGCGCCCCGAACGGAACCCGGTGCCCGATGTCGTGGTAGCGCCCCACCAGCTCCCGGAACAGCAACCGCTGGGCGGGCTCGCGCACCCGCTCGACAGCCAGCGGCTCGATGTCGCGCACGCTGCCGACGAGCCGGGACCCTGGCTCGCCCGCCGCCGTCCGGGGCACCCGGGTCACCGAACCCGCTGCACGGCCCCGGCGCTTGCCGGGCAGGGCCAGCGCCCCGTCCGCGTCCAGCCGCTCCAGGAACTCCCGGCACTCGCGGGCCTTCAGCCGTCCGTTGGGGCGCCGCCACCGCAACAGCTCGCACACGGTGCGCGCCAGCTCCATCCGGCTCAAGCCCGGACAGTCGCGCACGACCTCGCGGACCAGCGTCATCTCTCGCTCGCTGAACGCGCGCCCCGAGAACCTCGTCGTGGCGGTGGCCATCGCAGGACGTCCCTCCAGGACACCGTACCAGAACGCCGGACGAATGTCCAGGGGGAGCCGCGGCAGAGGAGGGACCGAGCGCCCGGTGTGGGCTCGCATGGGTCTGGCGGGTCCGGGAAGGGGGTGGGAAATGCTGTACCTCCGCCAAGCGTGCCGAGGCGAGAGAGCCCAGGAGCGCAAATGCCTATGAATCAGTGAGTTAGCTCTCTACACAGAAGAGCCGCACCCATCGGCGATTTCGTCGTTCAGTGGCGTGCAGCCGATGGCGAGAACTCCGACGACGATGCCCGTTTAGATGCCACATCTGCCGCCGACGACGGCCCCGCCGGCCGATACTTGTCCATGCTTGCCGGCTACGCTCAAGAAGCTCTGGTTTCCGAGTGCCAGCGCTGGCTGGCCGATATCGACGTATTCGAGGGTGGTTTTCTTGACGCCATGCAGGGAGGCGTGGACTCCCGCGGCCGCGACAGAATGCGTTTGGTTCTTGACCGAGTTCTCGACGGCGTCGCCGACTCCGCTGCCGCGTGCCAACCCGGCTCCAGAATTCTACCGGCACGACTCCTGCGCGCTTTCGACCAAGTTTATGACGCCCGAATTGCCGGAGCGCAAGAAGTCTTCGCCCGGCAGTACGGACAGCGATACGACCGCATAAACTGGGTTGGCGAGAGACTTATGGACGCCATCTGGCTGGAGGGCGCCCTCCAAGGTGCGGCTCCGGCCGAGACTATCGATCGCTGGCGGAGGCAGTACGACGAGGAGTACACGGCGACAGTAGTCAGGCGAGAGATAGCCTTTCAGGAGCTCGAACGCCTGCGGCTCGCCAACGAGACGACGATGGCCTTGGCACAGGAAGAGTCCAAAAGGTTGATCGCCATCGCCACACGGGAAGCAACGGCACGACACGAGGTGGAGCAAGCCCGATTGCAGAGCATCCGTGTACAGGCAGAGGCGACGCGACGGGAAGCCGAGTTGGCTTCGGCCGCGGCAATTGCGGAAGCCGAACTGGAATCTCGAACAGCGATTGAGGTTGCGAAGCGGAACTCTCGAACAGCGAGTGAGGTTGCGAGAATCAGGTCCGACGGCGCAACCAAGACAGCCAGGATTGAGCGCAAGGGAAGCGTAATATCCAGTATCGTGGACATGATCGGCGGTCTTTTTTGACCGCACGGTGCTGGCGGGCATTCCAGGTCCTGGGACGCGGCGTTGGTCGCGGTGGGGCATTGCCGGTGGTGTCGCCGGCGACGGAGATTTCGTGAGGTGGGTAAGGAGGGTTGCGAGATGTTTCGCCATGGTGTTGTGATGTCGCTGCTCTTGATTCTCAGCGGTGCCGGGGTGATGGGCGAGCAGGCGTCGACGCCAAGGTTCGCGTCGCAAGCAACGGCGGCTCAGCCTGATTCGACGGAGAGCGAGCTCGCACTGGCCGGCGTTTTGGAGCTGATGATTCTCGACTTGCGGCGCGAGCTGGACGGTCTGAGGGCGGAAGTGAGCGCAGTACGAGAGGAATTGGCGCAGAAGAGTCACATCGAGAAGGGGAGAGCACGAATCGCCGCCAGCCACGGCACTCGCGACCGCTCCTCTTGCAGAGAGGGTGTCGCCGGGCGGCGGGGCACTATACGGGGCAGGGTGGACTTCACGACGCCTTTTGCGGCGCCGCCGATCGTCTTCATGGCATTGGCGCTGGTGAATCATTACAATAGTGACAACTTGCGCGTGAATGCAGTCGTGGATTCGACTGACCCGCAGGGCTTCTACTATAGCCTCTATACCTGGTGTAGGACGGATATCGCTACCGTTGAGGCTACGTGGGTAGCCATCGCACAATAAGTGGACAGGCGGCGAATTTGCGCTCGTGGACGGGTCCGCCATCAACGTCGTCGTCTGCGCCATGCGCGGATGCCGTCGATCGTTTTCGACACGCGCCAGCGTGCTCGCAGATTGTTCGCGGAGACGCGGACGTATGTCGACGATGCGCCCGAGGGAGCGTATGGCTCGCTGACCGGCCGACGCGATAAACCTTACTGGAAGAGAGGACAGATTGTTTGTCGGGAGCGAACCGATGGGGTCGGCCGGGGGCGTGTGATCAGCACGCACCCTGCTGGGTCCACGAAACGGCAGGTTTTGATGGGGTCGCTCCCGGCTTCATTCCTGACCCTTCTCTGACTTCGGGGTGCGGTTCATGGCTGTGTGCCGGGGCCAATGGAATGCTGCACCGGCTTCGAGCAGCCCCCACGAGCGGGCTGAAAACACGGGAGGCTCACCTGCCGTCCAGCCAAGCCTCCACCTCGGGCACCGCCCCGAGGGCTTGGATGCGCCAAGCGGACTCCTCTCCCCAGAACGATACGAACGGCCCGCGGTAGCGCTCCGTGTGGCGATTGGCGAAGTCTACGATCATCGTGAAGATCGGATTCTCGTCGCTCGGCTGAAGGGCCGCTGCGACGTTACCGTAACCGCCGTCGAAGCTGTTGATCGTCTCGGCATTGCTGGCGACGAATGCTGTGAACTCCCCGTACTCGTGCTCCTCGGGCGAGACGAAGCGCTGGAGTTGCCTCTTCAGATCTGGGTCAATCGGGGCCAAGTTGCCCGATGGCATCCCGAGGCGGTTCAGCACCTTCCAGTACTCATCCACTTGGTCGGAAGAAAGTTCTTCGGAGCCGATGCTGCGCACAGACCAAACCGCTCTGGGAGCCACCTCCTGCGCGCGGGGCGTCCCCGAAAAATACGCCGTTGTCTCGTGCTTGTCCTTATCGAGCCAAGCGGTCAGGAACCCGGCCATGGCAGAGAGTGCCTCGTGCCTCTTGTTGGTGTCCACCGACTGGGAAGTAGCGTTCGTCGCCCAGCACATCAGGGTAAAGCAGAAGCCGCCGATCAACCAGGGCTTTCTCATCAGTCGTCACTCCCACCAACGCTTTAGGTCTTCGCCGTACCCCTTAACATGGAGCTCGTAGTGCGTCGGCCCACCGTCTGGCAGTTTATCCCTTACGTCTGAATTGGCCGGAAGATTGTGGCCGCTGCCCTCGCGATAGTCGATGTCGATCTCGCCGACTCTGAAATCGTTCTCTAGCCAGGAGATCTGGAGAGCGGGTCGTCGTCCATCCTGTCGAACACTGTCGGCACCGCCGAAGCCCACCACCTCGCCGCCTGGCAGCTTCACGTGGCCCCACCCGATGCTGAGCCACTTCGCCTCCGAGAAACCTGAGTCCGCGAGCAGACCCTCGACGGCGCCGTCGGCGAGAATCACCGAGATCCGGAACTGGTCCTTGCCCTTCTTCGACTCGGGGTCGGCTCCCCATATCGCGGTCACGACCTGGACAATGTGGAGTTTCCCCACCGAGTCCAGTGCATGGGCGATGCTCTCGTACGTGCTACGCTGCGACTCGGTCAGGCGTCGGTACCTCTCGGCGTCAACAAAGTTGCCGAGGGGCGCCTTTCTGGACTCCGATAGGTGCTGGTACGAGTTGGGCTGCGCCAGCGCTGCAATGGGGGCTGAGAGAGCCAGGACGAATACGGCGACCGAACATCGCATGCCGTCGATCTCCATTAGATATTGTTGGTGGCCTTCTGCTGCCTCGCGATGGACCGGTCAAGTCTCCTTTCCGACGAGCGCTGGCGGGTCTTAACCCGCGTTGTTTGCAGCCGCCGAGTAGTTCGCCTGAGGCGAACTACTGAACGCGAGGACTGCATAGGCCTTCAGAGCGATTCCCATCTGAAACATCACTACCGCGGTGGTAATCAGAATAAACCCGGAACCTTCACACTCTCGCCAAACAACCCAGCCGCTATACGCGAAGGGCAGTACGAATATCACGATCACAGCGGACAAATCGGCGACGACGCGAGATGTGAATAAACCGCGTAGTCCCTCAATGAACGAACCGCTTTGCCTCAACTCCAGGATGGCTCGACCAATCACTAGCTAGGAACACGATGGAAAAGGCAAGGAACGCCAGGAAGTCGAGGAGAACAACCCAAAGGCTCAACTCTTGCGACATTGCTCTTCGTTTCCTGGTCTCGCTTCCAGCTCGGAGTCACAGCAGCACTCCCCGCGACCCGTCTATTGTTCCTCCCTCATGTTCCACTTCGATGCATATCTCTCTCTGCCCAGATAGACCCAACAGCCTCCCTCAGCGCACGCATGGCCGTCATCTTCGGATCGTATCCTGAGATAGTAGCTGTCTCCAAACAAAAGGGATGGGATGACTCTTGTGTCAATCACCAAGTAGTCTTCGTTTGCGGCGATGCTAGCCACCTCCCGACCCCGACTCAAGGAAAAACCCGGAGGGAGGGGCCTCCCATGCAGTCAAGTCGCCCTTTGGGGTAACCTTCGCACCAAGTTCGGGCACCGACCTGCGCGGCAGCGCCCGTACCCCCGAGGCAGAGCAGCGCCGCTGCGAACGTCGCTCCCCTGATCGTCATGGTCGCCGGTGCGGCACCGTGGGGCCGGCCGAGATCGCGCACCGGAGCGTTGCCTCCCATCAACTACCCCTCCTCAGCAGATTCGTCTGCGACTATAGCACAGATCAGCGGAACGTCTCGGCGACGAGACATCACGGCGTCCGTTGCCCCTCCGGACGTTCTTGCGCTGCCAGCCTGGCTGCCAGCCGTTTCTGGTTCTGCCAGCCCCTTAGGGGCCTCGTCGGACCCGTGTAGCCCCCGCTTTCTCCACTAAATGCGGAGCCCCTTGAGAATCGTGCCGACCTGTGGACGGACTCCCAGTCCTTGCCACCGTTGTACGTGGGGCACGCGAACACCTGCTGGCCCTCGGCGGTGAAGACCAGCTCGCTGTTTGCCGACACGGCGCCGGTGGCCCCGTCGATATCACTGATGACGTTCTGAGTGATGGTCGGCGTGGCCCACAGGAACTCGCCCGTCGCCCGGTCGAGGGTGTAGACCACCCCCGTCTTGCCCGGAATGCCCGTCACCACCTGCCGCCGCTCGCCCGGCGACAGGTTCGGGTTGATCCAGCTCACCGCTCCCGGATCGGGCGTCACCGCGGTGTCGAGCAGGATGCGCTCGAACGGATGGTCGAGGTCCCAGTGGTCGTTGAGGTGCTGGTAGTACCACGCGATCTCGCCGGTGTCGGCGTCGAGGGCCAGCGTCGAGTTGTGGTAGAGGTGGGCCAGGTCGGTCCCGCCCAGCATGAACTTGGGCGCCGGCGAGGTCACCGACGTGCCGACGTAGACGAGGTCCAGTTCCGGGTCGTAGCTCGGCACCATCCAGGCCCCCACGTGCCGGCGCTCCTCGAAGGGCACGCCACCCCACGTCTCGTCGCCCGGCTCGCCGGGAGCGGGAATCAACCGGGTGCGCCAGAGCTCGGCCCCGGTCCGCGCGTCGTGCGCGGCGATGATGCAGGCCTCGGGGCCGCCTGCGGGCATGCACCCGCGCCCGGAGACGACCCGGCCACCGGCGATGATCGGGCCCGCGGTCTGATGCGCCGGGTTCACCCGATAGTCGAGAATCTGCGTCTCCCACGCGAGCCGGCCGGTGGCGGCGTCGAGCGCGAAGACGTAGCCGTCCATGCTCGTCGAGATGATCAGGTGGCCGTGGATGGCCACGTTCCGGTTGGCTTCGGAGAGGGCCGCGGCGATGTAGGCTTCGATGTCGTCGGGGCGCGGCCGGCGGTACTCCCACAGCAGGTCGCCGGTGACGGCGTCGATGGCCTGGATGACGTCACGCGGATTGGGCATGTACAGGACGCCGTCGTAGACCAGCGGCGTGCCCTGCTGGTTGCCGGCGGTCAACCCGCGCGACCACACCAGGCGCAGGTCGCCGACGTTGCCACGGTCGATCTGGTCGAGGGGGCTGTAGCCCCAGCCGTCGAGGGTGCGGCGCCACATCAGCCAGTCGCCCGGCGCCGGGTCCTGCAGCATCTCGTCGGTGACCGGCGCGAAGTCGGCCGCAGGCTGCGCGGGGACGGCGGGCGCCGCCAGCGACACGACAACCGCCGACAGCCCGCCGATCACGAGGGCCCCGAGCGAGTCGGCCGCGTAGCGGGCGAGGGATGATCGGGTCTGCATCTGCAATACTCCAGCGACGGGTGAAGGCGCCGGGGTCCGGCCCCGGTCGGCTCCCGAATTGGCAGGCGGGCGGGCCCGTCTGGCGCCCCCGTGCCTCGCGGGCGACGGCCGTTCCGGGCCCGCCCCGGAACCGAACCCGTTCCGCCGGTCGAGCGCCTGGTCGCAGGTCGTCGTCGGTCCGCTCTGACGGGATGAGCACGGCGTCGCCGGGTTCCAGGGCTCGGCTGAGCGCCCAACCAACTCCTGTCGGGGGAGAAGGACGCCGGAAGCCAGGGATCAGTGACCAGTGGTCGGTGATCAGGAAACCCGGCCAGAGTCCGCCACGCTTCGCGGCGCAGACTCCTGGCCGGCTCCCCGGAATCGGCAGTGACGTTCGACCGTCGCGTCGGCGTCGCGACGACCGAAGGCTCAGCGGTTCCGCTCGTACGGCGCCCCGGTCCCCGACGACCCGACGAAGAAGCGCGACCCGTCGGGGAAAGTGATGTCGCGCGCGTTCGCGGTGTTCGAGCCGTCCTTGGCTCCGAAGCCGTCGATGACGAGTTCGGTGCCGGCGGGTATCGAGTTCTTGTTGAGGCCGCGCCGCATCAGCGAGTTGGGGGCGCCGCACTCGATGGCCCAGCTCGTCACCGAGCCGTCGTCGGCGGTGACGTCGACGTGGATCCACGAGTGCGGGTTGATCCACTCGGTGCGCGACACCTTGCCCACGAGCTGCAGGGGACGGTTGGCGTCGAACTCGGCCGAGAAGGCGTGGTGCGCCGACGCCGGGGCGGCCGGCGCGAGCAGGACGAAGGCGCCGGCCGCGGCGATGAACGAGGCTGCAGTCTTTCTCATCGGTCTCACCGCTTCTCACCTGATGGGGTTCACCCGAATGTCCTCGAGGTCGGCCCCGGTCATGAGCGACAGGTTGCGCCCGTTGCCCTCGTGACAGGCGTACTCGAACAGCATGTGGCCGTCGGGAGCCCGCCGCAGCGCATCGAACTCGATGGTCCACGGCTGGGTGAAGACCTCGGGGTCCTCTATGGTCGCCCGGTAGCGGATGGTGTCGTCGTCGACCAGGGTGAAGCGCTCGACCACGTGCAGGTTGCCGCTGTGGAACACCCCGTGGCCCGACGTGAGGGCGCTCGCCGGCGCCCCCTCGGGAGGCGCGCCGTGCCCCACCGGCCACGTGTTGTCGGTGAAGTTGGTCACGTCCACGACGAGGGTGTCGCCCTCCCAGCGCCCGCGCGAGTCGCCCATGCCGAGGCGAATCTCGGGGTCGGGATGGGGACTGCCGTCGAGCGGTATGTAGCGCGAGTGGTGGTTCCACTCGTAGAGGATGACCACGTACCCGGGAACCTGCAGGATCTGGTAGGTGTTGTAGCCCACCGGCAGGTGCGCGCGGGGCAGGGCCGCGGGGAGGCACTTGACGCGCGGGTCGAGGTGCTCCAGTTCGTCCTGCCGCGCCATCACCTCGCCCCGGCGCTCGGACGCCCACGGCTGAAACGGAATGCGGCCGTCGGGCGGGTCGACGACCATCGGCCTCGTGATGCGACCGGGGCGCGCCGGCGCGGCCGGGTCCGGCTCGAAGAACCGGGAGAACGCCGCCCCCTGGCCGCGGTTGACGCCCTCCGCCTGCCGCCACGAGTCGTTCGCGGCGGTCTCCATCGGCTGGGACGCGCCGGGCAGGTAGTAGCCCCGGAAGTCGGGGTCGCCCCACGGCGTGCGCGGGGGCTCGTAGTCGCCGTCCTGGCCCGCGGCGGCGGGCGCCGCCGCCAATGCGAAGAGCAGCGCCGCGCCGAAGACTCGTCGAGCGCTCATCATCGTGCTCCTTCTCCCTGCTCGACCGCCAGTTGCAGGAGATGGTCGACGCAGTCGTAGTCGAGCAACTGCAGTCCCTCGTCCATCCGGCGGTACAGGGTCATGCGCATCGTCCACGGACGGGTGAACACGTCGGGGTCCTCGAGGGTGACTTCGTAGTCGATGTGATAGGGCGTGGTGGGGGTGTAGCGCTCGACCACGTGCAGGGCGTCGCTGTGGAAGTTGCCGGCCGCGTCGAGCCACGTACGCCCGTTGAAGTGGGTGGTGTCGACCACCAGGGTGTCGCCCTCCCAGTGCCCGCGCGAGTCGCCCATCCAGAAGTCGTTCGGCAGCGGATGGGGGCTGCCGTCGGTATAGATGATGCGGACGGCGTGGGCGAACTCGTAGGTGACGACGACGTGATCGGGCGTCTGCAGGATGCGGAACGGGAACGGCATGTAGGTGATGCGCGGCACCCCCGGCAGATAGCACTGCCGCACGGGGTCGGCGGTCAGCCGGTTCGCATAGTTCTCCTGCTGCTGCTCGGCCGCCCACGGCTGATAGGGAATGTCGCCCCCCTCGACCACCCCGAGGCCGGCGGGAATGCCGTCCTGGGCGTTGTGGGGACGGATGTCCCACGCCGCCGAGTTCAGCACCTGCCAGAAGCCGCTCAGATCGGGATGCCCCTCGGGAGTCCGGGGGCCCTCGTAGCCCGATGCGGCCTGGGGTTGCTCTCCCCCGGCCTCGGACGGCGCGGAGGCGGCCGCCGCCACCGCGGCAGGGGGCGGCTCCGGCGGCGGACCGGACAGCTCGTCGAGATAGCCGACCACCTCCCGCACCTCGTCGTCGCTCAACTCGCGGGTCGAGATCGGCGGCATCTGGCTGTAGCCTTCGCGGACGACGGCGAGCACGTACTCGGCGTCATAGCCGAGGGGGACGAGGGCCGGCGCGATGTCGCCGCGCCCGCCGGCCCTGTGGCACAGCTCGCACACCCGCCGGTAGGGCCCCTCGCCGGGATGGTCCTGAAACCCGGCCGCGGGAGCGGCGAGGACCAGCAGATTGGCCGCCATGCAGATGGCCGCCAACCCGCGCACGAGGCCGGTACGGAAGCCGCGGCCCCGCCGCCCCGCTCCCCGCCCGGCCAATCCCCCGGCGCCGGGCGCCGTTCCACGGCGCAAGCCGTTACCGGTCCTGCGCCGCATCGCGTTCCTCGGCCCGGTGGCCGGCAAGGATGCCGTCCATCCCGTAGTTGCCCTCGTGGCAGGCGTACTCCCAGACCTGATCGTCCGAGCGCAGCATCGGCACTTCGACCGACCACGGCAGGGTCCAGGTCGCGGGGTCCTCCACCGTGAACTCGTAGAGCAGCGTCTCGGCGTCGATCCGCGTGAACCGCTCCACCAGGGTCATCGCCGGCGTCGCTCCGTAGCGCTCGGTGAACGAGTTCTTGTTGTAGAAGTTCGTGGTGTCGACGACCAGGGTGTCGCCCTCCCACCGCCCGCGCGAGTCGCCCATCCACTGGGTCACGCCCTCGTGCAGCGAGCCGCCGTCGAGGGGGATGATGCGCGCGTCGTGCACCATCTCGTTCAGGATCACCACGTGGTCGGCGGTCTGGAAGAGCTGCATGTGGTTGTTGTAGGCTCGCGGCTCCATCGGCGGCCCCGAGTTGAAGCCGAGCACGCAGCGCTCGCCCACGCTGCGGTCCTCCCACGAATCGGCGGGATGGGCGGCCCGATACTCGGTCCGCGCGTCGGCCCGCGCCTGCCCCTCGGCCGACAACGGCGGGATGCGGCCGTTGGGCGGGTCCACGATCAACGACGTCCGCCGCGTGCCGACCGTGCGGGTACCCCGATCCATCCAGAAGTTGTTGTAGGCGCCGACGTTGCCTCCGGCCTCGGTCCGCTGCGCGGCCTGGTTCCACAGCCGGGCGTTCCGCTCCACCACCGCCTGTTCCTGGTTGGCCGCCTCCTCCGCGGTCAGGAACGCCTGTTCGCCGAGCTCCTCGGGGCGCTGCAGCGGTGTAATCGTGCGAAAGTCCCACACCCCCTGCAGGTCGGGGGCTCCCCACGGCGTCCGCGGTGCCTCCGTCTGGGCCAGCGCCGGAGCCGGCGCCGACAACACCAGGGCGGCCAGCACGGCCAGCCCCGCTGCGAGCATTCGATGGTTCATCTGGCTTTCCTCCTGACCTGTTGCGGGCTTCGATTATATGCCGGGCCGCGTCGCGTACGCCCCCGCGTCGACGGTCGACCGCCTCCCTCGACAGATGACCAGCGGGTTCAGCGGCGAACCGGGCGCCCCCCACCATCGCGGCGGCGCCGACCCGATAGTCCCTCATGGGCCTCGACTCCCCTCTCCCGGACCGTGCAGGGCTCGCGGGCCGCCGCTCCGTAGTGTCGCCGCTCGGACCCGCCATGGCAAGACGGCGCGGCAGGCGCCGATGGTTTCCGGAGCGGGCGGGAGGTAGAGTTTGGCGAGGGAACGAGGAGAGGAGATGGAGAAGGCCGCCGATGGTGAACGTCAACGAGACCCTCATCCGGCGCATGACCCGGCTCGCCGTTGAGCACGGCGCAGTGAACCTCTCGCAGGGGTTCACCGACGAGGCGCCGGTGTACGACCTGGTCTGGAGCGGCATCGCGGCGATGCTCGGCGGCGCCGAGGCGCGGCGCCGCGAGGTCGAGTCGATGACCCTGCGCGACCTGCTGGCCGCGCGCGGCGCCACGGACGGAGACGCGCTCGATCTGACCGTGAAGGAGCTGCTGGCCGGCGTCCGGAATCCGCGCGATCAGTTCAACCAGTACTCGTTCCCGTTCGGGCTGCCCGAGCTGCGGCGCGCCGTCGCCGACTATACCGCGCGGCTCTACGGGCGGCGGCCGGACCCCGAGGACGAGATCACGGTGGTGCTGGGAGCGAGCGAGGGCATGGCAGCGGCGTTCTGCGCCCTCTTCGAGCCCGGCGACAGCGTCGTGGTGATGCAGCCGTGTCACGAGCTCTATCCGTCGCAGGCCGCGATCTTCGGCCTCGTGCCGAGGTTCGTGACGCTGCGCGAGGACCGGAGCGCCGGGACATGGCGGCTCGACCGCGACGAGTTGTCGGCAGCCGCCGCCGACCCCTCGGTCAAGGCGTTCGTCGTGAACACGCCGCAGAATCCGACCGGCAAGGTGCTCGACGGCAACGAGCTGTCGTTCATCGCGGCGCTGTGCCGAGCGCACGATCTGCTGGCGATCACCGACGAGATCTACGAGCACATCGTCTTCGACGGTCACCGGCACCTGTTCCTGCCGAGCTTCGAGGGCATGGCCGAGCGCACCGTCGTGGTGAACTCGATCTCGAAGACGGGGCGCGCCACGGGCTGGCGCATCGGGTGGGTCCTGACCCCGCCGCGCTACACCGACCGACTGCGCGCCGTGCACGACAACCTCGTGGTGCAGGCGCCGACGCCGCTGCAGAAGGGCGCGGTGGCGCTGCTCGACCAGGAACGGACGTTCTTCGACGGCATCGCCGACGGCTATCGCCGCAAGCGCGACCTGCTCGTCGGCGGGCTGCGCGAGGTCGGCTTCGCCGTCACCCCGCCCGAGGGCGCCTACTATCTCTTCGCCGACTACCGGACCGTCCCCGCGCTCTCGAAGCTGTCGCCGACCGAGGCCGCGATGCATCTGGTCGAGAGGGTCGGCGTGGCGACGGTGCCGGGCGACAACTTCTACGCCACCGGCGACGACGGGAGCCGCTATCTCCGCTTCGCGTTCTGCCGGTCGACGGACACGCTCGAAGCCGCCGTGGAGCGCCTGCGGGCCGGGCTCTGAGCCGTTTTCCGCCGCCCCATACGACGCCGGCCCACGGACAGCGGCGCAAGGCGTGTCGGCTCACGCCGCCAACCCCCTGACGGCGCAAGGCCGAAGCGGGACCTCGTCGGCGAGGCGCCAGGGGTGACGGCTCGCATCGCCCCTCCCGCAAGCGCCGACGCGCATCCCCGACCACAGGACAGACCAGCACCGTCCGGGGCGTCTCGGGCGGGGGGTCTTCTGGTGTCGATCACATTTCTCCCCCAGGCTGCGGACGATGGCCGGGATTGCTCGACGCGGCGCCCGAAACAGAGCCGCAGACCTCTGCTCTGCGACGTGAGCGTTGCTCGCGGTACTGCGTACACATGTCCGCCAGTTCCGCGAACACATGTCCACCAGTTCCGCGAACACATGTCCACCAGTTCCGCGAACACAGCCGCAGACATCTGCTCTGAGACGTGAGCGGTTGCTCGCGGGTACTGCGTACACATGTCCGCCAGTCCCGCGAACACAGCCGCAGACATCTGCTCTGAGACGTGAGCGTTGCTCGCGGTACTGCGTACACATGTCCGCCAGTCCCCGCGAACACAGCCGCAGACCCTGCTCTGAGACGTGAGCGTTGCTCGTCCGCCAGTTCCGCGAACACAGCCGCAGACATCTGCTCTGAGACGTGAACGTTGCTCGCGGTACTGCGTACACATGTCCGCCAGTCCCCGCGAACACAGCCGCAGACATCTGCTCTGAGACGTGAGCCCAAGTTTACCAACTCAAAAACCAACCTATTGAAAGCAAGGGACTTACGGCGACAAAAATCCCGGAGTGGCACTACAAACGTGCCCCAAACCGGTGAAGGTGGCGTTCAGACGACGGTCTTGCGGACGCCCCCCGGGTGCGGGTCGGCGCCGAGCGCGTCGTAGAGGTCCCGCTGCCCGGGTTCGGCTTGTGTGGCCGTGCGCACGTGCAGTGTGCGCCCGTCAGGACGCCGGAACGTGGCGGTGACGCGCTGCTGGCCGTCCAGGATGCGGCGCAACGTCGTCCAACCGGCGGCGTTGCCGTGGGCGCGCAGCCGGGTGCGGATGACCTGCACGAGCTGATAGGCGATGACGGTGATGAACAGGTGGCCGTCGGCCCGGCGCGGCTTGTGGTGGTAGATGGGGCGCAGGCCGAGCTCGGACTTGAGCGAGCGGAAGACGGCCTCCACGTCGGTGAGGGTGG
The DNA here is from genome assembly GCA_965199675.1 of Vicinamibacterales bacterium. Taxonomy (GTDB): domain Bacteria; phylum Acidobacteriota; class Vicinamibacteria; order Vicinamibacterales; family UBA8438; genus JAJEEA01. Next base: position 502,584 of record CBDATI010000063.1, on the reverse strand, counting down.
TGTAGGTGCGCCACAGCGCGTCTTCGTCCCACTCGGTCTCGCTGCTGCGCAGGCAGTAGACCCCCGGGTGGGTGACCATCGAGCCGTTCCGGGGACGGCGGGTCCACGTGACGGCGACCGCCTTTTCGCCGGTCTCGTCGGCGGCGACTCCGATCTGGTAGTGAGAGGCGACGCGGGCGTGCTTCGCCTTCAATCGCCCGATGCGCTGCCACACTTGGTCGAGCCGCTTGTGGGTGCGGGGGCGCGCCAGGCCCTCGTGGAGCTGGGTCAGGGCGGTCTCGAAGCGGGTGGCGAAACGCTCGACGATGCCCCGCTCCTTCTCGGCCCGCTCCTCGGAGTAGCAGTACAGACGGACCTCGTCGGGGTCGGTTGAGACCACCTTGTGCAGGTGCACGGTCTGGTTGGACCGGGTCTGGAGAGAGACGGCGGTCCCGGAGTCGAACTGACGGTGCCGTTCGCGACTGACGACCAGGTAGCGGTAGCCGTGGTCACGCAACCACTCGATGCAGGCTTCGGTGGCGATGCCGCGGTCTATGACCACGAGGCCGCCGGCCGGCGCCCCGAGCGCCCCGAGCATGCCGGCCAGCGTGCGCTGTTCCCGGACATTGCCGGCGAAGACCTTGGAGCGGCGCACAAAGCCGCCGGCGTCGAGCATGAGGCCCAAGGTGAGCAGCGGACAGTCGCTGCGCTTCTCCTTCGAGTGTCCGCGCCGCGCCTGCGGCTGCCCGCCCGCTTCGCCTTCGAAGTAGGTGTTGGTCAGGTCGTAGAGGGTGACCGTAGGCTGCAGGTCGAACAGGCCCATCGCGCGGTCGAACAGATGCGCCTCGATCGCCTCGCGATGCTTCACCAGGGCATCCGAGGCGCGGTAGAGCTGCATCGCGCCGACGGTCTCGAAATCGACGCCGAGCAACTCCCCGAGGCCGCTGCGCTCCTGCAGCCAGCGGTGCGTCGCCCGCTCCGAGGCGGGCTGGGCCAGGCGGCCGACGATGACGCCGGCCGCCGCTGCGCGCAGGGCGCGGTTGACGCCGAGGTCGGCGAGCAGGGCCGGCAGACCCAATTGCTCCAGCGCCCACAGGCCGACCTGCTCGACCCCGACACTGCGCGGGCGGACCAGACGCAGGGAATCGACATCGACGGACTGTACGTCGGCCGGTCCGGCCGACGTGCCGCTGGTCTGGGCGCCGCGGACGAGCAACTGGCTGGCGATGCGCTGAGCTTCGTGTTCGACGGCGCGCGGGCAATCGGCGCCCCCCCAGGACGCTTGGCCGGTCAAGAGGTCGTCGATGCGAGCGCACAACGGCGGCCACTGGGCCTGGGGAATGTTGAAGTGGCGTCCGAGATTGAGCAGGGTGCGCTGCCGGACGGTGTTTCCGACGCGCTCGCTGCGGACGAGCCGATGGGCGAAGTAGTGTTTTCCGTCTTCTGAGCGCCGTGTCTGTGTGCGGCGAATGAACACCGTGCCACGATAGCGGGGGTGCCTACCGCCGTCAACCCCATCTCGCCGATTATGGCACTACATCACGCATCCGCGAACGCCATCTCTTTAGAATCAATAACTTACAGACACGGCAACTCCCGAAATACGGCCAAAATCGTCGAAATGACCCATCAACTTGGTAAACTTGGGTGAGCGTTGCTCGCGGTACTGCGTACACATGTCCGCCAGTTCCGCGAACACAGCCGCAGACATCTGCTCTGAGACGTGAGCGTTGCTCGCGGTACTGCGTACACATGTCCGTCAGTCCCGCGAACACAGCCGCAGACCTCTGCTCTGAGACGTGAACGTTGCTCGCGGTACCGCGTACACATGTCCGCCAGTCCCGCGAACACAGCCGCAGACATCTGCTCTGAGACGTGAACGTTGCTCGCGGTACCGCGTACACATGTCCGCCAGTCCCGCGGTCATCAAGAAGTGATCATTTCTGGACACGTGTCGACGCAGCTCGCTCACGACGCCGGGGTGTCGGGTCAGGGTGCTGGGAGTCGTCGAGGCGGGGCCGTCGGCGCTTGCGCTGCTGCTGGTTGAGTTCGGCCTCTCGTCGGCGGTAGCTCTGGCCCTCGATGAGGAGGATCTCGACGTGGTGTGTGAGTCGGTCGATGAGGGCGACGGCGCAGGAGGCGTTGGGGAAGACGGTGTCCCAGTTCTTGAAGGGCAGATTGGTGGTGATGAGGAGGGAGCGGTGCTCGTAGCGGCGGTTGACGAGCTGGAAGAGGAGGTCTGCGGCTCGTGCGTCGTAGGCGAGGTAGCCGAGTTCGTCGACGACGAGTAGAGCGGGTCGGATGTAGTGTCGGAGCCGTCGTTCGAGGGCGCGCGCGGTCTCTTGCCCGTTGAGGTCGAGGAGGAGGTCTGCGGCGGTGGTGAAGAGGGCGGAGTGTCCGTTGAGGATGGCCTGATGGGCGATGTTCTTGGCGAGCATGGTCTTGCCGAGCCCCTGCGCGCCGAGGAGGATGACGTTTTCAGCGCGGTCGATGAAGTCGAGGGAGAGGATGCGTTCGAGTGCGGTCCGGTCGAGGTTGGCGGGCCAGTTCCAGTCCCAGTCGGCGAGGGGCTTGAAGCGTCCGAGGCGGGCGCAGGTGAGTCTGCGCTCGACGCTGCGCCTCTGTCGGTCCTGGCGTTCGGCGGCGACGAGGTGTTCGAGGAGGACGGCGGGGCTCCATCGCTTTCTGGTGGCGTGAGCGATGAGGTCGTCGAGGTCGTCAGCGGTTCGGTTGAGCCCGAGTTGTCGGAGTTCAGTCGTCAGCGTCGTCGTGGGGGCGGTGTTTTCCGAGGTCATCGTAGGTCTCCAGGTCGTGGGGCCGGACGTCGAGTTCCCTGAGTCCCGGTCTGTCTGGGAGGGTGATGCGCAGGGGCGGTTTGAGTCCGCGCTGTCGGCGTCTTGTTTCGAGGATGTGAGTGATGGAGCCGTGGCCGAGGGCGTCTCGTTCGAGGGCCTGGCCGACGGCGGCGGCGAGTTCGTGGGGACCGTAGTCGTGGAGGAGAGCGAGTAGCCTGGTGGCGTGTGGGCGCAGGGCCTCGCCGCGCTCTGCGAGTCTCTGGAAGAGGGTGTCGGTTGCGGGGACGGCGGCTCGGAGGCGGTCTCGGGTGGTGTGGGGGTTTGCCTGTCTGGTGGCGGCGAGCAGCCCTTCGAGATGGGCGGGGTCCTCGACGGTCTGTGCGGTGTCGTAGGAGCGGCGATGTCTGGCGAGTTCGGTCTGCTGGTCGAGGATTCGGATGTGGGTGTCGCTGGCGGCGAGGGTGAGGGGCTTTCGGACGTGGGTGTGTGGGATGGAGTAGAGATTGCGGTCGAATCGGACGTAGGGCGTCTTTCCGGAGCGGACGGCGCGTATGAGGTCGGTCTCGATGGGATGTTGGGGGAGAGGCAGGAGTGTGGGCTTCTCGTCTTCCCAGACCTGGGCGACGGAGCGGTCCGGCTGTTCGGGGTGCCGGCGCAGGTGGGCGACCTCGTCTCGCCATCGGCGGAACTGGCGGTTGAGGTCGTCGAGGTCTCGGAAAGGCCTTGCGGCGAAGAAGGCGTGTCGGAGGTATTGGATCTGCCTCTCGACCTTGCCTTTCTCGTTTCCTCGCCCCGGCGTGCAGGGTTGGGGTGCGAAGAAGTAGTGGCCTGCGAGTTCGAGCAGTCTGGGATGGAACTGGACGGCGGCGCCTCGTCGGTCGAGGACGGCGCTGCGGAGGTTGTCGTAGACGAGGTTTCGGGCGACGCCGCCGAGGGCGTTGAAGGCGGCGACATGTCCGCGGAGGAAGCTCTCGAGGGTCTGGTCGAGGGTGAAGAGTGCGGCGATGGCGCGGGAGTAGCCGAGGACCATGACGAACCCGGAGACGGCGCGGTCGCCGTGTCCGATGCGGACCTTGCCGAACGAGCCCCAGTCGACCTGGGCGGACTCGCCGGGGAGGGTGACGACTCGGCGGTAGACGGTGCGGGCGGTCTGGGGCCGCAGTCGTCGAACGAGTCGTCGGAGTTGGACGACCGAGCCTGTGTAGCCGCGCTGTCGGACCATCTCGTGGATGCGGGTGGCGCGGAGGGTGGGGTACTGGTCGAGGGTCTCGCGGATGAAGGGCAGATAGGGGTCGAGGGCGCTGGGTCGGCACACGCCGGGGCGTCCGGCTCCCGTCTCGCGCTCGATGGCGGCGCGGACGGTCTCAGGGTGTAGACCGAGTTGGGCCGCGATGGTCCCGATCTTCCAGTGCTCGCCGTAGTGCAGGCGTCGGATCTCGGCGTGCTGCGCGGGCGTGATCATCGTCCCTCCCTCCCAGGTCGATGCGAGGCTCCCGCACCTGGGTCAGCCACCGGCCCGCCCGGCCGCAGACCACGCACCGCGTGGGGGCGGGGACCGGGGTGAGCGGGGCGGTGGCCGCGACGGGGAGTCTGGCCGATAGCCGGGTTGCGGGGGAAGTGTGATCCGTCACGCGGCGCCGGGCGCGGTAGGCGCGTTGCCGGTCGCGGTGGTCGAGACGGCCTTCGGGGCTGCGCTGATGGCGGGCCCTGGCGGCTCGGACCGACCGGCGGCGACCGGCGGCCCGGCACGACTGCAAGCAGTAGGCTTGGCCGCGGTCGCAGGCCGCGCAGATGGCGAAGGGGCGGTTGCAGCGCCTACAGGTTCTCTCGCGGAGGGGCTCGTCCACGGCGTCGGAGCGCGCGGGGCGACCTCCGACTGGACAACGAGCCCGAACCGTGGCACAACAGCAGGGACCGGCTCGGTCTGTCGGAGCTCGGGGCGGTCACGAGGGCCCGGTGGTCTGACCGGGCCCTCACCCCACGTCTGAGTCCGCTCCCTACGCTACCCAAACGCCGTGCCGGCCACCAGCGCCGGGGCCGTGGACGCCGCCGCTCCCCATGGACGCGAAGAACGCGCCCACAGGGAGCTTGGAAAACCGCAGAGACCGCGGTTTCCCACAGCGCCCACAGCCATCATCTTCGTTTCGTGAAGATCGACACCGGAAGGCTGGTGCCCGATGCGAGCGCATCGACGGGTGTCGAGAATTGATCAGTTTTCGATGCGCAGACCTCTGCTCTGAGACTTCTGCTCTGCGACGTGAGCGTTGCTCGCGGCACTGCGTACACATGTCCGCCAGTTCCGCGAACACAGCCGCAGACCTCTGCTCTGAGACGTGAGCGTTGCTCGCGGCACTGCGTACACATGTCCACCAGTTCCGCGAACACAGCCGCAGACCTCTGCTCTGAGACGTGAGCGCGAACAGAGCCGCAGACCTCTGCGACGTGAGCGTTTGGGGCCGGAATCCGTGATCGGTTTGGACCGAAATGCGCACAAAAAGTCATCAATTCAGTGTCAACGTTGTCGCGAAGTGTAAATTTCCAGCAAGAAATGCTCGCGTGTAGTGGTAAAACATTGATGCTGGCGTCTGCGGCGGCCGAGCCGTCGAGAGCGCGGGTCGCTGACGCGCCGCAGTCGAGGGAGAACGAGTGACCGTAGCCGACGCCGCTCCTCTGATCGCGCTCGCCCGGATCCAGAGGCTGGCGCTCCTGCAGGACCTCTACGAGCAAGTGCTGATCGGCGCCGTCGTCAAGGCGGAGACCATCGACGCGGGCAGCGCGGCGCGTGCACTCGGCGTGGAGCAGCTCGAGGCCGCGGCCGACGCCGGCTGGCTCGCGGTCGCGACCGCGAGCGACACCGAGAGCGACCTCGCGCGATGCCTGTCCCGACGCTCGCGCCTCCACCGGGGCGAGGCCGAGTCGGTCGCCCTCGCCCGCGTGCGGGAGCTGACCCTGGTCGCCGACGACAAGGAGGCGCGAAGCGTGGCGAAGACCCTCGGCGTGCCCCTGATCGGCACCGCCGGCGTGCTCCTGCAGGCGTACATGCGCGGCAACTTCGGTCTCGACTCACTGGAAAGGGCCCTTCGGGATCTCGGCGAGACCATCTGGCTCTCTCCCTCGGTGGTGGCCGAGATCCTGATGCGCGCCCGCAAGGCCAAGCGATGAAGAAGGAACAGATGGTCGGGGCGCGGCTGCCTGCGGACCTCGTCCGCGAGCTGGAGCTCATCCAGAACGTCGAGCAGGCCGATCGCTCGACCACGGTGCGCCGGCTGCTGGCAAGGGCAATCCACGACTGGAAGCTGGAGCACGCGGCCCGCGAGTACGGTGAGCGCAGGGTCTCGCTGTCCCGCGCCGCGCTCGATGCCGGTGTCTCCCTGTGGGAGATGATGGACTACGCCCGGGCCAGCAAGGTGTCCGTCCAGTACGATCTCGAAGACCTCGAGCAGGACCTGCGGGGCCAAGCCCGGGGCGGTCCCGAACACTGAGCTTCCGACCCTGCCGCACGCCGCCGGACAGGCCCGCGCCCCCGCCGACAACTTGACACTCTCTCCCATCGACTGCTAATCTTGTCAGTCTGTAGCAGAGAGTGCTAACCCCTCCCCGCCCCTGCACCGAATGCCGGGGAGGGACTCCTCACCACAACCCCAAGGGAGTCGGAAACACCATGGCAATCAAGGTACGACCACTTCACGACCGCCTCATCGTGCAGCGTCTCGAGGAAGAGGAGCAGCAGGTCGGCGGCATCATCATCCCCGACACGGCCAAGGAAAAGCCGCAACAGGGTCGGGTCGTCGCCGTCGGCAAGGGCAAGGTCAAGGAGGACGGCAGCCTGCAGCCGATGGACGTCGCCGAGGGAGACACGATCCTGTTCGGCAAGTACTCGGGGCAGGAGATCAAGCTCGACGGTGAAGAGTACCTCATCATGCGGGAGGACGAGGTCCTGGGTGTCGTGCAGTAGCCGGCGACCGCGATGACGAGTCCGGCGGCGGCCGTGACCGCACCGGTCACGCGAATTCAGACCTGATTTGGAGCACATCGACATGGCAAAGCAGATTGTCTACAGCGAAGGAGCGAGGCAGAACATCCTCGCCGGCGTCGACCAGTTGGCCAACTGCGTCAAGGTGACGCTCGGTCCCAAGGGCCGCAACGTCGTCCTCGACAAGAAGTTCGGATCTCCCACCATCACCAAGGACGGCGTGACCGTCGCCAAGGAGATCGAGCTGAAGGACGCCCTCGAGAACATGGGGGCGCAGATGGTGCGCGAGGTCGCGAGCAAGACCTCCGACATCGCCGGCGACGGCACCACCACCGCCACCGTCCTCGCCCAGTCCATCTACCGCGAAGGCGCCAAGAACGTCGTGGCCGGCGCGAACCCGATGGAGGTCAAGCGGGGCATCGAGACGGCCGTCACCTCGGTCGTGGACCACCTCGAGAAGCTGTCGAGGGCCGTGAGCGGCGACATGATCGCCCAGGTCGGCCAGATCTCGGCGAACAACGACGAGACCATCGGCCGGATCATCGCCCAGGCGATGGACAAGGTCGGCAAGGACGGCGTCATCACCGTCGAGGAGGCGCGAACCCTGGAGACCTCGCTCGAAGTGGTCGAGGGCATGCAGTTCGACCGCGGCTACCTGTCGCCGTACTTCGTCACCGACTCCGAGCGGATGGAGGTGGTGCTCGAGAACCCCATCATCCTGATCCACGAGAAGAAGATCAGCTCGATGAAGGACCTGCTGCCGCTGCTCGAGCAGGTGGCCCGCCTGAACCGGCCGCTCCTCATCGTGGCCGAGGATGTCGAGGGCGAGGCTCTCGCCACCCTCGTGGTCAACAAGCTGCGGGGCACCCTGCAGGGCGCCGCGGTCAAGGCGCCGGGCTTCGGCGACCGGCGGAAGGCGATGCTCGAGGACATCGCGACCCTCACCGGCGGCAAGGCGATCACCGAAGACCTCGGCCTGAAGCTCGAGAACATCGGCATCGAGGACCTCGGCAAGGCGAAGAAGGTCACCATCGACAAGGACAACACGACCATCGTCGAGGGCGAAGGCACCCACGCCGCCATCGAGGGGCGGGTCAAGCAGATCCGCACGCAGATCGAGGAGACCACCTCGGACTACGACCGCGAGAAGCTGCAGGAGCGGCTGGCCAAGCTCGTCGGGGGCGTGGCCGTCATCAAGGTCGGCGCCGCCACCGAGACCGAGATGAAGGAGAAGAAGGCCCGGGTCGAGGACGCCATGCACGCGACCAAGGCGGCCGTCGAGGAGGGCATCGTGCCCGGCGGCGGTGTGGCCCTGCTGCGCAGCCAGACCGCGCTCGCCGACGTCAGCCTGGACGGCGACAAGCAGATCGGCGTGAACATCATCCGGCGCGCCCTCGAGGAGCCCATGCGCTGGATTGCCACCAACGCCGGGCAGGAAGGCTCGATCGTCGTGCAGAAGGTGCGCGAGCAGAGCGCCGACGAGGACGGCTTCAACGCCCAGACCGAGGTCTACGAGAACCTGATCGACGCCGGCGTCATCGACCCGACGAAGGTTGTGCGGGCGGCGCTGCAGAACGCGAGCTCGATCGCGTCGCTGCTGCTCACCACGGAAGCCCTCGTCAGCGAGATCCCGGAAGAGAAGAAGGAGGCCGCGCCGGCCGGCGGCCACGGCGGCATGGGCGGCATGGGCGGCATGTACTAAGCGCGGGTGGCAACGGGCGGGGAGGGCCGGCCCCTCCCCGCATCGGCGCCCGGCTTCGCACTCCGACCGTACCGACAAACACGATGGGGGCGGCCACTGCAAGGAGTGGCCGCCCCCATCGTCGTTCTCCGGCCGCCTCGCGCCGGCCTCCCACGTCGACCGCGGCTCCGCAGCCGCCGGTCTCGCCCGCCAATCGTCGCCTACCACTCCGCCTGGCGCCCAACCGAACGCCCCACGGCGCCGACTAGCGCAAGGTGAAGGTCAGCTCGATGGTCACGAGTACTGCGACGGGCTCGCCGAATCGGGTCCCGGGCAGAAAGCGCATCTGTCGCGCGGCCTTGATGGCCTCCTCGTCGAGTCCAAAAACCTTGTCGAGCGACCGGATCACGGTGACGTCGCCGACTGAGCCGTCCGGCAGGACGACCGCCTCCACGAGGACCACTCCCTGCACCTTGGCCCGCATCGCTTCGGCCGTGTACCGGGGAGTGACGTTGCGCAGCATACGGGGTATCTCGACGCCGCTGCCGGGCCGAAAGACGCCGCCGCCGGAACCGCCGCCTTCGCCGGGTCCGAGGCCGTCGCCCTGGCCGGGCCCGATGCCGCCCCCGGATCCCTCGCCGGCGCCGCCGCCGGAGCCGCTGCCGGCCGAATCGAGGGCGCCGGAGAGGAGGCCGTCGAGCAGCCCCGTCCGGGTCTGGAGCGAGGCCGCCATCGGCACCGCGGAAAGCTGCATGTTGTCGAAATCCAGGGGCTCGGGCTCGGGTTCCGGCGCCACCTCGGGCGGCGCCTCCACTTCTTCCGGCGCCTCGACCGGCACGTCGATGGCGTCCTCACCGACGACCTCGACCTGCCGCGGCATCTCCAGCGACTCGTTCCCGCCGCCGCCGCCCCCGCCGCCGGGGCCCGCCTGCGGTATCCAGACGATGTCGTAGTTGGTCCGCTCCTCGAAGATCTGCTCGACGGGAGCGGTGCGCACGACAAGCAGGACGAGGACCACCCCCAGCAGGTGACTCCCGAACGAGGCGCCGAGAGCGCCGCGTATCCGACCCCGCTGGACGCCGAGGAAAGGAACGTGCCCGGCCGACTCCCAGCCCGTGGCGGCACCGGTGCGGGGCGGTCGGCGCGCAGGACGGGAGGTCTCGGACTCGGCCTTTCGACGGCGGCGCTCGGGCGGCGTGTAGCGTTGCCGCCCGGGCGAAAACGGGAGTGGCCCGAGGTTCAAGCCATCACTCACGCGAAGCGCTCCTGGCCCGGGAAGTCACCGCCTGACGGCATCGACGCCGCCTCGCGGAGCCGCCCCCAATCCAATCCTGCCGCGAGTCGGCGCCTCCCGCAGGAGGCGACAGCTTCCTGCGGACGCCCGACTTCCGGCTGACTCGTCCCGTCGAAGCGAGCCGCTCAGACGCGGCCGGCCCATGCGCCGATGGATGCGTTGCCCCCGCCGTACGCGAACATCACGGCGAGCGCGTCGGCCGCCCGAGGCTCGTTGTGCACACCCACGAGAACGCCGCCGCGCGCGGTCAGCGTCTCGAAGATGTACCCGTCATGGGCCTGAAAGCCCACGCGCCGGATGGTCGCGGCGATACCGGTGTTCCCGAGGTCTCCGGCGCTCCCCTGCAACGCCCCGACCAGCGGACCGTGCGCCACCACGGACCCGATACGAGCCACGTCCATCGTATCACCGACCACCCCGAAAGTCCGCTTCACCAGCTCCGACGCCTCGGGGGTCTGGCGGCTGATGAGCGAGAGAGACTCAACCGCGAACCCCTCCTTCCCGAGGGCCTCGAGCCCGCGCTGCGCCCATTCGACATCCTGAAACACCCCGATAGTGAAGCCCTGCCGCGCTGTCTCGTTCATTCCGCGCCCTTGTCGGTATTCTACCCTGCCGCCCCATGCCCCGCCGTCTCGGTGCCGGACGGACGCCTTCCAAGTTTAGCCACAGTTGCCGGCGATGGCAAAACCGGGGCCGCCGCCCTGACGCCTACAAGACGATCCGCTTCTCACCGACCCGCCGCGTGAGACGTTCCCGATCCAGGTACTCCAGCAGGGGGATCGCGAACTTGCGGCTGACCCCGTACCGTTCCTTGAAGGTGGCGACGTCGATGGTCGCGCCTTCGCTGCTGGCCTTGAGGGAGACGAGATCCGCCTTCAGCGACTCGACGGCGCCAAAGTCGAACACGAGCGGCCCCACCCTGACCACCGCCTGCTCGCGCGCCAGGCGCCTCAGCAACCGGTCGAGCACTGCCTCGTCGACGCCCACCTCTTCCCGTATCACCGACGGCGCGGGCGGTCGCAACCCTGCGTTTCGCAGACGGGTGACGATCTCCTCGCTGGCGCGCAGCTCCTCCGGCGACAGCGTCACCTTGTGACCGGGCAGGGCCAGGTGGTCGCGGGCCACGAGACGACCGTCGTCCGTCAGCTCGTCGAGCACCGCCTCGAAGACGCCCGGAGCGGCGTGACGAAAGACGCGCTCCCGCGCCTCCTCCCGGGGCATCCCGTCGCGCAACGGGTTCGCGCGGTGGAAGTCGGACACCATCGCCACCAGTCGATCGCGCCCGGCGCGCAGCGCTTCGGTCCCGACCAGCCGGTCGCCTACGCGCCGCACCGCTCCGGCCTCGCACAACCGCTCCACGACCGCTTCCACCGACTCGGGAGCCAGGCCGGCCCGCGCCACCAGCGCCGCCGATGGCAGCCCGGTCAGTTCCCGCTCGCCGATGAGGACCGCGAGCGCCCGATCGCCGTCCGCCGCGGCGTCCGACAGCCCCTTCAGCAGCCGGTCCATCCGCGCCCGCGTGGACCCGGCGCGGATGCCCCCGCGCGGCGGCGAGGGATCGAGGACCCTGCCCCCGGCGATGGTCAGCGGCGGCGAGTACGCCCGCAGGATGAAGCGGTCTCCCCGGGTCAGCACCGCCGGCGCCTCGAGGCGCAGCCGCGCGAATGCGCGCTCTCCCGGCGGCAGGGCATCGGGGGCGTCGCTCTCCGCGACCGCGTCGGACAGGCCCGGCCCGAGCGCCACCCGGCCGAGCACCTCGCACGTGCCGTGGTGGAACCGCACACGCGCGCCGTGCCGCAGCCGCCGCGCCGCCGGCAGGAGATCGAGCACGATGTCGACGCACCGCGTCGCCTCGAAGCTGCCGGGAGTGACCGCGGTTTCTCCCCGCGCCACTCCCGACGCTCCCGCGCCGGCGAGGTTGACGGCGACGCGCTGGCCGGCCGCCGCGCCCGACTCGATCGCGCCATGGACCTGAAGCCCCCGGACCTTCACGTCGACGCCGGCCGGAAGCACGGTCAACGTGTCGTCGACCGCCATCCGGCCCGAAACCAGGGTCCCGGTGACGACGGTGCCGAAGCCCCGGACCGTGAACGCCCGATCGATGGGCAGACGAGCCGCGCCGGCGGGAGCCCGCCCGACGTTCCGGGCGGCCATCGCCAGCAGCGCCGAGCGCACCTCCTCCACGCCCTCGCCGGTCCGCGCCGAGACGGGAACGACGGGCATGCCCTCGAGCGGCGACCCCGCGAGCAGATCGGCCGTCTCCAGCTCGACCAGCTCGACGGTCTCCCGGTCCACGAGGTCCACCTTGGTGAGGGCCACGATGCCGCTGGCGACCCCGAGCAGGCAGCAGATGTCGAAGTGCTCGCGGGTCTGCGGCATGACCGACTCGTCGGCGGCGATGACGAGAAGCACGCCGTCGATGCCGCTCGCGCCGGCCAGCATGTTCTTGACGAAACGCTCGTGGCCGGGCACGTCGACGAACGCCAGCCGGGTGTCGCCGTCGCTCCAGTGCGCGAATCCGAGATCGATGGTGATACCGCGCGCCTTCTCCTCCTTCAGCCGATCCGGATCGGTGCCGGTCAGGGCCCTGACGAGGGCGCTCTTGCCGTGGTCGATGTGGCCGGCGGTGCCGACGACGACATGGCGCGGCATGGCGTCAGCCCCGCCCCCGGGCGCGCCGAGCCAGGCGGGACCGCCGAGGCTTCGACGACCGCCGGTCGCGCGTCGCGCGGCCGCGCCGCCGCGGGCGGCTCCGCTCCGGGACCCGGATCGCGTCGAGAATCTCCACCACGCCGAGGTCGATCCGCCGGCGCGCGGGGTCTGCGCGCATCACCTGCACGGCGACGCGATCGCCCAACCGGTAGACCTTGCCGGTCGTCTCACCGCAGAGTGCGTGATCGGACTCCACGAACCGATAGTGGTCGTCGGCCATCGCGGAGACGTGCACCAGCCCCTCGACGAAGTGCTCGATCAGCTCGACGAAGAGCCCGAAGCGGGTCACCCCGACGACACAGCCGGTGAACTCGTCTCCGACCTTGTCCGCCATGAAGCGGACCTTCTTCCACTGGACGATCTCGCGCTCGGCGTCTTCGGCCCGCCGTTCCATGGCCGAGGCGTGCCGCGCGGTCTCCGGCAGCTCGTCGGCGAGCTCGGCGGCCCGGTCCCCCGGAATCGGGCCCCGCCGCGACTCCCGCAGCAGGCGGTGGACGACGAGGTCCGGGTAGCGGCGGATCGGGGACGTGAAGTGGGTGTAGACCTCCGACGCCAAGCCGAAGTGCCCGATGTTGACCGCGTCGTAGTGCGCCTTCTGCATGGTCCGCAGCATGAGCAGGGCTACCGGCCGCTCCACCGGCGCGCCGCGCAGCCGCGCCAGCAGGCGCTGGAAGTGCCGCGGCTGCGCCCCGTCCGGGGGTGCGCCGAGGCGGTACCCGAGGGTCGCAGCGAAGTCGTCGAAGTCCGCAACCTTCGCCGGATCCGGCGGCTCGTGGACGCGGAAGAGGGTGGCCGCGCCTCGCGCCTCGAGGTGTCCGGCCACCGTCTCGTTGGCGATCAGCATGAACTCCTCGACGATGCGGTGCGCCGCGTTCCGCTCGGCCGCCGCGACGGCCTCGACGGCGCCCGCCTCGTCGAGCACGAGGCGGGTCTCCCGCAGGTCGAAGTCGAGCGAGCCCCGCTCTTGCCGGCGGGCGGCGAGCCGTTGCGCCAACGCGTCCATCGCCTCGAGCATCGGCGCGAGCGCCGCGCAGCGTTCCCGGACGCCGGCGTCGCGCGTCGTCAGTATCGCGTCCACTTCGGCGTAGGTCATTCTCGCATCGGAACGGATCACGCCGTCGTGCAGCTCGTACCGCACCACGCGGCCCCCGTCGTCGACGTCCATCAGGCACGACTGCACGAGCCGGTCCACCCCCGGCTTCAGGCTGCACAGCCCGGTGGCCAGCCCCGCGGGGAACATGTGGATGGCCCGTTCAGGAAAGTACACCGATGTGCCCCGCCCACGCGCCGACTCGTCGAGCGCGCTCCCCTCCGCCACGTAGTGGGCGACGTCGGCGATGTGCACGCCGAGCCGCCGGCCACCGCCGGACAGTCTCTCGAGGGTGACGGCGTCGTCGAAGTCGCGCGCCGTCTCGCCGTCGATGGTGACCGTCGGCAACCGCCGAAAGTCGGTGCGTCCCTCCAGATCCGCCGGTGCGACCGCGTCCCCCAGACGGGCCGCCTCCGTCTCCGCGGCGGGATCCTCGCCGTCGGGCAGCCCGTGCTTCCGGATGACGATGGCGGTGTCGACCCCCGGATCGTCCAGCCGGCCGAGCACCTCCACGAGGCGTCCGACCGGGCCGCGCCCCCGCGCCGGCCACCGCTCGACGGCGGCCACCACCATCTGGCCGGCCTCGGCCTCGATGCTCCCGCCGGCCGGGATCCGCAGGTCCATGTTCACCCGCTCGTCGAACGGAACCACGAATCCCGCGCCGGCGTCGTCAACCTCGTAACGGCCCACGACGTCCGCGTTCGCTCGTTCCAGCACCTCGACGATGCGACCCTCCGCGCGGTCGCCGGCTCGATCCACCTGCACCGTCACGCGATCGCCGTGCAGCGCCCCGCCGAGATTGACCCCGGCCACGTAGACGTCGTCGCCGGCGTGGTCGGGGCTGACGAACCCGAAGCCGCGCGGGTTGACGGCAAGGCGGCCCGCCACCACGTGCATGCGGTCCGCGAGGCCGTAGCGGTTCCCGCGGATCCGGACGAGGTCGCCGGCGTCGACGAGCCGGGCAATCTGCCGGCGGAATCCGTAGCGTTCGCTCCGCGCAATCCCGAGCACGCGCATCAACTCCCGGATCGTGGTCGGATGACGCACCCGGGCGCGGATGCCGGCGAGGAGTGCGGCGGCTTGTCCGTCCGCCCGCTCCACCGTGTCTCTCATCGCCATGACAGTCTCGCGCAGTGGAATCAACGCGACCGCGGGTTCGCACCGGGCGCGGAGAGCACCACCTGGACGTCGCCGACGTTTGTGCCGGTCGGCCCGGTGCGAACGAGATCGCCGAACCGATCGAAGTACGCGTAGGCGTCGTTCCGGGCCAGGTAGCCCGCGGGCCGGTCCAGGCCCAGGGCCCGGGCACGAAGAGATGTCTCCGGGTCGACGATGGCCCCCGCCGCGTCGGTGGGCCCGTCGACGCCATCGGTGCCAACACTGGTCAGCACCGCCGCGGCGCCCATCCCGGCCATCTTCTCCACCGCCGCCAACGCGAGCTCCTGGTTCCGGCCGCCGCGCCCGGCCCCGGTCACCGTGACCGTGGTCTCGCCGGACGAGAGGACGCACCATGGCCCGGCCGACGCCCCGGCCGCCTCGACGGCGCGCGCCGGATGCTCCGCCCCGGCGATCCGGGCCTCGCCGACGATGGGCTCGTCGATCCGGGTCACGGCGTAGCCGAGGCGGCGCGCCGCCTCAGCCGCCCCGGACATCGCGTCCCGCCGGCTCCCGACGACCCGGTACATCGCGCGTTCCGCGTCCGGCGGGGCCTTCAGCGTCTCCGGCACGAGACCGTCCCGCCCCTGCTCCAGAAGCCGGAGCACCCGGACCGGCACGCGCGGCCGTATCTCCGGGCGCTCGACGATGGCCAGCGCCTCGGCGAACCGGGTGGCGTCGTGCACCGTGGGCCCCGAACCGATCACGCCCGGATCGTCCTCGACGGGAAGAACCACATCCGAGATCGCCAGCGTCAGGACGCGTCCCGCCGTCGCCTGGACGAGACGTCCTCCCTTCACGCCCGAGAGGTGCTTGCGGACGCAATTGAGTTCGTGAATCGGCACCCCCGCTTCGAGAAGCACGCGCGTCGTGGCGACCTTCTCCGCGAGGCTGAGCCCGGCCGCCGGGCTCGACAGCAGCGCGGACGCGCCGCCCGACAGCAGCACCACGAGGCAGCCCGAGGCCGGCGCACCGGCCGCGCACTTCAGCGCCTCGCGCCCCGCCTGCACGCTGCCCGCATCGGGCGTGGGATGACCGCCTCGGCGCCAGGCGACGGCCTCGACCGACGGCGCCGCGCCCCCCGGCCCCACCGCGACGCCGCGGCGGATCGGCCGATCCACGGCGGCCGTGAAGCCCTCGAGCATCCCCGCCGCCGCCTTGCCGGCGGCCACGAGACTCAGGGGACCACGCTCGACGAAGGACCGCACCGCCGAATCTGCAAGGGCGGTGCGGACGAGTTGCGCCGGGTCCACCGCGGCGATCGCCGCACGGACGACATGGAGAGCGTGTTGGCGAACCAGCGACAGCGACCGGGATGAAGATGTCAGGAGGAAATCAGTGAGTGACGGGGGGATCCGACCACGCCGACAGCTTCGTCACGCCGTCGAACGACCGCAGCAGACTGCTGACCACGTGGTCGAGGTCGGCGCCACCCTGGGCGCAGAGTTCATCGACGCGGGCCATGACGTGGCAGAGCGCGGCCTCCATCTCGCTGATGGTGCATTCCGAATAGGCATCCCGAAGACGCCGGAGGCCATCGCGGTGCTTCAAGAACTCTTCGCGGTAGAACTCGGTGCGGATGTTGTCGAGCGCGAGAGACTCTTCTCGTGGGCGCAGGTCCACGAGGAGGCCGGCGAGAGCAGGATCTGGCCGCAACATGAATGACGTAGGTCCAGTCTATGCCCGAACGTCGGGCGCTGTCAACGCGCCGCTGCCGGCCGCGGGCGCGGCGCCGGACCACCGCGGGGGCGACGCCTCAGGCGTCGTCGGACAGCGCCCGTCGCAGGAGCTCGTTCACGAGCTGCGGATTCGCCCGCCCGCGAGTCTCCCGCATCACCTGTCCTACCAGAAACCCCAGCGAGCCCTCGTTGCCGCGGCGGAACCGGGAGGCGGCGTCGTCGTTGGCCGCGATCACCCCGGTCACGACCTCACGCAGCCGGCCCTCGTCACCAATCTGCGCGAGCCCCTCGGCCTCGACGACCTCGGCGGCGTCGCGTCCGGTGCCGTACATGCGCTCGAAGACCGTCTTGGCCGCGCTCCCGCTGACGACCCCGCCGTCGACCATCCGGATCAACCGGCCCAACGCGTCCGGAGTCACGCCGACGGCGCCGATCTCCTCGCCGTCGGCGTTCAACCGCCGGGTGACCTCTCCCATCACCCAGTTGACCGCCGCCCTCGCGTTCCCCGCCGCCGCCGACACCGCTTCGAAGTAGGCGGTCAGCGCGCCGGTGTCCGCGAGCTGCCCGGCTTCCCCGGCCGAGAGGCCGTACTGGCGAACGAGCCGCTGCTTCCGGGCCTCGGGCAGCTCCGGCAGGTCTGCGGCGACCTCGGCGATCCACGCCTCCGACACCTCGACGGGAGGCAGGTCCGGCTCGGGGAAGTAGCGGTAGTCGTGGGCGTCCTCCTTGCTGCGCATGGACACCGTGCGATGGGCCGCCGTGTCCCACAGACGGGTCTCCTGCTCGATCCGCCTCCCGGCGCGGACGGCCTCTGTCTGTCGGTGGATCTCGTACTCGATCGCGCGCTGCAGGAACCGGAACGAGTTGAGGTTCTTCACCTCCACCTTCACCCCCAGGGCCGGATCTCCCGCGGGGCGGATGGAGACGTTCGCGTCGCAGCGCAGGCTGCCTTCCTCCATGTTGCCGTCGTTGACCCCGATGGTGGTGAGGATGCCCCGCAAGCGGGTGAAGAAAACCGCGGCCTCGGCCGGAGACCGCAGATCGGGATGCGTCACGATCTCGATCAGCGGCACGCCGCTGCGGTTGAAGTCGAGGTGGGTGTGCCTGTCGGCGTCGCCGCCGGCCGCGTGGAGCGACTTGCCCGCGTCCTCCTCGAGATGCACGCGGATGATGCGCACGACGCGTTCGCCGTCGTCCTCCGCGTACCGCACCTCGCCGTCGGTGGCCAGGGGATGCTCGTACTGCGAGATCTGATAGCCCTTGGGCAGGTCCGGATAGAAGTAGTTCTTGCGGGCGAAGATTGAACGCGCCTGCACGGTGCAGTTCAGGGCCAGGGCCGCGCGCATGCCCAGATCGACGGCGCGGCGGTTCAGCACCGGCAACGCCCCGGGCAGGCCGAGGCAGACGGGGCACACGTGGGCGTTCGGCTCCGCCCCGAAACGGGTGGCGCACCCGCAGAAGATCTTCGTGTCGGTGAGGAGCTGCGCGTGGATCTCGAGCCCGATCACCGGCTCGAAGGGGGTGCCTCCCACTACCGCGCAAGCTCCCGGCGGCTGACCGGCGTCCCGACGGCGGGACCGGCCGCGGCCACCTCGGCCGAGACGTCGCCCGCGAACCGATGGAAGTTCTCGGCGAACATGCCGGCCAGCCGGCCAGCCTGCACGTCGTAGTCGGCCGGGTTCGCCCAGGTGCGCCGGGGTTCCAGCACCTCCGACGGGACGCCCGGGCAGGCGAGCGGCACGTCGAACTTGAAGACCGGGTCGGGCGCCGTCGGCACGTCGTTCAGGCGGCCGGACAGCACTGCGGCGATCAGCGCTCGGGTATGCGCGATCGGCATGCGCCTTCCCACCCCGAAGGCCCCCCCCGTCCATCCGGTATTGACGAGCCAGGCCCTGGTGGGATGCCGGGCGAGCCGCTCGCCGAGGAGCTCGGCGTAGGTGGTCGGCGGCGACACCATGAACGGGGCCCCGAAACACGTGCTGAACGTGGCCGTCGGCTCCGTCACCCCGCGTTCCGTCCCCGCCACCTTGGCGGTGTAGCCCGAGAGGAAGTGGTACATCGCGGCCGCCGGCGACAGCCGGGCGATCGGCGGCAGCACGCCAAAGGCGTCGGCGGTGAGCATGATCACGTGGCTCGGATGCCCGCCCTGCAGCGAAGGCACGTACGAGTCGATGGCCGCGAGGGGGTACGCCCCGCGCGTGTTCTCGGTGACCGAGTCGTCGTCGAGATCCAACTGCCGGGTCACCGGATCGATGGTCACGTTCTCGAGCACCGTCGCGAACCGCCGCGTCGTGGCGTAAATCTGCGGTTCGGCCTCGGCCGACAGCCGGATCATCTTCGCGTAGCACCCGCCCTCGAAGTTGAAGACCCCGCGGTCGCTCCATCCGTGCTCGTCGTCGCCGATGAGGTGCCGGGCGGGATCGCTCGACAGCGTCGTCTTGCCCGTCCCCGACAGACCGAAGAAGACGGCCACGTCGCCCGCAGACCCCAAGTTCGCCGCGCAATGCATGGGAAGCACGCGCCGCAACGGCAGCAGGTAGTTCATCACCGCGAACACCGACTTCTTGATCTCGCCGGCGTAGCTCGTGCCGCCTATCAGCACGAGACGCTTCGCGAGGTTCAACAGGATGAAGACGTCGGAGTTGGTCCCGTGGATCCGGGGATCCGCCCGACAAGAGGCCGCGTTGATCACGGTGAGCTCGGGCACGTGGTCGGCGAGTTTCACGCGGTCCGACTCGGTGATGAGCAGGTGACGTGCGAACAGCGCGTGCCAGGCCTTCTCGGTCACCACCCGCACCGGGAGGCGGTAGGCGGGGTCCGCCCCCGCGTAACAGTCCTGCACGAACAGATCGCGGCCGCGAAAGTGCTCGGCGACCGCCCGGTGAACGGCGTCGAACCGGTCGGGCGCCATCGGACGGTTCACGTCGCCCCAGGCGATGCGGCCCGAGCTCGACGGCTCGTCCACGAGGAACCGATCGCGCGGAGAACGCCCGGTGTGGGGGCCGGTGCGACAGACCAGCGGTCCCGACTTGGCCACTGTGCCCTCGCGGCGCGCCACCGCTTCCTCGTAGAGCGCAGCCGTTGACAGGTTCCAGAAGACCGATGCCGGGTCGACGATTCCGACAGACTCCAACCGCTGGTCCGCACTCACGTTCAACATCCGCCCTGCTTCTCCAACGCCGCACGCCCGGCAAGCGGACGCGAATCCGGTGGCCCAGCGACGCGACCGCCCCCGCCCACCGCCGCGGGGCCTGCATGCCGCGCCCGAGCCGGGGCGAGCGCAGCCCCGGTCATCCCCGTGGCCGCGGGCGACGACGCGCAATGCCGAACGCCCGCAAGCGAACGGAACCGGCCGCGCAATCGCGAGGCATGTCTCTCCGATGGGGCGGGAAGGACTCCACCGCAGGGTAAGGCCCGCCTGGGGAGCGAAAACCAGCCATCCGGACAACTGCACCGAGCGACGGCACGGCCGCGGGTTCGGCCCGACGCCGCGCCGATTCTATTATCGGTCTCGCCGAGCGTCAACGTGCCCCGTCGCGAGCCGGGGAGAATCGCCCGTCGTGGCGGCGCGGGCCGCCGCGTCCGCGGATGGCGGGCGCCCGCTCGCCGACGCGCGGTGACGACGCCGCGGAGCGTCGCAAACCGCGTCCTGTCATATAATGTCGGTGTGCGGCTCGTGACCTCCCCGTCGTCCGGTAACGCGTCCGCCTCGCCGCGACAACGGCGCGGCGCGTCGACGACGGCGGCGTCCGGCAGCGATCCGCATGCCGCCATCGAGACCCGGCTGGCCGGTCAGGTCAAGCGTCTCCTGGCCGACGGGCGGCGCGAGGAGGCGGCCGAACGGTTCGGAACCATCGTCGACCGGCAGCAGCGCCGGGCCGCCCGCATCGCCTATCACTATCTCCGCGACCCCGCCGAGGTGGACGAGGTCGTTCAGGATGCGTTCCTGAGGGCGTTCACGCACCTGCCGTCGTTTCGCGAGGACCTGTTCTTCGAACTGTGGTTCACGCGCATTCTCGTCAACGCCTGTCTCGATCGACTGAAGGCGCGGGGCCGCCGGGCGCGCTGGATGGTCTCGGCGGAGACCCGGGATGGTCTGCTCCCGGATGGGCCGCCGACCCGCGAGCCGTCTCCGGAAGCGGCGCTTCTGGCCAAGGAGCAGCGGGCGCGATTGGAGCAGGCCATCGACGGGCTTCCGCTGCGCCAGCGGACGGCCATGATCCTGAGCCACTTCGAGGGTCGGCCGGCGCGGGAAGTGGGCGCCATCATGGGGCTCAACGAATCGACGGTGCGCGTGCACCTTTTTCGGGCGGTGCGGAAGCTGCGGGACGTGCTCGACCGGGAGAGTTGGACACGTCGGGAAGCTGCCCCGCCCGGCCGGCGGGCGAACCGCGGGCGGTGAAACGAGCCGCGGTGATCGGACGTGACCACGGCGGGTGACTCGAGAATGACAGCCCTCCTGCGACGTTGGCGCACCCGCACCGACCGCGGGCATCCCTCTGAGGACCACCTCCTCGAGGTGGTCCTCGGCGACGCCGGCATTTCGACCGCCCGACACCTCCGCGAATGTGTCCGCTGCGCGCGCCGGGTCCAGGAGCTGCGGCAACTCCTCGACACGGTCGCGGACGGCGCGGACGCCGCGTTCGACGCGGCCTTCCCGCCCGGCCGGCTCGAGGCCCAGCGAGCGCGCATCGACCGTCGCCTGGCCCGTGTCGTCGGCGCCGTCGAACGGGCCCGGGTGCTCTCGTTCCCGTTCCGCCGCGCTCCCGAGCGTCGACGGGATCTTCGCCCCAGCCGATGGGCCGCGGCCGCCACCGCCGCCGGACTGGCCGTGGGGATCGTCGCCGGGCAGCTCGTGGACCTCCATTGGGGGGCCACGACGATGCCGAGCCCCGGTCCGAGTTCCGGGGTCGTCCTCGAGGCGCCGGCCGGAACCGCCGTGAACGCCACGCTCGACATGACCGGCACCATCGAGCTCCCCCCCGCGTCGACCGCAGACCCCGCCCGCACGCCGCTCTCTCTGAGCGAGTTCGAGCAGGTCATGGCCGAGGCGGCGTTGCTCGAAGCTCTCGACGTCGCCACCGTCAGCCTTCCCGTGACGGAGCTCGCGTCCATCGATGCACTCACGCCGCGCGTCCCCGACCTCGCCGCCGCCGTCCGATGATGTGCGGGAGCCGTCGCCGGGCGCTGCGGTCGCGCCGGGGGGCGCGCCGACGGCCATGACCGAAACAACGCAACCGGTTCGGATATTCCGCAAGGGACTCTCGTTGAAGCACGAGGTCGCGGACGAGCTGGCCGCGCACTACCACAGCACGCTCGTGGACGAGGTGCGGGCAGCCGGCTACCAGCGCAGAATGGGGCGCCTGCAGTTGTACCTGGCCAACGAGTTCGGATTCTGCTATGGCGTGGACCGGGCCGTCGACTACGCGTACCAGACACGCCGCCGCTTCCCCGATCGGGCCGTCTACCTCACCGGCGAGATCATCCACAACCCGCGGGTCAACAATCGGTTGCGCGATGCCGGCATCCGGTTCCTGAGCGATGCCGGCGAGGACGAACACGCGCTCGGGCCGGACGATGTCGTCATCCTCCCCGCCTTCGGCGTCGCCGTCTCCATGCTGCTGCGCCTCCAACAGCAGGGCTGCACGCTGGTCGACACGACGTGCGGGTCCGTCCTCAACGTCTGGAAGAACGTGCGCCGGTACGCCCGCGAGGGGTTCACCGCGATCATCCACGGCAAGGTGAGGCACGAAGAGACGGTGGCCACCGCGTCCCAGGCCCTGCAGTACCCGGACGGACGGTCCCTGGTCGTGCTCGATCGCGGCGAGACCGAGGTCGTGTGCGACTTCATCAGGCGCGGCGGCGACGCCTCCGCCTTCCTGTCGAGGTTCGCCGGCGCCGCGTCGCCCGGCTTCGACCCCCACCGCGACCTCCAGCACATCGGCCTCGCCAACCAGACCACCATGCTGATGTCCGAGTCCCTCGCCATCGGCGAGATGATCCGCGAAGCCATGATGGACCGCTACGGGGACGGCGCCGAGCTCGACCGGCACTACCGGGCGTTCGACACCATCTGCAGCGCCACCCAGGACCGGCAGGACGCCATCGAAGCGCTCCTTTCCGACCGCGACCTCGACCTGATGATCGTCATCGGCGGCTACAACAGCAGCAACACCAGGAACCTCGCCCGCCTCGCCGGCCAGCGGGTGCCGACCTATCACATCGCCGACGCGGGCGACTTGGTGTCGAGGTTCGAGGTCCGGCACCGTCCCGTGGACGACGGTCGGGGCCCGGCGACGACGGCGGAAACACGGAGCTTCGACTGGCTTCCCGACCACCCGGTCGTCAGCGTCGGCCTGACCGCGGGCGCCTCGACGCCGGACTCGGCCGTCGGCCAGGTCGTCGACCGGCTCGGCGCCTTCGCCGCCGACGACTCGGACCAGGAGTCTGCGCCGTAGAACGAGCGCGGACTGCCGCAGGGTTGGACACCGGGCGGAGCCGGTTGCGATGATTGGCGGGCCAGTAAACGTTCGCCGTTTCGCGAGAGTCTTGGATTGGCAGGACGCCGTCATTCCGCTGGAGGAAGCGCGATGCGCTGGTGGGTGAGTCTTCTGATCGTTCTCGTGATGGCGGGCGCGTCGGCGCCGCTCGACGCCGACGCGCAGGACCGCCGGCCGCATCGCTGGTGGCAATCGGAGGAAGTGACGTCGCTGCTCGATCTGAGCGAGGATCAGGCCGCCGACATCGACCGGATATATCAGCGTTCGCTGCCCAAGATGCACGAGTCCTACCGCCGCCTGAACGGGGAAGAACGGACGCTGTCCCGGATGATCGCCAACATGCAGGTCGAGGAAATCGACATCACCCGTCAGATCGACCGCGTCGAGGCCGCGCGGAGCGAGCTCAGCAAGACCCGGACCCTGATGGTCTTCCGCATGTACCGCGTCCTGAACCCCGCTCAACGCGCGGCGCTCAAGTCATGGATGGACCTGAGACGGGACGGTGACCGCTCCCGCCATTCCGGGAGCCGGTGCGACTAGGAGTCTCCAGGCGGAGCCGCCGGCGATGACTGGCGGGCCAGAAGCCTGCCCCCCACGCGGAAGATTCGGGCCAGCCCGCGAGTCTACAGACATGAAGCCGCGGCGCGAACGCCCGGATGCCGGCCTCTCCCGTGGCCGGCATCGCCGCCCCGGCGGACCGCGAAGGAGCAGCACCGTCATGTGGAGCGTCCCGTCCCGAGCCGTCGCCGCCGTCGTCCTGGCGGCGCTCGTGAAGCTGCCGGCCATGGCCGCAGCCCAGCCCTCTCCCGACGGCCGCGTCGACGATCTGATCGCCCAGGCCCGAATCCGGCTGGCCGCGGTGCAGACGCCCGGCGCCGGGCCCCGGATCGACCTCACCCTGGACGAGGCGGTCGCCCGTGCGCTCGAGCGCAACCTCGACCTGGCCGTGCAGCGGTTGAACCCGCAGGTGTTCGACCTCAACCTGGCCCAGCAGCTCGCGGCGTACCGCCCCACGTTCGACACCAACTTCTCCAACAACTCGCGCACCAATCCGTCCTCGACGCAGCTCGACGGCGGCGAATCGGTCGTGAGCGACATCGTGACCGTGAACAGCGGCGTCAGTCAGGAAGTCGGGTGGGGCGGGGGACGCTACCAGGTCAACTTCAACAACAACCGCTCGGCGTCGACCAACTTCTTCAGCAGCTTCAACCCCAGCTACCGCTCGAGCGTCCAGGCCTCGTACACCCAGCCGTTGCTCCGCGGGTTCAGGATCGATCCGATCCGTCAGCAGATTCAGGTCACCCGCATCAACCGCGACATCGCCGACATCGACCTGCGCCAGACCGTCACGAATACGGTGTCGGCGGTCCGGGACGCCTACTGGGAACTGGTCTATGCGACGCGGTCGGTGGAAGTGCAGCAGCAGGCCCTGGATCTGGCCGAGGCCCTCGTCCGCGACAACGAGGCGCGGGTCGAGATCGGCACCCTGGCCCCGATCGATGTCGTCCAGGCCCGTTCCGAAGCGGCGGCCCGCCGCCAGACCCTGGCCCAGGCCGAGCAGGCCCTCGCCACCGCCGAGCTCGTCCTCAAGCAACTGATCGTCGACGGCACCGGCGACGATTACTGGCGGGCGACCCTGAACCCCATCGACCTGCCCACCCTCACGCCCGCCCCCATCGACCTCGAGGCGACGATCCGGCGGGCTCTGGAGGAACGCACGGACATCGAGCGGTCGCGTCGGCAGCTCGACATCAACGAGGTGAACCTGTCGTCGATGCGCAACCAGCGGCTGCCTTCGGTCGACCTCACGGGCAGCTACCAGTTGCAGGGACAGGGCGGCACGCGTTTCGTGCGTTCGGGCCTCGGCGGCAGGGTGTTGACGGAGATCCCGGGGGGCATCAACGACGCATTCGACCAGTTGGTCGATCTCGACTATCCGGTGTGGACGGTGCAGCTCAACGTGAGCTACCCGATCGGCCCGAGCGCGGCCGACGCCGCGTACGCGCGCGCGCAGTTGCAGACCCAGCAGGTGCAGGCGCAGCTCCGGCAGCTCGAGCTGCAGGTCGCGACCGAGATCACCAACGCGGTCCTCCAGATCCGGGCCATCGCCCGGCGCATCGAGGCCGCCACCGCCGCCCGCGAGCTCGCCGAAGAGCAGCTCGCGGCCGAGCAGAGCCGCTTCGACGCGGGGCTGTCGACGAACTTCTTCGTGGTCCAGGCTCAACGGGATCTCTCGACCGCCCAGGACACCGAGCTTCGGGCCATCCTCGATCAGCAGAAGGCGCTCATCGAGCTCGACCGCGTACAACGGACGTCGCTGTCGCAGGCGGGCATCCAGATCATCCAGTGAGCCCACGACGGTCGCCGGAAGCCATCGGCACGCACAGGCACTGAGGATCGTTTCTCATGAAGAAGGTCTCCATCGTCGTCGTCCTCGCCACCCTCGGGATCACCGCGTACGGCTACCTGGGGTTCCGGACGGCGGAGTTCATCCCCGAGGTGAGCACCGTGGCCCTCGCCCGCGGAGACGTGGTCGACACCGTCGGGGCGACGGGAGCGCTCGAGGCGGTGACCACGGTTCAGGTGGGCAGCCAGGTCTCGGGCATCATCGACGCGCTGTACGCCGACTTCAACTCCATCGTCCGCCAAGGCGAGGTCATCGCGCGCCTGGAGCCGTCGCTGTTCCAGACCCAGGTCGAGCAGTCGCGCGCCAACCTCGCGCGGGCCGAGGCCGACGTGGCCCGGCTGACCGTCGCCCTCGAGGATGCACAGACGCAGTTGCGCCGCTCGGAGGAGCTCGCGGCCCAGAACCTCATCGCGGCCTCCGAGCTCGAAGCCGCCCAGGTCGCGGTCCGATCCGCCGAGGCCCAGCGGCAGTCGGCGGAGGCCAGCGTCATCCAGTCGCGCGCGTCGCTGAACCAGAGCGAGGTCAACCTGGGCCACACCGTCATCACCGCGCCCATCGACGGCATCGTCATCGCGCGGCAGGTCGACGTCGGACAGACGGTGGCCGCGAGCATGTCGGCTCCCGAACTGTTCATCATCGCGGCGGACCTGACCGAGATGCAGGTCATCGCCAACATCGACGAGTCGGACGTTGGCCGCATCCGGCCGGGTCAGCCGGTTTCCTTCACCGTCGACGCCTACGCGGCCGAGGAGTTCGAGGGGACCGTCTCGCAGATCCGCCTCGAGCCGGTCGTGTTGCAGCAGGTCGTGACCTACGCCACCGTCATCGACGTCCCGAACAACGACCTCCGGCTGAAGCCCGGCATGACCGCCACCGTCACCCTTGAGATCGCGAGGCGCGAGAACGTGCTGCGCGTGCCCAACTCCGCCCTGCGGTTCCGCCCGACGCCCGACATGTTCGCGGTGCTGAACCAGCCCGTGCCCGAGGTGCTTCAGCGCGGCGGTTCCGGGACCGGCGCGGCTCGCCCGGGGGCGCCCGGCGGTGGACCCGGCGGCCCAGGCGGAAGAGGCGGCCCGGGCGGCTTCGGCGGACCCGGCGGGAGCCGCGGCCCCGGCGGCGGATTCGCCAACATGTCCGACGCGGAGCGTCAGGCGATGCGCGAGCGCGTTCAGTCGATGACGCCGGAGCAGCGCGCCGAGTTCTTCGCCGCGCGGCGGGCTCAGGGCGGTGGAAGAGGCGGTCTGGACGGAAGAGGCGGCCCGGGGGGTGCGCGGCGTCCCGCCAACCGGACCGCGGGTCCCGCGGTCCCGGCCGTCGAACGCGGCGCCCGGACCATCGACGCGTTGTTCTCGCCGATCGAAGTGGAAGAGACCACGGGCCGGGTCTGGGTGATGGACGGCGACGAGCTGACTCCCGTCGGGGTGCGCCTGGGCGTGACGGACGGCACGGCGACGGAGCTGGTCGGCGCGGCCTCCGCGCGCCCGCCGACGAGACCGGCGTCAGACCCCCAGATCGTCGAGATCCGCCAGCAGGTCGAGTTGATCGACGACCCGGCGGCGCGCCGCAATCTCGAGCAGATGATCGCGCGCCTCGAAGCCGCCCCGCCTGACGCCCCCGCCACAGCGCCGGAGCTCGCCCCGCTCCTGCAAGAAGGCGCCCAGCTCGTCACCGACGTGAGCACCCCCGAGGATGGCTCCGGCCCCGCGGCCCGGTCTTCCTCGCCGCTCATCCCGCAGTTCGGCCGGCGCGGCCGCCGATAGCGCCCGAGACGGTCATGTCGACGACCATCGCCGTTCAGGACCTCACCAAGGTCTACGATCTCGGAGAGGTCAAGGTCCGTGCCCTCCGCGGCGTGACGACGGAGATCCGGACCGGCGAGTTCGTGGCCGTGATCGGGCCTTCGGGTTCCGGAAAGTCGACGTTCATGCACATCCTCGGCTGCCTGGACCGGCCGACGTCGGGACGGTACGTGCTGGACGGGGACGACGTCTCGACCCTGTCGAAGAACACCCTCGCCACCGTCCGCAGCCGGAAGGTCGGGTTCGTCTTCCAGGGCTTCAACCTGCTGCCGCGCACCACCGCCCTCGACAACGTCGAGCTGCCGCTGCTGTACAACGGCAACGGCCTGCGCGCCCGCGACCGGCACCGGCGGGCGCGCGAGGCCCTCGCCTCGGTCGGGCTGAGCGACCGCGCCGACCACCACCCCAACCAGCTCTCGGGCGGCCAGCAGCAGCGCGTGGCCATCGCCCGCGCCCTCATCAACGAGCCCGCCATCCTGCTCGCCGACGAGCCGACGGGCAACCTCGACAGCCGCACCAGCATCGAGGTGATGGACATCTTCCAGCGCCTGAACACCGAGCGCGGCATCACCGTCCTCCTGATCACCCACGAGCAGGACATCGCCGAGTACGGCACGCGCATCATCGCCTTCCGCGACGGCCGCATCGTGACCGACCAGCCGAACCGCATCCGGCGCCTCGCCGCCGACGAGCTGGCCGCGCTGCCCGACGACGACGACGCGGTCGAGCCCGCCCTGAACGTCCTGCGTCGTGCCCAGGTCGAGTCCGCCGAGCGGACCGCCCGCGCCCCCGCACCGGCCGTCGAAGCGCCCCCGCCGCCCGCATCGGACCCGCCGCCCACCGCCCGTTCGACCGATGCCCCGCCGCCGCCCCGAGGAGTGACTTCGCCATGACACTGCTGCTGATCTTCCGCACTGCGCTCAAGGCGCTCGGACGCAACAAGATGCGGACCGCCCTGACCATGCTCGGCATGATCATCGGGGTGGCCGCGGTCATCACCATGGTCGCGCTGGGCACCGGGGCGCAGGAGGAGATCGAGACCCAGATCCGGTCCGCCGGCACCAACCTCATCATGGTGCGCGCCGGCAACTGGAGCCGCGGCGGCGTCAGCGGCGGCATGGGGTCGTCGCCCCGGCTCAAGGTCAAGGACATCGCGGCGATCCGCGAGCAGGTCCCCGGCGCGCAGTACCTGAGCGCCACCGTCAACACCCGCGACCAGGTGATCGCCGCCGGCCAGAACTGGTTCACCCGCATCGAGGGCGTCGATGTGGAGCTGCCCCTCATCCGGTTCTGGGAGATCGACGACGGCGCCTTCTTCACGCCCACCGACGTCGCGAGCGCCGCCAAGGTCGCGGTGCTCGGCTCGGTGGTCCGCGACAACCTGTTCGGGGAGGGCGTCGACGCCGTCGGCCAACTGGTGCGCATCCGCAACCAGTCGTTCCGGGTCGTCGGCATCATGGAAGCGAAGGGATCCGGCGCGTTCGGAGACGACCAGGACGACATCATCTTCGCCCCCTACACCACCGTGCAGCGCAAGCTCCGCGGGCGGGACGGCACCAACATCTCGGGCATCAGCATCTCGGCCCGGTCGGCCGACGAGATTCAGGAGGTGTCGGAACAGATCGAGGCGGTGCTGCGCATCGAGCACGAGCTGATTCCCGGCGAGGACAACGACTTCATGGTGCGCACGCAGGACGACATCACCAGCATGCGCACCGGGATGACCCAGACGATGACCATGTTCACCCTGGCCATCGCCGTCGTCTCGCTGATCGTGGGCGGCATCGGCATCATGAACATCATGCTCGTGTCGGTCACCGAGCGCACGCGCGAGATCGGGCTGCGCATGGCCGTCGGGGCCAAGGGCAAGGACGTGTTGTGGCAGTTCCTCGTCGAGGCGATCGCCCTCAGCCTCGTCGGCGGCCTCATCGGCGTCGGCTTCGGCTTCGCGGTGTCGGGAGGGCTGACCGAGTTCCTGCAGTGGCCGGCCCGCGTGCCGCCCGACGCGGTGGCGCTCTCGGTGGGCTTCGCGGCCGTGATCGGCGTCGTGTTCGGCTTCTACCCGGCCTGGAAGGGCGCCCAGCTCGACCCCATCGAGTCGCTGCGGTTCGAATAGGCGGCGCCCGGGCGGTCAGGCCCCCGTGCGCAGAACGCCCAGCAGTTGCGCCACGGTCCTGCCAGTCACCGGATCGATCAGGTCCGGTGCGATCTCGGCGAGCGGCTCCAGTACGAATCCCCGGGAACGGAACCGGGGATGCGGCAGCGTCAGCGCGTCGGACTCGACCGCGAGGTCGCCCACCAGCACCAGGTCCAGGTCGAGGGTCCGGGGCGCACCCGGATAGGAACGGACCCGCCCCCGCTCCCGTTCTATCGACAGCAGTTGCGCCAGCAGGCGATCCGGCGCCGCGCGAGTTCCGCCCACGAGAGCCGCGTTCAGGAAGAGGGGTTCGTCGACGGCGTGCTCGGGGCGGGTCTCGATGAAGCGGGAGACGACGACGTCGGTGAGCGTCCGCCGCAGCCGACTCACCGCGTAGGCCAAGTGGGATGCGCGATCGCCGACGTTGCTTCCCAGCGCCACGGCTGCGCATCGCTCCGCTGATGCCATCGGCCGCCTTGCCGCACCGTCAGGAGCCGGCCGGGGCCGAATGCGGGCCCCGGGCGCGGCGCGAGGTCACCGCGCGCTCTGCTTCTCCTTGCAGGTGATGCACACGCGGGTCCAGGGAATGGCGTTCAGCCGCGCTTCCGCCACCGGCTCGCCGCAGTCGCGGCAGACGCCGTAGGTGCCCTGCTCGAGACGCCAGAGCGCCTCCTCGATGGCCTGCAGAATCTTCGCGTCGGTCTGCTTCAGCTTGAGCTGAATGTGGACCTCGTTGTTGCCGGTCGCCTGGTCGGCGAGGTCGCCCTGGCGGCTGCTCGTCCCCTCAGCCGCCTGAATCGGCTTGGCGCCGGCGCCGACCGTCAGGATCTCGGAGCGCTTGCGCAACAACGCGTCCCGATAGCGTGCCATGTTCATGGGGACTCTCCCGTGCCGCCACGCTGTCGCGGGCCGCCGGTCGGCGAAGCTGTCAGACAGGCCGTCTCGGTTGTCGCGCCTGCGCTGCCGCCGCCTCGTCGGCGCGCATCCAGACAGGCCGCATCCGGGATGCGCGTGCAAACGAAGATCATAGCAGATGCCGGGCCCCGAGGCGGGAAGGTGGGAGAAGGTCGGACGGGGTCCCGGACAGCCGTGGCAGGGCTCTCGGCGGCGAGGAACGCACGTCGCCCGAGACGCCCCCCTACTCCGCGCGGAGCGTGCCCATCGGCTTGCGGCGCAGCACGTCGAGACTGGCCGCGACCCCCACGCTTCCCACCACCAGCGTCGTCAGCAGCATGCCGCCGAGGTTGACCAGCGGCGCGGGATTCCAGTCGATGTCGAGGAGGTGGCGACTGAGACCCCAGGTCAGCCCGAGGGCGCCGACCGCCCCCACCGCGCCGGCGAGGACGCCCAGCGTGCCGTACTCGACGACGAGCATCGTGACGAGGCTGCGGCGGGTGGCGCCGAGGGTCTGGAGGATGGCGGTCTCGTAGCGCCGCTGGTACTTCGTCATCGCGACCGACCCGACGAGAATCAGGACCCCACTGAAGATCGCGATGCCCCCCACCAGCGTGATCGCGAGGGTGACGTAGTCGAGAATGCGCCGAACGGTGGCGATGACCTCGAGCCCGTCGATGACCGAGACGTTGGGGAAGCCGGCGACGAGGTCGCGCTGCAGGCGGGCGCGCGAAGCCGTTTCACGAGGGCCGCGCAGGAACGAGATGAAGCTGTGGGGAGCCCGATCGAACACGCCCGGGCTGAACAGGAACATGAAACCGCCGCTGCGGGAGTCGTCCCAGTCGACCGCACGCACACTCGAGACCGTCGCCCGGATGTCGCGTCCCAGCACGCGGAACTGCAGCACGTCGCCCATCGCCAGGTCCAGCCGGTCGCGGATACTCTCCTCCACCGAGACCTCGGGCCGATCGGGCCCCCCCGGCCCCCAGAAGGCGCCGGCGACGACGCGTTCGTTCGCCTCGAGATGACCGCGGTAGGTCACCGTGAACTCGCGCCCGACGCCCCGTCGCCGCACCGCGCGGGCGGAGTCGAGCTGCGTCCGCTGGCCGTCGACGCCGGTGACGCGGGCCCGCAGCACCGGGATCAGGCCGGGGGCGCGGCCGATTCGCTCCTCGATGAGTTGGCGGACACCGGCCTGCTGGTCCTGCTGAACGTCGATGAGGAACATGTCGGGGCTGTCCTCGCGGATCTCCAGGGCGAAAGCGCCCAGCAGGTTGGCTTGCACCGCGTGGATGCCGATGACGAAGAAGCTCCCCAGTCCCACCGCGAGGAGGATGACCCGCGTCTGGTTGCCGGGCCGCACCAGGTTGAGGACGGCGTGGCGCACCGCGAACCGGGCGCCCGCGCCCAGAGGCTGAATCAGCCGCACCAGCGTCCGCCCGACGGCATGGAGCGCGACCGCGACGACCGCGAATCCGCCGCACACCCACAGGCCGGCCTCCCACGAGGCCGCCTGCCAGCTCGCCAGCGCGACCAGCCCCGCCGCCAGCACGCCCAGCACCGCCCACTGCGCCCAGTCGCGCGCCGAGACCGTGATGAGGTTCCACCGGATCAGGGCCAGCGGCTTGATGGTCCGCATCTCGAGCAGCGGTCCCAGCGCGAAGAGTAGCGACACGAGGACGCCCACGCCCAGGCCCTGGACGACGGCCGATCCGGTCACGCCGTAGGCGAGGTTGTCCACGCCGGCGACGGCCGCCGCCTGCGCGGTGAGGGAGGACGGCAGCGAGGAGAGCACGGCGGCGGCCAACACGACCCCGAGCATCGCGCCCCCCAGTCCCAGGACGGCGACCTGAACGACGTAGACGGCCAGCACCTGGCGGCTCGTCGCCCCGAGGCACTTGAGCACCGCGACGCTGCGCACACGCTGTCGGACGAAGACCCGGGTCACGCTCCACACCCCGATGCCCCCGAGCACGACCACCACGAACCCGATCAGGCTCAGGTAGTCCTCGGCCCGCGACAGGTTGCGGGCAATCCGGTCCTCGGTGTTGCGGTAGGACCGCACGCGCACGAACTCGTCGCGCAGCGGTTCGCGCAGCGAGGCCACGAGCGGGTCGACGCGGAGCTCGGGGACCCTCAGCAGGATCTGGCGTTCGGCGCGGGAGCCGAGGGTCAGCAGCCCCGTCTCCAGCACGTCGTCGTAGTCGACGAGCACCCGGGGACCGAAGCTGAAGGCGCCCATGCCCCCTCCCGGCTCGCGCAGGATGACGCCGCGGATCTCGAAACTGCGGTCGCCGATGAGGATGTCGTCTCCGACCGCGACGTCGAGCTGGGTCAGCAGCTCCGGCCGCACCAGCGCCCCCCCGTCCGCGAGCAGGCGGTGGTCGTAGGAGCGGCCGTCCTCGAGCACGAAGCGCCCGTAGAACGGGAACGCGGCCTCGACGCCCCGAAGCTCGACCACCCGCGCCACCACCTTCGACTCGTCGGCCGGCCGGGCCATCGTCGGCGTCTCGATCGAGCGGGTCCGGCTCAGGTCGGACTCGGCGCCCAGGACAGCGTCGATCGTGGCCAGGGCCGCCTCCGACCAGGGCTGCTCCGATTCGATCTCCACGTCGGCGGCCAGCAGGGCGCGGGTCTCGCCCGCCATCGCCACCCCCACCTGCTGGATGACCGACCGCAGCGCCACGATTGCGCTGACACCGACCGCGACGCAGACGAAGAAGAAGGCGAGCCGCCGCCACGACGCCCGCAGCTCGCGGCCGACCATGCGGAGCACGAACGTCACGCGATCACCTCTCGAACCGGCGCCGGGGACACCCGCTCGGTGCGGCCGTCGCGCATCCGCAGGGTGACATCGGTACCCGACGCGAGCTCGCGGTCGTGGGTGACGAGCACGATGGTCGTGCCCCGCGCCCGGTTGATCCGGTGGAGCAGCTCGACGATGTGACGGCCGTTGACGCTGTCCAGGTTCCCCGTCGGTTCGTCCGCGAGGAGGATCGGGGGCTCGTTGGCGAGAGCCCGCGCGATCGCGATGCGCTGCTGCTCGCCGCCCGACAACTGCGCAGGATAGTGACCGGCCCGGCCCTCGAGCCCCACCTCGGACAACAGCGCCGCGGCCCGCTCGGCGCCCTGCGCCGCGCCCGCGATCTCCAGCGGCACGAGCACGTTCTCGAACGCGGTCAGCGACGGCACGAGATGGAAGAACTGGAACACGATCCCGATCTTCCGCCCCCGGAGCCTGGCCAGGGCGTCCTCGTCGAGGCCGGATATCTCGACGCCGTCGATGCTGATCTCGCCGGTGGTCGGCGCGTCGAGCCCGGCGATGAGACCGAGCAGAGTCGACTTGCCGCTGCCCGACGGCCCGACGATGGACACGTACTGCCCCGACGACACCGTCAGGTCGAGCGGCTGGACGATGGTCAGGGGCGCGTTCCCGCTGAGGACGGTCTTGGAGACGTTGCGGAGCTCGATCATGCGTTGACTCGCGGCACGATGCGTCTTCCGGCGCCGACGCGGAGAATCACGGCTGGCCCGGGGAGCGTCGCCGGCGCCGCTCTCCCCTCAACCAGTGCGGCGGGCGCCTGCGTCGGGCCAAGGTGCGCACGCCTGGCCGCCGTGGCCCCCCACTGCATTCGAGCGGCGGGGCATCCCGCCGGCCTGCGTCGTCGGTGCGCGTCAGGTTGGCGATGCCGATGCGGCCGGATCGACCTGCCGGTTCATGGGGCGAGGGCGGGCAGCAACGGTTCCAGCGCGTCGCGGACACGAGCCGCCACGACCGCCGCGCCGGCCGCGTTCGGGTGAATCCCGTCGGCCTGGTTGAGGGCCGGATCGGCGGCCACCCCGTCGAGCAGGAACGGCATGAACGCCACGTCGTGCTCGCGGGCGAGATCGCCGAACACCGCCCGAAACGCCGCCGTATAGGCCGTCCCGAAGTTCGGGGGCGCCTCCATGCCCGTCAGCAGGACCCGAACGCCGCGCACCGCCGCCAGCGCCAGAATCTGCGCGAGATTCTCCCTCATCTGCTCGACCGGCAGCCCCCGGAGCCCGTCGTTCCCGCCCAGGGCCACGATCAGGATGCGCACGTCGCCTTCGAGCGCCCACTCGGCCCGCGCGAGCCCGGCCGCGGTGGTGTCGCCGGACACCCCCGCGTTCACCACCGTCACCGCGTAGCCGTCATCCCGCAGCGCCCGTTCGAGGCGGGCCGGATACGCGTCCTCCCCGTCGAGGCCGAGCCCCGCCGTCAGGCTGTCGCCCAGGGCCACCAGCAGCGGCCCGGACCGTTCCGTCGCCACCGCGGCGTCGGCGACCGCCGCCCCGTCGACGCGCGGCGCCGGTTCGGCCACATCCGCCGGAGCCGAACCACAGCCCGCGAGGCCCAGCCCCAGCACGGCGGCCAGCACCCGCCGGACGTCCCTCGCCCCGGTACGTGTCATCGCCGCAATGTTATACGCAACCTCGGCGGAAGCAGTTCGGACCGGCATACTGGATTGACTGACCGATTGGTCAGCCGGACCGGACACCCCGGGGCCCGCGGCCGAGACGGTCGGACCAGGCGCGCCAGTACAGGAAGGCGTTCACCAGCAGCAGCGCCCCGCCCAGAGCGACCTGCATGCCGCGGGTGAGCCCGGCCGGGTAGATCATCGCGGTGACGTAGTGCTCGATGAAATCGCCCCCGTAGCCCGCCTCCCCCGACCGCCGCCGGAGCCACACCTCGAGCGGGGTGAGCGGACAGACCCCGCCGGACCACTCGATGCCGACGCCCCAGACCACCGCCGGCACGTGGAGCCAGGCGACGCGGGGGACCCGCCGCAGCAGCAGCGCGCCGCCGGCCGCGAACAGGATGAAGGCCGCGTGCGCGAGGAGAACGAGGTCTGCGAGCGCCTGGTACATCCGGTCAACCTCGGGGCGCGTCGCACGCCGACCCGGCCGCCGACGCAGCGCGGCGTCGGCGAGGGCGCACGTGGAACGCGTGTAGAATAGGCCCGTTCCGCGGCGGCAGTCCGTCCCGCTACGAGGTCTTCATCTGATGAACGCCACCATTCTCGCCGTCATCGGCCTCGCGATGATCTTCATCGGTTACCGGTTCTACTCGAAGTTCATCGCCGAGCAGATATACCGGCTCGATCCCGACTTCGAGACGCCGGCCCACGCCATGCGGGACGACGTGGACTACATCCCGACCAACCGGGTCGTCCTGTGGGGCCACCACTTCACGGCGGTGGCCGGCGCCGCGCCCATCATCGGACCCGGCATCGCGGTCATCTGGGGCTGGCTGCCCGCGTTCCTCTGGGTCATCTTCGGCACCATGTTCTTCGCCGGCGTCCACGACTTCGGCGCGGTCTGGGCCAGCGTCCGGAACAAGGCGAAGTCGGTGGGCGCACTGTCCGGCGACGTCATCAGCCCCCGCGCCCGCACCCTGTTCATGATCGTCGTCTTCTTCCTGCTGATGATGGTCAACGCGGTGTTCGCGGTGGCCATCGCGAACGAGTTCCAGACGACGCCGAGCAGCGTGATTCCCGCGTGGACCGCCGTCTTCGTCGCCGTCGGCATCGGCATCCTCATCTACCGCATGGGAGTGCCGATCCTGTGGCCCACGGTCGTCGGCACCGTCATCCTGTACGCGGTCATCTATCTCGGCGAGCGCTTCCCGATCGAGTTGTCGGCGGGCATGCTGCCGGTGGGCGCGCAGTGGATTCTCATCCTGTTCCTGTACGCCGGCATCGCCTCCCTGCTCCCGGTCTGGCTGCTCCTGCAGCCGCGCGACTACATCAACGGCATCCAGCTCTTCGTGGGGCTCGGGCTGCTCTACGGCGCGGTGCTGATTGCGAACCCGACCATCGTCGCGCCGGCCATCAATCCCAACGTGCCGGCGTCGGCGCCGCCCCTCTTCCCCCTGCTCTTCGTCACCATCGCCTGCGGGGCGATCTCGGGCTTCCACGGGCTCGTGGGCTCGGGCACCACGTCGAAGCAGCTCGACAAGGAGACCGACGCGCGTTTCGTGGGCTACCTGGGCTCGTCCGGCGAGGGCTCCCTCGCGCTCGTGGCCATCATCGCGGCGACGGCCGGGTTCGCCAGCCTCGGCGACTGGGAGGCCATGTACAGCGAGTTCGGCAACGGCGGCATGACGGCGTTCGTGCAGGGCGGCGCGCGCATCGTGTCGGCCGGGGTCGGCATCTCGACGGAGTTCGCGGCGACCCTGCTCGCGGTCATGGCCGTCCTCTTCGCCGGCACCACCATGGACGCCGGGGTGCGGCTCCAACGCTACATCGTGCAGGAGTGGGGCGCCATCTACAACATCCCCATCCTGCAGAACGGCTACCTGGCCACGGTCGCGGCGGTGGCCGCGTGCCTGGTGCTGGCATTCGGCGCCGGCGGCCCCAGCGGCGAGGGCGGCATGCTGATCTGGCCCCTGTTCGGCACCACCAACCAGTTGCTGGCCGGACTCACCCTGCTCGTCATCAGCGTCATCCTGGTGAAGCTGGGACGCCCCGCCCGCTATACGCTGGCGCCGATGGTCTTCATCACCACGATGGCCCTCGCCGCCGCGATCTACCAGCTCGGCAACCTGTACCGCGAAGGGGGCATCCTCTACCCGCTGCTGTGGATCGACGTCGCGATCGTGCTGCTGGCCATCTTCACGATGCTGGAGGCGGGCTCGGCGTTCATGCGGGAGAAGCGGGCGGCGGAGGCCAGGGCGAGCGCCTGACCGCGCTCGGGAAGAGGCGATGACCACGCAGGGCCCGCGACGGGCGCCAGACGTCGGCAGGGACGGCAGCCGGGGGTGGTTCGCCCGCCTGCAGGACCTGCTCGAAGAGTTCTACGCCGCCCCCTACCGGGGGGCCCTGGCGCGAGCCCGGCGAGACGAGGACGACCTGTTCATGCTCTTCGTCTTCGCCGAGCTCATGGGCGTGCCCAACCCCGCCGCCTACTACACCCTCGAACTGCAGCCGGTGCTGCTCGAACGCTTCCACGAGTGGCACCGCCGACAGGGGCTGGAGCACTCGCCCCTCGACGGCTTCCGCTGCTGTTAGCGGGTGGGCGGTCGCAAGCCGTGAGCCGTCCCGGCGATTCGCGCGGCCGGCTCGGTGAGCTTCTGAACCGCCCCCTCGTCTTCGTCGGGGGCAAGGGCGGCGTCGGCAAGACCACCACGGCGGCCGCGCTCGGCCTCGCCGCCGCCGACCGCGGCCGGCGCTGCCTGCTCGTCTCGACCGATCCCGCCCACTCGCTCGCCGACCTCTTCGGCCGCCCCGTCGGCGACCGCGAGACCGCCATCGTCGACGGGCTGTGGGCGCTGGAGATCGACCCCGACCAGCAGGCCGACACCCACGTCCGAGCCGTCAAGACCCGCATGAAGCGCCTGGTGCACCCGCGCCAGTTCGACGAGATCGACCGGCAACTCGACCTCGCGCGACTCGCCCCCGGCACGATGGAGGCGGCCCTGCTGGAACGCGTGGCCGAGATCATGGCCCGGGCCGGGCGCGACTACGACCGCGTCGTCTTCGACACCGCGCCGACCGGCCACACGGTCCGGCTCCTGTCGCTGCCCGACATCATGGCGGCATGGACGGACGGGCTGCTCGGTCACCGCGAACGATCGGCACGCCTCGGCGCCGCCCTCCGGCGCCTGGGGGGGGGACGCGTGCGCGGCGACGAGCTGTCGCGGCTGGAGACGGCCGCCGATCACGAGCCCGGCAGCCGGGACGCGCAGCTCGACGCGCTGCTGCAGGCCAGGCGGAGGAAGTTCATCGGCGCCCGCGAGCAGCTCCTCGACCGCGCCCGAACCGCGTTCGTGTCCGTGCTGAATCCCGACCGCCTCTCCGTGCTCGAGACGGTCCGAGCGCACGACGTCCTGCGCCGGTTCTCCATCCCGGTGAGCGCGGTGGTGGTGAACCGGGTGCTGCCCGACGACGCCGAGGGCGCCTTCCTCGCCGCCCGGCGCCGGCAGGAGGCGCGCCACCTCGCCGAGATCGAGCAGGCGTTCGCGGGCATACCGCAGGTGCGCGTTCCCCTCCTGCCCGACGACGTCAACGACCTCGACACGCTGCGGGCCCTGGGGCGGCGCATCGCGGAGGGCGAGACGCTTCCGCCGCCGATTGCATGAGGGCGCCCGCCCCGAGCGCGCCCAACCGGCCGTGGTCCACGGATCACGCGTGCCCGCGGCGCAGGCCCGCGACCTCATCGCGCTGAAGCTGTTCGCCGGCGGCGCGCAGGACGCCTGGGACATCGCGCAGTTGCTGGCGGGACCGGATCGCGAGGCTATCGTCGCCGACGTCTCCGCCGACGTCGTCGCCGTGCCATCGCACTGCCACGCTCTCTGGGCGCATATCGTGGCCGGCGACGCCTGAAGCCCTCCCGCTCTGCCGCCATCGCCGTCCGGACGGCGGCCTTCCGACGGGCCGCCCGCGGCAGGCAGACCCGTTCAGGCGTCAGTAACGATAGTGGTTCGGCTTGTACGGGCCTTCGACATCCACGCCGATGTAGCCCGCCTGCTGGGACGTGAGGGTGGTCAGGCGCACCCCGAGGTGGTCGAGGTGCAGGCGGGCCACCTTCTCGTCGAGACGCTTCGGCAGCATGTAGACCCGCTTGTCGTACTCGCCCTTGTTCTGGTGCAGGGCGATCTGGGCGAGGACCTGGTTGGTGAACGACGCGGACATGACGAAGCTGGGGTGGCCGGTGGCGCACCCGAGGTTCAGCAGGCGCCCCTCGGCGAGCACCATCACGCTGTGGCCGTCGGGGAAGCGCCACTCGTCGTACTGGGGCTTGATGTGGATGTGCTGGATGCCCGGCGTCTTCTTCAGCCCGGCCATGTCGATCTCGTTGTCGAAGTGGCCGATGTTGCCGACGATGGCCTTGTCCTTCATGCGAGCCATCTGGCTGGCCGAAATGATGTCCCGGTTGCCGGTGGCGGTGATGAAGATGTCGGCGCGCTCGAGCATCGCGTCGAGGGTGTTGACCTCGTAGCCTTCCATCGCCGCCTGCAGGGCGCAGATGGGGTCGATCTCGGTGACGACGACGCGGCACCCCTGGCCCCGCAGGGCCTGGGCGCAGCCCTTCCCCACCTCGCCGAAGCCGCAGACGACGGCCACCTTGCCGCCGAGCATGACATCGGTGGCCCGCGCGAGACCGTCGGGCAGCGAGTGGCGGCAGCCGTACACGTTGTCGAACTTGCTCTTGGTCACCGAGTCGTTCACGTTGATGGCCGGGAAGAGGAGGGTGCCGGCCTCCATCATCTCGTAGAGCCGGTGCACCCCGGTGGTGGTCTCCTCGCTGACCCCGCGGATGCCGGGGCTGACCCGCCGCCAGTGCCGCTTGTCGCGGGCCTGGATGTTCCGCAGCAGATCGAGGATGACGCCCCACTCCTCGGGCTCGGTGTCGGGGTCGAAGCGCGGCACCTCACCGATCTGCTCGAACTCGTAGCCCTTGTGCACGAGCAGGGTGGCGTCGCCGCCGTCGTCGACGATGAGCGAGGGTCCGGCGCCGTCCGGCCACACCAGCGCCTCGTTGGTGCACCACCAGTACTCGGCGAGGGTCTCCCCCTTCCACGCGAACACCGGGATGCCGCGCGGATTCTCCACCGTGCCGCCCGTCTCCGGCCGCCCCACCGCCACCGCGGCGGCGGCGTGGTCCTGGGTCGAGAAGATGTTGCACGACACCCACCGCACGTCGGCCCCGAGGGCGTCCAGGGTCTCGATGAGCACCGCGGTCTGCACCGTCATGTGCAGGCTGCCCATGATGCGCGCGTCCCGGAGCGGCGCCTGGCCCGCGTACTCCTTCCGCAGCGCCATCAGCCCCGGCATCTCCTGCTCGGCCAGCCGTATCTCGTTGCGCCCGAACGCCGCGAGCGACAGATCGGCCACCTTGAAGGGCTCGCGGTCGGCCCGGACCGCCTCGTCGAACGCATGCAGGGTGTCAACCGCCGTCGGTCCCATTACCGTCTCCTCGTTCAAACCGAGCCGAACCGGCGTCGGCCCCGCCGGTTCGCAATGATGTCGCTTCGATCGCTGCGTTCGAGCACTCGCGCCGCGTGTCGATCACGCCGTCTCGAGGATGCAACGATTCCACCGCGCCGCCCGAACGCCCCGCCGCGTGTCGATCACGTCGCCTCGCGATGCGATGCCGCGACTGGACGCCGCGTCGACCGCTCCCGCCGACCGGCCGGGTCCCGCCGCGTGGTCGGGTGTGGTCGGTCACTCCGTTCTCGCGATGCGGTACAGCTTCGACTGGGTGCGCAGGATCACGCTGCCCCGCGCCACCGCGGGCGTCGCCAGCGCCATCTCGTTCAGCGAGTTCTTGTGGAGGATCTCGAACTCGGCCCCCGCCCTGACGACGAAGGTGTCGCCGTCCTCGCTCAGCAGGAAGATCTTCCCGTTGTAGCCCCACGGCGACGCGGTGAAGCCGTTGCCAATCTCCAGACGCCGCCGGCCGTAGATCTCCTCCCCGGTGGCCGCGTCGTGCGCGAGGAGGAAGCCGCGGTCGAGCAGGGTGTAGTAGATGTCGCCGTACACGAGGGCGGTCGTGTTGTAGGTGCCGAGCAGCGGATAGGCCCACACGACATGGGAGTCCTGCGAGTAGGTCCGGCTGCCGGGGAATCCCTCCTGCAGGCCGCTCGCAACCGCCTGGTAGATGGAGATGTCGCCGACCGCGCCGGGCTGGATGGCGTAGACCGGCCGCAGGGCCCCGCCGGGGTACCCGGAGCTGATGTAGACGAGCCCGTGGCTCGTGAACGGGCTGGGGGTGGTCAGCAGCGACATCCCCCCGAGCTCCCACAGCAGCCCGCCGTCGAGGTCGTAGGAGCGGACCTTGCCGGTCGCCGCCGTCACTATCTCGGTGCGCAGGGGGTTCTCCCACACGAGCGGGGTCGACCAGGTATGCCCCGGCTCGTCGCGCTCGACCCGCCACACGTCCTCGCCGGTCGCGGCGTCGAGCGCGGTGAGGAACGACTGCGTGGTGTTGTCGTTGAGGACGTAGAGCCGCCCCCCGTGCAGCGCCGGCGACGACGCGGTGGCCATCGCCTGCATGGTGTTGAACGTCCCGATGTCCCGACGCCAGACCTCCTCGCCGTCGAAGTCGAGGGCGGCGACCAGTCCGATGGCCCCGAAGTAGACGTAGACGCGCTCGCCGTCGGTGACCGGGGTCTCCGAGGCGTAGCTGTTCTTGAGGTGCCGGGTAATCTCGGGCACTGCGCGATGGAGCTCCCGCGCCCAGCGCACCGCCCCGGTCTCGAAGTCGATGTCGTACACCAGCCACCGGTGCTCGCCGTTGGCAGGCACCGACCCGTTGTGCTCGCCCGGGTCGTACAGGCCGGGAATCGGCTGCACCTCGTCGTCAGCCGCGCTCACTGCGGTGGTGACGAAGATGTGGTCGCCCCAGACGATCGGCGAGCTCCAGCTCAACCCCGGCATGTCGATCTTCCAGGCGATGTTCTCGGTCTCGCTCCACCGCTCGGGCAGGGTGGGGTCGTCGGCGACGTTGCCGGCGTGCAGCCCCCTGAACTGCGGCCAGTGTTGGGCGGCTGCATCGGGGGCGAAGGCC
The DNA here is from genome assembly GCA_965199675.1 of Vicinamibacterales bacterium. Lineage (GTDB taxonomy): Bacteria > Acidobacteriota > Vicinamibacteria > Vicinamibacterales > UBA8438 > JAJEEA01. Next base: position 460,957 of record CBDATI010000063.1, on the reverse strand, counting down.
AGCAGCATGCCCGTGCCGAGAACACCGATCAGGATGCGCTTCATCGTGTCGCTCCTCGTACCGACCGCGCCAGCGCCGATGCGGCTGTCGACCGGGCGATCCTATCAAACCGCAGGACCTGCCCGACCGACGGCGACCGACGGGGCTGACGGAACATGGGCCTGACGGGCGGAGCCGCGCCGCCGGAGCCGCAGAGCGCGCTGCCCGCGCTGTCGCGCGGAATCGACCGGGCCGGCGGCGTCGCCAACACCTGGCGCAGCCCTTCCTCGACCACCGCGCGCAGCGGTAGCCCGATCCGCCGGGCGTGCCGCTTCGCCCGCAGCAGGAATGTCCAGGGTCGTCTTCACGCTCCCATACTACCCATATCGACGTTGTGGTCCAGCCAGCGAACGCTCTCGCGCCGACGCGACGGCGGGCGGCATGGCGTGCCGGCGGCGCCGGTGGAAAACACCGCCAACAACGGCTACACTTCCCTTGATTGCCGGCGTGGAGCGGAGCCGCCGGCGACGGTTGGCGGGCGGCATCCGTCTCCGGCCGTCAACGGTAGCCGAGGGAACAGGTGAACGGCGGCCGTCGCCGCGCGACGAGCCAGCGACAGCAACCATGGTGAAAGCCGCTCCGGCCGCCGTCGCGGGAATCGCGATCGGCCTCGTTCTCGGTCTGGTCGGGAGTCCGACGGTCGGGGCCCAGACGACCAACCACGACGCGGCGCAGACGGTCGTCGACCGGACCTGCCGCCGGTGCCACAACGACCGGGCGCGCTACGGGAACCTGTCGCTGGACCGGTTCGAGGTCGCGCGCGCCGCCGCCGACCGGCCGCTGGCGGAGAAGATCATCCGCAAGGTCCGAACGGGTCTGATGCCCCCGGCGGGAGCCGCCCGTCCCGACGAAGCCGTGCTCCAGTCGCTCGCCGGCGCCTTGGAGAGCCTGGTCGACGACGCCGCGGCCACGCAGCCGCTTTCCGCGCGCCGCAGCTTCCAGCGCCTCAACCGCGCCGAGTACGAGCGATCCGTTCGCGATCTGCTCGCCCTCGACGTCCGCGCGAGCGACTACCTCCCGCTCGACACCAAGAGCGCCGGGTTCGACAACATCGCCGACGTGCAACTGCTCTCCCCCACCCTGATGAACGGCTATCTCCAGGCTGCGGCCGAGATCAGCCGGCTGGCCGTGGGCGACTCGACGGCCGGCCCCCGCGAGGCGACCTACAGGGTCACGCGGTGGGTTTCGCAGCGGGAACAGGTCGAAGGCGCGCCCTACGGCTCGCGGGGCGGGATCTCCGTGGTCCACACCTTCCCGACCGACGCCGACTACCGGTTCCGGGTCTCGTTCCATCACGAGACCACGGGAGAGTTGTTCGGCAGCGGCCGCGGGGCGCTGCATACGGCGGAGTCACCGGAACAGATCGAGATCTCGATCGACGGCGAGCGCGCGGCCCTGCTCGACATCGACCGGTGGATGCACGTCTCGGATCCGAACGGCGTCAATCTCCGGACCGATCCGATCCGCGTCACCGCGGGACCGCACCGCGTGTCGGCCGTCTTCATCCGCCACGTCGAGGGCCCCGCGCAGGACCTGATCTCGCCCCACGAGTGGTCGCTGGCGAGCACGAGCGTCGCCAACGCCTACGGGTTCACGAGCCTCCCCCACCTCCGGGACCTCGCGATCCGGGGGCCGCTCGATCCCGTCGGGGTGTCCGACACGCCGAGCCGGCGACGCATCTTCACGTGCCGGCCCGCCGCGCCGAACGGCGCGGCCGCGTGCGCCCGCGAGATCGTCGGTCGGCTCGGGGCCGCCGCCTACCGCCGGCCCCTGACCGACGAGGACCGCCGCGCGCTGATGGCGCTGTACGAGAACGGCGCCGCCGAGGGCGGATTCGAGGCCGGCGTGCGGATGGCGATCGAAGGCATTCTCGCCAGCCCCCACTTCGTGTTCCGGTTCGAAGCCCCCCCCGCCGGCGCCGACGCCGCCGAGGGCTTCGCCCTCTCGGACCACGCGCTGGCGTCGCGGCTGTCCTTCTTCCTGTGGGCCGCGGGTCCCGACGCCGAGCTCATGGACCTCGCCACCGCGGGGCGGCTGACCGAACCCGCGGTTCTCGACGCCCAGGTGCGGCGCATGCTGGCCGACCCCCGGTCGGAAGCCCTCGCCACCCGTTTCGCGGCCCAGTGGCTCCGGCTGCCCGATCTCGACCCGCTGCACCCCGACGTGCGCACCTATCCCGATTTCGACGAGCAGCTCAAGCGCGCCCTGCGGCGGGAAACGGAGCTGTTCTTCCACCACCTGGTGCGGGAAGACCGGAGCCTGATGGAGTTGCTGACGGCGGACTACACCTTCGCCAACGAGCGCCTCGCCCGGCACTACCGGCTTCCCGGAATCTCGGGCGGCCACCACCGGCGCGTGACGTGGCCGGCCGGCGAACCGCGGCGCGGCGTGCTCGGGCACGGCAGCGTTCTGGCGCTGACGTCGTACGCCGACCGCACGTCGCCGGTGCTCCGCGGCAAGTGGGTGATGGAGGTGCTGCTCGGGAGTCCGCCCCCGCCGCCGCCGCCCGACGTGCCCGACCTCGACGACACCGCGGTTGCCGACGACGGGCGGCTCCTGTCCGTACGCGAGCGCCTGGAACACCATCGGCGGAGCCCCGCGTGCAGCTCGTGTCATCGCATGATGGACCCCATCGGCCTCGCCCTGGAACACTACGACGTGACGGGGGCGGCGCGCGTCAAGGACAACGGCAACCCCATCGATTCGTCGGGCGAGCTGTACGACGGCACGCCCGTCGACAGCGCCGCCGACCTGCGCGCCGCCCTGTTGAAGCGCCCATCGGCCATCGCGAGCACATTCACCGAGAACCTGATGGCCTATGCCCTGGGCCGCCGCATCGAGCACTTCGACATGCCCGCGGTGCGCGACATCGTCCGCGCGGCCGAGGCGGACGGCCTGCGGCTGTCCCGCTTCGTCCTCGAGATCGTCCGCAGCCCCGCGTTCCGCACGCAGGGTCGGGCGCCGGCTTCCGTGGAGGACTGACCAGCATGGCCTTCGTCACCGGCAAGCATCTCCCTCGTCGAACGTTCCTGCGGGGACTCGGGGCCACCGTCGCCCTGCCCTTCCTCGACGCGTTCGTTCCCGCCGGCCGCCCGTGGCGCCGGGTGGCGGCGGCCCAGTCGCTCGACGATCCGACGCGGCTGGTGTGCATCGAGAACGTGCACGGCGCCGCCGGCAGCACCGCCTACGGCGCCTCGCGGCACCTGTGGTCGCCGGCCGCGACGGGGCGCGACTTCGACCTGACGCCGAGCGCGCTGAGCCCGCTCGAGCCGTTCCGCGACGTGCTGACCATCGTCAGCGACACCGACGTCCGGCCGGCCGAAGCGGTCACCCCGCCGGAGATCGGCGGCGACCACTTCCGCTCGAGCGCCACGTTCCTCACCCAGTCGCATCCGAGGCAGACCGAGAGCTCCGACGTCCGGGCCGGCATCTCCCTCGATCAGCTCTACGCCCAACGGTTCGGCCAGCGCACGCCGATCCCGTCGATGCAGCTCTGCATCGAGAACGTCGATCAGGCCGGGGGCTGCGCCTACGGCTACTCGTGCGTCTACACCGACACCATCAGTTGGGCGTCGCCGACCGAGCCGCTGCCCATGATCCGGGACCCGCGGCTGGCGTTCGACCAACTGTTCGGGACCGGCGGCACCCCCGGCGAGCGCGCCGTCCGGCGCCGCCAGCAGCGCAGCGTGCTCGACTTCATCGCCGCGGAGGTGGCCCGGCTCACGCCCACGCTGGCCCCCGCGGACCGGCGCCGCATGGACCGCTACCTGACGGACATCCGCGAGATCGAGCGGCGCATCGAGCGCGTCGAGGCCCGCAACCTCGGCGGCGAGCCCCGCGAGTTGCCCGACGCACCGGCCGGCGTGCCCGACTCGTTCGACGAGCACGTGCGGCTGATGTTCGACCTGAAGGCGCTGGCGTTCGAGACCGACGTCACGCGAGTCTTCTCGTTCAAGCTGTCGCGCGACGCCACCGGACGCGTCTTCCCCGAGAGCGGCGTCACCCGCGGCTTCCACCCCGCCTCGCACCACGGGGGGCGCGAGCGTAACATCGAGGAGTTCGCTCGGCTGAACCGCTATCACGTGGGCCTGCTGCCCTACTTCCTCGACAAGCTGCGGACCATCGCGGAGGACGACGCAACCCTCCTCGACCGCTCGATGATCATCTACGGCTCGCCCATGGGCGACCCCAACGTGCACAACCACAAGCGGTGCCCGCTGTTCGTGGCCGGCGGGGCGAACGGCCGCCTGCCCGGCAACCTCCATCTCCGCGCGGCGCCGGGCACCCCGATGGCGAACGTGATGCTCGACCTGATACAGCGCCTGGGTCTCGACGACGTCGAGCAGTTCGGCGACAGCACCGGCGTCTTTTCGTTGAACGCCTGACCATCGGCGGCCTGCACGCGCCCCATCTGGAGACAGTCATGCTTCGAGCCCGGACCGGCGTCCTTCTCATGCTGCTGTGCGCGGTGTCCGGCCCGGCGGGGGCGGCCGTCGACGCGCCCCTCGCCGACGCGGTCATGCAGCAGGACCACGAGGCGGTGGGCGCCCTGCTCGCGGCCGGCGCCGACCTCGACGCGCCGCTCGGCGACGGCATGACCGCCCTGCACTGGGCGGCGCGGCACGGCGACTTCGCGACCGCCCGCCGGCTTCTCGCGGCCGGCGCCGACCCCGAGGCGGCGACCCGCCTCGGCCGCCACACGCCGCTGCACGTCGCGAGCCGGGCCGGCCACGCACCGGTGATGGCCGCCCTGCTCGAGCACCGGGCCGACGCCGAGGCGCGGACGGCGACCGGGGCCGCCCCGCTGCACTTCGCGGCGCAGTCGGGGAGCGCGGCCGCGATCGAAGTGCTGCTCGCGCACGGCGCCGACCCCGATGTGCGCGAGCCGCGGTGGGGTCAGACCCCGCTGATGTTCGCGGCGGGGGCGGCCCGGACGGCGGTCGTCGCGCCCCTGCTTCGGTGGGGCGCCGACCCCGCCGTCACCGCGAAGGTCGTGGACATCAGCGCCCGCAATGCGTTCGACCAGGCCGACAGCCGGCGCCGGCGCGGCCGGATGATACGGGCCTTCGGGAACAGGACTCCCCGGAACGCGATCGGCCAGGCCGGCCGTCCCCCGGGGCGCACTCGCGTCGCCGTCCGTCCGGGGCGATCGGCCGGCCTCGCGCCCCGGCGCCTCCGGTCGAGCCGCCCGGGTCCGCCGCAGACGGCCCGATCCTATCGACCTCAGGTTCCACCGCGATCCGCGGAAGCCGACCGGCAGGAAGAACCGGAACCGCTCGGCTATGCCGATCTCGTCGGTACCCACGGGGGACTGACGGCGCTGCTGCTGGCCTCGCGCGACGGCCATGCCGAGACGGCGCTCGCCCTGATAGAGGGCGGCGCCGACGTCAACCAGGTGAGCGCCGCCGACGGCACGAGCCCCCTGCTGATCGCGTGCATCAACGGGCACTTCGACCTGGCCCTGGCGCTCCTCGATGCGGGAGCGGACCCCGCTCTCGCGAGCACCGCCGGTGCGACGCCGCTCTACGGGGCCCTCAACATGCAGTGGGCCCCGAAGGCCCGGCATCCGCAGCCGACCGACCACCTGCAGCAGGCCGCGTCGTATCTCGACGTGATGCGGGCGGTGCTGGAGGCGGGCGCCGACGTCGACGCACGGCTCGAGAAGTCGCTGTGGTACACCACCTACAACCGTGACCTGCTCGGCGTCGACCGGGCCGGCGCCACCGCTTTCTGGCGCGCCGCCTACGCCCTCGACATCGAGGCCATGCGGCTGCTGCTGGCGTACGGGGCAGACCCGCACCTGCCGACCCGTACCGTCCCGACCCGCCGCCGTCTTCCCCATCCCGACCCGTCCGGTCTGCCCCCGGTCGCCCTCGGCGAACCCGCGGTGTCCCCGCTCCTCGCCGCCGCAGGCGTCGGGCACGGTCAGGGCTACGCGGGCAACTCGCATCGCCACGTGCCCGGCGGCTGGCTCCCCGCCGTCCGGTTCCTGGTCGAGGAGGTCGGCCTCGACGTGCACTTCCGGGACCACAACGGTTACAATGCGATCCATCATGCCGCCGCCCGAGGGGACGACGCGCTCATCCGCTATCTCGTCGGCCGGGGCGTCGATGTCACGGCGGTGAGCCGTCGCGGCCAGACGACCGTCGACATGGCCAACGGGCCCGTGCAGCGGATTCAGCCGTTCCCCGACACCATCGCGCTGCTCGAGAGTCTGGGTGCGAAGAACAGTCACCGCTGTCTGAGTTGTTGACCACGCGTTTGCGTCATGTGGGTGCCGTCATGAGTCCAATGCCGGTTGAAGTCGCGCTGACCGTACGACCACGCGCGCGTATCGACGTGCTCGATGTGCGCAGCCGCGTGTCGGAGACTCACGGCGACGTGCTGAAGCCGTTTCCGCTCGCGCTGTACAGCTCGTACCACACCACCGCCGGCTATCTCGATCAGAGTCTCGCGACCCGCCTGCGCAAGAAACGCGACGGCGTCGGCTCGTATCTGTCCTTCTTCCGCAAGATGTTCCCCGAAGGAGCGGGATACAAGCACGACCAGCTCGACCTCCGCCACGAGCTGTCCGAGGCGCAGCGGCAGACGGAACCCCTCAACGCCGACTCGCATCTGGCGTTCATCAGCGCCGGGCTGCGCAGTTGCGTGACCTACCGCGGCCACGCCGACGAGCCGGTGTACTTCATCGATCTGGACGGCGTCTACCAGGACCAGGTGCGGCAACGCGTGACCACCGTGCTCGGCTACAGCGCCGAGGAAGCGGTGGCGCACGACCAGGTGACGCTGCCGATGTCCGCGCACCACGTCAACTCCGTCAGCCTCAAGGACCCGCGCTTCGGGGTGTTCGAGCGTTGCCACGAACTCATCCGGCGCGCCGGCGTGGCGAAGGGCCGCGTTCAACTGGCCCTCGCGTCCGACGAGGAGCACGCGGGCCTCACCGTCAACGAGTACGAGACCCTGCTGATGCGCCACGACCTCGCCGAGGTCCTGCGCGATCCGCTGCGGTTCATGGCCGAGAACAGCCGGGACCTCCTCTCCGATCCCCGGTCCATTCCGAACAAGACCATCAACTACGCCAAGTACGACCTGGTGCGGGTGTTCAACGAGCTGTTCGACGTCCTCCATCTGAGCGACTCGGTCGTGGAACGCATTCTGTCGCGGTTCTTCGTCGCTCCCGCCCGCCGTTTCCTGCAGGTGAAGCGGTCAGTGAGCCTGCCGGTGTCCGACCGGGAGACGCCGGGCTCGGGCCGTCTGGCGCAAGGACGCTACCAGAGTCCGATCCTGATGCAGTGGCGGCGCAACGAGCGCCGTACGCGCGTGATCGACATCACCCTCATGCGTTTCCGCTGAGCCGGCCCGCGACGAGACCCCGCGCCGCCCCGACATCCGCGCGTACTTCCGGCGGCGGCCGTGGAGCCGGGAGCGGCGTCATGCCGGACGCCGGCGGAACGGGCGCCGCAACCCCTCACGAGGAGGAGCCATGACCATCGACGCGTCGCGGCGGCGATTCCTGCGGACCCTGGCCGCCGGCAGCGTCGTCCCCTCGATGCTGGGCGGTCGTCCGGAAGCGGCGCAGCACGGCGACCCGACCGAACCGTTCTGGGAGGAGGTTCGACGGCAGTTCGCGTTCCGCGAGGAGCGCGTGCCGATGAATGCGGCCAACCTGTGCCCGTCGCCGCGGGTGGTGGCCGATCGCGTCGGCGAGCTGACCCGCGACATCGACGTCGACTGTTCGTTTCCGAACCGCGCGAAGTTCGGACCCCTCCTCGAGGCGTCGCGCGAGGCGGTCGCGGCGCAGCTCGGAGTCGCCGCGGACGAGATCGCCCTCGTGCGCAACACGAGCGAGGCCAACAACGTCGTCAACGCGGGGCTCCCCCTCGCCGGGGGCGACGAAGTCGTGGTGTGGGACCAGAACCATCCGACCAACAACATCGCGTGGGACGTGCGGGCGGCGCGCCATGGTCTGGCGGTGACGCGGGTGGCGACGCCGTCGGCCCCGTCGGGCATCGACGATCTGGTCGGGGTCTTCGAACGCGCCCTGACGCCGCGCACCCGGGTGCTGGCCCTGACCCATGTCTCCAACGTGACCGGCGTGCGTCTGCCGGTTCGCGAGCTGTGCGAGGCGGCCCACCGGCGCGGCATCCACGTTCACGTCGACGGCGCCCAGAGCTGGGGCGCCCTCGACGTGAATCTGCGCGACCTCGGCTGCGACTCGTACACCGCGAGCGCGCACAAGTGGTTCCTCGGACCGAAGGAGGTGGGACTGCTCTACGTCCGCGCCGACCGGGTGGCGGACATCTGGCCCAGCGTCGTCGCGCCGAGTTGGGGCGGCGAGGTCGCCCCCCGTCCTCGCGGCGCACGCAAGTTCGAATCGCTGGGTCAGCGCGACGACGCCGCCCTCGCCGCCGTCGCCACGACCGTCGCGTTCCAGAACCGTCTGGGGATGGCCCGCGTCGAGACGCGCATCGCCGCGCTCGCAACGATGCTGAAGACCGGGCTCGTCGAGACCGGCTTCGAGCTCGTCACCCCGATGGCCCCGGAGTTGAGCGGCGGCGTCGTGATCGCCGCCTGCGATCCGGAACGGCGGGGACGTCTGGTGACGGCGTTGTACGAGCGGTACGGCATTGCCGGTGCGGCCACCGGCGGCCTGCGCCTCTGCCCGCACGTCTACAACACCCTCGACCATCTGGATCGCGCAGTTCGCGGCGCGGGCGCACTCCTCGCCCGACGCCTCTGAGCTTCCCCCGCGGCGGCAGACCGGCCCTCTCGCAGACAGCCACGGTCGGCCGCATCGGGCCGGTCCCCGAGTTCCGCGGCCAGACCGCCGCCGATCCGGGCGGTTCTGTCCGGGGCGCCGGGAGCACGGGTCGAGCGCGGCTGCCGGATCGCGCGGGACCACGGACCGACACGCCCCCCTGACTGGACTTCACCCATGGAATCGAACGCCGGCGACACCACCCGAGGCATCCGCTACGAGCCCGACGAACGGCCGCCACACCCCCTGGCCCTGGGACTCGGCTTCCAGTACGCCATGCTCGCCGTCGCGGGCATCGTGGTGACTCCGGCCATCGTGGTGCGGGCGGCGGGGGCCGGCGAGGACTACCTGACGTGGGCCGCCTTCGCCGCGCTCGCCATCAGCGGCGTCACCACGATCTTCCAGGCGCTCCGCATCGGGTACATCGGCTCGGGTTACATCCTGATGATGGGCACCTCCGGGGCGTTCATCGCGGTCTGCGTCGCCGCCCTGGCCGAGGGGGGGCCGGGGATGCTCGCGTCGCTGGTCGCGGCCTCGGCTCTCGTCCAGTTCGCCCTCTCGGCCCGTCTCGCCCTGCTGCGGCGCATCTTCACGCCGACGGTCTGCGGCACCGTGATCATGCTGATCGCGGTGACCATCATGCCCATCGTCTTCGACATGCTGTCCCAGGTTCCGGCGGGAGCGTCCGCGGCGGCGGCGCCCGCCTGCGCCGCCGTCACCATCGTCGTCACCGTCGCCGTGACCCTGCGCGCGGCCGGCGTCTGGCGCCTCTGGGCGCCGGTCATCGGCATCGTGTCGGGCTGCGTCGCCGCCGGCGCCTTCGGCATCTACGACATACGGATAATCGCCGAGGCGGGCTGGATCGGCCTGCCGGCGGGCGACTGGCCCGGGCTCGACCTCAGTTTCGGCGTGACGTTCTGGTCGCTGCTGCCCGCGTTCGTCTTCGTGACCCTGATCGGGGCCATCGAGACCATCGGCGACAGCGTCGCCATCCAGCGGGTGTCGTGGCGCAAGCCGCGGGCGGTGGACTTCCGGGCCGTGCAGGGCGCGGTGGCCGCAGACGGGCTGGGGAACATCCTGTCCGGTCTCGCGGCCACGGTGCCCAACACCACCTACTCGTCGAGCATCGCGGTGGCCGAGATCACCGGCGTGACCTCGCGTCTCGTCGGCGTGTACATCGGCGCCGTCTTCGTCGGTCTCGCGTTCCTGCCCAAGTTCATGGCCCTCATCCTCGCGATCCCGGGTCCCGTGGTCTGGGGCTACACCGTGGTGCTGTTGTCGGTCCTGTTCGTCCTCGGCATGAAGGTGGTGGTGCAGGACGGCGTCGACTACCGCAAGGGGGTGGTGGCGGGCGTCGCGTTCTGGGTCGGCGCCGGCTTCCAGCAGCAGTGGATCTTCCCCGAGGCCCTGGGTCCGTGGTGGGGCGGCCTGCTCGGGAACGGGATGACCGCCGGCGGCCTCGCCGCGATCCTCATGACCGGTTTCCTCGAACTCGCGCAACCGCGCCCGCAACGCCTCCGCAGCGAACTGAACCGCGACGCATACCCGAAGATCGACACGTTCCTGACCGAATTCGCGGCCCGGCAGCGCTGGAGCGCCGCGATGGCCGACCGGCTCCGCGCGGCCGGCGAAGAGACCCTGCTCACCCTCACTGCGCGCAGCGAGTCGGGCGCGGCGCCCGACGGCCGGCATCTGCTCCTGACCGCCCGCCGCGACGGCGCCGCCGCAGAGCTGGAGTTCGTGGCCGCGACCGACGAGAGGAACATCGAGGACCAACTGGCGCTGCTCGCCGACCGTACCGGCGACGCGCCGGGCGACCGCGAGATCTCGTTGCGGCTGCTGCGCCACTTCGCCTCGGCGGTGCGCCACCAGCAGTATCACGACACCGACGTGGTGACCGTCCGCGTGGAGCCGACCGCCGCGGCGTGAGTCCCCCGTCGCGCACTTGTTCGAGCGAGAACGCCGGCGCAGGCGCCCGGGAGCGACCTGCTACCCGGACCGTGTCGTGTCGTCACGCGGAGCCGACCGTCGCGGAACGCCGTCGTCCGTTCGCACCTCCCGGGCCCAGGACCGGTTCGCGGCGTACCATTCCACGACCTGCTTCACGCCGTCCCGCCACGCGGTGCGCGGCTTCCAGCCCAGCAGCCGTGCCGCCTTCGACGTGTCCGCCCAGGTCGCCGGCGCGTCCGCCGGATGCGCCGGGCGGTGCTCCACGCGGGCGGTGCGCCCCACGCGGGCTTCGACGAAGCGCAGGATCTCCACGAGCGGCGCCGGGGCGCCCGCGCCCAGGTTGAGGACCTCGTAGCCGAGGGGGACGAGGCCGGCCACGGTGCCGCGAGCGGCGTCGTCGATGTAGGTGAAGTCCCGCGACTGCGTGCCGTCGCCGTACAACCGGACGGGACGCCCCTCATGGACCCACTGCACGAACCGGAAGACGCTCATGTCGGGGCGGCCGGCGGGGCCGTAGACGGTGAAGTAGCGCAGGACGGTGATGTCGAGCCCGAACTGGTGGTGATAGGCGTGGCACAAGGCCTCGGCCGCCTGCTTGGTGGCCGCGTACGGGCTCCGGGGCCGGCTCGTGTCCGCGTCCTCCCGGTGCGGCATGGCGTCGCCCGCATCGTAGAGGCTGGAGGTCGACGCGAGAACGAACTTCCGCGCGCCGAGGTCGCGGCAGAGATCCAGCAGGTTGAGGGTGCCGGTGACGTTCGCGTCGACGAAGGCCCACGGGTCTTCGACGCTGGCCCGGACCCCGGCGCGGGCGGCGAGATTGAGCACGCCGTCGATGGCTGGTCCGCCGGCGCACGCTCCGCCGAGGCCCGCTCGATCCCGGACGTCCGCCCGCCGGAAGGTGAAGCGTTCGCGCTCCTGCAGCCGCTCGAGCCGCCACTGCTTGAGGCGGACGTCATAGGCGTCGTTCAGGTCATCGACCCCGAGCACGGCGTGACCCGCGTCCAGCAGCCTTCCGGCGACCGCGGCCCCGATGAAGCCGGCCGCCCCCGCCAGCAGATAGGTGGCCACGACCTCATGCGGCCGAGCCGCCCGCCAGCCGGTCCATGCCCGTCTCGTAGATCTCGCGGACCTGCGTGGTGATCTCGCGGTAGCGCGCGAGCAGCTCGCGTCCCGACATCGGCTCCTGGAGCCGGTGGGCGAACGGGTCGACCACGGCCGGATCGGTCGCGATGGTGTTCCCGCCGGCGTCGGCGGCGATGCGCAGCACGGTCTCGAGATCGCGGAGGAAACCGTAGGCGCGGCGCAGCGCGTCGACCTCGCCGGGCCGCAGGAAGTCGGTGTCGGGAAAAGCGGCCAGCAGGCGCCTCGCTCCCGCCACCCGGAACTCCGGGCGGTCCGGCCCCTCCCGGAGCTGCAGCACCTGCAGCAGGAAGTCGATGTCGGCGAGACCTCCGTGGCCGCGCTTGAGATCGAGGTGCTCGCCTGACGCCTCGTGGGCGAGCTCGCGCTCGATGCGGGCACGGATCCGCCGAGCGTAGGCGACCACGTCCGGCGACCACGGCGCGTACACGAATCCCGCGACGACGGCCTCCACCTGCTCGGCGACGGCGGGGTCGCCGCCGGCGAAACGGCAGCGCGTCCACGCCATCCGCTCCCAGATCTCCGCCCGCTCGCGCAGGTAGCGCTCGAAGGCGGCGAGGGAGATGGCGAGGGCGCCCATCCGCCCCTCGGGTCGCAGCCGGGTGTCGACTTCGTAGGCCGCCCCCGCCCCCGTACGCTTCGAGAGCATGTCGTGGATGGCCCGCACGAACTTCTGCTGCGGCTCGAACCACGACCCGTCGCCGGCGTAGAGGAACACGAGGTCGAGGTCCGAGTGCACCGTCAGCTCGCGACTCCCGAGCTTGCCGAGGGCGAAGACGGCCCAGCCCGTCTCCGGACCCGCCGGCGCCGGCCCCGGCGCGCGGTGGTGCGCCACCACCCGCGCCGCCGCCTGCAGCGCGCAGTCGGCGACGAGTGACAGCTTTTCGTTCAGCTTGTCGAGGCGGCGCTCGGTCAGCCACTCGACGAGCCCCTTGAACTCCTGTATCGCCTTGACGCGCCTGAACGGATCGAGGCTGAACGCGGGATCGTCCCCGGCCGCCACCTCGTCGAACCCCCGGACCACCTCGTCGCGGAACGTGTCGGGATCGACGACTGCGCGCCCCAGCGAGTCGAGGAGCTCGGGGTAGGCGGCGAGCCGCGCCGCGTAGAGGTCGCCGGCGTCCAGCCCCGACACGAACCGCCGACGCAGCCCCTCGTCGTCGAGGAGGGTGCGGAAGAGGGCCCCGGCCGCGCCCGACCGGGACGCCACCCGCTCGAACCGGACGAGCATCCGGCTCAGCCCGGCCGGCGTGTCTCCCGCCAGCATCTCCGCCAACAGGTTCGCGAGGAGGTTCCGGACCGAGGACCAGCCGTGCGACGGGGCCGCGTCGAGGGCCCGCATGGCGTCGAGGGCGCTGGCCGGCTCGTCGACGCCGGCGTCGGCGAGCCGCGCCCGCGCCTCGTCGTCGGTCATGTCCCCCGAGAGCAGCCGGAACATCTCGCGGCCGGCGAGGTCGCCGTCCTCCGGCTCCTGCTCGAACAGATCCGCGTAGACGGCGTGGACCCGGTCGCGGTGCCGGTTCAGGACGTCCACCAGGGTGTCGATGCCGTCGAACCCGAGACGCCGCGCCAGCACCCGCAGCCCCCGTTCCGTGCCCGAGAGGGTGTGGGTCTGCTGACCCTGCGCGACCTGCAGGCTGTGCTCGACGTTGCGCAGAAAGACGTACGCGGCGCTGAGGTCCCGCTGTACGTCCGGCTCGATGAACCCGCGCCCGCCGAGTTCGTCGAGGACGGTCAGCGTGTGACCGGTGCGCAGAGCCGGCGTCTCGCCGCCGTAGATGATCTGGAACACCTGCGCGAACAACTCGATCTCGCGGATGCCCCCGCGCCCCTCCTTCACGTTCTGATCCAGATCGCCGCGCTTGCCGTGCTCGCGGTCGGCCCGCGCCTTGTAGCGCGCGAGCTCCTCGATGGCCGCGTGGTCGAGATACTTGCGGTACACGAAGGGGACGGTCAGCTCCACGAAACGCCGTCCGAGGTCGAGGTCGCCCGCGATCGGGCGCGCCTTGATGAGCGCGAACCGCTCGAACGTCTCGCCCATGCTCTCGTAGTATCGCGCCGACTGCTTCAGCGAGTAGACGAGGTTCCCCCGCTGGCCCATGGGCCGGAGGCGCATGTCCACTCGGTAGAGGTAGCCCTCGCCGGTATGCGCGCTGAGCAGGGTCGTGAGGCGGCGCCCCAGCTTCTGATAGCGCCGCTGGGCGGTGCCGGAGGTATCGTCCGGAGCGTCGTAGACGTAGATGAGGTCGATGTCTGAGCTGTAGTTCAGATCGCCGCCGCCGAGCTTGCCCATGCCGACGACCGCGAACCGGCCCGGAAGCGGCCCTTCCGCCGTCGCCTGCTCGGCCGTCGCGATGGCCAGCACCCTGTCGACGAGCATGTCGGCGAGGGTCGAGAGCTGTGCGGTCGTCGCGGTCAGCGTCTCCCGGTTCAGCATGCCGAAGAGGTCGGTGGCCGCGATCCGCAGCAGCTCCCGACGCTGGTACCGCTTGAGCCCGTCCACCTGGCGCTCGACGGGGCTGTCCCCGTCGAGCAGCCGGGCGAGCTCCTCGTCGTAGGCGTGGCGGTCCGGCGGCGCCCCGTCCAGCTCGCTCCGCAGCCAGTGCAGGTAACCGGGGTTGCGGATGAGGATCTCGGCGAGGAACGGCGAGGTCCCCAGAATCTGCGTCAGGATGTCCAGGACGTGGGGATCCTCTTGCAAGGTCCCGATGAACCCGGCCTTCGGGGTGCGGGCGGCGACGTAGCGGCAGAAACCGACGATGGCTGCGTCGGGATCGGCAGTGGTCGCGATTTCATCGAACAACAGCGGGGCGAGGTTGCCCAGGGCCATCCGGCTCGACAGGTCGTCGGCGAGCTGTTGGAGCTGCTGATCGGCGGCGGCGCCGTCGCGCACCCCGCAGCCTTCGAGAAACCGCGCGGCCGCCTCGACGGTCAGGTCGGCGCCCAGGAAGATGTCCTTCGGTGCGACGGCGTTCGGCTCGGACGACATGGGACGTTCTTGCGGCCGGCGGAACGACGCGGGTCCCGTCGGGAGTTGACAACACGGGCCGCCGTCAGGCGAGGCGAGGAAGCGTCAGCGCCGTGAGCCGGCGCGAACTCGTGCCGGGTTGCCTGAGCGCCAACGGAGCCGACGGCGACGACCGGGCGAAGCTACGCCACGTCGGTCTCTCCAGTCCGAATCACCCAGCTCTGCTCGACCGGCAACACGAAGACCCGGCCGTCACCGATTTCGCCGGTGCGGGCGGCGTCCATGATGATCTCGACGGCCTCTTCGACCGCGTCGTCGGCCACGACGATCTCGACCTTGGACTTGGGCAGCAGGCTGATGTCGTACTCGCGCCCGCGGAAGATGGTGGTGTGTCCGCGCTGGCGGCCGTGCCCGCGCACCTCGGTGACGGTGATGCCGGGGATGCCGCGCTTCGCGAGATCGTCCTTGATGACGTCGACCTTGCTCGGCCGCACGATGGCCTTTATCAGCTTCATTGCCGTTCCGCGGTCGGTTGGCCGGGCCGCGATTCGCGACCCGGGTCGATGCTTCGCCTCGGCACGAGTTTACACGTTCGGAGTCGGCCGCGACACGCTCTTGCACGCACTCCTGCCGCGCCATCCATCGCGCCGCGCCCGCGAGCCGCCGCCCGCGGGTTATCATAACTGGAGACCGTCGCGCGGCGCGGCGGCATCGCCATCGTACACTTCTCCGGTCCCACCCGGCGCCACGCGCAGGCCGCGGTTCGGACCTCCAGATTGAGACGAGTCGCACGGCATGGTCGTCGGCATCCCTGCAGAAACCTGTCCCGGCGAGCGTCGGGTCGCCACCGTCCCGGCGGCGCTGCCGGCCCTGACGAAGGCGGGCCTCGATGTCCTGCTGGAGCCCGGCGCCGGCGCGGCGGCGGGCTTCCCGGACACCGGCTACGTCGAGAAGGGCGCGGCCCTCGCGACCGACCGCGCGCACCTGTTCGCCGCTGCCGACGTCGTTCTCCAGGTGCGCGCCCTCGGCGCCAACCCGGACGCGGGGCGGGCCGATCTGGCGCGGTTCCGATCGGGGCAGGTGGTCATCGGCCTGTCCGAGCCGCTCGGGGCGCCGGCCGCCGCCCGCGAACTCGCGGGCCGCGGCGTCACCGCGTTCTCGATGGAGCTCATTCCCCGCATCACCCGCGCCCAGAGCATGGATGCCCTGTCGTCGATGGCCACCGTCGCCGGCTACAAGGCGGTGCTGGTGGCGGCCGAGGCCCTGCCCCGCATGTTCCCGATGATGATGACGGCGGCCGGCACCGTCACCCCGGCCCGGGTCTTCGTGGTGGGGGCGGGGGTGGCGGGGCTGCAGGCGATCGCGAGCGCGCGCCGGCTGGGGGCCAAGGTCGAGGCCTACGACGTGAGACCCGCCGTCAAGGAGCAGGTGGAGAGCCTGGGCGCCTCGTTCGTGGACCTGCCCCTCGACACCGCCGGATCGGAGGACGCGGGCGGCTACGCGAAGGCCCAGGACGAAGCGTTCTACGCGCGGCAGCGCGAGATGATGGGCCGGGTGGTGGCGTGCAGCGACGTCGTCATCACCACCGCTCTCATCCCCGGGCGGTCCGCCCCGGTGCTCGTGACCGACGAGATGGTGGCGGGGATGAACCCCGGCTCGGTGGTGGTCGACCTCGCGGCTGAGCGGGGCGGCAACGTCGAGCCGTCGCGGCCCGACGAGGTGGTGACGGCCCACGGCGTCACCGTGCTCGGCCCCACGAATCTGCCGGCAACCGTCCCGTACCACGCCAGCCAGATGTACGCCCGCAACGTCTCGGCGCTGCTGCTGCACCTCGTCCGCGACGGCGCGGTTGCGCTCGACCTCGACGACGAGATCACGGCGGGCACGCTGGTGTCGCGGGACGGCGCGGTCGTCCACCCCCGGGTCCGCGAGCTCATCGAGACCGCCTGACCCGCGCCGAGGTCCCCATGGACGCATTCCTGCCCCTGCTGACGATCTTCATGCTCGCGGTCTTCGTCGGCTTCGAGATCATCACCAAGGTGCCGCCGCTGCTCCACACGCCGCTGATGTCGGGCAGCAACGCCATCTCCGGCATCACCATCATCGGAGCGCTCCTGTCGGTCGCCTCGCCGAACCGGGCGACGGCGGTCCTCGGGTTCCTCGCGCTGGTCATCGCGACCATCAACGTCGTCGGCGGCTTCCTCGTCACGCACCGCATGCTCGGCATGTTCCGGAAGAAGGACTGAGGCCGCCCGTGAACAGCGCGATCAATCTCGTCTACCTCGCAGCCTCGGTCCTCTTCATCCTCGGCATTCGCGGTCTGACCCATCCGCGGACGGCGGTGCGCGGCAACCTGATGGGCGCGACGGGCATGCTGCTGGCGGTGGTGGCGACCCTGCTCGACCGGCAGGTCTTCGGCGCCGGCCCCCAGGGTCTGGCCGCAATCCTCGCCGGCGTGGCCCTCGGCGGGGCCATCGGCGCCACGCTCGCGCTGCGCATCGCGATGACCGCGATGCCCGAGATGGTGGCGCTCCTGAACGCCTTCGGGGGCGGCGCGTCGGCCCTGGTGGCGGGCGCGGTGCTGGTGAGCGCGACCGAGCCGTCGGCGCAGACCACGGTGGCCACGGTCGCCTCCGGCCTCATCGGCTCGGTCACCTTCTGGGGCAGCCTCGTCGCGTTCGACAAGCTCCGCGGGCTGCTGTTGCCCGACGCGCCGGTGGTCTTCCGAGGGCAGCAGGTCATCAACGGCGCCATCGGGCTGGGCGCGATCGGGCTGGGCGCGATGGTCGTCGCCGAGCCCGGCGCCATCGTCTTCTACGCGGGCCTCGTGACCGCCGCGTCCGTGCTCGGCATCCTGCTGACGATTCCCATCGGCGGCGCCGACATGCCCGTCGCCATCGCGCTGCTCAACTCCTACTCGGGCCTCGCCGCCGCGTCGACGGGCTTCGTCCTGAGCAACGACATCCTCATCATCACCGGCTCGCTCGTCGGCGCCTCCGGCATCATCCTGACCCGCATCATGTGCAAGGCGATGAACCGGTCGCTCGTCAACGTGCTGGTCGGGGCGATCGCCGAGGGCGGCGGCTCGAAGTCGGACGCGGACGCGGTCTACGCGGGACGCGTCAAGAGCACCTCGGCCGAAGAAGTGGCGATGCTCTTCGACGGCGCGCGCCGCACCGTGATCGTGCCCGGCTACGGCCTCGCCGTCTCGCAGGCGCAGCACCAGGTACGAGACCTCGCGAACCTGCTCGAGTCGCGGGGCGTCGCGGTGGAGTACGCCATCCACCCCGTCGCGGGCCGGATGCCCGGACACATGAACGTCCTCCTCGCCGAGGCCGACGTCGACTACGACAAGCTGAAGGAGATGGACGCCGTGAACCCGTCGTTCGAGCAGACCGACGTCAGCCTCGTCATCGGCGCCAACGACATCGTCAACCCCGACGCGCGCACCGACCCGTCGAGCCCCATCGCCGGCATGCCGATCCTCAACGTCGACCAGTCCCGCACCGTCGTCGTCATCAAGCGCAGCCTCTCGCCCGGCTTCGCCGGCGTCCCGAACCCGCTCTTCGCCGCCGACAACACGCTGATGTTCTTCGGCGACGGCAAGCAGGCGGTGCTCGACCTGATCGCCGCCGTCAAGGAGTCGTGACACCGGATGCCGTGGCCGGATGCGCCCGACGCGGTGAAGCTCGCCGGCGTGCGGCTGGTCCGGGACCGCGCGACCCTGCTCGAGGACATCGACTGGCGGGTCCGCGCCGGCGAGCGCTGGGTGGTGCTGGGTCCCAACGGCAGCGGCAAGACCTCGCTGTGCCAGATTCTCACCCTCTACCAGCACCCGTCCGCGGGCTCGGTGACGGTGCTCGGCGGCGAGTTGGGCCGCGTCGACGTGCGGGCCCTGCGCCTGCGCATCGGGGTCACGAGCGCGGCCCTCGCCGCCATGATCCCGCCGGCCCTGACCGCCGAGCAGATCGTGGTCGCCGGGAGGCAGGCGGCGCTGGCCCCCTGGTGGCACCGCTACGACGAGGCCGACCGCGACCACGCGCGCCGCTGCCTCGCCCGCGTCGACTGCCTCGGCCACGCCGGGCAGCGCTTCACGACGCTGTCGTCGGGCGAGCGCCAGCGCGTGCTGCTCGCCCGCGCCCTCATGTGTGAGCCGGGGCTCCTGGTGCTCGACGAACCCAACGCCGGCCTGGATCTCCCGGGCCGCGAGCAGCTCGTACAGACCCTGGCCAACCTCGCGGGGACCGATCCGGACCTGCCCATCGTCCTCGTCACCCACCACCTCGACGAGATTCCCCCCGGGTTCACCCACGCCCTGCTGCTCACGTCGGGCCGCATATCGGCCGCGGGACCCATCGCGGACGTGCTGACCCCGCCGGCGCTGTCGGCGTGCTTCGGGCTCGCCCTGGCGGTCGACCGCCGCCACGGCCGGTGGCAGGCCCGGGCCACGTAGGACGGCCGTCTCCGGTGCGGATCCTCACGATCGCCGCAGGCCCAGGCCACACAGAACGGTCGTCTCCGGGACGGATCCTCACGATCGCCGACGGTCAGGTCCGCGGATCGTCGACGACGACGCGCGTTCCCCGCGGTCAGGACGACG
Organism: Vicinamibacterales bacterium; assembly: GCA_965199675.1. Lineage (GTDB taxonomy): Bacteria > Acidobacteriota > Vicinamibacteria > Vicinamibacterales > UBA8438 > JAJEEA01. The sequence goes on along the minus strand of CBDATI010000063.1, from coordinate 441,502 downwards.
TCGACCTGACGCCGACGGTGGTCCCGAGCCTCGGGTGACATGCTCGACCGGCAGTCCGCGCCGGCTGCCCGCCGACATGCGCCTGCGGCGTCCGTCGCGGGGGGACGGTGTCGCGTCGCAGCGACCAACGCTCGACAGTTCGGGATTTCGACGGGGCGGACCGTGACCGCAGACGGTCCCCGCGACGGCCGAGGCGCCGGCGACGGACCGGATCAGGGCCCCGCGAACACGCTGGTCCGCAATTCGTCGACGACGGCGCCCACGACCTTCCTGAAGTCGCCGGTCTCGGCATATACGCGGCGCTGGTCGACGCAACTGGGCCCCGTCCGCATGAGGTCGCCGACGCGCATCAGCTCGTCGTGGCTGCCGAGGCGCTTCGACACCGGCCCGATCGACTCGATCAGGCGATGCACCGACTCGGACAGGGGTTCGAGTCGGCCCTCCTCGTCCACGATCACCTCCGCATCGAGGGCCCAGCGGGACGCCCGCCACTTGTTCTCGCGCACGATCCAGTAGCGCTGCAGCGGCAGGTAGACGCCGTTGTCGTACTGCTCGCCGAGCCAGACCACCAGCGCCTGGATCAGCGCGGTCATCGCGACGATGTCATCGAGGGTCGGCAGCCCGTCGCAGATCCGCACCTCGACCGTCCCGAACTGCGGGTGGGGCCGGATGTCCCACCAGATCTCCCGCACCGACTCGATCGCCCCCGCCCCCACCAGGGTGATCATCAGGCGCTGGAACTCGGCCCAGTTCAGGAGCCGATAGGGCAGCCCCGCCGTCGGCAGGCTCTCGAAGATCTTCACCCGGCACGAGGCCAGCCCCGTCTCCTCGCCCTGGAAGAACGGCGAGCTCGCGGACAGCGCGAGCAGATGGGGAATGTAGGTGGTCAGGGCGTTGAAGATGGCGATGGCCTTCTCGCCGCTCTCGATCCCCACGTGCACGTGGAGCCCGAAGATCATCAGGCGGCGGGCCGGCCACTGGCAGCGGTTGGCGAGCAGGTGATAGCGCTCCTTGTCGGTGATCTGCTGCTCGACCCACCGCGAGAACGGGTGGGTGCCGGTGCTCGCGAGCTGGTAGCCGAGGTCGTCGCAGAGCGCGTAGAGCCCCCGGAGTCGCTCGGTCAGCTCGCGGCGGACCGCCGCGACGTCGTCGCACACGTCGGTGTTGATCTCGATGGTCGACTGGATGAGCTCCGGCTTGAGATGGGCGACGGCCGCGCGCTCCAGGATGTCGGAAGCCCCCGAGACCAGGTTCCCGGTCTCGGGATCGATGATCTGCAGTTCCACTTCGACGCCGAGCGTGGGCCCGGCCGAACCGTTGAACGAGATGCGCATCGTCGCTTCCTGCTCTTGGCGGTGAGATTGGGCTGCCCCGGACCGGCGACCCCGCGGGACCTCGCGCTCGCCCCCGGGGGGTCGGGCGAACGGGTCAGTATAACCGCTCGAATCGCTCCGTGCAGGACCGTCGGGGGACCGTGCGGGGCCGTCTTCACGAGACGGCTTCCCTTCCCGGTCACGGGGATGAGATAGTGGACCGGTGGGCGCCGCGACACCACGTTCCACCCTGGTCCGCTACACGCTCTACCAGATACCGGAATGGGTGCTGGCGACGGTCGCCGCCGTTCTGCTCTACCGGTGGGGCTTCCTGCCGGGGTGGGCCGCGGCCCTCCTCGTGGCAGGCGTGATCGCCAAGGACGCGGCGCTGTATCCGCTGCTGCGAACCGCCTACGAGAACGACACGACGACGGCCTTCGAACGTCTCGTCGGGCTGCGGGGGGTGACCGTCGAACCCCTCGCGCCGCACGGCTACGTGCGGGTCCGCGGCGAGCTGTGGCGCTCGGAGGCGACGACGGCCGGATGCGAGATCGGCCGCGGCCATCCCGTCACCGTTCACGCGGTGCGGGGCACGACGCTGCTCGTCAGGCCCACTCCTCCGCGGAGGAAGGCGCCGGCGGGCTGCCGGGCGCGCGTCCCGCGACCCGCGACGGACGCGAAGACGGGGCGTGAGTTCGCAACGCGAAAGAGCGCCGCAGAGGGACGATAAGCCGAATTCTGTGCCCGGCGCCCGCCGCGAACGGACGGGCGCCGGGCGACGACCATTCCTCTGGCCCCGCCATCGCTGGCGGGGTCGAGCGACCTACCCGGAGGCTTCGGGCGGGCCGCCCTCGAACGCCTCCCTATTCGGTCTTGCTCCGTGCGGGGTTTAGCCTGCCATCCGCCTTGCGGCGAACGCGGTGCGCTCTTACCGCACCTTTTCACCCTTACCTCCCGACGCCCCGGAAGAACCGGACCGTCTCGAGGCGGTATGTTTTCTGTGCCACTTTCCTTCAGGTCGCCCTGACCGGGGATTACCCGGCGCACTGCCCTCTGGAGTTCGGACTTTCCTCCCCACCCGATGCCCTCGAAGAGCACCGCGTGCAGCGGTCGTCTGTCCCTCTGCGGCGCGACGCCTTCACTGTCTTCGCTCGGCGCTCCTCCTCATGCGTCCGCTTTCTGCGAAATCCCGTACTGCTCCAGCTTCTTGTAGAGATTGCTGCGCGGCGTGTCGATGACCTCCGCGGTCTTCGAGATGTTCCATCCCTGCTCGCGCAGCCTCTCGATGAGGAACGCGCGCTCCGCGCGCTCCTTGAACTCCCTCAGGGTGCCCGCCTGATTCGCTGCGAGCCCGGCCGCGCCGTCCCGCGCCCCGGGCCGCACCACCGCGCGGATGTCGCCCACGTCGATGGTCTCCCCCGGGGTCATCACCAGCAGCCGCTCGACCGTGTTCTTCAACTCGCGGACGTTGCCCCGCCACCGCTCCCCGGCCAGCGCCCCGATCGCGGCCGGGGTGAACTCGCGGGGCCGGAAGTTGTTCTCCTGGCAGAACCGCGCGGTGAAGTGGCGGACGAGCCGGGGAATGTCTTCCCGGCGATCGCGCAGCGGCGGCACCCGGATCGGGATGACGCTGAGCCGGAAGTACAGGTCCTCGCGGAAACGCTCGTTGTCGATGTCCTCCTCGAGTTGCCGGTTGGTGGCCGCGAGCACTCGCACGTCGACCTCGATGGTCCGCGACGACCCGAGCCGCTCGACCTCTCCCTCCTGCAGCACCCGCAGCACCTTGGCCTGCGTGCGCAGGCTCATGTCGCCGACCTCGTCCAGGAAGATGGTGCCGCGATCCGCCTGCTCGAACTTGCCGATCTGCTTCTGGGTCGCCCCCGTGAAGGCGCCCCGCTCGTGCCCGAACAGCTCCGATTCGATGAGCTCCTCGGGCAGCGCCGCGCAGTTGACCTGCACGAACCGCTCGCGACGCCGCCGGCTGTTGCGGTGAATGGCCCGCGCCACCAGCTCCTTCCCGACCCCGCTCTCCCCCTGGATGAGCACCGTGCTCGTCGTGGGTGCGGCCCGCCTGATCGCGTCCGTCACCCCCTCGAGGGCGGGGCTCTCCCCCACCATTTCATGACGGACCGCGACGATCTCGCGGTACCGGCTGACCTCGGTCTTCAACTGGTGCTGCTCCAGGGCGTTGCGGACGTTGACCTTGAGTACGTCTCCCTCGAACCCCTTCTCGAGAAACGTGAACGCGCCCTGCTTCGTCGCCTCGACCGCGGTGCTGATGGTGCCGTGGCCGGAGATGACGATCACCGGGACCGCGTCGCCGCGCTCCCGCATGCGCCGCAGCACCTCGAGTCCGTCCATCCCCGGCATCTTCACGTCGAGCAGCACGAGGTCGACGCTCTCGGCTCCGAGCCGGTCGAGGCCCTCTCGGCCGCTGCGCGCAAACAGGCACTCGTAGCCCTCGTACTCGAGGGTCATCTTGAGCGCGTCGCGCACGCCCTCGTCGTCGTCGACCACGAGAATCCGCTCGTTCATCGGTGTCCGACTTCCGGCGCCCCGAACCGTGTCACCGCCATTCGGTCCGCCGCAGAACCCGCCCCCCGGAGCCCCCGGCCTCTCGGCGAGTTCCCGACGCCGCCGATCAGCGGTCCCGGGCCAGCACGTAGTCGGGCAGCGCCTTGAGGGCGTCCAACTCGGGTGAAGGCGGAAACCCCTCGAGAAACCGCTTCGCGGCCCCGGCGAACTCCGCCGCCCGGTCGAAGGCGAGGTCCAGCACGCGATGCTTCGCCAGCAGACCGCGCAGCTCGTTCCAGGCGTGCGGCGAGAAGCGGCGGTCCCGCACCAGCAAGTCCAGCAGGGTCCGGGCCGGCGCTCCCGCCCTCTGGAGCAGGTAGATCGCGGGCAGGGTCATCTTGCCCTCGCGCACGTCGCCGCCCACCGGCTTCCCGAGCACGCTCTCGTCGGCGGTATAGTCGAGAAGATCATCGACGAGCTGGAACGCGATGCCGAGATTGACGCCATACTCGCGCAGGTCGGCCTGCCGGGCCTCGGACAACCCGCCGAGCATCCCCCCGATCTGGGCGCAGCCGCCGAAGAGATGTGCGGTCTTGCGCCTCAGGATCTCCAGGTGCTCTTCCTCGCTGATGTCCACATCGCCGACCTTGGTGAGCTGGTGCAGCTCGCCCTCGATCATGCCCCGCGTGGCGTCGCAGAGCAGCCGCACGAGATCGAGGGAGTCGACGGTCAGGGCCATCCCCATCGACTTGATGTAGAGGTAGTCGCCGAGGAGGACGGTGATGGCGTTGCCCCAGCGCGAATGCACGGTCTCGCGCCCGCGGCGAGTGACCGCGTCGTCGATCATGTCGTCGTGCACGAGGGTGGCGGTGTGGATGAACTCCACCACCGCCGCGTAGAGGGTGGCGTTCTCGCCCCGATAGCCGCCGAGCCGCGCGCACATGAGCAGGAGCGCCGGCCTGACCCGCTTGCCGCCGCTCGCCTGGAGATAGCGGCCGATCTCGGGAATCAGCTCGACGCGAGACTCGATGTGGCGAACGAACTGACGCTCGACAGATTCCAGGTCCGCACGAATGGGCTCGAAGATCTCGCCGAGGTCCGGGGAGGCAGAGGTTCTCGTCACGGCGGCATCTCGCGCCCCGGATCTCAGCACAGTAACGCTCCAAGTGTCAACGCACCAACCCTTTAGCCTTTTTCTGAGCCCGGGCGCGACGGCGCCGCAATGCAGTTCCCGTGGAGGAAGAGGGCCTCGAAGGCGGCCGCGGTCCGCGCCGACGCCTCTTCGAGAGGCGTCCCCCGCACGCCCGCCACCACCTCGACGACGCGGGTCACCCACGCCGGCTCGTTGCGACGCCCCCGGTGCGGGACCGGAGCCAGGTACGGGGCATCTGTCTCGACGAGGAGCCGGTCCCAAGGCACCACGGCTGCCGCCTCGCGCACGGCGTCGGCCCGCCTGAACGTGGCGATGCCCGAGAACGACACGTGGAAGCCGAGGTCGACGGCCCGCCGCGCCGCCGCCGCGCCGCCCGTGAAGCAGTGGAAGACGCCGCCCGGCGGCGGGGCGCCCTCCGCCTCCAGAACCGCGAAGGTGTCCTCGTCGGCCTCGCGGGTGTGGATGACGATGGGGCACCCCAACTCGGCCGCGACCCGGACCTGGATCCGGAACACTTCGCGCTGGACATCGCGCGGCGCGAAGTCGTAGTGGTAGTCGAGGCCGATCTCGCCCACCGCGCAGGCGCCGGACTGCGCCGCCACGGCGGCTCGCAGCCGCGGCTCCACTGCGTCGAGACACGCGGCGAACTGTCCGGCCTGGTGCGGGTGCACGCCGACCGCGAACCGCACCGCCGGCCACGCCGCCGCTACCCGCCGGGCGCGGGCCGCCTCGGCCCGATTGGTGGCGTCGAGAATGCACAGGGCGCCCCGGAGGCCAGCCTCCCGGGCCCGCTCGACCACCGCGTCGAGATCGTCCTCGAACGCCTCGTCGGCAAGATGGCAGTGTGAGTCGAACATCGGCGCGCCCCGGCCGCGACTAGCGGACCCGGGCCCCCGGAGGAGCGGCCTCGGGGTCATCCACCCCCAGCAGGACCGGCCCCCCGTCCGGGTCCGTCGCCGCGAGAATCATGCCGTTCGACTCGACCCCCATCAGCTTCGCCTTCTCGAGGTTGGCGACGATGACCACCGAGCGTCCCACCAGGGTCTCGGGGGCGTAGGCGCGCGCGATGCCCGCAACCAGCGTACGCTCACCGGTCCCGTCGTCCACCGTCACCTTCAGCAGCTTCTTCGACTTGCGGATCGCCTCGGCCGCGAGCACCTTCGCCACCCGCAACTGCACCTTCATGAAGTCGTCGAACGAAATGCGCGGCTCGTCCACCGGCGGCGGGGCGGCCGCAGACGCAGGAGCGACCGGCGCCGGACCGGAGCCGGCCTCGCCGGACGGCGCCGCGGACGAGGTGTCGTCGGGGCGGGCCCCGGTCGCCCCTCCGCCGTCCCCGGCGGCCTGCGGCGCCGGCGTCGAAGTGTCGTCGGTCATCGTCTTCCTCGTTCCCTTCTCCGCGGCGACCCCGGCGGCCACGGCGGCAGTCTCGCCGAGGGCGCCGCCAGCCTCGAGCCGCGGCCACAGCGGCGGCCCTCGGACGATCTGCCGCGCCCCGCCCGACCACGCCGCGTCGGCATCGAGCCGGCTGTCGGCAATCGGCCGCGTCTGCCCCATGCGGCGCCATATCTCCGCGCAGGACGAGGGCATCGCCGGCCACAGCAGCAGCGCCGCGATCCGCACCGCCTCCACGATCTCGAACAGCGCCTGATCGAGCTCGTCCGCGCGGTCGGGCGCTTTCGCCAGCACCCACGGCTCAGACCGCGTGATGAACTCGTTGGCGGCGTCGACGAGGTCGAACGCCGCCGCCATCCCTGCGTGCAGCTCGTAGTCGTCGAGGGCGGCGCGGTACCGGCGCACCACGTCGGCGGCGACGTCCGCCAGGCGGGGCGCCGCACCCGCCGCCGGCGCCACTCGGCCCCCGCGGTACCTGTGGGCCATCGCGGTGACCCGGTTCACCAGGTTGCCGAAGTTGTTCGCCAGATCCGCGTTGTAGCGCTCGTCGAAGCGCTCCCACGTGAAATCGCCGTCCTGACCGTAGACAATCTCCTTGGTGAGATACAGCCGGAGGGGGTCGGGACCCAGCCGGTCGGCGGCATCGAGAGGATCGACGCTGGTCCCGAGCGACTTGCTCATGCGCTGGCCCTGCCAGTTCACCCACCCGTGGCCGAACACACGCCGGGGCAACTCGATGCCCGCGCTCATGAGCATCGCCGGCCATACCACCGCGTGGAAGCGGGTGATGTCCTTCCCCACCACGTGAAGGTCGGCCGGCCACCACTTCGCGAACTGCTCCTCGTCGGCGCCGTAGCCGACCGCGGCCATGTAATTGGTCAGGGCGTCGAACCAGACGTAGACCACGTTCGACGGGTCGAACGGCAGGGGAATCCCCCATCGCTGACCGGTGCGGCTGATCGAGATGTCCTCGAGGCCGCGCTCGAGCAGCCGCAGCATCTCGTTGCGGCGGACCTCGGGCTGCACGAAGCCCGGGTTGGCCGCATAGTGCTCCAGCAACCGGTCCCGGTAACGGGACAGGCGGAAGAAGTGGTTCTTCTCCTTGAGCCAGTCCGGCTTGCTGCGGTGCACCGGGCACTCGCCGTCGACGAGGTCCTTGTCCTGCTTGAACGCTTCGCACGAGACGCAGTACCACCCCTCGTACTCGCCTTCGTAGAGGTCACCGGCGGCGGCGATGCGCTCCACCAGCGTCGTCACCGCCACCCGGTGGCGTTCCTCGGTGGTGCGGATGAAGTCGTCGAACGACACGTCGAGCTTGGCCCAGACCTCGCGGAACACGCCCTCCATCCGGTCGCAGAAAGCCAGCGGGTCGAGCCCAAGTTCGGCCGCGCGCTGGAAGACGTTCTGCGAGTGCTCGTCATTGCCCATGACGAACCGCGTGGACAGGCCACACAGACGGCGATAGCGGGCGATGACGTCGGCCGTCACCTTCTCGTAGGCCGTGCCCAGGTGGGGCCGGCTGTTGACGTAGTCGATAGCCGTGGTCAGATAGAAGCGGCTCATCTCTGCTGCACCCCGACCGCGCACCGGGAGTCGCGCCGCCCCCGGCCGGCGGCGCGACGTGGCCGGTCCCCGCCTCGGGCCGCGCCCCTCAACGTCCGCGCGGCCCCGCCGCCAACCCCGCGTCCCGGGCCGCCTGCACGGCGGCGGCGTGAACCTCCTTCGCCGACGCACGATGCTCGCGGGCCGCGCGGGCGCAGTCGTCGAACTCCGGGGCCACGTTGACCACCGCGGGTCCGCGTCGCGCCACCTTGCATCGTATCTCGCCGTAGACGGTCGCCACCGGCACGATCTCGCGCGCCAGCACCTCCCGAGCCACCTCCCCGTAACGGACGCCGATGGTGCTCGTCTCCCGGAACAGGGCCGCGCAGACGGCTTCCCGGCGCCCCGGCGGCGCGAGGACCGTGACGTGCGTCCCCGGGCGGTTCTTCTTCATCTGCACCGGCGTGTAGAACACGTCCAGCGCTCCCGCGTCCTGCAGACGCTCCATGAGCACCCCGAAGATCTCGGGGTTCATGTCGTCGATCTCGCATTCGACGGAGACGACCCGTTCAGAGGGGCCGGCGTCCGCCGCCTCGCCGACGAGGACCCGCAGCACGTTGGGATGGCCGCGGGGGTCGCGAGAGCCTGCGCCGTAGCCGATGCGCTCGATGCGCATCGCCGGCAACGGACCGTACTCGCCCGCGAACTCCGACACCAGCAACGCACCGGTCGGGGTCAGCAGCTCGCCTCCCGGCGGCCCCGCGTACACCGGCGCCCCCTTGATCAGTTCCGCCGTCGCCGGCGCCGGCACCGGCATCGTCCCGTGGGCGCAGGGGACGGAGCCGCTACCCACGTTCACGGCGGACGCGACGATGCGGTCGGCCCCGAACCACTCCAGTGCGAAGACCCCGCCGACGACGTCGACGATGGAGTCGAGCGCCCCCACCTCGTGCAGGTGCACCTTCTCCACCGGTATGCGGTGGATGGCCGCCTCGGTCTCCGCCAGGCGCCGGAACAGCCGGGCCGCCCGCGCCCGTGACGCATCGGCCAGCGCCGACCGCTCCACCAGCTTCAGGATGCCGGAGAGATGGCGATGCGGATGACCGGCGCCGTCCGTGGCCGTCTCCGTCACCATGAACTTCGTGGCCCCGATGCCGGAGCGGGTCACCGCCTCGGCCGAGACGGCGCACTCGTCGCCGAGAGCCAGGCTCCCCAGAGCGTCCTGGAGGCGCTCGAAGGGCAGTCCGGCATCGAGGAGGGCCCCGATGAGCATGTCGCCCGAGGCCCCGGAGAAACAGTCGAGGTAGAGAATCCTGCCCATGGTCCGTGGTGATCTCGCGCCGGTGGAGCTTCCCTCGCGACCGCCGGCCCGGAGTCCGCGTCCACGCGCAACCCCGGGCCCGCCCATCGCCGCCTGCGGCTCCGCTGAGCGCCCGCCGCCCCTGCAAGGCGTCCGCGCGGTTTCTGCGGCGCAGACTCCTATATCCGCCCCATCTCCTTGAAGCTGCAGTACTTGGCGTCGGCCAGAATCACGTGGTCGACCACTTCGATCCCCATCACCAGACCCGCCTCGACCAGCCGCGCGGTCAGGGCCACATCGTCGCCGCTGGGCGTCGGGTCACCCGACGGGTGATTGTGGAACAGCACTATCGCCGCCGCCCCGCCGCTCGCCGCGGCCCGGAACACCTCTCGCGGATGAACGAGACTCGCATCGAGGGTCCCCGTCGACAGCAACGTGGTCTTGAGGACCCGGTGCTTCGTGTCCAGCAGCACGATGCCGAACTGCTCGACGGGGCGGGCGCCGTAGCTCGGCAGCAGGAAGGAAGCGACCTCCTGCGGAGAACCCAGCCACCTGCGATGATCCGGCGGCCGCACCAGCGTGCGCCGGCCCAGCTCGACGGCGGCCAGCACCTGCGCCGCCTTCGCTGCCCCGAGCCCCTTCAGGCGACACAGATCGCTGATGGACTGCCGTGTCAACCCGTGTACGCCCTGCACCGCGGCCAGGACCCGGTTCGAGACGTCGATCGCGTTCGCGTCGCGGAACCCGTGACCGAGGACGATCGCCAGCAACTCGTTGTCGCCCAAACCTGACGGCCCGAGACGCTCGAGCTTTTCGCGGGGTCGGTCGTGGAGAGCGAGTGACTTCATCGTACCACACGGCGGGGCCGCAGGCCGGCCCGGTCGGAACGCCGGCCCCGTCACGGCCGGCTTCCGCCTCAAGTCGTTGCAAGAACCGGGCACATGTTGGCGGGAAGCGAGGGTCCGCGGCGGTTGCCGCAGGAATGGCCGCTCCTGGAGGGCAATCGCCGGCGTCGGTCCGTTCCTGCGGCGGGGACGTACGCGTAAGCTGCACGCAGGCGCCTCGACCGGGATTGCGCGCGCTGCGCTCCATCCTGTCCCGGCCGGGCCCGGCGTCACCGTTCGCTCGCGCGGCAACCCCGGCAGCCCGCGGCGGCAGCCCGCGGCGAAAGTCCCCGCGGCATCCGGGCGGCGCGGGTTCGCCACGGCGGCGGCGGGAGTCCGGCCGTCCTACGGCGCAGACTCTCGGCCGAGCCAGCGCCCGTTCATGACGATGTCCGCCCACCCCGTCAGATGGATGCCCTCGTCCGTCCAGCGCACGCGCTGCGCCCCACCCGGCGACACCACCTCGACGTCGCGCGACGCATCGCCGAAGGCGGCGGCCGCCACCGCGCTCGCGCACGCCCCGGTGCCGGACGCCGCGGTCGGGCCGACGCCGCGCTCCCAGATGAGTATCCGAATCCGGGAGGCCGACTCCACCTCGACCAGCTCGACGTTGGCGCCGTCGGGGAACGCGGGATGAGTGGCGAGGGCGGCGCCGAGACGGTGGAGACGGCGTTGGCTCACCTCTCCCCCGAGCACGATGCACTGGGGATTCCCGACAGACAGCTCGACGACATCGACCTGCTCGCCGTCCGCCGCCAACCGCCGTTGACGGAGCCCGACCGGCGAGCCCATGAGTGCGTCGAACGTGGTCCGCCGGCCCGCCGACTCGACCCGCGTCAGCGGTATCGGGCCGGCATCGGTCTCGATGACCGGACGCGCGAGCGAGGGCCGCTCGCGGACGACGATCGCGGCCAGACAACGCACCGCGTTGCCGGACACCTCCGCCCGCCCGCCGTCCGCGTTGTAGAGGACCATCCGGGCGCCGGTCCCGGTGGGGGCGTGGAGCACGAGCCCGTCTCCTCCCACGCCGGTGTGCCGGTCGCAGAGACAGCGAGCCAGCGCGGCGCGGCCGGCCTCGGCGGTCTGCTCGATGGGAACGAAGAGGAAGTCGTTGCCGTAGGCGTGGGCCTTGACGAGGTCGAGAGGCATCGCTGGCGGGCCTTCTCCGATCAGGGCGCCAATGGACTCCGAAAAACCCAGGTGAGGCCGACGGTCACGCCGACCTTGGGATCGAGCGCCGTGAGCCCCGTGAACAGCCCGCCGTCCAACCGAACCGACCCGCGCGTATGACGCAGCCCGAAGGTCATGCGGCCTCGGCTCCCGGTGCCGGGCGGTGGGGTCCCCCGACGTGTGCTGATGCGCCCGTTGAGCTCGCCGACGATCTCCGAGGCAGCGGTAATCGCCCGGGCCAGCGAGACGCCGTAGGTGAGCACGTCGTTCTGGCGGTCGCCGCGCGTCGGGTCCGACAGAATGCCGACGCCGATGTTGCCGACGAGACGAATCGACTGCACCGTCTTGCCGACGAGCAGCGACTGGAAGAAGTCCATGGTATCGAGGCCGAGCCCCGTCTCGTTGCTCGCGTTCGGCAACCGCGTGGCGAATCGCAGGCCCACGGCGGGCATCACCGCGCCTTCGCTGGTCAGCTTGACCTTGGCCCCGATCACCGCGTCCTCCCAGCCCCGCGTCGTGTCGCCGGGGACCTGGACCATGTGCGCCAACGGCGCATCGAAGCGGTCGGCGATCACGAGGCGGCTGATGGACACCGCCTCGAGCTGGATCTCGGCCTGGGAGCCCATGCCGAAGCTGAGCCCGAGACGAGGCCACCGAAGCAGTTGCCCCTCGAGCCCCGACACGGGAAAGATGTGGTTCCAGGTGTTGTCGACGCCCGCCTCCAGGAGCACGAGACCGTCTCCCACGGGCTCGGGGTCCTCGGTCAGCAGTGGCCGCTGCTGGGCCGCGGCCGCCCCCGCGGCCAGACAGAATCCGAGCACCCACACCGCCAGACGCGTCGCCCTGCCGCTCATCCTCTCCCCGCTCAGAATGCCTTCCCCGTATCGAGGAGGATCGTCACCGGCCCGTCGTTGACGGATTCGACCCTCATGTGCGCCTGAAACACGCCCGTCTCGACGGAGATCGCCCGATCGCGGAAACGCCGGACGAGCTCCTCGTACACGAGGCGCGCTTCCTGCGGAGCCGCGGCGCCGTCGAACGACGGGCGCCGGCCCCGGCGGCAATCACCGTAGAGCGTAAACTGCGACACGAGCAGGATGCCACCGTCGACGTCCCGCACTGAACGGCTCATGCGCCCGGCGTCGTCCGGAAAGACACGCAGCCCGACGACCTTGTCGACCAGATGGGAAACGGCGTCGCTTCCGTCGCCGCGTCCAATCCCCACCAGGACCAGCAGCCCGTGACGGATGCCGCCCACCTGCCGGTCGTCGACGGTGACCCGCGCCGAAGTCACCCGCTGCACGACCGCTCGCATCGGTTCCCGAGACCTGAAGGGCGGCGCGCAGGCATCGGCGGCGCGATCAGACGACCGCCGTTTCTCCGGATGCAGAGCGGGTTGCGGGGAGGGACGCCGCGGCGGCGGCCCGGAGCTCCGCCACCGGGTTCAGGCGCCGGTCGAGGAGATGACGCCCCGCGACGTTGCCGAGCGCCTTCAGCATCGAGTGCTTCACCCCCGGATGGTCACGCTCGAGGTCGAGCAACAGCCGCTTGACGCGCTGTCGCTGCAGGCTCAGGTCGCCGCACGCCGGGCAGCAACAGCCGATCACCGGCAGGCCCGCCTGCCGCGTGTAGTCCCGCGCTTCCTCCTCGCTGACATAGACGAGGGGGCGAACGACCACGTGGCGTCGATCGTCCGACACCAGCCGGGCCGGCATCGCCTTGAGGGCTCCGGCGAAGAACAGGTTCAGCAGCAGCGTCTCGATGAAGTCGTCGGCATGATGCCCGAGGGCGATCCTGGTCGCCCCCAACTCGCCGGCGATTCGATACAGGACGCCGCGCCGAAGGCGGGCGCAGAGCGAGCAGGGGGTCGCCCGCTCGTCGAGCTTGTCGTCGATGATCGCGCCGATCGTCGTGTGCTCGATCCGCAGCTCCCAACCCCGCTCTGCACAGGCCCGCTCGATCTCGTCGTGCCGGTAGTCGCGGTAGCCGGAATGCACGTTCACCGCCACCAGGGTGAAGTCGATGGGCGCCCGCCGCCGAAGCGCGTCCAGCAACTGCATCAGGGCCCAACTGTCCTTGCCGCCGGACAATCCGACCATGACCCGATCGCCGTCCTCGATGAGATCGAAGTCGACGATGGCCTTGGTGACCTTGCGGGCCAGCTTCTTCTCGAGCGCGCTCTCGTACGCCATGACTGTGCTGTCGGCGTGTCGTGCCGCAGACCGTCCGCCGACCCTCCCCACACCCGGCGAACACGCCCGCCGGGGTCGCCGTAACCCCTCCCATGATACGACGAAAGCGCGGGGCGAAGCAGTCGGTCCCCGTGCTGCGCCGGGCGCCGAATCAGTGGAGGAACGCCTGCGACCAGCGCTCGAGCACCATCAGGCCGAACAGCAGACGGGCGTGGTCGCGGCGGCCGGACAGATGCTCGTCGACCCGGCGGGCGACTTCGGCGGGCTCGAACCACCCCCGCCGCCGCACCTGGTCCGGCCCCAGGAGGTCCTGCATCGGCAGGGCCCACTGATGCCGCAGCCAGGTCCGCGTGGGCATGAAGAACCCCGCCGTCGGCCGCCGCAGCGTCGCCTCGGGCAGGAGCGGGCGCAGCGCGAGCTTGAGGATGTGCTGGCGGTCGCCGTTCCGGATCTTCAGGGAGCCCGGCATCGAGAACGCCAGCTCCATGACGTCGACGTCGAGGAAGGGCGCCCGCGTCTCCAGGGAGGTCGCCATGCTCAGCCGGTCGCCGGCCACCAGCAGGTCGTCGCTCAGGAACACCTGCAGATCCGCGTACAACTGGCGGTTGAGCAGGTCGTCGGTGTGCGCGCCCTGCAGGTGACGGCGAATCGGCGCGTACACGTCGCTGTCGACGAGGGCCCGGCGAAGCGCCGGCGTATAGATGCGCCGCTTCGCGGGAACGTCGAGGACCGTCATCCACCGGTAGTGCGCGATGTTCTCGGGGCCCGCCGCCAGCCCCCGGGCGAAACGGCGCAGCCGGTTGATGACCCCCTGCTTCTTCCTGCTGTGCGGCAGCAGGACCGTCGCCGCCGAGAGCAGTCGCAACGCGGCGTCGGGGGCCAACTTCGACACGCGCCGCGCCAGCGCCTCGGTCCGGTAGGTCCGGTAGCCACCGAAGAGCGTCGCCCCCCCGTTGCCCGACAGGGCCGTGGTCACGTGCTGGCGGGCGAACTGCGACACCAGGAAGGTCGGGAACGACGACGCGTCGGCGAACGGCTGGTCGAAATGGGCGGCCACGCGCTCGAACAGCGTCGCGAGGTCGGGGTCGACCACCGCCTCCCGGTGATCGGTCCCGAAGTGGGACGCCAGGGCGCGGGCCTGGCGCAGCTCGTCGTAGCCGGCGGCGTCGAAGCCGAGGCTGAAGGTGGCGACCGGCTGCGGGGCCGCCGTCGCCATCAGGCCGACGACGGCGCTCGTATCGACGTCGCCGGCCAGGAATGCGCCGAGGGGCACGTCCGACATCATCTGCGCGGTGACGGCCCGCGACAGCGCCTCGCGGAGCGCCCCCGCCGCCTCGTCGTCGCTCCAGCTCCGGACCGGCACCGAGGCCGGGTCCCAGTACCGCTCGATCTTCACGGAGCCGCGCTCATAGATCAGGTAGTGGGCCGGGGACAGGCTCCGGACGTCGGCGAATATCGTCCGTGGGTTCAGCACGTACCCATAGGTCAGGAACTGATCCAGCGCTTCGAAGTCCATCTCCCGCGACGCTTCCGGCCGCACGAGCAGGGCCTTCATCTCGGAGCCGAACAGAAGGCGTTGCGGGGTCTGCGCGTAGAAGAGGGGCTTCTCGCCGGCCCGGTCGCGAGCGGCGAAGAAGCGGCGGTTGTTCGAGTCCCACAACGCGAAGGCGAACATGCCGCGCAGCCGCGTCACCACGTCGACGCCGAACGCCTCGTAGCCGTGCAGGATGACCTCTATGTCGGACCGGCTCCGGAACCGGTGCCCCCTCCCGACGAGATCCCGGCGCAACTCGGCGTGGTTGTAGATCTCACCGTTCGCCACGAGATGCGTCGACCCGTCCTCGCTCGAGAACGGCTGCCGCCCGTTGCGGACGTCGATAATCGGCAGCCTCCGCATGCCGAGACCCACCCCCGGCCGGACGAGCTGGCCGTGCTGATCGGGTCCCCGATGGCGCAGGGTCTCGACCATTCGATTGACCTGGGTCGGATCCACCGGGCGGGCCGGGTCACGTTCGACGATGCCGGCGATACCGGACATGGACAGGCTGGAAGAGGGTGAAGCCGCCGGCGGCGGCCGGAATCAGCGCCGGCCGTGCGCCAACGCGCACGATGGTACAATGAGCGCGGTCCGTAATCACCAGTTTCTTTGGCGAATCGGGATCGTTCCCTCCGCCGGTTCGTTTCTTCTCGCGCGGCGCCGCCCTTCGCGACGGTCGCGTTCCCGCGAATCGAGGGGCCGGTCCTCTGTCGCCGCCGCCCGGTCGGAATCAGGACCGAGTCGATGACCCATGCCGCCACCCGCCTCGCCGCCGGGGCGGCCGCCGCGACGCTCCTCGCCGCGTGCGGTGCGCCGGACGCCGGTCCGGTGCTGGCGCCGTTCCGGGCCGAGTTGAGCCGGCTCGCGCGCGAGGCGGAGACCTCGCAGCGCATCGCCGTCGTCGGCGTCGACGACTGGCTCTTCCTCGCTCCCGAGCTGCGGCTGGTGAGCCGGGACGGCCTGCTCGAAGCGGACGCCGGCGCCGCCGCGGCCCCCGCGGAGACGGGCCCCGTCGCGACCATTCTCGAACTGCACCGCCAGTTGGAGGCGCTGGGCGTCGAGCTGCTCCTGGCCCCGGTGCCGCCGAAGTCGGTCATCTTTCCCGAGAAGGTGTCCGGCGCGGTGACGGTTCCGATTCCGGCGCCACGTCTCGATCCCGCCCTCGAACGACTCTACAATCGGCTTCGCGCGAGCGGCGTCGACGTCCTCGACCTGACGGATCACTTCATCCGCGAGCGCTTCCACGCCGAGGGCCCGCTGTACTGCCGCACCGACGCCCACTGGTCGGGCAGCGGATGCACGACGGCCGCCGCCGAGATCGCCGCCGACGTCCGGGCCCGGCCGTGGCATGCGGAACTCGACACGGAGTCGTTCGGGGCGAGCTGGTACAGCACCGGCATCAGCGGCGACCTCGCCGGGCGCGACGGTGTCCCCGCGGCCCGGGAAGAGCTGCGCCTGCGGGGCGTGGTTCGCGCGACGGGGCGCGACCGCACGGCCGTCGAGACCGACCCCGACAGCCCCATCCTGCTGCTCGGCGACAGTCACGCGCTGGTGTTCCATGCCGGCGGCGATCTGCATGCGGCCGGGGCGGGACTGCCCGATCAGCTCGCCTTCGAGCTCGGCCTCCCCGTCGATCTCGCGGCGACCCCGGACCCCTCCCCCGCCGCCGCCCTCGCCGCGCTCGTCGAGCGGGTTCGCGCCGACCCGGACTACTGGGGCCGTAAACGGCTGGTCATCTGGTGCTTCGCGGCGCGCGCGTTCGGCGCGCGCGACGACTGGCGTCCGGTATCCATCGCACCGTGACCGAAGTCCCCCTCGTGGACCTCCGCGCGCAGTACGCGTCGATCCGGACCGAGGTCGACGAGGCGGTGGCCCGCGTTCTCGAGAGCGGCCGGTTCGCGCTGGGGCCCGAGGTGTCGGCCTTCGAACGCGAGTTCGCCGACTTCTGCGGCGCCGACCACGGCGTCGCCGTCAACTCTGGCACGAGCGCCCTCCACCTCGCCCTCCTCGCGGCCGGCGCCGGGCCCGGCGACGAGGTCATCACCGTCCCGTTCACGTTCATCGCCACCGTCGCGGCCGTCCGCTACACCGGCGCGACCCCGGTGTTCGTCGACATCGACCCGCAGACCCGCACCATGGACGTGGACCGGGTGGAGCGTGCGATGAGCGCGCGCACGAAGGCGGTGGTCCCGGTGCATCTCTTCGGCCACCCCGCCGACCTCGACCCGCTGCTCGCCCTCGCCCGTCGGCGCGGGGTGACGGTGATCGAGGATGCGGCGCAGGCGCACGGGGCCGAGTACCGCGGCCGCCGGGTCGGCGGCCTCGGCGACCTGGGGTGCTTCAGCTTCTATCCCACCAAGAACCTCGGGGCGTACGGCGAGGGCGGCATGGTGGTCACCAGCGACGCGGCGTACGCCCGCGTCCTTCGCGCGCTGCGGAGCTGGGGCGACGACGACCGGCGCTCGCCGCCGCAAGCCGGGTTCAACTACCGGATGGAGGCCCTGCAGGGCGCCGTGCTCCGGGTCAAGCTCCGCCATCTGCCCGCATGGACGGAGGCCCGCCGCCGCATCGCCGCCGCCTACGACCGCGCGCTCGCTCCCACCGGGGTCACCGTGCCCACGACCACGCCGGACACGCGGCACGTCTACAACTGCTACGCGGTGGAGACGCCGCGCCGGGACGCCCTGCGCGGGGCGCTCGCCGAGGAGGGAATCCAGACCGGGATGCACTACCCGACGCCGGTGCACCTGCAGGCCTGCTGCGCCGATCTGGGGGGACGACCCGGCGACCACCCCCACGCCGAGGCGGCGGCCGCCCGCACGCTGAGCCTGCCCATCTACCCCGAACTGCCCGAGGACGTGCCGGCGCGGGTGGCGGAGATCGCCGGGCGGGTCTGCCGCGGGTAGTCGGGTGGGCGCGGTCGGACGCCGCTCATGTCCACGCCGCGTCGCGGTCGCGGCGACCGGCGAGGAAGCCATCGAGCACGCCTTCGAGCTTCGCCATGCGCTCGCGCAGATCGGCCAGCTCACGGTGGACGGCGTCGAAGCGCTTGTGGACTTCGTCGAAACGCGCATTGACGGCGTCGAAACGCGCATTGACGGCGTCGAAACGCGCGTCGACGCTCTTCCTCAGGTCTTCGATGCGGCCGCTCAGCTCGCGCCTCAGCTCGCGAAGGTCGAACTGGAGCCAGGCGAAGAGCGCCACGAGCAGAGCCGGGGTCAGCCAGGGCGAGAGATCCATACCTGGTCAGGCTACCACGATACGGGGCGACGTCGGGCGCCTCGTCGGCGGGCTGAACCGCCGCCGCGGGTCGTCACGCCCCTCCGGCGGCCGGCGGAAGCGACGCCGTCACGCCCGCGGTTCCGACGGTTCGTAGTAGCGCCGGTAGTCCTGGCCGATGCCCCGCCGGAAGAGCCAGCCGCCGAGGGGACCCAGCCACCGCAGCACGTGGTGCATGCGTCGCAGATCGGTCAGCTCGATGAGGTTCCCGTCGGGGTCGCGGGCGAAGAACAAGGTGTGGCCGTGGGGCGACCGTTCGGGCCGGCTGACGATCTCCACCCCCTTGTCCACCAGGTAGTCGTGCCAGCGCGCGGTATCCCGCACGTTGAAGCAGAGGTGGGTCAACCCGACCCGGTTCCAGACCACTTCGGCCGCCGGCTGGTCCGGCCGGAACTCGAAGATCTCGATCACCGCTCCCCCCGGCACCCGGATCCAGCCGATCTTGCACGTCGGCTCGGTGGCGTCGACCCCGAAGAAGGTCCGCACCCGCTCCGTCGGGGCGTCGGACACGCCCACCAGGGGACACCCGAAGACGTCCCAGTAGAAGCGGACCGCCCGGTTGAAGTCGGCCACCGTGATGCCCGTGTGGCTGAATGAACGTACGCGCACGATGGCGCCTCCCTGCTCTCCCAGTCCCGAACCGTGCTCGCCGAACCCCGCGCCGCCCGGCGGCGCCGCCTGTGCGGTCGTGCGCCGAGGTCACGGTGCGGCTCCGCGCGCGCCTTCCGCTCCGCGCGCCCCTTCCACCCCGCGCGCCCCTTCCACCCCGCGCGCCCCTTCCGCTCCGCGCGCGCCTTCCGCCCCGCGCGCTGCCGCCGCCTCCCCGGGAGGGCAGCGCAACTCCGTCGCCCGGATGTGATCGGCCGCCCGGAGAGCCTGGGCGACGATGGTCAGACCCGGGTTGACGGCCGACGACGACGGGAAGAACGACGCATCGACGACGAAGAGGTTCTCGACATCGTGCGACCGGCACCAGGGATCGAGCACCGAGCGCCGCGGATCGGTCCCGAAGCACAGGGTGCCGCACTGGTGGGTCGTGTTGTGGATCGACCGCGGATGGACATAGACGATCCCGAGCCCGAGCCGGCGCAGCATCCGCCGGACCTCGCGAACGAGCTGTTCGTGGGCGCGCACGTTGTTCGGGCGGTAGTCCAGCCGGATGCGTCCGCCGGCGTCGAGTGTCACCCGGTTGTCGCGACGGGGCAGGTCCTCGGTCATGGCGAGCCAGTCGAGCCCCCGCGCCACCCAGTAGTCGAAGAAGCCCAACGGCATCCATGGCGCCGCGGTCTGGGCCATGACCCCGTGGGTCCGCCCTTGCGACTGGATCTGTCCGAGCGGATGGCCGCCGTCGGGCCCCCGCAGATAGAAGTCGTTGATCGCCACCGTCTTCTGGAACACGGTGTGGTTGCGGCGGAACGGATGGAACCCCGCCATCATCGTCGCGAGGTGCGCCATATAGCGCCTGCCCACGAGGCCCGACGAGTTCGCGAGGCCGCGCGGGTGCTTCCCGTTGGCCGACTGCAGCAGCAGCGCCGCCGAGTTGACCGCCCCGCACGACAGGACGACGAGCGACGCCTCGACGCGGCGCCGCTCGCCGGCGTGGTCGACCTCCACCGCCTCGACCCGGCGGCCGCCCGGATCCGTCAGCAGGCGCCGGACGCGGGCATCGGTCCACAGGGTGACGTTGTCGCGCTCGGCGACGGGACGCACGCAGCAGACGTCGGCGTCGCTCTTCGCGTCGCGATGGCACGGGAACGAGTTGCACGTGTTGCACAGGATGCAGCGTCCCGGCTCTCCCGGCCCTCTGAGCCCCAGGGGGAGAGGCGAGGGATGGAGACCCTGCGCCCGGATGCGGGCCACGTAGGCCTCCACCTGCTCCGCGTGAGGGACCGCCGCGTGCGGGAAGGGCTTCCGCGGCGCTTCGGTCGGATCCGCGCCGGCGGCGCCATGCACCTCGTACAGCCGCTCCGCCCGCTCGTAGTACGGCTCGAGCGCGTCGTAGTCGACCGGCCAGGCCGGCGAGACCCCGTCGACGTGCTCGATCTCGCCAAAGTCCTCGCGCCGCATGCGGAAGAGGACGCTGCCCCAGAACTTGGTGTTGCCCCCGACGCAGTAGTGCAGGTACGGGCGGAAGGGTCTGCCGTCGCCGTCCAGCCATCTCTCGGACGTCTGGTAGCGCCGGTGCTTCCAGACCGCGGCGGGGTCCCGGTTCTCGGGCTCCCGCGGCACGAAGCGGCCGCGTTCCAGCAGCAGGATTCGGACCGGGGCGTCGGCGAGGGCCCGGGCCACCGTGCCCCCCCCGGCGCCCGTCCCGATGACGACGACGTCGTAACGCTCACCCGGCATCGCCGTTCCAGGCCCCGACCGTGCCCGACGCGACTATCTGGTCCATGATCCGCTGGTCGTCCATGGCCGTCTCGAGGCTCATCTCCGGCGGCCGGCCCCACCGGACGGCGGCCGCGAAATCGCGGTACATGGCCT
The DNA here is from genome assembly GCA_965199675.1 of Vicinamibacterales bacterium. Classification (GTDB taxonomy): domain Bacteria; phylum Acidobacteriota; class Vicinamibacteria; order Vicinamibacterales; family UBA8438; genus JAJEEA01. The sequence goes on along the minus strand of CBDATI010000063.1, from coordinate 420,742 downwards.
GGTAGCCGCGTATGTCCCGCACGCCCGGGAACAGCAGCCGCGGCAGGCCCCGGCCACGCGCCAGCACGAACCCGCCGTTGGACTCGAACGTGATGACGCCGTCCCGCCCGTAGAGCTTCGACAGGCGGACCCCGCGCAACAAGGAAGGCACCTCGCGCGAGTAGAACAGTGCGCCGGCCGCCCCGTTCGCGTACCTGAACGCGGCCAGCATGCTCTTCGCCCGGCGGTCCGGACCACGCGGGGACGGCGCCGGCGCGAACCCGGCCGCCGCGGTGATGGCGGGGCCGAGGCTGTTGGCGAGGTGCAGCCAGTGGATGCCCTCCTCGAAGAAGGCGTCGCCGCCCGCCATGCTCTCGTCGTTGCGCCAGTCGTCGGCCGTCTTCAGCCGCTCGACCACCGTCGTGAACTGGGCGAGCACGAGGTCGCCGATGACCCCCTCGCCCAACAGCCGCCGCAGGCAGACGGCCAGCGGCTTGTAGTGATCGTTCTCGCCGACGAGGACCACCCGGCCGGCGCCGTCCCGCGCCGCCTGCACCCGCCGGTAGTCCTCCATGCGCAGGAAGGCGGGCTTCTCGACGAGCACGTGCTTGCCGGCGGACAGGGCCTGCAGGGCCAGATCGAGATGAAACCGCGGCGGCACTGCGACCACCACCGCATCCACTCGGGGGTCGTCGATCGCCGCCGCGTAGGTGTCGTAGCTGCCTGCTCCGCCGTAACGGCGCCGGTAGGCCTCGGCCTTCTCCCGGTTCCGGCTCGCATAGCTGCAGGCGACCGCCTTGCGCAAGCGCCGCAGGTGGCGGCTGTGCACCCCCGTGATGAACCCGCACCCCAGGAACGCCACGTGCACCGGCTCGTCCCGTCGTCCTGCTTCCGAGGCCGTCATCCCCTGGCCCGCCAATCGTCGCCCCGGCGCCGCCCGACGCCCCGCAACCAGCCTTCGAGGGACGGTCCGCGCCGTTTCGCGGCGCAGGCTCCCGGCCCTCGAAACCGTCCCGCTCCCCTGCCGCCCGGCCGAGAAGACGTCCCGACCGGTGACCGCCGGGGGACTGCACCGGCCACACCGGCCGCACCGCGCAGACCCCGTTCACCCACGGGATCGAGGCGCCGATGCCGGGTCGGCGGGCGTCTCGAGCACCTCGCGGACATGGTAGGTCGGCTTGTCCTGCGACTCGTGGTACGTCCGGACCTGCAACTCGGCCAGGAGCCCCAGGGTCACGAGCTGCACCCCCGTGAACAGCAGCAGGATGCCGAACAGCAGCAGCGGCCGACCTCCGATGTCCTGGCCCGCGAACAGCCGGATCCAGGCCAGCCACGCGGTGATCGCGGCGCCTGCCGTCCCCATCACCAGACCGACGAGGCCGAAAATCTGCAGCGGCCGGGTCGAGTAGCTCAGCAGGAACTTGACCGTGACGAGGTCCAGGAGCACGTGAGGCATGCGCGACAGGCCGTACTTCGACCGGCCGTGCCGGCGGGGCCGGTGATTGACGACCACCTCGGTAATGCGCACCCCCTGCTCGCTCGCGATGGCGGGGATGAAGCGGTGCATCTCGCCGTAGAGGCGCAACGACTTGACCACCCCGGCCTGGAACACCTTCAGCGAGCAGCCGTAGTCCCGCAGCCGCACCCCCGTGACCCGCGAGATCAGCACGTTGGCGACGGCCGAAACGAACCGCCGCGAAAGCCACGGATCCCGCCGCGGCTTGCGCCAACCGCAGACGATGTCGAACCCCTCGTCGAGCTTGTCGATCATCCGTGGAATCTCGCCGAGATCGTTCTGCAGGTCGCCGTCGGCGGTGGCGATCAGGCGTCCCCGGGCGGCCGCGAACCCGGCCGAGAACGCCGCTGTCTGCCCGAAGTTCCGCCGCAGGCGGACCACCCGCATGCGGGGGTCCGACGCCTGCAGGCGGGCGAGCCGCCCGAAGGTGCCGTCGGTGCTGCCGTCGTCTACGAACACCATCTCGTAGGTCCCGCCCCAGGCGTCGAGGGTCCCCGTGAGCTCCTCGTAGAGCGGGTCGACGTTCGGAGCCTCGTCGAGGAGGGGGATGACGACCGACAGCTCTGGACTCATCAATCGGGAATGGAGACGCGGTTCGGCGGAATTATAAGCCGGACGCGGCGGCCGGGCCGGAGTGGAACGAGGGCGACCGCGCGGCCCGGGGCCGTACCCGGAGGCGGAAGCGGCCGCGTTCAGGCGTTCGACCACGGTCCGGGCGGCGCCGACGCGAGGCGGGTGGGACCCCGGCGGCAGAGCCCCGGCGAGCCGCACGCCGGTGGCTGCCCGCCCCGGCCGTACCCGGCGGCGGGGGCGGTCGCCCCCCGCCGGTCGCCGGCCTGTCAGGCCTCAGAACCCGACGTTGAACGTGAAGGCGGTGGTCATCCCCCCCAGATCGATCCGCTCGGCGAGGAAGCCCTGGTCGATCCCGACCACGCCCTGGGCATCCCGGTAACGGAACTCCAGCCCCGCCGCGAAGCGGCTCCCCCCGACCCGCACCCCGGCGAGATAGACGCGACCCGGGTCGCTGCCGCTCGCCGTGTACTGGTCCCAGAACACGGGCCAGTCGGGGTGACCGAAGTCGATGAACTCGCCGACCTCGCTGTAGCGCCAGTTGAAGAAGCCCACGCCGGCGCCGGCATAGGGTTGCACCGCGGCTCGCCGTCCGAACGGGAAGAAGCGGGCGGTCGCAGTGATCGGCACGACCCGCAGCGTGAAGTCCTGCTCGATCTCGGTCCCGTCGAAGTCGACGAACTGGTCGTAGACGCTGAACGCCGTCCGCCGGAAGTAGCCGGCCCCGACCCCCGCCTCCAGGTAGTCTCCGACCCCGAAGAGCCACTCGGCGCCGACGCTGACGCCGTTCAGGTCGTCCAGGAAAAAGTAGAAGTCCTGCAGGTTCGCGAGCAGCACATCGTCGGCGACGCGCGTGTCCGCCTCCCGAACCGTGAAGCGCCCCAGACTGAGGCTCAGCCAACTGTCCTGGGCCAGCAGCGGCGCCGGCCACGCGACCGCCAGCAGCGCCGCCAGCGTCATCCTTCGCATCCACCTCATCGACATCGCGTCCTCCTCACGGGCCGCGGGCCTGCCCAGGCCGTCGTGTCGCGGCCGGTCGCCGTGACCCGCTAACGGAGAAGCAACAGTCATGCCAGGACCGGATTTGCCGGCAACCCGCCGTTTCGCAACAAGTTGAAGGATTATCGGTGAATCGCCGGTGTCCCAATCCCGACCCGGGGCGTCCGTTCGGGAGCACTCGCGGACGGGCGGGAAGGGTGCGAGCCTACGGCGCCGACGCCTCCGGGACGACGTCGAGCCTGTAGTCGAGCATACGCTCCCCGTCGAAGATCCAGCGGCCCGCGAACCGGCGCCCCCCGACGATGAGCGGCAGCCAGTGGCGGTCGTCCGCCCACATCTCGTCGAAGGGGATGGCGTCGACGTCGAACCAGAGGGGCGCCGCCTCGTCGGTCTCCACCGGTTCGCCGTTGACGTCCGCCGCACGGTACACGCGGACGAACGTCGAGTAGCCGTCGACGAACTGGAAGCAGTGTTCGCCCAGCCGGACGAGGCGGAGCGGGGTCACCCCGAGCTCCTCGCGCATCTCCCGGACTGCGCAGGCGTCGAACGACTCCCCCGCCTCGCGCCGGCCCCCGGGGCCGTTGATCTTTCCCGCCCCGAGCCCGCGCTTCTTGCGGATGAGCAGAATGCGCCGGTCCTTGACGACGAAGACGAGGGTCGCAGGATCGACGGCCCGCCACGACGTCCAGTCGATCTCGCGCACGCGCCGCGCCGTCATCGCGCCGCCTCCCGCCCGACGGCGTGGGACCCGGACGATCGACTCGCGATGATCCGGAGCAGCTCGTCGTGGATTCGCCCGTTCGAGGCGACGATCTCGTCGCCGTGGGTGTCGAACGCGCCGCCGTCGAACCGCGACAGCCGCCCCCCCGCCTCCTCGACCACGAGGCTGGCCGCCGACATGTCCCAGGGGTGCAGGCGCTGCTCCCAGAAGCCGTCGAACCGTCCCGCCGCCAGGTAGCAGAGGTCGAGGGCAGCGGAGCCGAGCCGCCGCACCGCCCGCGCCCGCGCGACGAAGGCACCGAAGAGCCCCACCAGATCGTCCACGTTGGCGTGCACGTCGTACGGGAACCCCGTGCAGAGCATCGCGTCGAGCACGGAACCGGTGTCGGACACCCGCAGGGGGGCGTCGTTCAGCCACGCCCCGCCGCCCCGTTGGGCGGTGAAGAGCTCCCCGCGCGTGGGGTCGTAGACGGCTGCCACGACCGGCCGCCGATCCACTTCCAGCGAGAGGCAGGAACAGAAGATGGGCAGGCCGTGCGCGAAGTTGACGGTGCCGTCGAGGGGATCGAAGACCCACTGGTGGCGGGCCGCCACCTCCCCGCGTTCGCTCCCGAGCTCCTCCGCCATCACCTCGTGGTCCGGAAAGCGCTCCGCGATGACGGCGCGGCCCATCCGTTCGACCTCGACGTCGATGGCGGTGACGAGGTCGATCGCGCCCTTCTTGCGGACATGGAGATTGCCGCCGAGACCATCGAGCTGGATCTTGCCGGCGCGCCGCACGATATCGACGGCGGTGGCCAGCCACCCGGAAGGATGCGCCATGTCGCTAGGGGGCCGATTCCTGGGCAACCGCCTGGAGGGTCTTCACCATCACCACCTCCATGCCCCCCTCCGGCGCCCGCCTGATGCGCACGTCGTCCATGAGGCTGCGCATGAAGAAGATGCCCCGGCCGCTCGACTTCAGCAGGTTCTCGGGAGCCAGGGGGTCGGCAATCTCGACGGGGTCGAAGCCGGCGCCCTGGTCAACGACTCGCACCGTCAGTCGCTTCGGATTGGACGGGGGCACCAGCCCGAACTCGACGGTGACGAGCTTGTCCTCGATGTCCTGGTTCCCGTGCTTGATGGCGTTGATCACGGATTCGCGGACCGCCACCCCGATCCAGTGAATCGCGTCGCCGTCGAAACCGACGATCTTCCCCAGCGCGTCGCTGACGACCTGGACGAAGTCCAGCATGTCGAAGTGACTGCGGAACGTCAGACGAACGACAGGGTCGCTGGTCATGCGGCTGAGTCTCGGTCGGGATGAACGGTTCCCCCCGGTTTCGCAGCGCGGGCCGGAGACGCCGGCTCCTCCATGGTCCGCGGCGGCGAGCACCGCGTCCCGGGCCCGCTCTCGGCATCGCGCGCAGCCACGCAAAAGCGTAACGATACTGTCGCTCCCCGCCTCGCGCAAGACCGGCCGAGAACACGGCGCGAACCTCCCCGCCGCGCCCCTTGATATAGTGCATGCGATGTCGTCCGTCGTCGTGCAGCCCGCCGCCCGCGTCCGCGGACGCGTCTCCGTACCCGGTGACAAGTCGATCTCCCACCGCTACGCGCTGCTCGCCGCGCTGGCGGAGGGCCGGTCGACCATCGACGGCTACGCGCCGGGGGCCGACTGCGCCTCCACCCTGGCGTGCCTTCGCGCGCTCGGCGTCCAAGTGGAGGGGCCGCGGGCAGCCGGCGGGGCGACGGGCCGGCCGATGGTGACCATCGACGGCCGCGGCCTCGGCGGCCTCGGGACACCGCCGGGGCCCCTGGATGCGGGCAACTCCGGCACGACCCTCCGGCTGCTCTCCGGCGCTCTCGCCGGCCATCGGTTCACCAGTGTGATCACGGGAGACGGCTCGCTCCGCCGCCGGCCGATGCGCCGAGTCATCGAGCCCCTCTCGCTGATGGGGGCGCGGGTGACGGGCGATGGGGATCGCCCGCCCCTCACCATCGCCGGCTCGCGGCTCGAAGGCATCGACTACACGCCGCCGGTGCCGAGCGCCCAGGTCAAGAGCGCCGTGCTCCTGGCCGGACTCCACGCGTCGGGCGACACCACCGTGAGAGAGACCGCCGCCACCCGAAACCATACGGAGCTGGCCTTCCCGATGTTCGGCGTGGAACTGCGCCCGGTCGACGGCGGCGTCACCCTGCGCGGCGGACAGCGCCCGCGGGCGGCCCGGCTGACGGTGCCCGGCGACCTGTCGTCCGCCGCGTTCTGGGCGACCGCCGCCGCCGCCCTCCCGGGTTCGGACGTCACCATCGAGGACGTGGGACTCAATCCCACCCGCACCGGCATTCTCTCCTGGCTGGAACGGGGGGGAGCGATCGTGGACCTGCTGCAGGTCAGCGAGGACACCGGCGAGCGGCAGGGCTCCATCCGGGTCCGCCACGGGGGCCACCGCGCGCTCGCGGTAGGGCCCGCCGACGTGCCGGGACTCATCGACGAGCTGCCGGTGCTGGCCGCGCTGGCCACGCATGGTGGAGAATTGCACGTGACCGGCGCCGGCGAGCTGCGGCACAAGGAGAGCGACCGCATCAGCGCGCTGGCCGACGGTCTGCGCGGGCTCGGAGGGCACGTCGAGGAGATGGCGGACGGCTTCCACGTCGCCGGCGCCCGGCCGCTTTCCGGCGGCGAGGCCGACGCGGCCGGTGACCACCGGCTCGCGATGGCGTTCGCCATCGCCGCCCTCGGCGCGCGGCGGCCGAGCCGAATCCGCAACGCCGAGGCCGTGGACGTGTCCTACCCGGGCTTCTTCGATGTGCTGGCGTCCATCCGCGTCCCCAGGCGGCAGTCCACGCCGTGAACGGTGCGGACACCGGCAGGGTCGGTTGGGCGCCAACCGAAGCCGCGCGGGCGACGAGCGGAGGGCGAGTCGCCTCCGGTTCCAGCCCGGATGCCGCACCTGCCGATGCGCACTGACAAGATCTACCTGGTGGGGTTCATGGGCGCCGGCAAGAGCAGCGTCGCCGGCGCGCTCGGCGGGAAGCTGGGTTGGCGCGTCGAGGACATCGACGACCTCATCGAGCGGCGCGAGCGCATGACCGTCGCCGACATCTTCTCGCGGCGGGGCGAGGCCTACTTCCGCCGAGTGGAACGGTCGGTGCTGGCCGCCCAGGTCCCGGTGCGCCACGCGGTCGTCGCGACCGGCGGGGGCACCTACGCGGACGCCGTCAACCGCTCCCTGATCGATCGGGACGGCGTCTCCATCTGGCTTGATGTATCCTTGTCACAGGTCATCGAGCGATTGCCGAGCGACGGCAGACGGCCGCTGGCCGTCGATCGTGCCGACATGGCGCGGCTGTTTCGCGACCGGCAGGCTGCCTATCGGCGCGCCCATCTCCGGCTGGACGCCGGAGCCGCGTCGGTTGGAGAGATCGTCGAGCGGATTATCGACCGGCTGAACGTGTAGCCGGCCGCCGTGGTGGGCAGTCGATCGGCTCGATGTCGGCATCCGGCGGCGAGACCGCGCGCCGCGCCTGGACCGACGAGGCGTGTCCGCGGACCGGCGAGGCCATCCCGATGCGCTTCCTGATTCTCAGCGACATTCACGGCAACATCGACGCCCTCGACGCGGTACTCGCCCGCTCGCCGCCCGATTCCTACGATCGCCTGCTCGTGCTGGGCGACCTGGTCGGCTACGGGGCGAACCCGAACGAGGTCGTCGACCGCATCTTCCATCTCGAGCCGGACGTCATCATCCGGGGCAACCACGACAAGGTCTCGACCGGGGTGGCGGAACCCGACGACTTCCGCCGGGTCGCGTCCGAGGCGGCGCGCTGGACCCACAAGGCCCTCACCTCCGAGAACCGGGATCGGGTGGCGGCCCTGCCGGCGGGACCGAAGCGGGTGAACCGCGAGATAGAGGTGTGTCACGGCACGCCGACGGACGAGGACACCTACATCACCGACGAAGAGGACGCGGCGCGGGCCTTCGAGGCTTCCCGCCGCCCCATCTGCTTCTTCGGCCACACCCACGTGCCCGTTGCCTACGTGCAGCGCGGATCCGACGTGGCGGCCACCCACCCCATACCGGGCGGCCCCGACACGACCGTCATCAACGTGGACAAGAAGTGGCGCTACCTCGTCAACCCGGGCTCGGTGGGACAACCGCGCGACACCGACTCACGGGCGTCCTACGCAGTCTACGACTCGAAGACGCCGAGCATCGAGATCCGGCGTGTGCCCTATCGCATCGACCTCGCGCAACAGCGCATCACCGAGGGGGGGCTTCCCGAGAGCCTCGCCTTCAGGCTCGGCCTGGGTCGTTAGTCGGGAGTCAGGGCGCGGCCGCGCCCCTCGACGCCGGCGGGACGGCGCAGGGTCACGTCTCCCGCGCCTTCTTCCGGGCGGCGCGCTCTTCGCGGCGCCGCAGCTCCGCCGCGTAGGCGTCCGCGGCGGCGCGGGACCCGAGGATCCAGCCGACCACCAGCCCCAGCAGCAGGATGGCGGGAATATAGACGAAGTGTCCGGCGGGCATCGTCAGGAAGCCGAGGAATCACGCCTCGTCCCGGTCTCCGATACGGCGGGTCACGTCGGCGAGCTCCGCCTCGACGGCGCCCAGCCTCTGCCAGATGGTCCACAGGTAACCGACGGCAATCGCCCAGACCACGGCATAGGCGGCGGCCACGAGGGGCGCCGCCGGCATCTGGTCCTCCGGCGGAATGTCGTCCATCGGCACGAACCCCTCCTGGGCCGCGGTCGACGGAGGCTGGGCCGCGTCGAGCAGCCCCGCGCCCGCCGCCGCACCGAAGACGACGCTCAGCACCAACACCCCGAGGGCGCGGCGCCGCGGCGACGCGTCGCGCAGACGCAGAATCCCCACTAGTCCTCCTCCAACGCCAGGTACAGGCGATCGAGCGCCGCCCGCTGCTCTTCCAGCCGGGCCCGGGCCGCGAGCAGCGCCAGACACAACGCGATGAACCCGGCGAACGACCACCAGAGCGGAACGCCGAAGTCGACGGGCAGCGTGGGCACCACCGAGGTCCGCGGATGCACGGTGCGCCAGATCTCGGTCGAGACGTAGAGGAACGGCACGTTGGCCATGGCGAAGATGCCGATTCCCGCCGCCAGCCGCTCGGAGCCGGCCCCGCCGTACTGGCGCAGGAGCAGATAGGCGACCAGGATCAGCTCCAGGATGACGGCCATCGTCAACCGGGCGTCCCACTGCCACCACACGCCCCACGCCTTGATCCCCCACAGCGGTCCGGTGATGAGGCCCATCAGCCCGAAGATCACCGCCAACTCGGCCGCCGCGACGGCGAGGCGGTCGGCCGCGGGCCTGCCCCGGAACAGATACTGCACGCTGGCGATGCCGAGCACGAAGATGGCGAGGAACATCGCCATCCACGCCGGGAAGTGGAAGTAGAAGATCTTCTGGACCAGCCCCATCGTCGACTCGTAGGGAGCGCGGATGATGACGATGGGTGCAGTCACCAGGAAGAAAGCCGACAGGCCCGTGAGCACGGGAAAGAGGCGTCGGTTCATCGGTGTCATTCTGTCATGACCGGCTCGAATGTCCATAGCGCCAGGGTCACGAACACCGTGTCGAAGAAGAACAGCAGGCCGATCCAGAGCCGCGCCATCGCGAGGTTGGGCTCCGGGTCGATGAGCACCGCGGTGCCGCTGACCCCCATGATCAGCACCGGAATCGTGACCGGGTACAGCAGCACCGGCAACAGGACGGCGCGGCTGCGCGCGCGCACGAGCATCGCCGAGAACAGGGTCCCCACGCTCGCGAACCCCAGGGTCCCCAGCGACAGGAGCGCGAAGAGCTGCACGGGGTACCGGAACAGGGGGGCCTGGAACAGCAGCGCCACCATCACCGTCACGATCGCCTCCACCACCGCCATGAGCAGCAGCAGGCCGGTCAGCTTGCCGACGTAGATGGCGGGGCGGGCGACCGGCGCGAGGAGCAGGCCGCGGAGGACGTCGTGGTGCCGCTCGCGCTCGAAGGCGCGGCCCAGCGCCAGGGTGCCGGAGAAGGCGATGGCGATCCACAGAATGCCCGCCGCCGCCCCTTCCACGGCCTGGCCCCCGCGCACGAAGCCGAACGAGAACACCAGTACGCACGAGATCGCGAAGAAGACGGTCGTGAAGAGCAACTCGCGGCTGCGCGACTCGACCCGCAGGTCCTTGCGGACGACGAGCCAAGCCACCCGCAGGAACTCGCTCATGGCGCGGCTCCGACCGCGGCCCGGTACCGTTCGCGCAGCGTGCCCTCGCCGCCGAGGGGCCGCAAACGGCCGGCCCGCAGCAGAAGAGCCATGTCGAGCAGGCCGTCGACGAGGTCGAGGTCGTGGGTGGCGAGCAACACGATGCGCCGTTCGGCCCGCATGCCCCGCAGGCGCCCCACCAGCCTGCCGCACGACGCCTCGTCCAGCCCCGTGAACGGCTCGTCGAACAGGGCCGCGCGCGGGTCGTGCACCAGCGCGCGCTCGAGGGCCAGCCGCTGGCGCATGCCGCGGGAGAACCCCTCGACGACGTCGTCGGCCCGATCGTCGAGACCCGCCCGGGCCAGCGCGTCCGCGGCCGCGCGCCGGGGATCGTCGAGGCCGTGGAGCCCCGCGAAGAACTCGAGGTTCTCGCGCGCCGACAGCTCGGGATACAACTGCAGGTCGTGGGACAGGAAACCGATGCGCGCACGCAGGGCGGCCCCGGCCTCGCCCGCCGTCACTTCGCCGTATCGCACCGTCCCGGCCGAGGGCGCGGCGAGGGTGGCGAGCACCGACAGGAGGGTCGACTTGCCCGCCCCGTTGGGACCGAGCAGCCCCACGATCTGCCCGGCCGAACAGTCGAACGTCACCCGGGACAACGCGCGTCGCCGCCCGTAGTGCCGCGATACGCCGTGGACGGCGATCCGATCGAAGTCGAGAGGGTTACGGTGCGACACGCGGCTTCAGCACCCGGCGGCGCCGGTTCGCGCCCACGTGAATGGGCACACGGGCGCGTCGACTCGCAAACCGGGACCGCCCCGTGCCCGGAGGCGGTGAACGTCGAGACCGCGACGGCGACGCCCGATCATGCCGGCACCCGACTCGAGACCGCCGATCCGGCGCCGACGGCCAGGCCCTCGTCCAGCTCCCGCAACACCCCCTGGAGCTTGTCGATCAGCTCGGCCCTCCGCGTCCCGTACCGCGTGGCCCCGATCCGACCCTGCCGATGCTGCCGCTCCACCTTCACGAGATCGGTGAACAGCTTCTCGCGGCGGCGCTCGAGCGCCTCGCGCCGATCCGGCCCCGCCTCGCCGCCCGCGCCCACCGACCCCAGGATGCCGATGGCGACGATGAGTCCCGACAGCGTCAGGGTGACGATGCGGGGCCATCCGCTGTGGTGCGGCAGACCGCTCAGCTCGAGGACCACCGGCTCGCCCGCCGGCACCCGCCGTCCGGCTCCCCAGATCAGGGCCGACAGACCCGTCGCCTCGGCCCCCATCTCCCCTCGCCGCTCGATCTGGGCCGACGCCACGTCCAGCTCGCCCCACTTCTCGACGAAGACGAGCAGTTGATCGAAGTCGGCGGGAAAGACCTGCGAGAGCACCAGACCGTCGCCCGAATAGGGCAGGATGGAGGCCACGTGCACCGGGGTCACCCCCGGCTCGAAGGTCCCCTGCACCCACACCCGCGGGCCGTCGACGAGGGTCCGGGGCGTCGAGCCCTGCAGCACCGTCCCCGCCTGGGCCCCCGGCGGCAGCCGGAACTCGAACGGGGGTTCGGGCTCGACCGGCCACGGGGACTGATTGAAGACGTCGAGCAGGTAGTACACCTCGATCTGCTCTTCGGCGAGCTCGACCAGGATGCGCGATTCCTGGCTCAGGGTCACCCGTCCGCGACGGGTCGCGGGACGGGCGTCCGCGTCGCCGGGGTCGCCGGAAGCACCGACGAGGAGGACCGCGACGCCGCCCCGGCCGGGCGCCGCGAAGGGCAGCGACGCGAGCTCGACCCCGTCGAGCTCGGTGGCCACCGTGACCTGCTCGCCCGGGTTCAGGGTCAGGAACGTCGCACGGCCTTCCGCATCGGTCTCCGCCGTCGACACCCGGTCGCCGGCCCGCAGATCGACGGGGTGACCGGCCACGTTGTTCGCGAAGCTGCCGCGGATGACCCGCACCGTGATCGACCCGTCCGAGAGGTTGGGGTCGGGCCGGGGTATCCCCGACATCTGCCGCGGGTCGGGCTGGGCCAACGCGGAAGCGGCGAGGCACAAGAGGAGCACGCAGGCGCCGATAGGCGTCGCCGGGCCCGGCGGGTCGCCCCCGCGACGGCGGGCCGGCGCCTTCACGCCACCGCCCCCGACAGCGCTCCGCCGCAGGCCTTGCAGAAACGGGCGTCGCCGTCGTTGGACGCCCCGCAGTCGCCGCAAGTCCGCTTCGAGACGCCGACGGCGTCGGCTGCCGGTTCGCCGGACCGGCCCAACCGCTCCTCCAGCTCGCGCTCGATGACCGCGAGGAAGTCGACCGCCTCGACATCGAGCTGCTTCATGAGGCGGATCGCCCGCGCCCGCAGCCGTCGCCCCATCTCGTCGAAGTCGGCCTCCGACACCTTGCCCATGGCGCGGTCGAACTCGAGCTCCTTGATCGACCGCAGCACCAGGGTCTTCTCGCGCTCCACCGCGGCCCGGCTCCGCGAGCCGGCCATCACCGTGGTCTCCTGGAAGGCGCTCTGCGTCAGCGGCATGATCGCGCGGTAGATCGTCAACCCCACGAGACCGGCCGCACCGACGGCCAGGGTCAGCAGGATCGCGCCGACCGGGTCCGAGGGTCTCCCGATCAGGATGGCCGCCGTCGCTCCCACCAGGGCGGCGAGGACGAACAGGTGCCAGGGGCGGAAGGACCCGGTGTCGATGGCCCGCTTCATGAACCGGTCACGCTCAGCGGAGTCCGCGCGTTCTGCCGGCGCAGCATCCTAGTCGAGATCCCGGAGCTCGTCGTCCAGTCGCGCCTCGAGCCGGTCGCGTTCCGGGTCGGCCTCCCGACCGCCGTCAGCCGGCGCCTGCTGCCCGGGACGCGTCCACCGCACCAGGGCGGCGCCAAGCGCCACCGCGCCGGTCGCGGCCAGGAAGTACGGAAAGAGCCAGGCAAGCCGGTTGAACCCCTCGTCGAGGGGCGCGGCCAGCGCCTCCTGGCTCTGGTGCTTGTCGATGTAGAAGCGAAGCACCTCGTCGCGGGTCAGCCCCTCGGCCACGAGGTTCCGGAGTTCCTCGCGGGTGACGGAAGCTTCCGCGCACGTGCACTCGGCGAGAATCTTCTTGCCGCACCCGGGACTGCCGCACATGCAGACGAGCGACCGCTGCAAATCGAGTTCGAGCGCACTGGCGGGGACGTTGGCGTCCTGCAGCGCGCCCTCAATCTGGACCGGCTGGGCCGCCGCGGCCAGCGGCGCCAGCGCGAATGCGAGCAGGACCGTCGTCGCCGTCGTCGCCGTCGCCGCGCCCTGCGGCACGGTGGCGCTCGCATAGGCGAAGGCACTCTCCGGCAGCAGCGCGAGGCCCGTGCCGAGGGCCAGCACCGTGAAGCCGAACCAGATCCAGTTCACGAGCGGGTTCACGGTGATCTGGAAGCTCGCGGCCTGGTCGCTCAGCTCGTAGCCCGCGAGCACCACGTAGAGGTCGTCGGCGATCGTCCGCCGCATCGCCACCTCGGTCGTCGGCTCGGTCTCGTGCTTGAAGAAGAACCACCGCGCCGGAAACAGCTCGCCGAGGACCTCGCCGTCATCGAGCACCGTCATGTGCGCGGTGATCATCTGCTTCTGGGCGTCGGTGTTCTGGCTCAGCCGGTCGTAGCGCACGGTGTAGGGCCCCAGCTCGTGAGCATCTCCCGGCCTGAGCAGCACCTGCGAGTCGAGCTTGTAGCCGGCCCCCGCGAAGCCCAGGAACATCAGCACGATGCCCACGTGCACGACGTAGCCGCCGTAGCGGCGGCGGGACCGGGCGACCAGCCCGACCATCGCGGTCATGAGGTCGGTGCCCGTCGCCTCGCGCCGCACCGCCGCGCCGCGAATGAACTCCTGCCCGATGGTCCCGACCACGAACGCGCACAGGGCGAAGCAGAGCCCCGACACCCAGACCCTGAAGCCCAGGGCATAGAGCCCCACGCCGGTCACCACCGCGAGCACGACCGGCCAGGTGAACTGGTAGCGCAGGTTCGATGGCGACGACCGCCGCCACGCCAGCAGCGGCCCGATGCCGGTCAGGGTGAGCAGGATGAGCCCGATCGGCAGCATCCACTTCGTGAAGAACGGCGGCCCCACCGTCAATCGCATCCCCGTGACCGCCTCGCTCAGGGTCGGGAACATCGTCGCGAACAGCACGAAGACGGCCGAGAACAGCAGGATCCAGTTGTTCACGAGGAACGCGGCCTCGCGCGACACCCACGACTCGAGCTCGTTCCGCGCCCGCAGCAGCGGCATCCGGTAGATGACGAGGCCGAAGCTGAAGACGAGCAGGATGATCATGAAGACGGTGAACATCCACGCCAGCGCGATGTCCTGGCCGAATGCGTGCACCGACTGCACGATGCCCGACCGGGTCATGAACGTCCCGAAGATGGTGAGGAAGAACGTCATGATGACGAGCGTCATGTTCCAGACGCGGAGCATGCTGCGGCGCTCCTGCACCATCACCGAGTGGAGGAACGCGGTCGCCGTGAACCACGGCAGGAGACCGGCGTTCTCGACCGGGTCCCAGCCCCAGTAGCCGCCCCACCCCAGCTCCTCATAGGCCCAGATCATCCCCAGGGTCAGCCCCAGCGACAGGAACAGCCAGGACATCATCGTCCACCGGCGCACCGCCCGCAGCCACGAATCGTCGAGGTGCCCGGTGATGAGCGCCGCGATCCCGAAGGCAAACGGAATCGTCATCCCGACGAACCCGGTGTAGAGCGACGGCGGATGAATCGCCATGTAGGGGTTCTGCAGCAGCGGGTTGAGCCCGCGCCCGTCGAGCGGCGCCGTCGTCAGATAGGTCGCGAACGGGTTCTTGTGCACGATCATCACGAACAGGAAGAACATCTGCACGACCGCGATGACCGCGACGACGTAGGGAATCAGCTCGCGCTGCCGCTGTCGGTTCGAGTAGACGGCGGCCGACCCGAAGGCGGCGAGCAGGGTCACCCAGAACATGATCGACCCGTCGAGCCCGCCCCAGTACGACGTGAACTGGTAGAACAGCGGCTGGGCCGAGTCGGAGTACTGGTCGACGTAGCGTATCGAGTAGTCCTCGGTGATGAAGGCGTGGATGATGATCGCCGACGCCAGGAGCATCAGCGCCGTCACCACGTACGAGGCGCCGATGCCGCTCTCGATCAGCCGTGTGGAGCGGCGGCGCGCCCCCGCCACGGAGACGGCGGCGGCGTAGGTGCAGACGACGAAGGCGGCCAGGAGGGTGAACGAGCCCAGAGATGCCATCGTGATGAACCTCGAGGAGGAATTTAGTGAAAGCCCATCCCGGGCCGTGTGGCGCCTCCCCTCCAGAGAGCGCCGACCGTGGCTCCGCTCGCCGCCCAACCGATCCAGAACGGCGCCGGCGCCGTTCTGCGACGCGCACGCCCACGGAGGACGCCCGGTCGGCGGGACCGCGCCGCGAACTGCCTCGGCTCCCGCCAGACGTCCCCCGGCGGGAGCCTCAGTAGACCGACGCCGCCTCGCCCAGGGTGGGCTTCGGCTCGTACTTGGACGGACACTTGGCCATCACCCCGTTCGGTTTCACCGAGAAGCCGTGAGGCGAGAGCTGTCCCGAGATGACCACCTCCGAGCCGTCCTGGAAGGTGTCGGGCACGATGCCGGTGTACTCGGCGTCGATCACCGCGCCGTTGTTCTCGACCTTGAACCGGTACTCCAGAGTGTTCGGCTTGACCATTCTCGATCCCGGCACCACGTACCCGTGAACCTGCAGATTCTTGCCGTACCAGACGTCAGGCTCGGCCAGAACCTCGTCGACGTGCATGTAGTACTCGGTGCCCTCGGCGAGCGTGCCCCAGAGCAGCCCGCCGAACGCGGCGGACAGGACCAGGGTCGTCACGATCATCTTCACGGTCTTGGCTGGCATGGTGCCGCGTCCTCCGGCCCGAAGACGGCGCCTCGCCCTTCGGGCTCCAAACCGAAATCGCTATGTCGCTGGATCGCTATGTTGCGCTTCAAGGATACCGTGTCGCCGTCCGGCGGGTCAACGATCCGCCCGGCACGGGAACGACCCCCAGCCAGGGGAGTCCGCACCCTCGGCGCCACCGGCGGTCAGCTCGCGCAGCAGGCCGTCGACGGTGTGGATGGGCAGCCCGACCACGTTGGTGTAGGAGCCAACGATGTGGGTGACGAAGCGCGACGCCCGCCCTTGTACGGCGTAGGCGCCGGCCTTGTCGGCCGACTCGCCGCTGGCGACGTGCCACGCGACGTCGTCGGCCGTCAACGCCCGGAACGCCACGCGGGTCTCCTCCACCCGGCAACGCCACCGGTCGGCGGCGTACACGGCGACGCCGGTCAGCACCACGTGCTCCCGGCCCGACAGCCGCCGCAGCATGCGGGCGGCGTCGGCGTCGGCGTCCGGTTTGCCCAACACCGCGTCGTCGACCACCACCACCGTGTCGGCCCCGAGCACGACGGCCCCGGGATGGCGCGGGGCCACCGCCGCGGCCTTCTCGCGCGCGAGACGACGCACCAGCTCGCGCGGGCGTTCCCCGGCGCGCCGGCGCTCGTCGATGTCCGCCGGCGAAACCTCGAAACGGTACCCGGCGCGAGTCAGCAGCTCCGCACGGCGCGGCGAACGCGACGCCAACATCAGACGCACGGCGTTGGATGTTACATTAGAATCAACGGGATGCGGCGCGGCCATGGCAGCGGGAACGGCGCATCGATGATGCCGGCGGGGCGTTGCGCGACAGCGGCCCTGGGCATCCTGTTGCGCGACCAGCCCCTGTCGCCGGGCAAGGTGTCGCTGGCGTGGCGAACCGCCGTCGGCGACGCCGTGGCCCGGGTCACGCAGGTCGCGCTCGATTCCGGGGGCGTGCTGGCGGTGCACACCGCCGACGACCATTTGACCCGCGAGCTGTACCGCGCGCGCCCTCTCATCACGAACCGGTTGAAGCGGCTGCTCGGCGAGGACATCGTGGCCCGATTCGAGATCCGCACGTCGAGCGGCACCCCCGCGGAGGAGAGGCATTCCCATGCGAGAGTCGGTCATCGTCAGCGCCGTGCGTCTGCCCACCGGTAAGTTCCTCGGCGCCCTGAAGAGCCTGCCGGTCACCGACCTCGGGGCCCGGGTGGTCCGCGAGGCGGTCGCCCGCGCCGGCATCGAACCCGGGCTGGTCGACGAGTGCATCATGGGCAACGTGGTCTCCGCCGGGGCCGGCCAGGCCCCCGCCCGGCAGGCGGCCATCCGGGGCGGGCTCCCCGACCACGTCGGCGCCCTGACCATCAACAAGGTGTGCGGGTCGGGCCTCAAGGCGGTCATGCTCGCCTCCCAGGGCATCGCCACCGGAGACATCGATGTCGCGGTGGCCGGGGGCATGGAGTCGATGAGCAACTGCCCCTACATGCTGACGCGGGCGCGCGAGGGGATGCGCATGGGCAACGCCGAGGTCCTCGACTCGATGCTCCACGACGGGCTGTGGTGCTCGCTCGAGAACCAGGGCATGGGCATCGCCTGCGAGGCGGTGGTCGAGCGCTACGGCGTCTCGCGCGACGACCAGGACGCCTTCGCCGCCGCCAGTCACCACAAGGCGGCGCGGGCCATCCGCGAGTGCTGGTTCAAGGACGAGATTCTGCCCGTCGAGATCCCGCAGCGCCGCGGCGACCCCGTCCGGCTCGAGTACGACGAGCCGGTGCGGCCCGACACCAGCGCCGAGGCTCTCGGCAGGCTGCGACCGGCCTTCAAGAAGGACGGCGGCACGGTGACCGCGGGGAACGCCCCGGGGGTGAACGACGGCGCCGCCGCCGTCGTCATCATGGCCGCCGACCGGGCCGAGTCGCTCGGCCTGACCCCGATGGCCCGCGTGGTCGGGCAGGCCGTGAGCGGGCTCGCGCCGAAGTGGCTGCTGATGACCCCGGTCGAGGCCGTCCGCAAGCTCCTGACCAAGGTGGGGTGGTCGCTCGACGACGTCGACCTCATGGAGCTCAACGAGGCGTTCTCGGCCCAGGCCCTCGCGGTCGTCCGCGAGCTGGGCATCGACGCCGAAAAAGTCAACGTCAACGGCGGAGCGGTCGCTCTCGGGCATCCCATCGGGGCGAGCGGCGCCCGCATCCTGACGACCCTGCTCTACGCCATGCGCAACCGGAACGCCAGGCGCGGGGTGGCGACCCTGTGCCTCGGGGGCGGCAACGGCGTGGCCCTGGCCGTCGAGCGGTAGCTGGGATCGGTGGTCAGTGGTCGGTGGCCAGTGGTCAGGAAACCCGCAGGAGGGGATCGGTGGCCAGTGATCGGTGACCAGGGGCCAGTGATCGGTGGTCAGGAAACCCGCGGGAGGGGATCGGTGGCCAGGGGCCGGTGGTCGGTCGATGATCAGGAACCTCGCAGGAGTCGGCCCTGTTTGCGGGGCGGACTTCCAGCCCGCCCCGTCGTCGCCGCTCGGCGCCGCCAGTACTGACCGTATCTGGGCGCGGCTTCCGCGGCCGGACCAACGAGCGGCGGAGACCCTGGGTGCCTACGGCGCCGGCGGCGCCGCGTCCTCCTGTTTCCACAAGGCGATGCCTCCGGCCTGCTTGCCGACGTCGACGGCGGCGACCCGCTCGCCGGTGGCCATTCGGTAGACCTCGACGGTGCCGGGGTCGGCCCCCACGCCCTCCACGGTGACGAACGCGAGCTCGGCGTCCGGCGTCACCACGACGCCGTGGGGAATGGCGCGGCTCGTGGGCGTACGGGCGATCTCCTCCCCGCTCGCGAGATCCCAGAAACCCACCGCGTCGCCGTTCTTGTAGGTGGCGACCAGGCGGGCGCCGTCGGGGCTGACGGCGACGTTGTAGGGACCGGCCCCGGTCTCGAACGTCCGCTCGACGCGCCACGCCGGCAGGTCGATCTCGAAGATGCGGGCGACGTTGTTGCCGGTCACATAGACTTTCCCGCCGGGCGTGGGGCGCGTTACCCAGGTCGGCATGACCCCGTCCCCCAGCGGCAGCCGGCGCGTGACCTCGAACGTGAAGGCGTCGAGCTCGACGAGTTCGAAGTCCATCATGTTGACCGAGTAGAAGGCCGAGCCGTCCCGGCTGAGGCGCCCCCCGTGGGGCCGGACGCCGGTGTCGACGCGGGCGACCTCGCTCATCGTATCCACCTCGACCACCGAGATGCTGCTGGCCTCCATCGGGCCGTGGAGGTTGAAGTTCACCGCGAAGAGCAACCCGGTGGCCGCCGACACGTCGAGGGTCGCGGGGAACAGACCGAGGGTGACGTCGCCGACCCAGGCGTCGGTCCCGGTCTCGTACTTGTGCACGCTGCCGTACGGGAACCCGTGGGCGATCGAGACGTACCAGTGACGCCCGTCGGGGTCGACGTTGAGCCCGTGCGGACCTTCGATCTCCGCCGGGTAGCTGCCGACCATCACCGTCTTCACCACCTCGGCACCGGCCGGACCGTAGCGGACCACGGCCACTTCGTCCTCCGACTCCGCCGCGACGTAGACGTAGTAGCTGCGCTCGGGCGCATCCTGCCCCGCCGACACTGCCGGCGCGCAGGCCAGCAGCCCCGCCAGCATCGCCGCCCCGCATCTCTGTCTCATTCTCCGGTCCTCGAAGCGGGCGCGCAGGCCGGCCCCCCGCCGGCGTCACCGCTCCGCATCTCTGCCTCGTTCTCCTGATCCTGGAACGGCCGCGTTCCTGCCGGCCCGGGCCGCGTCGACCCGACCCACGAGGCGCGCCACACCATCTCTGCGGCTCCGATTTCAGATGCGACTCGCCGATGAGCGCCCCGCCCGGTCCGCTCCCGCCGCATCACGCGCGATCCCCGCCGATGCCTTCAGTCGTTCCAGCGCACCTGACCAGACTGCCACGACCGCCATTGTAAACCGCTGAGCGGCCGGCCCGCCGCGACCGTGACACACCTCGCCCGGCATGCCCGAGAAGACCTGGAACGCCGCGAGGACGACCGGGCGAGACGCCCTCGCTCACGCCCGCCGGCGGATTCCGGCCCTCGTCGAAGAGAAGGAAGAAGGAACGGCTGAAGAGCCCGACCGGAAACACCCGGCGGCAAGGCACCGCAGGTCGACGAGCCAGAACCCTTGAACGGCCTGCCGCTCGAACCTCCCGGCCGAGGTTCTCGTGACGGGCAAAGGCGCACGGCGGCCACCGAGCCGCCCACCTCATCGGTGCTTCAGGCCATCCTCTACCGCGGTTCGCCGATGATCCGGCCGGGGCCGGTCCGCTCCTGCAGCTTCACCGCCCAGAGCCCGGTGTTCCAGTCGGTGAAGAAGATGTGCCCCTTGTAGGGCTGCGGCCCCCAGACCATCGGGGCGTTGGCGATGTAGCCGTCCGGATCGGCCGGCTCGAACATCGCGATCTCGCGGCCCTGCCGGTACAGGTCGCCCATCAGCTCGCCCGAGACGTCGACCACCCGGAGCCCTCCGTTGTAGAAGGCCGCGTAGAGGACGTCGTCCTCGATCCAGAAGTTGTGCGAGCCCGCCTCGGGCACCTGGTAGCGCGCGACCTCCTGCGGATGGTCCCAGTCGCTCCAGTCGATGACGTGGATCCACCCCGCCGCCCGCGAGGGGGCGCCGCCGCGCGTGGGGCTGTAGCCGCCGTAGGGGAACGACTCGTCGCCCGCGAACAGGTAGAACCGGCCGGTGGACTGGCTGCGGTACGGGAAGGCGGAGTGGTTCCACCCGCTGGGGTACGCATAACGCCCCAGCTCGACCGGCTGCTCGGGGGTGCCGCCGCGCCCCCCGCCGCCGACATCGACGGCGACGACCCCGTCTGTCCAGTTCGACGAGAACGCGACCCCGTCGCTGACCCATACGTCGTGGATGCTGTGGCCGGGGGTGTTCAGCTCGAACCGCCCCACGCGCTGCGGGTTGCGGGGGTCCTCGAGGCTGATGACGTCGTAGCGGCGGCCGGCGCTCAGGGCATAGACGTGGTCGTCGGCGATGAACACGTTGTGGACGCCGCCGGTGAGCTGGTCGGTGAACTCGGACAGGATGGGCACGCCCTCGCGGGGGTTGCCCACGCCGAGGACGACGATGCCGTTCCGGCGGTTCGAGGCCCCCTCGCGGCTGATGACCGCGACGTCGCCGTCCTCCGACACCTTGACGTCGTTGACGGTCCGGGCGTCGACGTTCACCTCGTGCAGGCGCTCGATGTTCGCGGGGTCCGTCACGTCCCAGATGTACGAGCGCCCGTCCGAGCCCCAGGTCCCGGTGATGGCGTAGTCCCGGCCGTCGGTCCCCTCCCAGATCCACAGGTCGGAGGTGTGCCGGTCGAGGACCCGCCCGCGCCCGACCACCTCGATCTCGCGGCGCACGTCCCGGGAGCCGATGGAGACGGTGGTCGAGGCGGTATGAAGACCGGAGGTGGCGACCACCGTGTACGTCCCGGAACGCTCGGCCACGAAACGTCCGTCGTCGGCGATGTGGGCTGCGGCGCCGGCCGCGATGATCGTGGGCGCGGTCTCCCCCCCGACCGCGAACCGCACCGGCACATCGCGCACCGGCAGCCCCCGCGCGTCCCTGGCGGTGGCGGTGAACCGCACCACGTCGCCGGTCGAGGCGGTCGGGACACTCGCCCGCAGCTCGAGCGAGGTCACGGGGCTGGCCTCGACCTCGATGGCGAGACGGTCGCTGACGTCCTCGGCCGACGCGGTCATCTCCACCGCCCCGGGGGCGTGCAGGGTCAGGAACCCGAAGCCGTCGACCTCGGCCAGGGCGGTGTCGGCCGACGCGAACGCCACCGGGACGTCCGTGCGCACCGCGCCGACGGTGTCGACGACCTCGACCGAGAGGCGCGGCCGCGTGCCGACGTAGTACCGGGGCGGCGCGTCGGTGAACGCCACCCGCGCCACCGCCGGAGGCGGCACCGTCACCGGCACTTCGACCCGCACCCTCGCTTCGGCGCGCCGGTCGCGGCTCTGCGGATCGGCGGGCACGAGGGCCACGAGGGTGAACTCGCCGGGCCGGAACGCCTCGACCCCGCCGCTCTGCGTCACCGCGACGCTGCGCCTCGCGCGGGAGAAGTAGACGACCGTCGCGTCGTCGATCACCGCGCCGTCCGCGTCCCGGACGGTGGCGGTCAGGGTGGCCGTCTCGCCGACCGCGAGGGTCAACCGATCCGGCGTGACCTCGAGCGTGAGCGCCCCCGTCTCCGGCTGCGCCGCCGCCGACCACCCCGCGGCGGCGAGCGCCACGACGCCCACGAACAACGCCGCCGCACTTCTGATGTCTGTCACGTGCCCCTCCCCCACGGTTCGGCGCCGAACCCGAGCGACCGCGGTCCGCCGACGACGCCGATTCCTTCGGTCGTCACATCGCACCCGACGGGACGTCGCCCATTGTAAACTCCGCCGCGGACCGAGCCCCTCCGAGCGACCGCGGCGCAGACAGCACGACCGCACCTGGGCGACCGACCGGCGCATCACCTGCCCGAACCTCCAAGGTCAGAATGCCCCTTGCATACCGGAGAGAACCAGACGCGCGGTAGACCCGCAGGAAGCGCAAGCCCAGAACCCCTCCGCCCGCCCCTGGAGCGCCCGCTGGTGGCAGATCCTGCACCCCCAAAGACCTTCACGGATGCGACTTCCTGCGCGTACGCGCTCTGTGGGCGAAAGTCAGACAACCATATAAATAACTGATTTATATATGGATACCTGTCATCAGTCATCATACTTTCGCTTGACATTGGGCTTGGCACGGTCCTAGAATGCCGAATGGTGACACACTCGGTCCCGGCCCCGCGCCAGCGCGACGGTCGAGGCGCCGGCCCATCGACACGCGGCGTTCGCCGGCGCGCCCCGGACCGTCCGGGAGCGCCGACGCCGACCATTCGCGAGGACTCCATGCCCCAGGAACGCAATCTGCGCGAGCGCGACAAGGCCATCGACATGGCCGTGGGCCAGATCGAGAAACAGTTCGGCAAGGGCGCCATCATGCGGCTCGGGCAGGACGCCGTCACCACCGTGCCCCACATCTCGACCGGGTCGATCAGCATCGACCACGCGCTGGGCATCGGCGGTGTCCCCCGCGGCCGGGTCGTCGAGATCTTCGGGCCCGAGGCGTCGGGCAAGACCACCCTGACGCTGCAGATCATCGCCCAAGCCCAGCGGCAGGGCGGAACCGCGGCGTTCGTCGACGCCGAGCACGCCCTCGACCCCACCTACGCCCAGAAGCTGGGCGTCGACCTCGACAACCTCCTCGTCGCCCAGCCCGACCACGGCGAGCAGGCCCTGGAGATCGTCGAGGTGCTGGTGCGCTCGGGCGGCGCCGACGTGGTGGTCGTCGACTCGGTCGCCGCCCTCGTGCCGCGGGCGGAGATCGACGGCGAGATGGGCGAAGCCCAGGTCGGGCTTCAGGCGCGGCTGATGTCCCAGGCCCTGCGCAAGCTCACCGCGGTGGTGGCCAAGTCGTCCACCTGCCTCATCTTCATCAACCAGCTCCGCGAGAAGATCGGGGTCATGTTCGGCAACCCGGAGACGACCACCGGGGGGCGCGCCCTGAAGTTCTACTCGTCGGTCCGGGTCGACATCCGCCGCATCGGCGCCATCAAGAACGGCGACCAGGTCGTCGGCAGCCGGACGCGGGTCAAGGTCGTCAAGAACAAGGTGGCCCCCCCGTTCCGCTTCGCCGAGTTCGACCTGATGTACGGCGAGGGCGTCTCGCGCGAGGGCGACCTGCTCGACCTCGCGGTGACCCACCGGCTCGTCGAGAAGAGCGGCACGTGGTTCTCGTACGACGGCGAGCGCCTCGGGCAGGGGCGCGAGCGGGTCAAGCAGTTCCTGAAGGAGAACACCAGCGTGTTCGACTCGATAGACGGCCGGCTGCGGAAGACGCTGCACCTCGCGGCCGACGCCGAGCCGGCGCGCAAACCACCCGCGTCGCCGGCCAATCTCCGCGCCGCGAAATAGAACCCTGGGGTGGCGGCAGCGGTCAACTCATCACTGGCGAGACCAGTGTTGCCGGGGCCGCCGGCGCGCTGCGCGCCGGAGCGGCGCCGGTCGATGGCGGCACCGCTCCGGCCCCGCGTTGCGGCTTCACGGGACGGGATACTCCATGGTGAACGGGTCGGGCAACGGAATGCGCACCGGCTCGTCCGCGCGCAGGGCTTCCAGCGCGTACTCCGGCCGGTCGGGGTCGCCGGCGAGAATCGCCTCGAGGTCGCCGACGACGAGGATCGCGAGGGCGTCGGGGTCGAGGTAGCGCTGCGCAACGTCGAGCACGTCGTCGGCCGTCACCGCGGCGATGTTCTCGCGGTAGGTGGCGAGGTAGGACGGGTCGCGCCCCGTGTATTCGTCGCGCGCGAACAGGCCCGCCGTCGAGGCGGCGCTCGAGAAGTTCCGCGAGAACGTCTCCACGAAGTAGCCAATCGAGTTCCGCAGCTCCTCGTCGGTGACCGGCTCGGTGCGGATGCGCTCGATCTCCTCGAGCACGATCGCCGTCGCCCGCGCCACCGTCTCGCTGCGCGACTGGAACCCGGCCTGGAACACCCCGTCGTAGTAGGTACCCAGCCCGTAGTTCGAGAAGGCGCTGTACGCCAGCCCCTCGTCGGAGCGGACGCGGGTCAGCAGCCGGGCGCTGAATCCCCCGCCGCCGAGGATGTCGTTCATCACCAGCAGCTTGTAACGGTCAGGGTTGTCCCGCGTCGTGGCGAGATGGCCGATGGCGACCCGCCCCTGGTTCACGTCGTCCTTGTCGACGAGGTAGAGGCCCGGCGACGCGATGAACTCCGGCGGCGGGACCGGGGCAACCGTTTTCGTGCCCGCCTCCCATCCGTCGAGCCGCCGTTCGAGCTCGGCGAGGATACCGGCCGTGTCCACATCCCCCGACACCGCGAAGAGGAAGTTGCCGGGATGGTAGTACTCGCGGTGGAACGCCGCCAGGTCGTCGCGCGTGATCGCCTCGACCGTCGCCCGCGTGCGCGGCCGGGTCGAGAAGTGCCCGTCGCCGCGCATCAGGCGCGCCCACTCGCGCCGCTCGATGCTCGCCGTCGCGTCGTTGCGGCGTTCCATCTGCTGCAGGGCCTGGCTCTTGGCGAGGGCCAGCCGATCCTCGTCGAACCCCGGGTTCCGGAGCATGTCGAAGAAGAGGTCCAGGCAGGCGTCGAGATCCCGGGTCAGGCAGTTCATGCTCGCCCCGCCCGACGTGGCGCCGATGTTGCTGCCGATCTGCGCGGCGAGGAAGGCGGCCTCCTCGTCGAAGTCGGCCGCGCTCATCGTCGCGGTGCCGCCCGCCCGCATCTGGCCGCCGGTGAGGCCGGCGAGGCCGACCTTGTCCGGCGGGTCCAGGTACGCCCCCGTGCGGACGGTCACTCCCACCGTCACCAGCGGCAGCTCGCGGTCCTCGACGACGAAGACGACGACACCGTTCGAGAGTTCGTGCCGGTGGTCCGCCGACACCGGCGGCGTGAAATCGAGCAGCTCGTAGGTCAGTTCGGAGGGGTGGGCGGGAATCGGCTGCGCGGCCGCGGCCGGCCCCAGCGACAGCACGCCGAGAGCCACGACCGCGGCCGCGCACGCTGCCCGGGTCCGTCGCTGGTCGAACCCGGGGGCGCGCGCGGACTGCATCCGCTGCCCGTCGCCGCCCCCGGCCCGCGTCGCCCCCATCAGTCGCCGGTCGAAGCGCGTCATCGCCCCTCCTCTTCCGCCGCCGTCAATCGTTCGCGCAGCAGCTCGAGCACCGCCGCGACCATGTCCTGGCTCTCGGGCGGCGCCTGCGCCGCCATCTGCTCGAATTGCGCCATGAGCTGCCCGAGCTGCTCCGCATTCATCTGGCCGACCATCGCCTCCAGTTGGCGCACCTGCTGCTGCTCCTCGGGGTCGAGCCCCGCGAGACGGGGGTCCGGCGCCTCGTCCGACGCCTCCCGATAGTAGATGGCCACCGTCCGGTTCTCGGGCTCGAAGTAGGCGCCGGCCACCCGCATGATGTCGTCGGGGGTCACCGCGTCGTAGAGCGGAGGATCGGTGTTGATGGTCTCCCAGCCGCGGTTGGCCTCGCGCATCAGCAGCGAGTACATCAGGAAGAAGTTGCCCTGCAGTTGCCGGAAGTTGGACGCCGCGTTCTGATTCTTCACCTTCTGGAGCTCGCGCGCGTCCACCGGCTCGGTCTTCAGCCGCTCCATCTCGGCATACAGCGCCTGCTCGACCTCCTCCGGCGTATGCCCTTCGGCCGCGACGCCCCGCAGCTCGAACATGCCCTCGAACTTGAAGCCCGCCTGCCCGCCGGAAGCCCGCGTGGCCACCCCCTGGTCCTCCACCAGGGCGCGGTAGAGACGCCCCGTCCGGTCGTTCAGCAACTGGCCGAGCACCACGAGGGCCGGCTCGTCGACGTGCCCGTCGGGCACCGAGTGGTAACGGACCACGACCTGCGGGTTCGTCTCGGCCCAGGCGTGCATCCGCTTCTCGCTCAGTTGCGGCATCTCGCGCGTGCGCGGCTGCGGCGGGGGCCGGTCGCCCCGCGTCAGCCGACCGAAGTAGCGCTCGGCCAGCGCCTTCGCCTCGTCGGGGTCGAAGTCGCCGACGAGCGCCGCCGAGAGGTTGTTGGGGGCGTAGTAGAGGTCGAAGAACTCGAGCGCTTCGGCGCGGGTGATGCCCTCGAGGTCGCTCGGCCAGCCGATCACCGGCCAACTGTAGGGCGACGACTGCCAGAACAGCGAGTTGAATTGCTCCTCGAACTTGCCGGTGGGGGTGCTGTCAGTGCGCAGCCGGCGCTCCTCGTGGACGACGTCGCGCTCGGCGTAGAACTCGCGGAACACGGGATTCACCAGCCGGTCCGACTCCATCCAGAACCACAGCTCGAGCTTGTTGGCGGGCACGTTGACGAAGTAGAGCGTGAAGTCGTAGCTGGTGCCCGCGTTCATGCCCGAGGCGCCCTGCCCCGAGTAGATGCGGCTGAAGTCCTCCTTGATGAGCAGCTCCCCCTGTTGGGCGAGGAGCGCCTCGAACCGGTCCATCAGCGCCTGGTGGCCCTCGGTCCGGTGCGCGGGGTCACCCGCGTCGTCGATGCGCCCGAGCCGCTCGGCCTCGAGGAGGGCCTCCTCTTCGACCCGCAGCGCCGCCTTCACCTCGTCGAGCTCGGCGATGATCTGCAGGTCCTGCTCGATGTTCCGGGTGCCGATGGCCGCGGTGCCCTTGAACATCATGTGCTCGAAGAGATGCGCGACGCCGGTGATGCCGGGCCGCTCGTGGACCGAGCCGACCTTGGCCACCCACCCCGCCGCCACGTTCGGGTCCCCCGGCCGCGGCAAGAGCAGCAACGTCATGCCGTTGTCGAGCACGACCTCCTCGACCGGCACCTGCTGGGCCCCGGCCGTGCCGCCGGCGCACAGCACCGCGAGCGCAAGCGCTCCGATGAATGTCCTCATTGATTCCTCCCAATCGGCGACCGGGCTCCCCCGGCGCACCGTGATCCGAGTGTGGCACAACCGGCCGACCGAGCCAAGCCGGCGATGGCTGCCCCCCTCACTTACGCTAAACTAGGAGTCTGCGTCGCAGAACGGGGCGCGGACTCCTGCGGGGTTGGACGCCAAGCGGAGCCCAAAGGCGACGATTCGCGGCTGGAAATCCGCGACGGCTTCGGCGCAGGCTCGCGGCCGCAGGGAGGGAGTAGAGCTCCACTGCGCTCAACCATCGGGCCACCCCTTGCCCAACGACCACGCCCGACCACCCGCGACTCCGGCGCCGACACTTCCCCCGTGGGTGCGCGCCGCCGACGGGCTGACCGTCCTGCTGGGCGCGACGTCGCTGCAGGCGGCCCTGTTCGGCGGCTTCCAGATACCCGGCGTCTCCATCACCAATCCGTGGCGACCCCTGGTGTTCGCCCTCGTCATCGTCGCCCTGCGTCATGCCCTGCACCGCACGGCGCCGCTGCACGAGCGGCTCTGGGGCTGGCTCTGCCGCGTCTGGCTCACCGACTCGGTGCGGGCGGGGTGGGCCGACACGATGGCGGCGCGGATGGCGCGGTGGCCGTCGCTGGACGTGAAGTTCTTCCAGACCCTCGACACCGTCGTCCTGTCGCTGGTCTCCATCTCGTTCGCGGCGGTCGGCCTGCTCGCCCTGAACGCATTCGACGCCCGGCTCGCCGTGGTCTCCGGGCTCATCGTCGCCACCGCCGTCCGGTGCTTCAGCCCCGCACAGTTCGACGCAGAGCGCGCGTCGGCCGGCAAGCCCATCGCGCCCGTCCTCTTCCTGGTACTCCTCACCGGCCTGCTGTTCCGGACCGAGCCGTTCCTGTACCTGCACGGCGGCCAGGACCAGGGCGTGTACGTCAGCATGTCCGCCCACCTGCAGCGGACCGGCTCGGTGTTCATCGACGACCCGGTGCCCGACGCGCTGCCCGACGACCGAACGCGGGACATCTACCGCCGGAGCATGCCCGACGAGCCGACACCCGGCACCTCCGTGCAGCCCGGCGTCTTCTTCTCGCCGACGCAGGGCGACTACGTGTTCCAGTTCTACCACCTGCACCCGATGTGGATGGCGACGTTCGCCGAGCTGTTCGGCGACCGCGCCCGCTTCCATGCCCTGGGTCTCTTCGGCCTTCTCGGCGTGCTCGGCCTGTCCCTGCTCGCGTTCGAGCTGACGAGGTCGCGCCGGGCCGCGTTCGCAGCCGGGGTGCTCGCGGCGACCAACCCCCTCCACGTCTTCTTCAGCCGGTTTCCCGTCACCGAAGCGGTGGCCCTGGCGTTCTCGTCCCTGGGCTTCTACTATCTGGCGCGGGCGTTCCGCGGCGCGCAGAGAGGCGCCCCGGCCGCGGCCACGACCACCTTGACGGCCCTCGCCGCCGCCGCCGTGTCGCTGGTGTTCTTCGTCCGCATCACCGGCTTCCTGTACCTGCCGGCGCTGGCGCCACTCGTCGGGCTCGGGGCGTTGCTGACGCTGCGGGACCGGCCCGCCGCGGGCCGGCGGCTCATCGGCTTCTGCGCCGCCGTCGCCTGTCTCTACGGCGTGTCCATCCTCTACGGCCTCGGCTATTCCCCCATCTACGCGCTGGGGGTCTACGACCAGACCTTCGGGAACCTGCTCGGCCCCGGCTGGCCCCTCGTCGTGGCGGGCGCGGCGGCGCTGGCGGTAGCGGGGCTGGCGGAGGTGGCGCGGAACCCTGGGCGGCCCGCGGTGCGCCGCCTCCTGGTGCGGGCGGCCGATCCGCGGCCCTGGATCAGGCTGGCCTCGCTGCTGGTGGCCGTGGCCCTCGCGGGCAGCCTCCTGCAGGCTTGGCTGATCGGCTTCACCGAGTACTACGCCGACAACGTCTTCTACCAGGGCTTCGGCATCATCGGGTCCGGGGCCGGCATCTTCCTGCAGTCGGGGGCCATGGGCTGGCTGCTGTACGTCACCCCGTGGCTCGCCGTCGTCGCGGTCGCGGGCATGCACCGCCCGCGCCCCCGCTGGCCGGTCGCCGTCCTGTACGTGTTCCTCGCCGTCTGCCTGGCCGCCACCCTGCTGCTGAACATCCCCGTCGTCTACCAGCACTACTACTACGCCCGGTACCTGCTCAGCGAGATCGTGCCCTACACGCTGGTCATCGCCGTGGCCACGACCTTCCTCGCGTCACCGGGCGCGTTCCGCACCCTGGGCGTGACCGCGATCGTCGTCGCCATCCCGTTTCAGTTGTACTTCACGGCGAAGCAGATGCCGGTGCGGGAGGGCGTGCGGCCCTACGCCGTCATGCAGCGGATCGCCGACACCGTGGGGGACGACGTCCTCCTGTTCGACACCGACGGGTTCCGCGGCCGCAGGTCGTTCTGGACCCACACACGGCTCCAGACCCCGCTCACGTACTATTTCGGCCTGCGCGTCTTCCCCTACTACGCCGGGACTCCCGTCGACGAGGTGGTGCAGTCGTTCGAGGGCGTGGTCGGCGGCAGCCGCCTCTGGCTGCTCAGCCCCGCCGCCAACCCCCATCCGGGCCTGGATCTGCACGATGTGCTCGACCACCACGACCGCCGGATGAGCGGCTCGACCACGATCCCCGTGACCGTCAACGACCGCTACTGGCCGCAGACGCTGTTGCTGTACCGGCAGCGCCGGGGCTGTTCGAGCCCGGACTGCGAACTGAGCCTCCGCGACGGTCCCCTCTACTCGATGGGGAACGGCCACGTCTACCATCTGCGGCTGCTCGGCCCGGGCTGGCACAGGGCGGAGGAGGGGCACGTCTGGTCCGGGGCCGAGGCGGCCCTGACGCTCTCGCGCGACTGGTTCCCCGACGGCCGGTGGCCGAGATCGCTGCTCCTGGAAGCGCGGGCGTTCGCGGCTTCCGCCAATCACCTCATGACCCTGACCGTCCGGTCGGGCGGGGTGGAACGCGCCATCGCGTTCGACGACGGCGCGACCAGGCTGCGGCAGGTTCCTCTCGCCTGTCCGCTCGCGGGCGACGCCTGCAACGTGCAACTGACCGTCGCCGGGGCGCGCTCGCCGCGCGACGTCAGCGGCGCATCGGACGCCCGCGAGCTCGGCATCGCCCTGTCGCGCATCGGCTTCACGTTCTGATGGACGGGGCCGTGAAGCTCATCATCCAGATTCCCTGCTTCAACGAGGCCGCCACCCTGCCCGCCACCCTCGCCGACCTTCCGCGGAGCGTGCCCGGCTTCGACGAGGTCGAGTGGCTCGTCATCGACGACGGGAGCATCGATGCGACACGGCGCGTGGCCCGCGACCACGGGGTCGATCACGTCGTCGGGCACACGTCGAACCAGGGACTCGCCCGCGCGTTCATGACCGGGCTCGACGCCTGCCTCCAGCGCGGGGCCGACGTCATCGTCAACACCGACGCCGACAACCAGTACCGGGCGTCGGGCATTGCCGCCCTCGTGGCCCCGATCCTCGACGGCTCGGCGGACATCGTGGTGGGCGAGCGGCCCATCCGCATCATCCGCCACTTCTCTCCCGTCAAGAAGGCGCTGCAGAAGCTCGGGAGCTGGGCCGTCCGCGTGGCCAGCAAGACCGCCATCCCCGACGCCCCCAGCGGCTTCCGCGCCATCAGCCGCGCCGCCGCCCAGCGCCTCGTGGTGTTCAGCGACTACACCTACACCCTGGAGACGATCATCCAGGCGGGTCACAAGAACATCGCCATCACCTCGGTTCCCGTCGAGGTCAACGAGGAGCTGCGGCCGTCCCGCCTCGTCACCAACAGCCGGTCCTACGTGACCCGCAGCATCGTGACCATCGTCCGGGTCTTCATCATCTACCGCCCGTTCCGATTCTTCGCGACCCTCGCCGCGGCGGGCTTCCTCGCCGGCTTCGCCATCGGCGTCAGGTTCCTGGTGTTCTACCTGGGCGGCGACGGCTCGGGGCACGTCCAGAGCCTGCTCCTCGCCACCCTGCTGATGGGTGCCGGCTTCCAGCTCTTCGTGGCCGCCTTCGTCGCCGATCTGCTGGCCGCCAACCGAAAGCTGCTGGAGGAACTGCTGTACCGGGCGCGCATCGCCGACGCCGGCGCCCCCGACGAGGACCAGGCGGGCGGCTCGTGAGAATCTGCGGCGGCCGGAGCGAGCGCTGAAGTGCGGCGGACGATGCCGCGGCAATCGCGGTCAATCTCCGACGGCCGATCGCACCGGCGCCGGCGTGGCCCCGTCCCGACGGCCTCTCTCGGTTACCGCGCGGGCACGGCTTCGCGCAACTCGATCGAGCTGACCGCCACGCCAAGCGTGCGCGCGTCCCGGGCTCCGGGCACGTGAGTATCGCTCTGAATGACGATCTCAAGCTCGGACGGCGAGAGCCGGCACTCGCCGAGATCGAACGCCGACGCCCAGCGACCGTGGATGGTCTGGTCGAAGAGCGTGCATCCGCCCACCGCTATGTGGAGTCGCTTGGGCGGGCCGGTCATCAGCACGTCGATCGCGATCTCCGCGGGTCGAGAACCGAGCGACATGAGCAGCCGCGCGTCTCCGCGGGTCCAGCGGAACGGGCGCGCCCCCGCCCACTCCACGCTGTAGAAGCCGGAGGCCTGCGCCCCGATTGCCTGAAGCTCCGCATCCAGGACAAGGTTGGGCCACGCGCCACCGGGGCTGGAACCACCCGCCGCCGCGAGGGCGAGGGACCCGTCTGCGGGCTCGCCCCGAATCTCGAACACCTCCAACGCGTTGGCTCCCGGCTCGAGGTGGCCGGGATCGACGATGGCCTCCCAGGCGCCGCGCCGACCGAGAACGGGAAACGCGTAGGGCCGAGTGATGGCCGCGACCAGCCCGTTGAGAGCGATGGCCAGCATCGGGGCCGGGGCGCCGTCCGGCAGGCCGGCCACGGCGCCGGTGATGTGGACAGGGAGGACATCCGCTTCCAGATCGACGTCCTCCAACAGCGGCAACGTGTCGACGACCACTTCGAGGTCGGAGGGCTGCGGCATGCGCAGGGGATCGGCGGCACCGCCGATCAGCTCCCCGTAGCGGCCGTGGAAGGCCCGCATGTCGAGCGGATCGCCGGTCGCGAACCACTCGAACTTGCGGGCTGCGCTCTCCGCCACCCCGTCGAGGATGTCGCGCGGCCCTTCGACGCGGCCTCTCGCGCCGTCGAAGAACATCACCTTCGAAGTTCGCGGCTGATGCGCCGGATCGAGAATGTTCGCGCCGTCGACGGCCCACGGCAACTCGACGCCGAGTTCAGCCCCCAACGTCGGCACGATGTCGATCACCTCGACGTTGGCCTCCAGCACGTGGCCCTCTCGCTGCCCCGACCGCTTCACGAAGAGCGGCACCGCCCCGATGTCCGCGAACGACGACTGCGTCGGTCGCCGGAACCACGCGCCGGGCCGCAGATTGGCGCCGTGGTCGGCGGTGACGACGATCAACGCGTCGTCGTAGACGTCCGCCTCGCGCAGCCGCGCCACCAGACGGCCGAGCAATGTGTCGACGTATCCCAACTGAAGCAGGTAGCGCTGGTGGTTGACGGCCGCGGCCCACGGATCGGCGACCCACCTGCCATCCTGCAGTCCGACGCTCTGCCGCACGACCGAGAACTGCTGCCCGGTAGGCAGGTACAGCCACGGCTCATGCGGGAGCAGCACATGCATGAAGTGCAGCGTCCGAGCGGCGCCGGTGATCGACTCGATGAACTGCGTGACGGTCTGCCGCCGGTCGTCGGCCCGCGCCGCCAGCCAGCGGTTCTGGAACGTGTCGTTCGCCAGGAAGTCGTTCCATGTCTGATCCACGGGCGGCAACCAGACGGTCAACTCGTCCGGGAGCACGACAGTCAGGAACACGACGGCGAGGTCATTCACGATGCCCGCGAGCCAGGCCCCCAGAGCACGTTCCGTCGGGCACAACGACTCCGGGCAGAGCTCGGTCAGCGGCTCTTCGACATGCAGGCGATAATGGGCGCCCAACAGCGTGAACAGGTTTCCGGGATGGTCGGCGGATACCGGCAGGCGGTCGGGCGACGGATACCTGCCGGTCAGAATCGCGGGCAACGCATACTGGGTCAACTCCCCCACCGCGGTTGCGTTGCGGAACCACGTGGCGTCGTCGGCCAACGCCGCAAAGTGCGGGAAGTTGGCGCGGTCGATGTTCCCGTCCCGGTCCAACAACGCCGCAAGCTGGAGCTGGTCGAAGACCACCACCACCACCGGCGGCGTGGCGCCGAACGTCACGCCGTCGAGGGCGCCGACTTCATCGGCCGGCGCGAGCAGGCGACCGACGCCGGGGTTGACCAGGAACATCAACGGCACGACGACGGCGGCCGGCACCAGGAACGTCGCGAACAACCGGACGGGCGGGAAACGACGGTACGCGTGTGCGGCGCCGGCGCCGGCCGCGGCAGCCAGCGCGAACAGGAAGCCGGCTGGCGACGCGCCCAGCGACTTGAGCGCCGCGAGGGCCACGACACCGGCAAGCCCCCCGACGACCCCGGTGGCCACGCGTCGCCGCCACGCCGCCCCCCCCGCGAGACCGGCCGCCCGGATGGCGAGCAGGAAACCGGCCGGACCACCGAGGCAGACCACCGCCACCAGCAGCAGGAGGCCGCCCGGCCACATGTCGTGGGCCACCAGGAACTCGGGGCTGCGCCCCACCAGGTCGAAGACAGGCTGTGCGACGGCGAGACTCCACAGGCCGGCAATGTGCAGCATTGCCCACCAGGCGTCGAAAGCCGACTCCGGCGGCTGCGGCGCTGGTCGTCGCCGCGCACGCCGCAGCCATTCCCAGGCCCGGTGATGCAAGGGCTGTGTGCGCACCAGACCGTGCCGCAGGACAAGGACGACGAGCAGCGCGACCAGTGCCCGCCAGGGCGTGGACATCGAGAACAGCGTACCGAACCGGACCGGTCCGAAGACGCTGGAGACGAGCACGGCGACGGCGAGCGTCAGCACGAGGCCGTCGGCGATGCGCGCCCACACCGGCAAACGAGGTTCCGAGCGGTCCGGGCCGTTCATTCGCATCACGGGCGACAGTGGTACAGCGTGCGGGTGCCCGAGCCCAGCGTCTCGTGCCGGACGTCGCCGAAACTCCGCCCCAGCGCGGCGGCGACCGCGGCTTCGGAATAGTCGATTTCCTGGTCCCGGCGATTGCGGAGCAACCGATCCACCATCGGGTCGTCGCGTCCGACGAACTCCAGGACCACCTCGGCGCCGAACTGCGCGAGCCAGTCCACGAACGCGTCCAGCGGAATGTGCCGGCCGATCACGAGATGGTGCACCAGCGCCAGGCACAGAATGAGCGCCGGCGCCCCGCGGTCATCGAGCGGCCGTCGTTCGCGCCCGCGCCACCCCAGGCCGGGTGATGGATCGGCGAGGTCGGCCACGAGCGGAAGGACGTTCCCGGGCCCACTGGCGGCGACCGTCCGGTACAGGCGCTCGATGACGACGTGATCGGCGTCGAGAGCGACGACATGGTCCGCATGCTTGGCGGCCAGGCGGGAATAGTCGCCGGTGTTGCACCCGATATCCCAGACCAGCGGCCAGCGCCGCCGGGCCAGGACCGCTTCCACGAAAGCGACCTTGCGCTGCAGATCGGCGTCGTCGTAGGAGTGTTCCCGCTGATACTCCGACCAGGTCGATCGCCGAGGCTCCCAGCGCAGCCGCTCCACCGTTCTTCGCAGACGGTCGATGTTGTGCTTGATGAGCGCGGCGCCGAAACCGGCATCGCGCAGCTCCTGTCGAACGTCCTGCGGCGCGCCCTCGTAGCGCGCCTGTGCCTTCGCCTGGAGATAGACGTGCGCCAGCACGCCGCGCCGCAGGAGGTTGCGGCCGGACAGCAACGCCCGGCACTGCTCCGCCGTGATTCCCTCCAGGCTTCCGCGCAGCCAGGGATGGAACGGCACGCCGCGGTACGCCTGCAGCAGGAGCGGATAGAGAAACGTCTCGCAGAACTGGCGATAGCCGGCCCAGGGCTCACCCGCGACGTACGGCGTGAACGACCCGATGTCGATGAAGGTGGGGCGCGCGCCGCGCCACTGGATGTTGAAGGCGGTCGCGTCCTTGAGGGTCATCTCTTCGTCGAGCGCCGCCCGCGTCACGTCGAGCTGGAGCAGGGCGGCGTCCCTGAGCATGCCGAACGACCACTCGTACGGGTACGACACCACCGGCACCAGCTCGTGCTCGAGAACCGCCGCCCAGCGCGGCGCGAGCGCCGGCAACGACCCGGTGTCGGTCACCAGGCGCGTCGGCACCAGGCGACCCTCCGCCATGAACCGAGCGCAGAAGCGGGTCGCGGCGAGCCGCCGCCAGTCGTCGAGGGCCCGGGCCGTCAGGCAGCGGAAT
The DNA here is from genome assembly GCA_965199675.1 of Vicinamibacterales bacterium. GTDB lineage: Bacteria > Acidobacteriota > Vicinamibacteria > Vicinamibacterales > UBA8438 > JAJEEA01. The sequence goes on along the minus strand of CBDATI010000063.1, from coordinate 385,138 downwards.
GCCGATCCGTTGTGATGAAAGACGCGGGAATCCGGGTCGCGGAACGAGCCGGTGTCGAACCGCACGGATGGCGATCGATCGCTCATCTGCTACTGAACGAGCCGCCGATGATGGGCGGTACCCTCCGTGCCGGCTCGCGGCGTTCAGCGCTTGGGACGTTGGATTCTCTGGAAAACGGTCGCCATGCGACGCCAGTAGAGCCTCGCGATGACACCGACGGCAGCGACCCCGCCGAGAAGCGCCTGCAACAACATGCTGCCGGTCCCGGGATCGAGATAAGCGCCGGTCGGCCTCTCAAGGATGAGCAGCAGGACGAAGACGACCAGGGCAGATCGGAACATGGGCGCGAGTATAGCAGAACGGTGACGGGCCACGCAGCACGGCTCAGCACGGCCCAGCGCGGCCAGCGTGGTGCGGCGCGGCAGGCTCACCCGAGCGCCCCCGTCCGCGTCGGGAATGGGGGAACCGGTTGCGCGTCGATCGCCCGGTGCGGTATCTTGATCGTGCCGTCGCGAGCGGATGCGGTCTCGACGGGGCGCCGCCCCGCCGGGCTGTGTCTGATTCATTGAGTGCCGAGGTAGCTCAGTCGGTAGAGCACATGACTGAAAATCATGGTGTCGGCAGTTCGATTCTGCCCCTCGGCACCATTCTCTGAGCCACGCCAGGCCGGCCCCTGAGCGCACATCAGGCCGGCTCGCAGCACGCGACGCCCTACAGCCGCGCCCGCCCGGGGCCGAAATTCCTACAGGCGACCGAGCCGTGCGCCGCTGCCGGCCACAGGCGCTTCTCTCATTACAGGCACGAGGACGAGGAACGAGATCGGACCGAATCATGATGAAGATCAGCAACTTCCGCTGGGCGATCGTGCTCTGCGGCGCCGTCGCGGCGGCAGCCTGTCAGAGCGCCAGCCCCACCGCGCCCACCACCGACCCCGAGCCGGTCACGCTCACCGGCGCCTGGAGCGGGACGGCCACCGGCGATTTCATCACCTCGGACCAGGTCACCTCGACGCTCACCCAGACCGGCGCCGCGGTAACCGGGGACTGGTCGATGCCGATGCCCGCGGTCCTCGTCGCGTTCGGCGCTCCCGCCCAAATCCCCCTCGCCGGCCCGGTAACCGGCGACGTGACCGGGACGACGGCGAACTTGGTGTTCGGGTTCAACGAGGCGTTCATGAGCTATCTGGGCCCGGACTGTGCTCTCAGCGTGACCGTGTCTTCCTTCACCGAGACGACGATGGACGCGATGTGGATGACCACGTCATGCCAGGAGCCGGTCATCGATGACGGCACCCTCACCATGACCCGTCAGTAGGCAGCGGGCGTCCGTGGGCTACGGCAGCGCCAACTCGGCGCAGAAGGCCGCGAACGGCAGGACGCGCGTGTCCGAGGCGGCGTCGCCGAAGTCGCCGGCGCCGAGATGGACCTGATAGAAGCGGGGAATCTCGGTGCGTTGCCGGAAGTATCGGCAGGCGGGCGACGCGCGCCGCTCGCCGCTCTTGCACTCGACGGCGAATTCGGGGCGCCCATCGCGCAGTACGACGAAGTCGATCTCCCGTCCGTCGGTGTCCCGAAGGAAACGCAGCTCCATCGCGTAGCCTTCGGTGTCCTCCATCAGGTCGCAGTACTTCAACAGGTGACCGGCCACCAGGTTCTCGAAACGGGCGCCACCCGCCTCCACGCGTGACCAGTCCCAGAAATAGAGCTTCTTCTCCTTGCGCACGGCCCTGATCGACCTCGCCCCGAAGGGCGCGAGACGGTAGCAGACGTACAGCCGCTCCAGTATCGTGATCCAGCGCTCGACGCTCTCGTGCGACGCCTGCAGGAGCTTCGCCAGGCGGTGGACCGACAGCGGCGCCCCCACGCACGCGGGCAGATGGCCGAGCAGCAGGTCGAGCCGAGAGACGTCGCGGACCTGTTCCAGGTCGCGCAGGTCCTCATGCACGACTCGCGCCGACCGCTCGCGCATCCATCGGCGGTGGAAACGCTCGTCACCGCGCAGAAACGGTTCGGGGAAACCTCCGAACCGCAGCAGGTGCGCCACCAGCGACGCGGTCGGGGGCCGGCCGCTCTCCATCACCGTGAACGGATGCAACCGGTAGTAGTGATACCGCCCTTGCAGGGCGTCGCCGCCCTTTCGGTAGTAGTCGAGCCGGGCGGACCCGGTGACGAGGAAGGAGATCGTCGATCGGTTCTTGTCGTACAGGCCCTTGACCAGGCCGCGCCACGACGCGTACTTGTGGATCTCGTCGAAGACGATCAGCGGTTGTCCCGACGGCAGACGGGCGGCCAGAATCTCGTCGCGATCCGCGAGTACGTCCCAGTTCAGATACGCGGGAGACGCCTCGTTTCCGCCCTCGCCGAGCAGCGACAGCGCGAAGGTGGTCTTCCCGACCTGGCGCGGGCCGCCGACGAAGACCATCGTGTCGGCGAGATCCGCGACGACCGCATCGTGGATGTACCGGGGCCTGTGCTTCCCTGTCATGAGCGATTTCAGGTATACCTGAATATACTCATGACATTTTTCAGGTCAACCCGAAAACAGTCACGCCGCCCCCACCCGCCCTGAGGCGCTACGGCGCCGACGCCTGTCCGCCGAGCTCCGGCGTCGTTGCCGGTGGCTCGCGTCGGCGGGTGCCCTGTTCGTAGGCGTAGCCCAGGCGCAGCAGCGTCGCCTCCGCGAACGGCCCGCCGAGGAGCTCGAGACCCACCGGCAACCCGTCGTCGGTCAGCCCGGCCGGCACGGTCAGGGCCGGGAAGCCGATGACGGGGCTGAGATAACGGTTGTTCCCGCGGGCGTACCCGTCCTCGGGATTCGGATTGGTCAGGACGTCGGGGGCGATGACCGTCGTCTGGTGGTCGAAGGTCGCGTAGACCAGCGCATCGAGGTCGTGGTCGGCCATGACCGCGAGCACGGCGCGCCGCAGGCGTTCCCGGGCCTGGAGAACCGCCAGATACTCGTGCTCGGACGTCGACCGGCCCACCACGTTCATCAGTCCCCTGGCCCGCCAGGGGTTGACCCGCCCCGCCAACAGGATCTCCCGCAGCGAGCGCATCGGCGCCTCGGGCAGCCCGGCCAGATACGCGTCGGTCGCCTCCTCGGTCTCGAAACTGTTCCGGACGTAGGTCGTCTGCGCTTCGTCGAGGCCGGGCACATCGACCGGGTCGAGGACGTCCGCGCCGAGCCGCCGGAGGTCGGCGACAGCCCGGTCCACGACCCGGCGCACCTGCCGATAATCGTCCGAGTCGGGGTCGGTCTGGGCGTCCATCGGCTCGCGGACGACCCCGATGCGGGCGCCGCGCAGGCCGTCCGGATCGAGGCCATCCGCGTAGGAGTCGGGCATGCGGCCGACGGCGTAGGCGGTCACCGGGTCGTCCGGGTCGTACCCGGCGATCGCGTCGAGCAGGATCGCGGCGTCCCGCACGGTGCGGGTCATCGGTCCCAGGGTGTCGCTCGAGGGGTTGGCGGGCATCATCCCGTGGCGGCTGACCAGCGGCACGGTGGGCCGCAGGCCGACGAGGGCGTGCACCGCGGCCGGCCCCCGGATGGAGCCGCCGGTGTCCTCGCCGATGGCGACGAGGCCGAAGTTGGCGGCGACGCCGGCGCCGCTGCCCCCCGACGACCCGCTCGGGTTGCGGGTCGGGTCGTAGGCGTTCCGGATGATGCCGAAGCCCGACCCGACGTAGCGCGAGGCGAACTCCCCCATCGTCGTCTTCGCGAGGATGATCGCCCCCGCCTCGCGCATCCGGGTGACGATGGTGGCGTCGCGCCCCGACATGAACCCGTCGAAGAGCGCCGAGCCGTAGGTCGTGGGCATGTCACGGGTCTCGACCTGGTCCTTCAAGAGCACGGGGACGCAGTGCAGGGAGCCGGACACGCCCGAGTCGGCGAACCCCGCGTCGAGGGCGTCCGCCTCCTCGAGCGCGCGCGGATTGACGTGCTCGATGGCGTTCAACGCGAGCCCGGCCTGGTCGTAGGCCTCGATGCGCGCGAGATAGCCCTCGACCAGGTCGCGGCACGTCAGCTCGCCCGCGGCGAAGGCAGCGTGCACCTCGTCGATGGTGGTCTCCATCAGGCGGAAGTCCTGGGCGCCGGACGCGCCCGCCATCGACAGCGAGAGCGAGAAGACGATCGCAATCGGACGCGCCGCACGCCACAACGTCGGGTCGCGGCGCCCTGCCGGCGCCGCCGGGGTCATTCGTGTCACCGTTTCTCCTTCGGGGATGCTCAGGAGCCGGATTATAGCCGCGTCCGCTCGAACTCGACGCGTCTCGGAGCGTCGCGCGAATCGAGCACGAACGTGCTACGCTGGCCCGGCCGACAAGATCCGAGACGGCGCCATGGAACCCGTGTCCGACCAACTCGTCCTCGTGGCCGTCGTCGCGGCCGTTCTCCTCGGCATCTATCTGCTCCGGCACATCATCGCCTTCGCCTTCAAGCTCATCGTCTTCGTGGGCCTGGTCCTGGCGGGGGTCTGGGCCTGGCAGCATCGCGCCGCGCTCGTCGATGCGGCCGAGCCCTATCTCGGGCCCATCGGCGACCGCCTCGGGGCGCCGGACCTGTCGAATTTCCGGAACCTGCTGGCGGACCTCCTGTCGGACGAGGAGGCGGGAGCGGCGGACGAAACCGGCGAGACGGAGGTCACCGACGTGCTCCCCGAACCCGGAGGAACCGACCTTCGCGAGGAGTCCGGAGGCTCGACCGAGGGCAGCGACGGGGGAGGCCGAGGCGGCCCCGGCAACCGCTAGTCCAGTGCTCCACGCGCCGGCGGACGCGGGAGGGATCGGCGAGCGGCACGAGCGCAACGCACGAGAGGAAGAAACCCGATGGCAGAACAGCAGATTGACCGACGCACGCTTCTGAAGACGATGGCCGCGGCCGGAATCGCCGCGCCGTTCGCGGCCGGAGCGGCCCCGGCCCGGGTTGCCGCCGCGCGCGGGGCGGCGGTGCAGACCGACATCGCTCCGTTCACCATCGAGGTCGGCGATGAAGCACTGGAAGACCTCCAGCGCCGGCTCGCGGCCACCCGGTGGCCGCCCGACTCACCGGGCGAGCCCTGGGGCTACGGCGCCGACCGCGCGTATCTCGAGGAGCTGATCGCCTACTGGCGGGACGAGTACGACTGGCGGGCCCACGAGGCGGCCCTGAACGCGTTCGACCACTACACGACGAAGATCGAGGGCCAGGGCCTGCACTTCGTCCACCAGCGGAGCCCCCGCGAGGGCGCGCTGCCCCTGCTGATGACCCACGGCTGGCCCGGCACCGTCTGGGAGATGCTGCCCTCGGTGCGCGCCCTCGCCGACCCCGCCGCCCACGGAGGCGACGCGGCCGACGGGTTCCACGTCGTCGTGCCGTCCATCCCCGGCTTCGGTTTCTCGGGCGAGCCCCTGGCAGGCACCGACATCGCCCGCACCGCCGAACTGTGGGTCGCCCTGATGGACCGCCTCGGCTACCCGCGCTTCGGCGCCTACGGCAGCGACTGGGGCGCCGGGGTCACCCGCGCCCTCGGCGCCGCGTACCCCGATCGGGTCGTCGGCATCCACACCCCCGGCGCGCCCCCGCGCGCGCAGCGCCCGCCCGAGACCGACGCGGAGCGCGACTACCTCGCCCGCGCCGAGGCGTGGTCGGTCGACGAGACCGGCTACCAGCGCATCCAGGGCACCAAGCCGCAGACGCTGGCCTTCGGACTGACCGACTCGCCGGCGGGCGTCGCGGCGTGGGTCACCGAGAAGCTGCGCTCGTGGAGCGACTGCGACGGCGACGTGGAGAACCGCTTCAGCAAGGACCAGATCCTCACCCTCGTCTCCATCTACTGGCACACCCGGACCATCGGCACCAGCGTGCGCTACTACTACGCCAACGGCCTCGGCAGCTCGCGCCCCCGCCGCGCGCTCTCGCGGGGGCCGGTGCAGGTGCCGCAGGGCTTCGCGCAGTTCGTGGGCATTCCTTCACGGACGGGACCGCCCCGCTCCTTCGTCGAGGACGTGCCCGACAACGTCACCCACTGGTCGGTCTTCGACACCGGCGGGCACTTCCCCGCCATCGAGGAGCCGGAGCTGCTGGTCGGAGACCTGCGCCGGTTCTTCCGCACCCTGCGGTGAACGTCGGACTGGCCGCGAAACTACTGGTGGTTGGCGGCATGCGCGCCGCGCCGAGCCGCGCCGAGCCCGGCCCGGGAAGCGCCGAGGCATGACGCCGAAGGAGGCTCTACGCGTGACGTTCTTCGCCGGGTCCAGCTCAGGACACGAGCACCTCCGCGCCGAGATCAGGACTGGACCCGGCCCGAGGCGGGGACGATATCGGTTCGCAGGGAGTCGTTCGCGATGAACGACAGCGGCAGCCGCCGTGTGCGGGCCAGCGCGTAGGCGAAGACGTCTCCGAAATTGAGGCCCGCGGGGATGACGCCCCTTGCTGAAGCGGCGATACGCATCCGCCTCGGCCTGATCCCGATCGACCGACTCGATCACGAACGGCTCGTTCAGGAAGTCCCGCACGTCCTCGTGACATTCCACGCCTCGAGACGGCATCACGCCTGCGCGCCGCGTGCGCCGCGTGCGCACAGTCCCCCGGCGAGCAGGCCGAACAGGTGGCCCTCCCACGAGATCTGCTCATCCTGCGGCAGGAGGCCCGCGATCATGCCGCCGTAGACGACCACCACGAGAATCGCGACCACCACGGACGGCAGACTGCGTTCGTAGTAGGCGCGGGCGACCAGGAACCCGAAGTAGCCGAAGATCAGGCCGCTGGCGCCGACGTGGGCCGTGCTGCGTCCGAACAGCCACAGGCCCAGACCCCCGAGCACGACGATGGCAAGGGTCGCCTTCACGTAGTAGGCAACGCCGCGGATGGCGACCAGGCCGCCGAGGATCAGGAGGGGGACCGTGTTGGCGGCCAGGTGCGCGAACGACCCGTGCACCAGGGGCGCGCCGAGCACGCCGGAGAGGCCGTCGAACCGGCGCGGGACAACCGCGAGGCCATGGATGAGGCTCTCATCCACGAGCAGACCGAAGAGAGACACCGCCCAGACCAGGGCGGCGACCGCCCCCAGCGCGGCGGCCCGCGGCTTCCAGGCGGACCGATCAATCACGAGTCACGCTCCGGGCCGGGCCGGCCGGCGTACCGGCAGCCGGTTTTCCCGCGTAATCACGGCGATGGGGATGCCGAAGCGTCTGAGCAAGACGTTCATCAGCAGCCGCGCCACCCGACCGTTGCCGTCTGCAAACGGGTGGATCTGCACGAACCAGGTATGAGCGGTCATCGAATGTCATCCAAGAGCGCGTTCCCGCTGCCCTGTCCCTGGATTTCGTGAGATAGCCCGGCAGCGGGCTTCTGAGGGCGGCGCGGGGTATCCCACGCTTCGGAAGGGATTCGACCGGAAACTGGTCGACGCCCGAGGTCGAACGGCGGACGGTGCCGGGGACCGCGGAGATCAACCGAGCGAGAAACAACGGTCCCCGCCACCCCGTCGGTGCCGCCGCGAGCGCGCCGCATCGCCCGTCTGGGGACAGCTCACGGTGACCCCGCCTCCCCCGTCCGGGAGACGACAGCCCGCCGCGACCCCGCCACGCGCCGCGGAGCCGTGTGGCGCCCGGCGGGCAGGCGGGAGACGGGCGCCACGTCGAACCATTCACCGACGAACGATGCGATCAGGCGCGATGCACTCCGCTCGGCATACGGCGGCGGTGCACCGCCTCATCACCCGTCGGTCGTCCGCGACAGCTCCGACAGCTCGGCGAGCCGCTCGCCGGTGCTGTCGCCGAACGCGTCGACGGGCACGCCCAGCGTGTTCAGCAGCGTGAGCTGCAGGTTGGTGAGGCGCTGGGTCTCGTCCGGGTACTTGACATGGCGGCCGCTCGCGATGCGCCCGCCGCCTCCCCCTGCGAGCAGGAGCGGCAGGTTGCGGACATCGTGCGAATTGCCCTCGCTGATGGCGCTGCCATAGAGGGTGACGCTGTTGTCGAGCACGGTGCCGGCGTCGCCGTCCGGCATCGACGCCAGCCGCTCCAGGAAGTACGCGAACAGCGAGACGTGATAGGCGTTGATCTTGGCGAGGCTCTCGATCTTGTTCCGGTCCCCGCCGTGATGCGAGATGGGGTGGTGCGAGTCGGACACGCCGATCTGGGGATAGGTGGCCCCGCTCTGCTCGCGGCCGATCTGGAACGTGATGACGCGGGTGGTGTCGGTCTGGAACGCGAGGGCCTGCATGTCGAACATCAGCCGCGCGTGCTCGTCGTAACTCACGGGAATACCGGCCGGCGACTCGACGACGGGCAGTTCGCGCCCCTGCGACTCCGCGTTCTGGATGCGGCGCTCGATCTCGCGCACCGACTGCAGGTACTCGTCGAGCTTCGCGCGGTCGCGGCGACCGAGTCCGCCCTGCAGGCGATCGACCTTCTCGAGCACCGAGTCGAGGATGCTGCCCTGCCGTCGCAGGCGCGCCGCCCGCACCGCCGGGTCGGTGCTGTCGACGTTGCCGAAGAGGCGGTCGAACACGACGCGCGGGTTGGTCTCGACCGGCAGCGGCGTCGACGGCCCGGCCCACGCCAGGCGGTTCTGATAGGCGCAACTGAACCCGACGTCGCAGGTACCGACGCCGTTCACGGTGTCCGCCCCTTCGAGACCCAGCTCGAGCGACGGCAGCGGCGTGTCCTGGCCGACCTCGTTGGCGAGGATCTGGTCCATCGAGATGCCGAGCTGCAGGCTCGAGCTGCCGGTGGTGGGCAGCGGCTCGATGCCGGTGAGGAACGCGCCGGCGGGCTTGGCGTGGGCGCCCGACGCGCCCGAGCGCGACCGCGCCCCGGTGTTGTCGAGCCCGCTCACCACCAGCAGGCGGTCGCGGAACGGCTCGAGAGCCTTCAGGGTCGGCGTGAACTCGAACCCCCGCCCCTCGGCGAGCGGCGTCCACCGCTCCATGATGATGCCGTTCGGCACGTAGACGGTGCAGAACCGGAGAGCGGGCTTCGCCGCGGTCTTCGCGAGGGCGGTGGCCGCCGGCACCATGCCGTCGAGCAGCGGCAGCGCCAGGGTGGCGCCGACGCCCCGCAGAACCGTCCGGCGAGGAATGGCCTTCTTGGTGATGATCATGACTCCGCTCTCCGCATCAGGAAGGGGGTGCTCTTGACGATGCCCGAAACCAGGGACGACCACGTGATCTCGTCCGCCGCGGCCTCACGGCTGATCTGCCGGACGACCGGCATGTCGTAGTGCTCGAGGGTGCGCCCGAGGGCGTAGGTCAGCATCTTCTCGGCGACGGTCTCGACGAACTGTTCCTCGCGGTCGAGGATGACGGCGCGGAGCCCGGCCAGCCCGTGCACCTCGGTGCCGTCGACGAGGACGCCCGAGGCGTCGATGGGCACCCCGGTGTCGAACGGCGTCCCCCCCTCGTTGGTGGTCCGCCAGCGCCCGATGGCGTCGAACGACTCGAGGGCGAACCCGAGGGGATCGATGACGTTGTGGCAGGACGCGCACACCACGTTCGCGCGGTGCTGCTCCAGGCGCTCGCGCACCGACCGCGGCGCCCCGTCCTCGCCCACGCCGGGCAGGCTCGGCACGTCGGGCGGGGGCGGCGAGGGCGGCGTGCCGAGAAAGTTCTCGAGCAGCCACACGCCGCGCACCACCGGCGAGGTGCGGTTCGCGTACGAGGTGATGGTCAGGATGCTGGCGTGGCCCAGCAGTCCCCCGCGGCTGTCGTCGGGATAGTCCACCCGGCGGAAGTGGACGCCGTGGACGTCGGGAATGCCGTAGTGCCGGGCCAGCCGCTCGTTGACGAAGGTGTGGTCGGCCCGCAGCATGTCGAGCAGGGGGCGGTCGTCTCGAAGCTGGTTCTCGAGGAAGATCTCCGTCTCCTGCCACATCGCCTCGCGGAGGTTCTCGTCGAAGGCGGTGTAGGTGGCGGTGTCGGGCGCCGCGTTCCGCAGCTTGCGGAGCTGCAGCCACTGGCCGGCGAAGTTCTCGACGAGGGCCCGCGACCGCGGGTCGGCGAGCATGCGCCGGACCTGGCCGTCGAGCACGCCGGGGTCGCTCAGCTCGCCGCGCTCGGCGGCATCGAGCAGCTCGTCGTCGGGGATGCTGCTCCAGAGGAAGAACGACAGCCGCGACGCCAGCTCGATGTCGCTGATGCGGTAGGCGGTCCCCGGCGCGACGTCCGCCGGGTCGGCCTCGATGCGGAAGAGGAACTCGGGGTCGACGAGCAGCCGCTCGATGGCGACCTGGACGCCGCCCTGGAAGCCGCCCTCGGCCCGGCCCATCTCGTAGAAGTCGAGCAGCGTGTCGACGTCGGCCCCGGTCGCGGGCCGCCGGAACGCCCGACGGGCCAAGCCCGAGAGGATCGTCTCCACGCACGCCCTCTCGACGCCGGCGCCACCGCCCGCGTCGCAGGTGAACAGGGCGTCGCGGGTCGCCAGATCCGCGGTCCCGTCGGGGTCGTAGGGGCCGATGATCTGCACTACCGACACGGCGGGGTTGCCGTCCTGCATCTCGTCCTGGCCGTGCGAGTAGGTCGACCGGTCGGCAGCCAGGGGCAGCAGCCCCTCGGGCAGGGCCGACTGGCGTTCGAACGCCACCCCCACGCGGTGGCGACCGCCGGTCACGGGAACGCGCACCTCGAGCCCCTTGTCGGCGTTGAGGGCATACAGCTCCCATTCGGGAAACGACCGCGAGTCGTAGACCTGGTCGAACTTGCCGGCGTAGCCCATCGGAGGAAGCTGGCCGTCCTCCCACTCCCGGCCCACCGTGAAGGCGCCGACGCGGGCGCCGTCGAGCCGCACGTCCATCACGTGCGGCTGACCCATGCCCCGCACGTAGCCGTACTCCTGCTTCCGCAGGCTCACGCGGATGACGTACTCGCCGGCGACCGGGAAGTGGTGCTCGACGGCGACGCCGCCGCGCGACCCGAGCGGCAGATCGAGGCTCACCGCGCCGTCCTGGTTCATCCCCCCGTGGACCGGGTAGGTATGGGCCACGGGGCGGAGCGCGGTGTCGCCGACGACGAGCTGGCTGATGCGCTGGGCCGCCGCGAGATAGCGATCGATGAGGGTCGGCGAGACCGAGAGCACCTCGGCGATGTTGTCGAAGCCGTGATGCTCGTCGTCGGCCGGCAGCAGGGTCTGGGCGTCGATGTCCAGGCCGAAGAGGTCGCGGACGGCGTTGCCGTATTCGACGCGGTTCAGCCGGTGCACGGCCGGCCGCCCCGGGTCGGGCGCGGCGAGGGCGGCGCGGTCCAGTTCGCCCTCGAGCCACGAGACGAAGGCATGCGCGGCCTCGTCTTCGGGCCGGGGACGGCCGGACGGGGGCATCTCGCCGGCGCGCAGCCGCCGCACCACGTGCTCCCACGCGGCGGCGTCGCCGCCCACCCGCGAGAGATCCATCGAGTCGAGAGTGAGGCCCGCGGTGCGGGTCCGCTCGTTGTGGCAGGCCACGCAGTAGCGATCGAGCAGGGCCCGGCCGTCCGCCGCGGTGGCCTCGCCCGCCGCGGCCCCGAACTGCGGCAGCGATACGACGTTCCCCCCGGCGAGACGCGCGCCCGGCGCCGGCTCGGCCTGCAACTGAAGCTGACCGGCCGCGACCAGAGCCGACGCCGCGAGGATGACGAGTGTCCTGCGCACCATGTTTCGTCCCCTCTCAACAGCCCGCGAACGCCCGCGGCGACGGCGGGCCGCAGATTCCTCCGCCGGCCGCTGCGCCGCTCCCCGGGGAACCCCCGGCAAAACGGCCCCGCTGCATGGACCGTCGATGCATCCTGCCCAATCCCGGTGCCGCGTCACGGCTGACGTTCGGGCCTGCAGCAGAGATTTCCTCAACGATTACGTGCCGTGAACCCGTGTCCGTGTCCGAAGATTGACACGTGACGGGACCACTAGCCCGCCGCGTCCGCCAGCCGATCCACCAATTCTCTCGCCCGAGTGCCGTCCTCGTTCTCGATGTCGGGGTCGGCCCCTTCCGCGATCAGGAGGTCGGCGACGGCCCTGAACCGGTTCCGCGCCGCGCCGTGCAGCGCCGTGTTGCCACCGCGCCCCGGCTCGTTGATGCCCACTGCCCCGCCCGCCGCCACGACGGCCCGTACCGTCTCGAGCACGAGGCCTTCGTTGCCCCACTCGGCCGCGACCAGCTCCGGCGCGATGAGCCGGCTCCGCCGGTTGGTCGACCGGCTGAGCCCGAGGCCCACCGCGGCCATCAGCGCCGTGCTCCCGTCCTCCATCGGGATCAGGGGGTCGGCACCCGCGTCGGCGAGGGCGCGCACCAGATCCGGCTCGAGGTACTTCGCGGCGAGGGTGAACGGCGTCGCTCCCTTCTCGCGCAGGGTGAACACGAACTGGTAGGTCCAACGGGGCACCGGCGTGCCGCGGACGAGCGGCGCGTCCGGATCCGCCCCCGCCGCGAGCAGGGCCCGCAACAGGCGGGGCTGCGACCGCAGCACCGCCGCGTGCAGGGCGGTGTACCCCGCCCCCGACGCATCGGGGTCGGCGCCCTCGGCCAGCAGGAACTCGGCGAGGGTCTCGTGGCCGCTCATCGCCGCCACCACCAGGGCGCTGTTGCCGTCGGCGGCCAGGTCGTTCACGTCCGCCCCCGCCGCCAGCAGGGTCCGCGCCGACTCGATACCGCCGTGCCGGGCCGCGAACAGCAGCGGCGTGAACCCACCGGCGTCGAACCACGCCGCCCCCTGCGGGCTCGTCGTGCTGCGCTCGCCGGTTCCGCGGAACTGCCGCACCGTCCGGGTCCGCGCGTCGACGGCAGCGCCGTGCGCGAGCAGCACCCGGACCGCCGCCGGCTGACGGTTGGCCACCGCCCACATCAGCGCGGTCTGCCCCCGCGCGGGCTCGGCGGCATCGACGGCGGCGCCGTGCGCGAGCAGCGCCCGCACCGCCCCCGGATGGCCGGTGAACGCGCAACGCATGAGCAGCGTCTCGCCCGAGCCGAGCCCGAGGTTCGGATCGGCCCCGGCCGCGAGCAGCCGCTCGACGGCGCCGGCGTGACGGTTCGCGCAGGCCGCCCACAGCGGCGTCGCCCCGTAATCGTTGCGGGCGTTCACGTCCGCGCCGGCCCGGATCAGCCGCTCCAGCCCGTCCGCCTCGTCCCAGTACGCCGCCCAGTGCAACGCCGTCGCCCCATCGGCCTGCGGGGCGTCCACATCCGCGCCCTCGCCGATCAGCGCCGCGACCTGCGGCCAGTCGCGCGCCTTGGCCGCGTCGGCGAGACCGGCGTCCGCGGCGGCGCCGAACGCGCCAGCCGCGCAGAGCCCGGAAAGCGCGACGACCATCGCGCACGCGACCGCGGGCGCGCACGACCGGCGGTTGGGGTTGGCGCGGAGCCACCCGAAGGATTGTGTCAAGTGCATGGAAGACTACCCGTAGCGCACAGTAAGGCAGCCCGCGGCCAATGTCAACGCCATGGCAGGTGCACGACAGCGCAAACGCGGAGCTTCGATGCCACCGGACGCCTCGGGGCGACCGCCTCGCGCCCCCCGGCCGGCGTCGCGTCACTTCACGTCCGCAGACCGCCGCCGAGACGTCAGAGCCAGGCGAACTTCACCAGGAACACGGTCGCGACCACGAACACGCCGGGCGGGACTTCGAGCCAGCGTCCCGCGAGCACCTTGCTGCCGACATAGGTGATGACGCCGAGGCCGATGCCGTCGGCGATGGAGTACGTCAGCGGAATGGCGATCACCGTCACGACCGCGGCGCCGTATTCGGTGATGTCGTCCCAGTCCAGGCTCACCAGCGGCTTCGCCATCAGGCACGCCACGTAGAGGATGGCCGCGGCCGTCGCGTACGGCGGGACGGACTGGGCCAGCGGCGCGAAGAACAGGCAGGCGAGGAAAAAGCCCGAGACGACCACCGCCGTCAGCCCGGTGCGGCCCCCGGCCGCGGTGCCGGCCGCGCTCTCGATGTAGCTGGTCACCGGCGACGTGCCGAGCAGGGCCCCGCCGACGGTGCCCGTCGAGTCGGCGAGCATCGCCCGGTCGATACGCGGCAGCCGCCCTTCGGCATCCAGCAGATTGGCCTGCTGTCCGACCCCGATGAGGGTGCCGGTGGTGTCGAAGAGATCGACGATCAGGAAGGTCAGGACGACCGCGATCAGGCCGCCCTGCAGGGCCCCGCCGATGTCGAGGGCGAGCAGGGTCGGGGCCGGGCTCGGCGGGATCGCGACCAGACCCGCCCATTCGGAGACCCCGAAGACCAGACCGATCGCGGTGACGCCGAGAATGCCGATGAGCACGCCGCCCGGCACGCCGCGCGCGGTGAGGGCGACGATGGTGCAAAAGCCGAGCAGCGCCAGTATCGGCGCGGGTGCGAACAGCTCACCGCTGGTGACGAGGGTGGCGGGGCTGTCCTGGATGATCCCCGCGTTGCTGAGGGCGATGACCCCGAGGAACACGCCGATACCGGCCGAGATGGCCAGCTTCAGCGCCTGCGGAACCGACTCCACGATCCACCGGCGCACGCGCACCACGCTCAGCACCACGAAGAGGACCCCGGACACGAACACCGCGCCGAGCGCGACCTCCCAGGCGTGCCCCATGCCGAGCACGACGCCGTACGCGAAGAATGCGTTCAGCCCCATGCCCGGGGCGAGGGCGATCGGGTAGTTGGCGTAAAGCCCCATCACCAGCGTGCTGAACGCGGCCGCGAGGCACGTGGCGACGAAGACCGCCTCGAACGGCATGCCGGCGTCGGCGAGAATCTGCGGGTTGACGAAGGCGATGTAGGCCATGGTCAGGAACGTCGTCGCTCCCGCCGTCACCTCGGTGCGAACATCGGTCCCCCGTTGCGACAACCCGAACTGGCGTTCCAGGAATGCGCTCATCGGATCCTCCGTCCCCGACCCTGCTGGCCCGCTCGGGGCCGACTTGCATCGCCCCCGGCGCTGGCCATCACGACCCGCCGCCCCAATCGCACGCGCAACCGTGACTTCTTGCCGGTCCGCCTCACCGGGCAGGATCCGGCAATCACGACCCGCCGCCCCAATCGCACGCTCGGGGCCGACCCGGGGCGGCACGAACGCCCGGCGGCCGGTCCGCCGCGGGCGGCGGCATGCCAGCTCGCGTCGGGCGTCGATCCTACCATTCGCCGGCCTTCGCCCGCCCTGCGCGTCAGAGCTCCTCCGGGCGTTCCTTGTCGCGACGGACGAGGCGAGCGAGCGCGCGGTCCGGGAGGTGGCGCACGAGATGGCGGACGAGGATCGACATGCGCCAGGGGAACTCGTAGACCTTGCGCTTCCGACGGATGGCGCGGGCGATGAGGCGGGCCGCGCGGTCGGTCTCCATGAGCAGGGGCATGCGGAAGCGGTTCCGGTCGGTCATCTCCGAGCGCACGTAGCCGGGGTGCACGGTGGTGGCGTGGATGCCGGCCCGGGCCCAGTCGGGCCGCAGGCCCTCGACCAGCCTCGTGAGCGCCGCCTTCGAGGCGCAGTAGCCGGCCGCGCCGGGCAGGCCGCGGTGGGCGGCGAGGCTGGAGATCACCGCCACGTGACCGCCGCCGCGCTCGCGCATCGACGGCACCACCGCCTCGATGGCGTAGAAGACGCCGAAGACGTTCACCCGGAACTCGGCCTCCAGAGCCTCCGCGGCGGGGACCAGCGCGTCGGTCCCCAGCGCGATGCCGGCGTTGGCGACAAGGAGGTCGACGGGCCCCAGCCGCTCGGTCAGCCCGGCTATCGCCCGCTGGATCTCGTCGCGCCCGGTGACGCCAGCGGGTACGCATTCCGCGCGACCTCCTTCGCCGCGGATCTGCGCAGCCAGTGCCTCCAGCCGGTCCGCACGGCGGGCGATCAGGCCCACCCGGTACCCCTCGCGGGCGAGTTCGACGGCGAGGGCCCGTCCGATGCCGCTCGACGCCCCGGTGACGATGGCCACCCCTTCCATGTCGCGGTCCTCCAGTCCGCCGCGGCTCGCCTCCGACACCGGGCGGCGCGGCTGCACGAAGTGCTTGCAAACCGGGGGCCAACCGCTTGCGCCGGTCCTCCCGCCCCGGTAGAGTGGCGGGACGGGAACCGGGGGAGGATACCGATGGGCAGATCGACACGCAAGGAATCGGGCGTCAGTCGGCGGGCCTTCATCAGGCGCGGCACCACCGCCGGGGTCGGCGCGACGGCCCTGGCCGGGGTCGGCGCCCGGCCGGCCGAGGCCCAGAACTTCTGGGACGTCTCGGCCGACTTCGTCACCATCGGCGCCGGCACCGCGGGGCTCGCGGCGGCGGTGTCGGCCCTCGACCACGGGGCCTCGGTGATCCTGCTCGAGGAGAACATCGACATCGGCGGGCACGGCATGTGCTCGGGGGGCAACGTCCACCTCGGCGGCGGCACCAGCAACCAGCGGAAGCACGGGGTGGAGGACTCGGCCGAACAGGTCTACCGCGACTGGGTGCGCCACGACCACCGGCAGAGCCGCTACAGCGACCGCGACCTCGTGCGGGCCTTCGCCGACGAGAACGCCGCGACTTTCGAGTTCCTGATCGAGAACGGCGTCCAGTTCCAGGACCACCTCGTCGGTCCGACCGGGGCCTCGCAGGTGCGCCGGCAGCAGCGCACCGTGCAGTGGCCGGTCGCCGACGAGCGGGTGACCCACCATCCCACCCGGGTCGGCTCCGGCCTCGTCCGCGCCCTCGAGCGGAGCGCGCGGGCCAAGGGGGCGCAGGTGCTGCTGCGGCACAAGATGACGAGCATCGTCCGCGAGAGCCCGTCGGCGGGCAGGGTGCTCGGCGTCACCGCCGTCCACGACGGCCGGACCGTCAACGTCCGAGCCCTGAAGGGGGTGCTCGTCGCGACCGGCGGCAGCACCAGCAACGTCAACCTGCGGCGCACCTTCGACCCCCGATTGACCGAAGAGTACCAGGTGGCCGGCGAGCCGTGGTCGCGCCAGAGCGGCGACGGCGAGCTCGCCGCGATGGCGGTCGGGGCCTCGCTGTGGGGCACCGCCAACCAGACCGTCGAAGCGGGGATCGCCATCTCGAAGACACGCCACATCGGATGCCAGTGGGGGTATTCGAGCCTGATCTGGCAGCCTGACGCCCGCATCTTCGACCTCGCGCGCGCATCGGGCCTGACCGTGACGGACTGGCAGGACGTCATCCTCGTCAACCAGCTCGGGCGGCGGTTCTGGAGCGAGACCGATGCCCGCTACGACTTCTTCGCGGCGGCCATGGCCGACACCGGGAACGAGTCGAAGCGGAACGGGGGCGGACCGATCTGGGCCGTCTTCGACCACGACGCCGTCGAGCGCGAGGCGTGGGACCCGCAGCCGCCGAACGTCGATCCGGACGGCTTCTTCTTCACCGCCGACACCCTCGCGGAACTCGCCGCAGCCATCGTCAACCCCTACCAGGCGAAGCCGATGCCGGCGGATGCCCTCGAGGAGACGGTGGCCCGCTACAACCGGTTCGTCGACGCCGGCGAGGACGCCGACTTCGGAAAGCCCAACCCGCGCTACAAGATCCAGACGCCGCCGTTCCACGCCGCGTGGTCCACACCGATCCTGCACGATTCGCTCACGGGCCTGCGCACCAACCCGCGGGCGCAGGTCGTCGACATCCACGGCGACGTCATCGCCGGCCTCTACTGCGCCGGCGAGTCGCAGGGCGGGTTCGCGCAGCATGGTCTGGGCCGCTGCCTCGTCTTCGGCCGCATCGCGGGCCGCGACGCGGCGACGAACGGCGGGAACGCCTGACGGGAGACGCGGCGGTGACCGACGACGCGCAGGCCCCGCATCCGACCAGCGTCGCCGTCTGGGGAGCGCCGTCGCCCGTCGCGGCGGGCAGCCGGTTCACAGTGACCGTGGGCGTGAGGTGCGCCGCCGCGTGCCCGCTCGCCGGCCAGCCCGTCGTCGTCCGGGACGAGACGGGCCGCAACGTGGGCCACGGCGCCCTCGGCGCTGAGCCCCGGGCCGGCACCCGCGCGCTCTACGCAGCGACAGTGACGATGACCGCCCCGCGCGAGCCGGGGGTACATACCTGGACGGCGGCCTTTCCGGCCCTCGAGGCCGCGCCGCCGGAGGCGCCTCCGGGCGGGCCCGAACCGCCCCGGCACGAGGCCGCCACGTGCACCTTCAGCGCCCGCACCGTCGAACCGCCCGGCATCACCGTGACCGTCACCGTCCTCGACCGCGACACCGCGTCTCCCCTCGGCGACGCCGACGTGCACGTGGGTGTCTACCGCGCCTCGACCGACGCCCGCGGCGAGGCGCGCGTCGAGGTCCCCGCGGGCGCGTACGACCTGTACGTGCGCAGGCCCGGTTACACCCCGTATACCGAACCCGTCACCGTGACCGGAGACACCGCCCTGCGCGTCGCCACCGTCCGTGTCTCCGCCGCCGACTTCGACGACGACCAGGTCTGGATGTGAAGACGGCCCGGCTCGGCCCGGCGGGAACGCGGCCGGGGAGCGCGTACCCGCCGGGTCCCGACATGAACACGACCCGGCTCAGTCCTCCTTCCACGGGTTGTTGGCGAAAATCGCCAGCTCCGGCCAGAGGGCGCGCGACTTCATGGCCAGCGCAGCCATGATCGTCTCCGCGATGTCGACGGCGTACAGCTTGTTCGGGTTGTTGCGCCCGGTTCGGCCCATCCAGTCGGTCTGCACCTCGGACGGGCAGACGCAGGTGACATGCACCCCGTACGGCCGCAGTTCGGCCTGCCAGCACTGGCTGAGGCCGCGCACCGCCCACTTGCTCGCCGCGTACACCGTTCCCGCCTTCGCCCCCTTCATGCCCGAGGTCGAGGCGATGTTGAAGATGTAGCCCGACTGCTGCGCCTTCAGCAGTGGAGCCACGCGGTTCGCCAGATCGACGAGCCCGAACACGTTGATGTCGAAGAGCGCCCGCATCCGGTCCATGTCGATCTCGCCGATCTCCGCGAGATAGCCGACCCCGGCGTTGTTGACGAGCACGTCGATGCCGCCCATGCGACCGACTGCAGCCTCGACGGTCCGGCGGTTGTCGTCGGCCCGCGTCACGTCCGCCTGCAGGCCGACCGCCCCGCTCTTTGCCGCCACGTCGTCGATCCGGCCCTGATCCCGCCCGGTGAAGACCACTTCGTGGCCCTGGGCGCGGGCCAGCGACACGAGGGCGGCGCCGATGCCTTGGCTGCCGCCGGTGATGAGAAAACGTCGAGTGTCCATGTTCGTTCTGCTCCCGGCAGGTCCGGATCCGCCGCGGCGAAGCGCCGAACTGCGGCCCTGACCCGCCCTTCCACCGCCCCATTCTTCATCGCACCGTCGGGCGTCAGCGTCTTCGTGCCCGTTGGCGCCTCTCATCGACACGCCGATGCGAACCCCTCAGCCTCGCCCTGTCAGGCCCTCGCTACGGCGTCCGGGGGCGGGTGTGACGCCGCGAAAGGCGCGTCCGTTCCCAGAATCTCGGCTTCGACATGGACGCGAAAGGCGTCCGACGACGTGAAACACCGATACCCCGACGCGCTGGCGATGGAGAGTACTTCGGGCGGCTCGTTCAGCAGCACGGCGACCGGCGCGCTCAGGCCATGCTGAAGACCGTCCGGCCACGCCAGATCGAGCAGGGCGCGTTGCACCCCGGTGGTCTCGTCGACGAGCTCGCAACCGACGAGCCCGCGCGGCAGGCCCTGTGCCACGACCCACTCGTTCAGGTTCGCAATCTCCCCTTCTTCTTCGAGATCCGTGGCAACGGCTCCGCCGGCGGGGTCCGCGTCGACCGCCGTCACAGCCTCAGGAAGCCCCGTCTCGGGCAGGACCGCCGCAACGCTCGGTCCCTGCTCGGAACCGCCGTGCAGAAGCTGCGCCGGTTGGCCTCCCCGGCCAGCAGACGCCGGTATGGTAGCCTGCGGCGGCGGTGAAGATCTGCCGCCGCATCGGAATGGTGCGCGACTGTCGGGGGGCGACGATGGCGATGCGCGACGCGATACGGTCGGCGGCGGCGGGCGCCCTGCTGCTGCGCGAGCGCTGGCAGAGCGGGGTGAGCTACAACCCGCTGTCGACCGCGATGGCGCAGAACCCCTATCCGTTCTACGCCCGGCTGCGCGACCGCGACCCCGTGCATCGCAGCCGGCTCATGGGCGCCTGGGTGTTCTCGCGCTTCGCCGACGCCGACACCATTCTGCGCGACCACCGCCGCTTCTCCAACGACGGGCGGAAGCAGGCAGCTTCCGGCCGGCGGACCACCCTGCCGACGGTGGCGGAACCGAGCATGCTCCTGCTCGACCCGCCGGACCACACGCGGCTGCGGGCGCTCGTCAACAAGGCCTTCACGCCACGGGCGGTCGCCGCCCTCGAACGCCACATCCGCGAGCTGATGACCACCCTGCTCGACGCGGTCGACGACCCGTCGGCCTTCGATCTCATGGAGGCGGTGGCGAGACCGCTGCCGGTGATCGTGATCGCCGAGATGCTGGGCATACCGCCGGACGACCGCGAGCAGTTCGGGATCTGGTCGAACCAGCGCGCCCGCATCCTCGAGCCGACACTGACCCCCGCGGAGCGCGAGACGGCCGAGTCGGCAGCGCGGGCCCTCGACGAGTACCTGTTACCGATCATCAGGGAACGCAAGGTCGAGCCCCGGGACGACATCATCAGCGCCCTCGTGCAGGCCGAGGAGGAAGACGACCACCTGACCGAGCGCGAAGTGCTGATCATGCTGCGTCTGCTGCTCCTGGCCGGCAACGAGACCACGACGAACCTCATCGGCAACGGGATGCTCGCCCTCCTGCGCCATCCCGAGCAACTGGCGGCGCTGCGGGCCGACCCCGCGCTCATCCGATCCGCGGTCGAGGAGCTGCTGCGCTTCGACTCGCCGGTGCAGATGGACCTGCGCCTCGCGCTGGAGGACTGCGACGTGAACGGCTTCCCCGTGCGACGCGGCGACACCATCGTCGTGCTGCTCGGCGCCGCCAACCGCGATCCCGACCGGTTCGAGGCGCCCGACGGGCTCGACGTACGCCGCGACGACCACAACCACCTGGCGTTCGGCCGCGGCATCCACCACTGCCTCGGGGCGCCGCTGGCCCGCCTGGAAGGCCGCATCGTCCTCGAGGCCCTGATCGAGCGCTTCGCATCGATGCGGCTCATCGACCAACGCCCCGCGTTCCGGCACGCCGTCGTGCTGCGCGGCCTGCTGTCGCTGCCGATGGCCGCGGCACCGGCGTAGTCAGTGAACAGGACTTGTTCCGCACGCTCGAGCCGTCCGCCACGCCGGGAGTCAGAACGTCCGTGAACCGTAAAGCAGCCCGTCGGGGCCCTGCCGCGCGTCGCGGATGCGCTGCCGCAGCGCCGTCAGCAGCCACTCGCGGCAGGCCTCCTGGCCCTCCTCGTCGAAACGATGCGCTCCAGGTGGCCGGTGTTGCGCATCATGCCGGTGCGAAGCGAGCCGACGAAGAGACGTCCCCGCCGTTTGGGCTCGCTGATCCGTCCGACAGGCCGAGGCTGCTCCGCAGGGCAGCAAGCACCTCGTGACTTTCCCGGTATGCCGTCTCCAGTTCACGCAGTGTCATGTTGGCTGCGACTCCCTGGTGAACGATGCCGTGCCGGGCGCGAATGATGTTGTCCCAGAACGCGTGCGCCCTCGTATTCTCCACACGACGCGTGAACCGTTCCCGGTATTCTCGTCCGAATTCTCCGAGCGCTGCGGTGATCTTCCCGATGTTGGGACTCCGAAACCGCCGCGCCGTATGGTGCGTCACGAAATTGGTCACTTCTCGATCCCCACTCCGCGCGGCCCGCTCGGCGAACTGCTCCGCGACGTGACTCTCATAGTGCGACACGATGAGCAGGACAATCGACGACACCAGCAGGCTCTCGATCTCCACGCTGTCAGGAAGCGTGTCATCGAGTCGCGCGAGGTGCCTGCGGCAAACCTCCAGCGTGCCATCGATGTGAGGGAAGTACATCGCACCGGCTGCGAACGAGTCAGGTGAACAGGGCCCGTTCCGCCCGTTCGAGCCGTCCCGAGACGTTGTCCTCGTCGGTCGTGCCGGCCGTCGCCATTCGCAGAAAGACGTCATCCGACACCAGCGCCCGGTATCGTGCTCCGACGTCAGCGGGAATACCGTCGAGGTGCTTTGAAAACGCGGTGGAAACGGCATCGAAAACGGCCGCGTTGAGTCCCGCCTTGATGTGAAACGGCTTCTCACCGAGCTTGTCGAGAATGGTCGTCATCGTGCGCCGGAAAAGAACATCGAAGGCGTCGAGACGGTCCGGCCCGGCGTTGCGGCAACGGTCCATGAAGGTCGACAGGAAGTCCTTCATCGGCTTGCGATATGACGTCGCGTCTTCGCGAAGCGCGAGGAAGCGAAGCACGAGCTCCACGTCACGTTGACGATTGTCCTCGCTCGATTTGCCGAACACCCTCCGCCAGCTCGGCTCGACGTTGAGAGCGCCGAGAAGGTCGTTGAAGGGACCGCGATATATGCAGTTGCGTATCTCCTGGCTCACAAGGTGCGTGCCGCCGGTGTTCAGCCGCTCGAAGATGTGGTACGCGCTGGTCGTATCGCGCGGATCGAGCTGCCGCACCACGAATGCCCGAAGCACCGCGTCGCTGAGCGTATTGAACGATGCCGGGTCAGTCTCCTTCAGATCCATGCATGTCTTGCCGCGATACGGGCTGTGCTCGTGAAGGCCGCTCAGCGCGAACACGGTGCGCCGTCTGCTGTCATCGGAGCCGAAGATGCCCTCGAAGAAATAAACGATACTGAGCAATCTCTGTTGGCCATCGATGACGATGAACTTCTTGTCGTCGGAGTCGACGAAAAGGAACACCGCGGGAACGGGCAGGCCAAGGAGGAAGGACTCGACCAGTCTGCTGGCCTGCCGCAGCGACCAGACGAACTTGCGCTGAAATCCCGGGATGGTGAGCTGTCCGCGCTTGTACTTCTGGACGAGGCCCTCGAGCGTGAAGTCCGCGGGATAGGTGACGACTTCGTACCTCGGGGGTGAACTGTCGAGATCTTCGCGCTCGCTCGCCACGTCCTCGATGCCGGATTCCGCCAGATGGTGCCGGTCGTCGCCCATTCCGAGACTCCCTCCGCAACTCACACCCATGGTAACGCGACCGCGGAACGGCCAGCAACGACAGGCGCCGCACACGCCCGACGCCGCGCAGGCCGGGCGTCTCGCAGCCTCCAGCCGCCTTCCAGCGTCGCCGTACGACGCGTGACGGTCACCGGTGCGACACCGCTCGCCGACCCCGAAACCGGTCTTGCTCCGGTGGGCGACCTGTGGTTCACTGGTTCCAGACAGGATCGGGTCCTGCCGCAGTCACCGTCGCCTCCGGTGAAGCTCATGACAAGGACTTTCACGAAGTCAGTCGCGACAAGACGGCAGTCATGGCTGCTCGCGGCAGCGGTCGCGAGCGGGACGGCCGACCCCGCCCCGGGCGTCGACGCGGCCGCGTCGCTTCCCGCGCCCGCCTTTCACCACATCCACATCAATTCCGTCGATCCCGGGCGGGCGCTCGACTGGTGGGAGACGTTCTGGCCCGCCGGACGGCGCGCCACCGTGGCCGGCCTGCCGGCGTTCGAAGCCGACGGGGTGTATCTGCTCTACACCACCGTCGACCAGCCCGCCCCCGGCGCATTCGACCCCGAGCGGCGGCAGTCCGTCCCCCAGAGCGCGTTCTGGACGACCGGACCGAGCACCGACGGGCTCGCCCTCTACGAGCGGCTGACCGCGCTCGACCCCGACGGCGAGCGCTTCGACTTCTTGCCGGTCTACACCGGGCCCGACGACACCGAGGGCGTGCCGCATTCCGGCCTCGCCCCCTTCGGCGATCAGCTCCTGACGGTGGCCGAGATGGCCGAACGCGCCGCCCGCGAGGGATCCGACCCCGTCCGTGACCGCACGAGCGGCCAGGACTTCGGCTATCTCGTCGACCCCGACGGCATTCTCGTGGAGTTCAACGGCAACGCAGCGACCGACGATCTGTTCTACGGTCACCTCCATTTCTGGCACGAGCAGCCGCTCTGCGCCGCCAACTGGTACGTCACCCACCTCGGCGTCACCCTGCCGCCCCGCCGCGACCCCGACACCGGCGAGGCGTCGCCGCGCCCGCCCTACGAGCCCTGCGCGGTCGATGTCGGCGATGTCAGCTTTCCCTCGTTCCTGCCCGTGGGACAGCTCCGCACGCCGATCGCGAGCGTGCGCCTCGCCAACGCGGGATGGATGTGGTACTCACGCCAGTGCCGCGACGGCCGCTGCGGCCCCGAGCTCGATCGTCCGCTCGTCCCATCGCGCGGGCAGGTGGTGGACCACGTCGCCGTCACCTATCCCGACCTCGACCCCGTGCTCGCCCACCTCGAGGCGACCGGGGTTCCCATCATCGAAGGGCCGTATCCGTTCGGCGAGACCCGCGCGGTCCTCATCGAAGATCTCGACGGGCTGGCGCTCGAGCTGATTGAGGCAGGCGCCGACTGACCGATGCGACGCTTCCTGCTCCCGCCCGTGCTGCCCGCCCTCTTCACGGTCCTCGGGGCCGTCGTGCATCGGACGGTGTGGCGGGTCGAACCGCTCGACGCGCCGTGGCCGGCAGCGGGCGGCGCGATCCTGCTGGGCGCGGCGGCCTGGCTGCTCGTCACCGCGTTCCGCACGTTCCGGCGCCACGACGAGAGTCTGCTCGTCCACAAGCCGACCCGGCGCCTCGTGGCCTCTGGCCTCTACCGGTGGTCGCGCAACCCCGTCTACCTCGCGTTCCTCGTCTTCATCGCCGGCATCGGCTGCGCCGCCAACTCGGCCGCCATCCTGCTCGCGGTCCTCCCCGCCTTCGCCGCCCTCAACGCGTACACCATTCCCCACGAGGAGGCGTACCTGCGCCGCAAGCTGGGCGACGCCTACAACGAGTATGCGGCGCAGGTCCGGCGCTGGCTCTGACCTGCCCCACTCCACCGGGTACGACGACAGCCGAAGGTCGTCTCGATGCCATCCGCCCTGGCGAGACGGGATGAGCGGCCCGCGACAACGACGGTGGGCCAGCCGGCGGAGCGTCAAGTCCCAGCGTTCGTACTCGCTCGTCGACGACGCGGTCGCGGAGAGCGAAGACGCCGAGCGCCGGCGCGCGGTCTGTCCCGGCGCCCTTCCGAGTCCCGTCTCGTCGCCCCGTACGGCGTCATTCAACCGGCTCGAGGCGCAGGATGGCCCCGTCGTCGGCGTCGGTCAGCACGTAGAGCAGCCCGTCGGGGCCCTGGCGCACGTCACGGATGCGCTGGCGCAGATCTGTGAGAATCCACTCGCGGCGCGCCTCCTGGCCCTGCTCGTTGAAGACGATGCGCTGCAGGTGGCCCGTGTTGCGGATCATGCCGGTGCGGAGCGAGCCGACGAAGAGATGGCCCCGCCAGTTGGGGAAGCGGTCGCCGTCGTAGAACACCATGCCGGACGGCGCGATGGAGGGCAGCCAGACGATCTCGGCCGGCTCCATCCCGGCCTGGAAGGTCCGGTCCGCAACCCGGCCGCCGGAGTACTCCCGGCTGTAGGAGACGACAGGCCAGCCGTAGTTGGCGCCGGGGAGAATGCGGTTGACTTCGTCGCCCCCGAGGGGACCGTTCTCGTTGGCCCAGAGCATGCCGGTCTCGGGATGGATGGCCGCTCCGAGCTGGTTCCGGTGGCCGAGGGAGTAGATCTCCGGCCGGTAGCCGTCGCGGCCCACGAACGGGTTGTCGTCGGGGACGCCGCCGTCGTCGCGCAGGCGGACGACCTTGCCCACGGTGTCCGCCGGGTCCTGCGCCCGCGGGCCGCCGGTGACCGCCCCGAACGCCCCGCCCACCGTCATGTAGAGGCTGCCGTCGGGGGCGAAGACCACGCGCGAGGCAGCGGTGCCGCCTACCGGGTCGGACCGGAAGAGGTCTTCGACGTCGGCGAGCCCGTGCGCGGTCAGCCGGCCCCGCGCCAGGGTCACCCATGCGCCTTCGGCGGCCGGCTTCGAGTAGGTCAGGTAGACGAGCCGGTTCTCGGCGAACTCGGGATGCAGGGCCACGTCCATGAGGCCGGCCAGACCCTGCGTGTAGACCTCAGGGACGCCGGCGACGGGCTCGGGGTCGAGCGCGCCGTTGTGGACGAGGCGGAGCCGTCCCGGCCGCTCCGTGACGAGCAGCCCACCGTCGGGCAGGAAGGCCAGCCCCCAGGGGTGCTCGAGCCCGCGCGCCACCACCGCCACGCGAACGTGCGGCTGCTCGGCGGTGGCGAAGGTCACCGGCTCGTCCGGCAGGGGCACGGGCGGCAGGCCGGGGAGTTGCGCGTTGGCGTTCGCAGCCACGGCGCACGCGCACGCCAACCCGGCGACGCCCCCGAGCGTCCGGCGCGATCCGGTCTGCCGTCCGCCGCTCTGATGCCTCTTCATCGGACTGTCCTCCTTGACGCCACGGCGAGGACGGAACCGGGCATCCACCGCCGGCGTCCTCCCCGCCCGCGCCCCGCCGTACGCATCATGAAACCGACCGCCGGCCCGTCGCCCGGCGGTCGGACCGCCCTTCCCTCGATGTCATGGCGAGGACGGAGCCCGGCATCCACCGCCGGCGTCCTCCCCGCCCGCACCCCGCCGTACGCATCATGAAACCGGCGCCGGCCCGCCGCCCGGCGGTCGGGCCAGCGATTGGCGCCGCCGCGGATGGAAACCGTCCGCGGCGATCAACGGCTCGACAGCCGACGCGCCGGCTGCAACTCGTCGAGGTCCAGCGTGTTCACCTGGTCGACGATCTTCGCGAACGCCCGCGCCACCGCCTCGAGCCCGGCCGCGGGCACCAGCTCGGGCACGTCCCAGTCGGTGTGCTTGTGCTCGGGCGAACGGATGAGCTGCACCGACGGCGCCTCCTTGTCGATGGCCATCATCTCGCCGGTGGCGCGGCCGTCCATCGCGCCGATGACGCTGACCCCGAACGTGCGGTAGGCGTCGAGGGTGATGTCGAGCAGGCGCTGGCTGCCGTGCACCCACCACCGGCGCGGCGACACCGTGTTGGTCAGCCGCAGCTCGGTGTTGAAGGCGACGAACTGGGTGGGCGCGATGTGCTCGCAGTTCAGCATCAGCGCCGTCTTCTCGAGCATCCCCTGGTCGCGCAGGTAGGGGGCGTTGGGCGACCCCACGTGGTGGCCGGCGGTTCCGATGAACGTGATGGTGCGGCGGCGCTCGGCGGCCGGGACGTGGGCGAAGTACTCGGCGAGCCCCATCATGACCGCCATGCCCGACGCGTTGTCGAGAGCGGCGTCGTAGTAGCCGTCCATGTGGGCCATGACGTAGATGGTCTCGTCGGTGGTCCCCGGCAGGGTGCCGAAGATGCTGGGGCTCACGAGCCCCTCGCGCGTCTCGGCTTCGACCCGCGCCGAGATGGTGACGGGTTCGCCGGCGGCCACGAGGTCGCGGAGCCGGCGACCGTCCTCGAACCCCATGAAGAACGCCGGAGTGGTGACGCGCTCTCTGACGTAGCTCGACGTGCCGTCGGGGTTGCGCACCATCTGGAAGGCGTTGGCGCTCTGCCAGACGGCCATGTTACCGCCGTAGCCCCAGACGCCGATGATGAGCGCCGCGCCCAGATCCTGCGCGCGCCCCGTCGCGCCCTCCCACGACGCGCTGTTGCCCATCTGGCCGGGGGCGAGCATGGTCTGGATGATCACCGCCTTGCCGGCGACGTCACGACCCGCGAAGTCGGCGGCGGTGCCCAGGCCGACCCACACCGCCTCGGCGTCGATGCCGGCGAGCGACGGCGAGCGCATGCCGGGGTTGGCAGACGGGAAGTCGAGCTTCCCGCCCCCGGCGGACGCGGTCAGGCTCCAGTCCAGCGGGAACCACTGCGGGCCGAGGTCGAACTGCACGCGGTGGATGTCCGTCATCCCCAGCCGGCGGAAGTGGCGTTCGGTCCAGTCGGAGGCCATCACCTCGTATTCGGTGCCGGAGATGCGCCCCCAGTACCGGTTGCCGTCGTCGCGGCTGCGGCGCGAGAACGCGACCACCTCCTCGAGCCACCGCTTCAGCCGACCGCCATCGATGCGCGCGTAGACCTCGTCTTCGCCCGAGAGCTCCCGCCGCAGGTGGTCGTAGGCCGCCTCACGCACCACCCCCGCCTCGTCGACCAGCGGCTGGGCCGGCGCCAACGCGCCCAGCCCGAGCAACAACGCCGCGGTCGCGCCGCACGTCCAACCTGTCCCGCTTGTCCTCGCCGTCATGGGCGACCTCCCTCCTGTCGAACCGAACCGCGCGCTCACATCCGAACCGGCTGACGTAGCTCCGGCGGAACCGAACCGACGGCAACGGCGTGCTGAACCGGTCGCCCGGCTCGGGCCAGATCGAGGAGATGCCTGAAGTGGATGCGAACGCGCGAACGCGCGTCCTCACCTTCGCGGAGCGCCGCCGTCTCCTTGGCGCTGATGAAGACGTTGGAATTGTCCCAATAGATGAAGACCGCTTCCATCGTCCATGCCTCTACGGGCGAGCCCGGAGCAAAGTGCACGTTCGCGTGTCCGAGCGCGAGACACGTCGCCGCGGCGAGCGCGAGAGTCGCGCAGGCGAGCCGGGGAACGCTGTCGGTTCGCGACGCACCGGCTACGGGGCCGACCCGGGGGGCGGCCACAGGCCGCGCAGGAAGCGGTCCGGCGCGACGTACCGGGTGTGCCAGTTCAGCCAGTCGTCCTTGTGCCGCTGGTAGACCGGATCGTCCTCGAGCACGGCCGACGCGTCGGGGTCGTAGACCGGCTGGTCGTGCGACGGCAGCGGCCCCACCGTCTTCGCGTGGGTGGTGTTGAAGTCGCCGTCCTTGACCCAGCCGTCGCCGATCAGCACGAAGTCGCGACGCCATCCCGCCGGGGGCGGGGGCGGGGCGTCGAAACGGAGCCGCATCTCGTCGCCCGCGTTCATGATGACGTAGCGGTCGTCCACGTCGGCGAGGAGCTCGCGCACGTCGCCGAAGCGGGTGTGGAACCCGACGAGGTCGCGCCACCGGGGGCGGGTGTTGCCCACCTCGTAGCGCGGCACTTCCAGGCCCCGCGGCCCCAGGATGTCCGTCTGCGAGTAGCCGCGGAACCGGAGGTCGGCCACGGCCGGGTCCAGGCGCGTCTCCCGCGCGAGGGCGGCGTCCAGGCGCGGGGCCTGGGCGATCCAGTCCCAGTAGATCTCGAGGTTGGTCCGCAGCCGCAATCGTCGTGGCCGATGCCCGTCCGGGAGGCGCGGCACGTCGACGACCATGGTCTTGAGCTTGCCGGCGGGGAAGCCGAGGTCGGGGTGCAGCACCACCCAGTGCCCCTTGGCGTCCCGCCCCTCCAGGGCCACCCCGCGGGGGATGGGGTGCCGGCCCTGCCCCAGAGCCACGTTGATGCTGCTGTCGGTGGGATAGACCCAGCCGTGGGCGAGCAGGGTCACCGCGTCCCAGGTCTCCGTCGCCGGGTCGAGCTCCAGCTCGAGATAGTGCGGCTCGGCGATTCCCTGGTGAGTGCCCTCTGCGAATGTCGCCACGTAGCGGTTGTCCCGCTTCGAGACGAGCTCGGCGACGTCGGCGCCGGTGTCGTCCCAGACCCGGGTGACGGTGCGAGACGGCCCCGTGACGACGGTGTCGAGCGGCACCGGGTCGCGGGCGAAGCGCTCGTCCACCCACACCTCGGTGTCGGGGGGATGGTCGACCGCCAGCAGGGACACGTGGTCGAAGAAGTGCGTCTCCCACAGGTCGGCGGTGATGCGCAGGTCGTACTCGCCGTCCACCGCGGCGAGCTGGTCGCCTCGGACGAGCACGCGGTCCTCGGTGAAGGCGATGTCGGCGGTGTCCTGGGCGTTGATGCGCAGTCCGAGGGGCGAGCGCCAGATGAAGTCGGTGACGAAGTTCATGCGGCTGCCGTCGTGGGCGAAGAGCCACGGGCAGGAGCCCTTGAGCCGCTGATCGGCCACGACGACCTGGTTGGCCGCGAACTCGAAGTCGGCCTGGGTGACGCCGTTGGGCCAACTGATGCGGGTGACGTCGGCCTGCGTCTGCACGCCGAGCCCGAAATGGACGGGGGCGCCGGTCAGCACCTGCTTCTGGACGAGGAGCCCGGCCCGCACCTCGATCTCCCCCCCCACGCCGAACGCGTTGATACGCTGGTCGCCGGCGGCGCTGTTGGCGCGGGGCCGGATCTGCTGCCAGCCGTAGCCGGCGTCGGCCTGCGCGGTCAGGCGCACCGGCGCGCCGTCCGCGACGCCGACGAGGTCGAGCAGGCCGTCGCCGGTCAGGTCGTGGACGGCGAAGATCTCGGCATCGACCCCGGCGTCGAGCGGCTCGAGGCGCGATGCCTCGTCGGCCAGCCACAGCCGGGCGCCGGGCGCCCCCGACGCGACCACGTCGAGGGCCCCGTTGTTGTCGAGGTCGGCGAGGAGCAGCCGATGGGAACCGGGGGCAGCCCCGGCCGGGAATGCGGCCCAGGCGGCCATCTCGGCGGTCTCCCACGCCCTCCCCGTCCAGCCCGCCCGCCACAACCGGCCCGACTCGTCCAGCAGCGCGAGATCGAGGCGGCCATCGGCGTCGAGGTCGCCGACGGCGAGGGCTATCGCCGCGGCCGGCAGCGTCAGGGGATCGGCTGGATCGAAGCGCCCCGCCTGCCGGTTCTCGAAGAGGTGCAGCACCCCGTCTGCGTCGAGAAGTACCGCGTCCGGGTCGCCGTCGACGTCGAAGTCTCCCCAGCCGAAGCCGCGCAGCACCGTCACGCCCGGAAACGGATCCTGCCGCGTCCACGTCCCGTCGGCGTTGTTTCTCAGCACCCCAGACGCGCCGCTGGCGGCCGCGAAGACGATGTCGAGGTCGCCGTCCATCTCGGTGTCGGCGGCCCACACCCCCCAGGCGTCAAGGGCGGGGACCGCCGCCGTCGCCGCCCCCGCGGCGTCAGCCGGCGTCGCCTCGGAGAAGCCGTCGCCCTCCGCCTCTCGCACCCACAGCCGGAGCCCGCCGGGGCCGGCCAGGGCGAGGTCCATGCGGTAGTCGCCGTTCCAGTCGAGGGCGAGCAGGCCGTTGCCGGTCGGCGCGGCTCCCGCCGGCCCCGCCGGAAACGGCAGGCCGGCGCCGCCGTCCGGGCCACCCAGCCGACGCGCCTCCTGGCCGTCCGCCGCGAAGACCATCGGGGCGTCCTCTCCGCCTGGGACCACCGCCACCGCCGCCAGACCGCCGACTGCGCCGGGGTCGAGCGACTCGGCCACGTAGGCCAGGGTCTCGTCCCGCGGCGAGGCGGTGGCGGGTGGCGAGGGCAGCACGAGGAAGCGCATCAGCGGCTCGGCGATGGCCTCGGCGCTGACGCTGACCCGGGCCTGGTCCTCACGGAAGGCGGCGAGACGCACGAGGACGTTGCGCAGAAGCTGGGCCGAGATCTGCGCCCGCCGCCAGTCCGCCTCCCCGATCGCCGCCGACAGCCCCTCGAGCTGGGTAACCGCGAGGTCCGGCCAACCGTCGGTCATCCCCGTCAGCCGCTCGACGGTGTCGGAGAGCGCGGGCTCGTCCTGCCGTCGGGCCGCCACCCGCGCGTGCTGCACGAGGACCGCGAGGTTGCCGGGCTGGCGATCGCGAATCGCCTCGAGCTGCGTCTGGGCCTCGGCCGCCTCGGCGTCGCCGCCGGCCCGGTCCAGTTCCTGGGCGAGCGCGTAGCGGGCCTGCAGATGCTCCGCGTCCATCGCCACCACCTGCCGGAACCCGGCCACGGCGTCCTCGAAACGCCCCTGGAAGCCGGCGAGCTGGGCCTCCAGAAAGCGGACCTCGGCGCTGTCGGGGGCGAGACCGCGGGCCGCCTCGATGTGCCCCGCCGCCTCGGTCTCGTTGCCGAACCCGACGTGCACCACCGCGAGGTTGGCCCGGATCGCGGGTTCGTCGGGGGCCAGCGCCGCCGCCTGCTCGAACGCCGCCTGGGCGTCGTCGAGCAGCCCGACCTCCAGCGAGGCGAGCCCGCGGTAGAACGCGCGCACCGTCTCGCGGTACTCGGGCGATATCTGCGACGAGACGCCCGCGGGCAGGCCCCCGCAGGCAGCGACACCCAGCGTCACCGCGACAGCGCAGGACGCAAGCAGCCCGAACGGTACAGACGATCTCATTGTTGTCTCCTCGCACGGCGCCTGACGCATGACGTGCCGCTCCGTCCGCGGACGGAGCGGCACGTCATGATAGCAAGGTCGCGCGGCGTGACCGCGAGGACGATCGCAAGCCGGCGTCACGAGAGGCGGGTGCACGAGATGCCGGACCATCCCGTCGGATGGTCCGGCGAAACCGAGGGGATGCGTGGCTCGGCCCACCAGACGTGGACCTGCGGTAGCCAAGTATTCCGCGCCGTCCTGCGCGCAGCCGCCTGGACCTAGACGCCGCCGAGCTCGGCGAGACGGCCGGTGCTGTCTCCCACCTGCTCGGCGGGCACGTCCAGCTTGCCGAGCAGCGACAGGTAGAGGTTCGTCAGCGGCGTCCCCTCCGCGAACCGGAGGTGGCGGTCTCCCTGCAGCCGTCCCGCCCCGCCGCCCGCGAGCAGGATCGGCAGGTTCTGGATGTTGTGGAGGTTGCTGTTGCTCATGCCGCTGCCGTAGAGCACCATCACCTGGTCGAGCAGCGACCCGTCGCCGTCCGGGGTCTCCCGCAGCCGGTCGAGGTAGTAGGCGAAGAGGCCGGTGTGATAGGCGCCGACCTTGATCAGCTTGGCGAGGCTCTCGGGCTTGTTCTCGTGGTGCGACAGCGCGTGGTGCGGATCGGGCACCCCGATCTCGGGGTAGGTCTGGGCGGTCAGCTCGGGCGTCATCAGGAAGCTGACGACCCGCGTCATGTCGGTCTGGTAGGCGAGCACCTGCAGGTCGAACATCACCTTGACGTACTCGCTGAACGAGGCCGGCGCGCTCGCCGACGGCCGTTCCACGACCGGCAGCTCGCGGTCGGACTCGGCCTCGGCCCGCTGGATGCGCCGCTCGACGTCGCGCACCGCCGCGAGATAGTCGGTCAGCTTGGCCTGGTCGGCCGCCCCGAGGCCCTTGCGCAGACGCGCGACCTTGCGGGTCACCGCGTCGAGGATGCTCTGGTCTTCCCGCCGCCGCGCGCGCCGCGCCTCGGGGTCGGTAGTGGCCCCGTCGCCGAACAGCCGCTCGAAGAGCGCCCGCGGGTTGCTCTCCATCGGCAGGGGCGCGGTCGGCGTGCGCCAGCACAGCGTGCTGATGTAGGCGCAACTGAAGCCGGCGTCGCAGGCGCCGCCGAACTCCGGCAGGCCGATGCCGACCTCGAGCGATGCGAGCTGGGTGTGCCGGCCGAGCACCCTCGCGGCTATCTGGTCGACGGAGACGCCGGCGCGGAAGTCGGCCCCCTCGGTGGGCTTGGCGTGCACCCCGGTGAGGAATGCGCCGGTGATGCGTCCGTGGCCGCCGGCCGGGTCCCCCGGCAATTGCGCGGCGGGCGCATGGTCGAGCCCGGTCAGGACCTGCAGCCGATCGCGGAACGGTTCCAGCGGCTGCAGGATCGGGGAGAACTCGAACCCGCGGCCCTCGGCGGTGGGGGTCCAGTTGTCCATGACGGCGCCGTGCGGGACGTAGACCACCCCCAGCCGAGGCTTCGCCTTCGCGGCCGTCCGCTCGAGCGCGGTCAGGGCCGGGACCATGCCGTCGAGCAGGGGCAGGGCCACCGCGGTCCCGAGGCCGCGGAGCACCGTGCGCCGGGGAAGCGCCTGTCTGGTGATGATCATGACTCCGATCTCCTCAGTTGGAACGGGAGGCTTCGGGTGATGCCGAGGATTATAGACGACCAGCGGTAGTCGTCTTCGGCGGCCTCGCGCACGATGGCGCGGATGGCGGGGCGGTCGTAGGGCTCGACCCCGCGCCCGAGGGCATAGGTCAGCAGCTTCTCGGTGAAGGTGGCGACGAACTCGCCGCGGCGGCCGTGCAGGATATCGCGCAACTCGGGCAGTCCGTCGAAGGCGGCGCCGTCGGGCAGCACCCCGGCGGTGTCGATGGGCGCCCCGCCGCCGTCGGTTTCCCGCCACTGCCCCACCGCGTCGAAGTGCTCGAGGGCGAAGCCCAGCGGGTCCATGCGTGAGTGGCAGCCCGCGCAGGCGGGGTTGGCGCGGTGCGCCTCGAGCCGCGCCCGCAGCGACGCGGGCTCGCCGCTCTCCTCGCGCTCGGGCAGCTCCGGCACATCGGGCGGCGGAGGCGGCGGGGGCGTGCCGAGCACGTTCTCGAGAATCCACTTGCCCCGCACGACCGGCGAGGTGCGGGTGGCGAGCGAGGTGACGGTGAGGATGCTGCCCTGGCCGAGCAGCCCGCGCCGCCGGTCGTCGTCCCACGCCACGCGCCGGAAGCGCGGGCCGTACACGCCGGGGATGCCGTAGTGCCGGGCCAGCCGCTCGTTGACGAAGGTGTAGTCGGCGGTCAGCAGATCGACCACGCTGCGGTCGTCCCGCAACTGGCTGCCGACGAACAGCTCGGTCTCGCGGATCAGGGCGTCGCGCAGGTTCTCGTCGAAGGAGGGAAAGGCATTCACGTCCGGGGCGACGGTGCGCATGCGGCGCAGGTGCAACCACTGCGCGGCAAAGCTCGTGACGAGGGTCTGGGCGCGCTCGTCGGCGAGCATGCGCCGCACCTGCGCCTCGATCACATCGGGGTCTCGCAACCCGCCCGCGACCGCCGCGTCGAGGAGTTCGTCGTCGGGAATGCTCGCCCAGAGGAAGAACGAGATGCGCGCCGCGAGCTCGACGCCGCTCAGGCGGTACGCGGTCGCGGGGGGCACGTCGGGCGGGTCTCGCTCGATGCGGAAGAGGAACTCCGGGTCCACGAGAATGCTCTCCAGGGCGCGCCGGATGCCGGCGCGGAAGTCCCCGTCCGCCCGCCCCTCCCGGTAGAAGGCGAGCAGGTCCTGCAGGTCCTCGTCGGTCACCGGCCGGTGGAACGCGCGCCGCGCCAGGGTCCCGACGATCTGCGCCGCGCACGCCTCCTCGTCGGCTGCCCGGGCCGGCTCGCAGACGAAGATGCGCCGGCGGCTGGCGGTGTCGTCCGACGATGCCTCGGCGGTCTCCGGCCCGTCGTACGGCCCCTCGATCTCGAAGCCGTCGAGGGCCATCGGCTCGACGTATCCGCGGCCCGTCGAGAACGTCCACAGGGGCAGGCGAGCCGGCGCCACCCCCTCGGGGGCCCTCGTCCGGCCCGTGAACGAGACCGACACCGCCCGCGTCCCTGCGCGCGCCGCGAAGCGCACCGCGAGACCCTCGTCGGCCGGGCGGGCGTCCGGCGACCCCGCCGGTGCGTCGTCCGGCCAGCGGCCGGCCCGCAGCAGGGCGATGCGCTCGCGGTCCACCCGGACGTCCAACTCCTGGGGCTCGTTGCGCCCCCGGTTCTGCCGCAGCGCGATGCGCAGCACGTAGTCGCCATCGCGGGGAAAGTGGTGCCGCACCGCGGCGCCGCCGCGCGAACCGAACGGCAGGTCCTCGCTCATGCGGCCGTCCTGCGCGAGCAGCGGCGACACCGGATAGCGCACGACGTCGGCCTCGATGGACGGGTCTCCGACCGCGAGGCGGCTGACGGTGCGCGCGGCGGCCATGTACCGCGAGAGCAACCCCGGCGCGACGGTGAGGATGGCGGCGTTGTTGTCGAAGCCGAACGCCATGTCGTCGGCGGGCAGCAGGGCCTGCGCGTCGACTTCGAGGTGCAGGAGGTCGCGCACGGCGTTGGCGTACTCGAGCCGGTTGAGGCGATGGATGGCCGGCCGCCCCGGATTCGGATGGTCGGTCGCCCACTGGTCCAGCGCCCCCTCCAGCCACGCGGCGAACGCGTCGTAGACGGCCGGCTCGGGCCGCGGGCGGCGCGGCGGCGGCATCGCCCGCGTGCGCAGCTTGTCGAGGACCTTCTCCCACCGCTCGGCGGCGGGACCGACCCGCCCGAGATCGATGTCGTCGAGAGCGAGGCTCCCGGCCAGCGTGCGCCGGTTGTGGCAGGCGACGCAGTAGCGGTCGAGGACGGCCCGGTAGGTCGCGGCCGCCTCCCCGGCCCCGCCGGCCGCCGTCCGCGGGCCCGCGGGTTGCGCCGGCGCAAAGGCGGCGCCGGTGAAGAAGCATCCGCACACCAGCGCGGCTACGCTCAGCAGAATCGCCGGTGGTCGACCATCGCGCGTCATCGACGCCTCCTCGTCCTCGCTCCCGGGGCGCATCGCCGCCACGCGGCGCGCTCCCGTGCGCGCCAGGCGGCGGTCACACGGATTCCTAGCGAATGGCCCCCTGGCTGAAGTTCTCGATGAAGCTCGACCGCACCGTGTCGTCGCTGCCGAGCGCGCGCAACAGATCGGCGGTGCTCCCGCCCCCGAGGCCCGGCAGCAGGATGTGGCCGCCGCCCTCGGCGATCATCAGCGGGGTGACGCCGCGATCGTCCTCCACGTTCACCAGCGCTCCCCGGTCGACGAGCAGCTTCACGATGGCGTCCGACCGGATGTGGGCGGCCCCGTGCAGAGCGCTGCGGCCCCTCACGTTCAGCGCGTTGACGTCCGCGCCCAGATCCAGGACGAGACGGACCGCCTCGAGGGCCGCGTCCCCGGTCACCCGGGTCTCGGCCGGCACCTGCCCCAGCCCCGCCGCCACCATCAGCGGCGTGTTGTTCTCGTCGGTCGCGGCCCGGGTGTCCGCGCCGGCCGCCGCGAGCCGGCGCATGACCTCGACATTGGCGTCCATCGCGGCGAGCACGAACGGCGTGGCGCCGATCAGGCTGACCCGGAAGCGCTGGCTCGCGAAACCGAACTGCGGAGGTCCGCTGCCGAGGCGGATGTCGGGGTCCGCGCCGTGAGCCAGCAGCGCGTCGACGAGGGCCAGCTTGCCCACGCGGAGACCGTTGAGCGACTGCCACTCGGGATCGGCGCCGGTGTCGATGCCCCGCAGGCGGCCGGTCAGCTCGGTGTGCCACGACCCCGCCGCCCAGTGCAGGGCGGTGTAGCCGGGACCGTCCGCGTTCGGGTCCGCCCCGTGCGCGAGCAGGGCCATCGCGAGCGCGGCATGACCCCGCACCACCGCGATGTGGAGCGGCGTGGTCCCGTCGGGCGCCGCCGCGTTGACGTCCGCCCCGGCCGCGACGAGGTGGTCGACGAGGGCCGGATCGTCCTCACGGGCCGCGATGAGCAAGGCCGTGAACCCTCCCTTCGAGCGGGCCCCGACATCCGCGCCATGCTCGATCAGGACCCGCCCCGCGTCCGCGTGTCCCCCGCCTGCCGCCCACATGAGAGCGGTCTGGCCGTGCCACGGCTCGACCGCCGAGGGGTCGGCGCCGTGCGCGAGGAGCGCGCGGACCGCCGCCGCCGCGCCGGTCCGCGCGCACGTCATGACCGGCGTCTCGCCGGTGCCGCGAACGAGGTTGGGGTCGGCCCCCGCCGCGAGCAGGCGCGTGACCGTCGCCGCCGCCCCGTTTTCGCACGCGAGGCCGAGCGGGGTCACCCCGTAGTCGTTGGCCGCATCCACGCCGGCGCCGGCCCCGATGAGCAGTTCGACGAGCTCGACCGCATCGTGGTACGCCGCCCAGTGCAGCGCCGTCGCACCGTCAGGCTGGACCGCATCGACGTCGGCGCCGCCATCGATCAATGCCCGAGTCGCCTCGACGTCCTGCGCCCGCACCGCCGCGATCAAGGCGCGACCGTCGCCGCCAGCCGCCGCCCCCGCCACCCACGCGGGCGCTGCGAGCAGGCACGCGGCCAGGCAGCACCATTCTGGAGACCGTCTCTCGGCGCCTATCATCATTCCTCCCCCTGCGCGAACCGCCGGGCAGACGCAACCGCCGCGAACTCCACCGCGCGTGACAGGCCCCGCCGCTTCGTCAGACGGGCGCGTTGGCTGTCAGCGGGCGCCCGACCCGGTGCAACCCGGGGCGCATCGCGAGCTGACTAATGATGCAACTCGAACGACGTGTCCGCAACCCTGCTCGACCCGGGGCCGGCTCCCGTCCCCGGCGCACCGCCGCATCGCGCCCTCGACGGGACGTGCGGCGATCACGGCCGACGCCGAAACCGCAGTCCGCGGGTTTGCGTTCCCGCCGGGTTTGGGTCAGCATTGACCCGGCAGCTCGCGGCGAACACCCCGCGTTGCGACGAAAAGCGGCGAAGCGCCCGACCGACCGGGCACGGCTTCGCCGCGCGCTGCCGAGGGAGGTTGTCATGGCACTTCGAATCGACCAGCGGGACGTCGATGTCGTCAAGGTGCTCGATCTCAGCGGCAAGGTGGCGGGCGACGCCGCCGACACACTGTGGGACCGGATCGACGATCTGCTCGATGCCGGGCACACGAACCTGATTCTCAACCTCGGGGGCGTGTCGTTCATCGACAGCGCGGCGCTCGGCGGGCTGCTGTCGAAGCGCTCCGCCGTCCTGGGCGCCGGCGGCAAGCTCAAGCTGCTCAACCTGAACGAGCGGATCATGGACCTGATGGTGACGACCAAGCTCGAGATGGTGTTCGACACGTTCCAGTCGGAGTCGGACGCCGTGCAGAGCTTCTCGTAGCCCGGAACCGCGCCTGCGGTCCGTCGCCGCCCCGCGGCGCCGCCGCCCACACCAACCCTGCCGGGGTATGCCCGCCCACGGCGCAACCCCCGGCGTCGAGCCGGCGAGTCGATAACGCGGTGTCCACTCAGGCCCCTTCCGGCGTCGTTCGGGTGTTGCTCGTCGAGGACGACGCCGCCGGCGCGGCGCGGGTCCGCGCCCTCCTGCAGGAGACGCGGCGCCTGCCGTTCACCGTCGACGTGGCGCCCGCCGTCTCCGACGCGGTGACGGAGACGGACATCCGCCCCTACGATGTGGTGTTGCTGGGGCTCTCACCCGAGGCGGCCCGCAGCGGCGAGGGCTTCGCGATCATCCGGCACCTGGACAAGACCGCGCCGGTCGTCGTCCTCGGCGACCTCGACGACGACGAGGTCGCGGTCAAGGCGGTCAAGCGCGGCGCGCAGGACTACCTGGTCAAGGACCACCTGGCCCCGGAGCTGCTCGTACGCAGCATCCGCTACGCCCGCGAACGCCACCGGCTGCTCACCGAGCAGAACCGGCGCCTGGACTACGAGCTGAAGATCGCGGCGTTCGTCCAGCAGTCGTTCCTGCCGGGGGTCATGCCGGCGGCGGCCCGCCACGACATCGGCGCCTACCTGCACGCCAGCGGCCAGGTCGGCGGCGACTTCTACGACTGTATCGAGCTGCCGGACGACCGGGTGGCCCTGGCGGTGGGCGACGCGTCGGGCAAGGGCATTCCCGGGGCGATCCTCATGGCCGAGACCCAGGGCATCCTGCGCGCGGAGGCCTCGACCTGCGCGACGCCAATCGAGCTCGTGCAGACCCTCAACCGGGCGCTGCTCCACGAGAAGAGCCAGGACCGGTTCGTCACCCTCTTCTACGGCGTGCTGACCCTCGCGACCGGAGAGTTCACCTTCGTCAACGCCGGACATCCGCGGGCGCTGCTGCTCGACGGCGACGCCGAGTCGGCCCTCGTCTCGACGGGGCCGCCCCTCCGGCTGTTCGCCGAGGCGACGTGGGAGGAGCAGACGGTCGCCATCGCCGACGGCGCGCGCCTCGTCATCTACAGCGACGGCGTGACCGAGGCGCAGGACGAGACCGACCGGTTCTTCGACCTGGACGGTATCCGGGCGGTGATGGCCGAGCACCCCGATTCGCCCGCGCCCGAGCTGGCCCGCCGCATCTGCCACGCGGCGGAGCGGTTCGAGCGGGAGAACCCCGACCCCGGCGACGACAAGACCGTCGTGGTGATCCGCTCGCTCGACGGCTGACGGCGCACCCCGACCGTCGCGTCGGAGCCCGCGCTCATGCCTGCGACGATGTCGCGGCGGGTTTCGCGGCGCCGCGACCCAGCCGTGCACCACCCCCGGAAACGAGAAACGGAAGGAAGATGCCGCCGGCGCGAGATTCCCGCGAACTCAGGCGCTGATTTGAACCGGTCGTCGCAAGCAAGGGAAGCACGTCGGTGCGAGAACGCCGGACGTTCAGGCGCTGCGGCGCTTCAGCAGGGTCACCTGATTGCCGCTGGCGTTGTAGCGCACATCGTCGAGGAACGTCTTCATCAGGAAGATGCCCCGGCCGCTGGGCCGTTCCAGTTGCTCGGGCGCGGTCGGGTCCCGCACTGCGGCCGCATCGAAGCCCTGCCCCTCGTCCCGGATGACGAAGCACGCTCCGTCCGACTCCAGGCTCACGCTGACGTGAATCCGCCGGTCCCGGTAGGGGGCGGCGAGCCTGCGCTCCTTCGCGAGGGCCCGGTACGCGCGCGGGTCGTGATTGCGTATCTCTGAACGGACCTCGAGATTGCCGTGGTAGCAGGCGTTGGTCAGGGCCTCGTCGAGGGCGGTGGAGACGCGGTGGCAGTCGGACTCGTCGAACATGCCCGAGTGCCGGAGGACGCCGGTCAGGTACCCGACGAGCGACGCGAGCATGTCGAGGTCGTTCTCGATCACGAAAGAGGCCGCCCGCAGCCGTCCGTGCAGACGGGTGCCGCTCTTGCGCTCACGGAACACGTCGAGGATGCGCTTGATCACTTCCACGAGGTCGCGCACCAGCAGCTTCTTCGGCACGTAGCTCGCGGCCCCGGCCTCGAGGGCGCGCGCCGCGAGCTCCTCGCTCCCCCGCGCGGTCATCAGGACCACGGGGACGAGGGGATGGTCCTCCTTGGCGTGCTCGACGAATGCGAGGCCGTCGAGCTCGGGCATCACCACATCCGTCAACACCAGGTCGACGGCCTGCTCTCGCATCCGGGCCAGGGCGTCCCGGCCGTGCTCGGCGTACAGAACCCGCCAGGACGCCCGCTCCAGCAGGGCGCCGGCCAACTCCCGGTCGGCCGCCGAGTCGTCCACCACCAGGATGGATGCCACGATACCGTTTCCCCTGCGATTCGACTGACCCCCGAAGTCCTTCCGCCGCGCTGCGCCGATTCCCGCCGCGGCGGTCCTCCTATTCTCGAACCGCTCTTCGGAGCTCGCGGACGACCGCCTCGAGCTCCGGCTCGAGGCCGCGCCACGCAGAGGCGGCGGCGCCCGCCGCGCCCTCGCGGCAGCGATCCTCGAGAGCCTCGGCGAGGGCCACGACGCGGGCGCCCTCGAACGACCGGAGGGAGCCGGCAATCGTATGCGCCACCCGGCGCACCACCGGCAGATCGCCGGCCTCGAGCGCGGTCCGGAGCTCGGCGATCAGTGAGGGATGCTGGCCGAGGAACCCCTCGATGACCTTCGTCAACAGCTCCCGGTCGCCGGCCACGGTCTCCAGCGCCGAGCGCCAGTCGAGGCGGCCGCCCGATGCGTCCGTGTCCGGGCCACCGTCGGCGATGCCGCTTCCGTCCTCGTCATGGCGGCCGACTGGCGCCCTCGATGCGTCCGGGCCTGGCGCGGTCTTCCCGCCGGCCACCGCATCGCCGACCGCCCTCGGTGTCCGCCCGGCCTCGCCGTCCCCGCCGACCGCCGCCGCGCCCCCGTCCTCACCGGCCGGCGCCTCCCCCTGGCCGCCGCCCGCGGCCTCCGCCTCCCCGCCGGGCGGCGGGTCCGGCTGACCCTGCTCCACCACGGCGGCGATCGCGTCGAAGAGCTCCCGCGGGCGGTACGGCTTGAGCAGAAAGCCGTCGAAGCCGGCGGCCAGACACCAGGCCTCGTTGCTGCGCGACGCCCGCGCGGTCAGGGCCAGGATCGGCGTGGGGCTGACCCCCGCCTCCTTCTCGCGCCGCCGGATCGCCTCGGTCGCCGCGTAGCCGTCCATCTCCGGCATCT
The DNA here is from genome assembly GCA_965199675.1 of Vicinamibacterales bacterium. GTDB lineage: Bacteria > Acidobacteriota > Vicinamibacteria > Vicinamibacterales > UBA8438 > JAJEEA01. Next base: position 343,533 of record CBDATI010000063.1, on the reverse strand, counting down.
GGAGGTCCATGAGGACCACGTCGAACCGGTCCGCCGCGCACGCGGCGACCGCCGTCGCGCCGTCGCCCACCGTCTGCACGCGGTAACCCGCCTGCTCGAGGAATCCGACCGCCACCCGCTGGTTGGCGACGGAGTCCTCGACGAGGAGCACGCGCAACGGCAGCCCCGCGGCGACCGGCTCGCGGACCGGCGAGGCCTCGTCGCCCGCGGACTCGGAGAGCCCGCACCGCATGGTGAAGTGGAACGTGCTGCCCCGTCCCGGCTCGCTGTCGAGTCCCATGGCGCCGCCGAGGGCGTCGACGAGGCGGGAGGCGATGGCCAGGCCAAGGCCCGTGCCCCCGTAGCGCCGCGTCGTGGACGCGTCGGCCTGCACGAACTCCTCGAAGATCACCTGCTGCTTGTCGGGCGGAATGCCGATGCCGCTGTCGGCGACGTCGAAGCGCAGCATGACGCCGTCGGCGACCGGCTCGTCCCGCCGGACGCGCAACGCAATCGCCCCCCGCCGGGTGAACTTGACCGCGTTGGACAGGAGGTTGGCGAGGACCTGCCGCAGCAGGCGCCCGTCGCCCACCAGCCTGTCCGGCACGTCGGCGTCGACGTGGTGCGACAAGGTGACGTCCCGGCCGTGCAGGCGGGGCGCGAACGATTTCACGAGCGTGTCGAGGCGCTCGCGGAGGCGGAACGCATGGGGTTCGACGACCAGCTTGCCCGCCTCCATCTTCGAGAAGTCGAGGATATCGTTGATGATGTCGAGCAACGCGTCGGCCGATTCCCGGAGGGCGTCGAGATGGTCCCGCTGCCCGGTCGTCAACTCGGTCTCGCCGAGCAGCTCGGTCATCCCGATGACGCCGTTGAGGGGGGTGCGGATCTCGTGGCTGACGTTGGCGAGGAAGATGCTCTTGGCCCGGTTGGCGCGTTCGGCCGCGTCCTTGGCTTCCCGCAGCTCCGCCGCCTGGCGCCGCAGGTCCTCCTCGGCGCGCTTGAGCGCGGTCACGTCGGTGTGGCAGCCGAGCAGACGTATCGGCTCGCCCTTCTCGTTGCGAACGGCGAGGCCGCGGCAGCGGACCCACACCGTGCTCCCGTCGCGGTGGCGGTAACGGACGATCTGATCGTAGGGATGGTTGGCGTCGGCGAGATGCCTGGCGAAGTTGTCGAGGGCGACGTCTCGGTCCTCCGGGAAGATGTTGGCCATCCACCACTCGGAGGTGTTGGGTATCTCGTCGTCGCGGTAGCCGAAGAGCGCCTTGAAGCGGGGGCTCATCCACTCCTGGTCCTGCCGCTCGACGTCCCAGTACCAGATGCCGTCGAGCGAGCCGGCCTGCAGGAACTCGAAGATGGCCGGGTCGTTCCGGACCAGCTCGTAGAGCTCGGTCTTCAGGTAGTGCTCGTGCTCGGCCATGCCGCACCCGCCGTTCGTTCCCGCGCACGTCCGGAAGCCCCGGCGACGGCATCCCGGGCGCCGACCGGCGACGCGCGAGCGCGGCGCTTCACGAGCCGACCACCGCCTCGTGCCGGGCAAGCGGCGACGGCCCTGCGAACCGCGTCCGCAGGGCCGTCGGAGGGACACGGGGCGTCGCCACGCCGCCGTCAGGTGATGATCAGTGTCCGCGGATGCTGGTTGTTCTGCTCGAGGAAGGTCTGCTTGACCTCGAGCTCCTCCGCCGTCGGCTGCCGGTAGCCGTTGGCGTCGGTCGCGCGCGAGGTGACGGTGTGCTCGCCCGGCGTCGCCCCGTGCCACTCGTAGGTGAAGAACTTCCAGGAGTACTTCTCGGTCATGGTCGGATCGAGGGTCGCGGCCTCCCACGGCCCATCGTCCACCCGCACCTCGACCGACTCGATGGGGGTGCCGTCGTGCATGATCACCCCGAACACGCGGTGGTGGCCGCCCACCTTCGTCACCCGGGCGATGTACGACTTCAACCGCATCTTCGTGATCGCGGTCTCGACCCACTTCAGCTCGCCGTTGATGACCTCACCCTTCAAGGTGCGGTACCAGCGGGCCTGGTACTTGCCGAGGTAGGGGTCCTCCTGCACGTGGATCTCGGACAGGAACTTGACGTTCGGCGCGCCGTACCAGCCCGGCACGAGCAGCCGCAGCGGGCGGCCCTGGTGCGGGGTCAGGGGCTCGCCGTTCAGCGCGTAGGCGAGCAGCGGCTCGTCCGACAGGGCGATGTCGCGCGGCAAGCTGCGGCCGTACTGCTGGTCGACGTTGTAGGTCCGGCCGCGGAAGACCACCTCTTCCTCGCCGCGGTCGGCCCCGAGGAAGACGATCTCGCGCGCCCGGTCCTGCAGGCCCGCCCCCTCGAGCACCGTCCGCAGGGGGACGCCGGTCCACCGGCCGTTGCTCGACAGCCCGTTCAGGGGCCCGCGGTTGCCCGAGCACTCGAACCCGAACACCAGCTCGCGGCTCGGGAAGTTCCTGAGGTCGGTCAGCGACAGGTTGAGCGGGCGGTCCACCATGCCCGACACCTGCAGCCGGTAGGTGGAGGCGTCGATGTCCGGATGCCCGTAGTGCTGGGTCGTGAACCACTGGTTGGCCGGGGTGATCGGCCCGTCGATATGGCGCACGTCGATGATGCGCCGGTCGGGCGTCCGTTCGAGCACGATCTCTTCCGGCAGGTCGGTGAACTCGACCAGCTCCTCGTCCTGCGCCAGCGCAGGGAACGCCCACTCGGGCACGCCGAGGGCCGCGAGCCCGCCCAGCGCGGCCCCGCCCTTGAGAACTTCGCGACGCGTGGTCTGTTTCGCCATGAGTCTCTTTCCCCTTCGAACCTGCGGCTCCGCCGCCGCTTCCGAATGAAACCCGTGGTCGGGCCCGGCCCGACCACCGTCATGCTAACAGCATCCCGAGCCGCGAGCCAGACCGTGCGGTCCCCCGCGGGCTTCCTGCCCCGTCGTCGCGGCCCGAGGGCATCGCAGCGCCGTTCCCCGGGAGCCGCGCGGACTCTCGGGCCGGCGAACCCCAACGCCACCCCAAGGTCGCGACTCGCCTCGCGCGCTACGGCGTGGCCGCATAGATGTCCTCGACGTACGGGGTCAGCCGCTCGGGCGCCCCGCTGCTGTAGCCGGCGAACCGCGCCGGTACCTCCCAGCCCGCCACGAAGTCGGCGGCCGACGCGCCCGCCGCCTTCGCAGCCTGGGCGTCGGCGACGAACGCGCCGACGAACTCGGCGTACTCGGCCAGATCGGCCGGGGTCATGACGCTGCTGTGCCCGGTGATGATGCGCTCGACCCCGTCGACGCCTTCCGACGCCTTCCGCAGGGTCTCGGGATAGTCGACGCCGCTCCCGCCGTTGTTCGAATCCATGATCGGCAGGTTCTTGCCGGGGAACGCGTCGCCCGCGTGCATGACCCCGAGGGCCGGGAACACCACCCACGCGTCGCCGCCGGTGTGGGCGCGGCCGAAGTAGTGCAGCTCGACCGCGTCGTCGCCGTCGCCCAGGGTGAGCCGATCGCTGAACGTGATCTCCGGCAGCCCGTGGCCGTCGGCCCCGAACGGGCTCGGCCGCGCGGGACGGCCCAGGCCCCGCACCGCGTTGTTCTCGCCGATGAGCCGCTGCGTGTTCTCGTGGGCCACGAAGTCGACCGAGGCCGGGAACTCGACGTTGCCGTCCACATGGTCGAAGTGGGCGTGGGTGTTGATGATGGTGGTGACGGGGTTCGGGGTCAGCTCGCCGATCTTGTCGATGAGAGGCTGCCCCCATCCCGCGAGCTTGCTGTCCACCAGCACCACGCCGCCGTCGGTCACGAACGCGGCCGAGTTGCCGCCCCCGCCGCGGAGGACGAAGAGGTTGTCCTCGAGCTGCTCGACCGTGATGGTCCGCTCCTGCTGGCGGGCGAGACCCGCCAGCGAGACCATCACGCCGACCAGGACCACCGCCGCGAGCATCGCCACTCTCCTCATGCCAGTCCTCCCGAAAAGAACACCCGCTGAACGAACCAGAACGTCCCCGCCGCGATGACCCCGACCGATCCCGCGACGGCGAGCTGCCGGCCCGCCTTCTCGTTGTGCGCCCGCAACCAGGCGAGGGCCGAGGCCACGACCACCGCCACCGCCACCTGGCCGATCTCGACCCCGAGGTTGAACGAGAAGAGCGACCAGCCCAATGCTCCTGTCGGCAGCCCCATCTCGCGCAGCACGCTGGCGAAGCCGAAGCCGTGGATGAGCCCGAACACCAGGGCGATCCAGATCCGCATGTCGCGCCCGCCCCGCACGAGCAGATTGTCGGCCCCGACGTAGATGATGCTCAGGGCGATGATGGGCTCGACGACGTTGCCGGGCGGCCTCACCACGTCGAGCACCGCGAGGGCGAGAGTGATGCTGTGGGCGAGGGTGAACGCGGTGATGACGAGCAGCAGCCGGCGCAGCGAGCCGCCGAGCAGGAGCAGCCCGACGAGGAACAGCAGGTGGTCGGGACCGATCAGGATGTGGTGGATGCCCTGGGGCACGAACCGCTGGATGACGGCCAGGGTCCCCTGGGTGCTGCCGACGAAGTACTCGTAACGGGGGTCGCCGCCGCCCAGAATCGCCTGGGAGGTCAGCGCCCCCTCGTCATAGATGTTGACGAAGGTCTGGTGCTGCGGGTCGTAGGGGAACATCACCGCCTCGACATCGATCCGTCCGGGCGCCCCGTCCAGATTCACGCGGGCGCGCAGGCTGACCGACTGCCGTTCCGGCAGCGGCTCGGGGTCGGACCAGGCGGCGACATCGAGCCGGGCGCCGTCGACGGTGATCGCCAGGCGTTCCCGGACGAGGTTCGCGAGGCGCTCTGCGCGGCCGCCGAGCCCGCCGGGATCGAGCACCCGGTTCGGCGGCTGGATGGCGAGCTCGTAGGCGACGTCGAAGGCGTGGACGACGACCTCGAGGTCGACCGTCTCCGACTCGATGCGGAGGTCGACGAAGCTGAACGGCGCCGGGTGCGCGGCGGCCGGCGCGGGAATCCACGCCGCCGCGAGGCCGGCGCAGACGACGAGCCGACGGGCCAACCGGGTCATGCCCCAATGGTAACGCAGACGGGCGCACGTCCGAACCACCGCAGGCAGGATGTCGAGCCTGCCCTCGATGAACGCCTCATGGCCACGCAGGCGGGCGCGCGTCCCGAACCACCCGCGCCTCCCCGGCCCTCCCCCGCGCCATCGCGGCCAAGTGTCGCGCCCGAGGCTCTATACTGGCGGGCGACTCGGAAGCCCGTGGCCGCCCGCCCCGTACCAAGAGAGGGGATGCAGCGCCACTTGCGAATGCAGCCCGTGGCCGCTCGCCTGCATCCCACGAGGGGTTGCAGCGCCACTCGCGAATGCAGCCCGTAGCCGCCCGCCCGCACCACGAGGGGACGCACGCCGCCTGCGAATGCGGCGGGGACTTCACCACGGGCTCCTCGACTGGCGAGCGCACGGCCGCGGGCGACCCGGCGGCCGGTGACCGCGCCGCCGCGAACCGGAGGGAGAATCACCATGTCCAGAGCCATGACCCGCCGCCAGGCCATCCAGGGCCTCGCCGCCCTCGGCCCGGCCGCCGCTCTCGCCGCGCCGGTCTCCGGAACTCCGCTGCCGTCCCGGGCCGCCGCCCGCCCCCGCGCGGCGGCGCAGCAGGCCCCCATCGGCCCCTACGATCCCGACGTGCTGCCCGCCGGGGTGCGCTCGCGTTTCGTCAACGGCATCAACGGCCTCCGCGTCCACGTGCTCGAGGCCGGCTGGGAGGGCGACCGCCCCGCCCTCCTGCTGCTCCACGGCTTCCCCGAGCTCGCCTACAGTTGGCGCAACGTGCTCGCGCCTCTCGCCGAGGAGGGCTACCACGTCTTCGCCCCCGACATGCGCGGCTACGGTCGGACGACGGGCTGGGACGCCGACTACGACGGCGACCTCGCGTCGTTCCGCCGCCTCAACGTCGTGCGCGACGCCCTCGGCCTGGTGCACGCCTTCGGCTACCGCGAGGTGGCCGCGGTGATCGGTCACGACTTCGGCTCGCCCATCGCCGCGTGGTGCGCGCGGGTCCGGCCGGACGTGTTTCGCTCGGTGGCCATGATGAGCGCCCCCAACGGCGGCGTCCCCGACCTGCCCTTCGACACCGCCGACGACCCGCCGGCCGCCCCCGCCGAACCCGGCCCCACCCTGTTCGACGACCTCGCGGCCCTGCCGCGGCCCCGCAAGCACTACCAGCGGTACTACCGGACCCGCGAGGCCAACGCCAACATGTGGCGCGCGACGCAGGGGCTGCATGCCTTCCTGCGCGGCTACTACCACTACAAGAGCGCCGACTGGCCCGGCAACCGGCCCTACCGGCTCGCGGCGCGGACGGCGGCCGAGATGGCGAAGATGCCCACCTACTACATCATGGACCTCGCCGACGGCATGGCCGAGACCGTGGCGAAGCACATGCCGTCGGCCGACCACATCGCCGCCAACACGTGGCTGCCCGACGACGATCTGCGCGTCTACACCGAGGAGTACGATCGCACCGGCTTCCAGGGCGGCCTCAACCACTACCGCTCGGGCGGCATCGGCACCCCCGAGCAGCAGCTCTTCGCGGGCCTGACCATCGACCAGCCCTCCATCTTCATCGCCGGGGCCAGCGACTGGGGCAGCTACCAGAGCCCGGGCGCCATCGAGCGGATGCAGGAGCAGGCTTGCACCGACATGCGCGGGGTGCACATGGTCGACGGCGCCGGCCACTGGGTGCAGCAGGAGCAGCCCGAGGAGACGGCGCGCCTGCTGATCGAGTTCCTGCGCGAGCAGGCGTAGTGATGAGCTCCACGGGAGCGCGCGGCAGGCCAGAGAAGACCCCGACTACACCGCCGCGCATCGAGTACCTCTGACCGACGAGGGCGCACCGCCTCACCCATTCGGCGGAGATGACGAGTGACGGCGCGCCACGTGGAAATACTGACAGAAGAACCGTCCATGCAGGCCTTTCTGCAGGTGTTGTTGCCCCGCCAGTGGCCGCAAGCGACCTTCGAAACCGACCAGCCGACCACGGCACCATCGGGCCGGGCGTCAACGGGGGGTGGTCACTGGCGCGCTGCGGCCAGGCTGGCCTCGAGCCGCTCCTCGATGGCGCGGGCGTTGATGACCCCGGCGTAGACGTAGAGCTGCCCGGGAAGCTCCTCGTCGAGGACCTCCTCGCTCACCCGCAGGCGGCGGCTGACCGCGAAGATGATGGGTTGCGGCAGCCCCGCCTCGACCAGCTCGACCCGGCGCCACACCGCCTCGCGGCTCCAGTAGCCCAGCGCCTCGAAGTAGACGCGATGTCCGGTGTCGGCGTGGGTGAACACGAGGTCGGGCACGCACAGGCCGAAACCGGGCACGTCGAGCAGGGCGTGCGCCACCTTCACCGTCCACGGCGTCGTCCTCTTCCGAAACTGGTCCCGCAGCCGGGCGACCTCGTCGGGCAGCCGCACGTCCCGGTCCGCGTCCGCGGGTGCCTCCTCCGCTTCGAGATGGAACTCGCACGCCCGCCGCTCGGGGCCCCACAGGACGTCGGCGTCGAGCGTCCAGCGGCAACCGCACGCATCGAGGGCCGGAAGCAACAGCGCGAGGCGCAGGCCGTAGGCGGTGACAGCGCGGAACAGGCTGAAGGGTCCGTCGATCTCGACGCGGCAGACGCCTCCGGGCCCGCGGGTCGCGGTGTACAGCAGGCGATGGAACTTCAGCCGCCGGAAGAAGAACCGGAATCCGCCGGGGTCGGGCCGCTCGAAGGTGATGACCACGCGCACCGCCCGCAGGAGGACCGCCTGCTTCTGCGCCGTCTCGTAGGCGGCGACGAGCGCCGGTCCGCTGATCGGCTCGAACCGGGTGAGGACGTGATTCTCCGGCAGATCGGCGAACAGGGCGTCAGGGATGTCGCACGCGGGCACGCCGCCGTCGTCCGCGGCCGCCGCGAGGGCCGCGTCGGCGTCGAAACGATCCCCGTCGCCGAGAGCGCGCCGGACCGCGGCGGCGCGGGCGAACACCGCGCGGCGCAGCGCCGGCGCATCCACGTCTTCGCGCATCTCGAAGACGCAGCGGTCGCGCACGAGCTTGCGCAGTCCCTGCAGCAGCTTGTAGTCGATCGGTTCGCCCCGCACTTCACGGCACGCCGCCTCGAACGCCGACTGCGGACCGCCGACCGCCGCCTGCGCCGCCGCCACGTACGCAGCCGCGGCCACGAGCAGGCGCTCACGCTGGGCGCGCCCCAGCCGCCGCACCTCGATGCGGTCGCCGCGCCGCCGCACCCGCACCAGGTCAGTCGTCAGCATGGACCTCGCGCCGCCGCTCGCTGGTGAACACCTCCGAGGTGTCGTTCGCGACGATCTCGTAGAGCACCGCCGTCTTGCCGCCCTGCTTGCGGAGGATGCGGCCCAGCCGCTGCACATACTCCCGCACCGACCCGCTGCCCGAGATGACGATGGCGACGTTGGCGGCCGGCAGGTCCACGCCTTCGTTCAGGACCTTCGACGTGACGAGGGCGTTGTAGGCGCCGCCGCCGAAGTCCTCGAGGATGCGCGTGCGCTCGGAGACCCTCGTCCGGTGAGTGATGACGGGCGCGAGAAACCGGCGCGACAGGGCGTAGGCGGTGCGGTTGCGCTCGGTGAACAGCAGCGCGCGGTCGCGGCGATGCCGGTGCAGCAGGTCCGCCACGTAGGCCAGCTTGGAGGGCGCCGCGAAGGCGAGATTCCGCTGTTCCTGATAGGCGGCCATCGCCCGCCGCCCCTCGGCGCTCTGGGACGAGCGGATGATGAACTGCGACCACCCCTCAGGGGTCGACACCCGCAGGCCGATGCGCGCGACGAATGCCCGGTAGATGCCGCGCGCCTCGTCATAGGCCTGCCGCTCCTCGTCGGTCAGCTCCACCAGAATGCGTTCCACGGTGTGGCGGGCGAGGTACTCGCCGGCGAGGTCGCGAACGTGCTTGCGGTAGACGATGGGACCGACCAGCGAATCGAGGTCGGTGTGGCGTCCGTCCGCCCGCTCCGGCGTCGCGGTGAGACCGAGCCGGTAGGGGGCCACGGAGCGCTCGGCGGTGAGCGAATAGGCGGGACCGGGCAGGTGGTGGCACTCGTCGAACACCGCGAGCCCGAAGCGCGCCCCGAGGTGCTCCATGTGGATGAACGCCGAGTCGTAGGTCGCCACGGTGATCGGCTCGACGATATGGTCGCCGCCGCCGAGAACGCCAATCGGCGCCCGGAACCGCTCGCGCAGCAGCCGGTGCCACTGCCCCACGAGGTTCAGGGTGGGGGCCGCAACGATGGTGTCTCGGCGCACCGCTTCGATGGCCAGCAGGGCCACCTCGGTCTTGCCGGCCCCGGTCGGCAGGACGACCACACCCCGCCCTCGGGCCGCGCGCCACGCCGCCACCGCCTCGGACTGGAACGGCCGGGGCTCGCGGCGGACCTGCAAGCCGGCGCCCAGAACGCCGTAGGCCCGCGCCTCGTCCTCGTACGGAACGCCATGGCGTTCGAGCGCCAGAACCACCGCCGCATAGGCAGCCGCCGGAGCACGGAAACAGGCGGTCCGGGCATCCCACCGGCACACCGCGGGCAGCGGCGAGGTCGACGCCGCGTCGAATCCCCGGATGTCCAGGGTCCCGCTATCGAAACGAAGGCGGACGGTCATCACACGGCGATCGGGGGTTCTGGCGCCGGGCGTGGCGAGGCGACGGCCGGGTTCCAGCTTCGGCCGGGGCAGCGACGACGACAGGGATGAACATCGCCACGTCTCGCCGGCTCGTCGAGCGCTGGCTGGGCAACACGGCCCGCGCCCTCGCCACCGCCCGACGGCGGCAACCGCGGCGCGGCCAAGTCCGCTGACGCGGTCGCGGGGCGGGAGCCTTCGCCCGGTGACCACTGCACGTCGCTCCCGCTCACTCCGCCGGCGGGATGGGGTCGGCGCTGTCAAGTGAAATGCCAGCGCCCTGCATCACTGCCCGCGGCTCGATGTGCGCAGGCGCCGGATCTGGGCCACCGCCGCCTCGATCTGCATCTCGAGAATCTGCTCGCCATAGTCGGCTCTCGAGCGCGAGGGCGTGCCGTTGACCCCGTTTCCGGTCCCACCGGTGCCCGGCTCCATCCGGTCGATCCGGATCTTCGACGGGTCGAGGAACAACAGGGTCGACGTGTCGTGCATGCCGGCGTGGGTGCCCACGTCCTCGGCCCGCTCGCCCTGTTCGACCAGCCACTCGTCGCCTCGCCCCGGATAGTAGTCGGTCAGGTGATGCACGCGCGCCGGCCCGTCGGCCCACTCCGCGTTCAGCCGCTCGGCCACCGCCGCCTGCGAGGCCTGGTTGCCGCCGCTGTCGCCCATCAGGGCGATGTCCACGAACCCGTGCTGTGCGAAGCTGCGCGCGGCGTACTCCAGCACCTGCTCGAACACCGCGGGCGGCGTGGTGATGGTGCCCGGGAACCGCATGTGCCCGGTGGGGGGATCGACGTTCCCCTCCGGGACGTAGGCCATGACCGGCGCGACCAGCGCGTCCCCGAGGCGCCGCGCCGTCTCTCCCGCCTTGTGACGGACCAGGTAGTTGTGCTTGCCCAGCACCATGTGCGGTCCGTTCTGCTCGGTGCCGCCGGTCGGAATGATGATCGTCGTCGTCCCCTCCGCAACGGTGTCGCGCACCTCGGTCCAGGTCAACTCCTCGAGAAACACCGTGCCGGGCGGCTGCCCCAGGGCCGTCCCAGCCAGACAGACGGCGACGAACGTGACGCACAGTCGCATGGAAACCCTCCTCTCGCCCCTTCGCCCGCGGCCGCTTCCCTGCCCGCCGGCGCCCGCGCCGCGGCCCGGCGCCGCCCGCCACGCCCGGCCAGCCACGCAACATGGTAGCCTCAGTCGCCCCGCGGAGTACTGTCGGGGCGCACGCGGAGATCCTGCCCCGCCCCCCTGGCCGGCAGGGATCGGGCGATGCAGCCCGGCTGATCGCGGCCCCGAACTCGTGTGCCGGCCGCCCCGGCCACTCGCCACGAGTCTGCCATGCCCGTTGCGGCTGGTGCGGGCTGGACCACCGCCCGTGCGTCCCGTACACTGGACAGATGGCGGCAGCCGCAGGGGGGACGACGCGACAGTCCCAGGCTGGCGAGCGCACCGGCGCTGACCCGCATCGGCATCGCCACATCGGCCAGGGGTCAGCCGAGACGCCCCTCGCCGCCGCTCGCGGGCCGCAACCGGCCGCGGGGACGGTCGCCAACGCTCGGCGACGAAGGAGCATTCGAAGCATGATGCGCCGCGTCCTAGCGGCCGGATTGACCCTCGTCGCGCTCGCCGCGCCCGGGTGTGAGCGCGAACCCGAGACGCTTCGCGGCGCTCTCCACGAGATGATCGACGAGATTGAGGCGTTGGCCCGGGACGAGATCGAGCTCATCGAGGACCTCATCGCCCAGCCCGGAGGACCGCGGCTCGCTCCCGAGTGGCGGAACCGCCTCGACGACGCCATCGCGGCGGTCGAGGGCCTGGCGGATCTGCGCGCCGACATCGACGCCTCGACCGACATCGAACTGGTCGATGCCGTCGGCCCGAGAGTGGTGGATTTCGTCGACGAGATGCGACGGGCCATGGACGAACGCATGCGGGACCTGCGGTCGGAAATCGGGGGGCCGCAGACGGCCTGACTGGTCGCGTACCGGCCGACGCGGTCGAGGAGCGCGTGCACCCCGGTCGGACCCGGCGGCTGGCCCCGCCTCGGGGCGGCGCCGGCCCGCCGCAACGCCGCACATCCAGAGTGCGCAGGCGACGGCCTGACCCGACGCGAGCGGGGCGTACGTGCGCGGCGGGCGGGGCACGACAGGATGGTGAGACGGTTGCTCCTGGTGTGTCAGGACGATTGGGGACGTTCCCGGCAGCGACCCGTCCGCACGCGCGCAAACGCGGAGCTTCGGCGCCACCGGATGCCTCGGGGGGCCGGCGCGCCCCCGGCCGGCGTCGCGTCACTTTCTTGTCGTGCATCCCGGCGGGCGACGACGGCGCTGAAATGCGCCGTATACTGTCGTCGCGTCGGCGGAATTGGCATGACGAAAGGAACATCATGATCAAGCGGACGCTCGTCGCCGTCGTCTCCACCGCAATCGTGCTGGCGTCGACGGTCGTACCGGCAACCGCCGGCCAGCCCGCATCGGCGGGACGAGCGCCGGAGGGCTCCCCCGCGCCCCGGACCCCCTGGGGCGCGCCGGACCTGCAGGGCGTCTGGAGCCACGCCACCGTCACCCCGCTCGAGAGGCCCGAGCGCTACGAGGGGCGCGAGTTCCTGACCGCGGAGGAAGTCGCGGAGGCGAACATCCAGGCCACCACGTTCGCCAGCTCCGAGCGTCGCGCCGAGCTGACCCCCGCACGCGACGTGGGCCTCGCCTACAACCAGTTCTGGTGGGACCGCGGACTGTCGGACGGCCGAACCGCCCTCATCATCGATCCCCCCGACGGCCGCATTCCCCCGCGGACTCCCGAAGCCGAGGCCCGCGCGGAGGCGCGACGGGCCGCCGCCCGCCCCCGCGCGCTCTCGGAGAACCCCGAGGACCGCGGCCTCTGGGAACGCTGCCTGACCCGCGGCACGGTCAGGCTCGGCGGGGCCTACAACAACAACCTTCAGATCTTCCAGACCGAGGACGTGGTGGCGATCCTCCTCGAGATGGTCCACGAGACCCGCATCATCCCCCTCGACGCCGGCTCGGGACCCGACCACGCGCCCTCGCAGTGGCTGGGCCGTTCGCAGGCGCGCTGGGAGGGCGACACCCTCGTCGTCGAGACCACCGGCTTCTCGGGGCAGGCCCCGTGGCGCGGCGCCGGCGAGAACCTCCACCTCGTCGAGCGCTTCTCGCGGCCCGACGCCAACACCCTGCGTTACGAGGTCACGTTCCGCGACCCGACGACATGGGAGCGCGAGTGGACGGCCGCCCTCGACATGCCGAAGACCGACGGCCTGATGTACGAGTATGCCTGTCATGAGCGCAACTACGGCATGGAGAACCTGCTGCGAGGCGCCCGCGTGCAGGAGATGGAGGCGGCCGAGGCGAAGTAGGTGGGGTATGGCGCGCTCAGCAGCCCGTGGACGAAGTCGGTTCGCTGAGCGGGCCTGTTCAAGCAGCTTGGGGACGAGCGGCTGAGCCCCAGGGGGCGACCGGAGCCCATTTGGCCCTCCAGAGGCCGTTCAGACGCCCCCAGAGGCCCATGAGGCGTTCGATCAGCCCGAGAATCGCCGAAAGAGCCCGCCCCTGCAGGCTCCGGGGCGTACCGACGCCCGTCAGGCGGCGCAGCAACAGACCCAGGTTGCAGCCCGCCGCCTGGACCAGCACCCGCTTGCGGACATTCTCATGGCCGCGCACCCACACCCGACGCAGACCCCCGGTCTCATACTGGTGAGCGAAAGGCCGCTCCACCAGTTCCCCCCGGCAGCGTTGGAGACGACGGCCCCGGTCCCCGCGAATACGCCGACGATTCCCATACAGCGCCGACTGCGCAGCACGCTTCTCCGGCGGCGTCTCACCCGTCTTCTTGTCCTGCCAGACGCGCCGACCACGCGCCGGCTCCGCGATGTAGCTGCGTACACCAAGGTCGTCGAGCGCCACCAGCGTCGCGTCGCTGTGATACCCCTTGTCGGCCACCACCTCTTCGACGCCCTCACCGTCAGGCTGAACCGCCTCCACCTGCTCCGCCGCCTTCGTCAGCGTCTCCGGCAGCGTCGCCGTATCACCCTCCGACGCGTCCTGAACCGTCACCGACAGGAGCGCTCCCGTCTCCAGGTCGACACCGTGCTCCGCCTTGTGGGCCAGATGCGTCCGACCGTCCTTCATCTTCGCGATCTTCGCGTCCGGGTCCTGCGGAGACGTCCACTCTTCATTCGACGTCTTCCGGCCCTTCCGCGAACGGTCGAAACGCGCCAACTCCGCCCGCGTCGGCGTCGCAATGCCAGATGCCTCCGCCATCCAGGAGGCGGCCGAGGCGAAGTAGGTGGGGTATGGCGCGCTCAGGCTGCCTCCTCGTCACCCTGCTGCTGTTCGCTGTATTGCAGGTCCACGCGGGACAGGCGCCGACCCCGCGGACGGGGACCGGCGCCCTCCTCCACGACCGCTGCCAGCTCTACTTCGAGTTCCTCGGGCGGACCGGGGCGGGGCGCGAGGACACGTTCCACCAGGACCCGTTCGGCATGGGCTACTGCGCCGGCCTCGTCCGCGGCGTGGTGATCGCGGCGCAGTCGTTCATGCCCGACCGCGTGTGCGTGCCGCCGGGGACCACCATCGCCCAGGTCGTCCACCGGGTCCTCCAGTATGTGGACCAGCACCCCCAGGAGCGCGGCGAGCTGGACGTGGAGCTCGTGCTGCGGGCGCTGGAAGACAGGTTCCGCTGCCCGTGACCCGATGAGCGCGGAGCCGCCTCGCACCCTTCGGGCCCGGCGCCGGTCCCGTGATTCCGCTTCGCCGACGATACCGGCGCACGGACGAGGGTCGGATACACTGGAGGACCGTGGAAGCGGTCGAGAGATCTGGCCGCCCGCCGCGAAACCGATGCCGCCACGCACCTCGCTGCCTCGCCGGACACAGTTGCCTCGCCGGATACAACGCCCACCGAGACCGGCCCGGTGGCTGGTCGCGGTGCTGGCTGCGGCCGGACTCTCGGCCTGCGCCGCCGATGCACCGGAACCCGACCCCGGCCCGCGGCCGGACTTTCAGCCGACGGCCACCGTCGAAGATCTGATGCGGGCCGTGATCGACCCCGCCGCCGACGCCGTCTGGGACGCGGTGGTCATCACTTCGACCCGGGAGGGGATAGAGCGGGAGGAGCCGGACAGCGACGACGACTGGCTGGCCCTGGAGCATCAAGCGGTACGGCTGATCGAGTCGGGGAACCTGCTGCAGATCGAAGGCCGGCCGATCGCCGCGGCCGACTCGGTGTCGGAACTGCCGGGCATCGACCTCGAGCCCGCGGACATCGCGGTGCGAGTGGCCGGGCAGTACGACGCCTGGCTGCGGTCGGGACGCGAGCTGCACGACGCCGGGGTGGTGGTGCTCGACGCAGTGAGGGCGCGCAGCATCGACGCGCTCCTGGAGGCGGGAGACCGCCTCGACGCCGCGTGCGAGAGCTGCCATTCCCGCTTCTGGTACCCCCCCGATGCTGCGGGGTCGAACGAGGCGACTGCGCGGTAGCGGTACGAACGCCCCCCGCGCCGCAGCGGCGTCGAGCGGCCGGAACGGCGCGGGGGAATCAGCCGTCAGACCGCGCTACGGTGTGATGGCCGAGCCGTCCGGCCGCGTCAGCTCCGCGCAGCACATGCCGAACGTGCCGGGGGCGCGCGAGGGCTGCCCCACCGCCTTGATCTGGTCGCCGGCCTGGATCGTCGCCGGCGTCCAGCCCCGCCGGCTCATCGAAACCGCCGCCCCCATCTCGATCTCCCAGTGGATGACCTCGCCGTCATCGCCCGGCGCGTCGACGTAGAGGAACGAATGCGGGTTGCGGAACACGAACCGGGTCACCTCGCCGACCGCCTCCACCTGCTGCTCGGGGTCGTAGAACGGTGCGCTCGCGTGGTGGGCGATCGTCGGCGCGGCCATGGCGACGAGCAACGCCGCCGCTGCAATCCACAAGATAGCTCTCACGATGTCCTCCTCGGAAACTCGAAAGTCATTCGACGACGGGACCCGGCCCGGGCAACTGCCGTCTGCGGCTCGGCCCGCCCCCCGACAATCGCGCAGGGGTCTGCGCCATCCGTCGGCTCAGACGACTACCGGTATTTCGGAATCAGGAACCGGCGGGGATGGCCCGCCTGCTCGGCGTCGCAGCCGTAGAGCTGCAGCTTGTAGCCCTCCGGCGCCGGCAGCCACCGGGTGGTGTAGGACACCGGCTCGCGGAGGAACATGGGGTCCTCGACGGTCAGGGTCAGCTTCAGCTCGTCGCCCTCCCGCCAGTAGCGCTCGGTCACCCGCTTCTGCTGCGACGACGGAATGCCGTTGTAGTCGTCGAAGCCGGTGATGTCGAAGACGAAGTTGACCGTCTCGACGTGCAGCGAGCCGTCCTCGTAGCGCCCCGTCGAGAACCCCTGGACAGTGAACTCGTTGGCCGGCGGCTCGCGGCCGTCGAGCCAGATGGTCCGGATCTGGTCGTCCTTCTCGTAGCGGAACAGCACCCGGTCGGGCCACTGCGTGACCTCCATCATGTAGGGGTCATACTGCAGGGCCGGCGATGCAGAGGGGACGCAGTCGTACTTCGGGGCGATGGCCTCGTCGAATATCGACTGGAAGGCGAGTCCGCGCTCGTTCAGCACCGGGAAGTTCTCGCCGGGCACCCACGGCATGGCCGGGCCGTTCACGGGCCGAACGCCGCCGCCCCCGTTCCACACGCCGTCGAGGTCGGGCACCTCGGCCGGATCGACGCCGGGCTGGGCCAACGCCGGCGAGATGCTGGAGGCGATCACCAGCGCCGCGCCCACCGCCGCCCGCAGGATCCGACCAGCCGTTCCCGGGCCGCGGGTATTGGTTCCGATCATGTCTTCCTCCCCCGTCTCCATCGTCGCGCCGCGTCACCTTGCGTCCCGGCCGCCGGCGCCCTCCGCTCGATAGGTTACCTGGGAGATTCTACACCGTCGCCCGACACATCGACGATTCACCCCCGGCGGAGGCCGATCCCGCTCGGCGCATCATCGCCGGTGCCGCGAGAATTGCCGCGGACACGACGTCCGCGCCGGCGGTCGTGGAACCACCCTCGGAACGGGCCCCGGCACGCCGGCGTGACGCGGCCGGGGCGGAGTCGCCGGCCGGGGCAGAGTCGCCGGCCGGGGCGGGTCCGGTCGACGGGAACAGGCGAGCGGGGGCTACGACGCGGCCCGCCGCAGGGCGTGCAGCTCGCGCCCCAGGCAGTCGGCGAGGGCTCCCATCCCGGACATCCCCGCGACCAGCTCCGCCTCGCTGTTGTAGTTGGTGTTGGTGTTGATGTCGTAGGTGTACGCCGTCCCGTTCCGGTCGACGATGAACTCGACACCCGCGACGTGGATGTCGTTGTCGGCGAGCACCCGCTCGAAGGGCCCCACGAGCGGATGCTCGAACCCCTCGACGATGCGAAACAGCGACGCCCCCGCGTCACCGACCGGACAGAAGGCGTCGTCGACCCGGCACGCGTCGGCCGGACACAGCTCGAACCCCTGGCTCGTGTCGACCTCGACCGCGTACAGGAAACGCCCGCCGACGAACTCCACCCGGGTGATGGTGGCGTCGGGAGACTCGATGTACTCCTGCAGCAGGGTGACACCGTCGACCGAGGGTTCGAACCCGGGACCGCGGACGTACTCGGCGAGGGCGGCGACATCGTGGAAGAGGCGAACCCCGAGACCCTTGCCGGCGCGGTTGTGCTTGGTGATGAACGGGAGCGGCAGCGACGCCGCCGCCTCGACGATCTCCTCGCGCCCCACCACCGCCACGGTGCGGGGGGTGCGGATACCGAGCGCGTCGAGGGCCGCGTACTGGACGACCTTGCTGATCTCGAGCTGCAGGGCCCGGCTGCCGTTGAGCACCCGCCGGCGGTGGCGCTCGAGCCACGCCAGCACCGCCGCCGTGTACTCCGGCCCGAACCGGTGATCACGGGTGTGGGAGGACGCGCTCATCCGGTTGTAGAACACGCCGTCGGGAGGCGCCGCGCCGAAATCGACGACCCCGGTGTCGAGGAACCACTCGTCGAACGGCAGCCGGCGCACGTCGAGGGCCGTGCGCAGCGGCTCGACCCACTCGTCGTTCTCGTGGAGGATGTAGATTCGGCTCATGCCGCCGCCTGCCCGCCGTCCCTCGCGCCCCCGCGGCGCCCCTGCGCGCCGCGTCCGTCAGAACCGCGGGTTCACGACGTTGTTGAAGATCGACCCGAACGTATAGCTGAATCCGAACGAGACACGATACCGCGAATCGGTGGCGAGCTGCCGCCGCTCGACCAGGATCTCCTCGTCGGTCAGCTTCTTCGCAGAGAGATAGACCTGGTCGCGGACGAGCTCGGTGCTCGCGCTGGCAAACACCGACAGCCCCCGCACGACGCGGAACGACAGGTTCCCGAACACCGACGTGCTGTACTTGCTGAGGTCGTTGACGTAGCTGTTGTAGCGCAGGCGGATCCGGCTGTCCCCCCACGGCTGCTCCACGTCGAAGGTGACCTCGACCTCCTGGGCGGCCAGCGTCTCCTCCATCTTCCCGAAGATGGTCTCCTCGATGTAGTCGAAGGACTCCAGCCCCATCTCGTAGGCGAAGGTCAGGCTGCGGCGCGACGACTCGGAGTACGGGAACACGTTGAACTCGACGCCCGGGAACACGCGGATCCGTTGGTCCCGGTTCAGGAACGTCGACGCGCTGGCTCCCCCCCGGATCGAAGCCCCCCAGTGCTCCCCGAGACTCTTCACGAGCTGCCCGTCCGCCTCGTGGCTGGTTCGCACGTCGGTGAACTCGCCGGTGCTGAGCTGGTGCACGTTCTCCCGGTACGAGCCCTCGATCTCGGCGCGGATGATCCATTCCTCGGTGGTGCGGTTCGCCGACGCCGAGCCGTTGAAGTTGCGCTGCTCCCGGGACGCCTCGCCGGACAGGCGGGCGTTGGTGCTGAGCCGGAACACCCAGAAGTTCCACGGATCGTCGTCGGGCTGGGCCATCACCTGCCTGCGGCCGCCGCCCGCGAACCCCGTCCCGACCCCGCTCCGGTTCCCGGGTCCGATCTCGATGTCGTGGGCCAGCGGGGTGTCGATGATGTAGTGCAGAAAACCCACCCGCAGGACCTGGGCGAGCCCCTCGCGCGTCTCGTCGTCGGTGTCGGTGCGGCTCTCCGAATAGGTGTAGCTGACGCCCCGGTCCGCGAACTCCTCGAGGCCGATGAAGTCCAGGGTGTAGCGGCGACCGCCGCCGCTGTTCTCGGTCGTGACGAGCACGTGCACCTGGGCGTCGTGGCGGTCGCGGACGTAGTTCACGAAGGTGATCTCGCGCCTCAGGTAGTCGAAGTCGCAGCGGTTGCAGTCGAGGAACACGCGGAGGGCGGCCGGCCCGCGGCCGGCGTCCTGAGCCACGCCCACCCCCGCCCCGAGGCAGAACGTCCAGAGCGCGCACCCGAGCCCGGAGAGCGTCGCCCGGCGGCTCCGCCGGCCGGCCGACGAACCCGGGCTGCCGCGCCGCGCCGCGGCCGAGACGCCTGCCCGATTCACGCCCAAGCGTACCTCCCTTGCGAGCGCACCGCCGGAGGTCACCCGGCGGTCCATCCCCCGGTCGCCCGGCCATCGCGGGACCCGCACCCTTCCGTTGTGCGCCGCGCGAGTTCGAGTTCAGTATACGGTGCGCTGCGGCGCGCTCAGCGCCTTGACAGCCTCCGATGGGGCGAGTACAAGGGGGGTTTGCACCGGTGGGCCAAGGCGGCCCCGGTATCGAGGAAACGAGGACCTGTATGCGACGAATCCTTATCGTCGGCCTGCTCGCGGCGTTCACCAGCGCCGGAGCGGCCTCCGCCCAGACCGACGTGACCCCCGTCGAGCCGTTCAAGGTCGGCACCTTCGACATCCACGGCGTGCCGCATGTCGGCGTCGTGCTGCGGGACAGCCTGGTGATCGACATCGAGGTCGCGAACCTGGCCCTCGAGGCGAACCCGGAGTACCCGAGGGTCCCGATGCCCGAGGACATGCTGGAGCTGATCGGCCGCTATGAGTACGGCCTGAAGTACCGGCTGTACGAGATCGTCAACGACGTGGTCGCCAACCGGCTCGGCGACGACCGCGCCGACTTCGTCCATGACGTGGGCGATCTGCGAACCCGGCCCCCGATCATGTATCCGGGCAAGATCCTGAACGCCGCCGTCAACTTCTACAGCCACGTCAGCGAGGGGGCGAGCCCCGAGGAGCGGGCGGCCGAGATGCGCCGGCGGCGCGAGCAGCGCGGCGTGCCCTACCTGTTCCTCAAGCCGAGCCGCGGCGCCGTCGTCGGCAGCGGCGACCCCGTCGTCATCCCCTATGGCCGCAACCGCACCGACTGGGAGGTCGAGCTCGGCGCGGTGGTGGGCCGGCCCGCCAAGTACGTGTCGGCCACCGACGCGCAGGACTACATCTTCGGCTACATGGTCTCGATCGATGTCTCCGACCGCGGCGGGCGCCCTCCCGGCGGCAACGCGACCCGCTCGGACTGGTTCGTCGGCAAGGGCCACGACTCGTTCGCCCCGCAGGGTCCGTGGATCGTGCCGAAGGAGTTCTACGGCGACCCCATGGAGAACCTGCGCCAGACGCTGAGCGTCGGGGGCACGGTGCTGCAGGACGCCCAGGCCGGCGACATGATCCACTCGCTGTGGGAGATCGTGGAGTATGCGTCGTCGATCATCACGCTGTACCCCGGTGACGTGATCAACAACGGCACCTCCGGGGGCACGGCGGCGGGCTCGGCCGAGACCCGGACCGGCGACCGCTACCTGCGACCGGGCGAGGTCATCGAGGCGACCATCGACGGCATCGGCACCCTGCGCATGCCCGCGGTGGCCGGCGACATGCCCCCGGACGACCTGACCGGCGCGCAGTTGCCGCCCATCGACAGCTACCGCTAGGCGGCGGCGCGCTGTCGGCGATTCCGCTGTGGCGTGCGTGAAGGACTCACCCCTTCGCCCGCCACCTCTTCACGGGGCCTGCGACGGCACACCGAATGTGCAGGCGCAGGCCCCGTTCTCACCGACCCAGGATCGCCCCGTCGGGCAGAGGCCGCCCGGGGCGGCGTGGGGAAAGAACGGGGGCGGAATGCTCGCATCCGACCGGCGGGAGGCGGGCTGCACGCCGCCGGGACCCGCTACTGGTACACCGGCACGACCTTGATGTCGCCTTCCACCTCACCCACCAGAATGGTCCTGGTGTGCGTCTCCGGGTCGCCGATGCGGATGACCCCCTGTTCGCCGTCCACGCCGCGGTTGCCGATGTACACGTTGTTGCTGCCCGATGAGTTCCGGGTACCGGCGTTGTATCCCAGTGCGATGTTGTCCGAGCCGGTCCGGCTTCCGTAGAGGGCCTGTCGGCCGATGGCCATGTTCCGGTCACCCTGGTTGAACTGGAGCGCCTGGGCCCCGATAGCGACGTTGCCTTCGCCGGACGTGTTGTCCCTCAGCGCCTCTTTGCCGATGGCCGTATTGGAGGATGCGTCCACCGCCTTGTCCATGGCGGCGGCGCCTATGGACAAGTTGCCGGCGCCGCTGACCAGACTGTACAGGGATCGGCGGCCGAACGCGGCATTGTCTCTGCCCGTGGTCAGGAACTGCAGAGCCTGGTAGCCAACCGCGGTATTGCCCGTGCCGTCCGTCACGCTCTCCAGCGACCTGCCGCCCAGGTGCGTATTGGTGCCGGAGCCCGCGTGGTCCGGCGCAGTCGAGAGACCGGCGCCCGCGTCTCCGCCGTACGCCATCGGCCCGGCTGCGGGCGCCGACGCGGCCGGGAGGAACGGCCCCGGCTCGCCCTGCGGCCCGGGCGGTCCCGCCGGCCCCACCGCGCCGAGGGTGGGATAGAACACCGCCCCCGCCCCGTCGGTCCACGAGAGGGCCAGCAGGTAGGTGCCGGGCAGAAGCTGCGGCAGCCCTGTCACCACCCCGGACTCGGTCAGCGACAGCACCGGCAGCGCCGACATCCCGAGGCTCACCGTGGGGACCTCGCCCCCGAAGTCGAAGCCGTTGATGGTCAGCGTCCCATTCTCGGCGTCGACCAGCGCCTCGGTGATGAGCGGCTGACGCTCCGGTGCGGACTGCGCGCCCGCCTGCAGATAGACGACCCCGGCAACGACGACCAGCACCACGGCGGCCGCGAACCATGTTCTCCTCATCGGAACTCTCCTCGTCTCCGTCTCCAGCCGGGGAACGCCAAGCGGCGGAACCTTCCACGCCACCTCCATCCGGCGACCGCCTCCCGGCCGCCGCGTTCTCCACGGTCCTCCCGCTTCCAGTTCGACCCGCTTCGCACTCTCGCGCCAGCCCCGCCGATAGCCGCCTGGGGCCGTTGCTCGGCGACCAGCCCGGCCCTCCAGGAAGTCCGCGCCGTTCCGGGGCGCGCAACCCGACAATCGTCGCCGGCGACGCCGGTCTTCGGCCAGCCGCTCCCCAGGAATCCGCGCCGCTCTAAGGGGTCGACGCCCCGCGCGGAACCGGAGGCTCGGGCTCGACCACCATACCGGGGCGAGGCGTCGTCGGCGCCCGGGCCGCGCCGCCGCGTGACGGCGGCGCGGCCGGTCCAGCCACCGTCCCCACCGCGGGGGGCGGACGTAGCAGCCGCTGCAGCCGTTCACGCTGCTCCGCCTCGGACAGCCCCGGCGACTCCCGTACGGGCCGGGTCGCCGGCCGCCGTGCGGCCGAACCGCCCGGCGGCGCCGACCGCGGCGCTCGGCGTGCGGCGCGTATCTTGACCAGAGCGTAGATCGAGGCGCCCGAGTCGCCCGGCCGCCGCGGCGCCGCGAGGAAGCCCGCCGCCGGCCGCAGCAGGAGACGCAGGGCCTCCCGCTCGCCGGCCGCCTCGAGCCGGAGCGTCACCGGCGCCGTCTCCAAGTCGCCCACGCCTTCGAACCGGGTGCTCCCGACCCGGGACCATGCGGCGAGGACGTCACCGAGCGGCGCCTCGGTCGCGGTCAGGGTGACCCGGCCATCGGCGACCGCGAACACCAGCTCGTCGGCCGCGCCCCCCCCGAACCCGCCCGCGGACGCCGCGATCACGGCGCCGGCCACGGCGGCCGTCCATCTCCGGCAGCCTCGGTTCACGGCACAACGGTAACACTTGATGCCCGTTCACGGCCACGCGGGCCGGGCGGGGGGGCGATGGACCCGACTACCGTGCGGCGTCGGGACGCGGCGCGATGCGCGGCGGGGGTCCCGTCACCCCGGGGTTGTCGCGCGTGCCGATGTGGATGGGACCGACGTTCTCCTGAGTCAGCCCGTGCGTGCGGACGATGCGCGGCGTCAGCAGCATCACGATGTCCGTCGCCTGCGCCGACTCGTCGTTCGCCGAGAAGAGCTGTCGGAGGATGGGCAGGCGCAGCAGGCCGGGGAACCCCTTGAGAATCTGGCGGTCCTCCTGGCTGAGGAGGCCGGCGAGGAGGTTCGACTCGCCGTCGCGGAGACGCAGCCGGGTCACCACCTTCCTCGTGCCGAATGTCGGCAGCGACTGGCCGGCGACGAGGATGGGCGGCCCCACGGTGCTGTTCTCCACTTCGAGGTCGAGGATGATCTCGTTCTCGTAGGTGACCCGCGGAATCATCCTGAGGATGACCCCGACGGGCCGGTACTGGAACGACGTCAGCGGGTTGAACGACGCGCCGCCGACGGCCAGGGGCGTGAACGCAGTGGTCGGCACGGGGATGTCCTGCCCGAGGTTCAGCTCGAGCTCGGCCCCCTCCTGCCCCCGAATCTGGGGCTGCGCCACGAGCCGGGTATGGGTGTCCTGCTCGAGGAAGTCGATGACCGCGGACGGCACCGCGAAGTAGAAGTCGGCGCTGCTGAAGCCGGAAACGCGGCCCGGGCTGAACAGCCCGGACGGGGCGGCGGCGCCGTCGCCGTTGGCGGCGGGGACACCGCCGGGAGAGTAGGTCGTCGAGAGGGAGTAGCGCGACAGGTCGAGCCCGTAGCGCTTCGCCCGCTCGCGGTTGACCTCGAGGATCTCCACGTCGATGACCACCTCGGCCCGCGGCCGGTCGTTGGCCGCCAGCACCCTCTCGACGATGCCGACGACCGGGGCCGTCCCCCGCACCGCGATCGCATTGGCCTCGACGTTCGCCACCAGTTGCGGCGCGTTGGGGGCGTTGGGCGCGCTCACGAGCGTGGAGAGCAGCTCCGTCAGCGCCTCGACGTCGCCGTGCGAGACGTAGAAGGTACGGATGATCAGCTCGTCGTACTCGCCGCGCTTCTCCGGCGTCTCGGGCACGACGACGATGGTCCCCGGGTCCACCACCTTGTGGAACGCGCCGTTCGCCACGAGCAGGCGGGACAGCGCCTCTTCGAAGGTGACGCCGGCCAGCGACACCGACACCGTCAGGTCCTCGAAGTCCCGGTCGTAGAGGACGTTGATGCCTGCCGCCTCGCCGAGGAAGTCGAGCACGTCGCGCAGGCTCGTGTCGGTGAACTCCATCAGCAACGGCTCGTCCGACACCGGGTCGATGAGCGGCGGACCCGTGTCGAGGCGCGCCTGGCTGCGCATCGCCTCGATGGGGGCGGGCGCTCGCGCGGCCTCCATCCGCTCGCGCAACGTCTGCTGCAGATTCGCGATCTTGACGCCGGTCTGCCCGTTCGACGGGTCCAGCTCGTAGGCGCGCCGGTACGCGCCGAGCGCGCCCGCGAGGTCTCCCAGGACCTCGAGCTCCGCCGCGGCCGCCTCGTGATGGCGCGCGGCGCTCGACATGGCCCGTTCCAGGGCGATCCGGTACTCGGGGCGGTCTGGGTCTTCCTGCAGCGCCCGGCGGTAGTACTCGACAGCGGCGTCCCAATTGCCCTCGCCCGCGGCCGCCGCGCCCTCGCGGAAAGACTGGGTGGACGCGCACCCGGAGACGACGGCCACTGCAATCAGGACCGCCGCCACGGGCTCCCACATGCAGATGTGCCCCTCGCCGGCGCGCATTTCCAGGACCTCCAGACGGCCGGTCTTCACTTCACTCGCCGCTCGGCCTCAAGGTCAGCCGAACCCCGTCCTCGATCCGTTCGAGCAGGAGAGCGGTGCGGTCGAGCGCGACAATCCGGTAGCGTCCGGCGACAACGTCGCCGACCCGTCCGTGATGCACGCCGGTGCCGTCCGTCAGGACGGCCACACGGCCCGCGCTCTCGGGCGCCTCAAGAACGCCGACCAACCGGACGGCCGCGGCCTCCTCGGACGGCCGCCACCCGTCCACGGCTCCGGGCGATGCCGCCGGGCTCCCGCCCTCGGGGCGTCCGGCCGGGATCAGCGGCGGCAGCGTCTCCCGCGCGAAACGGAACGGATTGCGGCGTCCGCCGTCGGGCGCCGGCGCGTCTCCCGACAGGGCGTCGAGCCCCACGTCGAACAACGGCTCATCAGGACTATCGGCCGGTAGGACGCGGCTCGTGAGAGCGGGGTCGGCGTCGACTTCCCCGCCGGGGGCGCCCGCGGGCGGAGGTGCCACACAGGCGGCAGACAGGAGGAGGCCCGGAAACAGGGCTCCAAGAAGGCGCCGTCGGGCCGTCGAGAACCTCCTGGGCACGATGGGCCAGACTGACACGGCGATTTCGACCCGCAAGTTCTCGTCGGTTGGCGAGGTCGTCATTCGGGGGCACGATGGGGCAGACTGACACGGCGATTTCGACGGGCGCGAACTCCTCGCCCGCCAATCGTCGCCCTCGACTCCGCTTGACGCCCTCAACCTCCAAGAGTCCACGCGGTTCCGCGGCGCGAACTACCGGGCGACGCCCGCCGCGGACAGGACCAGCAGCAACGCGCGCTGGGTGGAGACGTGAGCGTTGCGCGGGCTCCACCACTCGTCGACGGAGTGTGCGCCGCCGCCGGCGCCGCCGCGGCCCAGGGCCACGGCGGGAATGCCGCGGGCGATGGGCAGGTTGGCGTCGGTCGAGGCGACGCCCAGACGCGGCCGGAGGCCGAGAAAACGGGTCGCCGCGAGGGCGCGGCGGACGAGAGGAGCCCGCGGATCGACGAGGCCCGAGGGCCGGTCGCCAATCACATCGAGATCGATGTCGAGCGGCACCCCGCGGTCGCGAGTACGGTTCTGTTCGTCGACGGCCCGCGCGACCGACGATTGCAGCGCCGCATCGAGCCGCTCCAGCCACTCGGAGTCGGTCGACCGCATGTCGATCTCGGCCCAGGCCTCGCGGGGGACGGCGTTGACCGAGGTGCCCCCGCCGATGCGCCCGACGTTGTAACTGGCGGCGGTGCCGACCCCGACGACGCGAGATGCGGCGCGGTCGAAGTAGTCGATGGCCCGCGCGAGGGCGTGGGCGGGGTTGGCGAGACCGAAGTCACCCCACGAGTGGCCGCCGGGTCCGGTCACCGTGACCCGGTACCGGCGCGAGCCCAGCGCCTGATTGACCACCTCTTCATCCGACCCGCCGTCGATGGCGATGAACTGGTCGATACGCGGTCCGCCCGGCCGGAGCAGGTGCCGCACGCCGCGCAGGTCACCGAGGCCCTCCTCGCCCACGCTGCCCACGAAGAGGACGTCAGCCCGCGTGCGCACGGCGGCCCGCTCCAGCGCCTCGGCGATGATCAGCAGGACCACCAGCCCCCGGGTGTCGTCGCCGATGCCGGGCGCGTAGAGGCGGTTGCCGCGCCGGTGAACGGTCACATCCGTGCCAGGAGGGAAGACGGTGTCGAGATGGGCGACGACGGCCACCGCCTCGGGACCGGCCGTCCCCGCCCGCCGCGCGATGACGTTGCCGGGCTCGTCGATGGTCACGTCGGCGAGCCCCGTCTCCCGCAGGAGCTCCGCGAACCGCCGCCCCCGCTCGGCTTCCCCGAAGGGCGGCGCGGGAATCTCCGTCAGCTCGATGAGGGGCGCTTCCGCGGTCCGTTCGAGTGTGCGGGCGAGGGCGAGGGCGCGACGTACTTCGGGCCTCGCCGCCAAGGCTCGAACCGCGGCGTCGTACACCGGGTCCGGCGACTGGGCGGGCGCGGGACGGGGACCGCAGACGGCCAGTGCAATCCCGACCGCGATGGCGGCACTCTTCATGGCGTGCACCCCCCGCCGTGCGGTCGGCCGGGGAACACTGCCCGCTCCCGGCCCGACCAACCCTCGAGCGAATCGGCGCCTCCTGCGGGAGGGTGCGCCTCCTACTGCGACTGCCCGGCCCGCTCCTCGGCGCGATGGCCGGCGAGAATCCCGTCCATCCCGATGTTGCCCTCGTGGCAGGCGTACTCGAACATCGGCTCGTCGCTCCGCATCAGGGGAATGCTGACCGTCCACGGCCGCGTCCACACCGTCGGGTCGGTGATCGTGACCTCGTAATCGAGGGTCCGGGGGCCGACCCGGGACAGACGCTCGACCAGGTGAAGTCCGTCGGACGATCCGCGGAAATTCGCGGTCGACGAGAAGTTCGCCGTCTCGATGACCAGGGTGTCCCCTTCCCAGTATCCCCGCGAGTCGCCGTGAAGCTGCCGCACCGACTCGGGCAGGTGAGGCTGGCCGGTCAGCGGGATCACCCGCGCGTCGTGGATCATCTCGTTGAGAATCACGACGTGGTCCGCGCTCTGGAAGATCTGATAGTAGTCGTTGTAGCCGGCCCCGAGCCGCGGGACCCCGTAGGTGACGCACCTCTCCTGGAGCGGCCGGTCCGTATAGCTGTCGGCGGGGTGCTCGCGCCGGTACTCGGCGGCGGCGCGGAACCGCTCGCGCGCCTCGGGGGTCACGGCGGGGATCCGGCCGTCCGGCGGATCGACGATCAGCGACGTCCGGTTGCCGAAGTCGCGCTCGACGATCCAGAACTGGTTGTAGTTGCCGGTCGTGGGGTCGTACGAGGTCGCCTCGACCCCGGCGATGGCGGCGAGCACGAGCTGATCACCGAACAGGGCGTCCCCGTCACTGACCGCGTTGGCGGCCGACACCCGCAGGGCAGCCAACTCCTCGTCGCTGAGGGTCTCCCTGCCCGCCCACGCTTCGGGACGCTGGAGCGGGGTGATGTTGTTGTTGGCCCAGACTCCCTGCAGATCTGCGTGGCCGTCGGGCGTGCGAGGCACGACCCAGCCCGCGTCGGCCGACTGGGCGGAGGCCGTCGCCGGCGCGAACGCCACGGCGCCCGCGAGCGCCACGGCCAGAACCCACACCGTCACCCTTTTCTCGCGCATGAATCTCACTCCTTCCGCAGCCTGGAGAGCGCGCCGCCCCGCGACGCGACCTCCCCGACCGGCCGCCGCGTACCCGCCCGCTTCCGAGGTGGGCTACGCCGTCCCCGCCACTCTCGGGCCCAGGTCTACCCGGACGGCTGCAAATCACTGCCTGCCGACTTCGCCGCCGGCGCCGCGGACGTACGACAGAGCCACTCCAAATCAGCAAATCGTTGCCGGCCCGCCAGCGCCGCGGACGTACGACGGAGCCATTCTAAATCAGCGAGGCGCTCCCGCGATCGTCCCGTCTCGGCGAAGGCGCATCCCCGGCGGAGACAGCCGCGGAGCCGGACGGCAGAAGCGCGAGCCCGGCGGCATGCGTATAATTGGCGGCGGTTCCATTGCTTGAGATCGGCCCGCCCGGCTGTCGTCTCTGGCGGACCGGGGTGCGGCCCGCGCCGGGCCGAGCGTATTCCTGACGGAGAGCACATGACTGAGACACAACAGTTGGGACTGGCCGGACGCATGCTGATGTGGATACTGGGCACCGCGATCTTCGTCGTCATCGCGCTCCTGCCCTACGCCCTGTTCATGCAGTTCGCCACCGACTACGTCGTTCACGTCACGGTCCTGAGCTGCGTGGGCGTCATCCTCCTGGTGCTCGTGGTCGGCACCCTCTTCGGCCCCCTCCGAACCGAGCCCCTGTCGGCGGATCCCGACACCGGCGGGGGACTCCGTTTCCTGGCCCTGCTCTCGAACATGGTGTTCATCGGGCTGCAGGTCGTGCTGGTTCCGCTGCTCGTCATCGAGATCATCCTGCGGCTCGCCGGAAGCTCCCTGTTCTAGGCGCGCCCGGACAGAGCCGCCGGGTCAGGGCTCGACCAGCGTCGCGCCGGCGAGTTGCGCGATGGCGGCCAGCGTCGTCTGGGCCGCGTTCAGGCCGAGGCGGAAGTCATCGTCCGTGAACGTGATGTAGCGGTCGGTGGGCTGGTGCCAGTGGGGGTCCCAGCCGGCCCCGATGTGCATGCCGCGCTCGTTCTCGCGCAGGCTGATGGACGGCGTGACGTTCATGAACGGGGTCGAGTCGGTGTTCGTCATGTGCGGCCCGACCATGGCGGGATAGTCGGTGGCGTAGGCGTCGTTGGCGGCCTTGAAGAAGAACGCGAGGTCGCGCGACTCGGCCGCGAGATCGGAGTTCGACTGGAACTCGATGTTCACGTCGGCCTCCCGCCGCTGATCGCGGCTGACCACCCCGTCGGGGCCGGGGGCGCCGTGGTCGAACAGCATCATGTCGTGCTGGATCATGCCCAGCCAGCGCGGCTCGGGATACCGGCCCGACCCCGGCGGGTCCTCGACGCCCTGCCGCTCGCGACGCTGCTCGACATAGGCCCGGCTGCCGTTCAGGCCGGTTTCCTCGTTGTTCCACAGGGCGAACCGGATCGACCGTTCGGTCTGGACGTCGGGGGCGCTCAAGATGCGCGCGAGCTCCATGACGAGCGCGGTGCCCGACGCGTCGTCGTTCGCGGCCTCGCCGAAGCCGTGCCCGTCCATGTGGGCGCCGAGGATGTACATCTCGTCGGGACGGGTCGAGCCGATTTTCGTGCAGTAGACCTGCGAGCGGGGGCCGTCGACCGGCTCCTCCATGTTCAGCGCCCGCAGCGCCTCGTCGGGCTGCGCCATCGGGTCGCGGACGACGCCGGTGGGGCGCCGGTAGCCGAAGATGGAGCTGCCCCCGGGGCCGCTCCCGTTGCGGCCGATGCGGCCCCCGGTGGGCGTGGGCTCGGGCCGACTCGGGGCCGGCAGCCGCTGGCCCGGGCGCGGAGGTCGCACCTGCCGCCGCCGGGGCGCTTCGTAGGTGTAGTGGACGCGCTCGGTGGCGCACCCCGCCTCCTCCAGCCACGTCTCGATCCAGTCGACGGCGTCGCGGTTTCGCCGGGTCCCCTGCCGCCGGTCTCCGAACTGGGTCAGGCCCTTGATGGCGGCCTTGTAGAGCTCCAGGTCGAGACGACCGACGAGCTCCCTGACAGGGTCGGCGGCCCCGGTCTGCTGCCCGGCCGCGCGGTCGGCGGTCCCGAGCACGAGCCCCACGGCGACCAGCAACAAGACTGTTCTGCGCATCGCGTTCGCTCCCATCCCTCGGACGCCGGCCCCCAATCGGCCGGTTCGAATCAACACGGAGGTCGCCCCGGAGCCGCCGACTGCACCCGGTCGCCAACCCGCCCACACGGCTCGCGTTCGCTGACCGGCAGGTCGACTCGCGTCAGGTCTCCTGCCGCGATCCACGATGCCATCGGGTCTCACGTCCGCACGACGAGCCGAGGTTCCGCCTGCCGACCGGCCGGCCCTCACACCGACATCCCGCGCGCCGACGTCAGTCGCCGTTCTCCGCGATGCGGTAGAGACCCGACGCGGTGCGGATGAGCAGGCTGCCGCGGGCCAGCGCCGGGGTCGCCAGGGTCATCTCGTCGAGCGAGTTCCGCCCGATAACCTCGAACTCCTCCCCCGCCTGCATGACGAAGGTGTCGCCGTCTTCGCTGAGGGCGAAGATCTTCCCGTTGTAGGCCCACGGCGACGCGGTGAACAGCGTCCCCGCAGTGATGCGTCGGCGCCGGTAGACCTCGTTGCCGGTGCCGGCGTCGTAGGCCATCAGGATGCCCCGGTCGAGGAGCGTGTAGTGGGTGCCGCCGTAGACGAGCGCCGACGGGTTGTAGGACCCGAGCTGCGCGTGCGACCACACCACGTAGTCGTTGCTGGCAGCGCCCTCGGGCAGCGTGATGTCGCCGCTCGCGCCGGCCCGGATCGCGTACACCGGCCGGTTCCGGTCAGCCACGTAACCCGAGTTGATGTACAGCAGGCCGTCGTCGGAGAACGGCGTGGGGATGACGAGCGACGACATCCCGCTGAGCTGCCACAGGAGCTCGCCGTCCAGCCCGTACGACTTGACCCCGTTCTGGCCGGTGGTGACCAGCTCGGTCCGCACGTCGTTCTCCCACACGAACGGCGTGGACCAGTTCGACCGCTCGTCCCGCTCGGTCCGCCACAGCTCGGCCCCAGTCGCGGCGTCGAAGGCGCCCACCCACGACGCCTCCTCGTTGTCGTTGACCACGTAGAGCCGGCCGTCGTGCAGCACCGGCGAACTCGCGGCCCCCCACTGGCGGCGCGGCAGCCAGTCGAGGGGGCTCGACCACGCCAGCTCGCCCGTGAAGTCGACCGCGAAAAGGCCGATGTCGGCGAGATAGACGTAGACCCGCTCGCCGTCGGTGACCGGCGTCTCCGACGCGAAGGTGCTCTTCTGGTGGGCGGGCATCTCCGGCACGCCGGTGTGCAGGGTGTATTCCCAGCGCGTCTCCCCCGTCTCGAAATCGATGTCGAGGAGGACCCAGCGCAGGGGCCGGTCCATCTCGGTGATGAAGGCGGCGGTCATCGTCCCGCCGAGCGAACGCGCCCGGTAGTTCTCGATGGGCTGGATGGGCACCTCGTCGCCCTGCGTCGCTGTCGACGTCAGGACGAAGACGTGGTCGCCCCAGACGATGGGCGACGCCCAGCCGCGGCCGGGCACGTCGACCCGCCACACCACGTTCTCGTTCCGTCCCCAGCGCTCGGGCAGCGCGGGGTCGTCCGCGACCACGCCCGCGGTCTCGCCGCGGAACTGCGGCCAGTTGGTCTGGGTCGCCCCCAGGGAAGCGCTCATCAGGACCAGGCCGGTCCCGAGCGCGATCACTCGAATAGGCATGTCGACTCCTCGAAGCTCGCCGGCCGTATCGCCGACCGTCGTGCGTATTCTAGCAGCAGCCCCGGGACGCCCGGGACGCCCCGGGCAACCCCGGCTGGGCGGCGGCGGAATTTCGCCATGGCGCGCGTGCTATGCTGGCCATCATGCTGGAACCACACGGACAGCCGGCCCCCGCGTCCGTGCCCGCAACGTTGGCCGAAACGGCATCCGCACCGGCCGCGCTTCCCGCCTGGTCACGGCCTGGCAGCCCCCCGGGACCGCAGCGAGCCCGTCAGGCAGACTCGCTGGCGAGACCCCGTTTCTCGGAGGAACGACACATGCTCGCGTGCACGCACGACGACAGCCACGCCCCGGCTCACGGCTCGACGCCGGCGCGTCGCCACGCTGCCGGGATCGGTGAACGCCTCGCGCTGGCCGGCGCCTCGGCGCTCCTGCTCGCGGTGACCTCGGGCGTCGCCGCCCAGGACCGCGAGCACTTCGTGCCGTCCCGGCCCGAGACGGTGAGCTGGGGCTGGTTCCCCCTCGACAAGGCGCCGGTGCTGACCATCGACTCGGGAGACACGGTGCGCATCGACACCCTGTCGCACGCCGGGGCCACGCAGGACGCTCACCCGGATCTGTCGCTGGGTGTCCTCGGGGTGACGCCGGACGAGATCCTGCCCGATGTCCTCGACTTCTGGGCGTCCCGGGCGGGGCGGCCGCGGGAGGGACGGAGCGGCCACGTCATCACCGGTCCTATCGCGATGCGGAACGCCGAGCCGGGCGACGTCCTCGAGGTCCAGGTGCTGGATCTCGCCACCCGGGTCCCCTACGGCGTCAACAACACGAGCCCGACCGGCGGCGTCTTCTCGCCCGGCTACCCCGGCTCGCGGCCCGACGACAGCGCGCGGGACATCGAGCAGGGCCGACACCTCATCCGCACCGGGATCGTGAACAGCCGCGAGGTCGCCCTGTTCGCCGACGGCATCCACGTGCCCCTGGCCCCGTTCATGGGCATCATGGCCGTCGCCCCCGACCCCGTCGTCGGCGAGCCCGGGGTCACCGTGCCCGGCGTCCAGGCGTCGCGGCCGCCCGGGCGCTTCGGCGGCAACCTCGACGTCAAGGACCTCACCGCCGGCAGCACCCTGTATCTCCCCGTGCTGCAGCCGGACGCCCTGTTCTACGTCGGCGATCCGCACTCTGCGCAGGGCGACGGCGAGGTCAGCGGCACCGCCATCGAGCAGTCGCTGACGGGACGCTTCCGCTTCGTCCTGCACAAGGACCGCCCGCTGAGCGCGCCACGGGCCGAGACCGCCACCCACTACGTCCTGATGGGCATCGACCTCGACCTCGACCGCGCCCTGCAGAAGGCCGTCGACGAGGTGGTGGCGTTCCTCGCCGAAGAGCACGGCCTCAGCCCCGACCGGGCGCTGTCGCTGGCCAGCATCGCCGTGGACTTCCACGTCGCCGAGGCGGTCGATCTGACCCAGGTGGTCACCGGGAGGATTCCCAAGAGCCTGTTCCGTCGGTGACGGGCTCGGTCTTCCGCCTTGGACGGACGGCGGTTCAGAATGCCGCAGGGCTGAGCTCCCCGCTCACTCCACCGTGCCCCGGAAGAACGGCAGCACGAACGGCAGCAGCCACAGCAACACGACGACGATGGCGAGCACCGTGAAGACGTCGAAGCGGCGCGGGGGCGGGGGCCGGTTGACCGCGACCCGCACGCGGTCGAGCAGCAGCCGGCCGACCCACCCCAGCACCGTCGCGAGGACGATCCACTTCAGCATGGCGGATCAGTCGACGATGGCCTGGTAGGTCATCGTCGCGAGGTCGGGCCGGACGTTGAGGTGGGTGTAGGGCCGGATCTGCTCCATCAGGATGCCGATCAGCTCCTCGGACGGGTCGACCCAGAAGATGGTGCCGAAGGCGCCGCCCCAGTAGTAGGAGCCCTCGGAGCGCGGGGTGCCCGACGGACCGAGGTCGGTGACCACCGCGTAGCCGAGGCCGAACCCGTAGCCGGGGCCGGCGAGCCAGATGCCCTTGTCGCCGGTGTGGTTGGCGGTCATCAGCTCGACCGTCTTGCGGCCGAGAATGCGCGCGCCGTCGAGCTCGCCGCCGTTGAGCATCATCTGGTGGAAGCGGAAGTAGTCGCGGGCGGTCGACACCAGCCCCCCGGCGCCGCTGAAGTAGGTGTGGGGCTCGGCGACGTAGCGGCTCTCGGCCGTCGGGGCCTCGGCCAGCTCGATCCTGCCGTCGGCGTCGGGCCGGTAGAGGGCGGCGAACCGGCCGAGCTTCGCCTTCGGCAGGTAGAAGTGGGTGTCCCTCATGTCGAGGGGCTCGAAGATGCGCTCCTTCAGGAACGCGTCGAGGGTCTGGCCCGACATGACCTCGACGAGCCGGCCCACGACGTCGGTGGCGCGGCCGTACTCCCAGTGGTCGCCGGGGTGGAAGTTGAGGGGCAGGGTAGCGAGCCGCTTCAGCATGGCGCCCACCGTGTCGCCGGGCTCGCGCGGCGCCACTACCCGCTGGAACTCGGGCTGGGTGATGCCGCGGTAGGTGTTGGCGAGCCCCGCGGTGTGGGTCAGGACCTGCTGCACGGTGATGGGCCGCGCCGCCGGCACCGTCTTGTAGCGGCCGGTCAGCCGTTCCTGCGGGGGCGCGGGCACCGCCACCCGCATGTCGGCGAACTCGGGCAGCCACTTCGCGATGGGGTCGCGCAACTGGAAGCGGCCCTCCTCGTAGAGCATCATCAGCGCCACCGACGCGATGGGCTTGGTCATCGACGCGATGCGGAAGATGGTGTCGTGGGTCATGGGGGCTCCCGACTCGACGTCGCGCTTGCCGAGGGCCGAGAAGTGCACGACCTGGCCGCGGCGCGCGACCAGGGTGACGACCCCCGCCACCTCGTTGCGGTCGATGTAGCCCTGCATGACCCGGTCGAGGCGCTCGAGCCGCGCCGAGGACATCCCCACCGCCTCGGGCTTGGCCGCCGGCACGCCGTCCATCTCGGGCACGTCGCCCGGCG
Organism: Vicinamibacterales bacterium; assembly: GCA_965199675.1. Taxonomy (GTDB): domain Bacteria; phylum Acidobacteriota; class Vicinamibacteria; order Vicinamibacterales; family UBA8438; genus JAJEEA01. The sequence continues at coordinate 309,120 of CBDATI010000063.1, read as the reverse complement.
CGCTCGCCCCGCCCGCGGCGACCGTCGCCGCCACGATCGCCGTCAGGACCCACCACTTCGTCGTCGATCTCGTCATGACTGTCTCCTCGGTGTTCGATCCCGACCCGCGGGAGGGGCGGGCCGGCCGGCCGTCAGTCGCCGATGCCCCTCCCGCAGCGGGGCGCCATCGTCCACGTGCCGTCGCGGTCCTGCCGCCAGTAGCGCACCACCGGCGGGTCGGGCCGCTCGTCGTAGGCATCGATCTGCACGAAGCTGTAGCAGGGCGGCAGTTGCTCGGGCTGCATCGAGGCCAGCAGCTCGGCCGCCGACAGGCCCAGGCGCCGCCGGTGCTCTTCGAGCTGCCGCGGGGTCACGGTGCGCTGCCACGCGCCCCCGTTGATGACGATCGGGGTGGCGCCCCCCCGCACCGGCGAGAAGCCGTCGACGACATAGGTCAGGCCGGCCTCGACGCGGGTGAAGTTGCCCTGACGGTAGTCGGCGAGGTGAGTGTGCCCGTGCACCATCACCGCGACCGGCCGGGGGTCGGTCAACTGCTCGAGGTGACGGCTGAACACGCGGTCGCGCGATCCCCAGAAGTACTCGAACCGGGGCGCCGCGGTCTCCGGGGTGCGCGGGCACTCGGTCGGCGGGGGGCCGGTGGGGTCGAGCTGGGTCAGGATGCGCTCGAAGCGCCGCCGCGCCCGGCGGAGGGCGGCGCGATGGTCGCAGATGGCGGTCAGCTCATCGTCGCTCAGGCCCGCCATGAGGGTGGTCAGGCGACCTTCGGCGAGGGCCAGCACGGCGAGCGGCCTGAACCGGTCGTCGTCGACCAGCGAGTCGACGAGGAACCCCGGCCCCGCCTCCCGCACGCGCGCGAGGTCCCACACCGGCGGCTCGACGTCGCCGCGGTCCAGGTCCATGCGGAACTGCTGCCACGACATCCGGAAGAGCAGGAACCGCAGCAGGTCGGGCGCCGCCGCCCCCGCGTCGTCCACCCCGGCCGCGGCGAGCGCCCAGCGCAGGCCGGCCCCGTTGTCGGCGAGGTTGTCCACGATGGGGAACCGCGGCTCGTAGCGGTCGACCAGCGCCTGCACCACCGCGTGCCCCCACGGCCGCGCGAGGCGCTGCTCCCCGGAGCGGGTCACGAACGGGGCGGGCCAGTCGTCGAACCGGTCGGCCCGGTGGGCCAACTGGTGGCCGTGCTCGACATGGATGAGCCCGTCGGCGGAGCGCCAGTGGCCGTCCCCGGCCACGCTCACCCGCCCCGCCCCCGCCCCGAACGCGTCCACGGCGCGCCGCGCCACCGACGGGAACAACAGGGCGGCGTCGTGGTCGCCAGGCACGAGCACCAGCCGGTTGTCGTCGGCGGACGCGAATGCCGCGAAGGCGGCGACGGCCTCGCCGTGCGCGGCGAGCACGCGCTCGAGACGGGCGAGGGCCTCGCTCTCGCTGCACCCCAGGGCGGGGTCGTCGTGGGCGCAGGCGCCGTCGCCCGTCTGCAGCAGGTCGAACGTGTCGCCGTTCAGGACCAGGTCCGTCGGCTCGGCCTCCTCCGCGAGGGCGGAGAGAAACCGCCGGAGGTCGTCCGCCCAACGGAAATCCTCGACCGGCGACCACGCGCCGTCCGCCCCGCGCCCTTCGCCCAGATGCAGGTCGCCCATCACCACGACGCGCCGCGGCGCGTCTGCCGCGCTCTGAGCCCGGAGGGGCGCCGCCGAGACCGCGACGGCCAGCACGAGCAGCACCGATGCGGCGACCCGTGCGCGGCGGCACAGCCGTTCCCCCGCACCGAGGCCCGGCCTCCGGGAACCCGCGTCGAACCGTCGCATGGCCACTCCCACCTACTCCTCGCCCGCCAGGGAGAGCCGCACGATCGCCTCGTCGTTGCGGACCACCACGTGGCGGTTCGCATAGGCGGGGTGCGACCAGTTGACGGCGCGGCCGGAAAGCCGCCGCCGCACGTAGGGATGGGTGGGCTCGATGAGCGCCGTCCGGCTGACCTCCTCGTAGCCGTCGGGGGAGAACCGCGCGATGACGAGGTCGCCGGTGTCGGTGTTGACGAAGTAGCGGTCGCCGTTGCGCACGAAGAACGCCGTGGCCCAGTTGGTGCTCTCGCCAATCAGGGCCTCGGTCTCCCACACGCGGCGGCCCGTCGCCGCCTCGAGGCAGCGGAGGACCCCGTGGCCGTCGACCCCGTACACGTGGTCGCCCCGGATGAACGGGGTGCTGATGACCGAGTTCAGGGTGTTGAAGTCGAAGCCGTACTCCGGGTCGCTCTCCCCCACCCCCTCCCAGAGCACTTCGGCCCCCGGGCGATCCTCGTCGAGCAGCAGCATGCGGGCCCCGCCGTACTGCGACGTGAAGAACAGGTAGCGGCCGCTGTGGACTGCCGTCGCCGGGTTGATGCCCATGTCGACGATGTGGCGGATCTCCCAGTACACCTCGCCGGTCTCGGGGTCGAGCGAGCTGATGTCGCGCGGATGCCACGCGATGAGCTGCCGTGCGCCACCCGCCTCGATGATGATGGGCTGGCTGTAGCCGGGCTCCCAGTCCGACGACAGGGCCCGCCAGACCTCCTCGCCGGTGTGCTTGTCGAACGCCATCATCTTGGCGTCGGGCTCGCCGCCCACGAGGCAGATGAGTCGGTCGCCGTCGACGAGCGGCGCCCCCGACATGCCCCACGACGGCACCGCAGTGTCGAAGTCGGCGGGAAAGTCCTTCTCCCACCGCACCGTCCCGTCGGCGACGTCGAGGGCGAGCAGCCTCCCCATCGCCCCGAGCACGTAGACCCGGTCGCCGTCGACGGTGGGGGTGGCCCGAGGACCGATGGCGTACACGAGCTGCAGCCCCGCGTAGTCGGTCTCCCACTCCCGCGTCCACAGCACGTCGCCGGTCTCCTCGTCGAGGGCCACGGCCCGCTCGACGACCGCCGTCGATCGCGGGTCGGGGCGGCGGGCGTCGGTGACGAAGACCCGCCCCCCGGCCACGGCGGGACCTGCGTAGCCGCCGTGAATGGGGGTGCGCCACGCCACCGGCAGGCCGCCCTCGGGGAAGGTCTCGACGAGGCCGGTCTCGTGGAGGACGCCGAGGCGGCCCGCCCCGCGCCACTCGGGCCAGTCGTCGGCGTGGGCCGGCGGCGCGAGGCCGCAAGCGACGACCGTCAGCGGCAGGAATCGGCGGCAGACCCGCGTCATCCTCCCGACGGGCCGCGCCGAACCGATGCGCCGCGCGGCCCGTCGGACCGGTACGGCGGAAAGGCCGTCATCGTTCTCACCTGCCATTGCACAAGCCTCCCTGGACGACGGGCCTCCACCCGCCGGGGTCAGGACGACGGCGAGGGCGCGGCGAGGATGGGAACCCGCCCCGCTTCCGCCGCGCCGTCTCGATCGACGACACGGCAAATTCGAGGGTCTTCAACGGTCCCCACGCCTGCGCCTGCTCTCGCTCCACAACGCCATCGACCACCAACCGCAGGCGCAGCTTCTCGACCGAGTTCCGAGCCTGCCGAAGATGGGCCAATGCCAGCTCCCAGGCGGCCAACTCATCCTTGCTCATGTCCTCCTCCGCGAGCCGCTCGGAACCGCCGGTCCCGACCCTTCGTCAGATGCGGGTAACATGACCAAGTTCCTGCTGTGGTGCATCCTCCTCGTGCTGTGCTGGCCGCTGGCGCTCCTGGCGCTGCTGCTCTACCCCGTCGTGTGGCTGCTGCTGCTGCCGTTCCGGCTGCTCGGCATCGCGGCGACCGGGGTCTTTGCGCTGCTCACCGCGATCATCATGTTCCCGGCCCGCGTACTGGCGGGGCCGCGGGCGTTATAAGCCCCGGCCACTCCGGCGGGGCACATCGACCGACGGCTCGCGCCGCCCGGGCGCCGCCGCCCCGAGCCGAGAGCGCCGCCGCACGGGCGCGACAGCCGCCGCCGGGCCGAGAGCGCCGCCCCGCGAGCAGTCGCGGCCCGGCGCAGACACCCCGGGCCGGCGACCCCCGCCACGACCCGAGTTTGCACCGGCGGCGAGGCCCGCCGCTCCCGCCGCCCTCCGCAGAGCCGTCCCGGCTACGGCAACTCGCCGTAGATCACCCGCACCGCCGCCGCGAGGCGGGTGGAGTCGTAGTGGGGATACCCGGACGACAGGTCGACGCCGCTCGCCACCTCGTCCACGCTCAGCCCCGCGCCCTTGGCGGTCCGCACCGCGTCCACGAGGTCCGCGTTGTAGCGCTGGAACTCCGCGAAGCTCTCCCACGTCGTCACCGGGATGTGCCCGGGCACCACCACATCGACGCCCTCGATGCCGGCGAGGGCCGCGGCCAGCGTCTCGGGCATGGCCAGCCCGCTGCCGCCGTTGCTGGTGTCGAGGAACGGCGCGTCCCGCCACGGGAACATGTCGCCGGTCTGCAGCACACCGAGGGCCGGGTACACGATGAAGGTGTCGCCGTTGGTGTGGCCGGCCCCGAAGTGGTACAGGTCGATGCGGTCCGCTCCGGAGCCGAGGCTCATCCGATCGGAGTAGGTGGCGGCGGGCAGGTACCGCGCGTTGTCGCCCTGGAAGTTGTCCATGCGCTGCATGTTGGCCTTGGTGTTCTCGTGGGCCACGATGCGCGCCGCGTCGAAGAACTCGTTGCTGCCGACATGGTCGCCGTGGGTGTGGGTGTTGACGATGGTGACGACGGGCTTGTCGGTCACCGAGCGGATGCGCTCGAGGATCACCGGCCCCCACCCCGGGAGCTTGGTGTCGACGATGGCCACCCCGTCCTCCATCACGAAGACGCCGACGTTGCCGCCGCTGAACAGCGCACGGTCGACCGGCGACGATCCGGTGATGACGTAGAGGTTGTCCTTCACCTGCTCGATCGAGGCCGCGTCGACCGCGTCAGGGTCGAGTTGCTGGAACCCGTTCAAGCCGACCGACATAACGCCGACCGCCACCACCGCGCCGAGCGTGATGCTGCGTCTCATCTCCGTTCACTCCCCCTGCGTTCGCTTCCCTCAGGGCATCCCCCACCGAGCTGCGCCCTAGTCCGCCCATTGTCGCCTTCGGCGCCGCTCGGCGCCCAACCAATCGCTCATGGCCGCGCCTCGTCGGCCAGCCCGCTGCCATGAACACAGCTACCCGGGTCCGGCTCACGGTGACCTTCGCCGTCGGGGGCACATGGGACAGCCCCGGGCGCCGACCGCACAACCGCCGTTCGCCGTTTGCGACAGCCGTCGCGTCGGGGGATGGTCGCCCCCCGGTATTCCGCGGCAACCCTGCAGGAGGTCCCCGTTCCACCGCACGGACTCCCGGCGGATAGATTTATCACAAACCGGGGTCGACCCGGCCGAGCGCCCCGCCATGGACGGCCGACCGGCCGGTCAGGTTGTCCAGCTCATCGGGGAATCGGGCGGGTAAACCGGTTCACGCCGAAATCGAGCTCTTCTCGGCCCTCCCGGTCCCAGGTCCACTCAGACCCGGCAGGTCGCGTTTCACCGGTGGGTATCGGGCAGCGGTGCGCGGCGAGCCGACCGCGGACAGCGCGGCGAATACGTCACCGTGAACTCCGCCTCCGTCTGGCCCGGTCCACCAACTCGCGCGCCGAACCGTAGTTCTTCCACGGCCGGCGCCCGGTGGGCTTGAGCGCCTCGCCGGTGATGCCCGCCAGGTGCTCCCGGAAGTCGCTCCCCTCGAGGCGCCCGCCGGCCACACAGTGGCGGCAGCCGAGCCTGACCTCGTCATTCGGCCCGCCACCGGCCCAGGCGCAATCGGAGCCCTGAAGCGTCACCGGGCATGGCCCACGCCACTCGGCGCCCTCTCGATGCCAGCCCGGCGGCCCCACGCCGCCGGCGAGACGGGTCTCCAGCTCTGTCCAGGTCATCGGCGGTACGCCCATTCATCGGGTCGGGCTTCAGCGATCGCGAGCATACTCCAGGATGCGAACTTCCAGGCGGTCGAGCCGCCGCTGACGCAGGAGATGCCGCCCGGCAACGTGCGCGGCTTCGACGTGCGCATCGCCGGGAGAAGGAGTGGCCCGGGGGCACGACCGCCGCCGCGATCAGTCGCCTGGCCGACGGCGGCAGTCCATGGTCGCCACCGTGGGTTGGCACGACCAGCGAGTACGCGGCCCTTGCCCGCCGGAGCCGTCGAACCGTTGACCCGCTCGACGCCGGAGACTACTCTTGATTTCGCCGCGCGCGCTGCGCGCGAAACCGCGGAGGGCAGCCTGCGCGCGGAGCGTATCTCCATCACGCGAATCCTCGCCGGGATGTGTCTTGCCGGCGTACGTTGTGGTGAGCTCGGCCGGATGTCAAGGAGGTCGGAGATGAGGCAGAGACAGGTCGTAACGGTCGGCGTCCTCGCCGCGATCGTCGCAACAGCCGGGCTGGTCCCGCCGGCGACGGCCCAGGACGGGCCGCGCACGGCGTGGGGCGCCCCGGACCTGCAGGGGGTGTGGGACTTCCGCACCATCACTCCGCTGCAGCGCCCGGAACGGTACGGAGACCGCGAGTTCCTGACCCGAGAAGAGGCGGCCACCCTGGAGCAGGGCGCCGTCGACCGCGACGAGCGGCTCCTCCTCGCGCCGCCGCGCCGCACCGAGGCGGGCGGCAGCGTCGGCGCCTACAACAACTTCTGGATGGACCGGGGCACCCGCACCATCGAGACCCGCCGCACCTCGCTGATCGTCGATCCCCCGAACGGGCGCATGCCGGCGCTCTCGGAAGCGGGGCAGGCGCGGGCCGCGGCGCGGCGCGAGTACCGGGCCGAGCACCCCGCCGACTCGTGGCTCGATCGCAGCACTTTCGACCGCTGCATCCTCGGCTTCAACACCGGACCGCCGATGACCCCGGGCGGCTACAACCAGAACATGCAGGTGTTCCAGACCGAGGACGCCGTGGTCATCCTGAACGAGATGGTGCACGACTCGCGCATCATCCCCATCGACGGGACGCCGCGCACCGGCATCGCGTCGTGGACCGGCGAGTCGCGCGGGCGCTGGGAGGGCGACACCCTCGTCATCGAGACGAACAACTTCACCGACAAGACCCGCTGGCGCGGATCGACCGAGAACATGACCCTCGTCGAGCGGCTGACCCGGCAGGACGAGGACACGCTGGTCTATACGTTCACGGTGACCGACCCCGACACCTGGGTCCAGCCGTGGACGGCCGAGATCCCGATGCGGCGGGGCGAGGAGCCGCTGTACGAGTACGCGTGCCACGAGGGCAACTACTCGATGGAGGGCATCCTCTCCGGCGCCCGCGCCGACGACCGGGCGGCGGCCGAGCAGCAGTAGCCGCGGCCTCGCGCCACACCGGTACGGCTGACGAAGCGCCGACGAGCGGGCGGCGGGCCGAGCAGCAGTGGCCCCGCCATCGTCGTCTTGCGGCACCGATGGCCGTCCAACCCCGGGGAGTCTGCGCCGCCGCGCGGCATCGACTCCCCGGGAGCGGCGCGCTCACCGGACGGCGCGGCGGGGTCGCCTCTCCGACGGATCCCGATGCAGGCGCCGTGGCCGACGCGAGCATTCACACCGAGCGATCGCCGTCGACAACCTGCTGCCTTGACCGACCCTGCGCCAGCGGGGGCGGCGCGAATGGCGCCGTTCTACGCGCCGGCGATGCGGTCGCCCCCGGTCACGCTCCGCGGCGGCGATTGCCGTCGACGACCTGCTTCCCTGCCAGACCGACTCGGGCCGGCGACGGCTGCCGGCCAGACTCCGTCTTCACTGACCTGCGCCCTCGATCGCCCGCGTCAGGGCCGGGGTGCGGCCGAGCAGCCGGGCGTACAGCGCGATCTGGGCGCGGTGGTACTCCTCGTGGGCGATGCCGTGATGCAGCCAGGTGAGGCGGGTGCCGCGCTCGCCGTCGAAGCGGCGCACGTACTGCAGCATCTGCAGCTCGCCGGCGGCGCGGATCTGCCGGACGCCGTCGCGGTAGCTGGTGCGCAACAGGCGGAGCCAGGCAGATCGAGGGCGACGAGCCTCGACATCGTCCGCATACTCGCGGATGAACGCCGGGAAGCTCTGGCGGGTGAAGTCGGCGTCGGGCCGGGTGAGCTCGTTCGTCCACATCCGGCCGGTGGCCACGATGTGGGCGACCAGTTCCGCCACCGACCGCGCCTCCGGGACGGGCCGGAAGTCGTAGTCGCGGGCGGGGATGTCCCCCGCTTCGGCGATGACGCCCCGGCGGGCGCCGTCCCACGCCTCGATCGCCTCTTCGAGCAGGGTGTTCATGAGGTCACCATTCACGGCGGCGGGTCGGCGTCATCGGTCGGCAGCACTCGCACCCACCGGGTCCGAGTCGCCGCCGGCAGGCAGAGTAATCCTGGGTCACTGCTCAGTCGTGAACACCGCTCCATGCCGCCGGACACGGTGTCCTGGGGTCACCGTTCGCACACGCTGCATCGTGCATCGTGGGCGTAGTGCGCCGGCACATTCGTGTCGGTCTCGGTGTTCCTGGGGTCACCGTTCGCACACGACACCATCGCGGTCGGCGTCCCGCATGTACGCGTAGGCGGGATGGCTGCGCGGCACCGGCGCGATCCCGTGCCGCCGCGCTTCGGCGCACGACACCCGGCCGTTCCCGTTGTCGTCCCAGGGTATCCGGGCGGCCGCCGATCGACGGCCCGCCGCCGAAGACCTGCTCCGCGACGCCGCCCGGTCCCAGAGTCCCCGGCCCGCCGACCGCGCCTCGCGCTCGAGCTGCCGGAACCGATCGAGATGGCGGAAGGGATACCGGGTATAGGCGTGACCGAAACCCCGCCGGATGATCTCCGCGTTGGCGAACGTCCCGTCCGCGAGATGGACGTAGGCGAGGGTCCGCCCGTAACGGTCCGTGCGCCGCCGGTCGTATTCGAGACGCACGCGACGGCCTTCGAGCAGCCGTTTCGTGAACGCGCTCGCCTCGCGGCCGAAGAACTCGACGGGCTGCCGGGTGTTCACCGTCTCCGGCGTGTCGACGCCGATCAGCCGCACGCGACCTACCCCCCGCACCACAATGGTGTCGCCGTCGACGACTCGTTCGACGAGTTGCGCCCCGGCCGGGGCCGGCTGAAGGGCGAGCACGACCGCAGCCAGCAGACACCACAGGGCAATTGCCGAAACCTCGCCGACACGGAGACGTTGCAACATCTTCCACCTCGGGCCGGCGCGCTCTCGACGTGACAGAAAACGCCACGGGGTCCACCGGCTGATGTGGAGATTATTGCGTACATGGCGGGGGCGGCGGCGCCGCAGCGCCGAAGGCGGTCGGGGCGACCCGCGTTGCCCCGAGAACGGCGGGGCGCCGGCCTGACAAGGCGAGAGGACGGCCCCCGGGCTCGCCGGTTACCGCCAGAGGACGATGCCCGTTGCGTGATCCGACGGGACAGAACGGCGCCCGCGCTCGCCGGTACTGGGGGCGACAACCTGCCGTGGACTCGCGGATGGCGCCCGTCGAAGCCTCAGGGCGCGCGCCACCCGACGCGGGTCAGCCCCTCGCAGACCCGACGAGCACGCCCTGGCGGTCGACGGCGGGTCGGCGGAGTACGGGTGGGCCCGTCGCAGACCCCGAGCACGCCCTGCGCCGATCTGAAGCCGGTCGAGGCCTCCCGGCGTTCCGCACCCCCAAATGGCCTCCAGCCACCCCGGGGGTGCGTTCGAACCCAGTCGAACCTCCGGGCGTTCCGCGCCTCTGGGGTCAGGCGTTCAGAAGCCATCAAGGGCGCTGGTCGGTTGGGGAACTGGCCGGGAGCTCCGCGGGTCCGGGGGTCAGCCGCTCAGGAAGCGGTCGCGGTGCCGAGGATCGGGGGTCGGACACGCCGCATGGCGGACACCGCACCGCAATCATCGCACGGCCACCGCGCACCAATCGTGTCGCGTGCCACCGTCGTACCTGACCGCGTATCCCTGCTCGACCAACCACTCGTTCAGGTTGACCACGCCGCCGTTCTGGCTCACGGCGCCGTCACGGTCGCGGGGATAGCCCAAGATGTAGCCGAGCTGCCGTCCGTACTTGTCACCGTCCGCAGCGAACCGCAGTGCGAAGGCGTGTGTTTCGGCCATGGCGGAGACCCGGTTGCGCAAGGCCGTGCGCGCCTCCCTCGCCTGGGCCTTCTCCGCATCGCAGTTTCCGCGGAGCTCCGGCGTATCGATGCCGGTCAACCTCACGGTCGAGACCACCACGGTCCTCGGAAACGGCATGAGGGTGAGTGCCCCGTGGACGCTGTCACCGTCGTACACGCAGTCCTGCCAGGTCCCCTCGGTCTGGGCCTTGTCAGGGCAAAAGAACTCGAACGGCACCTGATGAGGTACCTGCGGCTGCGCCTGGACAAGTGCGGCGAATCCCATGATCACGACGAAACCGGTGACATAACGCATGCCTGCATCCCACGGACAGGGGTCACCGACGACATCGGTAGCTGCCCGCAACGCCTCGCACGGCCACGACGCAGTATCTGCCTCCCCAAGGGCACGGGCGCGTCGATATGGAGGAAATGCCACGACCTCCAGCCGGCGGACGCGGTGATTATTGCGTACTTCGGCCGCACATCGACGTTGGCGGCCCGGAGGCCGGCAGAAATGACGAGGCCCCGGCGAGTCGCGGTCTCACGGTGGTCGAGACGGTACGGGCCGGCGAGGCGTCACCCGTGGCCGCGCGGGGGCCGAGAAGCTGTCGCCCACGGGGGAAGATCCCATCGATCGACGCGCCCGTCGCCGAGAAGCTGTCGGCCCTGCGCCGGAGCGGTACTCGCCGAGCGCGGCGGCCCGCGGCGGCACGCCGGATCCTCGGTCGAACCGGTGGCGGTCAGAACGCGGCGGGCGGGAGACGGCTGGGCTGAGCGCGAAATGGCTGGGCTGAGCGCGAAGGGGTCAGGGTCGGCGCTGTCGGCCCGGGAACCACGCCGCGCCCACCACGTCGAACGGCGGCGGCGGACCGGCCTATCGATAGGACTCCCGACACCGGAGCGGCGTCAGGCGTCCAGAAACCGGTCGCGGTGTTCGGGGTCGGGCGCCGGGCAGACGGCGGGACGGCCGAAGATGCGGCGCCGGCGGGCCGCGACCTGATCGTACAGCCAGTCCAGAGGCATGGCGGGCGCCCGACGCAGCACCGCCGCCAGGCGCCACGGCCAGCCGAGCTGTCCGAGGACGAACAACGCGGCGGCGGACCGCGTCAGCAGCCGCTCGCGCGCCGACGCATGGTGGACAACCACGCAGACCGTGTCGAGCCGGTCGGGGTCGCCGCCGTGCGCGGCCAGCCGTTCCCGGCCGACCCGACTCTGCAGCGCTGCGAACCTGAAGCACCTCCGCCGGTCGCGGACCAGTACGAAACGAACGAAGCGGTCGCACAGGCCGCATGCGCCGTCGTACAACACCAGATGCCGACCTGTGTCAGCCTCGCTCCGTGCGCCCGTTCCCGTCATCCCCCGACCTCGGCGGCGACCACGCGGCCATTGCCCGCCACTACGCGGCGCCGGCGGCATGTCAGGATACCGCGCGCCCCCGGCTCACCACCGCCGCTTCCCGCGCGCGATCCGCGATCAATGCGACCGCGATGGAGGAGCGGCGAATCAACGGACCCGACCGACATGGCAGAAGGGGCAGCGGCGACCACCGGTCAGTGGTCAGGCTCCCCGCGCGGACCGTGGACGCGCCGTCATCTGAGCGGGCAGCGAGCCCAAGCGATCCCCCTGCAGCGCAGCAGGCGCGTGGCTCAGAAGCGCAGCAGGCGCGTGGCCTTGACCACGAAGGCGCGGTTCTGGAGGAACGGCCCCCGCGGGTCGAGGGTGTCACGCTCGTCGGTGTAGACCACGAACAGCTCGCTGCCGGGCTGATACTCCCAGCGGAAGCGCAGGTTGGTGCCGAGCGAGTCGAGGGTCGAGTTGTACTGCACGAGCGCCGCCACGAACATGCGCGGGGTCAGGGTGTACGTGGTGCGCACCGCGACGAGGTCGGTCCGGAAGTCGCCATCCGGCAGATCGAGCCAGTTGAACGACAGCGACGGCTCGACGTTCAACTGCGACGAGAGGTAGATGCGGCCGAAGGTGTAGCCCACGCCGGTGCGCTCGCCGCCGAAGAACCCGCCCCGGTCGAAGCTCAGCCCCCCCGACACGACGCGCTGCTGGCCCGGCGCGTAGACGATGCGGGTGTTGGTGAACCGGTAGGCGCCGGCGGGAATGGTGATGGCCGGGGTCATCTCGAACGGCTGCTTCAGCCACTCGAAGCTGTCGGTGGCGCCGGCGAAGAACAGGTCGCCGTTCTCGAACTCGATACCGAACAGCCCCTGGCGCACCCGCGTCTCGAGGAGGCCGACGCCGTCGGTGGTGTAGTCGAGGCTGCCCTGGAACAGGAACTTGCGGATCGACGCCATCGACAAGGGCCGCGGGCTGAACCGACCCTCCATGAAGTTGCGCCGGAAGTCGTGGCGGCGGACGAAGCCCACCTCGGGCCGGAAGTCGGCCCCGACGCCAAGCCGCTCGGCCACGAACCCCCAGCGGTCGCCGCGGTAGTCCAGCTTCGCCTGGTAGCTCCTGGCGTCGTCGCGGTCGACCCCGGGCAGCCGGCTCTCGGCCAGCCACGTCGTGATGTTCAGGTTGTCGTGGAACGAGAAGAGCCCGTCGACGCCGTACACCTGGTTCGCGCCGTCGGCGTCGAGCGACACGGACCGTCCGGTGAACAGCGCCCCGACCGCACTGCGGCGCAGGATGTCGCGCTTGACCCGGGCCACCGAGAAGTTCGTCGCGGCGGCCCGGCCTGTCTGCTCGGTCTGCACGTTCAGCACCCCGATGCTGTAGGGCCCGGCCTTGCCGGTCAGCCGGCCACCGGCCCGGATGGGCACGGTCTGGCCGTCCTGCAGCCCGATGCGCCGGCTGAAGAACAGGATCGGGGCGGTCCCCGCGAACTGGCCGCCCCCGAAGTAGAACTGGGTCGAGTCGCTGCTGAAGCCGCCGCCGAAGTCGAAGATGCCCTGCCCTTCCAGGAAGAACTCGCGCTTCTCGGGAAAGAAGAGGCTGAAGCGGGTCAGGTTGACCTGCTGCTCGTCGACCTCGACCTGGGCGAAGTCGGTGTTGTACGTGAAGTCGGCGGTCAGCCCCTGGGTGACGCCGTACTTGACGTCGAACCCCACATCGCCGTCGGCCGACGTGCGTTCGTCGGGGGCGCGGGCGAGGTCGGTGGTGACGTCGGAGATGCCGTAGGGCTTGACCTCGAGCCGGGTGCCCGATGCCGGGACCTCGAGCCCCACGAGGGTCGCGGCCGACGACATCTTGTAGGCCCCCGCCCAACTGAGCGAGGCGGGAATCGGAGTCAGGAACGACGTCTCGTTGGTCGACGCCACCCGGCGCTGCACGTTGATGCCCCACATCTGCGCCGGTCCCGCCCGGTAGCGAAGCGACTTGAAGGGCACGGCGATCTCGACCGTCCACCCGTCTTCGAACCGCCCCGCGGCGACGTCCCACACCGTGTTCCAGTCGATGTTCTGGCTGCGCTCGTCGGTGACGAGGGCGTCGAAGAGGCCCCCGATGGCGTTGGTGGTGAACGCGAACGCGTTGCGCCGGTCGTAGAACGTGTCGAGGACGACGCCGAGGGTCTCGTTGCCGTACATGCCCCAACTGTCGCGCTTCATCTCGTTGGCGACGATGCGGTCCGGGGCGGCGCTCCAGCAGCGGGCCGACACGTACAGGGTGTCGTTGTCGAACGTCACCCACACCTCGGTCTGGTCGACGGCGGGCTCGCCCTCGACCGGCTCCTGCTGAATGAAGCCGGTCACCGGCGGGACGTCCCGGTAGACCCGCTCGTCGAGCCGACCGTCCAACTGCAACGGGGCGGCAAGTCGGATTGCGCGCATGGTCAGGCGCCCGAGATCGTCGCGGGCGGCCACCTCGGGCGGGAAGGGGGGCGGCGGACCGTGCATCAGGCTCGGCACCGCCGCGAACCCCGCGGCGGTCGTGGTTCCGACTCGCCGGCCGGCGCCGGCCGACCCTGCCGGCCGAACCGCGCCGAGGGTCACCGACTCCGGATCCGCGCCGGCGAACACGGTTCCCGGACCCGCCCGGGGCGGCCCCGGGCCCGAGCCGAACGCGGCGCCCCGCGAACCGGCGGCGGACGCCCCCGCTTCCGGAACCGCGGCGGCATCTTCCGTGCCGATCCTGGACGGGAGGGCGGCGGACCCGGGCGAGGACGCCGGCGGAGGCATGGGGCGCGACGCGGTCGGGGACGGCTTCGCCCCACGCGCCGCTTCCGCGAGACGAGCGGCCAGCTCGTCCTGCAGACCGAACAGGTCTTCGAGGGTCCCGTCCACGCGTGTACCGGCCACGACGCGGCCACTGACCGGCTCGAGAAGCTGCGCGGTAATCCGCAACCGGTCGCCCACCCGCTGGTAGGCGCCGGCCACCCTCAGGCCGAGGGGCACGGCGGCAGGCGCCCGACCGAGATCGGCGGCGAGCGTCTCGGCGATGCCGTCGCCAATCCAGGCGTCGGCGGGGTCGCCCGACAGGTTGGCGAAGGCCGCGACCGCGAGCGGGCGGCGGGACGGCGCGGCCTGGCCGTGCGCGGGCGGCGGGCTCGACACGGCGGCCGCCAGCACCAGACCGGCGGCGGCCGCGGCTCGGATCGTCACGACGACAGACACAACCCCTCATCATAAACCGAGCCGTCCGCCATCCGGGCCTCCGGCCGCCTGCCACCGCGATCCCCGGGAGCCTTTACCGGCGCCTCCGCCCTCCTGGTCCGGCGCCTCCGCCCTCCTGGTACACTGCGGCCGCGTATGCGGCAGGCAGTAATCGTCTGGCTCGTCGGCGGGCTGGGATGCCTGGCGGGGGGCTTGGCGCTCGGGGTCTCGCTGTCGTTCGAGGCGGGAGCGGCCCTCGCCCTCCTGGGCGCGGGCGCCGTCGGCGCCGGCGCCATGGCCGGGGCGCGCGGGGGCGCTCCCGACGCCGAGGCGGTGGACGAGATCGCCCGGCGGCTCGACGAGCTGCGGCGGCTCGACGCGCGGTTGACCGCGGCGGGCGTGTCGCCGGTCGAGCGGACCTACGACGAACTCCTGCGCCACCCCCCCGAGGCGACGGCGCCGCCCCCGGCCCTCGACGAGCAGGAACGCCGGCTCGGCGAGATGATCCGCGACCGCTGCGACCGTGTGTGGGACGGCATCCGCGATCGACGCTACGTCCGACGCGAGGACGGGCGCGTCGTCGACCTCGACGGCCGCGCCATCTTCGCCGAGCTGCGCGACATCGTGCAGGAGGTCGCGAAGCTGTACCGCGCCGAGTCGGACAACGCGGTCCTCGAGGCACGCACCGGCGACATCGCCCTCGCGGTGCGCTCGGCCGTCGGCGACCTTCTGCAGGCGGTGCGACAGGCGCCGTTCGTCGATCCTGCCTCCTGGTCGCTCAAGACGGTCGTGACCCGGCTCGAGCAGGCCCAGAAGGGCCTCGCCCTCTACCGCAAGCTCGAGCCCTATCAGTACTACGCCAACGGCGCGCTCCTCGCCGCGCGCCTCGCCGCCGGCTCGAACCCCGTCGGGGTGGTCGCGTGGACCCTGGGCACGGAGGTGGCCAAGCGCGTGGGGAAGCGTCTCATCAAGTCGCGCGCGGAGGTGTGGCTGCAGACGCTGCTGGAGAGCTCGGTGGCGCTGGTGTACCTGCACGTGGCGCGCATCTACGACCCGCTGCGTTCGTACCGCGGTCCCGACTGGATCGCGCTGGTCGAGGCGATTCGCGTCCACGCCGAGATCCCTGGCGTCGACCACAACCGCCGGCGGCTGCTCGATCGCATCCTGCGCGCGCCGATCCCCGACGAGTTCGCGAAGATCGCCCTGCTGCGCGCGCTGGCCGAGGACCGCGCGCCGGCGCCGCCGACGACGCCCCCCATCGACCTCGACGGGCTGCCGCCGGGCGACCGGCAAGCGGTGGGCGAACGCCTCGCCGACCTGCTGTCGGGGATGCACGGCCTGCAGGCGCCGGCGGCGAGGGCCGCGGTCGAGTCGCTGCAGCGTCGGTTGCCGTTGCCGGTCGACCTCGGCGCCTCGGCCTGCCCGGAGGCGGGGCGGGCGGCCGACGGGTTCCGACTGCTCGCCGAGCTGGCCCGCGGTTGCCTCGACACGGACCGTGAACAGACCGAGCGGCTTCTTCGATCCGGCGTGTTCAACACGCACGTCAGAGAATCCCTGGGCGAGGAGGCAGCGGAGCGAATCCTGCGACGCGCAGTGACCGCGGCGCACGAGGCCGACGGCGACCGGGAAGGACCGGGCCCGGCGCCTCCGCCGACCCTCATCGGAGACCCTCTGGCCGAGCCGCTGGTGACGGCGGTGGCCGACCTGCTGGCGTCCGCGCCGGCGCCGGGGTCGATCGAGCACGACCAACTGATGTTGCTGCACGCTTCGGCTCTGCTCACCGCGCCTTCCGCGCCAGGCGCGAGACCCTCCACGAGCAAGCGGGTCGCAGCGGCCTGGAAGCACTACGTCGACGCCGTGTCGCGGCGCCTCCGAGACCGGTTGCCGCTGTCTGAACTCTCGAACTGGCCGCCGCACGCCGCGCCGGCGATTCTGCGCCAACTCGGCGACGGCGAGCTGGTGGCGGTGCTCGCCGCGACCACGCGCGCGGGACGGCCGCGGTGGCTCGTGTTCCATCGCGACCGGGTCGTCGTCGGCGCGGTTCCCGACCGGACGATCGCCATCGACGACAGCGAGCCGGAGGTCCATCCCATCCGGCCGGAGTTCCATCCACAGACGCCGGTCCGGCTCGTCCGCCGCCGCGGACACCTGACCGACGACCTCGTGCTCCTGTGCGGCGACGATCGCCTGACCGTCTCCAGCGCGAGGATGGGCAACTTCGAGCGGCGTTTCGGCCCCCTGCTGGACGCGCTCGACCTCGATGCCGACCGGCTGGTCCTCGAGGACTGACCAACGGCCCGAATCGGGGTTTCGACCGCGGCGCTCCCCTTTCCCTTCGGACGCTACAATGGCCCGTGCCCGCCTTCTCCCTCCCCGCCGCGGGCGGCCCGCCGTACTTCGCGCTGTCGCGCGATCTGTTCCTGCGCCTGCTCGGCTTCGTCCACCTCACGGCGTTCGCCTCGCTCGCACCACAGATTCTCGGCCTCGTCGGCGACGAGGGCCTGATGCCCGCCGCCGCGTATCTCGCCCGGACGTACGAGATCTGGGGCAGCGCCGCCTACCGTGAGCTGCCCACGCTGCTCTGGCTCTGGCCGAGCGACGGCTTCCTCGTGGGCACGTGCTGGCTCGGCATGGCGCTGTCGGCCGCGGCCATGGCCGGCGTCGCGCCCAGGGCGGTGTTCCCGGTCCTCTGGATCTGCTACCTCGGGCTCGCCGTCGCCGGTCAGGACTTCCTCGTGTTCCAGTGGGACGCACTGCTTCTGGAAGCGGGGCTGCTGGCCGCCCTGTACTCCCCGGCCGGGTGGCGCGTGCCGCTCGGGGCGGGCGACGAGCCGGGGGCGGGGGCGCGCTGGCTGGTCTGGGGCCTCGCGTTCAAGTTGACGTTCCTCTCGGGCGCCACCAAGCTGCTCAGCGGCGATGCGGCCTGGCGGGGCATGACCGCGCTCGAGCACCACTACCAGACGCAGCCGCTGCCGACCTGGATCGGCTGGTACGCCCACAACGCGCCCGACTGGTTCGGCACGCTGTCGGTCGGCGTCATGTTCTTCATCGAGATCGCGGTCCCTTTCGCCATCCTCGCACCCGCCCGCTTCCGGCGGATCCGGATGACCGCCTGCAGCCTGCTGTGCCTGCTGCAGGTCCTGATTGCCGCGACCGGCAACTACGGCTTCTTCAACCTGCTCGCCGTCGTCCTCTACCTGTCGCTCCTCGACGACGCGACCGTCGCGCGGCTGCTCCGCCTCGTCGTCCCCGGGCGTGGGCGCCGCGGAACGGTGCGCACACCCGACGGGGTGGGTCGGGCCATCGGAGATGAAGGCGACGATTCCCGGGCTGGCGCCAGCACGATGCGGAACCCG
The DNA here is from genome assembly GCA_965199675.1 of Vicinamibacterales bacterium. Taxonomy (GTDB): domain Bacteria; phylum Acidobacteriota; class Vicinamibacteria; order Vicinamibacterales; family UBA8438; genus JAJEEA01. The sequence continues at coordinate 291,230 of CBDATI010000063.1, read as the reverse complement.
CCCCGCCGCGCCCCGGCGTGGCGGCGGAGCGCGCGGGCGGCGGCGACGGCGCTGCTGGCGGGACTGAGCGTCCTCGCCCTGGTCCGCGAGGTCCGCGCCCCCGCGCCGATGCCCGCGTGGGCCGACGTCCTGCTCGACGACTGGGCCGGTCCCTTCCGTTCGGTCAACGGCTACGGGCTGTTCCGGGTGATGACGACCGAGCGTCCGGAGATCGTCATCGAGGGCAGCGCAGACGGCTCCACCTGGCTCGAGTACCCGTTCAAGTGGAAGCCGGGCGATCCGGCTCGAGCGCCCCGCTTCACGCTGACCCACATGCCGCGGCTCGACTGGCGGATGTGGTTCGCGGCCCTCGATCCCCGCGGGAACGGCCACTGGCTGCTGACCCTCGCGGAGGGCCTGCTGGACGACCATCCGGCCGCCCTCGCCCTGCTCGACGGCACGCCGTTCCCCGACGAGCCGCCCCGTTTCGTCCGGCTCATGCTGTACCGCTACCGTTTCACGACCCGCGAGGAAGGCGCGGACGGGGCCTGGTGGGTGCGGGAACCGCTCGGACCGCTGACGGAACCGCTCAGCCGGCCGCGCTGACGCGCCGGACGCCGGGGCGCACGACACGTCGGCACGGCGCCGAAGACCGTATCGAATCGGCCGGCCTGGCGGGATCGAATCGGCCGGCCTGGCGGGCCAGGGGGGAACGATCGTCTCACGAATCCGTCATCGGCCCCCGATGTCCGACGTCCGGGTGCACAGGCTTGTGAGACGGTTGCTCCTGGCGTGTCAGGACGTTCGATTGAGAACGTTCCCGGCCGCGACCCGTCCGAACGCGCGAACGCGGAACTTCGGCGCCACCCGATGCCTCGGGGTCGCCGCCTCGCGCCCCCGGCCGGCGTCGCGTCACTTTACTCGTCGTGCACCCCCGACGTCCTTGAAATTCGCCCCCTCGGGGCCTACAATGCGGGGATGAGATTTGGGTCTTCCTGCGCCGTTCCCCGCATGACAACGGTGGCCGCCGGGGCCTCGATCGTCCTCGGCATGGGTCTGTGGCTGCCGGCAGACGCGCACGCACAGGAACCGGCAGGCGGACCCACCGCGGCGGAGCTCGCGCCGGCGGCGTCCGACGCCCGCGAGCTGCTCGACCGTTACTGTGTCACCTGTCACAACGGCCGGCTCCTGACGGCGGGGCTGAGCCTGGAGGACATCGACGTCGCGCACGTCCCGGCCGAGGCCGAGATCTGGGAGCAGGTGGTGCGCAAGCTGCGCACGAGCACCATGCCACCGCCGAACCGACCGCAGCCGCCGGTGGCGGCCCGCGCAGCGATGGCCTCGTGGCTCGAGTCGACGCTCGACGAGGCGGCGGCGGCAAGCCCCAACCCGGGCCGGACCGAGACGCTGCGCCGCCTCAACCGCACCGAGTACCAGAACGCCATCCGGGACTTGCTGGCCCTCGACGTCGACGCCACCACCCTGCTGCCCCCCGACGAGAGCGGCCACGGCTTCGACAACGTGACCGTCGGCGACCTGCCCCCGGCTCTGCTCGACCGCTACATCTCGGCCGCTCAGAAGGTCAGCCGGCTCGTCATCGGCAGCACCCAGACCTCGCTGCAGGCCGACGTGATCCGCGTGCCCGCGGACACGACGCAGGAGGAGCACGTGCCGGGGCTGCCCCTGGGCACGCGCGGCGGCGTCGTCATTCCCTACACGTTCGCCCAGGACGGCGACTATGACATCCAGGTCCGGCTCGCCCGAAACCGCACCGGCAACATCGGGGGGCTGCGGGATCGGCGACCGCACGAGATGGAGATCCTGCTCGACCGCGAGCCCATCGCGAGCTTCACGGTCCAGCGGCCCGAGCGCGGGGACGATGCGCTGGTCGACCGCGACCTGAAGGTGCGCGCTTCGGTGACCGCCGGCCCCCACAACCTCGGCGTCACGTTCCTGAAGAGCGCCTCGTCGCTGATGGAGACCGAGCGCAGGCCCGGACAGTCGCACTTCAACGAGACCCGCCATCCGCGGTTGACGCCGGCCGTCTACCAGGTGTCGATCACCGGCCCCTACGCCCCGCAGGGCGCCGGCGACACGCCCGGCCGCGAGCGGCTGTTCGTGTGCCGGCCGACCCAGGCGAGCGAGGAGGAAGGCTGCGCGCGGGAGATCCTCTCCACTCTGATGCGGCGGGCCTACCGGCGTCCGGTGTCGGACGCCGACCTCGACGGCCCGATGGCGTTCTACCGGGAAGGCCGGGCCGGCGGTGATTTCGACGCCGGCATCGGCCGGGCCCTGAGCGCCGTGCTCATCAATCCGGCGTTCCTGTTCCGGGTCGAGCTCGACCCGGACCGCGGCGGGGCCATCCCCGCGTACCACGTCAGCGACCTGGAGCTGGCGTCGCGGCTGGCGTTCTTCCTCTGGAGCAGCATTCCGGACGACGAGTTGCTCGACGCGGCGATCCGGGGCGAGCTGAGCGATCCCGACGTGCTGGAGCGGCAGACCCGCCGGATGCTCGCCGACCCCCGATCGTTCAACCTCGCCAGCAACTTCTCCGGGCAGTGGCTGCGGCTGCGCAACCTCGCGTCGCTCAGCCCCAACGGCCGCCTGTTCCCCGACTTCGACGACAACCTGCGGCAGGCGATGCGCGAGGAAACGGAGCGGTTCATCGACAGCGTGATCGGCGAGGACCGCAGTGTGCTCGACCTGCTGCGGGCCGACTACACGTTCCTGAACGAGCGCCTCGCCAAGCACTACGGCATTCCCAACGTCTACGGCACCCGTTTCCGGCGGGTGGCCCTCGACGAGGACAGCCGGCGCGGCGGACTCCTGCGGCACGGCAGCGTCCTCGCCGTCACGTCGTACGCCACGCGGACCTCGCCGGTCATCCGCGGCGTCTGGGTGCTCGACAACATCTTCGGAGCCCCTCCCCCGCCGCCGCTTCCCAACGTGCCGGCCCTCGAGGAGAACGAGGTGGCGGCCAACCTGCCGATGCGCGAGCGGCTCGCCCAGCACCGCAACAGCCCGGCGTGCGCGAGCTGCCACCGGACCATCGATCCCGTGGGCTTCGCCCTCGAGAACTTCGACGCCCTCGGCCGCTGGCGCGAGCAGGAAGGCGACAACGGCCGCATCGACGTCTCGGGGGGGCTGCCGGGCGTCGGCGCCCTCGCCGGGGTGGACGGCCTCGAGGCGGGCCTGCTGAGCCAGCCCGAACTGTTCGTCGGGCGGCTGACGGAGAAACTGCTCACGTTCGCGCTGGGTCGGGGCGTCGAGTACTACGACGCGCCCGCCGTCCGCACCATCGTTCGCGACGCCGAAGCGGACGACTACCGCTTCTCGTCGTTGATCCTCGGCATCGTCAAGAGCGTTCCGTTTCAGATGAGGAACTCCACATGATCATCACCAAGAAGGCGTTACCGCGGCGTACGTTCCTGAAGGGCGTGCAGGCGACCCTGGCCCTGCCCCTGCTCGATGCGATGATCCCCGCGGCGACGGCCCTCGCCCGGACGCCGGCCAAACCGATCCGCCGGCTCGGGTACGTGTTCATCCCGATGGGCTGCGACCACCAGCGGTGGACGCCCGCCGACCGGGACGAGCTGGGCCAGCTCACGCCAATCCTCAGCCCCCTCGAGCCGGTCAAGGAGCAGCTCACCGTGGTGACCAACACCGAGCTGCAGCTCTCCTACCCGGGCACGCACGACACGTCGAACTCGGGGTTCCTCAGCGCCGCCTACGCCAAGCACACCGAGAGCTCCGACTACTTTCTCGGCACCACCGCCGACCAGCTCGCGGCCCTGCAGATCGGCCAGGACACACAACTGCCGTCGCTCGAGCTGTCGATGGACCTGAACCCGCTCGCGGGCGTCTGCAACAACGGCTACGCCTGCGTCTACCAGAACTGCCTGTCGTGGTCGTCACCAACGACCCCGCTGCCGTCGGAGGCCCATCCCCGCATCGTGTTCGAGCGGCTCTTCGGCGAGGGCGGCACGGCGGAGGAACGGCAGGCGGCGCTGGAGAGCCGGGCCAGCCTCCTCGACTCGTTCAACGAGGACATCGCGCGGCTCAAGGGTGCGGTGGGGGCCGCCGACCGGGCCCGCGTCGAGCAGTACCTCGACAGCATCCGCGAGGTCGAGCGCCAGATCCAGCGGGCGGAGGCGGCGGCCAGCGACAACCTGTTCCCCGACCTCGACCGCCCGGTGGGCGTGCCCGACTCGTTCGCCGACCACGCACGGCTGATGTTCGACCTGCAGGTGCTGGCGTTCCAGGGCGACATCACCCGCATCGTGACGTTCCAGCTCACGCGCGAGCTGAGCAACCGCACGTATCCGGAGATCGGCGTGCCCGATCCGCACCATCCGACGAGCCACCACGGCAACGACCCCGAGAAGCTCGCGAAGATCGCCAAGATCAACACGTTCCACGTCTCGCTCTTCGCGGAGTTCCTCCGGAAGCTGAAGGAGACCCCCGACGGCGACGGGTCGCTGCTCGACCAGACCGTCTACCTGTACGGCAGCGGGATGGGCAACCCGAGCCTCCACGACCACGTCAACCTGCCGATCCTCGTCGCCGGCGGCGCGGCCGCGGGCCTGCAGGGCGGCCGCCACATCCGCTACGAGACCGGCAAGCCGCTGGCCAACCTCCACCTCACCCTGCTCGACCGGGTGGGCGTGAAGCTCGACCAATTCGGCGACAGCACCGGGACCGTAGACACCCTCTTCGACCCTGTCGCGGTGTAGCGCCGCGGCCGATAGACAGGTAATCAGGGGCCGGCGCCTTTTGCAGAGGCGCCGGCCCCGCAGTTTGGTCGAGCGGCGATCGCCGAGGTGTCGATCGCCCGGGCCGGGAGAAACCGATGCATCCAGGACGAATCGCCCGACTGTCGGTGCTGGCGTTGGGGTTGGCCGGCACCGCGTGGGCGGCCGGCGATGCCCCGCTCGCCGACGCGGCCGAGGCGGGGAACGCCACGCTGGTCCGCACCCTGCTGCACGCGGGGGGTGCCGACGTCGACGCGGCGCAGGTCGACGGCATGACCGCTCTCCACTGGGCGGCGTACCACGACGATCTCGCGACGGCCGGGCTGCTGGTGCGGGCCGGCGCCGACGTCGACGCCGTGAACCGCTACGGCGTGCCGCCGCTGTCGCTGGCCGCCACCAACGGCAGCGCCGACCTCGTGAGCCTGCTCCTCGACGCCGGGGCCGACCCCGACGCGGCGCTGCGGGGAGGCGAGACGGTGCTGATGACCGCGGCCCGCACCGGCAGCCTGACCGCGGTCGAGGCCCTGCTGGCGAAGGGGGCCGACCCCAATGCGCGCGAGGCCCGCGACCAGACCGCCTTGATGTGGGCGGCGGCCGAGGGACACACGCCGATCGTGGAGACGCTGCTCACGGCCGGGGCCGATGTGCACGCCTCCCTGCGATCCGGCTTCACCCCGCTCTTCTTCGCGGTGCGGGGGGGACACATCGAGTCCACACGGGCCCTGCTCGACGCCGGCGTGGACGTGAACGCAGAGCTCAGGCGCATCAAGGACGGCCCGGATCGCGCCGTCAACAACGCGACCTACCGGCCGGTCGACGACGGCATGAGCCCGCTGCTGCTGGCGGTGCGCAACGGCCACTTCGAGCTCGCCGTCGAGCTGATCAAGGCCGGCGCCGACCCCAACGACCAGCGGACCGGCTTTGCGCCGCTGCACACCGTGAGCTGGGTGAGGAAGCCGGACGCCAGCGACCGGGGCGACCCCGCGCCGGAGGGGGCGGGCCGCCTCACCAGCCTGCAGTTCGTGCGGGCCCTCGTCGCACTGGGGGCCGATGTGAACCTGCGCCTCGAGCAGGGCAGGCGCGCGCCCCACACCGCGTCGGGGCTGGGAACGGAAGGGGCGACGGCCTTCCTCATGGCCGCCGACCGGGCCGACGCGGCCCTGATGCGGCAGCTCCTGGCGCTGGGCGCCGACCCGTTCCTGCCCAATGCCGAGCTCAGCACGCCCCTGATGGCGGCGGCCGGCCTCGGCACCAACGCGCCCGACGAGGAAGCAGGCAGCGAGACCGAGGCGCTCATCGCCGCTCAACTGCTGCTCGATCTCGGGGCCGACATCGACGCCGTGGACGCCAACGGCGACACCGCGATGCACGGCGCGGCGTACGGCAACTTCCCCGCCGTCGTGGGGCTGCTGGCGGCCAGCGGCGCCGATTCGGAGGTCTGGAGCCGGACGAACGCGCAGGGGCGCACTCCTCTGTTCATCGCAGAAGGGTTCCGGAACGGTCTGCCGAGGATGTCGCGGCCCACGATCGACGCCCTCGAACTCATCATGGGGCGAGAGGGCATACCGACCGACGGGCCGCGGCCGGTGCACATCGACCAGTATTCGCGACCGGCGCAGCAGCAGCCGTAGCCGCCGCACGTATCCGGGAGCAGGGGCCGACCGCCCCTGCTCCTCCGGCGTATCTGACCTGAGACCTCGAACGTTCCTTCATCCCGCGCGACTACCCCATCGACCTGTCGTCGTACCGTTGCCGAACCTGAGGTTTCGTCCCGACTTCGGGGACCACTCTGGCCTGACCGATGTCACAACGACCATCTGCGCCCACGCCGCTCCGTCCCGACCCGATCCGTCGCCGCGTCGCCGCCGCCGCACTGGTTGGCCTCCTGGGCGCCACCGTTCCCGCCGTGGCGGACAACGCCGGCGTGCGGGACTATCTCCGTCTGGCGAGGAATCACGAATCGAGGGGCTGCGCTCTCAGCCCGTCGAACAGCTCGGCCATCGGCTACTACCAGATGACGCTCGCCGCCCTGCGGGACATCGGCTTCAAGGACGATGCGGGGAACTGGATCGAGAACGCCTGGGGCATCACGTCGGACGACGAGTTCCGGTGCCACCGCGCCGCGAACGACGAGGCGATGAAGCGGTTCACCGAGCACAACTGGGCCATCCTCGCCGACGAAGTGAAGGACCGGATAGGCAGGAGCGCCTACGGGGTCGTCATCGACGCCGCCTCGCTGCTCGCCGGTGCGCACTTCCTCGGCGCCCGGGGCATGAACGACTTCGTCCTCTGCGGCATGCACGCCACGTGCATCTCGGAGCGCGCCGTAGTGACCAACGGCGGCGACCCCACCCGCATTCACCGGAAGCTGATAGAGCGCCTGAAGAAAGCGACGGGACTGAACGTGTCGGAACTGACCGACGGTTCCTGAAGCCCAGGAGCGCCACGCCCTACATCGTCTCGCGCGGCATCGCCAGGTGCGCGAGGACCGCGGTGACCAGCAGTACCGCCGCGGCCAGAAGCAGCTCAAGACGTGCCGAGCGCAGCAGCCTGCCGGCACCGGCAGCTTCGCCGAGCCGCGGCGTGAGCCGGCGCCAGTTGTAGGCCCCCACGGCGCCGGTCGTCAGGAAGAGAACGACCTTGAGCAGCAGGGCGCGCCCGTAGGGCGCGGTCCACAGGTCGTCCACCGAGCCGAGGTGGAACACGCCGGTGACCACCCCGGAGAGGACGATCGTCGCGACCGCGACGACGGCCACGGGCGAGAAGCGACGCACGAGATCGGCGACGCGCCCCTCCCCACCGGGCTCGCGACGAAGGGGCGGCGCGACGGCGACCACGACGGCCAGGGCGCCGACCCAGAGGCCCGCGCCGATCCCGTGGGCGACCTGGCTGAGGTGCGGCAGGGGCGAATCGAAGCTCGCGGCGTGCCCGGTCAGCGGCAACGTGATCCACGCACCCGCCGCGGCGAGCGCGGTCAGCCACCAGCCATCCCTCGGCCGGCGGGTCCACCAGGCCGCGCCGACCACGGCCAGGACGGCGGCGCCCGCCTGCGGCTGCCAACCGCCCGCCCAGCGGCTCTCGATGCCGATGAGGCGTACGAGCTCGAAAGTGACCGGCTCGTCGAGCCCGAACACGGACCACGTCTGCGCGTAGAGGCGAGCGGCGGCGCCGAGAACCAGGACCACCGCGGAAACCGCGGCGACGAGGCGAAGCCGCCCGTCGGCGCCGTCCCGGAGCTCGACGGCGCCGGGCGCCGACGCGAGCAGACGGCTGACCGCGAGGGCGCCGGTCAGCCCCATCAGCCCGAGATAGGTGATCCACTTCGCGCCGGCGAGCAGCACCAGCGCGAACGATTCGCCGTCCATGAGAAGCTGCCGGGGCCGCTCCCGGTCGGGCGCCGTCCCCAGCCGAGAGGTGCCCACACCGCCGAGCGATGCGGACTCCCGGTCGGGGGCGACCCGCTCCGGGTTGCTCCCGCCGTGGCCCGAGCGCGGGACCATTCCGGCGGGAGACGCCCGGCCCGAGCGTTTCGTCTCCGGTCAGTCGGCGGCCCGCACCGTGAACGCGAACTCGCCGCGCTGCGTGTGCCCGTCGTCGCCGGCCGCGCGCCACCTCACGGTGTAGGCCCCGGCATCGAGGGGCGACGGCAGCATCGCCATCAGGGACCTGTCGTCCCGCACCTCGGTCTCCCCCAGCGTGACGGCGCCGCCCGCCCCCTCGAGGGTCAGCCGGCTGATGACGGGATCGGGCGACTGCGTGAACCACACCTGGATGTGCTGCGGCGACGCCGGGAGCACCGCGTCGGCCTCGGGCATGGTCTTCTGCACGGCCATGTGCGCGGCCGCGATCGCCACGGACGCGACGACCATCGTGAGGCACCAACCGACGATCTTCGTCTTGCGCATGGTTTCGATTCTCCGTTCTTCTGTGCGTGTCCTCCGAACCCGGATCGTTCGAGATACCGGGCGCGGCCTCAGAATCCCATCTCCGCGCCCACGTGAACGCTGCGTCCGAGCTCGGCGATCCGCAGGCGCGTGAACGGATTGAACGAGTTCAGATGGTTGACGTAGTAGCGGTCGGTCACGTTCTGCACCCCGGCCCGCAGCGTCAGTCCCTCGCGCAGCCGCACGCCGCCCATCAGATCCATCGTCGTCCAGCCGTCGGTGGGCGCCTCGAACCGCGCCGAGGCGACGCGCGCCTGCGCGGACGTGCTCGTCACCAGCAGCTCCACCCAGCGGGTCCTCGCCGGATCGTGCACGTCGAGGGCGTACTGCTGCTCGAACGGCGGCACGCCGAACAGCGGCTCGTCGAACAGCAGGTCGTCGGCCCGCACGTACGACCAGCCGCCCCGCACGTCCACCCACGGCCCGACGGCGGAGGACGCGGTCAGGTCGAATCCCGCGAAGCGCGCGGCGTCCGCCTGCACGTAGCGGAAGAGCTGGTCGGGGCTGAGCGGGAGGCGCCGTGCGAGGTTGGGGTCGTGCGCCACCGTGATGTAGTCGTCGACGTTGCGCACGAAGACATCGAGGGTGACGGTGGCTCCGGCGGCGCGCAACGTCGTACCCACGTTGAGCTCGAGGCTCTTCTCGGGCACGAGGCGGGGGTTGCCGACGAACTCCGCCGCGGTCTGGAACTTCACGGCCGGGAACCGGTCGGCGTAACGCTCCAGCGCCGACGGATTGCGCACGGCCCGACCCGCCCCCAGCGTGACCTGCCAGTAGTCGGTCAGGCGCAGGCTCGCGCTGGCGGCGGCGCTGACGCTGGTGCTGGTCTGCGCGAACGGATCGCCCGACACGAGCATCGACGCGCCGTGCCCGTGGTCGTGCATGTCGGGGTCGTGCGTGTCGTGGCCGTGCATTCCCTGGCTCTGCGTCCCGTGACCGTGCAGCCCCTGACCGTGCGGCGTCATGCACGACATCGTCACGCAGCGGAAGCGGCCGTGCACCTGGTCCAGCCCGTACTCGGGGACCGCGTGGTGGGTGAAGAACGAGGTCACCTGCCCCACCCCCGCCCGCTCCCGATCGATCCGCACCGTGGCTCCCAGGGTGCTCCGCCCGCGGTCGACGAGCACCTGCGCATAGCCCCCGACATTGGTCAGGGTCGCGGCCGGCCACACGGGATGTCGGTCGTGGTGGACGTCCCCGGTCTCGCGGTCGCTGATGGTCTGCGTGGCGTTCTGCCGAAGCTGGTACGCGTCGAACCCCAGCTTGTAGCGCAGGGGACCCGTCGCGAGAGCGGCGTGGAAGCGACCGCCGACGGTGTCCGACGACGCGGGCAGGTGCACGCGGATGGGGAACGGCGGCGTCCGGCGGCGGTCTCGCACCGCCGTCGGCTTGTCGTCGTTGTTCATCAGGTGATCCTTGCGGTTCACGTAGGCCCGACCCGCCAGCTCGGTCAGGAGGCCCGACGCCGGCGCATGCGAGAACGCCAGCGCGTGCGACTGCGTCTCGAAGAACGTGGCGTCGAGGAGGCGTCCGGGATAGTCGATGTCGTTCTGCCGCTGGAGGCCGCCGGTGTACTCGAACAGCGTCCGCCTCCCCAGGCGGGCCCCGAGGTCCCAGCGCGTGTCGAACGACTCGTATTCCCCCTCGACCGCGCCGCCGTCGCCGTCGGTGTAGTCGCCGCCCGTGCGCGTGTTGTGCTGGAACGTGAACCGCACCCGGTCCGAGCTGCCGTAGAGGCTGGCGAAGCCGTCGTTGGCGCCGCCGTTGCTGCCGTAGTTGTAGCCGGCGCGGCCGCCGACCCGGAAGCCGTCCGCGCCGAACGGGGGCCTGAACGTCTCGGCCTGAATGGCGCTGAGGGCGCCGGCGCCCCAGGTCAGGGCATACGGCCCGCGCACGACGCGCAACGACTGCAGTGCGTGCGGGCTGACGTGGCTCAGGGCCGAGTCCATGCGGGCGGGACCCGCCGCGAACGTGCGGGTCCCGTCGACGAAGACGCCGATCTGTTCGGCGTAGAGCCCGCGGACGGACGGGTCGAGGTTGATCGCTCCCCGGCGGAGCGCGGTCACCCCCGGGTGGTTTCGCAGCGACTGTGCGAGGTCCTGAACGACACGCCGCTCGATCTCCGACGCGGGCGCGACCAGTTCGGTGGCCACTTCGGGCATGAGGGCGGTGACGCTCACCTCCTGCGTGAACGACCCCACCTCGAGCTCGATCGCGACATCGCCCCCGCCCGGGCCGGCCGTTACCGGCGCCTCGTGCGGCGAGAACCCGAGCAGGCTCGCCGCGAGCACGTAATCGCCGACGGGCACGCCGTCGAGCGCGAAGGCGCCGGCCCGATCGGTGACCGTCGACGCCACGAAGCCGCGCTCGGTGGTGTGAAGGACGACGGAAGCGCCGGGCAGCGCCAGCCCCTGCGCATCCGTCACGAAGCCAGTCACACTCCCGCGTTCCTGGGCGCTCACGCTCCCGGCAGCGGCCAGACCCGCCAGCAGGAGCACCACGAGCGACGCGCGCGAGGGGCGCCCCCCCCTGCGCACGACGAGACAGACCCTGTACACCTCGAACCTCCCCTGGTGCGCCCGCCGCCGGCCCGTCGCGGACGAGAGCCCGGACGCGGCCGCCGGAAGGCCCAACGAACCGTTGTTGCGAACAGAACGGGAAACGGTGCGAGCAGGGTCAGGCCCGCGGGGGCGGCGGACCGAGAAGGCCCACGAAGGAGTCGGCGGCCTGCCCGCCGTCGGCTACGCGGCCGGCGGCGGCGGGGTCGGCGGTCAGCTCGAACGAATCGGGGGTGAAGCCGGCGAGGCCCAGCAATCCGATCAGCGCGTCGTCGAAGGCGTTGCAGCCGGCCATGCGCGGCTGTTCCGGCGGCGGGTCCGTCTCGTCGTCATGCCCGAGCTTCAACGGACACATCGCCCCGTGTTCGCCGCCCTCGCAGCAGGCATGCGCCGCGGTCCCGTCCGCGGCCATCGCGGCCCGGCAGCAGAGCGCGGCCGGCAGCAATGCCAGGACGGTGAGCTTCCAGGCGATGACGGCGGCCACCGTGCCCGTACGGAAGGGTCGAACGCTTCGCATGACGATCGCTTCAATGCTAGCTCATCGCCATCGCGTCCCGCAAACTGCGCGCGGCCGCGAGCTCGTCGACGGTCTCCCCGACACCGAGGTGCAGTGGCGCAGGCCGACCGGCCCGCGCGGAAGAGCTCCCGCTCGAGCGCCAGAGGCAGGACCCGGCCGGGCCGTGGTCAGTTCGGCTGGGCCGGGTCTACGCAGCCGGCATCTTCAGCCACTTCGTGCGGGATCACCTGGGGTGCGAACCCACCCGTTCCGAGAGGACGGCGACGGCCTCGGCGACAAGTCGAATGTCGGCGCGCAGGCCCTCGGCGACCACGTCGAAGTGGGTGCGCGTGCGCTGCTCGGACGCCGTGATCGCTTCGGAAACGTGGGCGCGCATCCGCGCCTCCGACGCCGCAATCGCTTCGGAAACGTGGTCCTTCGTCGCGAGAGTCGGCAGAATCTGCTCTACCCGCTCGACGCGACGCTCGATGTCATCCATACGTCGTTCCAACTGCTCGATCTGCAAGGCTCGGCTCCCTTCCCGACGGCGGCGGCAGACGGCGGATCGGCCGCGCCATCGCTGCTCGTCAGAAGGCAAGAGCCGTGCCGACGGCGCCGACGTCAGGGGGCGTCGGCGACCCCGGCCGCGACCACCGGATCGATCCAGTCCGTGAGTATCCGTCGGCGCGCGATGCGCCACTGCCCGTCCACGCGGCGCAGGCGGTCCTCGTAGCGGCCCTGGAAGACGATGCGGGCGGCGTCGCGGCTGCTGACGACGGTGACGTACGAGCGCATGCTCGCCTCGTCACCGGCCCCGTCGATGACGAACGTCGACGGCATGTGCCGACTCCGCGACGGCTCGCCGTCCCTCACCAGCGACCGGAGGGCGTCGCCCTCGATCTCGTAGCCTTGCGCGACCATCTCCATCACGCCGTCGGCGGTGAAGACCTCCGCCCACACCGCCGGCTCGCCGAGGTCGAGGGCGTGGCTGTAGCGGCCGGCGAGGTTACGGATCTCGACATGGTCGGCGGCGGTGAGCGCGGCCGGCGCCGCGCTCTGCGATTCCGTGTTCGCGGTCCGGGCGGCATGAACGCCCCACCCCGACGCGGCCGACCCGAGAACCAACAGGACGAACAGTCTCTTGGACATGGCGACTCCTCAGTATCCTTCGAGCACCGGGAAGCGCTCGTCGTCGGGCAGCGGCTGAACCCCGAAGGCGTTGAGCAGCATCGACACCATGCGGTAGCGGGCGGCGGTGGCCACGATGCTGATCATCTGATGGGTGTCGTACCGCTCGGCGAGCGCACTCCACGTCTCGTCCGAGACGATCGTGTCGCGGTGCATCTCGTTCGCGGCGTCGATCAGCAGGCGCTCGGTCTCGTTCCAGCCCGCTGCGTCGTGCCCCTGGGCGATCCAGGTCGGGTCGAGGCCGTGGTCGCGCGCGCGACCAACGCTGCCGACGTGCTTCGCCCACTCGTAGACGGCCTGGGCGTTCCATCCCGTTCGCAGGATGAGCAACTCGCGGTCGTGCGGCGTCAGCCCCGACAACTCGGGGTTCAGCACGTAGCCGGAGGTCGCGCTGAAGGCGCCGGCCATCGCCGGGTGCCGTCGGAACGTGCGCGAGACGCGGAGCCCGGGGCCGTCGACCGGCTCGATCCGCGGGCTCGCGAGGGGCGGTTCGCGCACCGGGACCACCACCCGATAGGCGACGTCGCGGGTGGGAATGCGGGACCCCGCCCCTTCGTCGGGCTGGACACCCAGGGTGTTGAACAGAATGGCGACGGCGGTGGTGTCGGCCACCGTGGCCACCGCGTCAATCAGGTTGTGCTCGTCGTAGCGTTCGGCGAGCGCGGCCCAGGTGGCGTCGGTCACCGACGAATTGCGGAAGAGCTGATCGGCGAAGCCCACCAGGGCATCCTCGAACGGTTCCCAGCGTTCCAGCGAGGGTCCCTCGGCGAGGTTCATCAGGTCCTCGTCCGTCAACCCGGCGTCGGCCGCGGCGGCGGCGTGGGCGGTCCAGAGGGCGGAGCTCTGCGTCAGCCATGCGGTCCGCAGGACGAGCAGCGCACGCTGGCGCGGGGACAGCGTCGATCCACTGGCGACGTAGTTCCTGAACGCGAAGATCCGGTCGGCGAGGGCGGGGGCCCGGACCAGGGTGCGCAGGGCGTTCCCGAGCCCGGCGCCGCCGGCGTGGCGCTCGACGACCTCGCGCTGCGCGTCCGTCCACTCGGCCTCCGCGAGCGGCCCGATGCGCGGCGCGCGCAGGCGGCGCTGCGGCAGCACGCTGCCGGGCAGGCCGGTGATCGCCCGCGCCGGTTCGATGCGCAGCAGGGCCGCGTCGTCCTCCTCGGTCAGCACGTAGAGGAACCCGTCGGGCCCCTGCCGCACGTCGCGGATACGCTGCTTCAGCTCGGCGAGCAGCCACTCGCGGCGCATCTCCTCGCCACGCTGGTTGAACACGATCCGCTCGAGGTGGCCGGTCCGCTGCATCCGCCCGACCGTCATCGAGCCGACGAAGAGGTTGCCCCGCCACGCGGGGAACTGGTCGCCGTCGTAGAACGTCAGCCCTGACGGCGCGATGGACGGCCACCACAGGACCTCGGGCCGTTCGAACCCGTCGACCCACGGGGTGTCGGACACCCGCACTCCGGTGTACTCGCGGCTGTCGGAGGCGACGGGCCAGCCGTAGTTGCGTCCGGGCAGGATGACGTTGGCCTCGTCACCCCCCTGCGGCGCGTTCTCGGTCGCCCAGAGCTGCCCGGTGCCGGGATGGAACGTCAGGCCGAGCTGGTTGCGGTGGCCGAACGAGTAGATCTCGGGCAGATAGCCGGTCCGATCGACGAACGGGTTGTCGGCGGGCACGCCCCCGTCGTCGTCGAGGCGGATGACCTTGCCGACATGGGTGCCGGGGTCCTGCGCCCGCAGGCCGGTCGTCTGCGACCGAATGGCCCCGCCGACGGTCATGTAGATCTTGCCGTCGGGGCCGAACGTCACGCGCGAGGCGGCGACGCCGCGCCCGAACCCCTCGGAGACGAAGACGTCGCGCACCTCGGTCAGCGCCCCCGCGTCGAGGCGGCCGCGGGCGAGGGCGATGGTCGCCCCCCGGCGACCGTCCTGCTCCATCGGCTTCGAGTACGTGAGATAGACGAGCCGGTCGTCGTCGGGGTGGAGGGCGATATCCATCAGGCCCGCGAGCCGTGTGCCCAGATAGACTTCGGGCACGCCGGGAATCGGCTGCGGGTCGAGCACGCCGTCCCGGATCAGCCGCAGCGCGCCCGCGTCCCGCTCGGTGACGAGGATGTCGCCGTTGCGACGGAACGCCAACCCCCAGGGGTGCGAGAGCCCCCTCGCGACCGGCACCACGCGGATGCGCGGCTGCTCGGCGCTGTACAGCACCACCGGGCCTTCCGGCAGGGGCACCGCAGGTACCCCGCTCAGCGCGGTGGTGCGCTGGCCGACCTGGGCCGACGCGAGCGAACCCGGGCCGGCCGCGAGGGCGGCGACGCTGAGTGCGCTGACAACGAAGGACAGTACCGCCGACGAACGGCCACTGGTGCGGGGCTGCATGGTGCGACCTCCGGGCGAAGCACCGCGCGCGGGCAACCCGGCGCCCGGCGCGGGCATCGGGACCGGGAATCCATGCGGACTCCCGGCGGTTGGTGGGAACGGCGCCGAGGCACGGCACGCCGCAGGAACGGCGGTCGAAGCCGCAGGAGACGCCCTCTCCGCCTTCTACTCGTCGTCCGTCAGTTCGGCCCGGGCCTTCCGCTCCTCGGTAATCCTCTCGTAGTCCTCGTCGGTGATGAAGATGACCTGCTGGTTCGCGTGGGCCATCTCGTCGACGGTGCGCGGTCCGTAGCTCACCCACTGGCGCGGGTCGGGGTTGTTCCGGTTCGCCCGCGTATTGTCGTGCCACGTGGTGATCTGCATGACCGTGCCCTTCGGAAGCACCGGCGCGTGGTCGGGGTCGTAGATGTAGTTCAGGTGCCAGGTGTTGTCGAAGCGGTCCGAGTAGTTGATCACCGCGCGGTCGCCGTCCGGATAGAGCGCCTCGAGGAGGAACGCCTTGCCCCGGTAGTGCATGTGGGGCTGGAAGTTGTGCAGGATGGCCGGCGCCGGCAGTACGTAGGTGCCCTGGTGCTGGACCACCGAGTGCGGGGGAATCTCGAGCGTCTGGGCCGCGGTCGCCCCCATGCCCACGAACTCGGCGCTGTACTTGGGCGGCGCGTCGTCGGGATAGAGCCACCAGCCCACCGACAGCACGTCGGTCACCTCTTCGCCGACCGCGTGGTAGTGGATGTCGAACTCGACGTGAGAGCCCTCGCGGACCAGCTTGCCGACGTTCTCGGGATAGATCTCGCCCTGCTTGCCCTGCGCCCACTCCGTGAACAGCTCGCGGACCTCCTCGGGGTCGGTGGCGCGCTTCCGGGCGGCCGCGATCACCGCGTCGACGCCGATCTGCCCCGCCCGCAGCGCCCGCTCGGCCTCGATGAGCTCAATCCCCTTGGGCTGATGCAGGTAGGTCGAGGCGTGGTGCACGATGCGGCGGCCTTCCCGCGACGGCCTGGTCTCGGACGCCCGCACCCACACCGGCGCCGTCAGGTTCAGCTCGGCGCGCGGCCGGAACCATGCGTCCTGGCCGTCGGCGGGCATCGTCCACGGCTGCGACTCGACGACGATGTCGGGCGGACCCAGCCGGTCCTCGAGCTCGAAGCGATCGCCGGCCGGCCATACCACCGGGGGCGGCATGTCCGCGGGATCGCCCAGCGGCGCGCCGGCGTCGACCCAGCGCACGATGGTGTCGATCTGCTCGTCGCTCAGTGACCGGTCATTGATGAAGTGCTGGATGCCCACCGTCTTGTCGAGATGCCAGGGCGGCATTTCGCGCGCCTGCACGCGGGCCCGGATGGACCGCGCCCACGGCCGCGTCTCCTGGAAGGTCACCAGCGACATCGGAGCCATGCTGCCGACCCGGTGGCAGGTCTGGCACTTCTGCTGCAGGATCGGCGCGACGTCTCGAGAGAACGTCACCTCGTCGCCGGCCGTCTGCCCCGCCGCCCCGGCCGGCGCCAGCACCGCCCCGAGCGACAGACCGACCGCCGCCACCCGCCACGCCGCCGCAAGCTGTCGCTGCCTCATCGCCCTCTCCTCAGGCCACTGCTCGATTTGAACTGCCAACGACGTCCCGACACGGCGGGCATCGTCGTCACTGTCCT
Source organism: Vicinamibacterales bacterium (assembly GCA_965199675.1). GTDB lineage: Bacteria > Acidobacteriota > Vicinamibacteria > Vicinamibacterales > UBA8438 > JAJEEA01. Next base: position 274,286 of record CBDATI010000063.1, on the reverse strand, counting down.
CAGTCAGGACACTGATCGACATGACCGCCAACTACGTCCCGACGTCCCGCATGCACGGGATTCCCGCGCCAGCACACGGCCCGCGTGATTCCCGCCGCGGTGCTGCCGCGCCGGACGCTTCACCGTGTCCGGGCCATCCGCCGTCACGGTGTCGGCCGTGCCGTCCGTCCCCCGTCCCGGCCGTCAGAGGCGCACCGGCCGCTGACCCCGCCGGTCAACGGAACGGCCGTCGGGAACCATCCGCGTCCCCGCGTCGCGGGCCCGCGCCCGATTCAGTCCCCGTCCTCCGCGGCGCCGACCCGCACACGGACGTAGCCGTTGGTCCAGCAGCACTGGTTGCTCTGCCGCGACCCGTCGGAAACGACCGCGAGGAGCACGTAGTCGCCCGGCTCGGACAACGTCGCGGTCGTGCCCGCCCGCCCGATCACGCCCTCGGCGCCCTCCTCGATCTCGACGTCCGAGCTCTCGTCCTCGAAGCTGACGGCGCCCGGCCCCCGGAACTTGCGCCAGGTGACCGTCAGCACCGGCTCATCCCGGCCCGACCCCAGCCCGTCGTCGCTGACCCAGACGTCGAGGGCCATCGGCACCCCGACTACGGCTGTCCGCTCCGCGACGCCGCCTCCCGGCCCCGAGAACCCCGCGTCGGCCGGGTCGAACCTGACCACCGGCGGACCGTTCCCGGGGCTGGGCCCGGCCGCCGCCCGAAACGGCTCGATCAGGTACTCGGTGTCCAGGTTGACGGGGATCTCCAGGGTCTCGCCCCGCGACGTCAGGCTCCAGGTGACCTCCGTGGCCGCATCCGGCACGGTGACGGTGAACACGCCAATCTGGCGGCGCGGGAAGAAGTACGTCGGCTGGCCCTGGTCCTCGGGGCCGGGGGCCACGCGGTTGTCCGGCCCCACAGGAATGGTGACCTCTTCAACGTGGTTGCGGTTGAAGTAGCCGAACGACGCGACGATGGTCCCGTCCGCCCGCTGGTACCAGCCTTCGTACACCGGCGACACGCTCTGACCCCGATCGTGGCGAATCAGCCCGCCGGCCCGGGTGACCTGGGCGTCGGCGGCGCGCCAGAGACCGAGCAGGCCTGCGGCGAGCACCGACGCGACCACAATGGGCCTCCGCCGGCGCACGCCCGCCCTGGCTGCGCTGCGCATGATCGCGGATCTTCGCAGCAAAGGCGGCAGATGTCCAGGGTCGGAAGATGCTTCACGCGCCAAGCCGCGTCGGTCTCGTGGGGAAGTGCGGCTCGGGACGACCGGGGCGCCACGTCAGAATTTCCATACCACCATCGCGACCGGATGAATGTGGACTGGCAATACCGCTGTGACGCCGACGCGAATGTCAGCCCCGTTCGCCAGGGAAGTCGACCAGTACTTCGACGGCCGTGAAATGGGCTCCAATGACTCTGTCAACGCCGCCGCCGAAACCGTAGACGATGCCCTGGTCCGTTCTGCGCCTGAGCAGGAATTGAATGTACGTCGGGTGTCCCCGCTGGTCGAGCAGGCTTGCGTCGACCGGTCCACGCTTGCACGCCCGCGGCTCAGCCAGCCAACCGCACCGATCGTTCCCGCTGAGAACGAGCCCCAGGAGCACACGCGCCGAGGCGCCCCAGTTCCCTTCCCCCCAACGCACTACCCGCACATCGAGGGTCGGGGCGGCGGGCGGGTTGGCAACGAAATCGGGTATCGAAGCGGTGACGGGAATGTGAACTCCTCCACCAAGCTCGACTTCGAGGCCTGATTGCTGCGCCCTGGCGGATGTCCCCGTCGCCATGACGACTCCGACCAACAGGAGTTCACGGTACATGGAGAACAATGCCCCCCTGCGACATCCCGGCAGCGGTGTTGACGGTTACCGCTCCCGAGACAACCCGGAAGCTGTCGTTGCCTGCAATGTCACGGCCGTGTCTGCGACCACGCCGTGGACCGCAAACACCGCCAGGTTGCACCCGACCGGCGAGACGCCTACGGGACGCTGCCCGCCACCGGGCCCACGCCGGCCCGCGCCAGCTCGGCGCGGATGGCGGCGGCGGTCGCCGGGTTGTCCTGGATGCCTCGGCCGAGGGGCACGTCCTCGACGATGTCGAGCGGGGTCCACTGGCGCGAGTTCCGCCGGTTCCAGACCGCAGGGTCGGCGCCGGCCTCAGCGAGAAACGCCACCACGGTGGGTACGTGCTTGTAGGCCGCGCCGTGCATGACGGTCTCGCCGTTGTCGTCGACCCCGTTCAGGTCGCCGCCCAGTTCCAGGGCCACCTGGACCGCTTGGAGCACCTCGGGCTCGGTGCCCGGGTCCTCGCCCGGCGACGAAGTGCCCACGCCGGCCGCCACCATGAGCGGGGTGGTGCCGTTCTCGTTGGGCAGCAGCGGGTCGGCGCCGAGCTCGGCGAGGAGGCGCATCAGCGGCGCATCGCCGGTGCGCGCGGCGAGGAGGAACGGCGTGCCACCGATGAAGTTCAGCCGGGTGATGCCGGCCGGCGGACGCGTCGTGACGCGGGCGTTCAGGTCAGCCCCGGCCGCCACGATCTTCCGCACGAAATCCAGGCTCGTCACGGCGCCCGAGCCCTTGGGGGCGGGGTTGTTGCTGCCGGCGATGCCCGCCTTGCGCACCCACGACACCTGGTGCAGGGCCGTCCACCCCCGCGAGGCGACGTTGACGTCGGCGCCCCGGTCGACGAGAAGGGCCGCAAGCTCGTAATGCGCGTTGGCGGCGGCGAGCAGGAAGGCGTTCAGTCCGGTGGCGCCGCGCTCGGCGCTGGTGCCGCCGCGGCGCCGCTCCTCGATGACCGGAAGCGACTCCTCGACGTCCACCCCGGCCTCGAGCAGCGTCTGCACGACGCCGATCTCGCCCTCGCGCACCGCGAACAGCATCGGGGTCCAGCCCCGCGCGGAACGCGCGCTGACATCGGCCCCGTGCGACAGCATGGTCGGAATGACGTGCGCATGCCCCTCGGCCGCCGCCCACATCAGCGCTGTCTGCCCGCGCCACGCCTCGGCCGCGTTCGCGTCGGCGCCGCGGTCGAGCAGCAGCTCCACCACGTCCAGCGCCCCGGTCCGCGCCGCCGTCATCAGCGCCGTCTCTCCCTCGGCCAGCGTCGTGTCCGGATCGACGCCGGCGTCGAGGAGCAGTCGGACGATGGCGGCATTGCCGTTCACGCAGGCGAGGGCGATGGGCGCCACCCCGTAGCGGTTCGTCGCGGCGGCGTCCGCCCCCGCCGCCAGCAGCAGATCGACGATGCCCGCGTCGTCGGCGTGCACCGCCCAGTGGAGCGGGGTGGTGCCGTCCGGCTCGGCCGCGGTCACGTCGGCGCCACGGTCGAGCGCCGCTCGCACGCCGGCCTCGTCGACCGCCCTGACGGCCTCGATCAGGCCGGCGTCGACCGTCTCGGCCCGAACGCAGTTCACACTGACGAACAACGCCGCAACAAAAAAGGCCGACCGGAGAACCAGACGGTGCATCTGAACCCCTCCCTTCGAGCGAACGAGCCCGGTGCCCGCGCAGCCGCCCGCGACGAACGCCTCAACCTCATCACCGCACTCGCGTAACCCATCGCGGCGCATGAACCCCGAGGCACATTTCTCACCGCGCCAACCGAAAGGGCCATCCGTCGACCGCGGTCGCACCGACAGGTCCGCCAGCTCAACCGTGTCTCAAGGAACCGGACCTGCGCGCCCTGCCCGCATCACGAATCGCTTCCGCTATCGGTCCGAGTCTCGCCGGCCCCGAGAACATGCCGCTGTCGAGCATTTTCGATACTTCGTCCCTGTCCAACGTCCCGATGAACTTGAACACCCTCGGAATCGCGCTGCCGCGAGCCATCGAACCCGGCGCCGGGATTCCGTACATGTCGCAGAATCTCCGGACATCGCCGCCAGTCGGCAGGAAGGACTTGGCATCGAACTGCCCCGCCACCTCCGCCAGCCCTTGGCGTCGGTCGTCGGCGACATCCATCTTGACGACGTATTCCGACGCAGTGAGCTTCGGTCGCCTCTTCTTCGACGCACTCCTCCCATCGCTCGACGAGACGCGGGGCCGACTAGCGCCCGGTTGTCTGTTGCGTCCAATCCTCCGCAACGCCCCATAGACGCGATCGTACCCGAAACGATCAACCACCAAACGCACCTCGAAATCGAGTTCGTCGCTCGCCATGACCCTCAACCATTCGTTTCCCGATCCGCGATCCTCTTCAGGAACTCTTGTGCGAAGTCCTCATGGTGCACTGCGTTTCCGGGAGCCGAATAGTCACCGCGCATCATCTTGGGAAAACCCCGGGAATGAGGCAACTTGTTCTTGAACACGTGCCATTGGTTCTTGCGCGCCTCTACCTTGATTTCAACCAGGGACCGGCGCGTCTCGGGTCCGCCTCTGTTGCCACCGTCGTAGAAGGCGTGGTTGACAACGACGCCGATGACATCGATTTGGTGGCCGCGATTCTCACTCCTGTACTTGTCCAACGACTCCTGCAACAACGGGAATCCGATCGTCGCGAAGTACTCCGGCTTGACCGGAACGAGAACGTAGCGCGACGCTCCGTATGCGGCTCTGGTCAATACCGATTCGGTCGGCGCACAATCGATGAAAATCAGATCTCTGTCCCCGAAATTGGCGGAGAGAAACTGGGCAAGCACGAAGGGATCGAGCTTGACACCACCGACGAGACTGTCCGAGAAATCGAACCGCGACGGAATGAGCTGAAGATTGCGATTGGGACCAACATCTACGACCACATCGGCCGGATCGAGTGTGGCGGGGGAACTCATGGCGGGAGACGGGGGTCGATATCCTTTGAACACCTCAACGATGGATGGCCTCCTGTCCTCCAGGAACTTCTTGTAACCGTTCCCCATGAAGGCCTGCGACAGATTGGCCTGCGGATCCATGTCGATCGCCAGGACTCTGCGTCCACATCTTGCAGCGTACCGCGCCAGCAGCGCCGTGATGGTCGATTTGCCGACACCTCCCTTGAGGTTGATCACGGAAACGGAGATGGGTCCGTTTCCGTGATCGGCTCTCATTCCTCTGGCCCGTGCGGAATCGAACGACTACAACGACAACGGCTCGACGATCTCGCCGGTCCGGCCGGTGCTGTCGGCGAAGTCGTCCAGGTGCACCCCGACATCGTCGAGCAGGGTCAGGTGGAGGTTCGCCATCGGCGTCAGCTCGTCGTACCGGATGTGGCGCCCGCCGGCGATGCGCGACCCCGCCCCGCTCGCCACCACAATCGGCAGGTTGCGGTGGTCGTGCACGTTCGGGTTGCCGAGACCGCTGCCGAGCAGGTAGGTGGTGTGGTCGAGCAGGCTGCCGTCGCCGTCCTCGGTGTGCTTGAGCTGGTCGACCATGTAGGCGAAGAGCGATACGTGGTACTGGTTGATCTTCGCGAGCTGGGCCAGCTTCTCGGGGTTGTCGAGATGGTGCGACGTCGGGTGGTGCGGCTCGGGCACGCCGATCTGCGGATAGGTGCGGGTGCTCGCCTCGCGCGCCATCTGGAACGTGACGACCCGGGTCAGGTCCGCCCGCAGCGCGAGCACCTGCAGATCGAACATCAGCTTGACGTGGTCCTCCCAGACGTCGGGCACGCTCGTGGGGCGGGCGAGGCCGCCGAGCGGCGAGGCCGCCGCCGACGCCTCGGCCCGCTCGATGCGCCGCTCGACCTCGCGGACGGTGTCGAGGTAATCGTCCACCTTGTTGCGGTCGCCCGCGCCCAACTGCGACTGCAGCCGGGACATGTCGTCGAGCACCCAGTCGAGGATGCTGCGGTCCCGGTGCAACTGCGCCTTGCGCTGCTCCGGCGTGCCGCCCTTGCCGAAGAGGCGCTCGAAGACGATGCGGGGGTCGGCCTCGGTCGGGTTCGGCGCGGTCGGCGACGCCCACGACAGGCTGTTCATGTACGCGCAGGCGAACCCGTTGTCGCAGTTGCCGACCTGGGCGATCAGGTCGGTGCCGATCTCGAGCGACGGCAGCGGCGTGTCACGGCCGACCTCGCGGGCCGCGATCTGGTCGACCGAGGTGCCGTTGACGTAGTCGCTGCCCTCGGTGCGCTTCGGCCGCACGCAGGTCAGGAACGCCGAGTTCGCCGACGCGTGATTCCCGGAGATGTGCGCATCGTTGATCTCCAGGTTGGTCACCACAGTCACGTTCTCGAGGTTCGGCAGCAGCGGCGACAGCGTCGGCGACAGCGTGGTCAGCCGACCCGTCTCGGCCGGTGTCCACGGCACCGGATTCATCCCCATGGGGATGTACACGTAGCCGAGACGCCGCGGCGCAGCCGTGCCGGCCGCGGCGGACGCCGCCGGCGCCATGGCGTCGAGCAGCGGCAGCGCCAGGGTCGCTCCCACGCCACGCAGGAACGTCCGCCGCGGCAGGGCCATCTTGGTGATCATCATGACTGCGATCTCCTCATCTGAAAGGGCGGGCTCTCGACGATACCCAGAATGAGCGAAGAGAAGCGATAGTCGTCGCGGGACGCCGCGTCGACAATCGCCCGGACGGCAGGGCCGTCGGCAGGCTCGATGCCGCGCCCCAACGCATAGATCAGAAGCTTCTCGGTCACCGTGCCGACGAACACTTCCGGGTGGGCGAGCACGGCCCGGCGGAGGCCGGCCACGCCGTCGAACAGTTCGCCCCCGGGCAGGTTCCCGGACGCGTCGATGGGCGCCCCGCCTTCGGCGTCGCGCCACCGGCCGATGGCGTCGAAGTTCTCCATCGACAGCCCCGCCGGATCCATGATGCGGTGGCACACCGCGCAGGCGGGGTTCCGCCGGTGCGCCGCCATCCGCTCGCGCATCGACATGACGTCGGTGGACGACGCGCTCTCTTCGAGCGGCGGCACGTTGGGCGGCGGGGGCGGCGGGGGCGTCCCCAGCAGGTTCTCGAGAATCCACTTGCCTCGCAGCACCGGCGAGGTCCGCGTGGCGTAGGACGTCACGGTCAGGATGCTCCCGTGGCCGAGCACGCCCGCGCGGGGGCTGCCCGCGGGCAGGGCGACGCGGCGGAAGTGGTCGCCGTAGATGCCCGGCACGCCATAGTGGGTCGCGACGCGCTCGTTGAGGAACGTATAGTCCGCGGTGAGCAGGTCGGTCACGCTGCGGTCTTCCTCGACCACGCTTCTGAACAGGAGCTGGGTCTCGGTGCGGAAGCCCTGCCGCAGGTTGTCGTCGAAGTCGGGAAAGGCGCGGGCGTCGGGGGTGACGGCGTCGAGGTTCCTCAGATGCAGCCACTGCGACGCGAAGTTGGTGGTCAGCGTCCCGGCGCGGGGGTCGGTCAGCATGCGCCGCACCTGGGCCCGCAGCGCGTCCTCCTCGCGCAGGCGGCCCGCCGCCGCGACCTCGATCAGCTCGTCGTCGGGCAGGCTGCTCCACAGGAAGAACGACAGGCGCGACGCCAGTTCGAGATCGTCGACGCGGTACGCGGCGCCCGGCTCCACGCCGGCAGGGTCGCGCTCGATGCGGAACAGGAACTCGGGGCTCGTCAGCAGGGCCCGCAGGGCGGTCTCGACCCCGGCCTCGAACCCGCCCTCGGCGTGACCCTCGCGATAGAAGGCGGTCAACTGCTCGATGTCCGCGAAGGTGACGGGCCGCCGGTAGGCGCGCCGCGCGAGCGAGGCGATGATCGCGGTGGCGCACACCTCGGCCTCGTCGGCCGTATCGTCGGCGGGACGGCACGAGAAGACGCGGTCGCGGCTCGGCGTCTCGCCAATGCCGGAGGGGTCGAACGGTCCCGCGATCGAGACGGTGCGCACCGCCGGCTGCTGCCGGGGGTGGCGGTCCATGTTGAAGTGGGCGTCGTAGGGCTGCCGGGTCGTCTCGAGCAGGGCCGAGTTCTTCTTGATGAAGGCGGCGCCCACCCGGTGCGGTCCCGCCGCGACCGGCACGCGGACGTTCAGGTGGTTGTCGATCCCCTCGTCCGCGTAGTACTCGGCATTGGCCTGAATCACCATGTTCGTGCTCGGCTCCATGGTGAACAGGCCCAGGCGCTCGCCGTCGAGCGTCAGCTCGACCTCGTGCGGCTCGGTCAGCCCCTCGACGTTCTCGTTGCGGTTGCGCTGCAGGCGGACCTGGATCTCGTACTCGCCGTCGAACGGGAAGACGTGCTCGACGACGGCGCCCCCGCGGGTCCCGAACGGCAGGCCGTCGACGTGGTCCTCCTGGGTGCGGTCGGCCGGAACGACCACCACCCGGCTGTCGGGGGTCGGCGCCCGGCTGCCGACGGCCAGTTCGCTGACGGTGCGGGCGGCGGCGAGATAGCGCTCCATCAGGGTCGGCGACAACCCGCCGGTGTTCACGTTGTCGAAACCGAAGGCGGCGTCGTCCCGAGGCAGGAGCGCGGTGACGTCTATCTCCAGGGCCAGCAGGTCACGGATGGCGTTCTGGTACTCGGTCCGGTTCAAACGCCGGAAGGTCTCGGTGCGGCCGGGGTCGGGGTTGGCCCTCGCCGCGTCGTCGAGGGCGGCCTCGAGATAGGCGAGCAGGCGCTCGTGGGTTTCGGCGTCGGGCCGGGGGCGCGGCCGGGGAGGCATCGCGCCCGCGCGCAGCTTCCGGACGACCTTCTCCCACACCTCTGCGTGCGCGGCGACGTCGGCGAGGTCCACGCCCTCCAGCGACAGGCCGCCCGTCTGCAGGCGATCGCTGTGGCACGTGACGCAGTACCTGTCGACGACGGCGCGCTCCGAGGCCGCCGATTCGACACGAACGGGCCGGGACGACGCCGGCTGGGCTTCCGCCGCCGCCAGCGGCAGGGCAAGGCTCACGAGGCACCAAACGCCGCGCCACCGGCCCCTCGGCATCCGTTCCAGGCGTCCCGTCATCCGGGCCTCCAGGGTGCAGGTTGTCCGATCTTGCGCATTCTAACCCATTTTCCGGCCGTCGGATCACCGTCGAGAGACCCGCAAGTCCCTGGCTGAGGCGCGGCGCGCGTGATGGAGGCAGACGGTCGTCCGTTGCCGGACGCTTCGAAGACCACACGGCGACGCCCCAGGCCGCCCCAGCGACCAGGGTTGCACTATAGTTGTGCACTTCGATGAAGGCGACAACACCGCGGCCCGTCGTCGGGGTCATGGGCGCGAGCGGCGCCCCGCACGCCGAGAGGTCGCGGCAGGTGGGAACGTGGATTGCCCGCGCCGGCTATCACCTGCTGACGGGCGGGGGCCCGGGGGTGATGGCCGCCGTCGCCGAGGCGTTCGTGAGCGTGCCGGATCGCCGCGGCCTCGCCATCGGCATCCTGCCCGCCAGCGGCCGCCGCGGCATCGAGGGACCGGCCGGCCGACCGCCGCCCGGCTACCCCAATCCGTGGGTCGAGCTGGCGATAGCCACGCACCTCGACAGCCTCGGGGAACGCGGCGGCGACGAGTGGTCACGCAATCACGTGAACGTCCTTTCTTCCGACGTCCTGATCTTCCTGCCGGGTTCGGCCGGCACCGCGAGCGAGGCGAAGCTGGCCGTTCGCTACGGAAAGCCCTCGGTCGCGTACCTCGACCGGCGCGCCGACGTGCCGGGCCTGCCCGACACGATTCCCGTCGAGCCCGAATTCGCCCGAATCGAGACGTTCGTGCGGGACGCCTGCACGCACCGCCGCCGAGGCCGATGACATGCTCCCCGACATGAGGCGCCACCAACTCCTCCTGACGGCCGGCCTCGCCGCGGCCGGCTTCGGCTGCGGAACCGCTCCCCCCGCGACGACGACACCGGCGCCGCGGGCCTGCGTCGACTTCCTGTCGCGCACCGACTTCGACGTCAGCGTCATGGACGCCGAGCTCATGAACCCCGGCGCAGACACGGAGTACTGCTGGGTCGACGCGATGATCCGCCCCAACATTCGCTTCGCCGTGAGCCTGCCGACGAACTGGAACGGGCGGTTCGTCATGCGGGGCGGAGGCGGCTACGCCGGGCAGCAACCGGTGAAGGGTCGCCAGGACGGGCTGCGGGACGAGGGGTGGGTCACCGCCTCCACCGACACCGGCCACGACGCCGCCCGCTACCCCCTGGCGAGCTTCGCCCACGACAACCGGGACGGCGAGATCGACTACGCCTACCGCGCCGTGCACCTCACCGCAGTCGAGGTCAAGACCATCATCGGCGAGTACTACGGCCGCCCCGCCGACTACGACTACTGGCTCGGCTGCTCCACCGGCGGGCGGCAGGGCCTGATGTCGGCGCAGCGCTTCCCCGACGACTTCGACGGGATCGTCGCGGGAGCGCCGGTGCTCGACTTCACCAACACCCAGATCGGCGGCGTGTGGTCTTCGCGGGCGATGCGCGAGCACCCGCTCGGGCTGGAGAAGATCGCGAGGGTGGGCGAGGCGATCTACGCCGCCTGCGACGGCCTCGACGGCCTCGAGGACGGCCTGATCGACGACCCGCGGCGGTGCCGCTTCGACCCCCGCACCGACTATCCGCGGTGCGAGGGCGCCGACCGGGTCGACTGCCTAACCGAGGAGCAGAGCGCGACCCTCGCGAAGATCTACGGCGGCGTCGTCAGCCGCGGCGAGCCGTACTTCCCCGGCCAGCCCCTGGGAGCGGAGCTCGGCGATCCCCTCGGCTCGCCGGCGTCGCGGACGAGCGGCTGGGGCGGCTGGTTCGTGGCCCCCGCGGGCGGCACGCCCCTGCTCGAACTCTTCGGGGTCACCTTCATGCGCTACATGGCGTTCCCGCGGGACGACCCCTCCTGGTCGCTCGAGGATTTCGACTTCGACGAAGACCCCTACCGGATGGACGCCATCCGCGGCATCCTCGACGCGACCGACCCCGACCTCACCCGGTTCCGTGACACCGGCGGCCGGATGATCACGTACCATGGCTGGTCGGACACCGCGCTCAACCCCCTGATGGCGGTGAACTACTACGAGGATGTCCTGGGTGAGACCCCCGACGCCGCCGACTTCTATCGGCTCTTCATGGTCCCCGGCATGTTCCACTGCCGGGGCGGGCGGGGCATCAACACCATCGACGCCCTGCCCGACCTCGTGGCGTGGGTCGAGACCGGCGAGGCGCCGGATCGCCTCGTCGGCCGGCGCGTCGACCGCGACGGCGGCGTGCTGATGACGCGGCCGGTCTGCCCCTACCCCGCCGTCGCCCGCTACACCGGCTCGGGTGACGTCGACAACGCCGCGAGCTTCGTCTGCCAGCTTCCGTCGCCCTGAAATACGCGCTGGACCGTGGCCTGACCAACAGCACCAACTCACTCACCGCGCAGCATCTCCGCCGTGCGGTCGACCAGCGAAGAGAGCACCTGCTCGAGGGCGGCCCGATGCCCCTCGACCACGCCGTCCTCCGAGGGATCGGGCACGGCGAACGGGGCGCCGATGGCGATCGCCATGGTGGTGAACGGCCGGGGCACCTGGGTCCGGTCCCAGCTCGACGCCGACCAGTGGCGCTCGGCCTCGATGTGGAAGGGCAGGATGGGGCAGCCGGTCACCCCGGCGAGCCACACGGCGCCGGGCTGGACTCGGCGCGCCGGCCCCCGCGGGCCGTCGACAGTGAAGGCGGCGGGTCGCCCGGCCGTGACCTCGCGCTTGAGCTGGATCAGGGCGCGCCGCGCTCCCCGCGACGTCGAACCCCGGGCAGCCCCGTAGCCGAAGCGCCGGATGATGCGGGCGATCCACTCACCGTCGAAGTTCTGGCTCGTCATCACCACGATGCCGCGGTCGCGCCAGAACCACGTGGCGGGAAGAATGCGCCCATGCCAGAACGCGAAGATGGGCTGATGCCCCCGCGCGACGATGGCGTCGTGGTGCTCCATGCCCTCGACGCGCCAGCGGAGGGTGCGGCAGAGCAGCCCGATGACGGGGGCCCCGACCCCGGCGATGGCCCGTGCCCGGGCGAGCTGCCAGGCGGTGAGAGAGGTTGGAGGCGCGCCCCGGCCGGCGCCCACGCTACATCCCTTCGTACTCGGGACCGCCCCCGCCCTCCGGCGGCACCCAGTCGATGATCTGGTAGGGGTCCATGATGTCGCAGGTCTTGCAGTGGACGCAGTTCGACGCGTTGATCTGCAGCCGTCGGCCGGTCCCCGTCCCGTCGTCGACCATCTCGTAGACGTTGGCGGGACAGAAACGCACGCACGGGTTGCCGTACTCCTCGCGGCAGCGGGTGCGGCAGATGTCGGTGTCCCGCACCAGCAGATGGCCCGGCTGGTCCTCGTCGTGGCGGGTTCCCGAGTAGTGCACGTTGGTGAGCTTGTCGAAGGTCAGCGCGCGATCCACCTTGACGGCGTTGCTCGGCGTATCGGGATCGGCGGGACCGCCGGGATAATAGCCCGACAGCGACGCCAGCCGTTCGTGGCCGGGCTCGCTGGCCGGCGGCCGCGCCGGCCACCGGCCGTTGGTCAGCCACGCCAGCCCCGCGACAGCGGTTCCCGCGGCCAGCCCCGCCCCGAACGCCTGATGCACGTTGCGGACCGGATAGAGCTCGCGGCGGATGCCGCCGTGGTTGATGAGCTCGCGGTACCTGACGAGCCGAGCGGCCGACACGTCTCCGGCCCGCACCGCCGCGAAGGCGGTGTCGGCGGCGTGGATGCCGCTGTGCATCGCCAGGTGGATGCCCTTCAACCGCATGGAGTTGAGGAACCCGGCGGCGTCGCCGACGATCAGGGCCCCGTCGAGGTGGCACCGCGGAATGGCGTACCAGCCTCCTTCCGGCAGCGCCTTGGCGCCGTAGCGGGTCATCTCGCCGCCGGCGAGCAGACCGGCAACCAGGGGATGCTGCTTGAACCGCTGGAACGCCATGTGGGGATCGAACCGAGGATCCCGGTAGTCGAGCCCCATCACCAGCCCGATGGCCGCACGCCCCTCCGGCAGCACGTAGATGAACCCGCCGCCGAACTCCTCGTGCCGCAGCGGGTAACCGAGCGTGTGCACGACCGTGCCCGGCGCCTCGCGTTCCGGCGGGATCCGCCAGAGCTCCTTGATTCCGATGGCGTAGGTCTGCGGCGCCGCGGCGTCGAGCCCGTGCCGGCGCACGAGGCTCTTCGTGAGGTTGCCCCGGACGCCGTCGGCGAAGATCGTGACGGCGGCCCTGATATCGACCCCCGGCTCGAAGACCCCCTTCGGCCGACCCTGCTTGTCGAGGCCGCGGTCGCCGGTCCTGACCCCGACCACCCGGTCGCCCTCGTGCAGCACCTCCGTCCCCGCAAACCCCGTGAAGATGTCGACGCCCGCCGCCTCCGCCTGCTCAGCGAGCCAGCGGACGAAGTGGTTGAGGGAGATGACGTAGTTCCCGTGGTTGCGCAGGGGCGGCGGCGTGATCGGCGCCCGGAACCGCGACTTCGCGGTCAGGTAGTAGATGCGGTCCTGCCGCACCGGCGTGTCGACCGGCGCCCCCCGCTCCTTCCAGTCCGGCAGGAGGGCGTCGAGGCCCGACGGGTCGAGCACCGCCCCCGACAGCATGTGCGAGCCGCTCTGCCGCGACTTCTCGAGAACCGCAACGGCGAGAGGTTCACCGCCCTCCTGCCGCGAGAGGGCGGCGAGGCGGATGGCGGCGGACAGGCCGGCCGGACCACCGCCGACGATCAGCACGTCGACGTCGAGGGTCTCGCGTTCCATCAGGCGTCGAGGGCAGCGATTATCGCGGGCGCCACGTCGAAGAGGTCGCCGACGATGCCGTAGTCGGCGACCTCGAAAATGGGCGCCTCGGCGTCCTTGTTCACGGCCACGATGGTGCGGGAGCCCTTCATGCCCACCAGGTGCTGGATAGCGCCGGAGATGCCCAGGGCCAGATAGAGCCTGGGGGCGACGGTCTGGCCCGAGCTGCCGATCTGGCGCTCCATCGGCAACCAGCCGGAGTCGCAGATCGGCCGCGACGCGGCGACCTCGGCCCCGAGGGCGGCCGCCAGGGACTCGACCAGGTTCAGATGCTCCTGGGCCTTGATGCCACGCCCGACCGCCACGATGCGATCCGCCTGAGTGAGGTCGACGGCCTGCTTCGCCTCCTGGAACGGTGCTTCCACCGACTGCCGGATCGTGCCGGGTTCCAGGGTCACGGCGAACTCCCGCACCGGCGCCGGGCCGGCGCCGCGCTTCAGGGCGTCGGGCCGAAATGCGCCGATCTGGAAGCTGACGAAATGCGGCGCGGGGCCGGTGGGCGCGACGTCGGCCACGAACTTCCCCTGGAACATCGGACGCACGAACGCGAGGCGGCCGTCCCGCGGCCTGATACCGACGCAGTCGGCGACCAGGGATCGGCCGAGCCGAGCCGCGAGCCTCGGGGCGAACTCGCGCGTCTGATAGGTGTGGGCCAGGAAGACCAGATCGGGGGCGGCGTCGGCCACCACCGCCGCGAACGCGGCCACGAAGCCGTCCGGGGTATAGGACGCGAGCTCGGGATGGCCGACGGCGACGACCGACTCGACCTCGGCCGCGGCCAGCTCGGCCGCCACCGCGCCCGGCTCCGCCCCCGCGACGGCGACGCACACCGGCCGGCCGAGCTGCTGGGCGGCGACCAGCGCCTCCCAGCTCGCGTTGTTCAGGACGCCGTCTCGTTGCTCCGCGATCACTAGCACCATGTCGATACACTCACCTCCGGACCGGGGGTCAGATCACCCGCGCTTCCTCACGCAGGGCCTTGACCAGCTCGGCCGCCGCGTCGGCCGGGGAACCTTCGATCATCCGCGTCTGCTTGGTCTTCTCGGGCACGCGAATCTCGAGGATCTCCTGACCCGGCGCGAGATCGGCGGCCGCCTCGACGACGCGGACCTCCTTCCGCTTCGCGGCCATGATGCCCTTGAGGGTGGCGTAGCGAAGCTGGTTGATGCCGCTCTGAATCGTCAGGAGCGCCGGGGAAGGCATCGAGACCCACTGGAACCACCCGCCCTCGAGCTCGCGCTTCACCCGCAGCCGACCGTCCGCCACCTGCACCTCCATGATGATGGTGGCATGCGGGATGTCGAGCAGCTCGGCGAGGACGACCCCGGTCTGGGCGAACCCCTGGTCGTCCGACTGCAGGCCGGTCAGCACCAGGTCGAACCGCTCGTCGCGGATGGCGGCGGCGAGCGCCTCGGCGACCATGGACGCGTCGGCCGCGGCGAGGCCGTCGCCCTCGACCCGTATCGCCCGGTCTGCGCCGCGGGCCAGCGCTTCCCGGACCACCTGAGCCGCCCGCGCCGGCCCGGCCGAGCACACCACGACCTCGCCGCCGTGCTGCTCCTTCAGGCGCAGCGCCTCCTCGAGGGCATAGGCGTCGGGCTCGTTCATCTCGAAGCTGGCGTCCCGATCCTGCACCCAGGTGCGGGCCTCGTCGACGCGCAACGGCCACTCGCGGGTCACGACCTGCTTCACGCAGACGGCGATCTTCATGCTTCCTCGTCATCGCGCGGCCCCGGTCCGCCGCGTCATGCATGGTCCGGCAATCGTCGCCTTCGGCTCCGCTTGCCGCCCAACCAGATCCGCCAGGAGTCCGCACCGTTCTACGGCGCAGACTCCTGGTGACGTCGAAACAGCAGCGAGGCGTTGGTTCCGCCGAACCCGAACGAATTCGACAGGCCGTACTCGAGCGTCGCCGGCCGCTTCACGTTGGGAACGTAGTCGAGGTCGCAGTCGGGGTCGGGGTTCTCGAGGTTGACGGTCGGCGGGATGATCTGCTCGCGCACCGTCAACGCCATGATCCCGGCTTCGACCCCGCCCGCGGCCCCGAGCAGATGGCCGGTCATCGACTTCGTCGACGAAACCGCCAGTTTGTGGGCGTGATCCCCGAAGCACCGCCTGATGGCCAGCGTCTCGATACGGTCGTTGAACGGCGTGGAGGTCCCGTGCGCATTGATGTAGTCGACCTCGTCCGGCGCAATGCCCGCCTGCTCGACCGCCGCCTTCATCACGCGGAAGGCGCCGTCCCCGTCCTCGGCGGGAGCGGTGACGTGATGGGCGTCCGCGGACATGCCGTAACCGACGAGCTCCGCGTACACCGGCGCCCCGCGGGCCAGGGCCCGCTCGCGCTCTTCGAGGATGATGACGCCGGCGCCCTCGCCGATGATGAACCCGTCGCGGTCGCGGTCGAAGGGACGGCAGGCGCGGGTCGGCTCGTCGTTGCGGGTCGACAGGGCGCGCATCGCCGCGAAGCCGCCTACACCCATGGGGGTGATCGCCGCCTCGGACCCGCCCGCGACCATGACATCCGCATCGTCCCGCAAGATCGTCTCGAAGGCGTCGCCGACGGCATGCGCCGACGCCGAGCAGGCGGTGCAGGTCGCCGAGTTCGGTCCCTTCGCGCCGAGGCGGATGGAAACCTGACCGGCGGCCAGATTGATGATTGTGGCGGGGATGAAGAAAGGCGAGATCTTGCGCGGTCCGCCCTTGAGCAGCGCCTGGTGCTCGCGCTCGATGGTGCTGAACCCGCCGATGCCGGACGCGATGTACACGCCCACGCGGGGCGCGATGTCCGGCGTCACCTCCAGTTGCGCATCGGCGCGCGCGAAGTCCGCGGCGGCGATGGCGTACTGGATGAAGACGTCCATCTTCTTGACGTCTTTCCTGGCGATGAAGGCGAGCGGATCGAAGCCCTGCACCTCGCCGGCAATGCGCGACGCATAGCCCGAGGCGTCGAACTTCGTGATCGGGCCGATGCCGCTTCGGCCCTCGCACAGCGCTTCCCAGGTCGCCGACGTACCGATACCGAGCGGCGACACGAGGCCGACGCCCGTCACCACAACCCGCCTGCTCACAGTCACTCCCGTCCGGGCCGTCCCTACTTCTTCTTCGAGTGCGCCTCGATGTACTCGACGGCCTCCTTGACGCGGGTGATCTTCTCCGCGTCCTCGTCTGGAATCTCGAGGCCGAACTCTTCTTCGAACGCCATCACGAGCTCCACCGTGTCGAGCGAGTCGGCCCCGAGATCGTCCACGAACGACGCATCCGACGTCACTTCTTCCTCGTCGACACCGAGCTGCTCGACGATGATGTCCTTCACCTTTTCAGCAACCGCCATTCACTCGCCTCCTACATGTACATTCCACCGTTCACCGCGAGCACGTGCCCCGTCACGTACGCAGCCTCGTCGGACGCCAGAAAACCGATGGCGCCCGCGACGTCCTCCGTCGTGCCAAGCCGGCCCATCGGTATCTGCGCGAGCATCGCCGCCTGCGCCGATTCGTTCAGCCCTGCCGTCATGTCGGTGTCGATCATGCCGGGGGCCACCACGTTCACGGTAATCCCGCGGGAGGCGACCTCCCGTGCCAGCGCCCTCGAGAACCCCTCCAGACCCGCCTTGGACGCCGCGTAGTTCGCCTGTCCGGGGTTGCCCATCCGCCCCACCACCGAGCCCACGTTGATGATGCGGCCGCCACGCTGCCGGATCATGGGTCGCAACACCGCGCGCGCGCAGTGGAACGCCGCGGTCAGGTTCGTGGCGACCACCGCGTCCCAGTCGGCCGGCGACATCCGGAGCGCGAGCTGATCGCGCACGATGCCCGCGTTGTTGACCAGCACGTCGACGCGGCCGTACTCGTCGAGCGCGGTCCGGACCATCGCGTCGATACGCTGCGGATCGGTGACGTCGGCGCTCACCGCGACCGACCTGCCACCGGCGCCCCGGATCTCCTCGGCGACCGCACCGGCATGGTCGCCGCGCGCCGCCGCCACCACCGCCGCTCCGGCCGCTGCGAGCCGCCGCGCCGCCGCCCTTCCGATGCCCCGCGAGGCGCCGGTCACGATGGCGACCCGATCCGCCAGGGGTCCGGACATGGTGCTCTCGGTCACGCCGCCAGGGCCGCCACCGCCCGTTCGACGCCGTCCGGATCCGCGACCGACAGCAGACGCGCGCCCCCGTCGATCCTCTTGATGAGGCCGCTCAACACTTTACCCGGACCCACCTCGACGTACGTGTCGACCCCTTCCGACGCGAGGCGCCGCACGACCTGTTCCCACCGGACCGGCGCCGTCACCTGATCCACCAGGGCGGAAACCGCGGCGGCGGCGTCACGCTTCGGCTCCGCGTCCAGATTGGCCACCACGGGGATGGCCGGATCGGAGACGACGAGCGCCCGCAGGTCGGGTTCGAGCCGATCCTGGGCCGGCTGCATCAACGCGCAGTGAAAGGGGGCGCTGACGGGCAGGGCACGAACTCGTCTCGCGCCGAGCGCCTTGGCGCGGTCGCCCGCCCGCCGCACCGCGTCGACCGCGCCGGCGATGACGACCTGACCGGGGGCATTGAGGTTGGCGGCGCTCACCACCTGCTCGCCCGCCGCCTCGCGGCACGCCTGCTCCACCAGCGGCGCCTCCAGCCCCATCACCGCAGCCATGGCTCCGTCACCCACCGGCACCGCTTCCTGCATGTAGCGGCCCCGGTTGCAGACCGTGCGCACCGCGTCGCCGAACGACAGCGTGCCCGCCGCCACGTGCGCAGAGTACTCGCCGAGGCTGTGGCCGGCGAGCCAGCCGGGCCGCACGCCTCGTTTCGTCAGTACCCGGGCCGCCGCCGTCGAGACCGTGAGCAGCGCCGGCTGGGTATGCTCGGTCAGCACCAGCCGCTCGGCCGGACCCTCGAAACAGAGCCTGCTGATGCCGACCCCGAGCGCGGCATCGGCCTGCTCGAACGTCTCGCGGCACTCCGGGAACGCCTCGCCGAGCGCCTGCCCCATGCCCACGTGCTGCGAACCCTGGCCCGGAAATACGAATGCGATCATCGACTGGTTTCGGCGACGGACGAAACGACCGCGACCGTGAGACGGACCGGGTCAGGCCTCCTTGACGGGCCGCACCTGGCGGCCGCGGTAGAAGCCGCAGTACGGACACACCTGATGCGGCGGCCTCCGCTCGTGACACTGTGGGCACTCGCCCAGTTGGACCGGGTCGAGGTTCTGATGCGTGCGGCGTTTCGCCGTGCGTGACTTGGAATGACGTCGCTTTGGATTGGCCATCTGATTCTCGAGTCCGCGCTCTACGGCGCAGACTCCCCGCGCTTCAGGAACCGCTTCAGTCCCGCCAGCCTGGGGTCCTCCCACTCGTCGGCGCATTGACAGGGCGCCGTGTTCCGATTGCCCCCGCACACCACGCAGAGCCCGCGGCATTCCGTGCGGCACAGCGGCTTCATGGGCAGCGCGAGCTGGAACTGCTCCTGAACGAGGTGCCTCAGGTCGATCTGCTCATCCCGGTAGAACCCGGTGCTCAGATCGTCTTCCTCGATGCGGACCTCTCCGTCCCCGCGGTTCTCCGAGGCCGGCAGATACAGGAGATTCACGTCGATTCCGGCGTCGAGGCGGAAGGGCTCGAGGCAGCGACTGCAATCGAGCTCCAGCTCCCCCTCTATTCGCCCCGACAACCGATAGTCGCTTCCTCCCTTCGAAACCAGCAGATCGAGGGAGATGACCCCCGGGACCCGATACTGGCGGCCTCCGTCCGAGGTCAGCGACCCGGCCGGGAACCGCCGGTGGACATCCGCTCGTGGTCCCTCGAGGGCCCGCAGATCCAGGTGCGCAGAGGTCGCCGCCCCTTCCGTCCCGGCTGCCCTCGACTCCATCTCCATCGACTCCGACCACGGCGGGTGACCGGCTCACGGACCGGGCGTCGGACGAATCCAGCATTATAACCAAAGGTCTCCGTCCCGTTACATCCAAAGCAGCAAATCTCCCCGCCCCGAACCGTCCGGCCCCTGGTCCTCCCGACCGGCGGACCCCGGCGCCCACGGCCGGGGGATGAACAGGCGCTGGTACAGGTGGACCGCGAACCGATCCGTCATCCCCGCGATGAAGTCCCGCGCGGCTGCGTCGATCCCGTCCGATTCCACCGTGCGGGGGTCGAGAAACGCCTTCGGCGTCCGACGCACCCTCTCCCAGATTCCGCCGATGATGCCGGAAGCCTTGGCCATCTCGGCGGTCGCCACCCGGTTCTCGTACACCGCTTCGAACAGGAACCCCCGCAACGCCGTCAGCGCCTCGAGGACCGCTGCGTTCATGCGGAGCTCGATGTCGGGCCTCGTGGCCCGGGTCGCGGTGACCAGGTCGGACACCAGCGCCCCGATGCGCTCGGACGAGGTCCGACCGAGCCGCTCCAGGGGCGCTGCGGGCAGATCGGAGATGTCGATCATCCCCGCGCGGACCGCGTCGTCGATGTCGTGGTTCACGTAGGCGATCATGTCCGCGACCCGCGCCACCTGCCCTTCGAGGGTCGCCGCGCGGCGGGACGGCTCCAGGCCGAGGGGCGCGCCGTCCTTGCCCTTCGAGTGCTTCGCAATCCCGTTCCGGACCTCCCACGTCAGGTTGAGGCCGCGGTGGTCCCTCTCGAGCGCGTCCACGATCCGCAGGCTGTGCCCGCAGTGGTTGAATCCCCCGGGCATCAGCCGGCTCAGGACGGCCTCGCCGGCGTGGCCGAACGGGGCATGGCCGAGATCGTGGCCGAGAGCGATGGCCTCGGTCAGGTCCTCATTCAGACCGAGCACCTTGGAGACCGTGCGCGCGATCTGGGCCACTTCGAGCGTATGGGTGAGACGCGTCCGGTAGTGGTCGCCGGCCGGCGAGAAAAACACCTGGGTCTTGTGCTTGAGCCGGCGAAACGCCTTGCTGTGCAGGATGCGATCGCGATCGCGCTGGAAGGCCGGCCGGATGGGATCCTCGGGCTCGGCCCGGAGCCGTCCCTTCGACTCCCGGCTTCGCGACGCGTACGGCGCGAGGTACTCGACCTCGCGAGCCTCCAGCTCGTGTCGAATCATCAGAGCACGCGCCCCGTCCCCTCGCGGATGACGACGTCGAGCAGATCGGCGGCCGCCTCGCACGCCGCGGGATGCTCACCCGGCGTCGCCATCCAGTGCACCCCCGGCTCGCTCCTGAACCAGGTCGACTGCCGGCGGGCGTAGCGGCGGTTCTCGCGAACGATGAGGTCCCGAGTGGCGCGCAAGTCGCGCTCGCCGCGAAGATGCTCGAGCGCCTGCCGATACACGAGCCCGCGAAACGGCCCCGCGTCGGCGGGCACGCCCCGCGCGAGCAGGCCCCGAACCTCGTCCAGCAGACCGCCGGCCAACTGCCGGTCGACCCGGTCGGCGATACGTGGCTCCAGTTGCTCCATCGGCAGCCGCAGGCCCAACGTGAGCACGGCATGTCCCGCGATCGGCGAACGCGTCCCGGCGAAGTGGTCGGTCAGGGTCCGGCCGGTCAGCAGGAACACCTCCAGCGCGCGGATCAGGCGCTTCTCGTCGGACGGATGAACCCGCCGCGCCGACGCCGGATCGTGACGCTCTAGCAGCCGATGGAGGGCGCCGCGGCCGCGGCCGCGGGCCACCCGCTCGAGCCGCGTCCGAAGCCCGGCGTCGCGCCCCGGGCCCTCGAACAGCCCCCGCGTCAGGGCCCGGTAGTAGAGGCCGGTGCCCCCCGCCACTATCGGCAGCCGGCCCCTTGCCGTCACCTCGCGCACCACCCGGGCCCCGTCTCGGCCGTACCGCGCCGCCGAGTACGTCTCGACGGGCTCGACGATGTCGATCAGATGGTGCGGAACGCCCCGCTGTCGACCGGGGGGTACCTTGTCGGTCCCGATGTCGAATCCACGGTAGACCGCCGTCGAATCGCAACCGAGGATCTCGCCGCCGACCCGCGCCGCGATCGACAACGCGAGCGAGCTCTTGCCCGTCGCCGTCGGTCCGACGACGGCCAGCAGCACCGGTCGCCCGTCCCGGTCCCGCGGAGGGATGGGCGATCGCACGTCACCCCAGGAACGCCATCACCAGCACCACCGTCAACAGGATCAAGAGACCGAGCTGCTGGCGGCCGGTCAGTCGCGGCGGCTCGGTCATCCCCCGGATCATTGGTTCGGCGGCCGCTCGTTGAAGAAGAACGTCACCGTGAAGAAGACGCTGTCATCGGGATACTCCGGGGGTAGCGGGTAGGTCGGGTTCGATCCGCGAATCGCGTTGTAGGCGGAGTTGGTGAACGCGTCGACCGTGGACGGCCGCGCGATCGCGAGGTCCGTCAACGTCCCGTCCATGTGGACGTTGAAGGTCAGGACGACGTTCCCCGACATGGACATCGCCGCGTAGGGGATGAACCAGTTGCGATAGATCTGGGAACGGAACCGCGCGAGCCACGAGCCGAAGTCGACCCCCTTCGCATCGAACTGGATGTCGGGGCCGTAGTCGTCGGTACGGCCGCGCAGGTTGTAGTACCGGCGGTTGCGCGCGACGCTGTCGAGGCCTCGCAACGCCCGGTTCAGAATCGTCCCCGGCCGATCGCCGAGGGGCGTAAACTCACGTCGCTCGGCGAGCAGGGGCGTGGCCTCGCCGACGCCCTCCCCCGGCTCCGACGCGGCGCCGGACTCCTCCGCCGGGTCGTCTTCCGGCGCGCCGTCCTCGGCCCCGTCGGACGCCGCTTCCATCACCGCCTCGAGCGCCTCAGGATCGTCGCCGAGCGAGGTCAGCGGGTCGAGCCCCTCGTCGGGGTCCGGGGTCTGCACGAATTCGAACGTGTTCCCCTCGGCATTGGGCAGATCGTTCAGTGGGTCGTCGGCCTGGGTCGGCGACTGGGCGACGCGGTCCTGATCGGACAGGTCCGCCGCGGGCGGGGGCGCCGGCGCCAGCGGATCCACCAGGGTGTCGACGAAGATGAATGTCGGCGCGTCGTCGGGGACCTGGCGCAACGCCAGTTGCTCGGCCGCCGCCAACTCCGCGAGCTCGGCGAGCCGTTCGGCCCGCCGCTCCATCGCCTCCTGCACGAACGGCAGACGGGGCCCCAAGAGCACCAGCAGCGCGATCAGCAGGTGGGTGAAGAAGGAAAGGAGAGCGCACTCGCGGTAGGACATCGCCGACTCGACGGTCGGCGTCTCGAAGCGACGGCTCTCGAAGTCGAAGTACATGGGCCGGGAGCGTGGCCCCCAGTATACCGCGCCCCCGTGACCCTATGGCTTGCGGGCCACGTAGAGACAGACGATGCCGAGGGCGAGGCGGTCGACGCGAACCTCGTCGAAGCCGCACTCGCGCAGCACCTCGGCCAGCGCGTCCGGGCCGAGGAAGGCGTGGACCGAGGCGGGCAGGTAGGCGTACGCGTCGGCGTGCCGGGACAACCACCGACCGATGCGGGGCAGCACCTGCCGGAAGTACCACAGATACACGCCCCGGATCAGGGGCAGACGCGGCTCCCCGAACTCCAGAATCGCCAGTCGGCCGCCCGACTTGAGGACGCGGGCGATCTCCCGGAGCGTCGCCGCCGGATCGACCACGTTCCGGATGCCGAACCCGATGGTCGCTGCATCCATCGTCGCCGGCCCGCACGGCAGCCGGCAGGCGTCGCCCCGGACCAGCCGGACCCGCCCGCCGAGCCCGGACGCCCGCACCTTGCGGAGCCCGATGTCCAGCATCGCCCCCGCGAAGTCGACGCCGAGAACCGTCCCGGCCGGCCGGCCTCCGCCGCACGCGGCGATCGCAAGCTCCGCGGTGCCCGTGCACACGTCGATGACCCGGGCCCCGGCCGGCGCCCCGACCGCCGCCACCGCCTGCCGCCGCCACCGACGGTCGAGCCCCGCGCTGAGCACGTGGTTCAGGCGGTCGTAACGGTGCGCGATCGCATCGAACATTCCGGCGATGCGCCCGGGTGTCTTGTCGAGAGGAACAGTCCCGTCCCCGCCTGGACCGCGCGCCGCGTCCCCCGTCATCCCGACCACGGGGGATAGAGGGCGTGCGGGACGCCCAGCGCGTCGAGGATCTTCCCGGCCATGAAGTCGGCGAGATCGTCGAGGGTCCGGGGACCCTGGTAGAACGCCGGCATCGCGGGCAGCACCGTGGCCCCCGCCTCGGCCGAGGCCACGAGGTTGCGCAACTGCGGCAGGCTCATGGGGGTCTCGCGGGGCACGATCACGAGGGGACGGCGCTCCTTGAGCATGACGTCGGCGGCGCGTTCGATGAGGCTCCGCGACAGCCCGTGGGCCACCCCGGCCAGGGTCTTCATGGAGCAGGGCACGATGGCCATCCCCGCACAGGCGTAGCTGCCGCTTGCGATCGACGCCCCGAGGTTGCGATTGCTGTGGACGACGAGGGCGCCGGCCTGCACGTCCTCGCCATAGCGGGCGCTCAGATAATCGGGCAGCCGGTCGCACGAGGCGGCCTCGCCGAGCTCGTCGTGGAGCAGGCGCCGGCCGAAATCCGAGACCACCAGCTCGACCCGGAAGCCGCTGGCGAGAAGGGCCGCGACGGTGCGCACCGCGTAGAGGGCCCCGCTCGCCCCGGTGATGCCCACCGAGACGCAACGCCCGCGTTCATCCGGCATAGAGAGCCCCGGCCGTCGCCGCCAGGTAGAAGAAACCCACGTACCCGTTCAGGTCGAACGCCTGCTTCACCCGCGAGAGGTCGTCGGCCCGCACCAGCGACTGTTCCCACGCGAGCAGCGCCGCGACCCCGCCGACCCCCGCGAGATACCAAGCGCCGAGGGGAGCGACCAGGGCCACCGCGGCCATCGCCGACACCGTCCCCACGTGCAGCCAGCGCGCCATCACCAGCGACCGGCCGACGCCGAAGCGGACGGGAATCGAACGCAGGCCGTGCGCGCGATCGAACTCCAGGTCCTGGCAGGCGTACAGGATGTCGAATCCCGCCACCCACGTGCCGATGGCCAGGGCCAGCAGCCAGGGCTCCCACCCGCCCCCTCCACCCGCGGCCAGCCAGCCCCCGACGGGGGCGACGGCGAGGGCCAACCCGAGGAACATCTGGGTCCACGTCGTGAACCGCTTCGCCAGCGAGTACCAGAACACGACGGCGAGGGCCACCGGGGAAAGCACCAGGCAGATCCACCCGAGCTGCGTCGTCACGAGGACGAAGGCGAGCGAGGACGCGGCCACGAGCCCGATCGCGTCCCTCCTCGAGAGCACCCCGCGCGGCAGCTCGCGGTTGGCGGTCCTGGGGTTGAGGGCGTCGTAGCGCGCGTCGACCAGCCGGTTGAACCCCATCGCGGCGGTGCGGGCGGTCACCATCGCCGCGACGATCCAGCCGATGCGAGCGAGAGTCAACGGATGCTGCTCGGCCGCGAGGAGAGCGCCGACGAGGGCGAACGGGATCGCGAAGACCGAGTGTCCGAACCGCACCAGCGAGAAGTACGATCGGGCGTAGCGGATAGCCGAAGCCGTCATGTCGAGCCGCCTGGATGCGGGAGACGCCGCCGGACGCACACGAAGGCGCGGCATCGTCAGCGGGCGACGCCGTCGAGCCGCACGACGTGGTCCGGCGCGACCCCGCCCAGAAGATATTCTTCCACATCGCCCATGCCCGGGGGAATGCGCACCCCGATGAGGTCGGCGCAGAGGCCGGGCGCGATGGCCCCGCGCTCGTCGTCGAACCCGAGCGCCTCGGCCCCGCGCAGCGTCGCGCATGCCAACAGGTCGCGGGCCGGGGCCGACGGGGCGAGGCGGCGCATCAGGGCGAGCTCGCTGAACAGGTTGAGGTCCGGGACGCTGCCGAGGCTGTCGGTGCCGACCGCGAGCCGCAACCCCGCCCGCAGGAAACGCTCGATCGGGGGGTGGCCGACTCCGGTCCAGGCGTTGCTGCGCGGGCAGGTCACCAGGAACGCGCCCCGTTCGGCCAATCGCTGCAGCTCGGCGTCCGTCAACTGCGAGCCGTGGACCGCCACCAGCCCCTCGCGCAGCCAGCCCAGCCGGTCGAGGTACTCCACCGGCCCGCACCGCGGCGGCGTCCAGGCCGGTTCCCAGCGCTCGAGGCGTTCGAGGAGCCAGCGCCAGGGGCCGCGCCCCGTGCGCAGGAACTCGAGCTCCTCCGGAGACTCTCCGAGGTGGATGGACCGGGGACCGGCGAACCGCCTCCGGGCGGTCGCATCGAGCGCCGCGAACGCGGCCGGACCGACCGAGTAGGGGGCGTGCGCAGCCAGGCCCACCCGCAGCCCGCGGGTCGTCGCGAGGGAGACGAGGTCGTCCGCCGCCGCGGCCACCGCGGCGTCCGCTCCGGCGCCGGGAAACGCGATGACCTCCCGGAAGAAGCGCGCCGGCATGCCGGCCTCGGCCAGGATCGGCGCCGCCGCCGTGGTGTTGCCGATGTCCCCGAGCAGCCCCGTGCCCGACGCCCGCGCCTCGGCGACGGCCCGGCGGATCGCCGCCGGATTCGGCGCTCCTGCCTCGGCCCGGCGATCGAGCAGGCAGTCGACCCACCCGGGCATCGACGCAGCCGGTGGCACCGCACCCCGCAACCCCGACAGCTCCAGGTGGGTGTGCGCGTTGACCAGGGCCGGCAGGATCGCGGTACGCCCCAGATCGACGACCGGCCCCGGCGCCGCACCGTCGACCGCCCCGACCGCCTCGATGCGGCCGTCGCGCACGTCGACCCACCCCCGGCGCACCGGCGGCGCCACGATCGGCAGTACCCAGTCGGCGATGTAGCGCTTCATGCGGGCGAGTGCCCGGGTCGCGTTCGGGAAACCGCGGGGCCGACGCGGCGCGGGTCAGGCCGGGCGCAGCCCCGACGCCGCGCGCTGCTCCTTGCCGGAACGGCTGCGCGCCGGATACCGGGACAGCTCGTCGGGCACCGTGGTGTCTCCGGCCGCGCGGGCCACCGCGAGGGTCGTGCGCCGGGGTATCGCGCGGCGGCGGAACAGAGGGTCGCCCATGACGTCGTAGGTCATGTTGCGCCGCTTCGGCATGAAGCCGGCATCCTCGATGTTCCGCACGATCTCGGCCTCGTCCATGCAGTACTGGGCCCCGGCGGCGCGAACCACGTTCTCCTCGATCATCACGCTGCCCATGTCGTTGGCCCCGAAGGCGAGGCTCAACTGGCCGACCTTGCCGCCCTGCGTGACCCAGGACGCCTGCAGGTTGTCGAAGTTGTCGAGGACGATGCGCGAGAGCGCGAGGGTCCGCAGGTACTCGATGCCGGTCGCCTCGACGCCGGACAGCTCGGTGTTGGCGGGCTGATAGCTCCAGGTGATGAAGGCGGTGAACCCGCCGGTCTCGTCCTGCAGCTCCCGCAGGCGGCAGAGGTGCTCGACCCGCTCGGCGGGCGTGTCGACGCTGCCGTACATCATCGTCGCGGTCGACCGCAGGCCGGCCTCGTGCACGTGGCGCATCACCGAGAGCCACTCGGCAGCGGTGGCCTTGCCGTAGCAGTTCAGCTCGCGGCGGACGCGGTCGACGAGTATCTCGGCGCCGCCGCCGGGAACGCTGTCGAGTCCGGCTCCCACCAGCCGGCGAACCACCTCCGCCACCGGCTCCTGCGACACCCTCGACAGGTGCAGGATTTCGGGTGGGGACAGGGCGTGGAGCTTGAAGTCGGGATAGCGGGCCTTGACCGCGGAGAACAGGTCCTCGTACCACTCGAGGGGGAGATCGGGGTTGTGCCCGCCCTGCAGCAGGAGCTGCTCTCCCCCGACCGCGCGCGTCTCGTCGATCTTTCGGAACAGCTCGTCGAAGCCCAGCACGTAGCCCTCGGGGGACCCCACGGGGCGATAGAACGCGCAGAAGTTGCACCGGGCCACGCACACGTTCGTGTAGTTCACATTCCGGTCGATGATGTAGGTCACCACCCCGGAGGGATGCTTGCGGGCGCGAATGCCGTCGGCGAGACGCCCGAGCAGCGCCGTCGACGCCTCGACGTAGAGCTGCAGCGCCTCCCGGCCGTCGATCCGGCGGCCCGCGCGCACCCGTTCCACGATCGACGCGATGCTCATTCCGCCGGCCACTCGTAGAAGCGGATGTCCCGCTGCACCTGGACGAGCCGCTGCTCGTACGCGTACTCGTAGAACTTCCGCAGGCCGTCCTGCGCCCGCTCGTCGAGGCCGAACGACACGTTCTCCCGCAGATAGCGCCGCCCCAGCTCGCGCCGCTCCTCGTCGTCGGCGCAGTGGCGGGCGACGATGTCGTCGACGGCCTGCTCCCCCTGGGCGCGGGCCGCCGCGAGCGCGCGGCCGTGCTCGGCCGTCAGCGCGTCGCGCCGCCCCACCCACGCCGCCCACACGAAGGGCAGCGACGTCAGGACCGTCCACTCCTCGCCGAGGTCGACCTTCTCCAGCCCCTGCTCCTCGTGCTCGAGGAACAGCGCGGCGTCACCGATGATCAGGGCGGCGTCACACCGCTTCAGCATGACGGGCAGATCCGGCCGCAGCTTCACGAACTTCGGCTCGATCTCCCACGACTCGGCGCACAGGATCCGAAGCAGCATGGCCGCGGTCCGAGAGTTGCTGTCGACGGCGATGGACCGGAGCGACGTCACCGGACGGGTGGTGAACAGCGCGACGGAGGCCACCTCGCCCTCGGACGCCACCGCGAGATCGGGCACCATGCGGTAGTCGGGGTTCTCGAGGTACTCGATGGACGGAATCAGCGCGAGGTCGGCCGACCGATCGTGGAGATGGTGGGCGCACCGGGCCGGCGCGTCGAACTGGAGGTCGAACAGATCGGCCCTGCCCTCCAGGCCCTCGACGAGGGGTCTCGCGTTCAGGTACTCGACCGCACTGACACGAACTGGACTCATGACTGGAGTGCCTCGAAACGGCCGTTCCGCGGGACGGGCACGAAGCCGGCCGCCGTGATGTTCCGGCGAATCTCCTCCCGCGGAGACCGGCGCCACCCCTGATCCCGGGATGCGACGGCCGGCACCGCGTCGACGTCGTCAGCGCCGAACGTCAACGCCACCTGGGCCAGCTTCGGCCCGTGGCGCGACCAGTCGACCTGAATCGAGTCGATATTGTCAACCAGGAGCCGCGCCAGCGCAACCTGCCGGAGGTCGCTGTAGCCGGTGGCCGGCGGCGACGGCTCGACCGGGGGCAGGGGCGCCAGGGCGCGGCAGACGCCGCCGACGCCGTCCCAGGACCTCACTCGCCGCAGCAGGCGCCAGGCGGCGTCCCCCACCGCGCCGCCCAGGGTCAGACTCGAGACGGCGACGCCGCTCTCGCCGAGAACGTCAACCACGGTTCCCGGATCCGGCGCGTCGGCCGCGAGCGAGGTCAACCGCGCCAGCCCCGATTCCCGCAGCTCGACGAGGAGGTCGCCGAGCCGGGCGGCGTCGCGGCTGCACAGCGCATCGAGGTCGCCGTAGGCGAACCCGGTGACGGGCGCCCCCCCGTCCGGGCGGCCAGGGCCCGAACCGCGGCCACCGCCGCCGACGACGTCTCCGGCCGGCCCGTCAGCCGGACCTCCCCGGCGTCGGGGGCGACCGCGTCGGCGAGCGTCGGGGCGGCGACCGGCACCGGCGCCACCTGCACGAAGGTGGTCCGATCTCCATGCCGGCGTCGGCGCGCGGCATCGGCGGCCATGCCCAGCGCGATCAGGTCGTGTCCGCTCGTCAGCGCCCGCCAGTCCCCATCGTCGAGCGCGTCGCCGGCCTCGACCTTGTCGAGCACCGTGGCCAGATCGTCATGCATGGACGTCACGCCTCAACCCCTCCCGCCTCGACGAGCGCCGCGGCCCTCCCTCCCCGGACCGAAGCAATCTTCTTGCCACCCCGCCCGCCAATCGTCGCCGGCAGCTCCGCCCCGCGCCCGACGCAATCCGCCCGCGACCCGCGCGGTGCTACGACGCAGGCTCCCGGCGCGCAGATACCGGGGAGTTGTCCGGGACGTCCCCCAGCGCCTCCGCCACGCGCACGGCGAGGGCGAGCGCCCGCCGCCCTTCGGCGCCGTCGACCCGCGGAGCCGTACCTCCGGAGACCGCCCGCGCGAAATCCTCCAACTCGAGCGCGAGGGGCTCGCCCGACGGCACCTCCACGCACCCGCCGTCGATGACCGGGGTCCGGCCCCCGGTGCGCCTGACCCGCCACGTCTCGACCTCCCCCCGCGCGCAATCGACCGAGATGTACGCATCCCGCTGGAAGAACCGCAACTTGCGCACGCGGTCCCGGCTGATCCGGCTCGCGGTCAGGTTCGCGATGCATCCGGACGCGAACCGCAGCCGGACATTGGCGATGTCGACGTGCTCGGTCAGCACGGGGACCCCCGCCGCCTCGATCGCGATCACGTCCTCGCCGACGGCGGTCCGCAGGATGTCGAGGTCGTGAATCATCAGGTCGAAGACGACGTCGACGTCCAGGCTTCGCGGAGAGAAGGCGCCGATGCGATGCACCTCGATGAAGCGCGGGGCCTCGACGAGCGGCAGCGCGACGGTCACCGCCGGGTTGTAGCGCTCGGTGTGCCCGACCGCGAGCACCGCCCCGCCCGCGCTTGCCGCCGCGATCATCTCGTCGGCTTCGTCGAGCGACCGCGCCATGGGTTTCTCGACGAGCACCGAGATGCCCCGTTCGAGCAACGGGACCGCGACGGCGCGGTGCCGGTCCGTCGGCACCGCGACGGTGACCGCGTCCACCCGGCCATGCAGCACCGCCGCATCGGTCTCGGGACGTGCGCCCGCCTCGGACGCCACGCGGGCGGCAGCCTCCGGATCGACGTCGACGACCGCTTCCAGCCGGACCGCCGGGGAAGCGGACAGGATGCGGGCGTGATGCCGGCCGAAGTACCCGGCGCCGACCACCGCCATCCGGGGGGCGCCGCCCGCAGCCGCGGTGGTCATTGCCGGCGCAGGGCTCCGCGGAAGAACATGTCGCCGGAGAAGGCCGCGGGCGCGCTCATGCCGCCCCCGGCTCCCGTCCCACCACCGCCGCCCCCTGGGCGTCGGCCTGCGCGAAGAAACGCGCTCCGTCGAGCACCAGGGTCCGACCCGCATCGACCGACAAGACCTTCGCGCCCGCCTTCTCCATCGCGGCGAGGGTGGGCAGGCCCACCACCGGCACGTCGAACCGCATGTCCTGGGCAGGTTTGCCGACCTTGACAATGCAGACCCCGGGGCCCGCGAGATCGCCGGCGCGGGCGATGACCGCGTCGGTGCCCTCCATCGCCTCGACCGCCACCACCGCGCGATCCTTCACGGCGATGGTCTGGCCGATGTCCAGGGCGGCCACGGCGTCCGCCATGCGGTAACCGAAGCGCAGATCCGCCTGCTCGTCCGCCGACGGCGGACGGGCCGTCAGCGCGCCGCTCCGCGCCAGCAGCGGGCGCAGGAAGGCGGTCGAGTTCTGGAGCTCGATGCCGTGGTCGCCGAGGACATCCGCCACCGCCGAGATCACCGCGTCGGTGTTCCTCGTCCGGAGACGGCCCAGCACCTTCAGTCCCGCCAGGTCGGGAACGATGTCCGCGAACAGGCGCGTGTGCTTGACCTGCCCGGCCATGACCGCGCGGGTCACCCCGGCGTCCTTCAGGATCGCGATGCACTTGCCGACCTGCCCCAGCGAGACCCAGTGAACGGCGGCCGGCGGCTCGCCGGCGGCCGCCTCGGTCAGGGCCGGGCTCGCCTCCTCCCTGATCGCGACGACGGTCACGTCGTGGCCGAGCCGGCGCGCCCCTTCGAGGGCCAGGAAAGGGAACCGGCCGTTTCCCGCGATCAGGCCGAGTCGCCTGGCGTCGCCGGGCACCACCGGACCGCTGTCCGCCCGACGGCTGCCATCAGTCGTCACCCGGCGTCACCTCGATGCGGCGCGTGCGGCGGCGGAGATGGACTCCGCGGCGGGACGAGCGGATGAAATCGACGAGGTAGGCCACCTCCGGGCCGTGCAGGGTTGGATCCTCCTCGATCCGCTCAAGGGCCTGGGTGGTGTTGAGCTTCGACTGCAGCAGGTAGCGGAACCCGCGCCTGAGCTGTGCGATCGTCTCCGGCGGGACGCCCCGCCGTTCGAGCCCCAACGTGTTCAGGTCGTAGATGCGAGCCCGATTACCGACGCTCCGGGCATAGGGGAGCGCATCGAGAGTGACCACCGAGGCGCCGCCGACAAAGGCGTGTCGGCCGATGCGGCAGTACTGGTGCACACCGGAGACGGCCCCGACGAACGCGTGGTCCTCCACCGTGACATGGCCGCCCAGCATCACCGCGTTGGCGAGGATGGTGCGGTTGCCGACCTGACAGTCGTGGGCGACGTGCACATAGGCCATGAAGAGGTTGTCGTCACCGATGCGGGTGACGCCCCCGCCCTGCGCCGTCCCGCGGTGAATGGTGACGAACTCCCGGAACACGTTGCGCCGGCCGATGACGAGGGTCGTGCGCTCTCCCCTGAACTTCGTGTCCTGGGGAGTCAGGCCGACGGAGGCGAACGGGAACACCTGCGTCTCGTCGCCGATCTCGGTCCACCCGTCGATGACCGCCGACGCCCCGACGAGGCAGCCGCGCCCGATGCGCACGTGCGGTCCGATGACCGCGTTCGGCCCCACCACCGTGCCCGCCCCGATGCGCGCTCCCGGGACCACCCGCGCGGTACGATCGATACGCGCCTCGTCGAACAGCAGCCCCAGCCGCAGTTCCGCCTCGACCACGACATGGTCGCCCACGTGGGCGACCGCCGACGCCACCGCCATCCGCCGACGCCGGCGGCGAATCGACACCGAGACCCGCAGCCGATCGCCCGGCACGACCTGACGCCGGAAGCGGGCGCTGTTGACCCCGCGGAGCACGGCGCGCAGGGCCGCGGTCTCGCCGTTCGGCTCGAGGAGGAGCACCGCCGCCGCCTGCGCGAAGGTCTCGATCATCAAGACCCCGGGCATCACCGGATTGCCCGGAAAGTGGCCCTGGAAGAACTCCTCGTTGACGGTGACGTTCTTGACGGCGACGAGCCGCACGCCCGGTTCGTGCTCGATCACGTCGTCGAGCAGGACCGAGGGATAGCGGAAGCAGAGGCGGTCGAGAGCCCCGTCGAACCCGTCGGAGAGGCCGGTGGCGGCTGGGACCGAGGATGTCTGGCTCGACGGGAGGCTGGCCATTGACTCTGGCGGTCAGGCAACCGGACGGCGGCGTGCGACCCGCTCGGGAAGCCGCCCGCAAGGGGCGGCGCCGTCCCGCCCCGCCGTGATCCCGGTCCGCGCTTCGGGACGGCGACGTGTGGACGACGGCGACCGCTACTCGCCGCCCGAGGAGCGATCGAGCACCTGAATGACGTCAACGGAGATGTCGAGCGCCGGATCCCACCAGGCGAGCGCGCCGGTACCGATGTTGAAGACGAAGTGGAGGCGCCTGCTCGTCGCGACCTGGTTGAGGGCGGGTATCAGCTTGTCCTGGAACGCGAGCTGGAGTTGCTGGTCCAACTGGGCGACCTCCGCCTCCGCGTCCTGGGTCATCCGCTGGACCTCGAGGCCGAGACGTTCGATCTCCTGCTGCAACTGAAGCTGAGCCTGGGGACTCATCACGCTCGCGTTCTGCTGGAGCTTCTGCTGACTGGCCGCCAGCTCCTGCTGGCGCCCAGCGAGCTGCTGCTGTTTCTGCTGGACCAGTTGCTGCAACTGCTGGTTCGCAGCACGACCCT
Source organism: Vicinamibacterales bacterium (assembly GCA_965199675.1). Lineage (GTDB taxonomy): Bacteria > Acidobacteriota > Vicinamibacteria > Vicinamibacterales > UBA8438 > JAJEEA01. Next base: position 241,131 of record CBDATI010000063.1, on the reverse strand, counting down.
CCGCCGACTCCGCAGCGATGCGCCCCAGGTCGACGTAGGCGTATCTCGCATCCGCCGGAAACGGCAACCGGGCCTGGGGCGCCTGTTCCGCCCCGACCGATGCCGGCATCACGCAAACACCGGCGACCAGCGCCGCCGCAACTCCAGTCAGCAATCTCATCAGACCAGTCCCTCGATCGTAGCTATCCCTGCCACCCGAACCCGAAAGGCACCGGACACTGCGCCCGCCGCCCGCACATGAAACAGCCAATACGATACCAGCTTTCTCCCCGTGCCCCGCGAATGCCGGCTCAGAACGTGGCGCCGACCGCGAACTTGAAGACGGTCGCCTCCTGAGGCTGGAAGCGATCGTTGAGAATGCCCTCCCGGTGGGGGTTCCAGGCGTAGATCAACCGGAAAGGCACGTTGAGGACGGGCATGAAGAACCGCAGCTCCACGCCCGTCGACGTCCGGAAGAGGTCGCCCGAGAACCGCTGCCCGAAGTCGGCGACCTGGCCGGTGTCGTAGAAGAAGAGCAGCCGCACCGGATTGGCGATCGCGAAGATGTACTCGGCGTTGAAGAGCAGGCTCTTGTTGCCGCCGATCACGAGGCCGCTGCCCGAGACGACGTTGCCGGCGGCGTCGAAGACGAGCGGGTCGTTCGGCCCCACGGTGCGGATGTCGAAGCCGCGCAGGCTGAACTCGCCCCCCATCGCCAGCAGCTCGAAGATTGGCAGCGTCTGGGTCCCCGCCATCGGCGCGACGTACTCGCCGCGCGCCCGCAACCCGAAGGTCAGCTTCGGGTGGTGCCGCAGGAACCAGACCCCCTCGACCGACGGCTTGTAGAAGTGCGTGTTGCCGCCGAGGCCGGCTGCGAGCTCGAACGCGGCCGTGTAGCGCTGACCGCTCATCGGGAAGATGGGATGATCGACGGTGTTGTAGACGAAGGAGGGGGTGACCGAACTGATCGTCCGCGCCCCGCCCTCGCCGAGCAGCAGCGCGTCCTGCAGGAACGGGTTGAACTGCAGCAGCCGGGGGTTCAGGAACGCGGGGTTGAGCTCGCCAACGTCGGTCTCCTCGAACGAGTACCCCAGAAACACCTGCGACCATCGCCCCGCCCGCATCCCGAACGACGTCGTGGCGCCGATCGATCTCTGCGTGAACTGGTTGATGAACCGGATGTCGCGGCGGAACACGTTGAACCCGGCGGTGATCGGCTTCCCGAAGAGATACGGCTCGGTGAAGCCCACGACGTAGTTCTTGATGCGCTCGCCGTTCTGGAGCGACAGCGACAGCGATTCGCCGCGGCCCAGGAAGTTGGTGGTCTGGAACGCCAACTGCAGGAAGAAGCCGTCGAACTGCGAGGCCCCGGCGCCGAACGTCAACTGGTTGAGGTTGGTCTCCTCGACCTCGAGGGTCAGATCGACCTCGTTGTCCACCCCCGGCCGCTTCTCGATCTGGATGGCGTTGTCCTCGTCCAGCGGCTCGAAGTACCCGAGCTGGTTGAGCCTCCGGACGCTGAACCGGAGGGCCTCGGTGTTGAAGACGCCCCGCTCGAACAGGCTGATCTCGCGCCGGATGACCTCGTCGTGGGTGGTGTTGTTGCCCACGAACGTGATGCGGTTGACGAAGTACTGCTCGCCTTCCTGCACCCGGATGGTCACGTCGACGACGGGGTCGCCGTCCATCCGGGCCGGCGACCCGTCGTCCTCGAGGCGCGGGACCAGATCGGGAAACACGGTCATCTCGTAGTAGCCGATGGCGCCGTAGGCTTCGCGGGCCACGTCGAACGCGTCTCGGACGACCTGCTCCGAGTAGTAGTCTCCCGGCTCCAGGTCCGAGAAGATCCCGCTCAGGGCGTCGGTCCGCAACACGTCGTGCCCGTCGAAGTCCAGGGTCCCGACGCGGTACCGCTCTCCCTCGCTCACGGGAATCCGGAGCCGCACCGGACGACTCTCGCCAGACTCCGACATGTCCAGGTATTCGAGCTCCGGCTGGCCGATCTGGGCCTCGATGTAGCCGTTGTTCCGGTAGTGGGCCACCAGCAGGTCGGCGTCCTGCTCGAACCCGAAGGGACGGTACGTCCCCCGGCCGCCGATGAACGAGAACAGCCAGCGCTCCTTCGTGAACCTCATCTGGCCCTTGAGCGACCGCTCGCTGACGTTGTCGTTGCCGACGAAGGAGATGTCCGAGACGTGAACCTTGGGCCCCGCGTCGATGTGGAACGTGAGCTCCACGACCCGCGGTCCGCCGGCCAGGGGGGTGATCTCGTGGGTCACCTCGGCGAACTGGAACCCCTTCTCGGCCCACATCTCCCGCAGCAGCCCCTCGGTCCGGCGGATCACGCCCGGCCCGATGCGGCTGTCCAGGCGCAGCTCGATGCCCACCGATTCCATCGCGTCGTCGATCTCGGCCCGGTCGTACTCCTCGGACCCTTCGAAGTTGACGATCCGAACCCGTTCCCGTTCCTCCAGCAGGAAGATCGCGCGGCGGCCCTGGACCCCGTTGGGGTACGGATCATCGACGATCTCGATGGTCAGATCAGTCAGGAAACCGGTGTCCCACAGCCGCTCGAAGTCTCCGAGCAGCACCTCCTCGATGGTCTCGTCGTAGGGCGTCCACCGTCCCTGCGAGGGCAGGCTGACGTAATCGTCGATCTCCATGTAGTAGAGGTACGTCTGGCCTTCGACGCTGAGGACGTTACCCTGGGTGGGGGCCAGCAACTGGATCGTGGTGAACAGCGTCGGCGAGTCGGGCGGGGGCAACGGCGACGGCTGGAACTGCCCGCCCACCGCCTGCGGTTCGCCCGCCGCCGGCGCGGCGCTCCAGGTCAGACAGATCGCCGCGAAGGCAATCGCAACCGCCGGCACTGCTGAACGTCTCATGGTCTTCCCGTCCGTCCTTGCCCTCGTCGACCGAGGCGGACGACGCCCCCTCTTGTCCTTCAGACGCTTGCCGCCAGCCGGCGGCCGTCGTAGGTCCGCGCCGTGTCGCGATAGCTCAACTCGCCGTCGTCGAGGTACACCTCGATCTCGCCGCCCCGCAGGCGGCCGCGTATCAGCTCCTCGGAGAGCGGGTCCTCGACGTACCGCTGAATCGCCCGCCGGAGCGGCCGCGCCCCGTACGACCGGTCCTTGCACGTCATCTCGATCACCCAGTCGACGACCTCCGGGGCGAGGCTGATGTGCAGCTTGCGGTCGACCAGGTGCTCGTTGAGCTGGTCGACCAGCATCCCGGTGATCCGCCGCAGGTCGTCGTCGACGAGAGCGTCGAAGACGATGATCTCGTCGAGCCGGTTGAGGAACTCGGGGTTGAAGGTGCGCCGCACCTCGCCCAGCACCATCTCGCTGACGTTGCGCTGAATCTGCCCCGCGTCCGCGGGCTGGAACCCCAGCGAGGCCTTCTTCTGGATGAAGCGGGCCCCGATGTTCGAGGTCATGATGATGATTGCGTTCTTGAAGCTGATGCGGTTGCCCAGCCCGTCGGTGAGATGCCCGTCCTCGAACACCTGCAGCAGGATGTTGAACAGGTCCGGATGGGCCTTCTCTATCTCGTCCAGCAGCACCACCGAGTAGGGATGCCGCTTGACCTTCTCGGTGAGCTGGCCGCCCTCCTCGTGCCCCACGTAGCCGGGCGGCGAGCCGATCAGCTTCGAGACCGAGTGCTTCTCCATGTACTCGGACATGTCGAAGCGGACGAGGGCCGAGTCGCTCCCGAACAGGAAGTTCGCGAGGGCCCGCGCGAGCTCGGTCTTCCCGACGCCGGTGGGCCCCAGGAACACGAAGCTGCCCACGGGCCGGTTGGGGGACTTCAAGCCCGCCCGCGACCGCCGTATCGCCCGGGCGAGCGCCGATGTGGCGTGCTCCTGGCTGATGACCCGCCGGTGCAGTTCGCTCTCCATCTGCAGCAGCCGGTCGCTCTCGTCCTTGTTGATCGACGTCAGGGGCACGCCCGTCCATGTCGCCACGACGCCGTCGATGTCCTGCCTGCCCACCTCGATTGCGGCCGCGCCGACCCGTTCGTCGAAACGCTCCCGCACGTACTGGAGGTTCTCGCGGGCGACGACCTCCTGCTCCTTGAAGTACTGGGCCTTCTCGAAGTCCTTCTGGGCCGCCGCGCTCTCCATCTGCTCGACCGCCGCGCGGATGTCGCGGCTGATGTCGCCGAGCTCTTCGCTGAACCGGGCCTCCCGGAGCTTGGCGCGGGACCCCGCCTCGTCGAGGAGGTCGATGGCCTTGTCGGGGAGGAACCGCTCGGTGATGTAGCGACTCGACTGGTGGACGGCCGCCTCGAGGGCTTCCGGCGTATACGTGACGTGGTGAAACGACTCGTAGCGGTCCTTGACGCCGAGCAGCACCTCGAGGGCGTCCGTCTCGCTCGTCGGCTCGACCTTGACGGCCTGGAACCGCCGTTCGAGCGACCGGTCCTTCTCGATGTGCCGCCGGTACTCGGCCGGGGTGGTGGCCCCGATGCACCGAATCTCGCCGCGCGACAGGGCCGGCTTGAGGATGTTCGCGGCGTCGAGCGACCCCTCGGCGGAGCCCGCCCCGACGAGGGTGTGCAGCTCGTCGATGAACAGGATGATGTTCGGGTTCTCGACCAGCTCCTTCATGATCGCCTTGAGGCGTTCCTCGAACTGCCCCCGGTACTTGGTGCCGGCGACGATCAGCGAGATGTCGAGGGCGAGGATGCGCTTGTCGGCGAGGAAGTGCGGCACCTCGCCGCCGACGATCCGCTGGGCGAGGCCCTCGACGATCGCGGTCTTCCCGACCCCCGGCTCGCCGATGAGGACCGCGTTGTTCTTGTTGCGGCGGCACAGCACCTGCTGCACCCGCTCGAGCTCGAGGGCGCGCCCGACGAGGGGGTCGAGCTGGTTCTTCATCGCGCTCTCGGTCAGGTCGCGGCTGAACTCGGCGAGCAGCGGGGTCTCCTTGACGCGCGTGAGGGTGGTCTTCTCGTTCAGGAGCTGGACGACATCCTCGCGCACCGTGTTCAGCCGCATGCCCTTCTCGACGAGGATGGCCGCGGCGACGCAGCGCTCTTCCCGGAGGATGCCGAGCAGCAGGTGCTCGGTGCCCACGTAGTTGTGCAGCAGACGGTCGGCCTCTTCGGCCGCGAACTGCAGGACGCGCTTGGTCTCGGTGCTGAACGGAATCTCCACCGATGTCGACACCTTCTCGCGGAACACCGTACGCCCCTCGACGTCCTTGCGGATGCCCTCCAGCGACAGGTGCGAGCGCGCGAAGATGCGGCTCGTCAGTCCCTTGCCCTCCCGAATGAGCCCGAGCAGCAGGTGTTCGGTCTCGATCGAGATGCTACCGAGCTGACTCGCCTCGTAGCGGGCGAAGAACAGGACCCGACGTGCCCGCTCCGTGTAGCGCTCGAACATCGGTTGACCCCTGACGTCACCGTGACGACCGGCGGCATCTGCACGCTGCGGGACGCCGGCGAGACCATGAAAAGGCGTTGCCGCCATTATAAGGCAAGCCTCGGAGCGGTCCCGCCCCCGCGACCGCGGCTCGGGTCGCGCCGCCGGCCCTCAGGCCGGCCGCAGGCGGCCGGCCTCGAGGCGGAGCACGCGGTCGCAGGCCCCCGCGAGCTGCAGGTTGTGGGTGGCGATGAGCGAGGTGAGCCCGCGCGTCTCGTGGAGACGCCGCAGCAGCGCGTGCAGGTCTCGGCCGGTCTGCTCGTCGAGGTCGCCCGTCGGTTCGTCCGCGAGCAGCAGGGCCGGCTGCATCACCAGCGCTCGGGCCACGGCCGTGCGCTGCTGTTCGCCCCCGGAGAGCATCCCCGGCCGGTGGGTCATCCGATCACCGAGCCCCACCTCCCGCAGCAGCGCCTCGGCCCGATGGTGCGCCTCCCGCCGCGACGCCCTCGCGATGCGCAGCGGCATGGCCACGTTCTCGACGGCGCTGAACTCGGGCAGCAGGTGGTGGAACTGGAAGACGAAACCGACGTACCGGTTCCGGAAGGCGACCCGGGCGTCGTCGCTGACGGCGGACAGCTCGGTCCCCGCGATGGCGATGCTGCCTCCGTCGATGGCGTCGAGCCCGCCCACGCAGTGCAGCAGCGTGCTCTTCCCGACCCCGGAGGCGCCGACGACGGCGACCATCTCTCCCTCGTCGGCGGCCAGCTCGAGATCGCGCAGGACCGACAGCCGCCTCTCGCCCACGGCGTAGGACTTGGACAGGGCGCGAACATCGAGGAGGGCCATGAACGGAAAGGGAGAACGGCGGTCACTCGTACCGGAGCGCCTCGGCCGGATCGAGCCGCGACGCCTGGCGCGACGGATACAGGGTGGCGAACAGGCACACCGCGAGCGAACCGAGCACGACCAGCACGAGTGTGCTCGGCTCGACCCTGAACGGCACCCACCCCACCTCGTACACCGAAGACGGCAGGCGGATCCACTGATAGCGGTCGGCGAACCACGACAGCGCGGCCCCGCACGCGGCGCCGACCGCGGTCCCCACGGCCCCGATGATCCCGCCCTGCAGCACGAAGATGATGCGGATGCTGCGCGACGCGGCCCCCATCGTCTTGAGAATGGCGATGTCCCGGCTCTTCTCCATGACGAGGAGCACCAGCGACGCCACGATGTTGAGAGCCGCCACCATCATGATGAGCCCGATGGTGATGCCGATCGCCATCTTCTCGAGCCGCAGGGCCGAGAACAGCGCCTGGTTGAGCTGGCCCCAGTCGTGCGCGAGGTACTCGGCCCCCAGGGTCTCGGTGACGGCGCTCGCGACGTCCGGGGCTTCGTCGAGATCCTCGACGCGCAGCTCCATCATGTCGACCTGGTCCCGGTTGAACAGGCGGCCGGCCACGTCGAGGGTGACGAAGCCGTACCGGCTGTCGTACTCCCGCAGCCCGAGGCTGAAGACGCCGACCACCTCGAGGCGCCGCGGCCGCGGGATCATGCCCATGGGCGACAACGTCGCTCCCCGCGGCGTCAGCACCGAGATGGTGTCGCCGACCGAAGCCCGCAGCGAGCGCGACAGCTCGTCGCCGATGACCACGCCGCCGAGCGCGCCGTCGCGCGGCTCGGACAGGGCCGTGAAGCGGCCGCCGACCATCGACTCGGCGACCTCCGTGACCTGGGCCTCGAGCACCGGATCCACCCCCTTGAGGGTGATGAACTCGTCGACGCCGTGGGCCGTCGCCATCGCGTACCCGAGGGTCGCCGGGGCCACGGCGACGACGCCGGGCACCGTCAGGAGCTTCTCGGCCTCGGCCTCGCGGTCGACGAACCCCCCGCCGAGCAGCTTGTACACGTAGACGTGGGCGGCCGACCCGACGATGCGGTCCCGCATCTCCTGCTGCATGCCGGTCATCAGGGAGAGGGCGATGACCAGGGCCATGACCCCCACCGTCACCCCCAACGCCGAGACGGCGGAGATCACCGAGATGAACGCCTGGCGGCGCCTGGCCAGCAGGTAGCGGATCGCGACGTAGAGCTCGAAGGGCAGGGTCATTCGGTCTCGGCGGAAACCGGCGGCGGGTCCGCCTCCCTTCACTTCGCGCGCATGAGCGGGAACAGGATCACGTCGCGGATGGACGGGCTGTCGGTCAGGATCATCACCAGCCGGTCGATGCCGATCCCCTCGCCGGCCGTCGGCGGCAGTCCGTATTCCAGCGCGCGGACGTAGTCCTCGTCCATGCGGTGCGCCTCGAGGTCGCCGCCCCGCCGATCGCGAATCTGGGCCTCGAACCGCCGACGCTGCTCCACGGGGTCGTTGAGCTCACTGAACCCGTTCGCCAGCTCCATGCCGACCGCGAACAGCTCGAAGCGTTCGACGGTGTCCGGATCGTCGTCGCGCTGTTTCGACAGCGGCGACACTTCGGTCGGGAAGTCGTGCACGAACGTCGGCTGCACCAGCGCCGGCTCGCACAGCCGCTCGAAAATCTCCAGGCAGATCTTGCCGGGTCCCTGGTCCGGAGCCGTCTCGACCCCGAGGCGGGACGCGATCCGCGCCGCCGTCTCGCGCCCTCGCAGGTCCGACTCAGAGACCGGGGTCCCGAGCCGTTCCCCGGCCGCGTCGCACACCGCCTGCCGCAACCTCACGCGCGGGTAGGGTCCGCGAAACGACACGGTCCGGCCCCCGAAGATCACCGCGGAGTCATCGTCATCGCTGTCGCCGGGGGCGGGAGCGCCACCGGCCGCCGGGGCATGGTCGCCGGATGCGTCGACGCCGTTCCGGGCGAGCGGCGCCACGTCGCGCGCAACCGTTTCCAGCAGCTCCTCGGTCATGGTCATCAGGTCGCGGTAGTCGCTGTAGGCCTGATAGAACTCGAGCATCGTGAACTCCGGGTTGTGCTGCGTCGAGATGCCCTCGTTCCTGAAGTTCCGGTTGATCTCGTAGACCCGCTCCATGCCGCCGACGACGAGCCGCTTGAGGTAGAGTTCCGGCGCGATCCGCAGGTACAGGTCCATGTCCTGCGCGTTGTGGTGGGTCACGAACGGCCGGGCGAGGGCGCCGCCCGCGACGGGCTGCATCATCGGCGTCTCGACCTCGAGAAAACCGCGGTCGGGGCTCTCCATGAACCGGCGGATCGAGGCCAGCACCCGGGCCCGCACCTCGAACACCGCGCGGGACCCGGGATTGACGATGAGATCGAGGTAGCGCTGGCGGTACCGCGTCTCGACATCGGTGAGGCCGTGCCACTTCTCCGGTAACGGCCGGTGGCACTTGGCGAGGAACTCGATGCGGGCCGCCCACACCGTCAGCTCGTCGGTCCGGGTCCGGAAGAGGCGGCCCTCGACTCCGATCTGGTCGCCGATGTCGAGCAGCGCGGCGACCCGGAAGTCCCGCTCGGACAGCGAGTCCTGCCGCACGTAGACCTGTATCCGCTTCCGGCCGTCCGATATCACCAGGAAGCGGGCCTTCCCGAAGCTCCGCACGATGAGGATCCGGCCCGCCGTCGCGGTGTGGACCGGGGCATTCTCGAGGTCCTCTCCCCTGGCGCCGCCATGGGCGTCCACGAGAGCCGACACGGTCTCCGTGTCCCGGTCCGCGGGCCGGAACGCGTGCGGGTAGACGGGCACGCCGAGATCGGCGAGCGCGGCAAGATTCGCGCGCCGCTGGGCGCGCTGATCGCTGTCACGAGATTCGACCATGGTCCCGAAATCGTCGCCTGCGGCACTGACGGCCGCCCAACCAAACGCTCATGGCCACGCTTCGAGCGGCCACCCCACTCACGAAAGGACAGATCGAACCGCCGTCCATTCGCGCCGTCGCACGGCGCAGGCTACCGGCTCATGTCGTCGGTAGCCCCGCCTCGCCCCCCCCGTCGAGCCGATGCCGAACCGCGTCGAGCACGCCGTTCACGAAGCGCGGCGACGGCTCGTCGCTGAACGTCCGGGCCAGCTCGATCGCCTCGTCGATCACCACGGCGGCGGGGGTCTCGGCCGCAAGCAGCTCGTACACCGCCAGCCGGAGGACGAGCCGGTCGATCACCGCCATGCGGGACAGCCGCCAGTTGTCGGCCGCCGACTCGATGAGGGGATCGATCCGCTCCAGCGCGTCCACGGTGCCCCGCAGCAGGCGGTCCGCGAACTGCCGGGGGCCGGCGGCGGCGGGATGCTCCCGCCAGTAGAAGCGGACCGCGTGGTCGAGCCGCCATTCCTCAACCCCGCCGACCTCACGCTGATACAACAACTGCAGGGCCGCCACGCGTCCCTGGCGGCGGCCCGCGGGGTCGGATGCGGCCGCCCTCACGCCGGGCGCTCCCGCGCGCCGGGCGGCTTCGGTCCCTCAATCAGAAAGAGACGCATCATGGCGAGGGCGGCGTCCGCCGCCTCCCACCCCTTGTTCGACGGGCCGGCGCCGGCCCGCGCCAGCGCCTCTTCCACGGAGTTCGTCGTCAGCACCCCGAACGCCATGGGCACGCCGCTGTCGAGCGCCGCCTGCGTCAGACCGTGGGCGACGGCCGAGGCGATGACCTCGAAGTGCGGCGTCTCGCCCCGAATCAGGCAACCGAGACCGACCACCGCGTCGACGCCGCCGTGGGCCGCGAGCCGCCGCGCCGCCTGCGGCACTTCGAACGCGCCGGGCACCGGCGCCACCAGGATCCGCTCGTCACTCACGCCGGCCGCCCGCAGCGCCTCCACCGCGCCGTCGCGCAGGCGGTTGGTGACGAAGTCGTGGTAGCGCGACACGACCAGTCCGACCCGGACCTTGGTGGCGAAGACGTCCGGGGCGAGACGCCGAATCTGCTCCTCATACATCTGCGTTCTCGTCGACCCGGACCCCGGCGGCCAAGAAGAACGTGGCGAGAGCACTCAGCTCGGGGGGCATCCGTGATCCTCCTCTCGGTGGCGGCCCGGATTTGCCGGGACGACGGTGAACGACGCCGGCGAGCAAGGGGTGGCCGGGCGCGGTCTGCGCTCTCACCGGCCCGTGAACCTCGCCTTCCGCTTCTCGAGGAACGCGGTCGTGCCCTCCCGCGCGTCGTCAGTCGCCCAGATGAGCCCGAAGGCCGTCGCCTCCAGCGCGGTGGCGTCGGCCATCGACATGTCGAGGCCGTGGTCGACGACGTCGAGTATCCGTCGCACAGCCTCCGGCGCCTGGGCGGCGATGGCGGTCGCCAGCGCCAGGACCTCCGCCCCCAACGCCTCCGGCTCGACCACCCGGTTCACCAGCCCGATGCGCCAGGCCTCCTCGGCCGTGACCGGCGCGCCGGTCAGCATCATCTCGAGCGCCCGTCCCCGCCCCACCAGGCGCGGGAGCCTCTGCGTACCCCCGTAGCCGGGGATGATGCCCAGGGTGATCTCGGGCAGCCCCAACCGGGCCGTCCTCGCGGCCACCCGGCACGTGCAGGCCATCGCGACCTCGCACCCGCCGCCGAGCGCGTAGCCGTTGACGGCGGCGATGACCGGCTTGCCGAGGCCCTCGATGAGACCGCACATCCGGTGCCCGGCATCGGTGAGCTCACGTGCAGTCTGCGGCGTCAGGCGCGCGAGCTCGCCGATGTCGGCCCCGGCGATGAACGCGCGATCCCCGGCGCCGGTCAGCACCACGGCCCGAACGTCCTCGTCCTTCTGGAGATCGGCGAAGACCGAGGTCATCACCCCGACCGTGTGCGAGTTCAGGGCATTGAGCACTTTCGGCCGGTTGACGGTGACGGTGGCCACCGCCCCGGTCCGTTCGATCAGGATCGGGTCGTGGTTCATGAAGTCCCTTCCGGTTCCGCGTCTCGACGTGGCGTGCGCGCCCGCCACGTCCACACCCACGCCGCGCCGCAGACCATCGCGGCGCCGGCGGCGTCGGCGACCAGGTCCGACCATTGCGCGGTGCGTCCCGGCACGAACCACTGATGCAGCTCGTCGGTCGCGCCGTACAAGGTCGCCAGGGCCGCCGCGAGCAGGGCGGTCCGTCCCGTCACCGCCTCCCAGCGCGCCGCCGCGAGGGCGCGGAGCAGCAGCGCCGCCAGAAACCCGTAACCCAGCCCGTGCCAGACGCCGTCGTCGAGCGCACGCGCCGCCGACGGCAGGGACGACAACCCCGACGCCGCGAAAATCAGAGCCATGGCCACCCACACGGGGCCCCAGACCCCAATCAGCGACCGTCCTCCGCCCCGCGGCCTGGGAGCCATCGTATCCGGGCGGGGGGTCACAGGGGAAGGGGAACAGGATCCAGCCCAGCACGAGGGCGGCGCCGACGAAGCCGGCGAACAACCGGCCGCCGAGCTTCAACTGCTCGACCGGCTGGTCCGTCATCAGGACCGCGAAGATCAGCGACACGAACCCGGCGAACAGCATCATCACCAGCAGATGGCTCGACATCTTTTCTCAGCCCGCATGACCTCGCCCCGCCCTTCGGCGCCCACGCCGCAGATAGAGCCTGGCAGGAAATCGGGGGCCGGCCGGACGCGCGGCGCCGACCCCAGCCCGGCAATCGTCGCTTCGGCGCCGCCTCGCGCCCACCCCCTACCGGGAGTCTGCGTCGTTCCGCGGCGCAGACCCCTGCCGCCGGCCGAGCGCCACGTCGTAGGCATCGAGGGCGACCAGCATGTTCAGGAGGCCGGAGACGATGATGAACGTGTTGCCGTACTCGAACGACTCGGCGACGACGCGGCCGGCGCCGAGCCCCGCCGCGCGGGCGATGAGATAGGGCACGCCGTTGCCCAGATCGGCGAACGCGGCGAGCAGCACCAGAGGCTGGCCGGAGTCGAACGGAAACAGCCGGCCGCCGAGTCCCAGCCCGACGGCGAACATCAGGGGGATGGCGACCAGGAACACGAGCCCCTTCTGACGGCGCGCCAGCCACAGGTGACCGCCCCCCGGGACGACCCAGCCGATCGCCGCCGCGGCCAGCGCCTGATTCCGGTCCGGGCCGGACTCGACCGCCGGGACTACCCGAGTTCGCCGCGAATCACGAGACTTGCGACCCATGTCACCGCCACTCCCAACGGCACGCCCGCCGCCGCCCGCAGCTCCCCGACCGACGGCATCCAGCCGGCCATCTCGGCCACGAACGTGATTGCCGTCGGCGCCGCCGCCGCCAGCACCGCCCACCGCAGCCATGGGGGCGCCCACCGGCCCGCCGGGCGGCGCCCTTCGCCGGCGCCGGCCACCGGAGGAAACGCCGCCCCACCGCTCCCGGTCCCACCCGGCCGCCGCGCGAGACGTTCCGCCGGCCCACCGCCCCGCCGCCGGCGCCCGGCCGCCGCGAGCACGCCCAGCCCCCCGCCCAGATACAGCCCCGTGCATCGAGCGCACACCGGCATCTGCACGCCTTCGAGATGGAACGACCGATCCGGACGCTGGTGACAGACGACACCGCCGAGCAGATACGCGCCCGCCGACACCAGGGTCACCGCTCGCCCCCCGATGTCGCGAGCCAGCGCCACCGGCGCCAGCAGGACCAGGAGCAGCCAGCCCAGCGTGACCGCCGTGAACGCCCCGCCGATCCAACCCCGCCGGGCGCGCTCCTTCACAGCGCCTCGAAATGGGTCAGCCGCTTGAACGCCTGGAACCGCTGGTTGATGGTCTTCGATGACGCCCGCGTCAGGCCGTCGAGCCCGAAGTCCTCGACGGCCAGCGAGGCGAGAGCGCTGCCGGCGATGGCGGCCCGCGTCAGCACCTCGTCATTGACCTCGCGCGCCGACGCCAGATACCCCATGAACCCGCCCGCGAAGGTGTCGCCGGCCCCGGTCGGGTCCTTCACGGTGTCGAGAGGCATGCCCGGCGCCGCGAAAAAGCCGTCGCCGCGCGTCATCAGCACCCCGTGCTCGCCCCGCTTGATCACGACGAGTCGGGGCCCCATCTCCTGAATGGCGTGCGCCGCCTTGACGAGGTTCGAGACGCCGGCCAGCTCGCGCGCCTCCTCGTCGTTGATCACCACGGCGTCGACCCGCCGCAACACCGCCCGCAGTTCCTCCGGCGTCTCGTCGATCCAGTAGTTCATGGTGTCGGCGCCCACGAACCGCGGGCGGTCGACCTGGGTCAGGACCTCGGTCTGCAACCCCGGATGGATGTTGGCGAGGAAGACGAAAGGCGTGGACCGGTACTCGTCGGGCACGCTCGGACGAAACCGCTCGAACACGTTCAGCCGTGTGTAAATCGTCTCGCGGGTCTGGAGGTCGAATCCGTACTCGCCCTTCCAGCGGAACGTCTCGCCGGGCGCCCGCTGCAGCCCCGCGAGGTCGATGCGCCGCCCGGCGAAGGTCCGCATGTGCTCGTCGGTGAAGTCCTCGCCGACCACCGCCACGAGTCTCACGTCGGTGAAGAAGGACGCGGCGACGGCGAAGTACGTGGCCGCCCCGCCGACGACCCGGGACACGTCGCCGAACGGCGTCTTCACGGAATCGAACGCGACGGACCCGACGGTCACTATCGGATGCACAAGCTGCCCCTCTCACGGCCCGGATGCGCGAAGCCGACGCCATCTACGAGACGCATCTGCCGAGGATCGGCGCGAGATCCCGCCTCACGGCCGGCGGAATCAACTCCGGTCGCGTAATGATAGCCGAGGCGAGGGCCGTCGCGCACTCGCAGTCGCGCTCGACGGGCAGGCGGGCCACGGCCTCGCGCACCACCCGCTGCGCCGTGACGGCGTTCTGTTGGAGCGTGGCCACGACCATCTCCACCGTCACGTCATCGTGGCCCTCGTGCCAGCAGTCGTAGTCGGTGACGAGCGCGAGCGTCACGTAGCAGATCTCCGCTTCGCGGGCCAGTTTCGCCTCCTGCAGGTTGGTCATCCCGATGATGTCCATTCCCCAGGAGCGGTAGAGCCGGGACTCGGCGAGAGTGGAGAACTGCGGTCCCTCCATGCACACGTAAGTGCCGCCGCGATGGACCGTGGCCCCGGACCGCGTCCCCGCCTCGATCACGATGTCCGCGAGCACCTGGCAGAACGGATGCGCGAAGCCGACGTGGGCGGCGATGCCGCCGCCGAAGAAGGTGCTGACGCGCCCGCGGGTCCGGTCGAGGAGCTGATCCGGGACCACGATGTCGAGCGGCCGATACCGTTCCTGCAAGCTGCCCACGGCGCTGGCCGACAGAATCCACTCCACCCCGAGGGTCTTGAACCCGAAGATGTTGGCCCGGAAGTTCAGCTCCGACGGCAGCAGACGGTGTCCTTCGCCATGCCGGGCGAGGAAGGCGACCCGCCGACCGGCGAGGTCGCCCACGACGTACGGCGCGGAAGGCTCACCGAACGGCGTCGACACCTCGACCGTCTCCCGGTCCGTCAACGCCTCCATGTCGTAGAGACCGCTTCCCCCGATGACCCCGATCCGGGCCCCTGACTCTGACATGTCCACGCTTCTCCCTTCGCGGCCGGGGCGGCGACGCGACGGCGCTCGGCGACCGGCGGGACGTTCCCGCCCCCGGCGCCGGCCGCCTCACCGGCCGGGACCCTCCTTGAGCTCGATGAGCACCCCCTGAGCCGCCGACGGATGGATGAAGGCCACGCGGCTGCCGCCGGCTCCGGGCCGCGGATGTTCGTCGACCAGCCTGACCCCCCGTTCGCGGAGGCCGGCCAGGGTCGCCGCGAGATCCGCCACCCGCAGCGTGATGTGGTGGATGCCGGGACCGCGACGCCCGATGGATCGGGCGATGGCCGAGCCTTCGTCGGTCGCCTCCAGCAGCTCGAGCGCGGTATCGCCGAGGGGCAGGAACTGCGCGCGGACGCGCTCGGACGGCACCTCCTCGGCCTCGCCCACTTCCAGCCCCAGCGCGTCCCGGTAGAAGGCCAGCGCCGCGTCCAGATCGCGGACCGCGATACCGATGTGATCCAGCGTCGCCTTCATCCGACCTCCAGTCTCGAACGGGACCCGGGCGCGGCGGCGGTTCCGCCGACGGCCAGATCCAGTATGCGCTCGGCCGCCGTGTACGGATCGATCACCGTGTCGGCCACCTGATCGACGAACCGATCGAAACCGCCCGGCCCGAGCGCCCGGCGCTCGGCGTGCTCCAGGAAACGCCGTGAGACCAGCTCCCGGACCCGAGCCATCACCCGCTCTCGGCGCCGCGCTTCCGCGCCGTCCCCGCCCCGCGCCTGAAACCGACCAACGGCCTCGACGACTTCCTCGACCCCGCCCCCTTCGGTGGCGCGGGTGCGCAGCACCGGCGGCCGCCAGTCGCCGGGGCCGTACTCGTTAAGGCGCAGCACCGCCTCGATATCCGCCGCCGCGCGGTCCGCCCCGGTCTGATCGGCCTTGTTGACCACGAACACGTCCGCGATCTCCATCACCCCCGCCTTCAAGGCCTGCACGCCATCGCCGCCGCCGGGCATCGTCACCACCAGCGTGATGTCGGCGGCGCGCGAGATCTCGACCTCGGCCTGCCCCACGCCCACCGTCTCGATGACGACGACGTCGAACCCCGCCGCGTCCAGGACCAGGGCCGCGTCTGCGGTGGCCTGCGACAACCCGCCGAGCCGGCCCCGGCTGGCCATGCTCCGCACGAAGACGCCGTCGTCGCCGGCGTGGGCCTGCATCCGCACCCGGTCGCCGAGCACCGCGCCGCCGCTGAACGGACTGCTCGGATCGACCGCGAGGATCCCCACCGTCCGTCCCCGAGAGCGCAGCACCGCCGTCAGCCGGTCGACCAGGGTGCTCTTCCCGACCCCCGGCGCGCCCGTCACCCCGACCAGGTATCCCCGGCCGGTCCGCGCATGGACCGCGCGCACCATCGACGCGGCCGCCGGGCCTTCGGCCTCCACGCGGGAGATCGCGCGCGCGACCGCCCTTCGGTCGCCCTCGAACACGCCGGCCGCGAGCGCGCGCGTGTCGGCCGTCATGACCCGGCGTCCAGGTAATGCCTGGCGATGATGAGGCGCTGGATCTCGCTGGTGCCCTCGCCGATGGTGGTCAACTTCACGTCACGGAAGAACTTCTCGGCCGGGTAGTCCTTGACGAAGCCGTAGCCGCCGTGAATCTGCACGCCCTCCTCGGCCACCCGGACCGCCGCCTCGCTGGCGAACAGCTTGGCCATCGCCGACTCGCGCGTGGTGGCGGCGCCGCCGGCCTTCAGCCACGCGGCGCGGTAGGTGAGCCAGCGCGCCGCCTCGATCCGCGTGGCCATGTCCGCCAGCTTGAACTGTATCGCCTGGAACGACGCGATGGGGTGCCCGAACTGCTCCCGCTGGACGGCATGACGCCGCGCCGCCTCGTAGGCGCCCTGGGCGAGGCCAACGGCCAGGGCGGCGATGCCGATGCGGCCGGCGTCGAGAACCCGCATGGCGTCGATGAACCCGCGTCCGGCCTCGCCGAGCAACTGGTCCGACGGCACGAAGCAGTCGTCGAGCGACAGTCCCGCGGTGTCGCTGGCGCGCATGCCGAGCTTGTTCTCCTTGCGGCCCGGCGCCAGTCCGGGCGCGCCGCGTTCGACGATGAAGGCGGAGATGCCGCGCGCCCCCTGCGCCGCGTCGGTGACGGCCATGACCACGAACGTCTCGGCCAGGGTGGCGTGCGTGGTGAATGTCTTGGAGCCGTTCAGGCGCCATCCTCCGTCGACCCGGCGCGCGCTCGTGCGCAGGCTTCCCGCGTCGCTCCCGGCGCCCGACTCGGTCAGCGCCCAGGCGCCGAGGCGCCGACCGGCGGCGAGGGGAGGGAGCCAGCGGGCGCGCTGGGCCTCGGTCCCGAACAGGTGGACGTGGGCCGACGAGAGCCCGTTGTGGGCGGCCACCGAGAGGGCGATGGACGGATCGACACGGGCGAGCTCTTCGATGCAGATGCAGTAGTCGACGGCGTCGAGGCCGGCGCCGCCGTAGCGTTCGGGAAACTGGATGCCCATGAGCCCCAGCCCGCCGAGCCTGGGCAGGAGGGACAGGGGGAAACCCTGGGCCTCGTCCCAGGTCATGCGGTCGGGGGCCAACTCGGTTTCCGCAAACTCGCGAACGGACTGTCGCAGGAGGCGCTGCTCGTCGGTCGGCCGAAAGTCCATGGAGGTGCTCCGGCCACTGTAACACACCGGATCACACTGGTTTTCGACGGTCCGATCCGGCCCCGCCGCCCGGCGGGCCGCTCCTGGCCGCATCGCCGACCGCGGGCCGGCTCTGTTATCATCCCTCCATTCCGGTTCCCTCGTCCCCTCTCTGCTGCTGCCGCTCGCTGCGGTCCGACCATGCCGCCACGACCCGTCCTCGTCTTGCTGCTGCTCCTGGGGGTGCTGCTGGCCGGCGCCCCGCGCGCCGAGGCCGACCTGACCGCCTTCCTCGGTTCGAACACAACCCCGACCAACCGCCCCGTCCGCGGCCTCGCGGTGGGCATGTCGCTCCTGCTCATCGGCCTGGAGTTCGAGTACTCGGACACCGCGGCCGACGAGCAGGACAACGCCCGACGCCACGCCGGCATGTTCAACGTGCTGGCGCAGACGCCAGACGTGTACGGAATGCAGTTCTATGCCACGGCCGGCGCCGGGCTGTATCGCGAGGAAGGCGCGGAGCTGCTCGAAATCGGCGCCGCAACCAACACCGGGGGCGGGGTCAAGGTCGGCCTCGTGGGGCCGCTCCGGATGCGTTTCGACTATCGGGTCTTCCTGCTTCGCGGTGAGTCATCGCCCAACAAGACCCATCACCGGTTCTACACCGGCGTGAATCTGGCCTTCTGAGACTCCCCGGGCGCCCGCCAGGACCGGGCCGAGCGCGGCGCACCGGGGCTTCTGCACGGGTTCCTACACGCAGAGATTCCTAGAACGACGCCACGACCCGAAGGTCGAAGACACCCACCTGCGCAAGAGCAGCCGAGCTGTAGACATTCACGGGATCCAGCGCACGGACCTCGTCGCCGTTCTGCGGTCGACCCGGCGGATAGTGATCCGCCACCACCGGGAGCGGATGATACTCGCTGCCGGACTGGACCGAGGCGATGTGTCCGATGTACAGTACGTGCCCCGCGGGGGCAGCTGACGACTGATACAGCGTGAATCCTGCGCTACCGCCGCCCCTGGCGGCGAGCGACTCTCCGTAGGCCCGCGCCAACCGTTCGAACCTTTCGGCCTGGGCCGCCACCACGACCCACTGGAACAGGCCTGCGCCGCCGTTGAGAATCAAGCTCGGGGCCTGCGCGTGCGCCGGCCGAGGCGCCATCCAGCTACCGAGCACCGCGCCCACCGCCAGCGCCGCGACCAGCGCCACGCCGACCCAAACGGGAGTCCTCCGCTCTCGCCACATCGTCCGCATCTGCTCCTCCTCTGTCCCGGGTTCCTGCCCGGCTAGGACCGACCCACCGAATGAAAAACCGCTACTCTACCGCAACTGAACCGCCGCGCCAAACACGGTCGACTCCGGACACGCCCGGCGCCCGCCACGCGGCCCTGCCGACCTCCCCGGAGCGGGATCGGCCGCAGCCAAAGCCGCTACTGTATCGCAGGTGCCGCGTTCGGCCAAGCGCCCCTCCGGCCTGCCCCGCGACCGCCTCGCCGGCCGGATCACGGCCCCGCGACCGGGACCAGGTTCAGCAGGACCTGCCCGTCCGCGAACGCCCCCGCGTAGGTCTCGTACAGCGTCTGCGCCTCGGTCGGGAAGGCCTCGTTCAGAATGCCGGGCACCCAGTAGTCGGCCCCCGGCACGACAGGGTCGATCCAGGAGACGTACAGGCGCCCGCCGTCGGCGAGCGGTTCCTCCGCCTTGTACGTGCTCCAGCCCTCCGCCTGCTGCCGCCGTTCCTCGCTCTCGCTGGCCGCGAGCGCCTCGGCCACCCGCGCCATCGTCTCCTCGTAGGCCGTCTCCCCGCCGGCGTTGACGAAGTAGAGCACCATGCCGGCGCGGGCGGTGAACTCCCGGGGCCGCTCCTGGACCAGAGGCGGCTCCCGCGCAGCCGCCTCCTCGGCCTCTGGGTCCTCCTGCGGCAACTCCTCACCGACGGGATCGGCCGGCGTCGACTCCTGCTCCGGAACCGCATCCGCCGGCGCGGGCTCGTCCGAGACCGGGGCCGGCCCGTCCGGCGGCTGCGAGGCCGGAGCCGGCTCGTCCGGCGGCTGCGAGGCCGGAGCCGGCTCGTCCGGCGGCTGCGAGGCCGGAGCCGGCTCGTCCGGCGGCTGCGAGGCCGGAGCCGGCTCGTCCAGCGGCTGCGAGGCCGGAGCCGGCTCGTCCGGCGGCTGCGAGGCCGGAGCCGACCCCGCCGGCGGCTGCCCGGGCGCCTCTCCGTTCGCCGCCGCCTCGGGGAAAGTCGCGCCGCCTCCGCACACGAACCCCAGCCAGAACGCCGCGACCACCGCGGCCACCCCTCCCAACCGTCGCCGCCGCTCCGTCATCCGCATGCCGCCATCCTCCACGCCCGCGGCCGCCGCGCGCCGTCAGACGAACACCTGCATCACTTCGCTGGCCAGCAGGCGGCCCTTCCGGGTCAGGCGCAGACGTTCCCTGCCGGCCTCCAGCAGGCCGGCCTCGACGCATCGCGCCAGCTCGCCGCCCCACCGCTCCCACACCCTGATGCCGTAGCGCCGTTCCACCGCAGGGACGTCGACCCCCTCGGTGAGCCGCAACCCGAGGAAGAGGGCGTCGGTCGCTCGTTCGTCGGCCGACAGCACCTGCTGCCGGGCCACCGGACTCCTCCCCTTCACGACCCTCTCCACGTAGGACACCGTTTCGCTCACGTTGCGCCAGCGCCGTCCATCCCGCGTGGAATGCGCGCCGCACCCGAATCCGACCCACGCGCCGTCCGACCAGTACTTGAGATTGTGACGGCACCGGCGGCCGGGCCGGGCCGCGTTCGAGATCTCGTACTGGCCGTACCCGGCGGCCTCCAGCCGGTCGAGGGCCGCGTCGTACATCTCGGCCGCGACGTCGTCGGGCGCCTGCGTCCAGCCCCCGCGAGCCATGTCGTCCCGCAGCGGAGCGTTGGGATAGAGCTCGAGCAGGTAGAACGAGACGTGGCCGGGGTCGAGCTGCAGCAGGACGTCGAGGGTCTCGCCCCAGTCTTCGTGGGTCTGCTCAGGCAACCACACCATCAGGTCGACGCTGATGTCGTCGAACCCCGCGGCCCGGGCCGACTCGAACGCCTCGATCGCCCGCGCCGCCGTGTGCACGCGGCCGAGCCGCCGCAGCTCGGCGTCACGGAACGACTGCACACCGAGACTGAGCCGGGTCACCCCGGCCGCCCGGTAGCCCTCCAGCCGCGGCCTCGACGCCGTCTCGGGGTTCGCCTCGATGGTGATCTCGGTCGCCGGATCGAGCGCGAAACTCGATGCGCACCGGGCGATGAGGGTCTGGACGTCGGCGGGATCGAGCACCGACGGCGTGCCGCCGCCGAAGAACACGGAGTCCGCACGCCCGCCCTCCCCCGCCGACGCGATCTCGCGCGCCATCGCCGCGAGGTACCGCCGCTTGAGGTCGGTGCGGACGAGCTCCCGGTTGAAGTTGCAGTAGTTGCAGATGGCCTCGCAGAACGGAACGTGGAGGTAGATGCCCAGGGGACCGGCGGAGGGAATGGCGTTCTCTGGCATGGCGCCCGAAGGCCGTGCGCGGCGCGCGTGGGTCGGGAGGACGGCGGCCTCAGCCGCCCGCGCGCCCTCCCGACCAGCGCAGCTCGCTGTTGCCGGCCTTCAGGCGGGCGCGGGCCCGGGACGCCGTCTTGGCCGGCCGCTTGCGTCGGGGTTTCGTCTTCCAGATGCGGGTGAGGTCGTCGCGGCTGGGCGGAAACTCGAAGTCGCGATAGTCGAGCCCGTCATACTCGAGGAACTCGCACATCTCGCGGAGCCGCGAGTGCATGCGGACGCCGACCCGTACGAGGAGCGAGTCGAACGCCTCGAGGTCGGGATCGTCCTCGTAGTTCGAGGTGAAGATGGTGGGGCGGCGATCGTTGTAGCGGGTGTTGACGATGAAGTTCATGGTCTCGTCCACCCAATCCGTCACGCGTTCCGCGCCGAGGTCGTCGAGCACCAGCAGCTCCGACTTGAGCACGGGGCGGAGCACGTCCACCGCCGAGGTGCGGGTCACCGGGTCGTAGGTGCCTCGAATCGTGTTGAGCAGGCTCCGCGTGTCGTAGTACAGGCCCCGCACCCGCTTCTCCGACACGACGTGCCTGAGGACCGCCACCGCGATGTGGGTCTTGCCGATGCCGGGAGGACCGATGAACAGCAGTCCCTTGTCCACGACCGGGAAGTCGTTGGCGAAACGCCGCGCCCGATCGACCGCCCGAACGAGCTGAGGGTTCTCGTAGCTGACGAACGTGGCGAGGTCGCAGGCGCGATAACGGGCGGGAATGCGCGCCGACGCCAGCAGGGTCCGCGCCGCGTCTTTCCGCCAGCACTCGCAGCGTTCTACCCGGACGACGCCTCCATCGCGCACGTGGCGCCAGCGAGTGCCATCGCAGTGTGGACAGGACATCGGAGATATCGTGAACCCAGCCGGCTCCCAGACGGCGCCGGCAGGCGGGAAGTCGTCGGATCAGTCCGCGCCCCCGCGCTCGCGACGACTCTCGGCCGCCGAATTCTCCACGCGGACCAGATCGGTAGGTGACGATCTTACCAGCGCGGTGCCCAGTCGGCGCTCCCAATCTCCGAGCCCGCGGGCGAGCTCCTCCTTGACATAGGCCATGAACTCGTTGACCTCCGCCTGCATGCGGTCCATCTTGGTCCGCATGTTGAGGATGATCTCCACCCCCGCGAGGTTGACGCCCAGCTCCCGCGTCAGCGTCAGTATGGTCTCCAACTGCTCGAGATCCGCATCGGAGTACTGTCTGGTGTTGCCCTCCGTCCGGGACGGCTTCAGCAGCCCCTCGCGCTCGTAGAGTCGCAGCGTCTGCGGATGAATGTCGTAACGGCGCGCCACCGCGCTGATCATGTAGTAGCCCTGCCCGGAACCCCTGCCTGGCATGTCCCACCCGCTTTCTGCCGCTGCCCGCACCACCGTCACCACAGCCCCGCGCGGACGTTCTCGGTGCTGTTCTCCGCAAACTGACGCATCAGCTCTTTCGATCGCTCGTCGAGCACGCGGGGGAGGACGATCCTGACTTCCACGATCAGGTCTCCCGGTGCGCCCGTGCGCGGCGACGGGGCCCCACGCTCGCGCAGCCGGAACCGCTGGCCCGACTGGGCTCCCGGCGGAATCCGTATCCGGGCCCGGCCCCCGGTGGTCGGCACCTCGACCCGCGCCCCCAGCGCCGCCTCGTGGACCGCGATCGGCAGGACGAGGTGCAGGTCGTCGCCCTCGCGCCGGAACAGAGGATGCGGCTCGACGGCCACCGTGACGTACAGATCACCGGTGGGGCCGCCCCGGCGCCCGGCGTTCCCGCCGCCGGAGACCCGCAGCCTCGTCCCGGCCGTGACCCCCGCCGGCACCGGCACGGCAATGGCCTCGATGCGCGACAGGACCCCCTCGGCGCCGCACACGCTGCAGGGACGGTGCCGGCGGCGCCCCGTCCCGCCGCAGTCGGGGCAACGGCGCGAGAACACCATGTGCCCCCGCATCCAGCGGGAATGCCCGGCGCCGGCGCAGCTCGAGCAGCGGCTCTCGGCGACGCGTCGCGCCCCCACCCCCCCGCAGGCGTCGCACACGGCGACCCGGGTCAGGGTGACCTCGTGCGCTCCTCCCCGCATGGCCTGGTCGAACGTGATTGGCAGCGTCGCGTGCAGATCGACGGCCGGCGCTTCCCCGGGCGGCCGGCGACCAGAATCGGCGATGACCTCGGCGAACAGGTCTCCGAAGCTGGACGCCGCATCGCCGCCCACCGAGGCCCCGGAGAAGTCGAAGCCTTCGAAGGCGATGTCGCCCTCCGGAGGCGGCGACGCGGCGAGGCCGTGCGCATCGTAGTCCCGGCGCCGTTCCGGATCGATGAGCGTCTCGTAGGCCTCGGTCATCCGGCGGAAGACGGCCGCGGTCTCGCGGTCCCCGGGATTGATGTCGGGATGGTACTTCCGCGCGAGACGGCGGTAGGCGCGCTTCAGATCCCCCGCCGACGCGCTTCGCTCGACCCCGAGAATGACGTACAGGTCCATCGGTCCGGCCCGCATTTCGCCCGGTCAACCCGCGTCCGGGCTCACTTCTTGTCGTCGACCACCTCGGCATCGATGACCTCGCCCGCGCCGCCGCCCGCGCCGGGCGTCGACCCGGCGTCGCCCGATGCGGCGTCCGGGGGCGGCGGGGGCTCGCTCGCCTGTTTGTACATCGCCTCGGCCGCCTTGTGCTGCACGGCGGTCAGCGCCTCCATCGCAGACTTCAGGGCCGCGTCGTCCTCCGACTCGAGGGCCTTCCTGACGTCCGCCACCGCGCTCTCGATCGGGGCGCGGTCGGCGGTCGACAGCTTGTCGCCGGCCTCCTGCATCATCCGCTCGGCCGCGTAGACGGCCTGGTCGGCCTGGTTCCGGGCCTCGGTCGCCTCCTTGCGGACCTTGTCCTCGTCGGCGTGCGCCTCCGCCTCGCGCATCATCCGATCGACTTCCTCCTTGGACAAGCCGCTCGAGGCGGTGATGGTGATCTTCTGCTCCTTGCCGGTCCCCTTGTCCTTCGCCGACACGTTCACGATGCCGTTCGCGTCGATGTCGAACGCGACCTCGATCTGCGGCACGCCGCGCGGGGCCGGGGGAAGTCCCACGAGCTGGAACTTGCCGAGGGTCCGGTTGTCCCGGGCCATCGACCGCTCGCCCTGCAACACGTGCACCTCGACGCTCGTCTGGTTGTCGGCCGCAGTCGAGAAGATCTCGCTCTTCTTGGTGGGAATGGTGGTGTTGCGGTCGATCAGGGTGGTGCGGACGCCCCCCAGGGTCTCGATGCCGAGCGAGAGCGGGGTGACGTCGAGCAGCAGCAGGTCCTTGACCTCTCCGGCCAGCACCCCCGCCTGCAGGGCCGCCCCCACCGCCACCACTTCGTCGGGGTTGACCCCCCTGTGGGGGTCCTTGCCGAACAGGTCCCTGACGATCGCCTGCACGCGCGGCACGCGGGTCGACCCGCCGACCATGACCACCTCGTCGATCTGCGACGCGTCGAGCCCCGCGTCGGCGAGGGCGCGCTTGACCGGCGCCACCGTCTTCTGCAGCAGGTCCTCGACGAGCTGCTCGAAGCGCGCGCGGCTCAGCTTCATGGCGAGGTGCTTGGGTCCGGACTGATCGGCGGTGACGAACGGCAGGTTGATCTCCGTCTCGACCACCGTCGACAGCTCCATCTTGGCCTTCTCCGCCGCCTCCTTCAGACGCTGCAGCGCCATGCGGTCCTTGCGGAGGTCGATGCCGTCGCTCTTCTCGAACTCGTCGGCGATCCACTCGATGATCCGCTGGTCGAGGTTGTCGCCGCCGAGATGGGTGTCGCCGTTGGTGGACTTGACCTCGACGACGCCCTCGCCGACCTCGAGGATCGAGATGTCGAACGTCCCGCCCCCGAAGTCGTAGACGGCGATGGTCTCGTCCTTCTTCTTGTCGAGTCCGTAGGCGAGGGCGGCGGCGGTGGGCTCGTTGACGATGCGCTGCACGTTGAGGCCGGCGATCTGGCCGGCGTCCTTGGTGGCCTGCCGCTGGGCGTCGTTGAAGTACGCCGGCACGGTGATGACCGCGTCGCCGATCGACTGCCCCAGGTACTCCTCCGCCGCCTGCCTGAGCTTCTGGAGCACCATGGCGGAGATCTCGGGCGGCGACAGGTCCTTGTCCCCGGCGCGCACCCGGGCGTCGCCGTTCGACCCCTCGACCACCTGGTAGGGCACCATCTTCATCTCTTCGCTGACCTCGCCGAACTTGCGGCCCATGAAGCGCTTGATCGAGAAGACGGTGTTCTCCGGGTTCGTCACCGCCTGGCGCTTCGCCACCTGCCCGACCAGCCGTTCGCCCGACGTGGCGAACGCGACCACCGACGGCGTCGTCCGGCCGCCCTCCGGGTTCGTCACCACCGCCGGCTCGCCGGCCTCCATCACCGCCACCACCGAGTTCGTCGTACCGAGATCGATGCCGATCACCTTGCCCATAACACCATGTCCTGAAAGAGTTTACGTACCAGCACCCGCCAACCGCGCAAACAAATACTAACAGTTGACGGATTATATAATCTTAGCTTGTTGATGTAAAGCCAGTGCAGACGCCGACCGAGGCGGCCGGACCGCACGGGCGGTCCGTCACCCCTTCCCGCCGGCGGCCGGCGCGTTCCCGCCCGCCTTCTGCATCAGGTACGCCTTGATGAACGGGTCGAAGTCGCCATCGAGGACCCGCTCCACGGCGCCGGTCTCCAACTTCGTGCGCAGGTCCTTCACCATCTGATAGGGATGGAGCACGTAGCTGCGGATCTGGCTGCCGAACCCGATGGCCTTCTTTTCGCCGCCGATCTCCTCGAGCCGGTCCTGCTGCTCCTTCTGCTTGAGGTCGTACAGCCGCGCCTTGAGCACCTTCATGGCCGCGTCGCGGTTGCGGTGCTGCGAACGCTCGTTCTGGCACGAGACGACGATGCCGGTGGGCAGATGGGTGATGCGGACGGCCGAGTCGGTGACGTTGACGTGCTGCCCGCCGGCCCCGCTCGACCGGTAGGTGTCGATGCGCAGGTCTTTCTCGTCGACCTCGACCTCCACGTCCTCGGGCAGCTCGGGCCACACGAACACCGAGGCGAACGACGTGTGCCGGCGGGACGCCTGGTCGAAGGGCGAGATGCGGACCAGGCGGTGCACCCCGGCCTCGGCCAGCATCAACCCGTAGGCGTAGTCGCCGGCGATGGTGAGGGTGCCCGCCTTGATGCCCGCCTCGTCACCCGGCTGCCACTCGATGACCTCGACCTTGAATTCGCGCCGCTCGGCCCAGCGCAGGTAGGCGCGGGCGAGCATCTCGGCCCAGTCCTGCGACTCGGTGCCCCCGGCACCGGGATGGATGGTGAGGATGGCGTTCTTGTCGTCGTGCTCGCCGCCGAGCATCTTCTTGATCTCGCCGGCCTCGATCTCGGCCGCGAGCGCATCGAGGGCGGACACGAGATCCTCACCCACCGGCTCGCCCTGCCCGATCCAGTCGACGAGAACGCCGAGATCATCCGCCTTCCGCCGCAGCGACTCCGCGAGATCGTGGTCGTCCTGCAGGCGCCGGCGGCGCCGCAGGACCTCCTGCGCCCGGTCGGGATCACTCCAGAAGTCGGCCGCGGCGGCGCGCGTTTCGAGCTCGCGCAGTTCCTGGTGGGCGCCCGGGGTGTCAAAGATAGCCGCGCAGGGCGAGCGACCGCTCCACGAGGTCCTGGTAGCGCTTGAGCTGTTCGTCGATCTCGATGGTCACGTCCGTCCTCCTGTGATGGTCTCGTCCGCCCGCGCCTCCAGACCGGCATCCCGTCCCCGGCCGGCGCCGACCCCAGCCCGCCCACCGTGGCCTGACGGCTCCGCTGGGCGCCCAACCGACCCTCCAGGCGTCCCCGCCGTGCTACCGCCCAGACTCCTGGGTTCGCGGCCCTGCCGCAGCCGCACGAGGTTCGAGCGGTGGGTGAACGCGATGAAGCCGGCCAGCCCCGCCGCCAGACAGACGTCCGCGGCCGGCACCGCGGCGTCGGGGCGGTACCGAAGCGCCAGCAGAATCGCCGGCATCGCCGCCGCCGCGCCGATCGAGGCCGCCGACACGTAGCGCGACAGCCTCAGGAGCGCGGCGAACACCGCGAGCCCGGCCACCACCGCGCCCGGATAGGCCCCGAGGAACGCCCCGGCCGCGGTGGCGACCCCCTTGCCCCCGCGGAACCCCGCGAAGACCGGATAGCAGTGTCCGACCGTCGCGGCCGCGCCGGCGGCAAGCGCCAGCGTCGCCGCAGGAACCGGACCGCCCCCCGCCAGCCAGGACGCCAGCAAAGCCGGCGCGTACCCCTTCGCGGCATCGAGCACGAACACCGCGAGCGCCGGCCGCCAGCCGAACACGCGAAGCATGTTCGCGGCGCCGGGATTGCCGCTGCCGCGCCCGCGGATGTCGCCTCTGGTACAGCCACCGGCTGATCGGCGCCGAAGTCGGGCACGATCCCAGCACGTAACCGGCGAGCACCGCGAGCCACAGGGTGGAGACCAGGATGTCCCGCCTCCGGCGACGCCCCGCCGCCGGCGCCGTTCTACGGCGCGGACGCCCGGGTCACCCACGGCTCGAACCGTTCCTCGGTCCGGAGACGAAGGCTGACCCGCTCGGCCTCGACGCGGTCGGCGAAGGGACCGACCCCGACCCGGTGCAGCGATCCGGGAATCCCCGGCATCGGCTCGACCACCACCCGATACCCCTTCGCCTCAAGGCCCGCCCCCACGGTCCGCGCCGCCGCGGCGCCGCGGACGCTCATCACCTGCACCACGAACGCCCCCCCGGGCGCGGGAGCGAACGGACGGGACGGGTCCGGGACCCGACCGGGAACCGGCTGCGACGCCGCGGCGAAGTCCAGCGTCTCCGACGCCGGCTCCGCGCCGCGCAGCCGATCGAAGTAGCTCAGGCCGCCGAGCCGCGGCGCCGACGCGTCGCGCGGCTCGCTCCGCGCGCCCGCGTCGGTAGCCGGCGCCGGCGACGCGGCGGCCGGCGCCGGCGACGCGGCGACCGCCGCAGCCGGGGCCGGCAGCCCCCGCCCCACGTGCACCCCGCACAGGAACGCGACGACCCCGGCGATGATCGCGGTCATCGTCAGGAACACGAGCTGCTTGGGACTGACCGTTACCTCAGGCGGATGCGTCCTTCCCATCATCGCTGTTCGTCTTTTCGGCGCCGGAGGCTTTCGGCAGCAGGTTCATGAACTCGACGGGGACCGGAAACAGGATCGTGGAGTTCTTCTCGGCGGCGATCTCGGTCAGCGTCTGCAGGTAGCGCAGGGTCACCGCCAGGGGCTGGGTGCCGATGACCCCGGCCGCCTGGGACAGGCGCTCCGACGCGTTGAACTCGCCCTCGGCGTGGATGATCTTGGCCCGCTTCTCGCGCTCCGCCTCCGCCTGCTTGGCCATCGCCCGCTGCATGTTGTCGGGCAGATCGACGTGCTTCACCTCGACCGCCGACACCTTGATGCCCCACGGGTCGGTCTGCTGGTCGAGCAGGTGCTGCAGGTCGCGGTTCAGCCGCTCGCGTTCCGACAGCAGATCGTCGAGATCGACCTGCCCGAGGACGCTGCGCAGGGTCGTCTGCGCGAGCTGCGACGTCGCGTAGTTGAAGCTCTCGACCTCGACGATCGCCTTCTGCGGATCCATCACCCGGAAGTAGATGACCGCGTTCACCTTCACCGACACGTTGTCGCGGGTGATGATGTCCTGGGGCGGGACGTCCATGACGATGGTCCGCAGCCCCACGCGGACCATCCGATCGATGGGGGCGAAGACCAGGATGACCCCCGGCCCCTTGGGCCGCGACAGCAGCTTGCCGAGCCGGAATATCACTCCGCGCTCGTACTCGTTCAGGATCTTGATGGAGCTGGCCAGATAGAACGCCACCATCAGGCCCACGAGCAACAAGGGGTTGTTGAGCAAGGTCGTCATCACTGGAGTCTCTCTCCGACCCGTTCCGCGGGCCGCTCGGGCGACACGGTGAGGGTCATGCCGTCGATGGCGACGACGCGCACGCGCGCGCCGCGTGGAATGGACTCGCCCGCGGCCGCCGACCAGATCTCGCCGTGCGTCGACACGCGGCCGGGTTCGCCCGGACCGATCGACTCGATCACCTCGCCCCGCTTGTCGACCATGCCGTCGACACCGGTCACCGCCGGACTGAGGTGCGCCCGGATCGCCAGGCGCCCGAGCAGCGTCACCAGCACCGCCAGCGCTCCCATGACCGAGAGCACGAACGGCCATCCCGGCTGCAGCTCCGGCAGCGGCGAGTCGATCAGCATCACCGCCCCGAACACCATGCTCACCAGCCCGCCGGCGGCGAGGGCGCCGAAGGTGGGGGTGACCATCTCGAGAATCAGCAGCACGAGCCCGAACAGCAGCAGGAGCAGCCCGACGTAGTTGACGGGTAGAATCTGCAGCGCGAAGAACGCCAGCAGCAGGCACAGCCCGCCGGCGACGCCGGGGAGGATGGCGCCGGGACTCCACAGTTCTATCGTCAGGCCGAGCGTCCCGAGGCTCAGCAGCAGGACCGCGATCTGCGGGTGCGCGATGGCGCTCAGCAGACGCTGCCGCCACGTCATCTCGATCCGCTCCACCCGCGCGCCCGCCGTGCGCAGCACCTCTTCCCGTCCGTCCCACCGGGTGACGGCCCGCCCGTGCAGCGCCTCGATGAGGGCATCGAGGTCGTCGACGACCAGATCGATGAGCGGCGGATCGGCCGCGAGCGCCTCTTCCTCGGTGAACGACCGGCTGTCGACGACCGCCTCCTCCGCCAGCCCGACGTTCCGGCCGCGCTGCCCGGCCAGCGACCGGGCATAGGCGGCGACGTCGGAGGCGGCCTTCTCCGACGTCGTCTCGTCCATCGGCTGCCCGGAGCCGGCCACCGGATGCGCCGCCCCCACGTGGGTCCCGGGAGCCATGGCCGCGACGTCGGCGGCGATGGTGATGAGGAACCCCGCCGACGCCGCCCGCGCCCCGCTCGGGCCCACGAACACCACTACCGGAACCGCGGACTCGATGATCGCGGTGTTGATGTCGCGGGTGGAGTCGACGAGGCCGCCCGGCGTGCGCAGCACGAGAACGACGACATCGGCCCGCTCGGCGTCGGCGTTGTCGAGGGTCCGGACGATGAACTCGGCCGAGGCGGGGTGGATGAGCGCGTCGACCTCGGCCACGTGCACCAGCGGCGCCCCGGATGGAGAACCTCCCCGGCCTGCAGCGTCGCCCGCCGTGCCGACGGCGTCACTCGCCGGGTCGACGGGACCGCTCACCTGGCCCGAGGGCACCGCCCCGTCGACGGCGCACAGGATGGCCCCGACGGCAATCAGTCGAAGCGCGAGACGGCGCCGGGGCGAAGTCATGCGTCGTTGTCCTCGGAACCCGCGCGACCGGGAGCGGCCGTCGTCGAGGAGCAGGCCCCGCCTCTCATGGTAACGCCTGACCGCCCGTGGCCAAAGCCCGCGGATCGCGCCGGCCGCCTCGGGCGTCCCGGCGCGGCCCCCGCCGCACCCGCTCGCGGCGGAAGCCGCCGATAATCTGGTAGAGTTGTCGCGCTGTGAGACGAGAGCCGCCGAACCGGTCCGGGCGCTCGAGCCCGCCCGGGCGCCGGCCGTGACCACCGCGGCGATCATCGCGGGCGGCCGGGGTCGGCGTCTGGGCGGGGTCGACAAGTGCAATCTCGTCGTCGGCGGCCGGCGCATCATCGAACGACAGCTCGCGGTGCTCGGCCAGGTCGCCCCGCACGTGCTCGTGGTCGCCGACGACCATCACCGCTTCCTGACGTCCGGACTGCGGGTGTGCAGCGATCTGCTGCCGGGGACCGGTCCCCTCGGCGGACTGCACACGGCGCTGACCCGCTCACCGAGCCGGCGCACCCTGGTCGTGGCCGGCGATCTGCCGTTCCTGTCGGCGGCGTTCCTCCGCCACCTCGTGGTCCGGACGCCGCACGCCGACGCCGTGGTGCCACGGAACGCGGCCGGCCCGCAGCCGCTGTGCGCCGTCTACGACCGCCGCTGCGCGGACGCGATCCGGACCCGCATCGCCCGTGGACAGCGCCGCCTCGTCGATCTCGGCGACTGGCTGCGCGTGACCGAAGTGGGACGGGACGAGGTGGCCGCATTCGACCCCGACGGCATGCTGCTCTTCAACGTGAACACGCCGGCCGATCACGCCCATGCGCTCTCGCGCGCGGTCGACTCCGCCTGAACGGACCGTCCCATCCCGACTGATCCGAGCATGATACTGCCACTGCACACCGACCTGCGCCGCGCCATCACGTCGGCCCTGGACACGCTGTACGGCCTCGCGCCCGACGCCGCCCCCCCCATCGTCATCGAGTATCCGCCGAAACGCGAGATGGGCGACCTCGCCGTCACCGTCGCCTTCGACCTCGCCCGCACCCTCCGGAAGGCCCCCCGCCTGATCGCGGCGGAGATCGCCCGCGCGGTGACCGGGCCGGCCGACCTCGGCCGCCTGGAGGCGACGGGAGCCGGCTATCTCAACCTGTTCCTCGATCGGCCCCGGTTCGCACGCGCGCGCATCGGCGGTACGGCGCTCGCCCTCGACGCCTCCGAGGCCGCAACGGCTCCCTCCCCTGCCGGGGAGCGCACGAAGACCATCGTCGAGCACACCGCCATCAACCCCAACAAGGCCGCCCACGTCGGACACCTCCGCAACGCCGCCCTCGGCGACACCCTGTGCCGGCTGCTGCGGTTCCGGGGGGCGGAGGTCGAGGTGCAGAACTACATCGACGACACCGGCGTGCAGGTGGCCGACGTGGTGGTCGGACTGCGGGAGCTGGAGAAGAAGGACCTCGACGACGTGCGCCGGCTCGCCCGCGAGCCCCGGTTCGACTACTACTGCTGGGACCTCTACGCACGGGTCACGCAGTGGTACGAGGAAGACGACGCGCGGCTGTCGCACCGCCGGGCCGCCCTGCACGACCTGGAGAGCGACGCCGACCCCACCGCCGCGATGGCCCGCGCCGTGACCGGCAGCATCGTGCGCCGCCATCTCCGGACGATGGCGCGGCTCGGGGTCGACTACGACCTCCTGAGCTGGGAGGGCGACATCCTCAGGCTGGCGTTCTGGGACCGCGCCTTCGAGATCCTGAAGGCCTCGGGCGCCGTCCATCTCCAGCCGGACGGACGGCTCGCGGGATGCTGGGTCATGCCCATCGACGAGCCCGGCGAGGCCGACGCGCCGCCCGACGCCGCCAGCGGCGACGCCGACCCCGACGCCCGCCTCAAGGTCATCGTCCGCTCGAACGGCACCGTCACCTACGTCGGCAAGGACATCGCGTACCAGCTCTGGAAGTTCGGCCTCCTGGGGCGCGACTTCCACTACCGGCGGTTCGACGCGCAGCCCTCCGGCCGATCCCTGTGGACGACATCGAGCGTCGGCAAGACAGGGGACGACGAACAGCGCCCGACGTTCGGCCGGGCGTCGGCCGTCTACAACGTCATCGACACCCGCCAGAGCTACTTGCAGCGCCTGCTCGCGCAGGCCCTCACGGCGCTGGGCCACCCGACGGAGGCCGAACGCTCCACCCACTTCTCGTACGAGATGGTCGCCCTGTCGCGCAGCACCGCCCGCGCCCTCGGCCACGCCGACGGCGACGACGGCCGGGCGTTCGTGGAGGTCTCCGGCCGCAAGGGCCTCGGGGTCAAGGCCGACGACCTGCTCGACCAGGTGACGGCGCGGGCCGAGCAGGAGGTCGCGGCCCGCCACCCCGACCTCGCCGACGGCGAGCGCCGGCGCATCGCCGAGACCATCTCGACCGCCGCCGTCCGCTACTTCATGATCAAGTTCTCGCGCGGCAAGGTCATCGCCTTCGACATCGACGAGGCCCTCAGCTTCGAAGGCGAGACGGGCCCGTACCTGCAGTACGCGGCCGTCCGCGCCCGCAAGATCCTGCAGAAGCTGCGGGAACGCCACGCCATCGACCGGGCCGACCTGCAGGAGCGCCTGCCGACCCTGCCCGACGCCCCCCTCGCGGGCCCCGCCGGCGACGCGCTCTGGGGTCTCGTCCTCGAAGCGTCACGCCTGGACGAGATCGCCGATCAGGCGGTGCGCTCGCTCGAGCTGAGCGTGCTCGCCAAGTACGCCTTCGGGCTCGCCCAGCGCTTCAACGCCTTCTACCACAGCAGCCCGGTGGTGGCGGCCGACGACGAGCCCACCCGGTTGTGGCGCGCGGCGGGGGTGGCGTACTTCGAGGGGCAGATCACCCGCGCCCTCGCCCTCATGGGCTGCGAGACACCCGACCGGATGTAGCGGCGGGCGGTTGCCCCGCGCGGCCGCCGGACGCGGCTTGCCGAAGTCGTCCGGCACGGCGACCGTGACGAGGTCACTGCGCCTCGATGCCAGCCCCGAGATCGTCGAGCGCGGCGTCGATCCTGATGCTTCTGCACGCGTTCGCTGACGGTTCGGTTCGGCATGGCGCCGTCCTCCAATACAAGACCGCGACATCGCCTGGTCACCGTCAGCATCCGAGGTGCGTCACCTCCAGTCCGCCCCAGTGGCGGTCGAGGTACTCGACGACGAGGCGCCGATGGCAACGGTCGGCGGTGTCCTCGCTGCACAGCAGGCAGCCGTCCGACACCATCGCCGGATCGAGCGTCCGCTCGACCCGGCGTTCGCGCATGAGGTCCAGAAACCGGGCCTCGTAGCGGCTCCAGTCACCGCCGTGCTTCTTGTAGTCGTCCAGTATCGACTTCGTGGGCGCCAGCGCCGGCACGTGCGCGTAGTCCATGCCGCAGAGCTCGGCAAGGAAGAACTGCAGGTCATCGCGCTTCGCGAAACCGGCGAGCTGCGAGACGTTGTTGAGCCGCACGTCGACCACGCGCCGGGCGCCCGACGTCCGCAGGAGCTGGAAGAACCGACGTGCGGACTTCTTCGTGAAACCGATAGTGAACACCCTCATGGAAGCGGCTCCTTGCGCCGCCGGCCGGACGGGGCGGCCAGCCCGGCCGGCGTCTTTCGGTGTCCGAACCGACGGGCCTGTCGGGCGATGGCCTCCCTGACCCGTTCGTCGCGAGGACGGGGGAACAACCGCGGGCCCTCGGTCTCGTCCCGCAGGCCGCGCAGGGCCAGCAGTCGGTCCATGGCGTCGCCATGGGGCTCCGGCCGTCCGTCAGGCCCGATGTGGGTGACGGCCATGCCGCGACCCTCGAGGGCCGGCGCCACGAGCAGGCCGCGGTGGCACTCCAGCGGCTCTCCCTCCGCGCACATCAGGACGACGCGATGCCCCGCCGCACCGTGGGCCACGCGGTCGAGGCCCCGCTGGAACGAGCGGGTCGCGCCGAGCCGCTCGTAGCTGATGCGCCCGTCCACATAGCAGCCGGGATCATCCGAGCGGCCGCCCAGCTCCCGCCCCAGAAACACGTACCGGATGCCGCACGCGCCCAGGGCGGCGGCCACCGTCTCGCGGTTGAACTGCGGATTGAAGCGACTGTAGGGCGCCGCCCGCACGTCCGCCAACGCGGTCACGCCATGGTCCCGCAAGCGCTCGACGAACGCGGTCCAGTCGTGCGTGGAGTGCCCTATCGTCAGCACTTCGCCGCCGCGTGCAGCCATGATCGGTCGTCAGGTCGCAGGAATGACGGCGGCAATCAACTTGTAGCAGGCGTCCTTGTACGGTTCACCCAGGCTGATCGTCAGATGGCACGCGCCACCGTCGTACTTGCCGTTCGGCTTCGCCAGCCAGGTTCGCTCGACGTCGGGATCGGTGATCCACAAGGCGTACTCCCGGTCCGCGTGTTCGAACCGGCCCTGCACGCGCCGCTTGGGGTTGCCAAACGCCTCGCCGGGGCTGCACACCAGGATGCGCAGGTGATCGACGTGGAGCAACCGCAGTGAAGCGGCTATGGAACCCGTCTCCGCAAGCGGAATCTTGTCGTTGCGGCCGTTGAACGTGTGGTGGCCGTCGATCCACAGGGCGGCGACCGGGTCGGTCAGCGCGGGAAGGTCGGACGTTGCCAGGCGGCCTGCACGCGTCCAGTAGCGCTTGGGATCGAGCAACCAGTTCTCGGTCTGATAATCCTGCGGACGCGGTGCGAGGAGCGGAACATCGACCACATCGAGTACCCGCGGATCGCTGCCGTCCTCGTACTGGCGTTCGTATTCCGAAACCTCGCCCCCGTCACGTACGCTGACGGGACGAATCCAGCCACCGGCGGCCTCCCCGTTCCACTCGCGGCCGGCCACGCATCGACCGTGCAGCTTCCGCGAGTTCGCGAGGCAAACGAGACGCTTCGTGCTCGACATCGGCGCCCGAACTCCGGCTTCACTCTCTGCCATCGCGGCTCGACCTCTCGCGATGGTCGACGCCCGGTGTGCGGCGCGCCGATGGCCGTTGGCGGTCACCCAAGGGTGGGCGAACCGCTGGCGCATGTTACCACCCCCGGGAAGCCAATCAGCGGGCGGCGAGCAAGGCGGGCGACCTTCCCCACGCACGATGTCGACCCCGCCCTCACAGGTGAACAGCACCCGTGGCTGCACTCGCGGTGAGCATCGGCGGTTGCCCGACGGTTCGGACGACGCATGCCCGCGCACCGGCCCGGTCCTCTGCGCAGGGCGCACGCGCGAACCGACCCGACGGGGCGGCCGGCTACGCCCGGTCGAGGGCGACCACCGTCTCGACGTGCGCGGTGTTCGGGAACAGGTCGAACGCCCGGACGTCGTCGAGGCGGTAGCCCGACGCCCCCAGCGCACGCAGGTCACGCGCCTGGGTGGCGACGTCGCACGAGACGTAGACGATGCGGCGGGGGCGGCGGCGGGCCAGCCGGGTGAGGACCTCCCGCGAGAGGCCGCGGCGGGGCGGGTCGACGATGACGGCGGCGTCGCGCAGGGGCCCGCAGCGCTTCAGCCACGTCTCGACCGGCGCCCGGACCACGCGCAGGGGGCGGCCGAGGGGGGCGGCATTGGCGGCGAGGTCGACGGCGCTCACGGGGTCGCGTTCGACGGCGGTGACCCGGCTGCCCCGCGCCGCCATCCCCACCGCGAAGAGCCCGACGCCGGCGTACAGGTCGACGATGTCGCCGGTCCCGGCCAGCTCCGCCACCGTCGCGGCGAGCGCCGGCGCGAGGTGACGGTTGGCCTGGAAGAACGCGCTGGCGTGGCGGCGGAGGACGAGCGTCGCGCCCTGCTCGGAGGACAGGAATCGGGCCACCGGGTCGGCGACGAAGGGCGTCCCCACCGCGACGGGCGGCTCCCGCGACGTCTCGGAGGCTGCCGACAGGCCGGCTACGCCCGTCACCGCGGCCAGCGCCTCCCACCGGCCGCGATCGGTTGCCACCTCGCCCCGCACGACGAAGTGCAGGGCGCGGCCCTGGCCGGGAAGGTCCTCGGCCAGCTCCACCATCTGCACGCCGTCCGCCGCGAGGGCGGCGGCGCGGGCGTTCAGGGTCGCCACCACCCGTTCGGCGCCCGGCGACAGCACACCGGTGCCGGCGACGCCGCAGACCCGGTGCGAACCCTCGTCGAGGAAGCCGACGCCGTCGGCGGCCACATGGAGACGCGCCCGCAGGCGGTAGCCCGCCTCGGGCCCGTGCGCGACCGCCGGCGGCTCGGGCAAGTTCACGCGCCCGATGCGTCGGAAGGCGTCCTGCACGATCTGCGACTTCAGCGCGAGCTGCCGGGGGTAGGCGACGTGGGCGAGGGTGCGGCCCCCGCAGGACGCGGGGACGGCGACGGCGCGCCGATCCGACGACGGCCGCATCACCTCGCGGGTGCGGGCGAGCAGTGCGCCGCCCCGCGTCCCCTCGACGTCCGCGCGCACGCGCTCGCCGGGAATGGCGCCGGCCACGAGGACCACCCGCCCTTCCCACCGCGCGATCATGCGGCCGCCCACCGCCGGTCTCTCGACCGTCACCTCGATGGTGTCGGGCCGGCCTGCGCCGACGACGCCCGCAGGGTCCATGTGCACCGCGCCAGCCTCCGCACGCCGGGGCGCGACGGCCCCGGAGCGCCCAAGCCGCCTGTCCGACTCCATCTCGCTACTGCCCTGGTCGCATCGAGCGCCGCCAGTGCGCGCGTCCCTGGACTTCGAGGGACTCCGGCTCCATCTCGCTACTGCCCTGGTCGCATCGGGACACGCCCATCATGCTCTCGTGCCCACCGGTCGCCGGCCCGACGCCCTGTTGCCCCTCGTCACCATCCCCGGCGCTGGCCGCAGTCCACGAGCCGACAGCGTACTCGTCGCATCGCGATTTACGGCCGGCGAGAAAGACCAAACCGCTACGGCTCTCCCGCCCCCGACGGAACCTCCGGGTCACACGCCAGCGGCACGGTCACACGACTCGGAAGGTCGAACACGGCGCCGTTCCACCAGTCCGCGATGAACAGCGATGCAGGCAGGACTCCGAACCAGGGAGCCGCCGAATACACCATCACAACCGCCGGAATGATGGTGAACCCTGTCGACGGCACCATCCACCAACTCGGCGACCGACGCAGTTCGACCTCCGTCGGAACGCACCCATCCAACTCCAGCCTCAGGCGATGGGCCGCACGACGACGACTCAGCGGCACTGCGACCGGCGTCTCCCCGACCGCCTCGTCATCGACGGCAACCCGGGCGCGTGGCGGCTCCGACTCAATCCTGACCAGCGACATCCGCGATGGGCGAACGAAGGTCACGCAACCGCTCGCGACCGCCCCCACCAGCAGAACCGCTGCCAGCAGCATCCCGCCGCCGAGCGCTGTTCGCCGAACCATCGATTTCTCCCCGGGACATGCCTCACGGGGCGCAGACGCTCGGCGTCGGGCGCGTCGCCGAAGGCCATCAGCGGGGCGAGCGACCGCTGCACGCCTCACGGGACGCAGGCGCCCTGCGTCGGGCCGAACGTGCGCACGACACCCGAAGCCCACGCGCCCAGCCACGCGGACCGCGAGCCTGCCGAATCGGCGCACCCCCGGCTGTCGCCGCACCCACCCCGTCAGCCAGCCGGCCGTGACTCTCTCGCGTCACACTGCAGCGGCACCTCGACGCTGCTCGGCAGATCGAACAGCGCGCCGCTCCACCAACCCGTCCCCAGCACCGCAACCAGCGACAGGGGCAACGCCTTCGCGCCGCCCTCGAGCGCGCCACCCATCCCCGCCGCGGTCCCGAACAACACCGCCACCACCGCCCGCCACCGACTCGTCGACCGATGCAGTTCGTATTCCTGGGCCGCACACCCGTCCAATTCCAGGTGCAGCTCATGGGTCGCGAGACGACGACTCAGCGCGACGAACAACGGCGTCCTGCCCACCACCTCGCCGCCCTCGCCGCCAATCGCCACCTCGGCGCCCTGCGGGTCCGACTCGATCCTCACGATGGCGGTCGGCGGAGTCGTCGAAGATGGGCGAAAGAAGGTCGCGCAGCCGCTCGCGACGGTCCCCGCAAGCAGAACCAACGCCGTCACGCCCCAGGGTGCCGTTCTTCGTCCGCTCATTCCCTGCCCCCGTTCAATCCGGGCGTCCTCCGCCCGGCGCCTGCTCCAGCGGAACCGGACGGCTACTCCTCGAAGCGGACCGCCGGCAGGCCGAGACGTCGCCGCAGCAGCCGGTCGGTGGCGGCGCGGACGGCGCGGGCGAAGGCGTCGGCGTCGAGGCGCGAGCGGAACGACGACAGCTCCGCCCGGGCATCGGCCTCGAGGTCAGCGAGGTCCGGGCCCGCCGCCTCGCGCGCCGCCACGAGCAGCGCGCCGTCGATGTCGTCGAGCCGTTCGACGACGGCCCGCCGCGACGGCCCGCGCGCGCCGCGCGCCGACGGCCGGAGGGCGTCGACGTCGGTGACGAGCCGGGTCAGGGCGGCGCGCAGGCCCGGCGGCATCTCTTCGCGCGCCAGCCGGTTGGACGCCCCTTCCAGAATCCGGTCGACGTGCTTCGGCAGGGTGAGGCGGCGCCCGGACCGGACGCGGCGCTCGGCCGTGTCCGCGGCGCCCGCGGGGTGGTCGGGGTCGCCGCCGGCGGGCGCGTGGCCCGGCGCCGCCACCAGCCCCACGGCCCGCCGCCACTCGTCGAAGGCGTCGAGCACGTCGGCCGCGCAGAACTCGATGCGCAGCGGCCGCCGGTGGGGCCCGGTCGCCCGGTAGCGGGCGAGCCGGCGGTCGATGCCGGCGGTGACCACCCCCAGCGGCACCCCCGCCTCGGCCCAGCCCCGCACCTGCTCGAAGGCCGGCCCCACGATGCGGATGAGATGGCCGCCGTTGCAGCGGCACAGATAGGACTCGATCTCGCGGCAGTAGGCGCCGGGGTCGGTCACGCCGCCGGTCTCCGGTCGCGACGCTCGGCGATCAGCGGGGCCGCTAATCAGGTCGCCGGGGTCGGTCACGCCGTCGCCTCCCGGCCGTGACTCATGACCAGGAGCAGGACCACGAATCAGGTCGCCGGGGTCGGTCATGCCGCCCCTCCCCGGTTGTGACGCCAGGCGAGCCGGAGGCCGCGCAGCGTCAGGTCCGGATCGACCTCGTCGATGGCCGGGGTCTCGGCCGCGATCGTCGCGGCGAGTCCGCCGGTGGCGACACTGACCGCCGCCCCCCCGACGGCCAGCTCGGCCCGCAGGCGCGCCACGAGCCCCTCGACCATGGCGACGTAGCCGAAGAACAGCCCCGACTGCATCGACGCCACGGTGCTCTCGCCGATGGTCTGCCGGGGCCGCCGGACATCGACCCGGGGCAGGCGCGCCGCCCGCTGGACCAGCGCGTCGGCGGATATCTCGACCCCGGGGCAGATGACCCCGCCCAGGTAGTCGCCGGCGGCGGAGATGACGTCGAACGTGGTCGCGGTGCCGAAGTCCACCACGATGATCGGCCGCCCCGTCTCCCCGTAGCGGTCGCGGGCGGCGAGGCCGTTCACGAGGCGGTCCGCGCCGACGTCTTCCGGGGGCTGGTAGCGGACGCGCAGGCCGGCGTTGGCGGCGTCCACGACCAGGGGCTCCACCCCGAACGCGTCGCCCGCCATCCCCGCGACGGCGCCGGTCAGCGGGGGCACCACCGACGAGAGGACCACGCCGGACACTGCCGCCATGTCGAGGCGCGCCTCGGCGAAGAGCCGGCTCACCAGCACCCGCAACTCGTCGGCGGTCCGGCCCCGCAGGGTCTCGAGACGCCAGCGTTCGCGGAGCCGCGCCCCGTCGAAGATGCCGAAGACGACGTTCGTGTTGCCGACGTCTATCGCTAGCAGCATCCCGCCCCGCCCGTCAGCCGACGTGACGCACCTCGCCGCCCGACAACCGTTCGCGCCGGGCGCCCACCCGCACGATGAGCGCGCCGCCGTCGTCCACCCCCTCGG
Source organism: Vicinamibacterales bacterium (assembly GCA_965199675.1). Lineage (GTDB taxonomy): Bacteria > Acidobacteriota > Vicinamibacteria > Vicinamibacterales > UBA8438 > JAJEEA01. Next base: position 200,994 of record CBDATI010000063.1, on the reverse strand, counting down.
TGACGCCGCGGCGGCGGGTCGACCCCACCGACCACTCCACGACGGCGCCCCGGCTCGACGGCGCGAGCGCCTCCCAGCGCCGGAGGAGAGGCGCCACCCGGCCCGCCGCCACCTCCTCGCACCGCGCGGCGAGGGCGGCCAGGATCTCGACCAGCAGCTCGGCCGGGTCGACGCGACGGCCCGTCAGACCCTCCACCGACCCGGCCCGGGACGCCACCTCGGCCGGCCAGTCGCCATCGCGCAGGTTGATGCCCATGCCGAGGACGACACGCTCGATGCGGTCGCCCACGGTCGACGCCTCGGCGAGAATCCCCGCCACCTTGCGGCGCCGCCCCGCCGCCTCGACCACCACGTCGTTGGGCCACTCGAGCCGTGCGTCGAGGCCCGCCGCACGCCCGAGGGCCTCGACCACCGCGATCCCCGCGGCCAGCGTCAGCACCGGGGGCGAATCGGTGCGCAACAGAGCCGACACATAGAGGCCGGCGCCGGGCGGGGAGGACCAGCGGTTGCCGTGGCGGCCCCTGCCTGCGGTCTGCTCGTCCGCCACCACCACCGTGCCGTGGGGCGCGCCCTCGGCGGCGAGCCGGGCCGCGACGTCGTTGGTGGAGCCGACGCGCCGGTGATGGTGCACCCGCCCCGCGAACGGCCCGAGCCGGGCCGCCTCGTCGCGCACCCGGGCCTGTAGGGAAACCGGGACCGATGGACTCACGACGCGCCCCGTCGGCGCGAGGAACCGCGCACGGCCACCGCGACGAACTGGTTGGGCGCCCGTCGGCGCTCCGAGCGACGCCGGCGGCGCAGGAAGCCGCGCCCGGCCGCCGCGACCGGCCGCCGGCCGGGTCGGGCGCCGGCGGACCTCGCACGAGGAAGCCGCACCGACGTCACGACGACAGCTCCGCCAGCACCTCGTCGAGCTGCCGCCGGCGCTGCCGGGCCGCCGCGTGACGGGCCTCGGTCTCGGCCACGACGTCGGGGTCGGCGCGCTCCCGGAACTTCGGATTGCCCAGCTTGCCTTCCAGCGAGCCGAGCTGCTTCGAGAGCTTGTCGATCTCGCGGCGGAGCCTGGCCGTCTCCGCCGCCCGGTCGATGACCCCCGCCAGCGGCAGGTAGAGCCGCATGCGTCGCACGATGCGTCGGACGGTGTCGGGGTCGGCCGGCGCCGACGCCACGAACTCGAAAGCCTCGAGGCCGGCGAGCCGCCGCAGATAGTCGCCGTGGCCGGCGAGCACGGCGCGCTCGTCGGGCGCCGCATGCTCGATCTGCAGCCGCAGCCGGCGCGACGGCGGCACGCCCAGCTCCGCCCGGACCGTGCGCACCGCGGTGACGACCTCCTGCAGGAGCGCCACCACCGACACCGCCTCGTCGTCCGTCCACGCCGGCACGGGCCGGGGCCAGGAGGCGCGGGTCACGGTGCGCGCCCGCCCGTCGGGAGTGCGTCCGTCCTCGGCTGCGTCCGTGGGAGCGGGCAGGGTCTGCCAGAGCTCCTCGGTGACGAACGGCATGAAGGGGTGGGCGAGGCGCAACACGCGGTCGTGCACGGCGAGCAGGACGGCGAGCGCCCGCTGCCGGTCCCGCTCCTCCGCCTCCTCGTGCAAGTGCGGCTTCACGAGCTCGATGTACCAGTCGGCGTACTCGTGCCAGATGAAGTGATAGAGCCGGTCGGCGGCGACGTCGAACCGGTACCCCTCCAGGGCCCGGGTCACCTCGGCCGCGAGCTCGCTCACCCGGTGGAGCACCCATCGGTGGATGGTCCCGAGCTCGGCCGTCGGAGGCGTTGGCGGACGCTCGGCCATCGACGCCGGCAGGTTCATCAGCACGAACCGCGAGACGTTCCAGATCTTGTTGACGAATTGCCGGTAGCCGCGCAGGCGCCCCTCGGAGAGCGAAATGTCCATGCCCGGCGAGGCGAGGGCGGCCAGCGTGAACCGGAACGCGTCGGCGCCGATCTCCTCCATCACCTGCAGGGGGTTGACGACATTGCCCTTCGACTTGCTCATCTTCTTCCCGTGCGCGTCGCGCACGAGCGAGGTGATGTAGACGACCTTGAAGGGCACATCGCCCGCGAACTTCATGCCCAGCATCATCATCCGCGCGACCCAGAAGAAGATGATGTCGAGCCCGGTGATCATGACGCTGGTGGGGTAGTACCGCGCCAGATCGGCGGTGGCGTCCGGCCACCCCATGGTGCTGAACGGCCAGAGCCCCGAGCTGAACCAGGTGTCGAGCACGTCGGTGTCCTGACGCAGGGGGCCCCCGCATGCGCCGCAGGCCTCGGGCGTCTCCTCCTCGACGACGACCGAGCCGCAGGGGTCGCAGTACCACGCCGGCACCCGGTGGCCCCACCAGAGCTGGCGCGAGATGCACCAGTCGTGGATGTTGGTCATCCACTCGAAATAGGTGCGGGTCCAGTTCTCGGGCACGAACCGCGTGCGGCCGTCCTTCACCGCAGCGATGGCGGGCTCGGCGAGCGGCTTGATGCGCACGAACCACTGGGTGGACACGAGCGGCTCGACGACGGTGTGGCAGCGGCTGCACTGTCCCACCGCGTGCCGGTGGTCCTCGACCCGCTCGAGCAGCCCCTCGGCCTCCAGCCGCTCAACGATGGCCTGGCGTGCGGCCAAGCGGTCCTGACCGGCGAAGGGCCCCGCCTCGGCCGTCATCCGGCCATCTTCACCGATCACCACCACCTGGGGCAGCTCGTGCCGCCGGCCCATCTCGAAGTCGTTGGGGTCATGGGCCGGGGTCACCTTGACGGCGCCGGTCCCGAACCCGGCGTCGACGAACCCGTCGGCGACCACCGGCAGCTCGCGGCCGATGATGGGCAGGCGCAGGGTGCGGCCGACGAGGCCGCGGTAGCGGTCGTCCTCCGGGTGCACGGCCACCGCGGTGTCGCCCAGCATCGTCTCGGGCCGGGTGGTGGCCACCGTCACCCAGCCGCCCTCGGTCGTCTCCGCGCCTCCGCCCGCAGCGCCGGCGCCGCTCTCGGCCGCCTCGGCGACGCGGGCGGCGGCCGGGTAGCGCACGTGATAGAGCCGGCCCGCCTGCTCCTCGTGCACCACCTCGAGATCGGACAGGGCCGTACGGCACCGGGTGCACCAGTTCACGATGTACTTGCCGCGGTAGATCAGCCCCTCCCGGTACAGCGCGACGAAGACCCGCCGCACCGCCCGCGACAGGTCTTCGTCGAGGGTGAAGCGCTCACGGCTCCAGTCGACCGACGACCCGAGGGTGCGCATCTGGCTCGTGATCGTGCCGTGGCTCTTCCGGCTCCACGCCCACACGCGCTCCACGAAGGCCTCGCGGCCGAGGGCGTGGCGATCCGTCCCCTCGTCGTGGAGGTGTTTCTCGACGACGTTCTGGGTCGCGATGCCTGCGTGGTCGGTGCCCGGCAGCCACAGCACGTCGTGGCCGGTCATCCGCTTCCAGCGGCACACGATGTCCGGAAGGGTCTGGTTGAGGGCGTGGCCGATGTGCAGCACGCCGGTGACGTTGGGGGGCGGCAGCACCATGCTGAACGGCGGGCGGGACGACGCCGGATCGGCCCGGAAGGCGCCGCTCGACTCCCAGAACGAGTACCACTTCGGATCGACCGTGGCATGGTCGAACCCCTTGCTCAACTCACGCATGTCACTCATGGTATCAAGCCGCCGGGCGGCGCCGGACCGGACCGGCCATCGTCGCCTGACGGCGCCGCCGGGCGCCCGGCGAACGGAATCGGAGCACGGGGTTGGGATGGGCTGCCGCGCTGCGCGGAGGAGTGGATGGACGGCGGGCGCGGACCGCGGTCAAGCGGGCTTGATGCGGCCGATCTGGTCGTGCACCAGCCGCTCCGCCACCCGGGCCACCACCTCGGAAACCAGCTCGCCGGTGACGTCGTTCGACAGGCGATCGACCACGCGCTCGGCCACCCGTTCGACGAGGTCGTCCTCGCTGGGCGGCGCCGCCGGTCGAGGCCAGGGATAGGCAGCGCGGGCCCGATCGAGGTCCCCCTGCTCGGCCGCAAGGAGCGAGGCGAAGGCGTCCGCGAGCGAGGGCGGCGCCGCCGGCTCGACCGCGGGCTCGGCGGGCACGGGCGGCGACGCAGCGCCGACCTCCTCGGCCGGGACATCCCCCGGCTCCGCGCCCGGCGCCGCCGGAGATGCCGAGTCACGGGCCGCGGGCGGCGCGTCGGCCGCCCCCGGAGCCGCCGAATCCGGATGGCCGGGCGAGGCGTCCTCCGCCGGAGCCGTCGTACGCGGGTCCACCGTCGGCGCGTCGGCCGCCCCCGGAGCCGCCGAATCCGGATGGCCGGGCGAGGCGTCCTCCGCCGGAGCCGCCGTACGCGGGTCCACCGTCGGAACGTCGGCCGCCCCCGGAGCCGCCGAATCCGAATCCGTCGGCGGGACGTCGGGGACCGCCGCGTCCCGCGAGGCCTCCTCCCCGGTCGGGTCCGGCGCCGCGGCACCCGCATCCGCCGGCAGGCCCAGGAGATCGCGAACCCGATTGAGCACTGCCGTCGGCTCGAACGGCTTCACGAGCACCGCGTCGCAGCCGACCTCGCGGGCCCGCTCGTCGTCGACCGGCTCGAAGGCTCCCGTCAGCAGCACCACCGGGATGCGGGACCGGGCGCTCTCGGCCTTGACGAAGGCCGAGACTTCGTAGCCGTCCTTCTCCGGCATCCTGGTGTCGGCGAGGACGATGTCGGGCGGGTCGGCGGCGATGCGCTCGATCGCCTCGCGCCCGTCGCCGACCGTCACCACCCGGACGTCCTCCTCGGCGAAGGTCATCTCGATGACGCGCTGAATGGAGACGCTGTCGTCGGCAAGCAGTAGCGTGGCTGGCATCGGCAGGTCCGGCCCTCGACAGGAAACGTAGCAGACTGATCCGCGTCACCGGTCCGCGGCTGCGTCGGCCGACGACGAGCCGCCGGCGACGCCGGGCGCGGCCCGATGGTGCTCGCGAATGAAACCGACGATGTCCCGCATGGGAGTCCCGGGCTGGAACACGCCTTCGATGCCGATGGACCGCAGACCCGGCAGATCCGCATCGGGAATGATGCCCCCAAGGACCACGAGCACGTCGTCGAGGCCCTTCTCGCGCAGCAGCTCCATCACCCGGGGACAGACGTGGTTGTGCGCTCCCGAGAGAATGGACAGCCCGATGACCCCCGCGTCCTCCTGCAGGGCCGCCTCGACGATCTGCTCGGGGGTCTGGCGCAATCCCGTGTAGATCACCTCCATCCCCTCGTCGCGCAGCGCGCGCGCAATCACCTTCGCGCCCCGGTCGTGACCGTCGAGGCCCGGCTTGGCGATGACGACGCGAATCGGGTCCATGTCGCCCTACGGCTGCACGCGGAACGCCACGAGGGCCGACGCGGTCTCGCCGCCCGCCTCGGCCGACAGCTCCATCAGGTAGTCTCCCCGCGGGAACGGCGAGAGCTGCAGCAGGACCTCGTGCGGACGATCGCCTTCCGGCGCCGCCACCGGCAGCTCCACCATCGCAGTGCCCTCGCGGCTCAGCAGGCGGGCGCGCACGCGCGGCGGGACGTCGCCGGGCGCGTAGGCCTCGACCCGGAACAGCAACTGCTCGGTGCGCCGGAAGAAGCGGGACGCCGTCGGCAACGCGTCGGCATCGGCGAGCAGCCCGCGCATCTCCACCGCGTTCCGCGCCCGCAGCACCTGGGGCGTGCTCAGGGCGACATCGGGAGCCGTGAAGTCGGGCGCCACCAGCTCGTCGATGTCCCGGTCGAGCACGTCGCCGTACTCGTCCTCGATGCCGATGTTCAGCTCCAGCTCTCCCGGATCGACGTCGAAGCGGACGCGCGGCATCCGGCCCCGCCCCGGCACCTCGCCCCTGAAGTAGGCGCTGCTGTCGCTCATCGCCATCAGCATCACCTGCGACGCCGATTCCTGGCGTCGGGCGCGGTCGCCGCCGATCGGCTCCCACACGAACGTCAGCTCCGTCCTGCCCTCGTCGCCGCGCCGAGCGCCGACCCAGGTCCGGACGTAGCGGCCGCGCCTCGGCTCGGCGAGGGTCGCGAGGGCGGTGTCGACGGCCCGCGGAGGCTCCGGCTTCGGCGGGGCCAGCACACGCGCCGCGTTCTCCGCGGTCAGCGCGTAGTAGCCCTTGCGGGCCCGCACACGCACGTCGTCCCGCAGCACCTCCACCTCGATCTCGTGGAACTCGCCGTCGGTCGGCGCCGCCGACGAAGTGTAACCGAGCAGGTAGTACGCGCTCTGGTCGCTCACGATCTGGGTGAGGCCCGGCAGCAGGTCGTTGCGGTTGACGATGGCCCGGCCGTCGGTCTCCTCGGCCAGCACGTACAGGGTGTCCTGCATCTCACGCAGCATGCGGTAGTCAGTGCGCATGTCGATGGGCACCTGACTGGAGTCGAACTCCCCGGTGGCCAGCCCCCGGGGATCCACCATGTAGAAGCTGGTGTTGTTCCGGTTGGCGATGTCGGCGGTGTACACCAGCTCCGAGCGCATGTACGACATCTCGAAGAACTGTTGCGTCTCCTCCATGGGCGACTCGGCCGCCAGCGGGTCGTAACGCGCCGGGTTGAAGAAGCCGCCGGTCATGGCGTCGAGGTCGCGCAACTGGGGCGGGACGTAGTTCGAGTAGCCCTCGCTCAGCACGATCACGGACTTGCGTCCCTCGCGCAGTCCCCCCAGGTGGATGGCCAGCGCCTTGATGGCCGACAGGCTGACGTCGTTGCGGATCATCTCGACCGTGGTGGTCGGGAAGTTCGCGTACATGTGCTCGTACATGTTGCGCGGCTGGTAGTCGTACTTGACCCCCTCGAAGGCCTCGATGGCCCGCACGATCTGAGCGTGGTTGCGGGTGAGCCGCATGTCCATGATCGGCATCAGGGGGTACATGACGCCCACGAGGTCGGTCGGACGCAGTTGCGTCTCGACGAACTCCACGAGGTCCCGACGCACTCGAATCGCGTTGGTGTCGCGCACGTGGTAGTCGTCGAGGAAGAACACGAAGATGCGCGAGTCCGTCCGCGCCGCCTCCCTCTCCTGGTCGTAGTCGTTGCGGATGCTGGAGGGCGGCGGCAGCGCGGGATCGGGCGTGCCGGTGATCTCCACGAGCCGGAACGACTCGACGGTCTGCTCGACGTCGTCCTCGAAGACGCGGAAGTCGTCCGCCGTCAGATCGAGGATCGGGTTGCCGTCCTCGTCGGTGACGATGGCGTCGACCCGAACGAAGTTGATCTCGGTCCGGAACACCGGGGTCTGCGCCGCCGGGTCGACCGCTCCCGCCTGATCGGGAGGAGACGCCTGCTGTTCCTGGGCGGACACGCCGGCGCCCGCAAGGAGCACCCACGCGACCAGCGCCGGGGCCGCCCATCCGCACCGTTGCGCACGGGACCGGACGCCGCCCGCCCCGCTCACGCGCCATCGACTGCTCGCCATGGTCGCTTCCCTCTGCAAAGAAGACCCGACGCCAATCATAACACTCGGCTTCGGCCTCCCGGCCCTCCCGGCCCGCAAGCCCGCGCCCCCGGCCGGCCCCGGCCGGGCCCCTCGGCGCTCGCGTATGATCTTCATGAGCGACACGGGGCCCGGGACACGCGAGGGCGACGGGCTTCCGCAGCCCCGAAGCCCGCGGCGCAACTCCGCCGCCGCAGGCGACCGGACCCGATGGAACAGGGCACCCGCCATGCGCCTCGCGTTGACGGCCGAACAGGAAGCGTTTCGCGCATCGGCGCAACGGTTCGCCGAAGATGAGGTGCGGCCGCGGGCGGCCGAGATCGACGCGACCGACCGCTTTCCCGCCGATCTCGTGGCGCGGGCCGGCCGCCGCGGGCTCATGGGAGTCGCCGTCCCCGTCGCGGCGGGCGGCGCGGGCCGCGACTACGTCAGCTACGCCGCCGCCATCGAGGCGATCGCGGGGGCCAGCGCCACCCTCGCCGCCATCCTGTCGGTCAACAACTCGCTCGTCGCCGAGGTCGTGGCCCGGTTCGGATCGGAGGCCCAGCGCGAGACCTGGCTCCGGCCGCTGGCGAGCGGCGCCGCCGTCGGCGGGTTCGCCCTCTCCGAGCCCGACGCGGGCACCGACGCTGCCAATCAGCAGACCCGGGCCGTCCCCGACGGCCGAGGCTATCGCCTGACCGGGCGCAAGGTGTGGGTGGCGAACGGGTCCGCGGCCGAAGTGTTCATCGTGTTCGCGGCGACGGACCCGGGCATCGGGGGACGCGGGGTCTCGGCGTTCCTCGTTCCCGCCGGCGCGCCGGGGCTCACGGCGTCTGCCACCCCCGACACCCTCGGGGTCCGGGGCCTCGGCTGCCGCGACCTCGACCTCGACGGGCTGCGCGTCCCGGCCGAGGCGATGCTCGGCGACCCCGGCGCCGGGTTCCGCATCGCGATGTGGGCGCTCGACGGGGGCCGGGCGGCAATCGGCGCCCAGGCCGTCGGCATCGGCCAGGCCGCCTTCGACGAGGCGTTGGGCCACGCCCGACGCCGGCGGACGTTCGGACGCCCGATCGCGAGCTACCAGGCCATGCAGTGGATGCTCGCCGACATGGCGACCGAGATCGAGGCGGCGCGCATGCTGGTGTACCGGAGCGCAGCCGCCAGGGACACGCAGGAAGGCAGTGCGGCGGAGGCGGCCATGGCCAAGCTCTACGCGTCAGAGGCGGCCCACCGCGCCGCCGACCGGGCGATGCAGATCCTCGCCTCGGCCGGCTACCGCCGGGGCTCGACGGTCGAGCGCTTGTTCCGGGACGTCCGGGCGACGGAGATCTACCAGGGCACGTCCGAGGTGCAGCGCATGGTAATCGCCGCCCACGTCCTCGCCCAGCCGTAGCCCGGCCCGCCAATCGCCACCCTCGGCCCCCACCCCCCCGCGGTGATCCGTCGTTCTACGGTGCAGATTCCGGGGGGGCGGCCGCCAGCCGCTCGAAGATCGGGACGAGGCGCTCCAGCGTCCGGGGGGGCGTCTCGGGAACGACCCGGGTAGCGCCGACGACGGTCATGAAGTTGGTGTCGCCGTCCCAGCGGGGCACCACGTGCAGGTGGAGGTGGCCCGGGATGCCCGCTCCCGCCGGCCGCCCCAGGTTGATCCCGATGTTCAGGCCATGCGGCCGGTACGCCTCGCCGAGAGCAATCTCCGCCCGCTGCGCCATCCTCATCAGGTCGCCGAGCTCCGACGCCGTCGCCTCCGCCAGCGACGCGATGTGCCGGTTCGGCACCACCATCAGGTGGCCGTTGTTGTACGGATACAAGTTGACGATGACGAAGCACGTGTCGGCGCGAGCCACGATCGGGGAGGCGCTCGCCGCCGCCGTCTCCCCGGCTTCGGCGCGAGCCGCGCAGAAGACGCAGGCGCCACCCGAGGCGCCCGCGCCGCCCGTCACGTAGTCGAGTCTCCAGGGAGACCAGAGGCGCTCCATGGGCAGGCCCCGGCAACGGATCGCGGACGAGGGCAGAGCCGTCGACGCCGCGATTTCAGAAGCCGGCGCTGCCGCCGGGCTCCTGCATCGCCGCCGGCGCGGGGTCGGGCAGCCCGGGGCCCGGCCCGGCCGGCTCGCGGTTGATCAGCTCTCTCAGCTCCTTGCCCGGCTTGAAGTACGGAATTCGCTTGGGGGGCACGTCCACCCGATCCCCGGTCTTCGGGTTCCGGCCCCTTCGCGGCTCGCGCTGCCGGAGGCGAAAGCTGCCGAAGCCCCGCAACTCGATCTTCTCGCCCCTTCGCAGCGCCGCGATGATGCTGCGGAACACCGTATCGACGATGACCTCGGCGTGTTTCTTGGTCAGATCGGCGGCTCGAGACACTTCTTCGACGAGTGCCGCCTTGGTCATGCTCCCGCCTGCCACCAAGACCTCCCCAGCCGAGGCGCCGGCCCTAGGTCTGATGCTTGAAGTGGTCGCCCAGGGTCACCTCCGGCGATCCGGACGCCGCACCGTAGGCCTCCCAGTCCGCCTCGTAGTCGTCCGACTTCAGGGCCCGGATGCTGAGGCCGATCTTCCGCTCCGACGGGCTCAGCTTGATGATCTTCATGCTGGTGACCTCGTCGACCTTCAGCTCGACCTTGTCGCGGCCCGTGGTGTCGTCGAACTCCGACACATGGATGAGCCCCTCGATGCCCTCGGCGAGCTCCACGAACGCTCCGAAGTTCGTGATGCGGACCACCTTGCCCTCGACCACCGACCCGACCTTGTGGGCCTCGAAGAACTCGTCCCATATGTCGGTCGCAAGCTGCTTGAGACCCAGGGACAGCCGCTGGTTGTCGGGGTCGACGTTGAGGACCATGGCCTCGACCTCGTCTCCCTTCTTCACCACCTCGGACGGATGCTTGAGGCGCTTGCTCCAGGACATGTCCGAGATGTGGATGAGCCCGTCGATGCCCTCCTCGACCTCGACGAACGCGCCGAACTCGGTCAGGTTGCGGACGCGCCCCTTCAGCCGGGACCCGATCGGGTACCTGTCGGCGAGCTGATGCCACGGATTGGCCTCGATCTGCTTCAGCCCCAGCGAGATGCGACGCGCCTGGGGGTCGACGCCGAGCACCATCGTCTCCACCGCGTCGCCCACCGTCAGCAGCTTGGAGGGGTGCTTGACCCGCTTGCTCCAGGACATCTCCGACACGTGGATCAGGCCCTCCACGCCCGGCTCGAGCTCGATGAACGCCCCGTAGTCGGTCAGGCTGACGACCTTGCCGCTCAGCCGCATGCCGACCTGGTAGCGTTCCTCGACCGCCGTCCACGGGTCGGCGTGGAGCTGCTTGTAGCCGAGGGACACGCGCTCGGTGCCGCGGTCGAACTTCAGCACGATCACGTCGACCTCGTCGTTCACCTTGAAGAGCTCCGACGGATGCGCGGCGCGGCCCCACGACATGTCGGTCACGTGGAGCAGTCCGTCGAGCCCTCCCAGATCGATGAACGCGCCGTAGTCGGTGATGTTCTTGACGACGCCGCGGAACACCTTGCCCTCCGCGAGAGTGGCGAGGGTGTGCTTCTTCTTCTCGGCGTTCTCCTCTTCGAGCAGCGCCTTGCGGGACAGCACGATGTTGCCGCGCTTCTTGTTGACCTTGATGACCCGCATGCGCAGCTCCTGGCCGCGCAGGGCATCGAGGTTGCGCACCGGGCGCACGTCCACCTGCGAACCCGGCAGGAACGCCCGCACCCCGATGTCGACCGCCAACCCGCCCTTGATGCGCTCGATGACGCGGCCGATGACGACCTTCTGCTCGTCGTACGCCTTCTCGACCTCGTCCCAGATCTTCATCTTCTCGGCCTTCTCGCGCGAGAGCACGATGTGGCCGTCCCGATCCTCGGTCCGCTCGAGCAGAACGTCGACGGCGTCGCCCGGCTGGACGATGCACTCGCCGTTCTCGTCGAGGAACTCCTGGATGGCGATCATCCCTTCCGACTTGTAGCCGACGTCGACCACCACCTCCGACGACGACACCTTCAACACGGTGCCGGTAATCACCTCGCCTTCGGCGATGTTGCGGAAACTGCCCTCGTACATCTGGAGCAACCGCTCGTAATCCTCCCGACTCGACGCGTCGCCGTCGTCGTAGTGATCGGCCATCACCACCATGGGAACGGGTCGCGCCTTCTCCGAGCGGTCCACGTCGATGCCTTCTACCTTCGTCATGGAATTGCGAATCCTCCTGTGAGTGCTTCTCGCCGCCACGCGACGCGCCTGTCGACACGGGGGCGACGAGGGCCTGCCGCCCCGCCGGCCCCGCCATGCGTCGATTGGCGATAAGCCGCAGACTATACGACAGTTAACAAGACGCGTCAAATGCCATTCGGCGCCCGAATCACACCGACGGCCCCGCCCACCCGCGCTCCGCCAACCGACGCCGCACGATGGTCAGCACGCGCTCGATGACCGTCTCCAGCACCAGGCCGGTGGTGTCGACCCGCACCGCGTCGTCGGCCATCACCAGGGGGGAGCTGTCGCGGGTGCGGTCGGAACGGTCCCGCGCCTCGAGCGCGCTCGCGACGTCCGACAGGGTCGACGCGCTGCGGCCCAGGCCGTGCGCGGGATCCGCGGCGCGCCGGGCGGCCCGCTCCTCCGGCGCCGCGTCCAGGTATATCTTCACGTCGGCGTCCGGAAACACCGTCGTGCCGATGTCCCGGCCCTCCATCACCACGCCGCCGCCGACCGCATAGGCCCGCTGCCGCCCCACGAGGACCCTCCGCACCGACGGCATGCGGGCGACGCGGGCAGCGGCGGCGTCGATCGTGCCGTTGCGTATCCGGTGCGTCACGTCGTGGCCGGCCACGGTCACTGCCCCCCCGTCCTGGCGCAGCTCGGCCTCCTCGGCCAGACGCCGCACGGCAGGCTCGTCGTCGAGGGCGAACCCCCGGTGGGAGGCCAGCCACGCGACCGCCCGGTACATCGCGCCGGTGTCGATGTACCGGCATCCCAGCGTCCGCGCGACGGCGCGAGAGACACTCCCCTTGCCGGCCCCCGAAGGCCCGTCGATGGCGATCACCGGCGTGATGCGATCCGCGGCTCCGGTCGGCTTCATGGGTGAACCCGGTCGTCCGGCGCGGCGGGCGCCTTTCCGTCGGCGGCGCGGCGCAGCGCCGTTACCTCGCCCGGAGTCAGGTCGCGGAACTGGCCCGGCCGCAGCGTCCGATCCCGGATCGGGCCGATGGCCACCCGGCGCAACCGCACCACGGGATGCCCGACCGACTCGCACATGTGGCGGATCTGGCGCTTCCGACCCTCGGTGACGCGAATCCGGATCAACGACTGGTCCCCGGCGCGGCCGCGTCCCGCGGACACCAGCGTGGCGGCGGCCGGCAGCGTCCTTCGACCGCCGACGACGACCCCGCCGGCGAGACGCCTCAACGCCAGCGCGTTGGGCACGCCGCGAACCCGCGCCTCGTACACCCGTTCCACCCGGTGCCGGGGATGCATCAGCCGGGCCGCCAGTTCGCCGTCGTTGGTCAGCAGCAACAGCCCCTCGCTGTCGTAGTCGAGCCGCCCCACCGGATACACCGACTCGCGGACCCCCGTCAGCAGGTGCATGACCGTCCGGCGCCGCTCCGGATCGTCCCGGGTCGTCACCACCCCGCGCGGCTTGTTCAGGAGCAGGTACCGCCGCCGCCCGGCGCCGATGCGGCGACCGTCGACCCGAATGTCGTCGGCGACGGGATCCGCCTTCGCGCCGAGCGTCGACACCACCGCGCCGTTGACGGTGACCCGGCCCTCGCGCATCAGCGACTCGGCCGCCCGGCGCGAGGAAATGCCGGCCGCGGCAATCAGTTTCTGCAGACGCACGCCGGGAGTCGCCGCGGGAGGGGTCATCCTCTTCCCCTGTCCCCTAATGAACCTGCCCCGACGGCGGGGGCCCGGGGTCGCCGGACGTCTCCGCCGGGTCGTCGAACGGCAGCGTCTGGCCCTCCGGTTCGCCCCCCGCGAGGGCCGGCGGCGTCTCGAGGCCGAGAGCCTCGGCCATCTCCTCGACCTTGGGCAGGTCGCTGAGGTCGCTCAGGCCGAACTGGTTCAGGAACTCGGTCGTCGTCGCGTAGAGGAACGGCCGCCCCACCACCTGCTTCCGGCCGGTCACCTTCACGAGGTGACGCTCGAGCAGCGTCCCCACCACCCCCGACACGTTCACGCCCCGAATCTCGGCGATCTCCGCGCTGGTGATGGGCTGCTTGTAGGCGATGACGGCCAGGGTCTCGAGGGCCTGCACCGACAGGCGCTGCTTCGAGCGCTCGTGAAACAGTCGCCGCACCCACTCATGCAGCTCGGGCCGCGTGCAGATCTGGTAGCCGCCCGCCACCTGCACGAGCTGCAGACCGTCGCGTGCGTCGTACTGCGCCTGCAACGCCTCGAGGGCCCGCTCGATGTCCTCCTTCGGGGTCTCGTCGAGCAGGGCGAACAACGCCGTCGGCGTCAGCGGGTCGGGCGACGCGAAGATGAGCGCTTCCAGTATCGCCATCAGTGGGTCCGACATGCTCGGTGGTCCCGGGGGTCCCGGCGGTGGTGGCGATTCCGGCGGTTCCGGCGGCCCCGGCGACGCCGACTGACCTTGCGGTTCCGGCTGACCCTGCGGTTCCGGCTGCTCCGGCGGTTCCCCCGGTTCCGCTGGTTCCGGCGGTTCCGGCGGTTCCGCCCGCTCCGGGGGTTCCGGCGGCGCCGGCTGCTCCTCCTGCTCCGGGGGCGCCGGTGGTTCCGGTGGTTCCTCCCGCTCCGGTGGCGGTGGTTCCGGCGGTTCCTCCCGCTCCGGTGGCGCCGGTGGTTCCGGCGGCGCCTCCTGCTCCAGAGGCTCCGACGGCGCCAACTGCCCCAGAGGTTCCGGCGGCGCCGGCGGCGCCTCCTGCTCCAGAGGCTCCGACGGCGCCGACTGCCCCAGAGGTTCCGGCGGCGCCGGATGCTCTGGGGCTTCCGGCTGACCCTGCGGCGCCGGCTGCTCCACCGGCAACGGCTGCTCCGGCGGTTCCCGCTGTCCTGGCGGTGGCGACGCCGGCTGACCCTGCAGCGCCGGCTGCTCTGGCGTTTCCTGTGGTTCTGGCGTTTCCTGTGGTTCTGGCGTTTCCTGTGGTTCTGGCGTTTCCTGTGGTTCTGGCGTTTCCTGTGGTTCTGGCGTTTCCTGTGGTTCCCGCTGCCCTGGCGGTGGCGACACTTCCGGCTGACCCTGCGGCGCCGGCTGCTCCCGCTGGCCCGGCTCAAAGGCGGTGCGCAGCACGGTCAGCGCGCCTCGGACCGCCCTGACCAGCTTGTTCAGGGTCGACCGCCACGAACCGGCGGGCGCGGGCCGCCTCATTCTCCGTCACCCGTTCCCGGCTCCGCCCCCCTCGCCGGCGGTCGACTCGGCCGGCGGTGCGTCCTGCGGGAGCTCGCGGCGGTACACCCGGATCGGGCCGCACAACCCGGACTGGAACACCCGAATCAGCTTCAACCGAATCATCTCCAGCATGGCGAGGAACGTCGTGATGAGCTCGAGGCGGCTGCCGTCGCCGACGAAGAGGTCCTCGAATCCGCAGGCCCGGGCGTGCTCGAGCCGCTCCATCAACTGACGCGTGCGCGTCTCTATCGACACCTCCGCCGCCGGAAGGGGCACGCCGGGCCGCGCCCGCGCGCGCTTGAGCACCAACTGGAACGCCTGCAGCAGCCCGAACAGGTCGACCTCCAGCTCGCGCTCGAACGGCTCCCCGGCAAAGTCGTCGAGCCGCTCGTCGGCGCGGCCCCACTGCGCGCTGCGCACCGTCAGCCGCTCGTGCAGCAGCTCGGCCGCGGCCTTGAACCGCTGGTGCTCGATGAGGCGCCGCACGAGCGCCTCGCGCGGGTCCTCGGCCTCCTCCGCGTCCTCGCCCTCCGTCTCCGGCCGCGGCACCAGGGTCCGCGCCTTGATGTGGATCAGGGTGGCCGCCATCACCAGGAACTCGCCCGCGGTATCGAGGTCGAGCTCCTTCATGAGCTCGATGTACTCGATGTACTGCTGCGTGATGAGGACGATGGGGATGTCGTAGATGTCGATCTCGTTCTTGCGGATGAGGTGGAGCAGCAGATCCAGCGGTCCCTCGAAATTGTCGAGGCGAACCGGGTAGTCCTCGAGAACCGACTCGAACTCGCCGGTCCCTGGCGTGGCGGTCCCGGTCTGCTCCGACGCAGCTCGGTTCGTCATCTACACACGATAAGCCAGCCCCACCGCCTCGCGGACCTGCTTCATCGTCTCCTGCGCGATGCGGCGCGCCCGAAGCGACCCGTCCATCAGGATCTCACGAACCCGCCCCGGCCGCGCGAGCACGTCGGCCCGGCGCTCGCGCAACGGGTCGAGAACCGCGTTGACGGCGCGGGCGAGCTTCTGCTTGACCTCGACGTCGCCCACCTTGCCGGCCCGATACCGGGCCTTCAGGTCGTCCACCTCGACGGTGTCGGGATTGAACGCGTCGTGGTAGACGAACACCGGATTGCCCTCGACGGTCCCCGGAATGTCGGCCCGGATCCGCTTCGGGTCGGTGTACATCCGCATCACCTTCTTCTTCACCGTCCCCGCGTCGTCCGACAGGCTGATGGCGTTGTCGTAGCTCTTGCTCATCTTCCGGTTGTCGAGCCCCGGCAACCGCGGGAAGCTCGTGAGCAGGGGCTGCGGCTCGGGAAACAGCTCGCCGAAGAAGCCGTGGAACCGGCGAACCACCTCGCGGTCGAGCTCGAGGTGCGGGACCTGGTCGTCCCCGACCGGCACGTAGTTCGCCCGATACATGATCACGTCGGCGCCCTGCAGCAGCGGATAGCCGAGGAAGCCGAGGGTCGACAGGTCCTTCTCGGCGAGCTGGGCCATCTGCTCCTTGTAGGTCGGCACCCGCTCGAGCCAGGGAATCGGCACCACCATCTGCAGCAGCAGGTAGAGCTCGGCGTGCTCGGGCACCTGCGACTGGATGAACAAGGTGCTCCGGTCCGGGTCGACGCCGGCGGCAATCCAGTCCGCGGCGTTGTCGCACGCGTTCTCGACGAGCCCGCCGGTGTCGGCGTACTCGCTCGTCAGCGCGTGCCAGTCGGCGACGAAGTACATGCAGTCGTAGTCGTCCTGCAGCCGGGCCCACTGCTGGAGCGCCCCGACCAGGTGGCCGAGGTGCAGCTTGCCGGTCGGACGCATGCCGGAGACGACGCGTGGCTTCACGGCAGCAACCATCCCATCAACAACGACATCGGCGGCCCGATGATCCGGTACAGCCCGCCGGTCGCCATCAGCACGAGGAGAATCAGGAACCCGTAGGGTCGCACGAGGCGGTCGTAGGCGTCGCCCAACCCCGCCGGCAGCAGCCCCGCCAGCACGTTCCCGCCGTCGAGGGGCGGCACCGGAACCATGTTGAACACCGCGAGCAGCAGGTTCAGTTGCAGCATCGCGAACGCGAACGTGGCGACCGCGCCCGCCCACCCCTCGGCCGCCGCCGGCCCGCCCGGCACGGAAGCCAGCAGCCACGACGCCGCGACCGCGAGGAGGATGTTGCTGGCCGGCCCCGCCGCCGCGATCACCAGGAAGTCGCGGCGCGGTTGCCGCAGGTTGGCGGGGTTGACGGGTACCGGCTTGGCCCAGCCGAACACGAACCCGCCCGCGAGGATCCCCAGCAGCGGCAGGATCACGGTGCCGACAGGGTCGACGTGCACGGCCGGGTTCAGCGAGATCCGCCCGAGCCGCCGCGCCGTGGGGTCACCGAACCAGTCGGCCGTCACGGCGTGGGCCGTCTCGTGGATGGTCAGGGACAGGAGCAGGACCGGGAGGATGACGAGGAGCTGACCGATATCGGGCAAGACGCGTCAGGATAACGTACTAGCCTGCGAAGTGGGCGAGCACTGCGTCGGCGACCTTGGCCCCGACCACCGGCACGAGCTCCTCGCGCGTCGCCCGGCGGACGTTGGCCACGCTGCCGAACCGGGTCAGCAGCACCCGTCGCCGGCGCGGCCCCACCCCCGGGATACCGTCGAGGGCCGATTGGAGGTCGCGGCGGGACCGCGCCTTCCGGTGGAAGGTCACCGCGAAGCGGTGGGCCTCGTCGCGCATCCGTTGCAGCAGGAGCAGGGCGGGGCTTGCGCGGTCGAGGGCGATGGGCTCGGCCGCGTCCCGGGTGAAGACGAGCTCCTCCTGCTTGGCCAAGCCCACCGCGACCAGGTTCGACAGGCCCAGCGACGCGAACGCCTCGTAGGCCGACGACAACTGCCCGCGGCCCCCATCGATGACCACGAGGTCGGGCAGCGGCCCGCCGTCATCGAGGAGCCGGCGGTAGCGGCGGCCGACCACCTCGCGCATGGACGCGAAGTCGTCCAGCAGGCGGGGGTCGGCGCCGTCGCCCGCCGCCGGCTTCCTCCCGCCCCGCCGCGTGCGCCGCGGCGGCGCCTCCGGCGGCCGGGTGCGCTCCTCCCCCCAGCTCGTGCCCCGCACGCGGTACTTCCGGTACTCCTTGCGGACCGCCCGCCCGTCCTCGCAGACCACCATCGAGCCGACCGTCTCCGCCCCTTGCAGGGTCGAGATGTCGAAGCACTCGATGCGCCGGGGCGCGGCCGGCAGACCCAGCACCACCCGCAGCTCGTCGAGGGCGGCGGCCCCGGCGCGGGCCTCATCGCTGTAACGAGACCGGTAGGCGAGGGCCGCGTTGCGGGTGGCGAGGTCGAGCAGCCCCCGCTTGTCGCCCCGTTTCGGGACGCCGATGCGCACCTTCCGTCCCGCGCGCTCGCCGAGCCAGCTCGCGAGCGCCTCGGGCTCGTCGATCTCGACCGGCAGGTGGATCTCGGGCGGCGCGGTCCGCTCCTCGTAGAACTGCTGCACCGCCGCCTGCACCGTCTCCCGCTCCGGGGAACCCGCCCCCGCGGGCAGGTCGGCGGCCAGCTCGACCCGCTCGATGACCCGCCCCCCCCGCATCTGGAACACCTGGATGATCGCGCCCGACGGCCCCACCTTGACGCCGAACGCGTCGCGGTCGCCCAGCCGCACCGACGACATCTTCTGCTGACGGTCGCGCAGGGTCTCGATGGTCCGGATGGCGTCGCGGGTCTGGGCCGCCTCCTCGTACCGCAGGTCGTCGGAAGCCTCCAGCATCCGCTGCTTCAGATCCGCGATGAGCTCCTCGTTCCGGCCCTCGAGGAAGAGTCTCGTGTGCTCGACCGCCTCGGCGTACTGCGCGGGCGTGCACAGGCTCTCGACGCACGGCGCCATGCAGCGCTTGATGTCGTACTCCAGGCAGGCGCGGTCCCGGCGGCCGTTGATGACCTCGTTGCACGAGCGGATGCCGAAGAGCTTGTGGGTCAGCGACATCGTCTTGCGCGCGAAGGTCGCGGGCAGGAACGGCCCGGCGTAGGTGTGTCCGTCGCGGGGGGCGACCCGGCGCGCCACCAGCACCCGCGGAAACGCCTCGCCGGTCGTGAGCTGCAGGTACGGGTAGTTCTTGTCGTCGCGGAGCAGGATGTTGAACCGCGGCGAGCGCTGCTTGATGAGATGGGCCTCGAGGGCGAGGGCCTCGACCAGCGAGTCGGTGACGATGACCTCGAGCCGCGTCACCTCGTCGAGCAGCGCGTCGGTCTTGGGGCTCGATCCGTAGGCGCCGAGGTAGCTGCGCACCCGCGCCCGCAGCGACCGCGCCCGTCCCACGTAGAGGGTCTCGCCGGCGTCGTCCAGATACAGGTAGACGCCCGGCTGCTCCGGGAGGGCCGCGATCCGCTTCTTGAGATCACGAATGGCCATGGGCTAAACTGTGGGGTTCGTGCTGTCTGAGAGACCCCGCCCGAGTGGGCGCGCCGACGACGGCACCATCATAGCGTCGCATCTCCGCATCTCCCCCCATGACGTTCACGGGCGCCATCGGCGCCGCCTGCATGTTCCCGCTCCGCGCCATCATTCGGGCGTGCGTCGCGTTGCGCATCCACCCCAACGTGCTCACGCTGGTCGGCGTGTTCATCAACTTCATCGCCGCCTGGTTCTTCGCACAGGGCGAGTTCGTCACCGCCGGCTTCGTCATGCTGGTGGCCAACATCTTCGACTTCATCGACGGGAAGGTGGCCGAGGCGACCAGGCTCGCGTCCCGCTTCGGCGGCTTCTGGGACTCGGTGATGGACCGGTTCTCGGACTTGTCGCTCTTCATCGGCGTCATCTACCTCTACGCGCAGCTCGGACGCACCGACTACGTCATGATCGCGGCCTTCGCGATGATGTTCTCGGTGATGACGAGCTATACGCGGGCCCGCGCCGAGTCGATGATAGACAAGTGCAAGGTCGGGTTCATGGAGCGTCCCGAGCGTATCGTGCTGGTGATGATCGGGGCGTTCACGAACCGGATGGGCGCCGTCCTCTGGGTGATCCTGGTGCTGTCGATCGTCACCGTGCTCGACCGCATCTACTTCACGTGGCGGGCGCTGAAGGTCCAGGAGGCGGGGGCGCGATGACCATGCGGGAACTGTTGACGTTGCCGGCGCGGGCGGTCTGGCACGCCCTGTTTTGGACGTTCGAGCGGGCGACGTGGCAGTACGACCTCATGGTGATCGCCATCCTCGCGTTCGTCTGGCTCACCCCGCCGGACTGGATCGGCGATCCCACGGCCAGCGGCCCCGGGCTGATCGGCATCATCCTCGAGCGGTTCCGCTAGCGAGCCCGCGCCGTCACACCACTTCCCGCTCGTCGAAGCCGAGATCGAGCCCCTTGCCCGCGAAGCGGATGTCCTGGGCCGCGATCTTGTCGCGCAGGAGGCGCCGCACCTCCCCGTAGTGCTCCCGCGGCACGTCGAGATGCCGCACGAGGTTCCGCGCGCGGTCGATCAGCACCAGCCTCGGCTCGACGTCCCCCTGCCACGACAGTCCACCGATCTGGTCGTAGGGCACGAGCCCCTTGTCTGACCATACGCCGGCGCCGTAGAAGCCGTACCCGATGCGCAGGCTGAGGGGGAAGGCGTAGCCGTAGTAGATGAACGCCATCGCCTCGGCGAAGGCGTCGGTCAGCGGCCGGTCCCACACGACGAGCTTCATGAACGCGAGGAGGCCGAGCAGGACGCCGAACCCGAGCGACACCGGGTAGAACCACGTGGGCCGCGCCGGCCACGTCAGGACCGCGGTGGAACGCAGGCGCAGAAACCGCAGGAACCGGCCCAGCAGCCGGACGTTGGCGACGAGGAACCCCGCCCCCAGAATCCACAGGGCGGCGGGCAGGACGGAATCGACGAAACTGGAGAACAGCTCCCCGTCTGCCACGGATTCGCCTCGCGCCCGCGGGCGGTCACGCCCGCGACTGATACTCGCCGGTCTCGGTGTTCACGCGAATCCGGTCGCCGTTGCTGATGAACGGCGGCACCTGCACGACGAGGCCGGTCTCCAGCGTCGCGGGCTTGAGCTGCGCGTTCGCGGTGGCCCCCTTGATGGCCGGTGCCGTCTCCTGCACCGTCAGCTCGACCGTCATCGGCAGGTCGAGCCCCACCGGCTCGCCCTCGAAGAGCGACACGCGGATGGTCGCCTCCGGCAGCAGGTAGCTGACCGAGTCGCCGAGGGTGTCGGCGGTCATCTCCACCTGCTCGTAGGTCTCGAGATCCATGAAGTGAAACGCATCGCCGTCGCGGTACGTGAACTGCATCTCCCGGTCGTCGAGGGCCGCCCGCTCGACGAACTCCGCCGACCGGAACTTGTGGTCGAGCAGGGTGCCCGCCCGGACGTTCCTCATTCGCGACTGCACGAACGCCTTCCCCTTGCCGGGGGTGAGGTGGGTGACGTCCATCACCCGGTAGAGATCGTCGTTGTGCTTGACCAGCATGCCCTTGCGCAGGCGTGTAGCTTGAATCGATTCCATGACCAGTCAGTGCGCGCCAAGCCGCGGACCGGGCCGCGCAAACGTTCGGTGAACCCGATGCAGAAGGGAGGATCGTACCACACCGCCCGCCGCGTCAGCCCCCGGCCGCCTGCTCGCCGGCGAGGACCGGGCGCAGGTGGCGCCCGGTGTGCGACCCCCCGTCCATGGCGATCTGCTCGGGGGTGCCGGCGGCGACGACGCAGCCGCCGCCCTCGCCGCCCTCCGGCCCGAGGTCGATCACCCAGTCGGCCGACTTGACGACGTCGAGGTTGTGCTCGATGACGAGCAGGCTGTTCCCCGCCTGCAGCAGCTTGCGGAACGCGGTGAGCAGCTTGGCGACGTCGTCGAAGTGCAGCCCCGTGGTCGGCTCGTCGAGGATGTACAGCGTGCGGTCGGCCTTGCGCGCGGCGAGGTGCGAGGCGATCTTGATGCGCTGCGCCTCGCCCCCCGACAGGGTCGTGGCGGGCTGGCCGAGCCGCAGGTAGCCCAGGCCAATCTCGTCGAGGAGGCGCAGCCGCCGGCCGATCTTCGCCGACCCCGCGAAGAACGCCAGGGCCTCGCGCACGGTCATGTCGAGCACGTCGTCGACGTTGCGCCCGCGGTAGCGCACGTCGAGCACCTGCGGCTTGAACCGGCGGCCGCCGCACTCGTCGCAGGGCACGAACACGTCGGCGAGGAACTGCATCTCCACCCGCACCACGCCCTCGCCCTCGCACCCGTCGCACCGGCCGCCGGGCACGTTGAACGAGAAGTGACCGGGGGTCAGGCCGGCGGCGCGGGCGTCGCGGGTCTGCGAGAACAGCTCGCGGATGGGGTCGAACGCCTTCAGGTACGTGACCGGGTTCGACCGCGGGGTGCGCCCGATGGGGGTCTGGTCGACGAGGGTGACGTCGGTCACCAGCTCCGCCCCGTCGAGGCGGTCGTGGCGCCCGACCCGCTTGTCCCACCCCCCCTTCTGCCGCTTGATGGCCGCGTACACCACGTCGTGCACCAGCGTCGACTTCCCCGACCCGCTGACGCCGGTGACGCAGGTCAGGGTGTTCAGGGGCACCTCGACGTCGATGTCCCGCAGGTTGTGCTCGCGGGCGCCGGCGACGCGAATCGCCAGGGGTTGGGGGTGCTTCCGCCGGCTCGACGGGAGGGGAATCGTCAGATCGCCCCGCATGTACTTGGCGGTCAACGACTGCGGATCTTCCAGCAGCGCGTCGAACGAGCCGGCGTGGATGACGCGCCCCCCCTGCTCCCCCGCGCCCAGCCCGAGGTCGACGACGACGTCGGCGGTGCGGATGGTGTCGGCGTCGTGCTCGACCACCAGCACCGTGTTGCCCTGGTCGCGCAGCTTCCGCAGGATGGCGATGAGCCGCTCGTTGTCGCGCGGATGGAGGCCGATCGACGGTTCGTCGAGCACGTAGAGGGTGCCAACGAGGGCCGAGCCGAGAGCCGTCGCGAGGTTGATGCGTTGCGCCTCGCCCCCCGACAGGGTCGACGCCAGCCGGTCGAGGGTCAGGTAGTCGAGGCCCACGTCGCGCAGGAACGACAGCCGCCGCCGTATCTCCCGCACCAGCCGGTCGGCCACCGCCCCCTCGCCGTCGCTCAGGGCGAGGCCGTCGAAGAAGACCGCCGCCTCGCCCACCGTGAGGGCGCAGACCTCGTCGATGGTCCGCCCCGCCACCCGCACCCCGCGCGCCTCGGGCCGCAGCCGGCTCCCGTCGCAGCCGGGGCATGTCACGTAGCCTCGGTAGCGGTTCAGGAACACCCGGACGTGCATCTTGTACTTCTTGCGCTCGAGCGACGCGAAGAAGCCCCGGACGCCCGCGTAACCGGCCCCGTCACCCTCGACCACGAAGTCGCGCTCGGCGTCGGTCAGCTCGCGCCAGGGGGTGTCGAGCCTCACCCTGCCGCCCTGGGCCGCCCGCATCAGCCGAGTGAGCTGAGGCTTGTAGTCGGGCTTGGTCCACGGCTCGATGGCCTGCCGGCGGATCGACTTCGCCGGGTCGGGGACCACGAGTTTGAGGTCGAGCTCGATCACGTTGCCGAAGCCGTGGCAGGTGGGACACGCCCCGAACGGGTTGTTGAACGAGAAGAGACGCGGCTGCGGCGGCTCGTAGCCGATGCCGCAGGCCCGGCACTCGAACCGCTCGCTGAACCGGTGCTCCGCCGCCAAGCGCCCGTCGCCGTCGACCTCGATCGCGAACGCGGAGCCACCGCCTTCGAGGTACGCGGTCTCGATGGAGTCGGTCATCCGCCCCAGCAGGTCGGGACCCACGCGCACGCGATCGAGCACGACGCGCAGCGCGCGCCGGCCCGCGAGGCGCGCGGAGTCGACCTCGTCGAGCCGGCTCACCCGGCCCCCGGCGGCGTCGGGGCCGTCCGGGTCGTCGACGAGGATGCGGGCGAAGCCGCGCTTGCGCAGGCCGGCGACGGCGGCCGACACCGGATCGGCGGGAAGGGCGGCGGGGGCGTCCTCGGACCGTGCTCCCGGCTCGGGCCGCTCTCGCGGCGACGACGCTTCCCCGGGCCCGGTCCGTTCTCCCGGGGGCGGGCGCTCCGCCGGCGCCGCCGCCTCGTCGGCCCCGGCCGCCGGCGGGGCGGCGTCCGCGCCGTCCACCGCATGGTCGAACCCCAGCAACAGCCGCGTCCCCGCCGGCAGGGCCGCGAGCTCGCGCGCCGCCGTCTCAGCCGATTCGCGCTCCACCTCGCGCCCGCACTGCCGGCAGAACGTGCGCCCGATGCGGGCGAAGAACAGCCGCAGGTAGTCGTGGATCTCGGTGGTGGTGCCAACCGTCGACCGCGGGTTGCGCACGCTGTTCTTCTGACGGATCGCGATGGCGGGGCAGATGCCGTCGATGTGGTCGACGTCGGGCTTCTCCATCCGCTCGAGAAACTGCCGGGCATAGGCCGACAGCGACTCGACATACCGCCGCTGCCCCTCGGCGTAGATGGTGTCGAAGGCGAGCGACGACTTGCCCGACCCGCTGACCCCGGTGACGATGATCAGCCGGCCCGCGGGCAGGGTCAGATCGATGTTCTTGAGGTTGTGCGTACGGGCGCCCCGAATGACGAGGCGCCCGTTCGCGGCTGCCGCTTCTGACATGCCAGTCCGCCGACCGCCGGCGGGCGCGTCGCGGCTCGTGCGAGCCGGTCCCCCACGCACCGTCCCCGGCGGCGCCGTAACGGACCAGTGTACCGCCTGCCCGTCCCGGCGTCCAACCAATGAGAAATGAGCCTGATGGGGGGATTGATTCGGCGCACTCTCTTCTCCCAACCGTCATGACGATCATCGGCGCAGATCGCGCCCGACGGCAGGAACGGACTACAATAGGAGGGTCGTGACGACGACGGTCGACACACGGTCAGGCTCACGCCGGTCGCTCCCGCGCCTGTCGGGTCGGCCGGTCGCGAGGTCATGGCCCCGCCAGTCACTGATGCTGAAGGGGCGCCGGCGTAGCTCAGTTGGTAGAGCAGCTGATTCGTAATCAGCAGGTCAGCGGTTCGAGTCCGCTCGCCGGCTCCACAGTGCAGCGTTCGACGCGCACTCTCGACACCTTCAACGCGTTGCGCGCCAAGCCGGCGCCGGACCCGGGGCTCGGATGGGGTGAGTGTGGCGGGGTGACGAGCGTCAGGCTGAGCGCTGCGTGACGAGCGCGCTGATCACTGCCTGCACGGTGGACTCGATGGAGCCCACCCGTCCTGACAGTCTCGCGATCTGCACACCGTTCCACAGCGCCCCTGCCGCGCCGAGCGCGCCGCCTACCGCCGCAGTGGCGAGCAGAATGTCGTCCACCTTTCCGATGCCACGCCACGAAACCGCCCCGTGCAAGCGTACAGATCATTCGCTATATCACGCCGACCTCGTCGGCGCACGCCGCCAGCGCGGGCGCGTCGCCTGATCGCCGAGACCTCAATCGCATGCCCACACTGACCGCCTGCCCGACGACACCCACGCGCGCATCGAGGCCCTCGCCCGGCACCGCGCCATGAGCGTCAACCGACTGATGGAAGAGCTGTGCACCATCGCCATCGCCCGCCGCCCCCCCTCGCGGGCGGTGTGGTGCGGCGCTTGCCCGGGCTAGAACACGGCGATCGGGTTCATCGCCGCCCCCGCGCCGTTCGGCACCACGTGGGGCGCCGCCGTGAAGAGGAACTCCCAGCGGCCGAGCTCGCTCGCGGTTGCGGCCAGGTCCTCGAGGCCGAGGTTGTCGAACAGGTGGACACCGAGGGCGACGAGGGTGAACACGTGGATGGGGATGGCCACGCCCTCCACCGCGCCGCCTTCCTGGGGCACGTCGGCGCCGAGCAGCGCGATGTCACGCTCCTTGAGGAAGGGAATCAGCGACGGGTGGTAGCCACCCTGTTGGCCGACGTCGCGGCCCGTGCGCAGGAACAGGGCGTCGCCTGACGAAATGGTGATGCCGGTCTCGGCCTCCCACGCCTCGATGTCGGCGCGGGTGACCGACTTCCCGGGCAGGTCGACGAGGACCCCGCGGGTCACCAGCCCGTCTCTGGCGTTGATGACGCCCATGGCGGTGCAGCCGCCGTCGGGGGTGGCGACCTCTTCGAAGGCGCGGCCGTTGTAGACCTTGCCTTCGTACGCCACGTGGCACAGCGCGTCGAGGTGCGACACCAGCAGTCCGTGATACTCGACCTCGTAGCGCTCCCAGAAGTAGCCGTTCGCGGTGTCGATATCGAACACGCTGCGGACGGCGCCCATCAGCACCGGCTTGCGGTTCGCGCTGGCCGCATCGGGGTCGTCGAGCACCTGCAGCTCGATGGGCCGGGCCATCGACACCACCTGCCCCGTCTCGACGAGCCTCGCCGCCTCGACGCGCTTGGCCGGGGTGATGAGGTTCAGGGCGCCGAGCTGGTCGTCGTCGCCCCAGCGGCCCCAGTTCGAGAGCTCGGTCATCCAGGCGTCGAACTGCGCCCTGGTCACCTCCGGGGGCGGCTCCTGCGCGCCGAGCCCCGCGCCGGCCAGCACCGCCGCCACCAGCACCGCCGCCAGCCGCGACCTGCCGCTCGCTCTCATCGTCTCCTCCTGGTCTGTCGACACGACTCACCCAAGACAGCTCCACCGGGGATCGGACATCCGCACCCCGCGCCCCGCCGCCGGATTCGGCCACGCCGGTCCCTCGAATAACGGCGCTTGCAGGCGCTACGGGTCATCGGGCTGACGACGACGCCCACGGGGTCACGATTCTGCGTGGGCTGGAGGACGGCACCGACCGGCAGTTCGGCGTCGGCAGCGTCCACGCGGACGTGCGCTACCGCGGGGCGACTCTCGGCGCGAACGGGTCGGCCGCGCCGTGGTCCACCAGGAACGCGACCACCTCGTCGAAGCTGTCGTCGAGGGCCGCGTCGACCGCGGTCCGCCCGCGCGCATTCGCGGCGTTGACGTCCGCGCCCAGCTCGACCGCCACCCTGGCCGCTTCCAGCGTCGCGGCCTCCATCAGGGCGACGTCGGGTCCCCGCCCGAGCTCCGTCGCCTCGGCGACCCGCGCGCGGTGGTCGACGGCCCAGAGGGGGTCGGGGCCGCCGAGGCCGACGGCCGCCATGAGGGCGGTCGTCTCTCCTTCCTCGAGCCACATCCGGCCCGCTGACGTCCGCCGGTCGCTCGTCCAGTAGGCCGGGCTGTGCGTGGCCAGGGGGTCGGCGCCGTGCCGAACGAGGAGGCGCATGAGGCCCGCCTCGCGGTGGCGCGCGGCCAGCCAGTAGGCCGGCGCGCCCACGAACCACGGCGGGAAGAAGAAGTCGGCACTGTCGCGCGTGTACCGGGTCGAGGCCGACACGCGGGCGTTCGGGTCGGCGCCCGCCGACAGCAGCGCCTCGGCCAGCGCCGCATCCCGGTGCAGGATCGCGGCGTGGAGCGGCGCATAGCCGCCGCCGGCCGCGTTCGGGTCGGCGCCGTGGTCGAGCAGCAGGGCGCCGACGGCGGCATGGCCGCTGAGGGCCGCGATGGCCAGCGCGCTGGCCCCGCCCGGCGTCGTCTCGTTCACGTCGGCACCCGCCGCCACGAGCAGCCGCGCCGCGGCGGCGTCGCCGCCGCGGGCCGCGAACAGCAGCGGGGTGAACCCGCCGCTCTCGACCTCGGCGATGTAGCACTCCTCCCTCGGCACGCACTGCAGGCCGTAGTTCGCGTACGTCGAGATGGTCTTGACGGTCTCGGTGAACGTGGTCGAACGGGCGCCCACGTCGGCCCCGTGGGCCAGGAGCACCTCCACGACGGCGGCGTGCCCCTGCGCGACCGCCCACATGAGAGCGGTCTGCTCTCCGTAGGCGCCTTCGGCGGTGGCGGCGTCGACATCGGCCCCGGCGGCGAGCAGCCGGCCCACGACGTCGGCGTCGCCGGTGCGGGCGGCGGTCATCAACAGCGTCTCGCCGAACGGCAACGCCCGGTTGGGGTCGGCGCCGGCCCCGAGCAGCAACTCGGCCATGGCCGGGCTGCCGTTCTCGCACGCGGCCCAGAGGGGGGTGACCCCGAGATCGTTCGAGGCGTCGACATCGGCCCCGGCGCCGATCAGCAGGGCCGCGACTTCGCGATGGTCGTGGTAGCTCGCCCAATGAAGCGCGGTCGAGCCGTCTCCCTGGCGGGCGTTGACGTCGACGCCCGCCGGCAGCAGGGTGTGGACCACGGCCCAGTCGGCGCGCCGCGCGGCGTCGGCGAGCGCGGCCTCCGGCGGCGCGGCGGCGGCCGCGTGGACGCCGGCTAGGGCCAGCAGCAACCCGCATCGGCAGACGTGCGCCAACCACCTCTGCGCCGGCCTCGTGCCTCGGTCAACCCGCATCGCCGACCTCCCTCCTCCCCGGCCGCGCCGACCGCTGATGCCAATCGCCGCCTTCGGCGCCGGGGGCCGCAGGCGGAGCCAGAGCCCGGCCTGAAGGTCACGGGGCCGGAGCGCCTTTCCGGTCGGCCAGCAGGATGGCGTCGATCCGGCCGTTCACGGCCGCAATCTGCGCCGACAGGTCGCGGCGCACGTCGCCCACCTGCGCCGACAGATCACAGCGCATTCCTTCCACGAAGCGCCACACGCCAATCAGCACGGCCGCGCCCGTCAATACGGTTGCGATGATGTCTCCGCTCAACGAATCGCTCCGTTCCCTGCCCGCGTCGCGGGCCGCCCGTCGCCGTTCGACAGGCTCGGCCGAGCCCCGTTGCGGCGGGCCCGGCCGGCAGCCTGAGGGCGGCACTACACCGCCGACAGCGTGTCGATCTCCTCGATGGGCAGCGCCCCGGTGCTGCCGCCGACGCGCTCGAGGGGAAAGTCGAACTTGTCCATCAGGGTCAGCAGCAGGTTGGCGTGCGAGGTTCCGTCGTAACGGAGATGCCGCCCCCCCTTGAGCCGCCCGCCGCCGCCGCCGAGCACCAGGATGGGCACGTTGTTGCCGGCATGGCGCGTGCTGTTGGACATGCACGTGCCGTACACCATGATCATGTTGTCCAGCATCGACCCGTCGACGTCGGGCGTCGCCCGCAGCCGCTCCAGATACCTCGACGTCAACGCCGCATGATAGGCGTTGACCTTCGACATCCGGGCGATGAGGGCCGGGTCGTTGCCGTGGTGCGACAGTGGATGGTGCGGATCGGGAACGCCCACTTCGGGATAGGTCCGCGTGCTCTGCTCCCGCCCGAGCATGAACGTGGCCACCCGGGTGATGTCGCTCTGCAGGGCCAGGAACTGCAGGTCGAACATCAGCTCGACGTGCTCCTCGAACGTGGCGGGCACCCCCCGCGGTTCGTTGGGGAAGGCCTCGGGACTCACGTCGTTCTTCGATTCGGCCACCTCGATGCGCCGCTCGACGTCGCGAATCGCCGCCGCGTAGTCCTCGACCTTGCGCCGGTCGTCGGCCCCGACCCGGCGCTCGACGTCGGCCAGCTTGTCCATGACCGAGTCGAGGATGCTCCGCTTCTCGTCCATGCGCGCCCGCCGCACCGCGGGGTCGGTCGAGCCGCTGTCGCCGAACAGCCGCTCGAACACCGCCCGCGGGTTGTTCTCCATCGGCAGGGGCATGGTGGGCGTGCGCCACGAGATGGTCTGGGTGTACGCGCAACTGAGGCCCGACGTGCACTGCCCCGCGTTGGCCTCCTTGTCTATCGACAGTTCGAGCGAGGCGAGAGGGGTCGAGGCGCCGAACTCGCTCGCGAGCATCTGGTCGATCGAGGTGTCGGCCAGCACGTCCGTCTCCGACGCGCCCCCGCGGCGCGTGCCGGTGAGGAACGAGCCGGAAGCGCCCGCGTGGACGTAGGTCCACGACGCGTTCAGCCCCGAGAACACGAGCATCTGGTCCCGGAACGGGGCCAAGGGCCGGAGAATCGGGGTCAGCTCGAAGTCGCGCCCCGCCGCCGCCGGCGACCAGTACTCCATCGCCATCCCGTTGGGCACGAAGATGGCCTGGAAACGGCGAACCGGTCTCGCCGCGCTCCTCGCCAGGGCCGACACGCCGGGGGCCATGGCGTCGAGGAACGGCAGCGCCACCGTCGCGCCCACCCCGCGGAGGACGGTCCGGCGGGACAGGGGCTTCGTCGTGAAGATGTGGGTGCCTCTCATGTCAGTCCTCTTGTCGGCCGCGCATTTCGGCCACGCCGGCCGCAGCGCGTTCAGTCGTCAGTCAGCCGCCCGCCGCATCAGGAACGCCGGGCTCTCGACCACCCCCAGAATGACGGAAGACCAGCGGTAGCCGTCGGCGGCCGCGTTGCCGACGATGGCGCGCACCGTCGGCCGGTCGTAGTGGCGCAGCTCGCGCCCGAGGGCATAGGCCAGGAGCCGCTCGGTGAGGGTGCTCACGAACGGCTCGGGCTCGTCGAGCAGCAGGCCCCGCAGGCCGGCGAGGCCCACCGCCGTCACACCGTTGGACAGGGTGCCGGTGGCCTCGACGGGATGCCCCGTCTCGGTGACGGTGCGCCATCGCCCGATGGCGTCGTAATGCTCCAGCATGAAGCCCGGCGGGTCGATGCTGCGGTGACAGCTCGCGCACGCGGGGTTGCGCCGGTGCATCTCCAGGCGCTCGCGCATCGACGCCGGGGCGTCGTCCTCGCCGCGTTCGGGCAGCGGGGGCACGTCGGGCGGCGGGCCCGGCGGCGGCGTCCCGAAGATGGCTTCCAGCAGCCACCGCCCGCGCAGCACCGGCGAGGTCCGATGCGGGTAGGAGGTCAGTGACAGCAGCGACCCGTGGCCCAGCAGC
This sequence comes from Vicinamibacterales bacterium, assembly GCA_965199675.1. Lineage (GTDB taxonomy): Bacteria > Acidobacteriota > Vicinamibacteria > Vicinamibacterales > UBA8438 > JAJEEA01. Next base: position 170,591 of record CBDATI010000063.1, on the reverse strand, counting down.
CCGCCCCGCTGCTCGAGGTCGGGCAGGGTCACGCGCCGGAACCGGCTGCCGTAGACCCCGGCGACGCCGTAGTGCCGCGCCAGCCGCTCGTTCACATAGGTGTAGTCGGCGCCGAGGAGGTCGAGAACGCTCCGGTCCTCGTCGATGGTGCTGCCGATGAACCGCGCCGTCTCCTGTCGGAACGCCTCCACCAGGTCCTGGTCGAAGTCGGGATGGACCGCGGGCTCGGCCTTCACCTCGTCGAGGTTGCGCAGGTGCAGCCACTGCGCGGCGAAGTCGCTCACCAGCGCCTCGCTCCGCGGATCGGCGAGCAGGCGCCGTACCTGAGCGCGCAGGACGGCGGGGTCCGTCAGCTCGCCGCGCTCGGCCACCGCGAGCAGCTCCTCGTCGGGGATGCTGCTCCACAGGAAGAACGACAGGCGGGAGGCGAGCTCGAGGTCGGGCAGCGAGTACGCCTGCCCCGGCGCCGCGCCGGGCGGCTCCTCGTGCACCCGCAGCAGGAAGTCGGGATCGACGAGCAGCCGCTCGAGAGCGAGCTGAATGCCGGTTTCGAAGTTGCCCCCCGGCTTCGACCGCCCGTCCCGGTAGAAGTCGAGCAGCGTCTCCGCGTCGCCGTCCGTGGGCGGCCGGCGGTAGGCGAGGCGGGCCAGGCGCGTCAGGATGCGCCGGGCGCACGCGTCCTCGTCCGACGCGGCGGCCGGCCGGCACACGAAGATGCGCCGCCGACTGGGCGTGTCGCCGGGCGCCGCGCCCTCGTAGGGGCCTTCGATGGTCAGCGCCTGCACCTCGGCGTTCCCGTGGTACTTCTCGTCGTTCGACAGCACCGCGCCCTTCATCAGCGGCTGCAGCGGACCCTCGGGCTCCCAGCGGTTCCGGACGAAGGAGACGCCGACGACGTGCGGCCCGCCCTCGACGGCGGCTCTCACCTCGAGGTGGGCGGCCGACTCGCGGACGTAGCGCTCCCACTCGGGGTCGCCCGCCTCCGCCGGCGACCACGTATGGGGGGCCGGGGCGCCCGGCGCTTCGCCTCCCACCGTGAAGCGTTCGACGAGCCGTCCGTCGATGCGGAGGTCGAGCAGGTTCCTGCGTCCCATGCCGCGGACATAGTCCTGCCAGTTGGTCGTCAGCCCGATGCGGAAGATGTAGTTGCCGTCGGCGGGAAAGTGGTAGGTGGCGCTGAGACCGCCGCGGGACCCGAGAGGCAGGTCCTCGCTCTGCCGGTCGGCCTGCGTCAGCAGCACCGAGTTCTCGAAGCGCGCGAAATCGGGCGCGGTCATCACGCCGGTGGCGAGGCGCGAGATCTTCCGCGCCGCCGACAGGTACCGCTCGAGCTGCGCGGTCGAGATGGAGAGCACCTCGGCGTTGTTGTCGAACCCGGTGTCCGACGTCTCGTCCCCCGGCAGCAGCGCCGCCATGTCGACGTCGAGCGCGAGGAGGTCGCGGACGGCATTGCCGTACTCGGTGCGGTTCAGGCGGTGCATCGAGCCCGTCCGGCCCGGATTCGGGTTCGCGGCGGCCGCCTCGTCAATCCGCGCCGCCAGCCACGCGGCGGCCGCGCGCGACTCCTCCCGGCCCGGCCGCGGCAGGCCGGCCGGCGGCATCGAGCCCGCCCGGAGCCGCGCGATCACCCGCTCCCACCGCTCCGCGTCGGCGTCCGGGTGCTCCGTGTCCACCGTGTCCAGGGCGAGCCCCGTCTGCCGGAGCTGTGCGTCGAGCACCGACGCCGCTCCGCCGGGCGCAGTGAGCCGGTCCTCATGGTGACAGTTGACGCAGTACCGGTCCAGGAGATTGCGGACCGACTGCGGAGAAGCCGGCGGCTGCGCACCCGAGGCCGCCAGCAGGCGGCCGGAAGACCAGCTCCCCGCCGCCGCCACGGCAAGCGACAGGGCCACGACCGTGGCGGGCCCGAACGCCCCCGAGATCTTCATCGCAGCCCTCTCGAGTTTCACTTGCACAACCGCCTCACCCCTGGACGTCGGGGCGGGTCGCCGCCTCGATTCGCCGCCCGGGCCGCGCGCAACCGTGAGCGCGGCGCCGGCGGCCGCTTCCGACGGCGGGGATCACCTTCGGTATCACTGCCCTTCCGTGGTCGGCAGGGAAGCCGGCGCCGGGAACGGATATCCCGGCGGCCCGTAGGTGTAGTACGCCCCGAGGTCGTCGATGGCGTCCATGTCCGGATAGAGCACCCCGAACGCGGGCGCTTCGCGGCTGCCCCGCGGCGAGTACCAGACGGCCCCGTCGCGGGTGATCTGGATCTTGGGCGAGTCGGCGTGCCGCTGCGGCTTCGGATAGAACGTGAACTCCTCGGTGCGCGGGTCGAACCGCCAGAGGGTCGCGCCGTAGTCGCCGTCGGTGCGCTGGCCGACGTCGGGGGCCCAGATGTTGTCCCACGGGTCGGCCGCGACGTCGTAGGGTTCGGCGTTCTGTTGGGGAATCGAGAACTCGGTCATCTTGCCCGTCGACTGGTCGAGCTTGACCAGCTTGCCGGGCCGCTTGCCGGCCGAGTAGATGCCCCACCAGATGTTGTTCTGCGAGTCGACGTTGAGCCGTCGCGTATGCCCCGGGTAGGTCGGCGCCGTGAACTCCGTCCACGAGTTGTTCGACGTGTCGAACTTGACGATCTTGCCGCCGCTCCAGAGGGCGATCCAGATGTTGTCGTTGTGGTCGGCCACCACGCCGTAGGGGATGGCGTGCGGGGTCGGGATGCGGAACACCGACACCTCGCCGGTGGCGCGGTCCCACTTGCTGAGGGCCCCGCCCATGATCCAGCCGACGTAGATGTTGCCCTTCGAGTCCATCGCCAGCGACTGCATGAACTTCGTCGGGTTGCGCACCACGTCGTCGGGGTCCATCGGAATCTGGTGCTCGAACTCCTCGGTCTCGGGGTTGAACCCCAGGAGCCGTTTCTCCTTCGCCCCGGTGCGGCCCCGGTGCTCGGGCAGCCAGATCAGCCCGGACGGGTCGATGAGGATCTCGTGGTTGCCGTTCCGGGGATCGGGATAGAGATACTCCCACTGCTCGCCAGTGCGGGGATCCAGCTTGACGAGCCGGTGGGGAACCCCGCGGTCGACCAGCCAGACGTTGCCGTCGGCGTCGAAGCGCGGGTCCTGGCCGTAGCGGGCGACCCGGTCACGGGCCCACCGGGGGTCGTTGACGCCTTCGCCGGACCCGTCCCTGGCGAGGTAGTACTCGATGTACATCGCCTTGCCGAGAGCCTCCTCGTCGACCGGCGTCTGCTGCTCGATGGCCACGCGCCGGCGCTTGCTGTCGGGCCCGAAGTTCTCGACGACATAGGCCAGCAGGTCGTCGCGGTCCTGCCGGCCGAAGCGGAACATCGACGCCCGGAACGACAGCAGCCCCTGTGCGTAGCGGGTCGGGTCCTGCTCGCCGAGGGTGCTGCCGACCATGTGGTCGATCCAGGTCATCCACTGCCGCTCGGTGCCGGGGCGCGTCGGGAAGAAGTTCTCGCCGTGGCACGCCATGCACACCTGCTCGGCAACGTCCCGGCCCGGACCCGGCGGGTAGATCTCGTCGTAGCTCGCGTACTCGAACGCCCCCGACGCGCCGCTCTCCATCGCGGTCCGGCCGGCGGGGATGACGAGCGGGGGCGCGTCGCCCGAGAGGGCGCCCAGGGTCAGATCGACCTCCGCCGCGTCGCCGGCGCCCACCGTCACCATCTGCACGTCCGACTCGAGGCGCTTCGTGCTCGCACTCACCTCGTAGGTGCCGGGGAACAGGGCGACGGCCCGGTAGCGCCCGCCGTTCGTGTACACCATGTACACCATGTCGCGATCGACGTTGCGGGCGTAGACCTGCGCCGCCGTGAACGGCTCGGAGGCGGTGACGGTCCCCGACAGGGTCGCCGTGCCCGGCACCTCCGCCTGCAGGCCGACCCCGGTCAGGCTCAGGACCGACGCGCACAGCGACGCGACGAACCGCAGGGCGCGATAGCGGCTTGCGCCGCGCTTCTTCGCTAGCACCATGGTCTGCTCCTTGGACTCTTCGCAAGTATGTTCCAACAAGAGAATGCGCCCGGCGGCAGGCCAAGTCAAGCCGAACCGACGCGCGAGCGGAACGCGAGTAGAATCAGGGCGGCATGGCCACTTCTTCCGACCGGCCCGAGACCTCGCCCGTCGCCGAGACCGCGCGCATCGACGCGATCGACGTCCTACGCGGCTTCGCGCTGCTCGGCATCCTGGTCATGAACATCCAGTCGTTCGCGATGCCCCCGGCGGCCTACTTCAACCCGACCGCCTACGGCGACTTCGAGGGCGCGAACTTCACGGTCTGGCTGGCGGGCCGGATGCTCGCCGACCAGAAGTTCATGACGATCTTCTCGATGCTGTTCGGGGCCGGCATCGTCCTGATGGCGGGGCGGGCCGAGGCGCGCGGCGGCGCCGGCCGGATGCACTACCGCCGCATGGGCTGGCTGCTCGTCATCGGCCTGCTCCACGCCCACCTGCTCTGGCACGGCGACATCCTCTTCACCTACGCGATCGCGGGCATGGTGGTCTACCCCCTGCGCCACCTGTCGCCGGGACGGCTGGCGGTGCTCGGAACGACGTTGATCGCGGTCGGCTCCGCGTGGTCCGTCGGAGCCGGTCTGTCACTGCCGTACTGGCCCGAGGAAGCGCTCGCCGCGTTCACGGCCGAGGTGTGGCGGCCGACGCCGGAGACGACCGAGGCCACGCTCGCCGCCTTTCGCGGCAACTGGCTCGACCAGCAGCCCATGCGGTCGGCGGGCTCCCTCGCGTTCCAGACGTTCCTCTTGCTCACCTGGGGCTTCTGGCGCGCGGGGGGGCTGATGCTCATCGGGATGGCCCTCTTCAAGAGCGACGTGTTCAGCGCGCGGCGCTCGCCGGGCTTCTACGCCGGGCTCGTCGCGGCTGCGGTCGCCATCGGCCTGCCGATGCAGGCGTACGGCCTCTCCCTCGACTTTGCGCGCGGGTGGCCGGTCTGGTCGTTCCTCATCGGCATGCAGTTCAACTACTGGCCGAGCATCGCGGTCAGCCTGGGTTACGTGGGGCTGGTGATGCTGGTCTGTCGCAACCCCGCGCTTCACCGTCTCACCCGCCCTCTCGCCGCCGTCGGGCAGACCGCCCTGACGAACTATCTGCTGCAGACCGTCCTGTGCACGACGATCTTCTACGGCCACGGTCTCGGCTGGTTCGGGTCGGTCGACCGCGCCGGGCAGTTGGGGGTGGTGGCCGCCGTGTGGGCGCTGCAGCTCGTCGCCTCGCCGCTCTGGCTGCGCCGCTTTCGCTTCGGCCCCGCCGAGTGGGCGTGGCGGTCTCTCACCTACGGCGCGCGGCAGCCTGTCCGTCGAACCCCGCTCGCGGCCCCTGCGTCCTGATGCGGCCGACCGGTTCGCTCGGGAAGCGGTCGGCGCTATAATCGAACGATGGCGACTCGGGCGACAGCCACGGGCTCGCCGCCGCGGATCGACGACGGCGGACCCGGAGCCGGCGGCCTCGCGACGGCCAGATTTCACGACCTGGACGCGTTGCGGAGCTTCGCCATGCTGCTGGGCATCCTGCTGCACGCCGGCGTCTTCCTCGTGCCCGTCGACTTCTGGCCGGTGCACGAGGCCTATGCCTACGAGACGGCGCCGGAAGCCAACGTCTACGCCTGGATCCTGTCCGTCATCCACGGCTTCAGGATGCCGCTGTTCTTCCTGCTCAGCGGCTTCTTCAGCGCGATGCTGTGGCAGTCGCGGGGACTCGACCGCCTCGCCCGGCACCGCCTCGATCGCGTCGGCCTGCCGCTGCTGGCGGGCCTGTTCACGGTCGTGCCGGCCATCGGGTGGGTCGAGCCGGGCGACTTCACGCTGCTCGACTGGCCGCTGGCATGGTTGAACGGGCTCGAACACCTCTGGTTCCTGTGGTATCTCCTGCTCCTGGCGGGAGCGCTCGTCGTCGCCGGCCGCCTGGGCGTCACGTTCCGCCATCCCGCCTGGTGGCTGCTCGTGCCGCTCGCGATCGCGCCACAGTACGCCATGCACGAACCGGCCTTCGGTCCCGACACCGCGGACAGCGTGTTGCCGGCCGGCCGCGTCCTCGCCTATTACGGCATCTTCTTTGCGTTCGGCGTGTTCTTCCGCCGGCGGGACATCGCGGTCCGGCGGTGGTGGACGGTCTTCCTGTTCCCGGCGCTGCTCCTGCTCCTGCCGGCCGGCGTGGCGCTGCTGTACGACGCGGCGTTCCCGTACGCGGGAGCCGCGTGGGTGTGGGGGACGGCCGCCATCGTGCAGGTCGCCTTCGCGTGGCTGACGTGCTTCGGAGCGATGGGGCTGTTCCGCTGGATGGCCGCGAAGGAGCGCTTCTGGGTGCGGTACCTGTCGGATGCGTCGTACTGGCTGTACCTCACCCACCTGCCGCTGGTCATCGGCGCGCAGCGGCTGATCGTGGACTGGCCGGTCAGCGTGCACCTGAAGTTCGCGCTCATCAACGTCACGGTCGTCGCCGTCCTGCTCGTGGTCTACCAGACGGGCGTTCGCTATACGGCGATAGGTACGGCGCTGAACGGGCCGCGCGTCCCCCGTGCGCCGCAGCCGGCCCCCCCTCTGGTGGTGGCGCCCCGGGTGGAAGCCGGCCGGTGACCCGATCGTCTCCGGCCGCTCCGCTGGACGCCCAGCCCATCGCTCACGGCCCACGCTCGCGCCGCCGCCGGATGTCAGGCGGCGGCCGCCCCGCGCTCGGTCGGCGGCGGTACGCGTTTCGGCGCGGCAGCCACGTAGCCACGTGCAGCCACTCCGACGGCATGAGAATTACGGTATGATCGTCCGCGCTCACGGCGGCATTCGCTGTCGAGGCCACATGGGGAAGCCGCAGAGGCCGAACGTCGCTGCGAGCGCACGAACCGCCGTTCCCGATCGCGACCTCCGTCGCGCGAGTGTTGGTTGTCTGCGCCCCCCCCTGTATTTTCACGGCAATCCTCCAGGAGTCCCCGCCGTTCTTGCGGCGCCGACTCCCGGCTCGCGACGGTCGAGAGTGACGTCCGGGTGGTTCTCCAACCTCTGGGAGGCAAGCATGACTTTGAGCAAGGGCGGACTCATCCTGCTCCTGTTGGCGTTGTCGGCGGCGCCGGCGGGTGCGCAGGTAGGCGAGATCGCCGGCCGCGTCGTCGACGAGACGGGGGCCGTGCTGCCGGGCGCGACCGTAAACCTCAGCGGCCCCGGCGAGGCTCGCACGGCGCAGTCCGACAGTAACGGCGAGTACCTGTTCCCGGCCGTGACCGCCGGCGCCTATTCCGTGACGGCGAGCCTGTCCGGCTTCTCGGACGCGACCCTCGACGGGCTGGTCGTGGCCGACGCGCCCGTCGAGGCGCCGCCCCTCACGCTGTCCATCGCAAGCTTCGGCGACACGGTCGTCGTGACCGCTTCGCGGACCGAGGTCCGGGTGGTCGACGCGCCCGTCACCACCTCGGTCGTCCCCGCCGCCACACTGGAGACCACCGCCAGCACCAACGTCGGCGAAGTCCTCCGCTCGGTCCCCGGCGTCAACGTCATCCAGCTCTCGGCGCGGGACGTCCAGGTGACGAGCCGGCAGTCGACCGGCCCCATCTCCAACACGCAGCTCGTGCTGATGGACGGCCGCAGCATCTACCTCGACTTCTTCGGCCTCGTGCTCTGGGACACGGTGCCCGCCAACCAGGGCGACATCGAGCAGATCGAGGTCGTCCGCGGGCCGGCGTCGGCCACCTGGGGCGCGAACGCGATGACCGGCGCCGTCAACATCATCACCAAGGCGCCACGAGACTCGGTGGGGACGACGGTGAACATGAGCGGCGGCTGGATCGACCGCGACGCGGGATCGACGATCGGGCAGGGAGCAGGAACGATGTTCGGCGCCAACGCAACGGTCACCCGGGCGCCCACCGACACGCTCGCCTACCGCATCAGCGCCGGCTACTTCCAGTCCGACGCCTTCCCCCGCCCCACGGGCACCATACCCGTCATCGAGGATCCGCGGGTCCAGGGCGGGACGGTGGGCGGCGCCACGTATCCGCTCGACGGGGCCGGCCCGTTCGGCGCCGCGTTCGCGAACCGGGGCACCACCCAGCCCAAGTTCGACGTGCGAGTCGACCAGGAGCTGGCCAACGGCGGCCAGTTCACGTACTCGGGCGGGGTCTCCGGCACCCAGGGCCTCTCGCACACCGGGATCGGACCGTTCGACATCCAGCCCGGGTCGTACGGGGGCTACGGCAAGGTGGGCTATACGCGGGGCGACTTCCGGCTCCAGTTCTTCTCGAACATCATGGACGGCGACGCACCGAACCTCCTGCTCGCGGACGCCACGACCGGCCAACCCGTGCAGCTCGGGTTCAAGGGCAAGACGTTCGACCTCGAGCTCGGCAACTCGACGTTCGTCGGGGAACGGAACCTGCTGACCTACGGCGGCAACGTTCGCCGGAACACGTTCGACATCACCATCGCCCCGACGGCCCCCGACCGTCTCGAGTTCGGCGCCTACATCCAGGACGAGATCTTCTTCGAGCGCGTGCGCCTCATTCTCGGCGGACGGATCGACAAGTTCGGCAGCGTGTCGACGCCGGCCTTCTCGCCGCGCGTGTCGGTGATGTTCAAGCCCGGCGTCGACCACTCGGTGACCGTCTCCTACAACCGGGCCTTCCGGTCGCCGTCGATCATCAACAACTTCCTCGACATGAACGTCGTCTTCCCCGTCGACCTGAGCGGGCTCGCGGCGTTCCGGCCCCTGCTGCCGGCGCTGCTGCCGCCCGGGCTGCCGCCGACGGTGGCCCAGGGAGCCCTGATGCAACTGGAGCAGCAGCTCGACCAGACCACCGCCCAGCCGTTCCCGCTGATGGTCAGGGCGCTCGGCAGCGACCTGCCCTTCGGATCGACGCCGCGCCCCGACCTCTCGGAAGAGTCGCTGACCGCCTACGAACTGAGCTACACGGGCACCTTCGGCGGCACGACGGCCGGCGGCGCCGTCTACCTCAACCGCCGGGGCACCCACATCTCCTTCACCGCGGTGCCGCCGAACATCGACCCCTACACGGCAGAGAACCCGCCGGCGGGCTGGGTGCTCCCGCCGCAGGTCCTCTCGTTCATGTCCGCCGCGGCCGGCATCTACCTGCCGCGCACGGGGTTCACCTACTCGAACCTGGGGGCGACGCAGCACGTGGGGGCCGAGCTGTGGTTCGACCAGCGCATCTCGCGCTCGACGTCGGCCTGGTTCAACTACTCGTGGCAGGCCGAACCCGAAATCCTCGACGTGGACAATCCGTTCCTGCCCGAGGAGCTCACCCTGCCCCCGACCCACCGGGTGAACATCGGCGCATCGCTGAACGGCACGCGGTTCCTCGGCAACGCGTCGGTGAGCTTGGCCACCGCCGCGTTCTGGTCGGACGTGCTCACGCCGGAGTTCCACGGCTACACGGACGGCTACGCCCTGGTCAACGGCAGCTTCGGCGTGCGGTGGAACAACGGGGCCGTCACGACGCTGCTGAAGGTGACGAACCTCTTCAACCAGAACATCCAGCAGCACATCTTCGGCGACATCCTGCGGCGTACGGTCGTCGGCGAGGTGCGATTCAGCCTGTAGCGTAACCAGCCGCTCAGTCGGCCGGCGAGGTGCGCTCGATGAGCTGGAGTGGCGCCGCCCTGCGCGGCGCCGCATCCGCCTGCCCTCGCGCCTGGTGAACCAGGCGGCGACTCTCGGCCGCGGCCCCGGGCGTCTGCGGCGCCGCCCCGCGTTGCCCATCACGCCCCGTTCGGGCCTCCCGCCCCCGCGGCGCCCGCGGCGGCCTCCGCCTGCCCTGGCGCGCCGACCCGCCGGCGCGGAGTAAGATGAAACCAGACGCCCACGCGTCCCGCGACCGGGCCGGAGGCGGCTGACGCTTCACAAACGGAGGTGAGTCATGCAAGGACATACCGAGGTGATCGACGCGCTGAACCGTGCGCTGACCATCGAGTTGACCGCGATAAACCAGTACTTCTGCCAGTCCAAGATGTGCGCCAACTGGGGCTTCCACCACCTGGCGAAGAAGCACCACGAGGAGTCGATCGGCGAGATGAAGCACGCCGAGCAGCTCATCGACCGCATCCTGTTCCTGGAGGGGACCCCCGAGATCGCGCGGTACGACGTCATCCGCGTCGGCACCGACGTGAAGGAGCAGCTCGAGAACGACCTGCAGCTTGAGCTGAAGGGCGTCAAGCACTACAACGAGGCCATCGCCCTGTGCACGCAGCTCGGCGACAACGGCACCCGCGAGATCCTCGAGCCGATCCTCTCCGAGTCGGAGGAGCACGTGGACTGGGTGGAGACGCAGCTCTTCCGCATCGACAAGGTCGGCGTCGAGAACTACCTGAGCTTCCAGATGGGAGGCCACGAGCAGTAGGCGGCCGCGGCGACGACCTCGCGGCGTCCACCGCCAGTCGGGCGCAGGACGTTCCTGCCTCGCGGGGTACGGACGATGAGGTTGACGGGTTGGGGACTCAGGCCGGAGGACCGGCGTAGGTTTCGCCAGCCGGCTTGGACAGGCATGGGGGTGGCGACGGACTCGTCGAGCGACTCAGACAGCCCTCGAGCCGGTGGTGGCAGGCGGTGCACCCGGTGCCGGCCTCCGTCGCGTGGATGAGCTCGCGGACGGTCTGGATGCCCCTCTGCTCGACCGCAGCGCGCAACTGTCGCTCGGTGACCTGCAGGCACGCGCAAACGACCCGATCCTGGTCCACCCCGTCCATTGGGCTCGTATCATAGCACACCTGAGAATGAGACGCGGTCTCATCCAATACGCCCCATCCCGCACCGGTGAGGGGGGAGATCGCGCCCAGGCGCCGACAGAGCGCACGTGGCTGCCGCGGTTGCCGGCAGTGGGTAACTGAGCGCACGCCACGGCGTCGAGGGAGCGCACGCCATCAGGCTCGGCGGATCGTTGCGGCCCGTCGTGCCGAAATCGCCTACGGCACGAGGCGGCGGATCACCCCGTCGTGCTTGTTGAGCACGAAGATCTGGCCGCCGGGACCGGTGTCGAGGCGCAGGTCCGCGCGTCTCGCCGGCGGCCGCCCCTGGGCGGCGTTCTTGTCCTGAATCAACTGCAGGAGCGTCCGGGTCTCGCCCTCGTGTTCGAGCAGCACTCGGCGGATCGCGTCCTGCCCGCCCGCGGGCGGGTCGTCGGCGTCGATGTAGAAGATCTCGCCGCTCGGACCGTCGCCGAAGAGCAGCAGGTTCGCGAGCTGGGGAATCGCGTCGTCCCGGTAGACGACGACGCCGGTGGCGTGCGAACTGCGCTGCAGCAGGGGGTCGAGCTGCCCGTACTCGACGACCGGGTAGCTCAGCCCGACCTCGCCGCGCGGGTCAGCGAGACTGACGGCGCGGCGGCTGATGAACCGGAAACTGCCCTCCCAGTCGTTCCAGCCGAGGTTCGCGCCCGACCAGACGGGGCTAATCTCCTCGACGATGTTCTGGCCGATGTCGGCGAGGAACAGGTTCCCGGTTTCGGTGTCCCAACCGAAGCGTTGCGGGTTCCGCACCCCGTAGGCGTAGATCTCGCCGAGGGTGGCGGCGTCGCCGTCGCCGGCGAACGGGTTGTCGGCGGGAATGCCGTAATGGCCGTTCGCGCTGCTCGCGCCGAGCGGGTCGATGCGCAGCACCTTGCCGAAGATCGAGCCGAGATCCTGCGAGAGGTCGAGCGGGTCGCCGCCGCTGCCGCCGTCCGCCGACCCGACATAGAGCAGGCCGAAGTCGGGGTCGCCCGGCGCCGCGAGAGGGTTGAAGCCGAGCTGGCCGCCGTTGTGATTGCCGAACGGCTGCTCGACGCGCATCAGCTCGCGCGGCGGACCGCCGTCGTAGACCGGAGAGGCGGCGTCGACGGCCGTCCACTCCAGCAGGATCGTATCGTGGGCGTCGTTGCCGCCGTTGGGCGCGAAGTCGGCCGGGGGCGCCGTGTTGTTCGAGTCGGTGTAGGTGTAGAGCTTGCCGTACCCGGGGGCGCCCGCCTCGCCGAACTGCGGATGGAGGGCGAAGCTCTGGAAGCCGCGCTCGCGACCCGACGCCTGAACGCCGAGCGCCCAGCGCGGCGCGGTGAGGTCGAGGTATCGCGTGACCGTCCCGCCGTCGTAGCTGACGGTGAAGACGAGACCCCACATGTCGTTCACGAACAGCCGGCCGGTCGTCGGCTCGTCGACCAGACGCATCATGCGCGCGGTCTCGCCCCCGAAGTCCGGCAGCGTCGCGAACTCGACGGCACCGACCCGGATGACGCCTTCGGTGGCCGCGATGGGCGCGGCGAACGGATCGTCGCTCGTCTGGGCGCCCGCGACCGCGACGGCCAGCACCACCGCCCCGACCGTGGGGCCGAGGCGTTCGCTCGTGAACCTCATGGCCTCGCCTCCCGCTCAGTTCCGCCGTGTGCGCGCAGTTCCGCCGTGTGCGCTCCGCCGCGTCGGCTCAGTTCCCGTCGTAGACGTGCTGCACGGTCGTCCGGAGGCTGCCCTCCGGCGCCGCGAAGTCGCTGTACTGGCCCGGCACGCTGTAGGCGGCGACCACCTCGTCGACCGACAGCCCTGCCGCCTTCCCGTGCTGCGCCCTGCTCACGACGTCGTTGAAGAACCCGCTGAAGTCGACGAACTCGCTCCACGTCACCGGCGTCGGGTTGTGCCCCGGAATGACCGTATCGACGCCCGCCACGCCGGCCACCGCCTTCTTCAGCGTCTCGCCGAACTCGGTCGCGCTGCCGTTGCCGTTGGCGACATCGATGAACGGCAGCCCCTTGCGCTGGAACATGTCGCCGGTGTGCATGGTGCGCGCGTCCCGGAAGACCACGAACGTGTCGCCGTCGGTGTGGCCGCGCCCGAAGTGGTAGAGGTCGATGCGGTCCGCGCCGTTGAAGAGCGACATCCGCTCGGAGTAGGCGGTCTTCGGCAGGTACCCGGCGTTCTCGCCCTTGAAGGCGTCACAGTTCGTCACCGGCTGGCAGGTGTCGCGCGACATCTGGGCCAGGGTGTTTTCGTGCACCACGAAGTTCACGGTGTCGGGCAGCTCGATGTTGCCGCCGCTGTGGTCGAAGTGGGTGTGGGTGTTGATGACGTGGGTGATGGGCTTGTCGGTCAGCGCGCCCACGTGGGCGATGATGTCCTGGCCGTAGCCGTTGATCTTCGTGTCGACGAGGGCGACCCCGTCGGTGGCGATGAAGATGGCGGTGTTCCCCCCGCCGCCCATGCCCTGCACCGACGGGGCGTTCCCCAGCACATAGAGGTTGTCGGTGATCTGCTGGACCGCCAGGGCCGCCCGCTCGTCCTGCGCCCGGTAGGCCGCCCCCGTCAGGACGACACCGATGGCCGTGAGCGCGGCCAGGTATCTGCTTCGTCGCATCCTCGCTCCTCCTCGCGCCGGACAACGGCGCACCGCCACTATAACGGCCCGGCCCACCTCACGCCAGCACTCGCCCAGCGGCGCAGTGCCCGTCAGCGGCCGTTCGTGTCGGAACAGCAAGGCGGGGGCTCGGGGTGAACGCGCGGTCGACGCTTCCGTTCGCAGGCCTCACGCTGACGGCGATGCACACACAGATCGCCGCGTCGCCCGCGGTCTCCGGCGTCACGCCCCCCGCTGCCGAGCCAGGCGCCGCTGCGGAGCCACCGTGCATCGTGACCACGGCCATGAGAGGCATGAGAGGACTCGAAGGGCGTCGACCGGGTTCATTCCGGCTGCGCGCCGCGTGCTCTCCAGCCCCCTGCGCCGGACCCGCCGACATCTTCCACGGTGTCCAGACATCCGGGGGATGTCCCGGATGCTGTTGAACTGAGTTGAAGCGGGTGGCGACTCCTCGCCCCTGTCTGTGGTAGGACAGGGGTGCAATCAACAGGAGGAGAGCCACCCATGTTGAAGCATGACAGGCGGAAGCGTTCGAGCCCCCCCACAGTTCACGGGCCGCGACGATTCAGGTGCCCCTGCCGGTGTTCGGCGTGCTGGAGGGAGTCCGGGAAGCCTTCCACGGCTTGTGCATCACGACGGGGATGCAGGTCTTGCAAGCCATGATAGAGGGGGACCGAGAAGACCTGGGCGCGCTCGACGCGCTGGCTCGGCCCGACAGCGCGGTTGCTGACGTGGCGTAGAATAGGCGACTTCGGAGCGGAAACAGGGAGTCCGCCGCTCGCAAAAGTGAACAACGAACGGGGACAATCCATCGATCCCGCGACGGGAAGTTTTTCACACAAATCCTGTGGATACAGGTACTTATCCACGCATAAAAGGTACAGTCTCTCGAGCGCCGATCTGCGCATAAAAGGTACAATCTGCCGCCGGTGGACTGCGCACAAAAGGTACATTCTTGTGCCGGCTCGTCGGCTCGCAGCGCGGGGCTCGGGTATCGCGACGAGTCCTTCGTCGTCACGTTCGGTCCGCGGTCCGCCTACGTCTGCGGTCTCTTTCGCGGACGCCCAGAGCCAGGTGGCGGGGGTCGACATGGAGGGCCGCAAACACGTGCTCGGTCTGCGCGAAGGCGCGACGGAGACGGCGGCGGTGGCCACGGGGCTGTTGAGCGACCTGGTGACGCGGGGCCTGCCGACGGATCAGACGTTGCTGTTCGTCGTCGACGGGGCGGCTGGGCTGCGGCGAGCTATCAGCGAGGTGTTCGGTTCCCGCGGGGTGGTGCAGCGCTGCCAAGTGCACAAGCTCCGCAACGTGTTGGGCCATCTGCCCGAACGGCTGCACGCCTCGGTGGGCAAGGCGTTGCGGGATGCCTGGGACCTCGATTCCGCGGACCGGGCGGGTCGGGTGCTGACGCGGTTAGCGGGGTCGCTGGAACGCGACCATCCCGGTGGCGGCGTCCATCCGCGAGGGCCTCGAGGAGACGCTGACGGTGCAGCGGCTCAGTCTGACGGGGGCGCTCGAACGTACGCTGCGGACGACGAACATCATCGAGAACCTGATGGGGAGCGTCGAGAGCTACACGCGTCGGGTCAAACGGTGGCGCGGCGGCCAGATGATTCAGCGTTGGGTGGCGAGCGCGCTGGTGGAGGCGGAACCGCGCTTCCGGCGGGTGCGCGGCTACCGCGACCTGCGCCATCTGGTCGGCGCGCTCGACGCGCTGGCTCCGCCCGACAGCGCGGTTGCTGACGTGGCGTAGAATAGGCGACTTCGGAGCGGAAACAGGGAGTCCGCCACTCGCAAAGTTCAACAACGAACGGGACAATCCCAATGGCGTTCGTGTTCCAGCCCACGGGAATCGTTTACAGCCACAAGCTCGTCGTTTTCCCTTTCAGCGCACATGCCGCCTTCTGCACCCTACAGTCCCGCCCCCACGAGGTCTGGGCGCGCTCCTTCGGTTCGTCCATGAAGGACGATTCCGTCTACACCCCCTCCGACTGTTTCGAGACCTTCCCCTTCCCCGATAGCTGGGAAACCCACCCTGCCCTCGAAGCCGCCGGCCGGGCGTACTACGAGTTCCGCGCTGCGCTCATGGCGCGAAACAACGAGGGCCTGACGAAGACGTACAACCGCTTCCACGACCAGGACGAGCGCGATCCGCAGATCGCCGAGCTCCGCACCCTGCACGCCGAGATGGACAGCGCCGTCCTCGCCGCCTACGGCTGGACCGACATTCCCACCGCCTGCGAGTTCCGCCTCGATCACGGTGACGCGGACGCCGGCGGCGACGCCTCCGACGACCAGCCCCCACCCCCCGCCGGCCGCCGCCGCGGCAGCCGAAGAAAGCCGTATCGGTACCGCTGGCCCCCCGCCGTCCGCGACGAGGTCCTCGCCCGCCTGCTCGCCCTCAACGCCGAGCGCGCCGCCGAGGAGGCCCGCGCCGCCAGGGCGGTCACGCTGACTGACGAGAAACCGCGCCGGCCAGACCGGCCCCGCCGGCCGGTCTCCCTCGACGCCGACCTCGCGTACACCTCGAAGTCCCGTCCACTGTGGGGAACATCCGATGAGCAGTGATCGCGATCGGCGTCTGCTGGTGTTCGCGAAACGCGCCCGTCCGCGCCCGTCCGCGCTCTATCCCGTGCTCTGGCGCTTCGCGGCCGAGCGCCAGCGCGTGTACATGAAGCGGTTGTCCGGCGAAACGGCGCCCTGGACGAGCGACCTCGTGCTGTCGACGTACAGGTTCACGAACGCGTTCCGCGCCGCCGACCGCGTCAGTCAGTACCTGATTCGCATGGCACATGCGGACGGGGACGCCAGCCGCGAGACGCTGTTCCTGCGGACCATGCTCTTCAAGGTCTTCAACCGCGTCGACACCTGGGAGGCTATCGTCGACGCGTTCGGTCCGCCGGTCGCCCGTGCATTCGACTACCAGGCGTGCGACGACCTGCTCGTCGCTCGCCGCACTACGACTCCTATCTACTCGGCCGCGTACATCATGCCTTCCGGCAAACGTTCCGGCGAGCCCAAGCACCGCATGCACCTTCGTCTGATTCGCGACATGATCGCCGACGGGTTGCCGGCAAGGCTCAGCGAGACGGAATCGTTGGCGGGTGCCTACTCTCTCCTGATTTCGCAACCGACCCTGGGACGGTTTCTCGCCTTCCAGTACGCCATCGATCTCAACTACACGACGCTCATGTCCCATCCGGAACAGGAATTCGTGGTCGCCGGTCCCGGTGCACTGGACGGACTGGCGAAATGCTTCGACTCGCTCGGAGCGTTCACCCCGGCAGAGGTCATCCTGTGGTTGACCGAACGACAGCGCGAGGAGTTCGAGTGCTACGGCCTGTCGTTCGTCGGCCTGTGGGGTCGGTCGCTGCAACCCATCGACGTACAGAATCTGCTGTGCGAGGTCTCGAAGTACACCCGGGCCACGCATCCGGCGGTCCGAGGTCGATCGGGGCGAGTTCGCATCAAGCAGCGATTCAAGCCCGTCGGCCCGTTGCCGAGACCCTTCTTCCCACCGACCTGGGACCTGAACTGGCGCATAGACGATTGGTTTCGAGACCAAGATGCTGCGATCACGCGATCCCCGCCCCTGCAGCCTGCGCTTCCGCTGTCAGACGCCGATTCGGTGGCGCGCAGGGAAGCTCCCGAGTGATTCATGTCCGCAGCGTGTAGCGGAGTTCCCGCTTGATCAGATCGACCGCGACGTGGCCACCGCGATTAGCTCGCAGCTCCCTGAAAACGCGGTACCCGCCGAGAATGGCGTGCTCCCATTGCCACAAGGGCGCCTTCGCCACCTCGAAACCCCGTACGAGATCGCTGACGGTCTTGAGCAGGTCGTAGTCGACGTGGTCGATGTCCTCGTAGCAGCCAATCTGTTTCGCGCGGCTGAAAACAGCCGCCGACACGGCCTCCTCGATGATGCCGGCCCGCGCCCCGTCCTGGTTCTCGTCGGCAGCGGGATCACTCTTCCGCTTGCACTTCAGAAGGCTCCGCAGGATCGGAGACCACCCGAGGTACGCGGCGTGAGCGAGGTGGAAGATGTCGTGGAATCTGTAGAAGTCAGCCTCGTCGATGTTGTCGGTCAGGCGGTCGCCAAGGTTCAATCCGTTGCAGCGCAACAGGACCACCTTCCGGCCGCCGCGGTCGAGCTCCCGAAACTCCACATCGAGTTCGCGCGGAAATTGTTCCTCTTCGGGGAAGTTGTCGTCGAACAGGGGAGTGAACTTCCGTTCCGGCGGCCAGCGGCTCTGTGTCTTCTTGATGTTCTCGTGAGCCGCTTCGTGAAGACCGATGCCCGCCGCGGAATAGAAACGGAGGAGTGCGTGCCAAACGGCATCGAGCTGCGACGTAGTGATGGTTGCCTCTCGCAAGGCGGCCGGCAGGGCGCCAACGGCGCCGCCGAGCGCCAAGGCATGGGGCATGACAGCCCGTGGTCTCCAGTCGGCAAACGGGCCGATCCGGGTCGATCGAGTGGTTCGTAGTGTCGTAGACTTCACAGCATGGCGATGGGCCAGAGGCCGGCGGCTCGACCGGCGAGCCGATGTGGGTGACGGCAGAGGACCTTCCCAAGAGTGCGGGGCATCCCTTCTTCGAGCGGCTGAATCGGATTCTGCCGAGAAATCCAGGTTCGACGCTTTCGTGGAGGGTCTTGTGTGCGGTCTTCTACGCGGAGCGAATGGGTCGTCCGAGTCTGCGACCCGGGCGGTATTTCCGGCTTCTGTTCATCGGGTATTTCGAGGGTCTGTCATCGGAGCGCGCGATTGCGTGGCGGGTCGCGGATTCGCTGAGCCTGCGGGCTTTCCTGGATCTAGTGACGGAGGCGACGCCGAACCACTCGACGCTGTCACGGACTCGGCGTCTGATCGACGTGGCCGCACGCCGGTGTTCACGTGGGTGCTGGAGCGGTTGTCGGAAGCGGGTCTGGTGAAGGGGAAGACGATCGGGGTGGACGCGGACGACGCTGGAATCTGCGAACGCGTCGATGCGGAGCATCGAGCGTCGGGATACGGGGGACTCGTACGACGCGTTCGTGCGGGGGCTGAACGGAGGCACTGGCATTGCGACGCCGACGCGGGCGGAGTTGGCCGTTTCGACCGCGCGGAAGGGCCGGAAGACGTCGAATGAAGAGTGGACGTCTCCGCAGGACCCGGAGCGAAGGCGCGAAGATGAAGGACGGTCGGACGCATCTGGACAAGGCGGAGCACGGTGCGACCTGGAGACGGGGCGCTCCATGTCGGTGACGGTTCAGGACGCGTCGGAGGGTGATACGCGCGCTGCCGGAGACGCTGACGAAGGCGGCGGAGCAGTGGAGGCGGTTCAGCCTGACGGTGAGGGCGTCGAAGAGGTCAATGGCCGACAAGGGGTATCGGCCGCGACGCTTCGTGGCTTCGCTCGACGACCTTGGTGTACGCAGCTACATCGCGGAGCCGGCGCGTGGTCGGCCGTCTGGCAGGACAACGGGTGAGACGCCGCCGGAGAAGCGTGCTGCGCAGTCGGCGCATGTATGGGAATCGTCGGCGTATTCGCGGGGACCGGGGCCGTCGTCTCCAACGCTGCCGGGGGGAACTGGTGGAGCGGCCTTTCGCTCACCAGTATGACGACCGGGGGTCTCGTCGGGTGTCTTCATCTTGGGTGCGCGGCCATGAGAATGTCCGCAAGCGGGTGCTGGTCCATCGGCGGGCTGCAACCTGGGTCTGTTGCGCGCCGCCTGACGGGCGTCGGTACGCCCCGGAGTGCAGGGGCGGGCTCCCTTTGCTGGCGATTCTATGCTCAAGATCAGGTTGAGCAAGGGGCCCGATTGCAGCAGATGGTCGGCGGCTACCATCCAGGCGTCAAGACGCGTGTCGGCTTCGATCAGACTCGCCATCACGAGACATTCTCTGTCAATAGGAGTACTTCGCGCAGGTGCTCGATGATGTAGGCATCGTCGAGCCACGCGTGCCCGGCGTCGGCCCACGCCGTCCCCCAACTGTTGCGGATGAGGAATCGGCGCATCGCGTTCGTCGTTCCGAGTCCGACCGCTACGACGGCGTGCAGTCCGACGATCGGGTCAGCGGAAGAGATGATCCACGGTGGAACGGGCGAGTAGAATCCGCCGGTGGTCGCGATACCCAGTACCGGGGCATGACCGGCTTGCAGCAGTGCCGCCAGCACATCCGGTGTCGGCGTTCGCGAGACGCTCCGTCGGCGATACAGGGTTACGCCGGCGGGAGGCGACCATGTAGCGGGAAGGTCGTGCTGGTGATAGCAGCCCGTGGACGAAGTCGGTTCGCTGAGCGGGCCTGTTCAAGCAGCTTGGGGACGAGCGGCTGAGCCCCAGGGGGCGACCGGAGCCCATTTGGCCCTCCAGAGGCCGTTCAGACGCCCCCAGAGGCCCATGAGGCGTTCGATCAGCCCGAGAATCGCCGAAAGAGCCCGCCCCTGCAGGCTCCGGGGCGTACCGACGCCCGTCAGGCGGCGCAGCAACAGACCCAGGTTGCAGCCCGCCGCCTGGACCAGCACCCGCTTGCGGACATTCTCATGGCCGCGCACCCACACCCGACGCAGACCCCCGGTCTCATACTGGTGAGCGAAAGGCCGCTCCACCAGTTCCCCCCGGCAGCGTTGGAGACGACGGCCCCGGTCCCCGCGAATACGCCGACGATTCCCATACAGCGCCGACTGCGCAGCACGCTTCTCCGGCGGCGTCTCACCCGTCTTCTTGTCCTGCCAGACGCGCCGACCACGCGCCGGCTCCGCGATGTAGCTGCGTACACCAAGGTCGTCGAGCGCCACCAGCGTCGCGTCGCTGTGATACCCCTTGTCGGCCACCACCTCTTCGACGCCCTCACCGTCAGGCTGAACCGCCTCCACCTGCTCCGCCGCCTTCGTCAGCGTCTCCGGCAGCGTCGCCGTATCACCCTCCGACGCGTCCTGAACCGTCACCGACAGGAGCGCTCCCGTCTCCAGGTCGACACCGTGCTCCGCCTTGTGGGCCAGATGCGTCCGACCGTCCTTCATCTTCGCGATCTTCGCGTCCGGGTCCTGCGGAGACGTCCACTCTTCATTCGACGTCTTCCGGCCCTTCCGCGAACGGTCGAAACGCGCCAACTCCGCCCGCGTCGGCGTCGCAATGCCAGATGCCTCCGCCAGCCCCCGCACGAACGCGTCGTACGAGTCCCCCGTATCCCGACGCTCGATGCTCCGCATCGCCGCGTTCGCTTCCAGCGTCGTCGCGTCCACCCCGATCGTCTTCCCCTTCACCAGACCCGCTTCCGACAACCGCTCCAGCACCCACGTGAACACCGCCGCGTGCGTCTCCACGTCGATCAGACGCCGAGTCCGTGACAGCGTCGAGTGGTTCGGCGTCGCCTCCGTCACGTCCAGATCCAGGAAAGCCCGCAGGCTCAGCGAATCCGCGACCCGCCACGCAATCGCGCGCTCCGATGACAGACCCTCGAAATACCCGATGAACAGAAGCCGGAAATACCGCCCGGGTCGCAGACTCGGACGACCCATTCGCTCCGCGTAGAAGACCGCACACAACCCCTCCACGAAAGCGTCGAACCTGGATTTCTCCAGAATCCGATTCAGCCGCTCGAAGAAGGGATGCCCCGCACTCTTGGGAAGGTCCTCTGCCGTCACCCACATCGGTGGCGCCGGTCGAGCCGCCGGCCTCTTGCCCATCGCCATGCTGTGAAGTCTACGACACTACAACCACTCAGATCGACCCGATCGGCCCGAATTTGCCGACTTTTTCCACGGGCTGCTAAGTGCCCTCGCTCTGCGGCGAGATGGTACCAGCGAAGGCCTTCTTCGTAGTCCTGTGGTACCTCCGTGGCCGTGCAAGTACATGTCACCAAGGCTGCTCTCTCCTGGCGCGTAACCTTGGTCCGCGGCGAGGCGGTACCACTGAACGGCTTCTTCGTCGTCTTGTGGTACTCCTTGGCCGTAGCGGTAGCTGTGTCCGAGGCCCACTTGCGCCGACGCGTGACCTTGGTCCGCGGCTAGACGGTGCCAACGAGCGGCTTCTTCGTAGCTCTGCGGTACTCCAAGGCCGTACCGGTACATTGAGCCGAGGTCGTCTTGTGCTGGTGCGTAGCCTTGGTCAGCGGCCAGACGGTACCAGCGAACGGCTTCCTCGTAGTTGTCTGCGAGGTGGTTTTCGTGGCCTCGGAGGGTTAGCTCCTCGACGTCAGTGGGTGGCTGACTCTCGGTCCCGGCGGTGTTGTCGTTCGCGGTCAGGTCGGGAGGACACTGTGTCTGCTTCTCGAGAGAGCCGCCGGCTGGTACAGTGGTTGCCAGCAATATCGCTACGGCGATTAGCCATTGCGTTCTTCGGTCTGTCATCGGTGCTCCCCGTCACGTGGACTCGGGCTTCCTCGGCGGTTGCGCTGTAGGGTCGCCGATTCGGCATCTCTGTGTCAATGAGCGCCGAAGGTGCACGGAACACTCTCGGCCGTCGCCCGATGATGCGGGCAGTCGACCGTGTGGTCCGCGGGTCCCGTCGACTGTCGTCTGGACGTCGGTGTTCACGCAGGTTCCTGGTTCTTTCGGCGTTGAGCGGCGTGAACTTCGCTTCGAGCGGCCGGTCGGCGCTGGCTCTCGAGCGTGCGTGCCTGCGTGTGTCGCCGCGGCCGTCTGCGGGGTCTCTGTGGCGTGTGCGGGCACTGCCGTCGGCGCCGGCGGTGCGTGCGCCGTCCGGTCACCGGTTCGGCGAGGCCGTGCTAGTGCCCTGTCCGGTAAATGAGTTGACGTAACCGCCTTCACGCATTATCGTATACGGAATGGCTCGGCCGGTCTCTGTCCTCGAAATCACCGACCCCGAACGCGCCGAGTTGGAGCGGCGCGTGCAGGCACCTACGACCCCCATGCGAGACCACTTGCGGGCGCAGATCATCTTGCGACGGGTCGCCGGGTTGTCGCAAGAGCAGGTGGCGGCGGAGCTCGGCGTCAGCAGAGCTTGTGTCAACAAGTGGTCGCAACGGTTTGACCGGGAGGGGCTTGCGGGCTTGCGGGATCAGCCGGGTCGGGGGCGGCGACCCTCGATCACGCCGGAGAAGGTCGAACACGTCATCCTCCGGGCAACCCAGCCGCCGGCGCCTCGGACGCGATGGAGCGTGCGCACCATGGCCGCCGCAGTGGGGATGTCGCCGGACAGCGTCCACCGGATCTGGCGCGCCAACGACATCAAGCCGCATGTGGTGAAGACCTTCAAGGTGTCCAACGACCCGAAGTTCGCGGAAAAATTCTGGGACGTGATCGGCTTGTATCTGGATCCGCCCGAGCGGGCGCTCGTGCTCTGTTGCGACGAGAAGAGCCAGTGTCAGGCCTTGGAACGCACTCAACCGGGCCTGCCCCTGCGGAGCGGGGCGACCCGGACGCGGACTCATGACTACCGGCGCCACGGGACGGTCACGCTGTTCGCTGCCCTGAACTACCTGGACGGCAAGCTCATCGCGCGGACCGAGGCGCAGCACACGCATGTGGAATGGCTCCGGTTTCTCAAGCAAATCGACCGGGAGACCCCGCCGGAGATGGATCTTCATCTCATCGTCGACAACTACTGTACCCACAAGGACCACCGCGTGCGGGCCTGGCTGGCGAAGCACCCGCGGTTCCACCTGCACTTCACGCCGACCAGCGTGTCGTGGCTCAACCTGGTCGAGCGCTTCTTCGCGGACCTGACCCAGGACGTGATCCGAGAGGGCAGTTTCAACAGCGTCAAGACCCTGGTGGCGGACATCGAGGACTACCTCGCTGAACGGAATCTGACGCCCAAGCCCTACAAGTGGAAGGCCAAAGGCGAGGCCATTCTTCGTAAAATCCAGCATGCTCGCTCGAGTCTGGCCGCACAGCAGGACCAAATTACGTAACCCTATTTGAAAGACAGGACACTAGTCGCTGCGTCGGCAACGCGGCGGGAGGCCGAAAATGACGATGCGCCGCGTGGCGATGCCTTGGCTCGTCGGCTATTGGGGCGTTTTCCAGGCCGGGCACGTCGTCTTGAACGTTCTGTACCTCAGCGGGCTCCGGCCGATCCAGGACTTTCCGCCGCCACCGGACGAGGGCTGGCAGCCGCAGATAGGCGCGTTCTGGACCGCCCAGGGCCTGATTGACACGGCGGTCGCGTTGCTGGCGCTCTACTTCGTGGCGGCGTTCTTTTTCGGACGCCACCAGGCGCTGTGGGCGGGGCTAGTCTCGCTGACGACGTACACGTACAACACGTTCACCTTCAACTACACGGTGGTCGCCACCGGGGCTTGGGCACAGCATTTCGTCTTCTACGTGGTGCTGAACGCCGCGTCGATTCCACTAGTCATCCTGTTCGCGATGGTCGTTCGCGACGTGCGGGATGCGGGCGGTGCAAGGGGACAAGGAGAGACATCATGGCGATGAGACGGCGGGTTCACCCATGGGGCGCGCACACCGCCATGGCGGTCGCCGCAGCGACGATCGCGCTCGCACCTCCGGTCGCCGGCGCGCTCGACGCGCTGGCTCCGCCCGACAGCGCGGTTGCTGACGTGGCGTAGAATAGGCGAATTCGGAGCGGAAACAGGGAGTCCGCCGCTCGCAAAGTTCAACAACGAACGGGACAATCCCGCGACCGGACGGTCAGGGCGATACGTACTGCCGGCCGTCGACCTGGGGATCATCACCATGAGACCAGCAATCACCGCCCTGTTCGCCGCGCTCACGTTGGCCCTGGCCGGCGGCTCCCGCTCCACCCCGTGGTCACCGGCGGCCGGCGCCGCCGCGGGACAGGCCGCCGGCGTCGCGGTCGAGCCGTTCACCATCGACGTCCCCGACAGCGTGCTCGCCGACCTGAAGGAGCGGCTCGCGCGCGCCCGCATGCCCGACGAGCCCGAGGGTGTCGGATGGCGGCTCGGGATGAACCAGACCTACCTTCGGCAGCTCGTCGAGTACTGGCGTGACGAGTTCGACTGGCGGGAGCAGGAGCGGCGGCTCAACCGGCTCGAGCAGTTCAAGACCCGCATCGACGGCCTCGACATCCACTTCGTCCACCGCCGGTCGGCCGAGCCCGAAGCGTTCCCGCTGATCCTGACCCACGGCTGGCCGGGTACGTTCGCAGAGTTCGACAAGGTCATCGAACCCCTGACCGACCCCGTCGCCCACGGGGGGCGTGCCGAGGACGCCTTCCACGTCGTCGTCCCGTCCATCCCCGGCTACGGGTTCTCGGACCGCCCGCGCCGACTCGGCTACGGCCGCGACCGCACCGGCGCGATCTTCGCCGAGCTCATGGCGCGCCTGGGCTACGAGCGCTACGGCGCCCAGGGCGGTGACCTCGGCGCCGGCATCAGTCGGTGGCTGGCCGCCAACGACGAGCACGTGGCCGGCCTCCACCTCAACCTGTGCACCGCCGGCCCGCCCGACCCCGACGACCCCACCGCCGGCGTGCCCGCCGCCGAGATCGCGCTGATGGAGGAGCGGGCCGCCTTCTGGACCGACGAGGAGCGCGGCTACAGCCACATGCACGGCACCAAGCCACAGACGCTTGGCTACAGCCTCAACGACTCGCCGGTCGGGCTCGCGGCCTGGATCGTCGAGAAGTACCGGAGCTGGTGCGACTGCGACGGCAACCCCGAGACGCGCTTCAGCAAGGACGAGCTGCTGACGACCCTCACAATCTACTGGGCCACGGAGACCGCGACCTCGGCCGCCCGCTACTACTACGAGGGCCGGCACGGCGCCAACGCGCCGGACCCGCCGCGAATCGAAGTGCCGACGGCGTGCGCGGCGTTCCCCGGCGAGTTCCGGTTCACCCCGCGGCGCTGGCTCGAGGCGCGCTACAATCTCGTCCGCTTCACGATCATGCCCAGTGGCGGCCACTTCGCGGCCAGCGAAGAGCCGGAGCTGTACGTCGACGACCTGCGTGCGTTCTTCCGGGAGCTGCGGTAGACGCCGTCCTTCGGTACATCCTCGTCGCGGGTGACTCGTTTGTCCGCCGGCGCGCAACTCCCGCCTCAGCCGCCGGATCGGCGGCGGCTGGCCCCGCTGGCCCGTCGGCTCCACCGACCGACGGGGTATACTCGCCTCATGAAGTCGGTCGCCTCCACTCTCCGCGCTCGCGCAGACGCCCGCGTCCCGCGGTTCACCCCGGCCGAGCGGGTGGATCTGGCCTTCCGCCTGGGTGACGAGGCCATCGAGACCTTCCGCGCCGCCAACGGCCTCGACCGGCGAACCGCGATCCGCCTGCTCGAGCGACGCCGGCAAGGCGACCCGCCGGCCCAGCGCATGCCTCGACCGGCTGATCGGGTGAGCCTGCTGACTCGCACTGCCGCCGGTCGACCGAGGGGTTGACTGCCGTGACCACGCTGTTTCCCATCGAGTCCACGGAACCAGCCAGACCCCAGACGCAAGACGGCCACACACGACGATACCTCCGTCTCGATGCGGAAGTGGACGGTGAACTCCCCGCCCTCCCGGCCGCCACGCTGATTCACGGAAGGGCCGCGGAGGCGATTGAGCTCCTGCCCGCCGAGAGCGTGAGGACCGTCGTCACCTCTCCCCCGTACTGGTCCCTGCGTGACTACGACACCGGGGATCCGTTTGGGCGAGACGACACGTTGCGCGACTACGTAGCGAGTATCGTCGCCGACTTTCGCAGGCTCCGGCGTGTGCTGACGGGCGACGGAACCGTGTGGCTGAACATCGGCGACGCCTACACGTCGGGCAACCGCCGCTACCGGGCGCCGGACAGGAAGAACCGGGCGCGCGCGATGACGGTACGGCCCCGGACGCCGCGCGGACTCAAGCCCAAGGACCTGATCGGACTCCCGTGGCGTCTGGCTTTCGCGCTGCAGGACGACGGCTGGTGGCTGCGTTCAGAGGTCATCTGGCACAAACCGAATGCCCACCCCGAATCGGTCGGCGACCGGCCGACGAAGGCGCACGAAACGGTCTTCCTGCTGTCGAAGGGCCAAAACTACCACTACGACATCAACGCCGTCCGCGGCGCCAACGAACGCCGCATCAGAACGGTCTGGGACATTCCGACGAGCCCGCGCCGACGCGATCAGATTCCCGACGACGACCATCCCGCACCGATGCCGATCGACCTCGCCCACCGCTGCGTCAGACTCACCAGCGAACCGGGCGACGCCGTGCTCGACCCCTACGCCGGCTCTGGAACGACTCTGCTCGCGGCTGCGCAACTGCGCCGAAGATGGGTCGGTATCGAACTCAAGGGCGAGTTCGTGCGCCTGATCGAACGTCGGATGGGCGGTCCTGACACTCAAGCCGTACGCCGGAGGAGCTTGCGACTCAGGTCGGCGCTCGATTCCAGCGTTGAAATCAAGTCACCGCCGACAGCCGAGAGCCGAGCGAGTTCCAGCCGAGGAATCTCCGACTGATCCTCGAACACCAGCAGCGATTCGAACCGGAGGTCGTGCCGGTGGAAGTGCGACAGCATGATCGTCGTCAACCATGCCTTGTCGCGGTTGGACACGCCCTCTCCACGCCCGCTTCGTCCACGATGCGTTCCAGCATCTGTCCTCGCGCGCCCTCCAGAATCGACGTCCAGCGCGGCCACGATGCGCCGCGCGTCGCGGCCCTCGGGCCGCGGAATCCTGTCCCGAACGGCGCGAACCCGTTATGCTGTGCCAACAGTCGTGATGACGAGGCGCCGCCTGCCCATCGGCCTGCAGACCTTCCGCGAACTCCGCGAGGAGGACTGCTACTACGTCGACAAGACCGGTTTCATCGCGCGGCTGCTCGACGAGGGCAAGCACCACTTCCTGTCACGCCCGCGACGGTTCGGCAAGAGCCTGTTTCTCGATACCCTCAAGGAGCTGTTCGAGGGCAGCGAACCGCTGTTCGCCGGGCTCCACATCCACAACCGTTGGGACTGGTCCGTGCGGCATCCCGTCGTGCGACTCGACTTCGGCGCCGGGCACTTCGGCGCGCCCGGGCACGTGCATGCCAGTACGATGGCGCAACTGGCCGCCGCCGCGGACGACGCCGGCGTGGCGGCGCGCTACGACACGGCTCCCGAGCGCTTCCGTGAGCTGCTTCGCGCGCTGCACGCGCAGACCGGTCGGCGCGTCGCGATGCTGGTTGACGAGTACGACAAGCCGATCCTGGACGCGCTGGAGGCTCCCGCAGTTGCCCGCGCCAACCGCGACTACTTGCGGGGCCTGTATTCGACCATCAAGTCGAGCGACGCCCACGTTCGCTTCACCTTCCTGACCGGGGTCAGCAAGTTCTCGAAGGTGAGCGTGTTCTCGGGCCTCAACAACCTCACCGACCTCACGCTCGACCCCTGCTATTCCGCCATCTGCGGCTACACCGAGGCGGACCTCGACACCGTGTTCGCTCCGGAACTCGCGGGTCTGGACCGGGAGCGGATTCGCGACTGGTACAACGGCTACAACTGGACGGGGGACGACGGGATCTACAATCCGTTCGACATCCTGCTGCTGTTCCGCCGCGGCAAGTTCGCGGCGCACTGGTTCGAGACCGGCACACCGACCTTCCTGGTCAAGACCCTGTTCGAGCGTCGGGTGAATTCACTCGGGTTGGACGGCATGCTGACCAGCCACGAGCTGCTGTCGTCGTTCGATGTCGACGCCATCACCACCGAGGCGCTGCTGTTCCAGACCGGCTACCTGACGATCAAGGACGTGCGAGACCGGGGCGGCGTCCGCCGCTATCGCCTGGGCTATCCCAACCGGGAGGTCCGGCAGAGCTTCAACCAGAGCCTGCTGCGGCAGTTGGTGCAGGATGCGACGCGGCCAGACCGCCAACAGCGATCGGCTGTACCGTCTGATGGAAGAGAACGATTTCGCGGGCATGCAGGCGCTCTTCCAGGCGTTCTTCTCGGGCATCCCTTACGAGTGGTACACCAGCAACGCCATCGCCGGGTACGAGGGCTACTACGCCAGCGTCTTCTATTCCTACTTCGCGGCGTCGGGTTTCGACGTGACGGTGGAGGACTCGAGCAACCGCGGTCGGGCGGACATGGCGGTGTTTTTCGGTGGCAACATCTATCTGTTCGAGTTCAAGGTGGTGGAGCAGGCGGGCGAGGGCGCCGCCCTGGCGCAGCTCCGGGAGCGGGGCTACGCGGACAAGTACCACGCGTCAGGCGACCCCATCCACCTGATCGGGGTGGAGTTCAGCCGGGAAACACGCAACGTGACGGCGTTCGCGGTCGAGCGGGCCTGACGCGCCCGCACCTGTGCGCACCGTTCCGAAACGGCCCCGTGCGTGCGGCTCGTCGATCTCGCCGTCAGCAGGAGACGCAGTTGTCGTTGTTGACGGCGCCCAGGCTCTCCAGCAGGGCCAGCGTCTCGGGGAACGGCAGCGTACGCTGGTACGGCCCGTTCGCCATGTCCGCGGTGGTCTGGCCGCGGCGGCTGACCATCATCACGTCGGCACCCTGCTCCACGAGATAGCGCACCATCACCGTGTCGCCGCGGGCCGCAGCGTGGTGGAGGGCGGTGTAGCCCTCATGGTCCCGGAGGTTGACGTCGACCCCGATCTCCTCCACCAGGTACCGCACGGACGGCAGCCAGCCGTCGGGAACGTGGCGGTGAGCGTTGGACTCGAAGCCTTCGCCGTAGCCGACCCCCGAGGCGGCGTGGATCGGCCACACGCCGGGGCCGCCGGGCTCGACGGGGGGCAGGCCCGACGGATCGGGGGCGGCCGCGGCGACGCGGCGGCGTCGCTCGGGCGCCCGCGTGGGCACGTTCGGGTCCGCCCCGTAGGCCCGGAGGAGCCTCATGGCCTCGACGTCCGTCGCGTAGGCGGCGCGCCAGAACGGGGTGGCGCCGTCGACACTCTCCGAGCAGCAGTGGTTGTAGGACATGTACCAGAGGTGTTTGCGGGTCCGCACGTCGGGGTCCGCGCCCGCCTCGAGCAGCGCCTCCATCACGTCGAGGTAGGTGGCCTCCTGCTGATCGTGGGCGCGGGGCTGCGGGTAGCGCGCCCGCGGCGCCCATTGCAGGTTGAGGGCCGCGAACAGCGGCGTCGCCCCGGCGTCGGTGGCGATGTTCGGATCGGCACCGCGCTCGATGAGCCGCAGAGCGAGATCGAAGTGGCCGTTCATGGTCGCGATCTGCAGCGGGCTCGTGTTGTCGCCGCTCGCCCGGTTGACCTCCGCCCCCGCATAGAGCAGGGCCATCGCCACCTCGACGTGCCCCTGGCGGGCCGCGTGGAGCAGCGCCGTCAACCCGCCCTGCACGCCGACCTGCTCGGTGTAGGTACGCGGCGTACCGCGCTCGAGTTGCGACGCGTCCCCGGTAGCGGGCACATCGTCGAGCACTTGCACTTCCCGTGCCGCCCGGACCGCAGCCTGGACCTCACTGGCGTCGGGCCGCCATCCCTGACGTTCGTGGGGCGGAGCCGCCGCCCGGAACCCGTCGAGCACCTGCTTCCGCCGCTGGGCGGCGGCCCGGTCCATCGCGTCGAGGGCCGGCAGATCGACGACCTGCGTGGCGATCTCCAGATCGGCGCCGCGCTCCATCAGCACGTTCACCGGCCCGAGCCGGTTGGCGGCGGCCGCGAACATCAGCGGGGTCTGCCCCCACGTCCGCTCTCGCGCGTTCACGTCCGCCCCGTGATCGAGCAGGGCGGCGACCGCCTCGGCGTTGCCCGCCTGCGCGGCGAGATGCAGAGGCGTCGCCCCGCTCGCGGTCAGCGCCCGCGGGTCGGCCCCGGCCTCGAGCAGGGCGGCGACCACCGCCGCCCTGCCGCTCCGGCCCGCGACATGCAACGGCGTATGGTGGCCGATGCGGGTCGTCGCCTCGAGGTTGGCGCCGGCATACAGGAGCATCCCGGCCATCTCGAGGTCGCTGTGCATCGCCGCCCAGTGCAGGGCGGTCATGCCGTCGGCCCGCGCCGTCTGCACGTCCACGCCCCGTTCGAGCAGGACCCGGACGGCCTCGGCGTCGCCCCGGCTCGCCGCGTCCGCCACCGGCGAGTCCGCCGCGACCACCGCCCACCGGGACGGCGACGCCGCCAGCGCCACCAGCATCGCCACGACCGCGCCCGCGCGCAGTGACAGTCTCATGATGCTCTCCCCCGCTCGCCGCCGTCAGATGCTGAGCGCGAACTCCCCGGTGCTGTCGCCGAAGCTCGCCCGGTCGTCGTGGCCGAGCGCGTGCAGCAGACTGAGCATGGCGTTGGCCATCGGCGTCCCCTCGGGCGCCCGCAGATGGACTCCACCCGCAATCCGGCCGTTGGCGTGGCCGAGCAGCAGCAGCGGGCAGCGCTTGTGGTTGTGCAGGTTCGGGTCGCCCATGCCCGAGCCGTAGAGGATCACGCTCTTCTCGAGCAGGTCGCTGTCGCCCTCCTGCGTGTCCTTCAGCTTGTCGAGAAGGTACGGCAGCAGGCTGACGTGGTAGCGGTTGATCTTGTTGAACTCGAGGACCGCGTCCTCGCGGCCGCCATGGTGCGACGCCGAGTGGAACGGCCGGTCGGTGCCGCTCAGCGGGAAGACCCGGCCCGAGGCGTCGCGGCCCATCTTGAACGAGAACACCCGGGTGACGTCGCTCTCGAAGGCGAGGGCCTGCACGTCGAACATCAGCTTCACGTGCTCGTCGAACGAGTCGGGCACGCCGGCCGGCGCCGCCGGCAGCTCGCGCGGCTCGCCGCTCATGTTCCGTTCCTCGACCCGCTGGATGCGCCGTTCGATCTCGCGGATGTTGTCCAGGTAACGCTCCATCCGCCGCCGGTCCGTCGCCCCCAGCTCGCGCGTGAGCTGCGACACCCGCGAGGTCATCCAGTCGAGGATGCTCGCGTCGGTCGTCCGCCGCGCCGCGCGCTCCTCGGCCGTGCCTCCAACCCCGAAGAGCTGCTCGAAGGCGACCCGCGGCGACCGTGTCACCGGCAACGGCTCGGTCGGCGACGCCCAACTGATCGAGTCGGTGTAGACGCACGTGTAGCCGTACGCGCAGCCGCCGGCCTGGTCCACGTTCTCGATGCAGAGCTGCATGGACGGAATCGGCGTCTCCTGGCCGAACCGCTGGGCATGCAGTTGATCGAGGGATGTCCCGGCGAAGACGTCCGAGCCCTGGGTCTGCTTGGGGTGGGACTGGGTCAGGAAGACGGAGCTGGTGCGGAAGTGGTCACCGCCGATCTCCGGTGGCGAGAACGCCTCGGCCATGCCCACATCGGTGTCGCTGACGATGGTCAGGTGCTCGCGGTAGGGCTCGAGCGAACTCAGCGCGCCCGCGCTCAGGTCGAAGTTGCGGCCGTCCCGGGCCGGGGCCCACAGGTGCTGCGTACCTCCCCACGCGTTGGACCCCGCCGCTCCGTGCACCATTTCGATGGTGATGAGACGGGTCGGGTCGAGGGCGGCGGCGGTGGCCGCCGAGACCCGTCCCGCGGGCCGCATCGCGTCCAGGAACGGCAGGGCGAGCGTCGCGGTCCCCACATCGCGGAGAAACGTCCGGCGAGGAAGGTGCTTTCCTGTGATGAACATGAGTCTGTCTCCCAGCCTGTCTCCCAAAGTGTTGCGTGTGTATCTCGCGTCGTCTCCGACGACGGTTCGGCCCGCACGAGTCCGCGCGGCGGCCGACGCCGACGACTACTGCACGGCGACGGTCTCCTCGGCCGCGACGGCCGGCTCCGCCCGCTGCATCTGGAACGCGGGGCTCTCGACGACCCCCAGAATGAACGACGACATGCGGTAGCCGTTGTCACGCGCGCTCCCGGCGATGCGCCGGACCGTGGGCATGTCGTAGTGCTCGACCCGCCGCCCCAGGGCATAGGCCATGAGGTTCTCGGTGAACGTGCGGGCCAGCGACGCCTCGAGCTTCATCAGCGCCCCCCGCAGCTCCTGCGGGGTCGACACCGGGGTTCCGTCCCACATCTCGCCCCGGGTGTCGAGGGGCATGCCGTTCTCGCGGATGCGCCACTTCCCGATGACGTCGAAGTTGTCGAGGGCGAGCCCGAGGGGGTCCATGAACCGGTGGCAGGCGTTGCACGTCGGGTTCGTGCGGTGAATCTCCATCCGCTCGCGGGTCGTGAGAGCCCGGCCGTCGATGATCGTCGCCGTCTCGTCGAGGTCGGGGATGGCCGGCGGCGGGGGCGGGGGCGGGACGCCGAGCACCACCTCGAGCACCCACTTGCCTCGAAGCACCGGCGAGGTCCGGTTGGCCATCGACGTCAGCATCAGCACCGATCCGTGACCGAAGAGGCCGCGCCGCTGGTCGCCGCGGTAGTCGACGCGCCGGAACTGCGGCCCCGCGACGCCGGGGATGCCGTAGTGCCGGGCGAGCCGCTCGTTCACGAAGGTGTAGTCGGCCGTGAACAGGTCGAAGAAGCTGCGGTCCTCCTCGACGAGGCTGTGGAACAACAGCTCGGTCTCGCGGCGCATCGCGTCGGCGAGCTGGCGGTCGAAGTTGGGGAACCAGAACGCGTCGGGCTGCACCTGGTCCATGTCCTGGAGCCGCAGCCACAGCGCCGCGAACCGGGTGGCCAGCGACTCCGCCCGCGGATCGGCGAGCATGCGCCGGGTCTCGGCCTCGAGCACCGCGGGGTCGGACAGCTCGCCCGCCGCAGCCCGCGCCGTCAGCGCCTCGTCGGGCGGCCCGCCCCACAGGAAGAACGCGAGCCGCGAAGCCAGGGCCACGTCCGAGACGCGGTAGTTCCGGCCCGGGGTCACCGGCCCGGCCGGCCGCTCGATGCGGAACAGGAAGTCGGGGCTGGCCAGGGTCGCCTGCAGCGCGGTGCGGATGCCGGTCTCCCAGTCGCCCGTCGCGAGGCCCACCTCGTAGAACCGCATGAGGTCCGCGAGATCGGCGTCGGTCAGGGGCCGGCGGTACGCCTGGGCGCCGAGACGTCCGACTATCTCCTCGGCGCACGGGCGTTCGGTGTCGGGAGACGTCGGGCGGCAACTGAAGATCCTGCGTCGGCTCGGAGTCTCCGAAACGCCCGTGACATTGTAGGGACCGTCGACGATGAGGTCCCGCATGTGCGGCAGGGCGGTGATGCCGTATCCGAGATCGCCGATCTCGGTATCGACGATCGACCATTCGTGCGGGGCGAGGACGTCCTCGACCGGCCCCTCGAACTGGCGGACGAAGACTGCCGACACCCGCCGGGGGCCCGCCCGCACGAAGATCGGCGCCTCGACTTCGAGGTTCACGCCGTTGGGGTCGGAGGTCCGCAGCCACTGGTCCATGGCCAGCGTCGCCGCCGGCTCCCCGTCGATCGAGACCTCGATCTGTTCGTTCCGGATCGTCGATCCCGACAGCCCCCCGGTGGTCGTGTGCTGGAACGCCATCCGGAAGATGTAGTCCCCGTCGGCCGGGAAGTTGTGGACGACCGAGAACCCGCCGCGGGTGCCGTAGGGTGCGCCTTCCACCCGGTCCCACTGCGAGTACGCCCGCGACTTGGCGTAGGTGTGCTGCCGGGGCAGCGCGTTCGGGTTCCCGACCGCGAGCTGGCTGACCTCGGCCGCGGCGCGGAGGTATCCGTCGAGCAGCGTCGCCGACAGCATCTGGACGTCGGCGATGTTGTCGAAGTTGGCGCTCATGGTGTCGAGCGGCAGGTAGTCGCCGGCGTCGATGTCGAGGGCCAGGAGGTCGCGGACCGCCTGCTCGTACTCGTGGCGGTTCAGGCGCTGGAAGGTCCGGCGTCCCGGGTTCGGGTCGGCCGCGGCCGCCTCGTCCACCACCGACTCGAGGGTCTCGACGAGGGCTGCGAGGGTCTCCGCCGGCGGCCGCCGCATGCCCGGCGGGGGCATCATGTTCGCCCGCAGCTTGCGGATCACCTTCTCCGCCCGCTCCGCGTCGCCGCCTGCGCCGCCGACGTCGAAGCCGTCCAGCGAGAAGTTGCCGGTCAGCATGCGGTCGTTGTGGCAGCGCTGGCAATAGGTCCCGACGACGCCGGTCAGGGCGTCGTGGTCGAGGACCGCGGCCGGCGGCGCCACGGTCGCTTCCTGCGCGGCGGCGGGGGCGGCGGCGCCGAGAACGGCGACGACCGCGGCGGAAACGGCAGGGACTCTCATCATGGGATCGCCTCGAACCGCCGGAACGCGAATCGAGCAAGTCTAGCAGATTCGAGGTTGAAGACGCGCCAAAGCGGGCCAAGCGGAGCGCGATGGTGTCGAAAGGCCACACGGCGGCGGGCGCCGGCGAGCGCACAGGCGATGCGCTCGGCGGTCAGGAACGGTGGCCGGTCGACTTCCGCAGCAAGGCCTCCAGTTCTGCGATGCGCGCTTCAGCGGCTCGGCGCGCCTCGGCCTCGCGGGCAGCAATCGCCGCCTCCGCGTCCGCCCGCGCCGCCTCCGCGTCCGCCCGCGCCGCCTCGTCCGCGAGAGGCAGGAGGTAACAGCGCGCGGCCGGGTCGTAGAAGCGCAGATGACCGTCCGCATCGTGCAGTTCGAGGTCGAGGGCGTCGCTGCGGAGGACATGGCCGGCGTGCGGGGCGGCCGGAGCGGCCAGCGCCGTCACCGCTTCGTAAACTCCGCCACGCAGCCGGTAGGCGCGGAGCCGCTCCTCGATCCACCCCCCGAACGGGTCGTACAGCCAGTA
This sequence comes from Vicinamibacterales bacterium, assembly GCA_965199675.1. Lineage (GTDB taxonomy): Bacteria > Acidobacteriota > Vicinamibacteria > Vicinamibacterales > UBA8438 > JAJEEA01. Next base: position 135,772 of record CBDATI010000063.1, on the reverse strand, counting down.
CTCCTCAATGCCCAGCATCTCGTACAGGCGGTGTTTGGGACCCAGATCGTTCTCGTAAGTGCTCGGCGAAAGCACCTCCAGCACGAAGGCCGGCGTGGGCTCTTCCCACAACTTGATGCTGGAGCGATCTCGAATGGGCCGCACGCCGAAGGCGACCACCAAATCGGGCTCGACGAAGGCGTTGCGATTGCCCTCCTGGTAGTGGAGCGTCATGAGTCCGTCGGCCGCGACATCGGGCCGATCCGCGTAGCGCCGTTCGAGCACGGGGCTGGCGTAGGTGATCTGCTGTCGGTGGCGACGGTTCAACGGCTTGCGATCCACATAGGGGTAGCCATCCTCGTCGTAGGCGAGGCGGGCGCGAGGAGGCAACAGGTCGGTCCCGGAGGGCAACCCGCCGTCGACGGGCATGGCTCCGCCCGTTTCCCGCGCGGGGAGGGCGGGCTCCCCCACCGTCGCGGAGACGGACGCGAGGGGCCGCCCGGGTCGGCGCAGCATCGTCGGCAGCATAGCACGGCAGCGGCGGCGAACCGGCATCGCCCGCCTGGAAAGTGCCCGCTGCGTAACCGTCGCGCCAACCTCGGCGTCACGAAGCGGGGTTGGGCCGATCGGTCTCTGGAACAGGTGATAGCATGATGCCATCGGGAGCGACCCCGGTGGCCATGCAGCAACCCCCACCCGGCAATCGTCCGAACCAGCCGTTGGACCCCGTGCACACGCGGGCCCCGGTCTTCTCACCCGGCAGCGGCGCCGCCGGCACTCCCGTGACCGTGGAGACCACCAATCTCCCCGCCGTGACCCCGATCTACCTCGGCATGGGCGCCACCCGCTCCAGCTTCGAGGTCATCGCCCAGCTCGTCACCGACGAGTTCGGCACGATGTCCACGATCGTCGAGGTCCCGACCTGGGCCACCACCGACCGCACCCACTTCTTCGTCCTCGTGGACGTCTACTTCCGGCCCCTGGCGGTCTCCGCCCCCTTCCACGTCACCGAACCCGACGGCGCCCTGCAGCGTCAGGGACGTATCGCAGACGGCGGGAACAACTGCCTCGTCCTCGAGGAAGGGGGCGAGGGCGGCGAGCGCCACGTGCTGACCGGCGAGCGCCAAGGCTTGGCGCCCGGGGACGACGTGGTGGTCGAAGGCCGCCTCGCCGAGTCGGCCGACTGCCCAGACGGCATCGCGATCGAAGTCGTCCGGGTCATTCCCCGGCCCTGATCGGAGCTGTACGCGCCCGACGACGGCGCCCACGGGGTATCGGCGCTCGCGCATTGAACCTGCGCCTCGGTTGGCGGATGTCTCTCCGCTATATCCTCAAACCAACGTCCGCACGGCTCTCCACGGCGTGCCACTCTTGCAGACGCGTGGCAAGAGTCAACACCCCTCGCTCGCCGAGGGCCGTTCAACGACGGGAGCCCCCGCCCGGCGCCCCGCTCAGCCCTCAGCCTCCTCGACGACCACCCGGTCGAGGGCGGCGACCTCCGCCGACGCGCCGTCCCCGAGATCGAAACGGCGCCGGCAGCCGTTAGCGCGCGCGAGCTGCACGAGGTCGCGCATGTACGCGAGGCCCTCGACCACACCGGGCGCATCGAGAACTTCGGGGCTGGCGTCGAGCAGCGGCTGCGCCAGGAAGACGACGGACTTGGCCCGCGCCCGCGTGATGGCCACGTTGAGGCGGTTGCGGCCGTAGATGAAGTCCGCCTCCCGGGCGGCGTACTCGGGGTCGGCCACGCCGTAGGAGATCAGGACCGCCTCGGCCTCCTGGCCCTGCATCTTGTCCACGGTGTCCACGAAGGGGGGTTCGCCCCAGTCGCGGTCGGCGGCGAGGGCGGCGCAGATGGCCCGGATCTGGGCGTGGTGCGGGCTGACGATGAACAGCCGCTCGCGCCAGAAGGCGACGTCGTCGGCGACGCCGGCCAGGTCGTCGCGCAGCGCGACGGCGAGCCTGCTCACGAGCGCCGCCTCGATCTCGTTGACGTTGGTCGCCACGACGCCTTCGAGGATCACCACGACGAGGGGCGCGTCGGGCGCCAGGCAGGCCCCGACGAACTCGCCGCGGCGCCGCCGGAGCTGCAACCGCCGCGACGCGACCTCTGGCGTGGCGCAGCGGTAACCGCGCCCGTAGAGCCCACGCGCCGCGCCGGTGAGCACGTCGCACATCCGCCAGTTCTCCAACAACTGGCACAGCGGGGTTCCCGACCGGCCGGGCCGCTCGCGCAGCAGATCGAAGACGGACCCGTGCAGCACCGGCTCGCCCTCCGCGGGGTCGGGATAGGCGCCGGCGAGGATGGGCCCCAGTTGGTGGTGATCGCCGGCCGCCACGAGGCGTCCCCGACCGTCGACGCGGTCGATCGCGAGGGCCGCATCCGGCACCCGCACCTGCGACGCCTCGTCGATCACCACGAGGTCGAAGCGCGCCTCGGACTTCGCCAGCCCCCAGACCGTGCTGCCCACGACGGCGACGGCGTGCTCGGCCAGCCAGCCGTCGAGGCGGTCATTGGCGATGGTCTCGATGCCGCCGCCAGCGTCGGTCACCGCTCGACCGACCTTGGCCAATGCCGGCGTCGGCCGGCCGAGCTCGCCCGCGAGCTGCACGATCTTCCGCAGCACGTTGTCGATGGCGGCGTGGGTCATGGCGGAGATGAGGACCCGCAGGCGTCGCCGGGGCCGGCGCAGGCCGAACCCGCCGCGCGGCGCGCACACGCCGAGCACCAGCGCCGCCAGGAAGTGCGTCTTTCCGGTGCCCGGCGGCCCCCACACCGCCGTCGCGCGGGAGCTGGCGATGGTGCGCCACGCCGCCGCCTGGCTCGGCGTGAGGTGGAGCTCGTCCGCCGCCTCGTCCGGCACCGCCTCGCGGGACGACGGCGCCGCGCTGGCCGCCGTCCCCGGATCGTCGAGCAGCCGCACGAACAGGCCGCCGTTGCCGTCGAGCCGCTTCAGGCCCCTGAACGCCCGGTCGGTGTTGTAGTCCCGGAAGCCGGGCATCAGCAGGACGCGGGCGCCGTCCTCGAGCGGCGGGTCGTGACGGCGCGTCCAGGCGATGCGCAGCGACCGCGCGAACCCCAGCGGATCCGGGTCGACGGCATCGATACTTCCGATCCCGACGTGCGCATCGGCGCGCGGGACCCACGGACGCGCCCGGTTCCCCCAGTCGTTGAACCGCGCCTGCGCGCGCAGGCCCTCCGGGGTGTCGCGTACGACCAGCCAGCGGTGGAAACCGGAGCCGTCGATCTCGACGCCGTCGGCGGTCACCCGGAAACGCCCCCCTCCCTCGTGTACCAGCGGCCTGAGCGTCCCCCGGACGGCCATCACCTCGCGCGCTTCGCAGCGGGCCGCGCGCACCGCCAGGCACTGCATCACGCTCTCGTAGCGGGCCAGGAACGCCAGACGGGACAGCCGCGGATGGGCGATACCGGCTGACGACTGGAGGCGGTGCTTCGGCGGCCACGCCACGAGATGGCCGCCGGCGAGCCGCCGCGCCTGCCCGAGCGCCGCGCGGTAGCCGTACAGGCGCATGGCGCCTTCCCGCACCACGCGCGGGATATCGCCCTCCCCGCCGTTCCAGACCCGCAGCACCTCGTCAGCCCGCACTCCGTGGCCGAAGGGATAGTGGAAGCGGGTGCGATGGACGGCGAAGTCCGAGCCGAGCGCGGCGAGGGTCTCGGGCAGTGTGTACGACACGTCGACCGGCAGCGCCAGCAGCCGCCCGACGGCCGAGACGAGCGGGATCAGCGGGTGGGCGACGATATCGCTCGGATGGTCGTCCACCCGCAGCAGGTCAGGGGCCTGCAGGTGGAACAGCAGCGCCATCGCCGGCAGCGACACCGCGGGGTCGTCGAGCGCCTCCAGCAGCACCTGGACGAGCCGGTCCTTCTCCTGCTCGCTGTAGCAATAGAGCTGGACCGACAGTTGGTCCCTCCACTCGGCGTGTTCCGAGTTCCAGGCGTCGATGCGGCGCAGCACCTCGTGCAGCCGGTGGATGAAGCGCGCCCGCACCGCCGCGCACTCCTCCCGACGGCGGGCGACGACCACGAAGGGCTGCGCCCGGCCATCCTCCTGCAGGATTCGGCGCCGCGAGTCCTCGCTGGCGGAGACGAGCATCCCGAGCAGCCATGTGCGATGCTCCACCGGCTCGGCCTGGGCGGTGAGGAAGAGCGCCACGTTCTCACCCTTGGGCAGCGCCGGGTGGAGCGCGCCGAAGACGCCGGCTTCTCCGCTGGCGTGCGCTTCGAGGCGCGCTTCGAGCCGTGGGCGCTCGCCGGCGAGCGACGCGCAGCGCTGCAGTCGCTCGTCGGCGTCGGGCCGGCTGAGCGCCGCCGAGAGATCCGGCAGCGTGCGCACGCCGAGCCCGCCGAGGAAGCGCTTGCCGTGCGCGGTGATGCCCACGAGTCGCGAGACGTTGTTGCGCTCGACCATCTCGCCGCGGCAGTGGTCCAGGTACTCGCACCACTCGCAGCGGTAGCGGACGTGCCAGTCCGCCTCGCTCGGCGGCTGCGCGACCAGCGCCGGAAGCCGGGCGAGCACGTCCTCCAGATGCGGCCGGACGACCCGCAGATCGAAGTCGTCCGGCGCCGGCGCCCCGCCGAGCCACGCCGCGCCGGTGTCGAGATCGACGCTGCCGTCGATGCCCCGCGCGCGCAGGACGTGGTCGATCTCGAGGGCGTAGAACAGCACCTGGATGCGGTACGGCATGCGCACGGCGCTGCCCCGCTTGATGTCGATCACGCGGAAGCGGCAACCGCCGGCGCCGTCGGCGGCGACCTCCACGAGGTCGGGCCGGTTGTCGGTGATCTCGATCTGCTGCGGGTCGACGCCCAGCGCCGCGTACAGCGACTCGGGGGCGCGCAGCGTCAACTGATAGAGGAACTGCCCCGGCCGCGCCCGCCGCAGCAGTTCGACGCTCTCCTCGACCGACCAGATGCGGTCGGCCAGCGCGCCGTCTCCGGGGGCGACGAGGGCCCGGCCGGCGAGGTGTTCGGTGAGGACCTTCTCCTCCCACGTCCGGCCGCTGTCGAGGACCTCGGCCATCACTGGCCCCGACTCGTAACGCCGCTCCGGGACGCCGTTGCGCACCGGGCTTCGCGTCGCGCGGAAGCGCAGGAACCGCTCGCAGTCGTGGAAGAAGTAACGCCCGAGCAGCGAGGGGCTCACCCCGAACGGCGCCCGGGGGGCGGCCCGCGGCCCGCGGATGGTCGACCGCCCGCGGGCGGTCGACGCCGGGCGCATCAATTGCAGAGCCCCCCCGGCCGCGCGTCGACGCCGCTCTGAGCCGCAACCTCCTCCTGGTCGGAGGGGCCCGAACTGCAACCGATGCCGGACACGATCTCGTTGTCGTTCACAAACCGCGGCACGCCGCCGGCCGCGATCGCGAAACGGCCCGGGTTGCCGAGGTGGCTGCCGAACGCGGGGCCGACCGGCTCGCTGACCTGCTCATGAGCCCAAGTGAACCGCCGCGCCGCGACCGTCGTGAACGCCTTCGAGATGACCACATCGATGATCGTGACGCGGCCACCGTCCATCCGGTGGAACATGAGCAGGCCACCGGGCGACCGTTGTCGATCGGTGCTCGCGATGTCCAGTGTCGCCCCCGATCTCACGGGGCCTCGTGCGCGGTTTCCCCCGGCTGGACCGGTCATCGTCCGGCAAGCCGCCGCGCTTCGAGACGCCCGGCGGTTCGCCTACGACGGCGGGGCGGGCCTGCGCCCGGGTAACGCCTTTCCCACCGGCTCCCGGGCCGGCGACGGACCGCCCCGCCCGTCGATGCGCTCGAGCAGCGCCGCGCACTCGGACTGCCGCACCTTCAGCGTGTCGTTCGCGCTGCGCAGCCGGCGCACCTGGGCCTTGGTGCTCTCGAGCTCGGGCGCGAAGGTGCCGCGCAGTTGCTCGACGTAGTCGCGAAGCTGCTCCTTGAACCGATCCTCGAGGGTCTCGGCCAGCTCGACCCGCAGGGTCTCGACCTTGCCGGCGAGCTCGCGTTTCAGCCGCGCCCGGCGCTGGGGCAGGATGAACAAGCCGGAGGCGACGAGCAGGGTCGCGCCGACGGTGCCCGTCACGTCGAGTCCGAGGGTCGTGAACGCGGCGGTCAGGGCCGCCCCCAGTCCGATGACCACGGCCTGGACGCCGAACGTCTTGGCGATGGCCGCGTTCACCGCCGCCACGATCTCGTCCGCTTCGCGCTGCGCGTCGAACAGATCGAGCCGACGCCGCACCGGCTGCGCGAGGCGGGCGAAAATCTCCTCGCGGTTGTAGACGTACTGGGGACTGACGAAGCGGGTGCGCCCCGCGGCGTCCCGCAACGCCTCGCGCCGCTGGCGGAGCAACCCGTCGGCCGTCTCCCACATCGCGAGGTTCTGGCGCACCAGCCAGTCGATGAGGGCCTGCACCTCTTCCTCGATGCACTGCGGGGTATCGGCGACGACCTCGTTGCGGAAGCGGTTCTCGACGATGTCCTTGTCACGCAGGCGCATGATGTTGGACAACCGCACGAGCTCGTCGAAGAAGCGTTGGCCGCGGCGCTCGAGCTGCCACAGGATGTTGGTGATCTGCGACTGGTAGCGGGAGACGTCGGCCCGCATCCGGGTCTCGTAGGCGTCCACCTCGGTGAGGATCGACGCGAGGGCGGACTGGTCGCCCTGAACCAGCCGGAGCCGCTCGGCGAGCGCGTCGGCCTGGCGGGCCAGTACCGGGGTCAGGCTGCGGAGCGGCGCCGTCAGCTTCAGCCGCACCCGGTCGCGGTCGCGCAGGTTCGACTGGAAATAGTCGACGAAGGCGGCCCACTCGTTGAGCCCCGACAACGGCTCGCCCGAGTGCCGCTGCCGCACCACCTCGCGGGCGCTGATGGCGAAGAGCGGCGGCTCCTCGCCCAGCGCCTCCGTCGCCTGCTGCTCGACGTAGCGCTTCACCCGCGCCACGTGGTCCGGTCCGCCCGCGAGGTCGACCTGGTTGACGATGAAGACCACGCGCTTGCCCCAGCTCAGAATGAGCTTGAGGAAGTCGTGCTCGCTGGCCGAGTACGGCCGCAGGAGCGACGTGACGAAGAAGACGAAGTCGGCGCGCGGCACGAAGCCCTCGGTCAGCCGTTGCTCCTCGCGCTGCATCGAGTTGGTGCCGGGGGTGTCGACGATGTTCAGGTCCCGCAACAGCTCGACGGCCAACTCGTGGACGAGCAGGCGGGGCTCCGCCTCGCGCACCGCCTCGACGGCCCCGTGCCGCAGCAGGTGCACCGACCGGGTCGTGGGCAGTTCGCCGGTATCGAGCGCGTCGGCGCCGAGAATGGCATTCAGGAATGTCGACTTGCCGGCGTTGAACTCGCCGACCACCATGATGAGAAAGAGCTCGTCGAGGCGGTGCCGCATCGCCTCGAGGGCTTCGGGGTCTCCCGGCACGAGTTCGAGGTCGGAGAGCAGTTCGTGGGCGGCGTCGAACAGCCTCCGCTGCTCGTGCACCAGCGCGCGTTCTTCGGGGGTCAGGAGGGGATCCATACCGGCGTCACCTGGACGTGCACGCGGCGAGCGCGGCCCGCGGGATGCCTCGGGTCACGATGGCCTCGCCGCCTCTCACGGGGGACTGTCGTACGCGGCCGGGCAGACACTCTGGACGCAAGCCGCGCGGCGCTCCCCGCGGGCAGCGTCGGCCGAGAGCCTCGGAGATGCTGGGCATGACGCCCCGCGAACAGGAGGCCGGCGCGGTCCCGCCCATCGCCGGCAAGGGCCGCGTCACGACGAACGGCGAAAGATGTGGACGGCGGTCTCGCCTTCCTGGCGCTCACCCACCCCGACGACGACGAAGACGTGGGTGTCGGTGGCGGCGATGTCGCGGGCCGGCGCATCGGTCCGATGGGTCCCGGCCGGCGCGGGCGCCGACGGGTCCGAGATGTCGACGATGGCGACGCCGGCCTCGGCGTCGGCGACGAAGACGAGCGAGCCCGAGAAGGCCACGCGCGCCGCGCGCCCCGGCGTCTCGAAGGTCGCGGCCCGCACCGGGCGCGTCGGGTCCGAGGCGTCGTAGATCTGAAGCTGGCCGCCGCCCGCCCCCGCGAGAAGGCCGGACACTTCGCCGACCTCGCGCTGCACTTCGATGGCGCGCGGCGCGGCGGGGGCGTGCAGGATGCCGACGGGCTCGGGCGGCCCCGGCGCCGACAGGTCGAAGACATACAGACCGGTCGGCGAGTCGGTCGCGTAGGCGAGGTGCGCCGAGGTGACGACGTCACGCGCGTAGCCGTCGAGGAAGAACGAGCCGGCTCCCGTGGGGGCCGATTCGTCCGACGCGTCGACGAGCACCATGCCCTCCATGTGATCTATCAGCACCACTCGGTCTTCGTACACGGCGCCGATCTTCGTCTGTCCGAGGGTCTCGTGGTTGCCCAGCACGACCGGCGCGGCCGGATCGGAGATATCGAGAATGGCCACCCCGAAGAAGTTGGCGCCCACATAGGCCCGGTCGCCGCGGATCCGGAACCCCCAGATCTCCTGCGGCAGCTCGGTCGCCCCCATCCGCGCCGGCGCGGCGGGGTCCGACACGTCCCAGACGGTGAACGACGAGTGGTAGGAAACGTACGCGTAGTCGCCCTGCACGCGGATGTGCTCGGCCGGGCCGGGCATCTCGCCGACCTGGGTCAGGGTGACGGTCTGGGCGCGGGCCGGCGCGGCCGTCAGCACCAACAGCGCCAGTCCGGCGGATGCGGCGACGGCGTTCACGGTCATCTTCACGGCTGCCCCCCCTCTGCAATCCGATAGAGCTTCGTCCGGGTCCGCAGGATGAGGCTGCCGTTCGCCACCGCCGGCGTCGCCAGCGTCATCTCGTTGAGCGGATTGGTGTGCAAGATCTCGAAGTCGGGTCCCGCCCGGACGACGAACGTCTCGCCGTCCTCGCTCAGCAGGAATATCCGGTCATTGTACGCCCACGGCGACGCCGTGAACCCGTTGCCGATCTCGAGCCGCCGGCGGCCGTAGATCTCGTCGCCGGTACGGGCGTCGTGGGCGACGAGGAACCCCCGGTCGAGCAGCGTGTAGTACTGGTCGCCGTAGACCAGGGCCGACGTGTTGTAGGTGCCCAGCAGCGGATAGGCCCAGGCGACGTCGTCAGAGGAGGCCCTGACGCCGGGGAAGCCGAAGTTCAACCCCGTCCGCATGTCGTCGGCCGACCAGATGGAGATGTCGCCCGACGCGCCCGGCTTCACCGCGTAGACCGGGCGCAGGCCGCCGCCGGGATAGCCCGAGCCGATATAGAGCAGCCCGTGCCGGGAGAACGGCGTCGGCACCGTCAATCCCGACATGCCGTGGATTTCCCACAGCAGGTTGCCGTCGAGGTCGTACGAGCGGACGCCCTGGGTGCCGGCGGTCACGATCTCGGTCCGCAGCGCGTTCTCCCAGACGAACGGCGTCGCCCAGTTCTGGCCGCGTTCGGGCCGCTCCACCCGCCAGATCTCGGCCCCGGTGTCGCGGTCGAGGGCGACCATGAACGAGCGGGTCACGTTGTCGTTCACGACGTAGAGCCGGTCGCCGTGCAGCGTGGGCGACGCGGCCGAGCCGAACCCCCCCGTCGTCTCGTACGCCCCCAGCTCGGTGTACCAGACCGTCTCGCCGCTCATGTTCAGGGCGGCGACGACGCCGGCGGTCCCGAAGTAGACGTATACCCGGCGGCCGTCGGTGACCGGGGTCTCCGACGCGAAGCTGTTCTTGATGTGCCGCGCGATCTCCGGAGGGGCGCGGTGCAGCTCGCGCTCCCACCGGACGGCGCCGGTGTGGAAGTCGATGTTGTAGACCACCCAGCGGTGGACCTCGGACGACCGCGTCGCGCCGTTGTCGTCGCCCGGGTCGTAGAGGCCGGGGATGGGGTCGGGCTCGTCGCCGGCGCTGATGGCGGAGGTGACGAAGATCGTGTCCTCCCAGACGACCGGCGAGCTCCAGCTCAGCCCCGGGATGTCGATCGTCCAGACGACGTTCTCTGTCTCGCTCCACGTATCCGGCAGCGCGGGATCGTCGCCGACGTCGCCGGCGTTCGCCCCCCGGAACTGCGCCCATTGCGCCGCGGAGAGCGTGGGCGCGGCCAGCACCAGCAGCAGGGCCACGACGACGGCGCCCCGACGAGCTCCACTGCGGTCGGAACGAGCAGCAGCCGTGCGCGAGCAGCGGTTCATGCGATCCTCCTCGGGGGCGCACGAGCCCCGCGACTCTCGCCGAGCCCGGGTGACGGCCCACTCCGGCGGTGTCCCGACTATTTCAAGTCCGACCAACCCTGTCAACCCGGCTGGACAACCGATTGACACTCCGCGCGTCCAGGACCCAAAATAGGCCATCGTGGTGTATGGACCGGGAGTCGGCGTCGCAGAGTGGCGCAGGCGCCTTCAGGATGGAGCGTCAGGCGGAGCCTCGGGCGGGCTGGCGCGATTTCACGAGAGGAAACCAGGTTTCATGTCCGGATTCCGGGTGATCGCCGCCGCCGTCGCGACCACGCTGATCGGCGCGACGGCGGCGGCCGGACAGCCGGCCGCGGGACAGGCCGGCGCCCCTCCCGACGACCACCGCCGACTGCTCGAGCGCTACTGCGTCGCCTGTCACAACGACCGGCTCGAGACCGGCGGGCTGTCGCTCGAAGCGATGGACCTGGCGAACGTCGCGGGCGACGCGGCGGTCTGGGAGAAGGTGGTCAGCAAGCTGCGCGCCGGCGCGATGCCTCCGCAGCCGCGGCCCCGGCCCGAGCCGGCCGCCTACGACGGCTTCCGGGCCTGGCTCGAGACCGAACTCGACCGCGCCGCCGCTGCCCACGTGCGGCCGGGGCGGACCGAGGCGCTGCACCGGCTGAGCCGCGTCGAGTACCGCAACGCGGTCCGCGACCTGCTCGCCCTCGACGTCGACGTGAGCGACCTGCTGCCGGCCGACGACACCAGCTACGGCTTCGACAACATCGCCGGAGTGCTGGGGGTTTCACCGACCCTGATGGAACGGTATCTGGCGGCGGCGCGGAAGATCAGCCGGCTCGCCATCGGGTCGCCGGTCCCCTCGCCGATCGCCGAGACCTTTCGGGTCCCTTCCGACCAGGGGCAGGACGACCACGTGGCGGGGCTGCCGTTCGGCACCCGCGGGGGGATGGTCGTCGACTTCAACTTCCCCGAGGACGCCGAGTACGTGATCTCGGTCGTGCCCGACGGCCCTCTCTACATCGAGCCCCACGCGCTCGAGCTGACCCTGGACGGCGAGCGCCTGGAGGTGTTCACGGTCGGCCGGGCCCTCGAGCCGGGCCAGCGCCGCAGCCAGTACGCCGAGGCCGACGCCCGCGAGGTGCGGGTGCGGGTGAGCGCCGGCCCCCATCGCGTCGGGGCCGCCTTCCTGCGCAAGACCCTGGCCGAGCAGGAGCGAACCCGCAAGCTGTACAAGCGGCCGTTCACGGGAGAGGGATCGGGGGCCGACTCGCGCTATCAGCCGTACCTCGAGCGGCTCACCATCGCCGGTCCCTTCGAGTCGCGCGGCGGACGGCCCGCCGTCGACACCCCGAGCCGGGCCCGCATCTTCACTTGCGAGCCGGGGAACGACGCCACCGCGGCCGCCACCTGCGCGGCCGACATCCTGTCGGGTCTCGCCCGCCGCGCATTCCGCCGGCCCGTGACCGACGACGACGTCGACCGGCTGCTCGACTTCTACGAGCGGGGCGTGACGACCGGCGGGTTCGACGGCGGCATCGAGCTCGCCCTGCGGCGCCTGCTCGTCAGCCCCGAGTTCCTGTTCCGCATCGTCGAAGACCCGCCTGACCTGCCGCCCGGCGCCGCCTACGAGATCAGCGATCTGGCGCTCGCCTCGCGCCTGTCGTTCTTCCTGTGGAGCAGCATCCCCGACGACGAACTCCTCGACGCCGCCGCCCGGGGCGAACTGCGCGACCCCGCGGTGCTCGAGGCCCAGACCCGGCGCATGCTCGCCGACCCGCGGGCCGAGGCCCTCGTGACCAACTTCGCAGGGCAGTGGCTCAGCCTGCGCAATGCCGCCGCGGTGCAGCCCGACGAGGACCTCTTCCCCGATTTCGGGGAGGACTTGCGGCAGGGCTTTCGCCGCGAGACGGAGATGCTGTTCGACGCCATCCTGCGCGAGGACCGCAGCGTCGTCGAGCTGCTCTCGGCCAACTACACCTTCCTCAACGAACGGCTCGCCGTGCACTACGGTATCCCGAACGTGCGGGGAAGCCACTTCCGGCGGGTGGTGCTCGACGATCCCGACCGGGGCGGGCTGCTCGGCCACGGCAGCATCCTGACCGTCACCTCGCACGCCAACCGCACCTCGCCGGTGGTTCGAGGCAAGTGGGTGCTCGAGAACATCCTCGGCACGCCCCCCCCGCCGCCGCCGCCCGACGTGCCGGCGCTGGAGGCCACGACCACCGGGCGCACGCTGACCATGCGGGAGGCGATGGAGCAGCACCGGGCGAACCCGGTGTGCGCGAGCTGCCACCGGGTGATGGACCCGCTGGGCCTCGCCCTCGAGCCGTTCGACGCCGTCGGCCGCCGGCGCACGCCGAACGAGACCCGGGTCCCGATGGACCTGACCGGGGTGCTGCCCGACGGCGCCGTCTTCGACGGGCCGGCCGGCCTCCGGGCGGCTCTGCTCGCCCACCCCGAACGCTTCGTCACCACCGTCACCGAGAAGCTGCTGACCTACGCCGTCGGCCGCGGCGTGGAGTACTACGATGCGCCGGCCGTACGCGCCATCACCCGCGCCGCGGCCGACGACGATTACCGCCTGACGGCGCTCATTCTGGGCGTCGTCAAGAGCCCCCCGTTCCGGATGAGGAGCACGGAGTCATGATCATCACGAAGATGGCGCTGCCCCGCCGCACGTTTCTCCGAGGCGCCGGCGCCGCGCTGGCCCTGCCCCTGCTCGACGCCATGGTGCCCGCGGCCACTGCGCTCGCGCGCACCGCGGCGCGGCCGACGAAGCGGCTCGGCTTCATCTACATTCCCAACGGGGCCAACATGTCGCAGTGGACCCCGGCCGACGACGGCCCCCTGGAGCTGTCGCCAATCCTGAGTCCCCTGGCGCCGGTCAAGGACCATGTGGTGATCCCGACCGGCCTCGCCCACCGGCAGGCCGAGGCGTGGGGAGACGGCAACGGCGAACACTCGCGGGCGAGCGGAGTGTGGCTGAACGGCGTGCACCCCAAACGCACCGAGGGTGCGGACGTCCGCGCCGGCACCACCGCCGACCAGATCGCCGCGGCCAGCCTGGGTCAGGAGACCCCGCTGCCCTCGCTGGAGATCTCGCTCGAGAACAGCTACGTGGTCGGCAACTGCGACAACGGCTACAGTTGCGTCTACACCAACACCATCGCGTGGCGCACGCCGACCACCCCGCTGCCGATGGAGCACAACCCGCGCGTGGTGTTCGAGCGGCTGTTCGGCGAGGGGGGCACGAGCGCCGAGCGCGCGGCGCGCCTGCGGGAGGACCGCAGCATCCTCGACGCCGTCCGCGAGGACATGGCCCGGCTCGAGAAGCGCCTCGGGGCCGGCGATCGGCGGCGGACGCGCCAGTACCTCGACGCGGTCCGCGAGATCGAGCGCCGCATCCAGCGGGTGGAGGCGCAGTCCGGCGACGGCGACCTGCCCGAGAACCTCGCGCGGCCGGTGGGCATTCCCAGCTCGTTCACCGAGCACGCGCGGCTGATGTTCGACCTGCAGCGGCTCGCGTTCCAGGCCGACGTGACCCGCGTGTTCACATACCTGATCGGTCGCGAGCAGACCGCCCAGAGCTATCCCGAGGTTGGGGTGCCCGACGCGCACCACTCGGTGTCGCACCATCAACTCGATCCGGCGAAGCTCGAGCAGTACGCCAAGATCAACACGTACCACGTAGACATCCTGTCCGGGTTCCTGCAGCAGCTTCACGCGACCCCGGACGGCGACGGGTCGCTGCTCGACCACTCCCTCATCCTGTACGGCGGCGGCATCAGCGACGGCGACCAGCACTCGCACATCGATCTGCCGCTCATTCTGGCCGGCGGCGGAGCGGGTCAGTTGAAGGGCGGACGCCACGTGCGCTACCCGAGCGACACCCCGATGACCAACCTGCTGCTGGCGATGCTGGACAAGGCGGGGGTCGTCGATCCCGACCGGCTCGGCGACAGCACGGGGCGGCTTCCTCTGGAGCCGCTGACGGTGTAGACGGGTGTAGGCAAGAAACCAGGCTTGGCGGAGACGAGAATCGAAGTTGCGGTTTCGACCATCTCGCGAGGAAGAGCGGCCCCTGCCGCCTGCTACGAGTCGGACGACGCGGGCGACGGGCGAGGACCCTCCCTGTTCGTCAACCAGGGAGTTCCGTCGAGCGGTACTTCCGAGGGGTGGAGTCGGAACGGGCCGAACCGACACTTGTCGTCGAACCCGCACGGCCACAGCGTGACCTGACCGTCACCAACGACCCAACGTGAGTGAGAGCATGCGCATGGCACCGGCATACCGTCCGGCGGGCTGGCTGGCCACGGTGGTCATGGCTGCGGCTGCGGCTACCACCGCGGCCGGCGCCCAACCGTCGCACATCCCCCTGATTGAGGCGGTCAAGGCCGGTGACGCGGAAGCGGTCGCTGCCCTGCTGCATCGGAGCATCGACGTCGGCGCGGCCGAGCCGGACGGGACCACCGCGTTGCACTGGGCGGCGCACAACGACGACCTCGATACGGCAGCGCGGCTCCTCGACGCCGGCGCGGCGGCCGACGCCGTCACCCGCTACGGCATCGCGCCGCTCGCCCTGGCCGCCACCAACGGCAGCGCCGAAATGCTCGGGATGCTGCTGGAGGCCGGGGCCGACCCGAACCGCCCGTCGGGCGAAGGCGAGACCCCGTTGATGACGGTCGCCCGGACCGGCGTCGCGCCCGCGGTCGCGGTCCTCCTCGAGCACGGCGCCGAGGTGGACGCGGTCGAGGGCTGGCGAGGCCAGACGGCGCTGATGTGGGCCGCCTCGCAGGACCAGCCGGACGCGGCTGCGGCGTTGATCGCGGCCGGGGCCGACGTCCACGCCCGTTCCGGGGGCGGGTTCACGCCGCTGCTGTTCGCGGCCCGGGAAGGCAGCCTGCGGGCCATCGACGTGCTGCTCGTGTCGGGGGCCGACCTCGACGACACGCTGCCCGACGGCACGAGCGCCCTCGGCATGGCCGTC
The DNA here is from genome assembly GCA_965199675.1 of Vicinamibacterales bacterium. GTDB lineage: Bacteria > Acidobacteriota > Vicinamibacteria > Vicinamibacterales > UBA8438 > JAJEEA01. The sequence goes on along the minus strand of CBDATI010000063.1, from coordinate 120,648 downwards.
TACAACGCGCAGTACGAGATCGCGGCGCGGCTGCTGGCGGCCGGGGCCGACCCCGACGCACGGGGGCAGGGCTGGACGGCGCTGCACCAGGTGGTGTGGACGCGGCGGCCGAACCTCGGCCGCAACCCGCCGTTCCCGGTGCCCCTCGGCCGGCTCGACGGTCTCGACATGGCGCGACTCCTCATCGCCCACGGCGCCGACCCGAACCTGGGTCAGACGGCGGAGCCGCGCGACGGCAACCGCAACATGCTCGACCGGGTGGGCGCAACGCCGTTCCTGCTCGCCGCCAAGGCGGCCGATGTGCCGATGATGCGGCTGCTCGCGAGCCTCGGAGCCGACCCGGGCCTGACCACCGCCAACGGCGCGACGCCGATGATGGCGGCGGCGGGGGTCGGCATCTGGAAGATCGGCGAGAACCCGGGGACCAACGACGAGGCGCTGGCCGCCGTCGAGCTGGCGTGGGCGCTGGGCAACGACGTGAACGCCTCGGACGGCAACGGCGACACCGCGCTGCACGGCGCCATCCATCGGGGCGCGGACGGCATCGTGCGGTTCCTGCACGAGAAGGGGGCCGACCTCGACGCCGTGAACGGGACCGGCTGGACGGCGCTGTCCATCGCCCAGGGCGTGTTCTACCCCAACACGTTCAACCGGCATCCGCACCTCGTGACGCTGCTCGAGGATCTCGGCGCGGATCCGGCCGCGGGCACGCGCCGGCAGTTGGACCTCGCCCCCTGGGAGCGTCAGGCCCTGGCCGCCGATGCGCCCCGACCGTAGCCGCCTTCCGCGCCTCGCCGGGCCGAACCGCAAGTCTCCGCCCCCCGCCGGCGCGGACCACTGACACGACGACGATGAGCACCGAGAAGCACACGTTCACCGCCGAGGTTCAGGAGATCCTGAACCTGATGGTCCACTCGCTCTATTCCCAGAAGGACATCTTCCTGCGCGAGCTCGTCTCGAACAGCTCGGACGCCCTCGACCGACTGCGCATCGAGGCGCTGTCGGACCCGAAGCTCCTGCCGGAGGGCGACCTCGAGATCCGGCTCGCGTCCGACCCGGAGGCGCGCACCCTCACCATCTCGGACAACGGCATCGGGATGACGCGCGACGAGGTCGTGCGCGACATCGGCACCATCGCCCGCTCCGGCAGCCGGGAGTTCCTCGCCGCCCTGAAGGCGAAGCAGGGCGCCGACGAGGGGCCGGCGGCGGCGACCGCCGACCTGATCGGTCAGTTCGGCGTCGGCTTCTACTCGACCTTCATGGTCGCGGATCGAGTGACCCTGACCACCCGCCGCGCGGGCGCGGACACCGCCACCCGCTGGGAGTCGACGGGCGACGGCAGCTACACCCTCGACGAGGCGGCGCGCCCCCAGGCCGGCACCACCGTCGAGCTGCACCTCAAGCCGGCCGACGAGGAGGACGGGCGGCGGGACTACACCGACGCCTTCGTGCTGCGCGAGATCGTGAAGACGCACTCCGATTTCGTGGCCCACCCCATTCGCATGAAGGTGGAGCGGCAGGAGCCGGTGCTCGACAACAACGGCCAGCCCGTGAAGGGCGTCCTGCCGAAGACGGTGGTGGAAGACGAGACCTTCAACTCGATGAAGGCGATCTGGACTCGATCACGCAGCGACGTGAGCGACGCCGAGTACAACGAGTTCTACCGCCACCTCTCCCACGACTGGCACGACCCGCTGACGACCATCCCCGCCGCGATGGAGGGCGCGTTCAACGCCCGCATCCTGCTGTTCATCCCTCCCCGGGCCCCCTTCGACCTGTATCACCGCGAGCGCATCACCAAGGGGGTGCAGCTCTACGTGAAGCGGGTGCACATCATGGACGACTGGAAGGCGCTGCTGCCCGAGTGGCTGCGCTTTCTGAAGGGGGTCATCGACTGCGAGGACCTCTCGCTGAACGTGTCGCGCGAGATCCTCCAGCACGACCGGCAGGTCAAGTCGATCCGCAACTTCGCGATCAAGAAGACTCTGGAGGCCATCGGGAAGCTGCGCAAGGACAAGCCGGACGCGATGCGCACGTTCTGGCGCGAGTTCGGCGCGGTCCTCAAGGAGGGACTGACGGCGGACGGCGAGCACCGCGACCGGCTGCTCGACCTGATCCTGTGCGCGACCACCCACGGCGACGAGCCGACAGCGCTCGCCGACTACGTCGAGCGCATGCAGGACGGCCAGGAGCACATCTACTACCTGGGCGGGACCTCGCTCGACGCCGTGCGCCAGTCGCCCCACCTCGAGTCGTTCGCGCGCCAGGGCATCGAGGTGCTGTTCTTCGCCGACCCCGTCGACGAGTTCTGGCTGGAACGCGACCTGACCTACAAGGACCGGACGTTCGTCTCGGTGAGCAAGGGCGAGGTCGACCTCGGGACCGGCGACTCGGAGGACGAGACGAAGGACGCGGCGGAACGGCCCCAGCTCGACGGCCTGCTGCAAACCCTGCGCACGCACCTGCAGGACGACGTGAAGGAGGTGCGGGTCTCGGGGCGGCTCACCGACAGCCCCGCGTGCCTCGTCGGCGACAAGGACGACCTGAGCCCGCAGCTCGAGCAGATGATGCGCCAGCTCGGCCAGGACCCGCCCCGGACGAAGCGCATCCTCGAGATCAACCCCGACCACCCGTTCATCGCCCGGCTCGCGGCCATCCACGCCGAGAACGCGCAGTCGCTCAAGCTGAAGACCTACGCCCAGCTTCTGCACGGCCAGGCGATACTCGCCGAGGGCGGCGCCCTGCCCGACCCCGGCGCCTACAGCCGCATCGTCATGGAGGTGGCCAGCGAGGCGGTCACGGCCGGGGCGCCGCCGCCGCGCGTCGACATCCCGACGGACGATCAGGCCCCGTCCGCATCATCGTGAGGAACCCGTCATGAGATACCTGGACACTCGTGCGCTCGCCGTCCCCCTGCTGCTCCTGAACGCCTGCGGCGGCGCCGAACCCGCGCCGGACCCGCCGGTCGAGGAGGCGGCTCCCCCGCCCTACCGCGCGTTCGTCACCAACGAGACATCGGGCGACCTCACCGTCATCGCGGGCGGCACCTACGAGGTGATGGCGACCATTCCCCTCGGGAAGCGGCCGCGGGGCATCAAGGTCGACCCGGCCGGCGAGCGCCTGTTCGTCGCCCTCAGCGGCTCGCCGCCGGCCCCGCCGGGGATCGACGAGTCGACCCTGCCCCCGCCCGACCGCTCGGCCGACGGCATCGGCATCGTCGACATCGCCGCGGGACAGGTGGTGAACGTGCTGAACGCGGGCACCGACCCCGAGCAGATGGCGGTGAGCCTGGACGGCACCCGGGTCTTCGTGGCCAACGAGGACGCGGCCCTCGCGAGCATCGTGGACATCGACAGCGGCGAGATTCTCGCCCAGCTCCCGGTCGGGGGCGAGCCCGAGGGCGTGACGCGCAGCCCCGACGGCCGGTGGGTCTATGTCACATCGGAGAACGACAACCAGGTCTCGGTCATCGACACCGAGGCGCACGAGGTAGCCGCGGTGTTCGACGTCGGGGCCCGGCCGCGTTCGTCCGCGTTCTCGCCCGACAGCACCCGCGCCTATGTCACGGCCGAGAACGGAAGCACGGTGTCGGTGGTCGACACCGCCGACCACTCGGTCATCGCCACCATCGAGCTGACCGGCGAGATGGTGCGGCCGATGGACGCCAAGGTCTCGCCCGACGGGTCGCGGCTCTACGTCTCGACCGGCCGCGGGCGCACGGTGGCGGTCATCGACACCGCTACCAACGAACCGATCGGGTCGGTGGAAGTCGGCGAGCGGCCGTGGGGCATCGACCTGACCCCGGACGGGCGCTACCTCTACACCGCGAACGGCCCCGGGAACGACGTCTCCGTCGTCGACACCGAGACCCTGGAGGTGGTGACGACGGTGGAGGTGGGCGTGCGCCCGTGGGGCGTCGTCATCGTGGAGTGAACGGGTTCGCGGCGTGAAGCCGCCGCACCGGCGGGATGTCCCCTCAGTCCCGGCCGCCCGCGAGGCGGCCGGGATGCTCTCGCTCCGCAGACCCCTTACTCACCAGCCGCGGGCCGCGGCCGGCGTCTTCAGGTTCGTGCGCGCGGCCGACGGGCTGTCAGGTTCCCACCGCAACCGCGCGGGTTCCGCCCGGCGTCAGGTCGCGGCTGGCTCCGCCCTGCCTGCGCCGGGGCGCGGAGGCCGGGACCGGCCGCGCCGGGCCGCAGTCGGCAACTCACCCGTCGTCACACTGTCTCTCTTGCCCGAAGGAGGTACTTCCATGCGCGCATGGCAACGGCTCGGCCTGTCGGCGGCGATTCTCATTCTCGGCGCCACACTCGTCTTCACCGCGCCCCCGCAGCCCCCGACGTTCACCCCCGAGCAGGAGGCGCGGCTGCAGATACGCGAGGTGAAAGACGGCCTCTACGTCATCCCCGGATTCGACGGCGGACAGTCCGGCGGCAACGTCGCGGTCCGGGTGACCGATGAGGGCGTCATCATCGTCGACAACAAGTTTCCGTACAGCTTCGACTTCATCACCGCACAGATCGCCAGCGTCACCGACCAGCCCGTCCGGTACGTCCTGAACACCCACCACCACGGCGATCACGCCGGCAGCAACGCCGACTTCATGCGCTCGGCCGAGGTCATCGCCCATCGCAACGCCCGCGCCAACATCGTCCGCAACAACCAGAGCGGCGCCCCCCGGGTGACGTTCGCCGACGAGACCACGGTGTTCCTCGGCGACGCCGAGACCCGCGCCCACCACTTCGGCCGCGGCCACACGAACGGCGACGCGGTCATCCACTTCCCCGACCTGCGCACCGTCCACACCGGCGACCTGTTCATCCACGGCCGGCGCCTCGACGGCAGCACCCTCGCTCCGTTCTGGGACTACGGCAACGGCGGCAGCGCCGCCGAGTGGCCGGCCACCCTCACCGGCCTCCTCGCCCTCGACTTCGACACGGTGATCCCGGGCCACGGGGAGATCCTGGGCAAGGACGACGTCCGCGCCTTCCGCGCGAAGCTGGAGACCGTCCTGGACCGGGTCCGCGCCGAGATCGCGGCCGGCGCGACCCGTGACGACATCGCCTCCCGCGTCGACACAACCGACCTCGACTGGCCCCTCGCGCCAGTGCGCATTCAGGGCGTGTACGACGAACTGACGGCGGAGTAGAGCGCGTAGAGCTCCGGTCTGAAGGCCAAACGTCGGCTCGACCGCCCCGCGCGCCAGCCCGCAACAACCAATCACATGATATGAGCAATGCGCTTGCAGGTCATTGCAAAAGCTCATATGATTTCAGGTGGTTCGGTTCACGGAAGTTGCTGAGCGACGACGACCGGAGGCGACTCGAGCTGACGAGGCTGGCACGGAACCGGCAACGTCGAGTGAACCAGTCCACGCCTGCCCGCCCATCGAAGTGGCGCCCGCTGGACGTGCAGAACCCTTCCGACGGCAACGCCGCGTTCACCAACGACGGCGCCTGGGAGCTGGTTGCGATCCGGCTCGAGAGCGGCCATGAAGTCGAGATCATCGAACTCAAGAAGCCGAGGGGCGCCAAGGGCTACGTCATGAAGATCCACCTGGAATCGTCGCGGCCCCTGCTCTACGTGAAGCTGGAGCTGCATCGCGGGTGGATCCACGGCAGGAGCTTCCATTACTCGGAACGTTGACCGCTCGGGCGGTCCGCTGCTGCGACGCGGGATGCACGACCACCTCAGCCTCGGCACACGACGAGAGCGGGACGCATCCGAGGCATTCCGGAGCACGCACCGACAAGGGTGGTGAAATCTCCCCCACAACCCGGCTGGCCCATGAGCGATCACGCGAACACCGGCAACGGAGCATCAGACATGCCGCATCCGACGACCACGCCTCCTCCCGACGACACGCCAGACATCGTGCCCTGCTTCGACTGCGGCGCCGACACGCACAAGACCTGGAGCGAGCACACGTTCACGTACGGTGTCGGCCCCGACGCTCCCGAGCTGAGCGTGACGCTGCCGGTGCACGTCTGTCCGTCCTGCGACTTCCAATGTCTCGACCATGAGGCCGAGACACTGAAGCACGAGGCGATCTGCGCGCACCTCGGCGTGCTGACCCCCAAGGAGATCCGCGGAATTCGGGCGATGCACGACCTGTCCCGGGCGGCGTTCTCGAAGGTCACCGGCCTCGGCGAAGCGACGCTGAACCGCTGGGAGAACGCGATTCTGATTCAGAACACCGCGAACGACCGGTACCTGCGGCTCCTCGCGGCGCCGAACAACCTGCACACACTGCAGCGTCTCGGGTCGGAGCCGGCAGGTGCGGCGCCGCCCGCCGAAGCGAACGCCGGCAGTTTCCGCGTCATCGACGTTGCGGACGAACACCGACGGCGGCAGGCGCGGTTCCGTCTCTGTCCCGCTGCCTGACCCATCACTGTGCTCGAAGCATGTACGTCACGACCTTCTACTCCTTCAAGGGTGGCGTGGGCCGCAGCATGGCCCTGGCCAACGCCGCGGTCGAGCTCGCGCAGCGAGGCCGCCGCGTGCTCGTGGTCGACTTCGACCTGGAGGCGCCGGGACTCGACACATTCGATGTCCTTCGTCCCCGGAAGGACGTGCCAGGCATCATCGATTTCGTCCACGAGTACCTGAGCACTGATCGCTCTCCCGACGCCGCCCGGTTCCTGGCCCGTCTGCCCGATGTCGGCGATCGTGGCGGCCAACTCTGGATCATGCCGTCGGGAGCCCAACAGGCCACGTACGCGGCGCACTTCAACCAGATCGACTGGGCCGAGCTCTACGAGAAGCGTGACGGCTATCTGCTGTTCGAGGACCTCAAGGCTCAGTGGGGGCGGGCGGTCGCCCCCGACTACGTGCTCATCGACTCCCGAACCGGGCATACCGACACCGGCGGCATCTGCACCCGACAGCTCCCCGACGCCGTGGCGATCCTGTTCTTCCCGAACGAGCAGAACCTCCGCGGGTTGACGAAGGTGGTGCGCGACATCCGGGCGGAGGCCGAGAACGACAAGGAGATCGCGCTGCACTTCATCATGTCCAACGTACCGGACCTCGACGACGAGGACCGGATTCTGGAGGATCACATTCAAGCGTTCCGGAAACAGTTGCACATGACGGGCAAACGGCTGATCGTGCACCGGTACGACAGCCTGGCGTTGCTGAACCAAGCCGTGTTCACCCTGACTCGCCCGAGGAGCCGCCTCGCGAGAGAATACGACCATGTCGTCAACGCGATCGTTGGGCGGAATCTCGACGACCGCGATGGAGCCCTGCGCTACATCGAACGGAACACGAGACCGTGGCGACAGCGGGACGAAGAACCGTTGGATGCACTGAAGAACAAGCTGCATAGCATCGGGAAGACCCACGCTGAAGACGGGGAGGTGCTGTTCGAGCTGGGGAGACTCAAAGACAGGGATCCGCGGCTGGAAAGCGACGGATCGCTGTTCGATCGGGCGATCGAATCAGGCTACCGCGAGCCCGAAGTGTACGTGCAACGCGCGCAGGTTCGGTCGCGCAACGGCGATCTGGACGGTGCGAACGAGGATGCGTTGCGCGCACTCCAGTCCGGCAGTGCTCCCCCTCCCCTGATCTGGAGAGCCGCCGCGCTGACCACGTCCGGCGGCGCCGAAGCGGTCGCCGCCTCACCAGCCGTGATGTCCCTCGACGTTGGCGAGCGCATCGCATTGGCGAGCGGACTCGACGAATGGCCGGACCAGATCGAGGTCTCGGTACCCATCCTCAAGCGAATCACTTCGGATCCTGACGTTTCCGAGGACCATCGCAAGATGGCGCGGGCCGGCCTGGCGACGCGGTTGATCGCCACGCGTGCATGCGACGAGGCCGCGAGGATGCTCCGCCACGGCGATCGCAGCGTCACCGACATGAACATCCGTGACGCCTTCAACTACGGCATGGCGATGTGGGGGGCGACGGGCGCGATCGATCCCGATCCGTTCACGCGGGTCGTGGGCCTCCATCGTGCCAAGGCCGAGGAACGATCGGATCCGAACTACTGGCAGTGCATGGCGGTGGCGTTCTGGGCCATCGGCGAGGCCTCCGAGGCGGCCGCCTCGGAGGAGCGCGCCCGGGCCGCCGTCAACGGTCCGCACGTCGCCCGGGCGCAACTTCGTCCTCCTGGTGCAGCGTCCGCGGCATACGCGCGACGACGGCGGGGCGTGGCCGAGGGGCCGGTCTTCAGTTATTGGCGCTATGCCGCGGTGCCGGCCTCCGACTTCGGCCAAGACCTCGACGACATCAAGGCGCTGATGAGTGGCGACACCACGCGCCTCCCGCACTTCATGCGGGACGAGCCCAGGCTTGATGACGTCTTCTCGTCGTGACCCCGTCTCGTCTGCCGTCCGCCCTCCGCCCCCCATCACACCGAAGCGCGTTACGCCAAGGCGTGTACCAGCGTGCCGTTGCGACGCATCCAACATGGACCGGAAACCCCGCTCGCAAATGACATTGACCGGTGGCGTCGTTCGTTGTCATGATGAACAGCGACGTTGTCGCTGATTATCATGACATGGCGCCTCCCATCATCCCCCGCCGTCTCGACCTGCGGACCGTCGTCACGCAGAAGTCCTGCTTCCTGTTCGGTCCGCGGCAGACGGGCAAGTCGACGCTGATACGCCAGCAGTTCGCCGACTGTCCGGTGTGGAACCTGCTGGACCAGACGTTGTTCCTGCGGCTCTCCCGGAACCCGGGCCTCATCCGCGAGTCGCTGGCCGACCGGCCGGGGGAGGCCATCGTGGTGATCGACGAGATCCAGCGGATGCCGGAGCTGTTGAACGAGGTGCACCTGCTGATCGAGGAGCACGGGATCCGCTTCCTCCTGACCGGATCGAGCGCGCGGCGCCTACGGCGCAGGGGCGTCAACCTGTTGGGCGGCCGGGCGCGATCGCGCGCGCTGCACCCCTTCCTGCGCATCGAGCTCGGCGACCGGTTCGACCTCGATCGGGCGCTCGATCGCGGCCTGCTGCCATCGATCTACTTCTCGAAATCACCGGTCGAGGACCTCGCCGCCTACGCCGGCGACTATCTCCGCGAAGAGGTCGCGGCCGAGGCCATCGTCAGGAACATCGGCGCGTTCAGCCGGTTCCTGGACGTGGCAGCGCTGGCCCATGGCGACATGATCAACTTCGCCAACCTGGCCAACGACGCGCAAGTGCCGGCGTCCACGGTTCGGGAGTACTACCAGATACTGAAGGACACCCTCATCGTCAACGAGGTACCGGCGTTCACGGACACGCGGAAGCGCAAGGCGATCTCCACGTCCAAGTACTACCTGTTCGACATCGGGATCGCCCGCCATCTTCAGGGGCGGCGGGGGCTGGCGCCGGGAACGTCCGAGTACGGCCTGGCGTTCGAGAGCTTCGTCTTTCAGGAGATCAAGGCCTGGTGCGACCATCACCGGCTCGATTCGCCGCGCTACTGGCGGTCGAAGTCACAGTTCGAGGTCGATTTCGTGTTCGAGGGCCTCGCTGTCGAGGTCAAGGCGAAGGCCCACGTGGGTCCGCGGGACATGAAGGGCATCAAGGCCCTGCGCGAGGAGGGCCTGTGCGCCGATCACGTGATCGTGTCGCTGGAACGGACGCCGCGCCGGGTCGACGGCATCGGCATTCTGCCCTGGGGCGATTTCCTCGACCGGCTGTGGGCGAACTCGTGGTGGGATACCCCCTGAGCGTCGCCAGTACGCACGCCTCGACGGCAAGCCCGGGGAGCGTCCCCCCCTGCGGGCCGCTTGCCGCGCCGCCGACGCCCCCGATTCCGCGCCTCGTCGCGCCGGACGGCTACGTCAGGGGGCGTGAAAGTCGGGTCGCCGGCGGTGTCGCCCGGGTCCAGCACGATGAGCCCGGCGTCGGTGCGGCCGTCCTCGGCCATGTCGAAGCCGTCGATGCCGTGTTGCGCCGAACGGCTTACGTCAGTTCTGGCGTGAACGTCACATCGCCGGCGGCGGTGTCGCCGGGGCCGAGGACGATGAGGCCGGTGTCGGTGCGACCGTCCTCGGCCATGTTGAAGCCGTCGATGCAGTTGGTGGCGGGCTCGACGCAGAGTCGGTTCGCTGAGAAGTCGCGGCGGGCCGGCGTGTAGACGACGAGGCAGGCATAGACGGGGTCGGCATCGATGCGCAGCCGCGCCGACCACTCCGGCCACTCGATGACCGCGCGCCCACCGAAGCGGGTGAAGTTGTTGTCGAGGGCGGTGGCGTCGGGGACGAGCCCGGCGCCGCCGAGGAGGAGCTGCGGGGGCGGCGGCGCGATGCGCACCGGCATGACGTTCTCGTCGGCCTCCCACATGGGGCCGACATCGGCGCGCACCAGCGCCTGCGAGGTTCGCACGAAGTAGGGGTGGAGCCCGAAGCCGACCGGCATCGGATCGGGCGCCTCGTTCGTCACCGCGAACCGAACCCGGAGGCGTTCGTCGGCGAGGTCGAACGTCTGCTGCGCCGCATAGGCCCAGGGCCACGCACCAGCGGCATGACGGTACTCCACCGTCAGGCGCGCGTCGGCCCGGTCGACGACGGTCCACGGCGCCCGCCAGCCGTGGCCGTGGATGGCGTGGGGCTCGGGCGGGAAGTTCTGCGGCAGCCGGATCTCGCGTCCGCGGAAGCGGAACCGCGCGTGGCGGATGCGGTTCGAGAACGGCACGAGCGGAAAGCTCGAGGTCCCGCCCGCTGCCCTCTCGGCGAGCGCGTCCTGCGAGGCGGGGCGCATCCACTCGATCACGCGGCCGTCCGATTCGAAGGCGTAGCGCGTGATGGATCCGCCGACCCCGGGCGCCACCGCGAGACGCGTCGCCCCCGCCCGAAGCTCGATGATCTCTGGTTGGTCCTGGGTCATGATCTCCCAATCGTACGCGCAAATCCTCTGTGGGCGATCGCCGCCGTGCGCCGGCGCCCCGCCAGGCATGGCGGCCTCGCTCGCCCGGACGGCCAGAAGCCGAGAACGCCGCGGCCCGGCTGCACGCGTGAGCACGTGCAGGACGCTCGACCAGTCCGCCCAGAAGGGTCGAACCCCGGGGCCGCCGCCGCGACCGCTCGCGACCGTCGCCATCTCGCAATCGCCCGCCCTCGCCGCAATCGCCCGGGGAGCGGCAAAAGCTGATATCGTTCAGGTTTGCCCTGACAGGTACTCGCCGGGAGGATCCGACATGACATCGAAGTTCGCGGGGGTGATGGCGACCATTCTGGCGCTGGCGATCGCCATCGGAGACGCCCCGAACGCAGCCGCACAGGAAGAGATGGCCGACAACCCGTTCTTCGTCGAGAGCCCGCTGCCTCATCAGCTTCCGCCGTTCGACCGCATCGACGACGCGCACTACGCGCCGGCGTTCGAGCGGGGCATGGCGGACCAGATCGCCGAGATCGAGGCGATCGCTGAATCTGCGGAACCCCCGACGTTCGACAACACCATCGTCGCCCTCGAACGGTCGGGCCAGTTGCTGAACCGAGTCGCGGCGACGTTCTTCGCGCTCTCCAGCGCCGACACCAACGACGCCATCAATGCGATTCGCAATGAGATGGCCCCTCGGCTCGCCGCCCACACCGACCGCATGCTGCTCGACGCCGGCCTGTTCGCCCGGGTCGAGGCGCTGTACGAGCAGAGGGCGGAACTCGACCTCGACGACGAGTCGCGGCGGCTCGTCGAGGAGTACTACGTCGACTTCGTGCGGGCCGGGGCGCGGCTCTCCGACGCCGAGAAGGAGCGGATGCAGGAGATCAACGCCCGACTGGCGGCGCTGTCGAGCCGGTTCACCCAGAACGTGCTCGACGAGGTGAACGCCTCGGCCGTGGTGGTCGAGTCGCGCGACGATCTGGCAGGGCTCTCCGAGGGCCAGGTCGCGGCGGCCGTCGCGGCGGCGGAGGCGCGCGACCTGGAGGGCCGCTACGTCATCCCGCTGCTCAACACGAGCGGGCAGCCGGCCCTGGCGTCGCTCGAGGACCGCGGCCTCCGCGAGCGCATCATGCGGACCTCGCTCACCCGCGGCAGCCAGGGCGGTGAGTACGACAACCGCGGGGTCATCACCGAGATGGCCCGGCTGCGGGCCGAGCGCGCGGCCATGATCGGCTACCCGAACCACGCCGCGTACATCCTGGAGCGGCAGACGGCCCGAACGGTGGACGCCGTCAACGAACGGCTCGCGAGCCTCGCCCCGCCCGCGGTGGCCAACGCGGAGCGCGAGGCGGCCGACCTGCAGGCGATGGCGGCGGAGGAAGGCGCCGACCTGGAGCTGGCCGCCTGGGACTGGTCCTACTACACGGAGAAGGTGCGGGCGGAACGCTATGCCTTCGACGAGTCGCAGCTTCGGCCGTACTTCGAGATGGACAACGTGCTCGAGAACGGCGTGTTCTTCGCCGCCAACCGGCTGTACGGGCTGACCTTCACGGAGCGGCCGGAGCTGCCCGTATACCACCCGGACATCCGGGTCTGGGAGGTGTTCGACGCCGGCGGCGAGGCGCTGGGGCTGTTCCTCGCCGACTTCTACGCCCGGCCGTCCAAGCGGGGCGGCGCCTGGATGAACGCGTACGTGTCGCAGTCGCACCTGCTGGGAACATCGCCAGTCGTGGGCAACCACCTGAACGTGCCGAAGCCGCCCGAGGGAGAGCCGACGCTGCTGACCTTCGACGAGGTCACGACGATGTTCCACGAGTTCGGGCACGCCCTGCACGGCTTCTTCTCGGACGTGCGGTACCCCTACTTCGCGGGCACGTCGGTGCCGCGCGACTTCGTGGAGTACCCCTCGCAAGTGAACGAGATGTGGGCCACCTGGCCCGAAGTGCTCCGCAACTACGCCGTCCACCACGAGACCGGCGAGCCGATGCCGGCCGACCTGCTCGACAAGGTTCTGGCGACGCAGCAGTTCAACCAGGGATTCGCCACCACCGAGTACCTTGCGGCGTCGCTCCTCGACCAGGCGTGGCACCAGTTGACGGCTGACGAGGTCCCCGATGCGGCCGGCGTCGAGGCGTTCGAGGCGGCGGCCCTCGAGGCGGCGGGGGTCGCGCTGGCGACGGTCCCGCCGCGCTACCGGAGCACCTACTTCTCGCACATCTGGAGCAGCGGCTACTCGGCCGGCTATTATTCCTACATCTGGAGCGAGGTGCTCGACGCCGACTCTGTCGAGTGGTTCAAGGAGAACGGCGGTCTGTTGCGCGAGAACGGCGACCACTTCCGCCGCACGCTGCTGTCGAGGGGCGGGAGCGTCGAGGCGTTGGACCTGTTTCGCGCGTTCCGGGGCGCGGATCCCGACATCGGGCCGCTGCTCGTCCGGCGGGGCCTGAACTGACGCCGACGGTGCGCCGGGCCGGCGACAGGGCTGGATCTCGGCGCCAGGACGCCGACTACTCCGAACGTGGGCCAGGATCCGTGGTATGATTGGCCCCAGTTGAGACACTTGACGAGCCTCCACCATGGGAGTTGTGACTACCCGAACCGCCGGAGACATCCTCACCGAATCGCACGCAGAAATTCCGCAGCCGCGAGTTCGGATGCGCCTCGCTGTGCGGGGGTTCCTCGCCCTCGCCGCGCTGCTCGCGGTGACCATCGTGGCCACGTCGGCCACCCTGGTCTACAACGCCGCCATCACCCTCCGCGATGAGGCCGAAGCCAACGCGGTCAACCTGTCCGAGCTGTTCTCGGCGAGCTTCGCGGAGATGGGCGAGATCTCGGTGGCCAACGTCGCGCGGACGCTGGACGCGACCCTCGACCCGCAGATGATCGCCCAGGCCCACATCGCCGCCCACCTCACGGCGGCGGCGGAGGAGGCCGAGTGGAGTCCGCCCCGCATCATCCGCGTCCTGGAGGGCATCGTCGCCGAGACGGTGCTCGACGAGTTCTGGATCACGGACCAGACGGCGTTCTCCTATCTCACCAACGTCCGCGACGAGCGGGGCGCGTTGGTGCCCTTCCAGTTCGATCCGGACCCGGCGGTGCAGCCCCAGGCGTCGAAGTTCTACGTGTTGCTGGACGGCATCGACGACGGCGACGTGATCACGCAGCCGGCCCAGGTGCGAGAGATTGACAACCAGGTCTACAAGTACGTCGGGGTCGGCGGGGTCGACCAGGCGCGGATCGTGCAGGTCGGCAACGGGATCGTCTTCAGCGACCAGGAGATTCTGACGAGCCGCTACACGTCGGAGCGTGCCGACGTCTCTGCCATCATCGAAGGCATCCTCGGCCAGCAGATGGCGGCCCAGGCGACCATGCTGGAGCGGTTCATCACCGCCGCCGAGGCAGCGGAATGGCCGCGGGACGACATCGAGTTCCGCCTGCGGCGCATCGCCACCGAGACCGTCATCGGCGAGATTCGCGTCGCCGACGCGAACGACGTCCCTCTCTACTCGAGCCTCCTGCCGTCCGCCGCGGGCGGGGCCCGGGCCGCCCTCGTGCGCCCCGGCGACCTCGGCGAGTTGGCGCAGGATTCGAGCGGGGTCGTGGAGCATCCGACAACGCCGCGGTCGTCCGACGGCGCCCTCTACAAGTACGTCACCGTCGCCACCGGCGACACGGCGCGGCGCGTCCAGGTCGGCATTCCCATCGAGAGCGCATCGGGGGGGAATCTGCTCTACTCGGTGTACCAGCGCGAGGCCGATGTCCTGGTCCGCTCAGGAAACCAGGACCTCGACGCCCTCTGGGTCGTCAACCTCGATCGCGAGCTGGCCGCCGCCGCGCGGCGAGCCGAAGGGCCGACCACCGACGACGACGCCTGGGAACTGTTCGGGAACCGCGCCGCCGCGATCATGGACACCGCCATGGATCAGGGGCGTGTCGTGACCGCCGTCAACCTGAGCCTGTTCTCGCCCGAAGACCGGGGCATCTGGGTCGCCTCGCCCCTCATCAACACCGGGGGCATCCCGATCGGGGGCCTCGCCATTGCGGTCAGCCTGGAGGACATTGCCGACACCGTGATCGGTGAGACCGTCAACACCGCCATCATCGGGTTGGTGCTGCTGACGCTGACCGGTTTCGCGGCCGCCGGCGGCACCCGGTGGCTGACCCATCCCATCGCGGTCATCGCCGACGCGGCCCGCCAGGTCGAGACCGGGACGCCCCCCGACCGCGAAGCGATGCAGAAGGTGATCCGTCGGACCGACGAGCTCGGCAGTCTGGCGCGGGTCTTCTCCGACATGACCGTCCAGGTCTTCAACCGCGAGGAGCAGTTGGAGACCATGGTGGCGGCGCGGACGCGGGAGCTGCGAACGAGCAACCAGCGCCTGCAAATCGCCCACGAGGCCATCAAGCAGGATCTGTCGATGGCCAAGGTCGTGCAGGAAGCCCTCGTGCGCGAAGGCGACGTCGAGTTCGGGTCCTTTTCGGTGTCGGCGCGGATGACCCCGGCCCAACAGATCGGCGGCGACTTCGTCGAGTTCACGGACGCCACGGGCGGCAAGTTGTCCTTCGTTCTCGGCGACGTGTCGGGCAAAGGCGTCGCCGCCGCCCTGTTCATGGCTGCATCGCAGTCCGCAGTGATGGGGGCGTTCGCCGAACACACCGTCATCTCCACCATCGCCAACGAGGCGAACCGGCGGCTGTGCCAGCAGAATCCGATGGGGCTCTTCGTGACGTGCGTGCTCGGCATCCTCGATCCGGAGAGCGGCCGGCTCGACTATGTGTGCGCCGGCCACGAGCCCGCCTATGTCGTCGGCCCCGACGATGAACGCCGCCTTCTCCCCATGACCCAGGGCTTGGCCATGGGGCTGATGGACGACTTCGAATACGAGAGCGGCAGCGCGGTGATTCAGCCGGGCGAGACCCTGTTCATCTATACGGACGGCCTGACCGACGCCGTGGACCTCAGCGGCATCCTGTTCGGAAAGGACCGCCTGGAAGCCACCCTCGACGGCGCGTCGCAACGGTCCACCGCGGAGATCGTGGACCAGGTGTGGAGCGAGATCGGGACATACTCGACCGGGGCCCCCGCTGCCGACGACATGACCTGCCTCGTACTGCGCCGCCGATGACCGCGCCGGAATCGCGCTGACGCCACGAGTGGATAGCCTCACCGAATGTTGGTATAGTGGCGTGCCTGCGGCTGGCCATCACGCACGAAGATCATGCCTGAACTTCATGTCTCGCTACCGGCCAAGCTGACCGAGGTGCGCAACCTCTCGGCCTCCGTCGAGGAGTTCGGGGACGCCAACCAGTTGCCGCAGCCGACGGTGTTCATCATCAACTTGGCGCTCGACGAGCTGATCACCAACGCCGTCACGCATGGCAAGTTCAACGTGCCCGATCCGACGATAGACATCCACCTGAAGGCCGAACGGAACATCGTGACCCTGATCATGGAGGACAACGGATCGCCGTTCGATCCGACGGCGATGGACGGGGACAGCGTGGACACTACGTCGGCGCTGGAGGACCGGGCGGTGGGCGGCCTTGGCCTGCACCTGATCAGGACCTTCGCCCGTGACATGTCCTACGAGTTCGTGGACGGCAGGAACCGCCTGACGGTACATCACCACTTCAAGTCGGAGTCCGAGTAACCTCACGGTCGACGGACTTCCGACGAGGGGCATCGATGAACATTGAAGTCGCGGAAGAACGGGAAGACGGGACGTTGATTCTGCTCCCGGTGGGGCGGCTCGACAGCGCGAACGCGCGGGCGTTCGAGTCGATCGTCATGGAGCACATCGGTAACGACGAGCGCCGCTTGATCTTCGACTTCGGCCGTCTGTCGTTCATCAGCAGCTCGGGCATGCGAGTGCTCCTCATCGCGGCGAAGAGGCTCAGCGCGAACAAGGGCACCATCGCCCTTTGCAACATGCAGGACCACATCGAGGAAGTGTTCCGCGTCAGCGGCTTCGATCAGATCATTCCGATCCGCGACTCGCGCCAAGCGGCGCTGGAAGTCTCCTGACCTCGATCACCCGCCACGGTCACCGCTGCGCACGAGACGCCGTACGGTTCGTCACGCTCTGTCGGGGCGCATTTGACTCTCAGGGCGCCGGAGCGTCGATCTCGTACCGAACGTGGGCCGCCATCACCGCGTCGTGAAAGTCGCGGCATTGGGCCTCTATCTCTCGGAGCCGTACGCAGCGCTCTTCCAGGGCAGGTTCTCCCGTCGGCCACCGGCCGCGTACGGTCTTGGTGATCGAGGCGGCCAGGCTCGCCGCCTCGCCAATCGGTCCCGGGCCGGGCGCGAGAGCCGCCAGCTCGCGGGCCGCCGCATCGGCCGCGTCGTACAGCGACCGTGGCAGCCGGGAATCGACGACCAGCAGTTCGAACACCCGGTCCACGCGGATCGTGACCCCGTATCGATGCGTATAGGCATCGAGCGCGTTGCAGACGCGCAGCAGGCTCATCCAGTCGTGGTCGGAACTCTCCTCCTCCGCGGCCACCACCGTGTCCACGTGAGCCAGCAGCAGGGCGACCGCCAACTGCAGGCGCTCGGTGCATCGGCCGATCTGCAGAAACCGCCAGCGGTCGTCCCGGTACAGGGTCCGCGCGACCACGCCCATGAAGGTGTCGATGTCGCGTGAAACATCCGCGTAGGGATTGTCCCGTTCGTTGTTGAACTTTGCGAGTGGCGGACTCCCTGTTTCCGCTCCGAAGTCGTCTATTCTACGCCACGTCAGCAACCGCGCCGTCGGGCGGGGCCAGCGCGTCGAGCCCGCCGACCAGATGGCGCAGGTCGCGGTAGCCGCGCACCCGCCGAAAGCGCGGTGCCGCCTCCACCAGCGCGCTCGCCACCCAACGCTGAATCATCTGGCCGCCGCGCCACCGTTTGACCCGCCGCGTGTAGCTCTCGACGCTCCCCATCAGGTTCTCGATGATGTTCGTCGTCCGCAGAGTACGTTCGAGGGCCCCCGTCAGACCGAGCCGCTGCACCGTCAGCGTTTCCTCGAGGCCCTCCCGGATGGACGCCGCCGCGCCAGGGTGGTCGCGTTCCAGCGACCTCGCCAAACGCTTCAGCACCCGCCCCGCCCGGTCCGCGGAATCCATGTCCCAGGCATCCCGCAACGCCTTGCCCACCGAAGCGTGCAGCCGCTCGGGCAGATGGCCCAGCACGTTGCGGAGCTTGTGCACCTGGCAGCGCTGCACCACCCCGCGGGAACCGAACACGTCGCTGATGGCTCGCCGCAGCCCAGCCGCCCCGTCGACGACGAACAGCAACGTCCGGTCCGTCGGCACGCCCCGCGTCACCAGGTCGCTCAACAGCCCCGTGGCCACCGCCGCCGTCTCCGTCGCGCCTTCGCGCAGACCGAGCACGTGTTTGCCACCCTCCGTATCGATGCCCAACGCTACCACCAAGCTGTGGTCTCGGAAGACCTTGCCGTCGATGCAGACCACACGCAGGTCCAACTCACCCAACGGACGGCTCAGAAACGCCCCCAGCCGCTTCGCCGACAGCGCCACGAAACGCCGAGACACCGCACTGCTCGACGTGCCCCGCTCCATCACCTCGGCCGGCGCCGGGTCCAACGTGTCCGCATACCGCCGCGTCGATACCCCGGCCGCGACCGCAGACAGCGTGTGCTCGTCCAGCGGGTCGGTCGCCGACGCCCAGCGGAAGCTCGGCAGCTCCACCTCGCCGTCGGCGCTGCGCACCCGCAGCCGCGGCACCCCCACCTGCCGGCCGCCAAGCGTTACCTGGCTCGCCGCGCTGCCGCCGCGCCACGCGGACCGCTCCTCCTGATGGCGCCCCTTCGGGCCGCACAGGTCTTCTCGGTCCCCCTCCATCATCGCCTGCAGAACCTGCATCCCGGTCGTGATGCACAAGCCGTGGAAGGCTTCCCGGACTCCCTCCAGCACGCCGAGCACCGGCAGCGGTACCTGAATCGTCGCAGCCCGTGAACTCGGGGGTTGGCTCGAACGCCTCCGCCTGTCATGCTTCGCCATGGGTGGCTCTCCTCCTGTTGATTGCACCCCTGTCCTACCACAGACAGGGACGAGGAGTCGCCACCCGCTTCAACTCAGTTCAACAGCCTCCGGGACATCCCCTCCGCGTAGAAGCCTTCCGGAGCCGTCTTCCAGACATCCTCGATACGAAGATCCCGCAGGCGCAGGTAGCAGCCCGTGGACGAAGTCGGTTCGCTGAGCGGGCCTGTTCAAGCAGCTTGGGGACGAGCGGCTGAGCCCCAGGGGGCGACCGGAGCCCATTTGGCCCTCCAGAGGCCGTTGCGCCCCCAGAGGCCCATGAGGCGTTCGAGCCCGAGAATCGCCGAAAGAGCCCGCCCCTGCAGGCTCCGGGGCGTACCGTCAGGCGGCGCAGCAACAGACCCAGGTTGCAGCCCGCCGCCTCCAGCACCCGCTTGCGGACACTCATGGCCGCGCACCCACACCCGACGCAGACCCCCGGTCTCATACTGGTGAGCGAAAGGCCGCTCCACCAGTTCCCCCCGGCAGCGTTGGAGACGACGGCCCCGGTCCCCGCGAATACGCCGACGATTCCCATACAGCGCCGACTGCGCAGCACGCTTCTCCGGCGGCGTCTCACCCGTCTTCTTGTCCTGCCAGACGCGCCGACCACGCGCCGGCTCCGCGATGTAGCTGCGTACACCAAGGTCGTCGAGCGCCACCAGCGTCGCGTCGCTGTGATACCCCTTGTCGGCCACCACCTCTTCGACGCCCTCACCGTCAGGCTGAACCGCCTCCACCTGCTCCGCCGCCTTCGTCAGCGTCTCCGGCAGCGTCGCCGTATCACCCTCCGACGCGTCCTGAACCGTCACCGACAGGAGCGCTCCCGTCTCCAGGTCGACACCGTGCTCCGCCTTGTGGGCCAGATGCGTCCGACCGTCCTTCATCTTCGCGATCTTCGCGTCCGGGTCCTGCGGAGACGTCCACTCTTCATTCGACGTCTTCCGGCCCTTCCGCGAACGGTCGAAACGCGCCAACTCCGCCCGCGTCGGCGTCGCAATGCCAGATGCCTCCGCCAGCCCCCGCACGAACGCGTCGTACGAGTCCCCCGTATCCCGACGCTCGATGCTCCGCATCGCCGCGTTCGCTTCCAGCGTCGTCGCGTCCACCCCGATCGTCTTCCCCTTCACCAGACCCGCTTCCGACAACCGCTCCAGCACCCACGTGAACACCGCCGCGTGCGTCTCCACGTCGATCAGACGCCGAGTCCGTGACAGCGTCGAGTGGTTCGGCGTCGCCTCCGTCACGTCCAGATCCAGGAAAGCCCGCAGGCTCAGCGAATCCGCGACCCGCCACGCAATCGCGCGCTCCGATGACAGACCCTCGAAATACCCGATGAACAGAAGCCGGAAATACCGCCCGGGTCGCAGACTCGGACGACCCATTCGGCGTAGAAGACCGCACACAACCCCTCCACGAAAGCGTCGAACCTGGATTTCTCCAGAATCCGATTCAGCCGCTCGAAGAAGGGATGCCCCGCACTCTTGGGAAGGTCCTCTGCCGTCACCCACATCGGTGGCGCCGGTCGAGCCGCCGGCCTCTTGCCCATCGCCATGCTGTGAAGTCTACGACACTACAACCACTCAGATCGACCCGATCGGCCCGAATTTGCCGACTTTTTCCACGGGCTGGTAGGGCAGGTTCAAGCTCGCCCACATTTCTCCCGTGATGCACTGGCGTATCTGGCGCGCGTTCTCTCGGCCGGCCGCGAAACAGCACCAGACCGAGTCGGGGTTCGTGCGCTCGAAGGTGAGGTCGTCGGCGAGCGCGAACGAGTCGGCGAGCGTGAAGTCGTCGTCGGAGCCGCCGAACCCGATGGCGGGGCCCGGAGGCTGCCGGCGCAACGCGCCGTAGATGCGGCGCCATCCGAAGTGGATCTCCCGAACGGGCCGATCGACGAGGGTCTCCATCTGCTCGCGCAGAAGGCGGCACAGGTGGCTGGTCCGCTCCACATGGCGTCCGAGCCAGTAGAGTCCGTCGGCGTTGCGCGCCAGCATCAGTCTTCCAGCACCCAGACGTCCTTGCCGCCGCCGCCCTGGCTCGAGTTCACGACGATACTGCCCCGGCGAAGAGCGACGCGACAGAAGGCGCCCGGCACGAGGCGGGTACGCCGCCCGCGGAGTACGAACGGACGCAGGTCGACGTGGCGGGGCTCGGCCCCCCCGTCGATGAAGCAGGGGGCCCGGGACAGATCCAGCACCGGCTGGGAGACGAAGTCGGCCGGATTGGCCCGTATCTCCCGCGCGTACGTCTCGCGCTCGGCGGGGGTGGCGTGGGGACCGATGAGCATGCCGTAGCCGCCCGACTCGCCGACCCGCTTCACGACGAGCCGATCGAGATTGTCGAGCGTATACTCGAGGTCGGTGGGTCGCCGACAGATGCGGGTGGGGACGTTGGCGAGAATCGGATCCTCACTGAGATAGTAGCGGATCAGGTCCGGCACGTAGGGATACACGCTCTTGTCATCGGCCACTCCGGTCCCGGGAGCGTTGGCGATCACGACGCTTCCGTGGCGGTACGCCCCCATCAGGCCGGGCACGCCGAGCAGCGAGTCGGGGCGGAAGACGAGTGGATCGAGGAAGTCGTCGTCCACGCGCCGGTAGATGACGTCGACGCGCCGCAACCCCTCGGTCGTGCGCATGTAGACGGTCCGGTTCCTCACCACCAGGTCACGCCCCTCCACCAGTTCGCCACCGATCTCGTTGGCGAGGAACATGTGCTCGTAGAACGCCGCGTTCGCCACCCCGGGGGTCAGCAGGGCGAGAGTCGGCTCGCGGCTGCCGGCAGGGGCGAGCTCTCGCAGGGTCTCGCGCAGCAGGCGCCCGTACTGCTCGACCTCCCGCACGCGGCACTGCCGGTAGAGACGACGCAGGCTCGCCTTCACCGCGCGGCGGTTGGCGATCATGTAGGAGACGCCCGAGGGTACTCGCAGGTTGTCCTCGAGCACCATGAAACCGTCGTTCGTGCGCACGACATCGATGCCGCAGACGGCGACCCAGGTCCCGTGAGGGGGGCTCATCCCCCGCATCTCGCGGCGGTACTGCGGGCAGTCGTACACGAGGTCTTCGGGAACGACCCCATCGGCGACCGCGCGGGCGTCGCTGTAGACGTCGGCCAGGAAGTGGTTCAGGGCGAGAACCCGCTGCGCGAGCCCCGCCTCGAGGTGCTTCCATTCGGCCGCGGCCAGGATGCGGGGCACGCAGTCGATGGGGATGATGCGCTCTTCGGCTGACTGGTCGCCGTAGACCGTGAAGGTGATGCCCTCGTTGAGGAAGGCGCGGCTGACGCGCTCCTGTATCTCGCTCAGATCGGCGTTCGAGAGCCGTCGCAGCGCCTCGTGGAGCGGCCGGTTGTGCTCGCGGGGCGCACCGTCCGGACCGAACATCTCGTCGTAGACTGCGGGGTCGATCTCGTACGCGCCGAAGTCCATGACGGTTTTCCCATTCGAACCGAAGCCGGCCGTCGCCGGTCCGCGGGCGCCCCTCAGAGCCGCCAGATGATCAGAAACTGCACCAGGTTCTCATCGGTGTCCGTCCCCAACTTGTTCGGCCAGTACTGATACTCGGCGCCCACGAAGAGCTGGTTCGCCTGACCGCTGATCGCCTTGCCGAAGTCCCAGACGAACTGCGGCTGGGCGAGGATCCAGCTCTTGCCTTCGTTCCCGAACTCGTCGGTGACGCGATGGATGTACTCGGCGTGGCCGAAGAAACCGAACGACTGGCTGCCGACGTCGAAACCGGCGCCCCAGTTGACGTCGAAGTGCCAACTGTTGCTCGTCCGCGGGGCAACGCTACCGGTATTGCCGTCGATGAACGCGGTGAAGTCGGTGTTGAGAAAGAAGAACCCGGGCACCGCCCAGGACAGTCGGATTCCCGGCAGGTACTTGAAGAAGTCGGCGTCGGTGCCGAAATTGATGCCGCCGATCAGGGCCACGTCCCTCAACGCCCCCCCGCCCACCGTCCGTCCCGACATCTTGCCGAAACTCAGCGTGGGGTACCACTCGCCGTAGAAGTCCTTGTCGTTGAAGCCGTCCAGGAGATCGTCATCGATGTAGTCGATGAAGAAGAAGCTGTCGCCGAGCGACCAGCTCGACGCCTGCTGGAACGTCAAGATGCGACTCGGCGTGGCCTGCGCCGAGAACGGGTTCACGAGACGGCCGTACTGGAAGTGAAACTCGGTCTGCGCGGCTGCCGGCGCCGCCGTCAACACGACCAGCCCTGCACCCATCCCCCAACGCCACCAGTCCAGAATCGCACTACTCTTGATCACTTCTGACCTCGCCGGCCCGTGTCCCAGAGCCATCATCAACGCCCGCCGAGCGTCCGTCTGGCCGTCGCGACCGAGCCAAACCGGGTAGCAGCAGGTGCGGGGCTGCTCGCCCATGCCGAGCAGACTATTCACCGAATAGTATAATGCGGCTGGCGTCGGTATTGGCAGCGCCGTCGGGCAGGAATCGCCAATGCGGAGCGACCGCCCCCCGGGGCGCTGGCTCGGCGTCGTGCCGACCCTCGTCATCACCGGGTCCGGCCTACTGCCGCACTATCCCCGTCGCTCGCCCTGATCGCGCGCGCCCCCTGGACGTCGGCCTCCTCGGGCTCGTGCTCCTGCCGTTCTGGACGTGGTCGCCACGTTTCTCATTCGCGGCGCTCCTGCCGTCGCCTGGCTGCGGGAGACGCGGCAAACCTGCCGGCGGGACGTGAAGCCACCCTCGGGAATGGGGCGGCCGATCTCGAGGCCGGGTGGATGCAGCCGGAAGCTGCATCCACCCGGGTCTTGCCGAGAAACTACTTCGCCAGCGCGTCGGGACGGAGCTGGAAGTGGACCACCTTGCTCGGGGTGCCCGCGCCGGTCTCGGCGTGGAACGGGGCCCGGGTGCTCCAGGTCGCCCAGACGCCCCTGCCCTTCCAGCCCAGGTCGGGGTCGTCGATGCGCCCGTCCATCCACTTGGTGTAGAACCCCAGCGGGTACGGCACGCGCAGGATGACCCACTCGCCGTCGCGCAACGCGAGCAACCCCTCGGCCGCGTTGCCGGTGTTGATGGGCACGCCGCGGCCCAGCCCCAGCGTGTCGAACTGGTCGACCCACGTGTAGTAGCTGCCCTCGATGCTGCCCGAGTCGGTGATGCCCTTCATCTGGGGCATCGGCTCCTCGTACAGCGTCCATCCCTCGGGACAGTGCTGGCCGGTCGCGTCCGGGCCGTTCAGCGGCCCCGTACACTTGCTGCGGTCGAAGCTGGCGAGGTGCCCGCTGGCCAGCGGCGTCCACACGACGCCGTTGCGGTCGATGTCCATGCCGCGCGGCGAGTAACCGTCCTGCACCTCGGCCCCGGGGTTCTGGAACGGCACCTCGTAGAACTCCGTCAGGCCCGTCGCCGACGGGTTGTCGCCCGGGGCGAACCGCAGCACTGCGCCCGGCATGCCGAGCGACGACCCCCAGATGCTGCCGTCGACGGGGTTGTAGGCGACGCCGTAGAAGCCGGAGCGGATGCGGGTGTCCTTCGTCGGATCGGCGGGCTCGCCGGGCTCGACCCACTCGTCGCGCACGCCGTTGCCGTTGGTGTCGAGTACGAGGGGGCTCCAGCCCTGCGCCGCCTCCTCGTCGCCGGTCTCGAGGAACTGGTTCGTATTCAGCCACCCGATGACCTGCCCGCCGCCGCTCGTCCAGAGGGTGTTGTCATCGTCCTCGGCGAAGATCAGGTGGTGGGTGCTGTAGCAGGTGCCGACGAGCGTCATCTCGTCGGTCGCGGGGTCGTACACCGCGAGGTGCCGGTTCGCCCGGGGATTGGGGAACGCGCGGGCCGACGGGTGGTCGGACCCCTCCAGGCACATCGGCGGGTTCTCGGGGCCGCGCACTCTGGAGGTCAGCCAGACGCGCGCGTCCTGGTCGAGCATGGGGTTGTGCACGTTGGATTGGCTGTCCCAGATCGCCTCGTCTCCCCAGTAGGGCGACGACGCCAGGGGCGGCCCCGCCGCGAGCGGGGTGTCGGGGTCGCGCACCGGCACCACCACCTCCGAGATCGCGTTGCTCACCGGGTCGAGCACCGGCACGTAGTCGGCGCTGGCCTCGAGGGCGCCGTAGATGGGCCCGTAGGCGTTCACCGTCGGGTTGCGCTTGTCGGTCGACGCCTCGTCGTGCAGGTAGGCGGTCGGGTCGGCCCAGTCCCACTGGGTGACGACGACGTTGCGCTCGACCCCTTGAGGCCGCGGCGGCGCCTCCGGCGGCACCTCGCCGGCCATGATGCGGCCGGTCCAGTCGGCGTACATCTCGAGGGCGCGGCGGCGTCCCATGCGGTCGAGGGCCCCGCTCATGCTGCCCCCGGCCTGGCCGGACTGGATGCGGCGGTCCCAGGCCGCCACCAGCGAGTCGAACTCGCCGAGCTGGGGCGGAATCTCGCGCGTGGCCTTGCTCCCGAGGCCGTGACAGGCGGTGCAGCCGCCCGACTTCAGGCCGCGCAGCCAGGCCGCCTGGTTGGGCACGTTCGGCGAGATGCCGTTCCCGTCCTGACCGGTGCCGGGGAACTCCTCGGGCCCCGGCACTTCGAGCAGCGCGTACCAGTAGCCGGACGGGTAGTACTCGGCCGCCGCCTGCGCGTCGGGAGCCGGGACCGCCGTCAGGTCGAGGCGGGCCCCCGGCGACGTCTGCTGCCGGGGCGAGTCGACGAGCCCGTAGCCGCGCACCCAGACCTCGTAGGTCGCCTCCGGCAGGTCCGGCACCACGTAGCGGCCCTCGTCGTCGGTGACCACGGTGCGGTTGAACCGGGTCGGGAGATCCAGAGTCTCGGCGATCACCCAGACGCCGGCCTCCGGCCCGTTCGGCCCGGTCACGACCCCGCCGATGTCGTCGTCGTCGATGGCCACGGCCGTCTGCCGGGCGCCCAGCCCCGGCTGCAGCGCCAGCACGCAGACGGCCACCCCACCTGCGAGCGCCCCGAGAAACGCCAACCTGCTTCTCGTCATCGTCTCTACTCCCTGTTCGCCTGTCATCCGAACCTCGCCCGGAGAGCGTCGCTTGCGCCGCCGCTCACCGCCCAACCGACCCACCGCGAGTCCGCGCCATTCTGCGGCGCAGACGCCGACCCGGAGAGCGGGCCCTGCGGCTCCGCTCCCCCGATCCACCAAACCTCACGGCGAGTTTCCACGATTTGGACACGGACATGCCACAATGTCAACCGTCGTCGAGATCCCGGGCGATGGAGCCGTCTGGACGGAGACGGCGATCGGATCGGCGCCCGGCGCCCCCCGGGCATGGATGCTCAGGTCCAGGAACCGTGGCGAGAGCCCCGTTGCGTTCGACCGACGACACCTCCCGCGCGGACTGCGGTGGAGCGCGGCCCCCGTCAGGTCCGCCGTCGTCCGCCCCCCGGGGCGGCCAGCGCCGCACCGCGCCTTGCGCAGACGCCGTCCGGGACGTCGAGCGCGGTGTCACCGCCGGCTTCGCGCTCGCTATCGCGGCGGCGCTGACCGCCCTCGTCGGCTGCCAGTCACAGTCCTGGGAGCAGTACATGGACGCGGCGGCATTCGCCTACCAGGATGGCCGCGCCGAGGAGGCGGAGTCGTTCTTTCTCCTCGCCGCTCAGGCCGCCGAGGACTTCGAGAACACCGACCCCCGCCTGGCCCTGACTCTCGGCAACCTCGCCGACCTGTACCGCGGGCAGGCCCGCGACGAGGAAGCCGAGTCGGCGTACCTGGAGTCGCTGGCCCGGCTCGAGGGGATCGATGGACCGGACTCGCCGCGCGTGGCCCGGTTCGTGGCCGACATCGCGGTGTTCTACACGGACCTGGGCCGCGTCGAGGAGGCGGAGCCCCTGTACCGCCGGGCGCTGGAGTCGCTCGAATGGACGCACGGGCCGTTTCACGACGACGTGCTGGAGCTGCGGACGACGCTGGCGGGGTTCCTCCTGCAGCAGGAGCGGTACCGCGAGGCGGAACCGTTGTACGTCGAGGTGCTCGCGATCCTGCTCGGCGCACCTGAGCCGGATCGCGATCTGGACCGCGTGCTCATCGTGCTCGACGAGTACGCGGCCCTGCTGCGCGCCACCGGGCGGGAAGACGAGGCGGCATCGGCGGAAGCCCGCGCGCGCGACATCCGGGCGCGGTTCTGACGGCTCGACGAACGAGACAACCCATGCGCCCCTGCCCGCGGGGCGGGCGCGACGCGACGGAGACATCCCTCATGAGACGCAAGATCGGTCTGGCATCGGCGCTGCTGCTTCTCGTCGGCCTCGTCCACACCGAGGCGGCCACCGTCACCACCGTCATCGGCAATGGCGCCGCCGGCCTCTCCGACGCGCAGGTCGCCAACCCCTACGGCGTCGTCGTCGGCCCCGACGGCGCGCTGTACTTCTGCGACCTCGACAACCAGCGCATCCGCCGGCTCGACCGCGAGACCGGGGCGACCACGACCATCGCCGGCAACGGCGAACGGGGCTACTACGGCGACGGCGGCCCCGCCACCGAGGCGGCCCTGAACATGCCGCACGAGATTCAGTTCGACGGCGATGGCCACCTCTACATCGTCGAGCGCGACAGCCACGTCGTACGCCGGGTCGACGCGGCGACCGGCGTCATCTCCACCATCGCCGGCACCGGCGAGCCCGGCTTCTCCGGCGACGGCGGCCTTGCCGCCGAGGCGATGCTCCGGCGCCCCCACAGCATCGCCTTCGACCCCGAAGGCCGGCTGCTGATCTGCGACATCGGCAACCACCGCATCCGTCGGGTCGACCCCGCCACCGGCCGCATCGAGACCTGGGCCGGCACCGGCGACCGCGAGCCGACGCCCGACGGGGCCCCGCTCGCCGGCACCCCCCTCAACGGTCCCCGCGCCATGGCCAGCGACCCCGACGGCAACCTGTACCTGGCTCTGCGGGAGGGCAACGCCATCTACCGCATCGACCTCGCGGCCGAGACCATCCACCACGTGGCGGGCACCGGCGAGCAGGGCTACACCGGCGACGGCGGTCCCGCCGCCGAGGCGACACTGGCCGGCCCCAAGGGCCTCGCGTTCGCCGCGGGCCGGCTCTACATCGCCGACACCGAGAACCACGTCATCCGGATGGTCGACACCGCCACCGGCCTCATCTCCACCGTCCTCGGCGACGGCGCCCGCGGCGACGGCCCCGAGGACGACCCCCTGCGCTGCCGCCTGGCGAGGCCCCACGGCATCTTCTACGAGACGGGACGCGGGCTCTACGTCGGCGACAGCGAAGCCCACCGCATCCGCCTGCTGGAGTGATGCATCCGGTCCTTCGGATGACGCACCGGCGGCAACGCGGCGGGACCGCGCTTGGCAGATGAATCGCCGACGTCGGGTTGGCGATGGCCGCGGTGATCGACCGTCACACCGCTTGGCGGCGGGAACCGCAGGATCCGGCAACGGCGACGAGCAGTCGGGCGCCGGCGCCTCGACGACAGCGTGGCGACTGGCGATATGTGCGCTCCGGAACTCGTCGAGAGACGGCTGGCGACCCGGGCGGGTGCACGCCTTTCCGCCCTGAGAATCCTCCCGCCTCATTGTCAGGCAAATCTGCCTTGGAATATAGTCGTGTCCAACGTTGGCGCTTCGCCGGATCCCGAAACGTCCGATGCAAGTTCCGCGGATCCGCACGACCACTTTGGCGTGCCTGCGACCCTCCGCGATTTCGGCCCCGAGTTTCTTCGCGATCGTGATCGCGGAATCCGCCGTGAGCAGGCTACGTCCTGACAAGGTATGTGCTGAGGACCCCGCGCTGCCGTGCGGCGTCCGGTCCCAGATTCCGCTCGGTGCGGAGCACGTCGACAGTATCGAGAATGTCAGCCACGAGAGCCTGAAGGGCGTCGTGGCGGTCGCTGCCAGACATCGCGATGTTCGCCTCCCGGAACGACGCTTCGAAGTCTCCGAGCCCGATTCTCCTGATCTCCACCGGAATGGGCTGAAGGACACGATAGCCAGCTTCACCAAGCTCATCGATGCAGGCGTGCTCAATCCGTGGAGTCTGGGACTCGTGAAAGAAGTCCACTCTGATGTCACCCCGGGGGGTCGGTCCCCCCCCACACGCCGTTGACGACGAGGAGGCGGTAATCGTCATCCTTGCCGAAACGAAATGTGATCTTCTTGGACTGTCGGCGGGCACATCCTGAAGGGCTTCGATTCGGCCGCCCCACCGCCGCCGCACCAATCTCGATCGTACATTCTGGGCCCCTCGAATCGGCCTGTCTCGCCAGATCTCGCTGCGAGACGTGCGCGGGCGGCCGTTCGGCTTCGCTGCCCGACTCCGTCCAGGAAGCGCTGCACCGGATCGACAGCCGGGCCAGCGGGCGGATTGGCATGGCCGACCCGGTGGCCAACCGGCAGACACGGGACCGGTTCATCGTCAACTCGGCCAGCGGCGGCTCCGGCACCGCGCCGCCGCATCACGTTCTGTTGGTGAAGGGCGCCGCGCGAGGACGACGTGCCGGGACGGCGCAGGATTGATGAACTATCATCAACGTTCATCAATTCTCACGAAACCGATGAGTCACCGCGCACGCGCGGACTCCGGACACGGGAGGCATGCGATGTCACGTGCTCACTTCGCGGCGGTGGCGGCGCTCACCTGCGGACTCGGCGCCGCCCCGGCCCTCGCCCAGCCCGCGGACGACGACTTCCACCACCTCGGCGAGATCAACAAGGCGTCCATCGTCATGCTCGCCGAGGTCGGCCTGGTGCCGGAGCCGATGGCGGCGGAAATCGCGCGCGGCGTTGCGACGGTCATCGACGAGCAGGCCGAGCCGGGCGCCGCACGCTCGTCCGACTACCTCGACTTCGAGGCGCGCCTCGTGGCCGTCGCAGGCCGCGACGCGTCGCGGCTCCACACCGGCCGGAGCCGCCAGGACATCGGCTCGACCTTCCGGCGCCTCGCCATTCGGGGGGCCCTGCTCGACGCCTACGAGGCGCTGCTCGCGCCGCGCGACGCCCTGCACGACCTCGCGGCCCGACACACCGGGACCATCGTCCCCGCCTACACCCACGGCGTGCAGGCGCAGCCCACGTCGCTGGCCCACTACCTGCTGGCCTTCGCGGCCGCCCTCGACCGCGACGCCGAACGCCTGGAGGAGACGTTCGCGCGGGTGAACCGCAGCCCCCTCGGGGCGGCCGCCCTCGCCACCTCCGGGTTCCCGCTCGACCGCAACCGCCTCGCCGAACTGCTGGGATTCCGGGGCGTCGTCGAGAACGCCTACGATGCCAACCACGTCTCGTCGGTCGACTCGAAGACGGAGGTCGCCTCGACCCTCGCCATCTCCGCCCTGTCGATCGGTCAGCTCATGGAGGACGTCCACATCCAGTACCACGACCCGGCACCCTGGCTGCTCCTCGACCGGTCGCTCACCGGCGTCAGCAGCATCATGCCGCAGAAGCGGAACCCCGTCATCCTCGCCACGCTCCGGCGGCTGGCGAGCACCGTGATCGGCGATGCGCAGACCGTGTTCCTCAACGCGCACAACACGTCGACGGGCATGGCCGACTACCGGGCGCCCGACCAGCTTCTGGAAACCCTCGACAAGGCCGCGGAGATGTACCGAACCTACGCACGGGTCGTGAACGGGCTGGTCGTCGACCCCGCTCGGTCGCTGGCCGAGGTCGACGCCGACTACGCGACGATGACCGAGGTCGCCGATACGCTGCTTCGACACGCCGGGGTGCCGTTCCGCATCGGCCACCACTACGCGTCGGAGATCACGGAGTACGGCCGGGGGCACGGCAAGCGCCCGAAGGAGCTGACCGCGGACGAGCTGCGGCGCCTGTACGACGAGGCCTACGGCGAGCCGCTACCCGTGGACGTAGCCCTCATCCAGGCCGCGCTCGACCCCGAGCAGATGGTGGCCAGCCGGCGGGGCCTCGGCGGTCCCCAGGCGGCGGAGGTGGCGCGCATGCTCGAGGCGAGCCGCACGCGCGCCGAGGCGAGCCGGCGCTGGCTGCGCGACACGCGGGCCCGCCTGAACGGGGCCGCCGCCGCACTGGAGTCGGCGTTCGTACGGTTGAAGGAAGCGGCGCCTTGACGGGGCAATCACTCCGCGAGCCGAGTCTGGAGGATCTCCAGGACCCGGTCGATGCGGTCGTTCGTCCGGTCGATGCGGTCGTTCGTCCGGTCGATGCGGTCGTTCGTCTTGGAGAGCTCTTTGCGGACCTCGCCGATCTCGGTGCGGAGTTCACTGCGCAACTCGCCGATCTCGGTGCGGAGTTCACTGCGCAACTCGCCGATCTCGGCGCGGAGTTCACCGCCGATGGCGAGTATCTGCGCGTTGTTCCGCTCGATCTGGTTGCCCAGGTTGTTGAGCATGAAAACGAACAGGGCGACGACGAGACCGGCCACGATGGCCCCGATGTTGTCCTTCCACTGCATGATCTGTTCTCGGCTGACGGCTTCAGAGTAGCACGCGGCGACGCGGCCGGCGCGGCCGGCCAGTTGATGATGACGAGCTGACGAGCGAACCGCCCTGCCTTGGCTACCTGCGCCGCCCGTCGCATGACGGCCATGTCGACCAGGCCAGGCACGGTCGCCTACATGCCCACAATCCGTACACGGACGGCGAACGCAGGCGGCCCCGGCGTCGCGAACAGCTTGCCGACGAGTTCATCGGCGAACTGCTGGACACCAGCGCCACCCCGTCCTGTCCAGCACCACCGGCTTCGTCCCGGACCCTGTCCCTTCGGTCAACTCGAAGGTCCGAGAGAATGCGGTGCGCCGACACATCCGGCATCCCGACCCTGAACGGACTCCTGGTCGATGGATGGGGCATCATCCAGCGCGCATACATGGACACCGCCACGAACGAACTCTCCTGCTGCCTCGTACATGCGGGGCGCCCGGCGACGCCTGCCCCGTCCTACCGGGGAAACCTGGTCTGCAGCAGCTCGTACATCCGCACCACCGCCCGTGGGTCGGGCCGTGCTGCTCCCGCACCGTAGTACTGGGTGTGGGCGCCGAGGTCGACGCGCCGGGCCGCGCTCTGGGCGGAGACGCCCTCGGCGTACAGGTCGTTCACCTGACGGTTCAGGTCGCGGAGATAGGCCTGCAGATGGTCGATCTGCTCGCGCTCGGTGAACGGCAGGCCGTGGCCGGGCACCATGACGTCGAACTCCAGCGCCTTCAGCCGGTCGAGCGACGCCGGCCACTCTTCGACGAAGCCGTCGCCCATGTACGGCAGGCCGTGGCCGCCGGGGCGGCCGACGAAGAAGTCGCCGGTGAACACGATGCGCTCCTCGGGCAGGAACACCAGCGTATCGCCGCCGGTATGGCCGCGCCCGGGGAAGTGCAGTTGCACCTCGCGGCCGCCCTTCACCAGGGTCATGGTGTCGCTGTAGGTCAGGTTGGGCGGGGTCGGCACCGTCTCCTGCAGCGCCTCCCAGTGCGCCTCCTGGATGCGGAGCTGGGTCTCGAGCCGGGCCCGCTCGGACTCGTCGTCGGTCGCCGCGATCTGTGCTTTCCGCTGCTCGATCTGGTCGGGAATGACCTGCGTGAACGAGCGGTTGGTGCGCTGGCTGAGCACGTCGGACGACAGCATCGTGCGCACGAAGTCGTGGCCGATAATCTCCACCTCGTCGCCGAAGATCTGGTTCCCGTGCGCGTGGTCGAAGTGGTAGTGGCTGTTGAAGACGTAGCGGATCGGCTTGTCGGTGAGGGTCGCGATGCCCTCGACGAGCCCGCGGGCGGCGGCCGGGGTCACCGAGGTGTCGACCACCATGACGTGGTCGTCGTTGATGATGACGAGCGAGTTGCTCATGACCGTCATCGAGCCGGTGGCAATCGCGAACCAGACCCCGTCGGCAAGTTCCTCGAAGCGGTGGCTCGGACTGCCGTCGGGGCTCTGCAGGGCGGCGCCGCGGGTCTGCCACTGGGCCGCGAACACGGCCAGGGCGACGATGGAAAGGGTCATCAGGAATCGTTTCATCGGTCGTTCGCCTCCACGAGAACGCGCTCGTTGCTCGCCACCCGCCCCGGAACCGGCGCGTGGTGGTGTTCCACATACACATAACCGCTGTAGAACCCGGTGCGGTCGGGGCGGGGCCGGCGGTCGCGAACGTGAATCGTCAGCGTCCGCGGCACGCGCGCCGCGTAGCAGTTGTCGCGGGCCGCCGTGCGCAGGTGCAGATACGCCATGCGCTGCTCCCGAGCCTGGCTGTATCGCCGGCGATCCGCCGATCCCACGTCCGAATACGCCCCGCCCCGCATGCCGTCGAGGGGCGACGGCCGATGGTTCGCCCGCCGGACGGCGCGGCGGTCGCCGGCCTCGACGAGCCGGTCCACGATGGCCTGGGTGAGCCGCGACATGGCGATGCACTCGTCCCGCCGGCACTCGGGATGGTCGCCGACCTCCTCGACGCGATGTACGATCGGCGCGCCGAGCCGGGCCTGGAGCTCGAGGACGTCGGCCGGCGGATCGCCGAAGTACACGATGCCGTCCGCCTCGCGGATCACGTAGCAGTCGCCGGGATGCAACTCGACGACCTCGACCCCGTCGTACTGCGCGGGCAGCACCCAGTGCCAAGTCTCGGGCGCCGGCCGCCGGTCGGGCTGCTCGATTCCCGCACGTCCATCCAGAACCGCGGCGCCCAGCACGCCGCCAATCGCCGTGGCGGCGGTGAGGGCCGCCACCGACGCCAATCGCGGCCAGCCACGGATTGGCTCGGGCATGGTCCGGCCATTCTAGCCGGAATCGCCGCATGAAGGTTCTCCATGCGCCCCGCCAACCCTCACAGGAATCGCGCCGGGGCGGCCCACGGGTCATCAGCGGCTCGCCGTCAGAGTCGAACTTGAACACCGCGTGCCCCTTGCCCTGACAGGCGGGGCCGCGGGCCTCGCGGGCCCTGCGCGGCGGTGACCCCGACGTCGGTCGAATCGTCGAAATCATCCGGGTCGGGGCAGCAGGCCGCACGCCGGACTTGACAATGCCCACCGGCCGTCCACAATGGAGAATTCTGGAAGTCGGAGCGGCCCTGCAACTCGGGGACCGGCAGACCAAGGGGACCAACCCATGACGACTCGACACCATCGTGCCGCGGCGGCTGTCGCGGCCGTGCTGGCGCTCTGCTTCGCCGGCGGCGACGTGCCGGCGGACGCGCAGACCTGGGAGCCGGGGCCGGCCGAATGGCGGGGGGACCTGACCCCGATCAGCGAGGCGGACTGGAGCTTCGACCGCGCCGAGCACCTGCTGGGCCGGGCGGGCTTCAGCGGCGCGCCGGAGGACGTCCGGAAGCTGGCCGACATGACCCCCGACGAGGCGGTCCGATCCCTCGTGGACTACGACGACATCCCGAACGACCACCTGCCGCCGTTCGAGCATTCCGGGTTCTGGGACGAGGGGCTGCTGAACTTCCCGCCGAGCCGCCCCGCCGCCACCGACCTCGGGCTGCGGAACGGCGAGAGCATGGGCGTGCGCATCAAGCCCGACCACGTCAACCGCCACGCCCAGCCGATTTCCGACCGCTTCTTCTACTGGCTGCGCGCGACCGGGCTGGAGACCCGCCGCATCGGCTACTGGTGGGCCGAGCGGATGCTCGACACCGACCGGCCGCTCGAAGAGAAGATGGCCCTGTTCTGGCACGGGCACTTCGCCACCGCCCAGAACAAGGTGCGCGACTACCGCAAGATGCTGCTGCAGATCGAGACGTTCGGGCGGCACGCGACCGGCAACTTCGGCGAGCTGCTGGTGGCGGTGGCCCAGGACCCGGGCATGCTCTACTACCTCGACGCCGGGGTCAACGTGAAGGGCGCCGCCAACGAGAACTTCGCCCGCGAGGTGATGGAGCTGTTCACCATGGGGGTGGGCAACTACACCGAGCCGGATGTCCGCGAGGCGGCCCGCGCCTTCACCGGCTGGAACTTCGAGAACCTCGACTTCGTCGTCCACCCCGCCCAGCACGACGACGGGGAGAAGACGTTCCTGGGCCGCACCGGCAACTTCGACGGTGTCGACGTGCTCCGCATCATCCTCGAACAGCCGGTCACGGCCGAGTACATCGCGGCCAAGATCTACCGCTTCTTCGTGCGCGAGGACCCGTCGCCGGCCCTGCAGGCCGAGCTCGGCGCCGTCTTCCGGGACGCCGGCTACGAGCTGAAGCCGCTGATGCGGACCATCTTCCTGTCGCGCGACTTCTACAGCGAGGCCAGCTACGGCGCCCACATCAAGGGGCCGGTCGAGCACGTCGTCACGATGCTGAAGCACCTGGGAGCCGACGATGTGCCCGGGGTGCCCGACTTCAACCGCACCACCATCGCGCTGGGCCAGCACCTGCTGAACCCGCCGTCGGTGGCGGGCTGGGCGCAGGGCCGGGCCTGGATCACCCCCGCCCTCCTTCAGGAGCGGGGCAACGTCGCCTTCGACTACCTGTTCCCCGACATCGTCAACTTCCGCGACCCGAACTTCCTCACCTACAGCGGAGACGGGGTCGTGGGCGACCGTCTGCGCCGGGGCTACGACTTCGGCGCCGCCATCGCGTTCGACGACGACCCGGCCAACATGTCGGCGTTCGACCTCGCCGCCCTCGAGCGGGACGAGCTGTTCAACACCCGCGTCTCGGGGTACATCGCGGCGGCCCGGGCCATGCAGAAGCTGATTCCGACGCCGCGCGGCGCGGCGCGGGTGGACATGACGCGGATGGTCCTCGACAGCGGCGCGGCGACCACCGGCGAGGCGGTCGACTACCTGCTGGCGCGATTCCTGCGGATGCCGGTGTCGGCGGGCATGCGCGACGCGGTGGTGACGCTCCTCGACGACGAGCTCGGCACCTCGGACCTCGCCCGCGCCGAGACCTACCTGGAAGACCCGCTGCGGATGGCCGCGCACCTCATCATGAGCACGCCGGAGTACCAGATCGACTGACACACCCTCGCCGCGACCGGGCCGACGGCGGACCGCCGTCGATACCGGCGCGTATGCGCTCCGGGCGGAGCTGTTCTCCGGTGCGGGCACGAATCGAGACCAGACGCCATCAGAGTTGCACTTGGTCGCACCATTTGCTATTCATGGCGACGTATGGTTCGTCGCAGCCACTGGGTCGACACCATCGAGGGCCTGTGGCGGGAGAAGTCCGTGGTCTGGCTCTCCGGGGTCCGCCGGGTCGGCAAGACCTTCCTGTGCCGCTCCCTGCCCGATGTCGAGTACCACGACTGCGAGTTGCCGAGCACGCGGCGCGCCCTCGAGGATCCCGAGCGGTTTCTCCGGGACGTCGCCGGCCGGCGGATCGTCGTCGACGAGATCCAGCGCCTGCGCAATCCGTCGGAGCTGCTGAAGATCGCCGCGGACTACCACCCGGAGACGCGCGTCATCGCGACCGGGTCGTCGTTCCTCGGCGCCTCCCGGCGGTTCCGCGACACGCTCACCGACCGCAA
This sequence comes from Vicinamibacterales bacterium, assembly GCA_965199675.1. Taxonomy (GTDB): domain Bacteria; phylum Acidobacteriota; class Vicinamibacteria; order Vicinamibacterales; family UBA8438; genus JAJEEA01. The sequence continues at coordinate 84,459 of CBDATI010000063.1, read as the reverse complement.
GCGCGATCTCCGACTCACGCCGATGATCCGCCAGGACGAGCACGAGTTCGGCGTCCGCGGCATCGATCACCGGTTTCTCCACGGGGGGCTGCCACCGTTCTTCCTCGCCGGCGCGCTGCCCGCGCACGGGTTCCAGGAATGGCTGGATTCCTACTGGGCCCGGGACATCCAGGAGCTCTTCCGCCTGGAGCGCCGTTGGTCGTTCCTGCGGTTCGTCGAGCTGGTCCTTGCGCAGAGCGGCGGCGTCTTCGAGGCCACGCGGTTCGCCCGGCCGTGCGAGGTGAGTCGGACCACCGTCGCCAACTACCTGCGGGTCCTCGAAGACACACTCGTCGTGCAGGTCGTCAGGCCGTACAGCACGCGCCGCGCCTCGGAAATCGTGGCCGCCCCGAAGGTCTACGGGTTCGATACCGGGTTCGTGTGCCTGCTCAAGGGCTGGGACCGGCTGCGGGACGAGGACCGCGGCCTCCTCTGGGAGCACTACGTGCTGAACGAGTATCTGGCCCGTGTCCGTCGCCCCCGCGTGCGGTACTGGCGGGACAAGCGGGGGCACGAGATCGACTTCGTCCTCGGCGGAAGCGGCGGCTCGCCCGTCGCCATCGAGTGCAAGTGGCGCGCCGCCGGCTTCGACGCACGCAACATGAGAGCCTTTCGCACCCGCTATCCCGACGGTGACAACTTCGTCGTGACCGACGACACCGTGACCTCGCACGTCCGGGACTACCGCGGGGTCGTCGTCCGGTTCGTCAACCTGCCCGATCTGATCCGGCGCGTGGCGTCCGGCGCGTAGCGGCCCGAGACGACTCGTCCTCTCGGAACGTCGTCGCCGCCGCGCACCTTCTGTACCTCTTCATCGCTCGCTGCGTGGGCGGCGCAGTCGGGGGCGGTGATTGATCGCAGATGGCGGCCCCACGGCAGGCGCGGGCGGAAGCCGGCTCGACGCAGGACGCCGCCCGGCAGTCACCCGCGGGCGCAGTGAGACGGCGGCCGGGGGCATGTTATCCTTGCATTTACGGACTTGATGTCCTGTATTGCAAAGATGATCCCTCGAAATCTCGAGGCCATCGTCGCCGCCCGCCTCCGGCAGTTTCCCGCCGTCGCCCTGCTCGGGCCACGGCAGGCCGGCAAGACCACGCTGGCGCGGCGGCTGGCCGAAACCGCCGACAGCGTCCACCTAGATCTGGAGGACCCCGCCGACCTCGCGAAGCTGGACGACGCGGCCGGGTACCTGCGCGGGCTCCGCCGCCGCCTCGTCGTGCTCGACGAGGTGCAACGCGCGCGCGGGCTGTTCCCCCTGCTGCGGGTGCTCATCGACGAACGGATACGGGCCGGCGAAACCGCCGGCCAGTTCCTGCTGCTCGGCTCGACGGCCCCGGATCTGCTGCGGCAGTCGGGTGAGAGCCTAGCCGGGCGCGTCGCGTATCTCGAGTTGTCTCCCCTGGACGTGCGCGAGACCGGCGGGGAGCTCGCCGCCCGGTTGTGGGTTCGCGGCGGGTTCCCGCCGAGCTTCCTCGCCGCGGACGACGGCCAGAGCGCCGAGTGGCGGGAACAGTTCATCCGGACCTATCTGGAGCGTGACGTGCCGCAGTTGGGACCGCGCGTGCCGGCGAGGACGCTGCGGCGGCTCTGGACGATGCTCGCGCACGGTCAGGGCAGCCTGCTGAACTTGGCCGACCTGGCGCGTTCGCTGGCCATCGACGGCAAGACCGTGGCCCGCTACGTCGACCTCCTCGCCGACCTGTTCCTGGTGCGCCGCCTGCCCCCGTTCCACGCCAACGTCCGCAAGCGCCTCGTCAGGTCGCCGAAGCTCTACGTGCGCGACAGCGGCCTCGCACATACGCTGCTGCGGCTCGACGACGAAGATGCGGTGCTGGGTCATCCTGTCGCCGGCCGAAGCTGGGAGGGCTTCGTGGTGGAGACGCTCATCCGCGCCGCTCCCGACCGGGCGCAGGCCAGCTTCTACCGTACGGCCACGGGCGTCGAGGTCGACCTCGTGCTCGAGTTGCCCGGCGACCGGCTCTGGGCGATGGAGATCAAGCGGAGCTCGGCCCCCAGGGTCGACAAGGGACTGCGAATCGCCCAGGACGACCTGCAGCCGGACCGGACGTTCCTCGTGCATTCCGGCGACCAGCACTACCCGAAGGGCGGCGGCATCGAGGCGATCGGCCTCACCGATCTCGCCGACGCCCTGCTGCAACTGCAACCCAGGCGCCGTTGACGACCGCAGGCCGCTCAGTCAGCACCTGCCGCAACCCCGCGCCGCAACGGGAGCGTCACCACCTGCTTCTTCTGACCGCGGAGGGTGATTCTCGCCCGGCGCAGCTCGCGCAATTCCCGGGGTGCAGCCTCCTGCCATGGAACAGCACGAACCGAACGCCGCCTGCGCACAGGCCCGCCGCCATCCGCTTACCGTACGAGCGCAGCCAGCTCTTCTTCTTCCGCCGTGAACCAACACGCCGCCCGGGTCATCAACGACCTCCGCGGCATGTACCACAACAACCACGAGTTCGCCCACGACTTCACCGTCGACATCAACGACCCGTCGACCGAGCTCGACTGCGACCGACAGCGCATCGGCCACGCCGCCGCCGGGCTGGCGGCCGGGGCCCACCACGGCGGGCGGCGGCGCGGACACACCGCTGGCGGGCGGCTGCCGCGCGGCTCCCCCGAGCCGGAGAGTACGCTAAGCTGGTGATGGCCTCCAGAGTCGTCACTGCCACGCCACCGGTCCCTCGCGGTCCCTCGGCCGCGGCGGCGAGGTATCGACGGTTGATCGAGCCGTCGATTGCCGTCCTCTCGTCGACGCGTTTCACCCGCAGCCATCGACACCGGGACCGTCCGCAGGCGAGGCGGACCGGCGACCATGAGGAACACGACGCCACCGGCGCGACGACCCGCAGTCTCCATTGACAGAGACGCGGACGGACGGAGCCCATGACCCCACTCGACCGAGTAGAGGCCGGCTGGGGCGGACCATGCGCGGGGGCAGGCGCCCCGTAGCCGCGGTGTCAGGCGTCGACGGGCAAGTAATCGAGGCAGCGCTGGCGCCACCTGGACGGGAGGGACGGGATGCAGGTCGAGTCGATCGAACTGAAGCACTACCGCGTCTTCCGCCACGCCGTATTCAAGGCGGTGCCGTCGATGGCGGTGCTCGTGGGGGCGAACGGCTCCGGCAAGTCGACGCTGTTCGACGCGTTGAGCTTCCTGAAGGACGCGTTGACCCACAATCTCGCCCATGCCGTCTCGCGGCGTGGGGGGTTTCGGGAACTTGTCAGCCGTGGTGCGACCGGGATTGTCCCGTTCGTTGTTGAACTTTGCGAGTGGCGGACTCCCTGTTTCCGCTCCGAAGTCGTCTATTCTACGCCACGTCAGCAACCGCGCCGTCGGGCGGGGCCAGCGCGTCGAGCCCGCCGACCAAATGGCGCAGGTCGCGGTAGCCGCGCACCCGCCGAAAGCGCGGTGCCGCCTCCACCAGCGCGCTCGCCACCCAACGCTGAATCATCTGGCCGCCGCGCCACCGTTTGACCCGCCGCGTGTAGCTCTCGACGCTCCCCATCAGGTTCTCGATGATGTTCGTCGTCCGCAGAGTACGTTCGAGGGCCCCCGTCAGACCGAGCCGCTGCACCGTCAGCGTTTCCTCGAGGCCCTCCCGGATGGACGCCGCCGCGCCAGGGTGGTCGCGTTCCAGCGACCTCGCCAAACGCTTCAGCACCCGCCCCGCCCGGTCCGCGGAATCCATGTCCCAGCAGCCCGTGGACGAAGTCGGTTCGCTGAGCGGGCCTGTTCAAGCAGCTTGGGGACGAGCGGCTGAGCCCCAGGGGGCGACCGGAGCCCATTTGGCCCTCCAGAGGCCGTTCAGACGCCCCCAGAGGCCCATGAGGCGTTCGATCAGCCCGAGAATCGCCGAAAGAGCCCGCCCCTGCAGGCTCCGGGGCGTACCGACGCCCGTCAGGCGGCGCAGCAACAGACCCAGGTTGCAGCCCGCCGCCTGGACCAGCACCCGCTTGCGGACATTCTCATGGCCGCGCACCCACACCCGACGCAGACCCCCGGTCTCATACTGGTGAGCGAAAGGCCGCTCCACCAGTTCCCCCCGGCAGCGTTGGAGACGACGGCCCCGGTCCCCGCGAATACGCCGACGATTCCCATACAGCGCCGACTGCGCAGCACGCTTCTCCGGCGGCGTCTCACCCGTCTTCTTGTCCTGCCAGACGCGCCGACCACGCGCCGGCTCCGCGATGTAGCTGCGTACACCAAGGTCGTCGAGCGCCACCAGCGTCGCGTCGCTGTGATACCCCTTGTCGGCCACCACCTCTTCGACGCCCTCACCGTCAGGCTGAACCGCCTCCACCTGCTCCGCCGCCTTCGTCAGCGTCTCCGGCAGCGTCGCCGTATCACCCTCCGACGCGTCCTGAACCGTCACCGACAGGAGCGCTCCCGTCTCCAGGTCGACACCGTGCTCCGCCTTGTGGGCCAGATGCGTCCGACCGTCCTTCATCTTCGCGATCTTCGCGTCCGGGTCCTGCGGAGACGTCCACTCTTCATTCGACGTCTTCCGGCCCTTCCGCGAACGGTCGAAACGCGCCAACTCCGCCCGCGTCGGCGTCGCAATGCCAGATGCCTCCGCCAGCCCCCGCACGAACGCGTCGTACGAGTCCCCCGTATCCCGACGCTCGATGCTCCGCATCGCCGCGTTCGCTTCCAGCGTCGTCGCGTCCACCCCGATCGTCTTCCCCTTCACCAGACCCGCTTCCGACAACCGCTCCAGCACCCACGTGAACACCGCCGCGTGCGTCTCCACGTCGATCAGACGCCGAGTCCGTGACAGCGTCGAGTGGTTCGGCGTCGCCTCCGTCACGTCCAGATCCAGGAAAGCCCGCAGGCTCAGCGAATCCGCGACCCGCCACGCAATCGCGCGCTCCGATGACAGACCCTCGAAATACCCGATGAACAGAAGCCGGAAATACCGCCCGGGTCGCAGACTCGGACGACCCATTCGCTCCGCGTAGAAGACCGCACACAACCCCTCCACGAAAGCGTCGAACCTGGATTTCTCCAGAATCCGATTCAGCCGCTCGAAGAAGGGATGCCCCGCACTCTTGGGAAGGTCCTCTGCCGTCACCCACATCGGTGGCGCCGGTCGAGCCGCCGGCCTCTTGCCCATCGCCATGCTGTGAAGTCTACGACACTACAACCACTCAGATCGACCCGATCGGCCCGAATTTGCCGACTTTTTCCACGGGCTGCCAGGCATCCCGCAACGCCTTGCCCACCGAAGCGTGCAGCCGCTCGGGCAGATGGCCCAGCACGTTGCGGAGCTTGTGCACCTGGCAGCGCTGCACCACCCCGCGGGAACCGAACACGTCGCTGATGGCTCGCCGCAGCCCAGCCGCCCCGTCGACGACGAACAGCAACGTCCGGTCCGTCGGCACGCCCCGCGTCACCAGGTCGCTCAACAGCCCCGTGGCCACCGCCGCCGTCTCCGTCGCGCCTTCGCGCAGACCGAGCACGTGTTTGCCACCCTCCGTATCGATGCCCAACGCTACCACCAAGCTGTGGTCTCGGAAGACCTTGCCGTCGATGCAGACCACACGCAGGTCCAACTCACCCAACGGACGGCTCAGAAACGCCCCCAGCCGCTTCGCCGACAGCGCCACGAAACGCCGAGACACCGCACTGCTCGACGTGCCCCGCTCCATCACCTCGGCCGGCGCCGGGTCCAACGTGTCCGCATACCGCCGCGTCGATACCCCGGCCGCGACCGCAGACAGCGTGTGCTCGTCCAGCGGGTCGGTCGCCGACGCCCAGCGGAAGCTCGGCAGCTCCACCTCGCCGTCGGCGCTGCGCACCCGCAGCCGCGGCACCCCCACCTGCCGGCCGCCAAGCGTTACCTGGCTCGCCGCGCTGCCGCCGCGCCACGCGGACCGCTCCTCCTGATGGCGCCCCTTCGGGCCGCACAGGTCTTCTCGGTCCCCCTCCATCATCGCCTGCAGAACCTGCATCCCGGTCGTGATGCACAAGCCGTGGAAGGCTTCCCGGACTCCCTCCAGCACGCCGAGCACCGGCAGCGGTACCTGAATCGTCGCAGCCCGTGAACTCGGGGGTTGGCTCGAACGCCTCCGCCTGTCATGCTTCGCCATGGGTGGCTCTCCTCCTGTTGATTGCACCCCTGTCCTACCACAGACAGGGACGAGGAGTCGCCACCCGCTTCAACTCAGTTCAACAGCCTCCGGGACATCCCCGTGCGACCGATCCCATCCAGATTGCTGTTCAGTTTCGGCAGGCCCAGGGACCGCAAATGCTCTACCAGCTCACTATCGGCCACCAGAACGGGCGGCCCTTCGCCGCGCACGAGAGCCTGGGGCTGGTCTGGGGGCCGAACGATGACGAAGAGTCCCGGCTTGTCGTCAAGTCTCACGGCCGGGGCAAGGCCCGCGTCGTGCTGGGACTTGGGACTGACGCGCAACTGGAACGCCGTGAGGTAAAGCTCAAAGACCCCAGCGCCCTGGCCATCAAGGGCCTGGGTCAGTTCGAGGAGTTCCGAGAGGCCGCAAAGCTCAGCGAGTTGCTGGAGGGTTGGCACATCTCCGACTTCCACATCGGCGACGCGCGCCCGAGCGCCGAGGCAGGCTACGCAGAGCACCTGTCGGCGCGCGGAGACAACGTGGCGCAGGTAGCGCAGTACCTGTACGAGCATCACCCCGACCGGTTCCGGCGCATTCTCGACGTGATGCGGGCACGAGTGCCCGGTGTCACCGCCGTCGAAGCCAGACCCACCATCGACGGGCGCCTCGTGCTGCGTTTTGCGGACGGCAAGTTCGAGGACCCCTTCATCGCGCGATTCGTTTCGGACGGCACCATCAAGATGTTCGCCTACCTGGTCCTGCTCAATGATCCGAGACCCCACCCACTCCTGGCCGTGGAGGAGCCCGAGAACCAGCTCTATCCGGCTCTGCTTCGCGAGCTCGCCGAGGAGTTTCGCGACTACGCGCGCCGCGGTGGGCAGGTGTTCGTCTCGACCCATTCCCCCGACTTTCTCAACGGCGTGAAGCTGGACGACGTCTACTGGCTCGTCAAGAAGGACGGATTCGCGACGGTTCGGCGCGCTTCCGACAGCGCGCTGCTGCGCGACCTGCACGCTGAGGGGGATCCGCCCGGCGCCCTCTGGAAACAACGGCTCTTCGAAGGAGCGGACCCGGAGTGAAGCGGCTGGTCCTTCTCCTCGAGGAGGAGTCGATGCAGGTGCTGCTCGACGGCCTGCTGCCGCGGCTGTTTCCGGGACTGCTCTTTCAGTGCGTGCCCCACGAAGGCAAGGCGGATCTGGAGCGCAGCATCCCGCGAAAGCTTGGGGTATCGCTTCTGGCTACGTTCGGGGGGTGCTCCCGAGTAACTCGAAGCAGCGCTGCTGGATCGGTGTGGGCTGGGTGTGCAGCGTGAAGGAGTTGGCGCCTTCGGTGACCTGCATGGTGTTGGCAGTCAGGGTGCCGAGGTCGGCGAGCAGGGTGCGGAAGCTGTGTACGGGCAAGTCGTCGTCGGTACGCTTGCGGCCCGCGGAGGTATATCCGAATGTTGTGGATGGCGGCGTGAGACAGGTGGCGTATCCTTCCATGTGAAGAAACCCAAAGCACCCTGGCTGACCGGCCGGGGGGAAGGAGACACCACCCATATTGACGGTACCCGACAAGCGGACCGAAGACAACCCCGCGGTCGCCGACGAGTCCCCGACGACGTTGGCTGGCGAGGGGGTCGGGAGCGGCTGATGACGGCACCCGCGAGCGGTTCGCCAGCCGCATTCCGCCTCCGTATATGCGTCGGTCGCCGAAGGTTGCCGCGGTGCTGCCGCTGCTGTATCTGCGTGGTCTGTCGACGGGCGACTTCCGAGAGGCGCTGCCGGCGTTGCTTGGGGAGGACGCGGTGGGCCTGAGTCCGACGGCGGTCACGCGGTTGACTGCGAAGTGGGCTGAGGAGTACGAGGCATTTCGAGGCCGCGACCTGTCCGGGTGCGACTACGTGTACATCTGGGTGGACGGGATTCACTTCAACATCCGCCTGGAGGAGGACCGTCTGTGCACGCTGGTGGCGATCGGGGTGAAGGCGGACGGGACGAAGGAGCTGGTGGCGGAGGATGGCACGTCCTCTCGTCGACGCGTTTCACCCGCAGCCATCGACACCGGGACCGTCCGCGGGCGAGGCGGACCGACGACCATGAGGAACACGACGCCACCGGCGCGACGACCCGCAGTCTCCATTGACAGAGACGCGGATCGCGGACGGACGGAGCCCATGACCCCACTCGACCGAGTAGACACGCGGACGGACGTCGACCGGGGGCGGCGCCTCCGCGGCGCCGACATCGGGTTCTTCTTCTCCGACATCGTCGGGCTGGGCGCCATCCTGCGCTACTCGTAAGCGTGGGTGGAAGTGCCGTCCCAGGAAGACACGATCACAATCGATGCCGGCGGGTTGCACATCGGCGGCGGCCTGCGGATCAGGTTCTGAGCTGGAGCCAGGGGTCTGCGCCGCAGCGGCGCGGACTCCTGCCGGAGTTGGTTGGGCGCCCCGCGGAGCCGAAGGCGACGATGAGCGGGCCCCTCTCCGCAGATGGGCTCGCGACCTGGTGACCGAAGCTGCCCGGAAGGGTCCGCCAATCTCCACCGAGGGTCGAACGGCAGTCACAGCGTCAGCGACCCCACCGTATGGGACGACCTCGGCTCGCGCCAGTCTCCACCGAGGGTCGAACGGCAGTCCACAGCGGGCGTAGGCGGCCCTCTGCCAGGGCGTGCGGGAACGTGATCAGATGAAGCGACCACTGACCTGGCTGGACGACGCGACCCGCGACCTCCGCCACGCCATCCGCAGCCTGAGCCGCAGCCCCGGCTTCACGGCCACCGTGGTCCTCATCCTCGCCCTGGGCATCGGCGCCAACACCGCGATGTTCAGCATCATCTACGGCGTCCTCCTCCGTCCCCTGCCGTACCCGGATGCCCACGCCATCGTGAGCGTCGGCCAGCCCTCCAGTTTCCTGGCGAGCCTCTCGGGCGCCTTTCTCTCGAACCGCTCGCTGCCTCTGCTGCGGGACAACGCCGCCTCGCTCGATCAAATCGCCGCGTACCAGGCGCTGAGCCGCGAACGGGACGGGGTGACCCTGCAGGGGGCCTCGGTCTCACCGGCATTGTTTCCACTGCTGCGGGCGAGACCGCACCTCGGCCGGCTCTTCCTGGAGGAAGACGCGCAGGTCGGGGCGCCGCGTATCGCCCTGCTGAGCCACCGCGCGTGGACGAACCACTTCGCCGCAGACCCGAACATCGTCGGCGCCTCCGTCGACCTCGACGACCACGCCCACGTCGTCGTCGGCGTGCTCGCCCAGGGATTCCACTTCCCGACCCCGGACAGCGATTTCTGGCTGCCGTACATCATCGAAAGTCCGGGCGCTTCCGCCGCCGGCGGCCCCCTCATCCTGTTCAGGGCCATCGCGCGGCTTCAGCCGGGCGTCTCCGCCGAACAGGCCGAAGCGGAAGCCAGGAGCATCCTGGAGAACAGCAGCGGGCTCTCGCGGGTGTTCGCCGGGAGCGGCGTTCGGGTGACGCCGTTGCTGGAGGAGATGGTCGCCGAGTACCGGCCTGCACTGTCGGTGCTGACCGTGGTCACGGTGATCGCGCTGCTGGTCGCCGGCATGAACGCCGCGGGACTGCTCCTGGCCCGCGGGGCCGCCCGCCGTCGGATGCTCGCGATCAGCGCCGCGCTGGGCGCCGGCAGAGGCCGGCTCGTCCGTCAATTGCTGACCGAGAGCGTGGTGCTCGGTCTGGCCGGGGGCCTGCTCGGACTCCTTGCCGCTGCCATCCTCTTGCGCGCCGTACCGCTGCTCGTCCCGGGGGATGTCGCCCGCCTGGACGAGGTGGGCATCGATGGAGTGGTGTTCGCCTTCGCGGCTGGGCTGTCGGTCGTGGTGGGGCTGCTGTGCGGGGCGGGCGCCGCGTTCCAGTGGTCGCAGCGCCACCTCGTCCGCACGCTGAACGACGCCGCCGCCCAGTCCGCCGGCGGTTCCGGGCGGTGGCGGGCGCCTCGCGCACGCGAGGCGCTGTCCACGGCGCAGATCGCCCTGGGAGTCGCGCTGTTGATCGGCGCGGGTCTGCTGCTGCGCAGCTTCGTGCAGCTCCTCACCTTCGACCGGGGCTTCGACCCGACGAACGTGATCACGGCGGTGGTCACGAACCCGATGGGAGCGCCGCCGCACGAAATGGCGACCCGGCGGTCAGAGCTGCAGGCGTCGCACCGGCAACTCAACGAACGGCTCTCCGACGAGCTGCGGGCTCGGCTCCTCCCCCTCGCCGATGTCGAAGCCGTGGGCGTTTCCCACCACGTGCCGTTCGGGCGCAACACCCCCAGCAGCACCCAGGTCCGCCCCGCCGGCACGCCCGTGCCGAACGATCCCGACGAGATGGTCCGCACGTCACTGCAGGTCGCCAGCCCGGGCTTTCTCGACACCCTGCGGTTCCGCCTCATCGACGGCCGCACCCTCGGGCCTCAGGACGGTCCTGACAGCCCGCGCGTCCTCATCGCCAACGAGACGCTGGCCCGCGGGCTCTTCGGCGACCAGCCGGCCGTCGGCAGGCTGGTGACGCTGGGTGTGGGCCAGCCCTGGGAGATCGTCGGCGTGGTGGGCGACATCGTGTACGGCGGCCTCGACATCACGGGCGAGCGGCAAGCGGAGGCGTACTTTCCCCTCGCCCAGGCCACCGGATCGCCCTTCGGCTTCAGCTCGGGTGTGCGGGTGGCCGTACGCACCACGTCCGACTCGCTGGCGGTCGTGCCGTTCCTGCGCGAGGCGATCAGGGTGGCGAACCCGCAGGCAACGATTGGCGAAGTGACGACGATGGAAGCGAGGCTGCTCGACGCCATCGCCTGGCCGCGCGTCCACGTCTTCTTCGTCGGGGCGCTCGCCGCGCTCGTCCTGATGCTCGCGGCCGTCGGCGTGTACGGACTGCTGAGCTACACCGTGGCGCAACGCGAGCGCGAAATAGGCATCCGCATGGCGTTGGGAGCGGCAGGGCCGCGCATCGTCAGGCTGGTGCTGGGGCAGGGCGCCGTGCTCGTCGGCGTGGGAGCTCTTCTGGGCGTGGTCGCTGCGTTGGCCGGGAGCCGGGCGCTCGGGAGTCTGCTCTACGGCGTCGAGGCGGACGATCCGCTGACGTTCGTCCTGGCGCCCCTCGTGCTGGTCGCGGTTGCACTCGTCGCCTGCTGGCTTCCCGCCCGGCGGGCGACCCGCGTCGATCCCATGAGCGCGCTCCGCTTGGAATAGGGCTGGTCAGCCCGTGAAGAAATTCCCCGCCTGCGCCGAGAGCGGCGATGCGTCCCCCGCCTCACGGGCTCTCGGTGCGCGGGGAACCTATTCCAGGGGCGGCTCCGGTCGCCAGTCGCGCACCCGGGTCTCCGCTTCGGCGAGCTGTTCCGGCGTCATGGCCCTGACCGCGATGTCACGCGCTCCCCCGTCGGATATCCCGGGACCCTCCGTGCCCAGGGACAGCCACATGTACGCGGAGACGAAGTCCTGCTCCACGCCGCGGCCGCCCAGGTAACTCATACCCAGGACGAACTGTGCGCTCGAGTCTCCCTGGTTGGCGGCCAGCCGCAACAGGCGGACCGCCTCCTCGTCGTTCTGCTCCACGCCGCGACCGTTCCTGTACAGGAACGCCAAGACGGTTTGTCCCGAAGAGTCCCCCTGGTCGGCGGCGAGTCTGGACCAACGCAGCGCCTCGCCGTAGTCCTGCCCCACACCGCTCCCGGTGTTGTACGCGGCGGCCAGTATTCCTTGTCCACGAGCGGATCCCTGGTCAGCGGCGAGACGGGCCCAGCGCAACGCCTCCTGGAAGTCCTGCGACGCGCCGAGTCCCAGATAGTACGCTTCCGCGAGACGACCCTGTGCGTCAGCGTCTCCCTGAGCGGCGAGAGCACGGTCCGCTTCAACATCGAAGTGATCCGGCTCGGCGATTGCTGCCCGCGACTGCTCCTCGGCCCCCGACTGCCCGGTGGCGAGCGACTCATCGACCTCTCCGCTGCACGCCGAGATCGCAACGAGCAGACAACCGACGACGCCGAAACGCAGCAGCGGGGATCGTAGTATTGTTGTCATGATGGGCAAGATGCATGGAGCCAGAGAGTGCTGACGGCGTAATGTCACGGTGGCCTCAGCCTCCTCCAACGCAGGTCAACCGACGCACGACATGATCGTGTCGCATTCCTATCCCATGGGAGTGACGAAGCAGACTTCCTGCAAGAAGCACTCCTCTGCCTGTACCGGCACCTGATGCCCTGTAGTCGGCGAGAGCACAACAAGGCTCACCGTCAGGGCAGCTACGCACGGAAATCGCCTCAGCAAACGCACCGCCGCGCCACTGCTGGAGCACACGCCGAGTAGTCGACAGCGCGGACACTGGCGAAACGCTGCCAAGCACGTCATTCCGCTTCCATTGCCCGATAGAGCGCCTCCCGGTCCGAGATGTCGACCAGTTCCTATCCGCCGTTCCATGACGGCAGCGGGGAGAGGACTTCCGGAGAGTCTGTGACCTCGGGTGTGGCGAGCACGCGCCTGAGCCCCGCCTCGACGAGCGCGGACATCGTGGTCCCCCGCCGCGCCGCCTCCTCACGCAGGCGCTGCATGACCGAATCATCGATGTTGAGCGTGGTCTTCATATGAAAAACCATACCACGCGAACCGCCGCCAGCCACACGCGCCACGCGCTGTTCGAGACCGTCGCCGAGGAGGTGTTCCGCCGCTACGGCCGCGCCTGGAAGCCGCGCACGGCCAAGGTCGGCGAACGTCCGGTTGGAACCCCGGGCCTATGTCGACACCAACCTCTACATTGCCTGTTCGAGGGCCTCGAAGAGCACCGCCGGCCGATGGCAGACCTGACCGCCGATATCGACCGGCGAGATATCACCGTGATTGCCAGCGAGTTGATTTTCACCGTACTTCTGCCGCGCCCGTCAGGAAGGGTCGGCGCGAACTCGTGGAGGCTTATCCGAGACGAGGCGCGCTGCGTCGCGGGTGCTCCGGCGACGCTGGCCGGCGGGCGCCGGTGAGGGCGCCAGTGCGGGCGGCGACCAGGGGCGCTGCGGGAGATCGCTTCCTTCCCGCCCCGCCATCGTCGCGCCTACTCGTAGTACGCCGGCGACTTGTCGAGCCGGGCGTTCTCGGCGATGTCGTGCTCTATCCACAGCCGGGCGCCGGTCTCGATCAGGAAGTCCTCCACGCGGTCCATCGTCTCGAGGGTCATCTCGGCGTCGAAGTTGAACGTGGGGACGCGCTTGAGCGCGCGGCTCTCGGGGAAGTGGTAGAGGTCGCCGCTGAGAACGACGGGGCCGTACTCGGCGAGGTCGACGAACAGGACCTGGTGGCCGGGGGTGTGGCCGGGAGCGGACTTGATGACGACGGAACCGTCGCCGAAGACGTCGTGGTCCCCGTCGAGAATCAGGGTCTCGGCCGTCTCGAGGGCGCCGTAGTACTGCGGGTCGAACCGGTACGCGGCGGGGTCGTCACTGAACGCGGCTTCGTGCTCGGGGCGCTGCACGAGCCACGTCGACGCCGCGAAGTCGTTGGCGTTGCCGGCGTGGTCGTAGTGCAGGTGCGACATGGCGATGTAGTCGACGTCGGTCGGCTCGTAGCCGAGCTCGGCGAGCTGCGCCCGCAGGGTGGCAGTGACGGTGGCGACGCTGCCGCTCGACTGCGCATTCTCACCCTCGCCGGCGAGGGCGTCCGAGAGCCCGGCGTCCCACAGAAGGCTACCCTCGGCGTGCTCGACGAGGTAGCACGGCACCGAGAGTTCGAGGGTCGACACCTCGTCCATGGTCAGCGAGAACCGCCCCGGATCGGCGACCCGGAGGTGGCCGCAGTCGAAGATGTAGAGGCGGGGCGACGCGAGGCCCGCCTCGGCCGCGCCGGCATCGGCCCCGTCCGCAGGCTCGCCGCCGGAACAGGACAGGGCGGCGGCGGCCATCAGAACGGCCGGCAGAATCGACAGGCTTCTCGACATCATTGACTCGCTCCCTCCATCGAGCCGCACGTCATCCTCCCGCGCTCGCCGTCAACCGCGCGTAGACGTCGAGCGCGCGCGTCGTCATCTCGTCGGTGCTGTAGCGCGCCCGCACCCCCTCGGCCGCGCGCCGCCCGAGCTCGGCCCGCCGCGCGGGGGCGGCGGCGAGCGCCGAGAGGACCTGTTCGAGCGCGTCGGCGTCCTCGGGCTCGACGAGCACCCCGCCCCCGGTGCGCTCGACGAGCTCGGTGTAGGTGCCGCGGCGCGGCGCCACCACCGGTACGCCGCACGCCATCGCCTCGATGAGCGACAGTCCCTTCGGGTCGTCGTACTCCGCCGGCACCACGAACAGGTCGAGACCCTGGAGGAACGCGAGCTTGTCGCCGAGCGCGAGCTCGCCGCGGTAGTGGACGTCGGCGGCGAGATCGCGGCCGGCGTTCGCGCGCTCGATCGACCGCCAGTACTCGGCGTGCTCGGGGCCGAGATAGCCCGCCAGTTCGACCCGGCACCCGGCGAGATCGCCCCGTCCGCGCAGGGCGGCATAGGCGTCGCACAACCGGTGCACCCCCTTCTCGGGAGCGATGCGGCCGAAGTAGCCGATGGTCAGGGGACCGGCCGAGGTACCGCCACCCGGCTGGAAGCGATCGACGTCCACCCCGAGGGGCACGACGTGCATCTTCGCGCCGGGAATCTCGAGGTACCGGCTCATGCACTCGGCGTAGTAGTCGCTGACGGCGACGAACGAGTCGACGTGCGCGACCTGTCCGCGGATGAGGGCCACCGCCCGCGACCGATGCGGCTCGGGCAGACCGCTCAGGAAGATGTTCTCGCCCTGCAGGGTGCAGTTGACGGGACAGCCGAGCGCCTGCCTGAGGGGCTCGGCGATGCCGATCAGCATCGAGTTCGAGATATCGATCACGTCGGGGCGGGGCTGGTCGCGCAGCCAGTGGACGAGCTTGTCGAACTCCTTGCGCTGATGGCCGTGCGTCCCCTCGAGCATCGACACGGTCAGCCCGCCGAGCTGGCCGGGGTCGGTCTTCATGCGCCCCGAGACGAGCCTCAGCAGCCACGGCGACTCCCACAGCCGGTCGAGCCGCCACGGGGTCCAGCGGAACAGCGAGACGTACTGCTCCAGATAGACGCTGATACCGCTGAAGAAGACGCGCTTCCGGCTGACGTTCTCCTCGTCGGTGCGGGTCGGCGTGTAGAGGGGCAGCAGGGTGACGTCGTGCCCGCGGCGGGTCAGGGCCGCGGCCAGCGCGTTGTCGCGGATGCAGCTTCCGCAGTACATCCCGCTCGCGCCGGCCGTGATGCTGGTGATTCTCACTTGTCGTCCGTTCCGCCGGCGGCTCGAAGGGGATCGCCTCGCGGCGACGCCCCCCCCAACCAGACCCGGCCGTGCGCGCGCCGCGGCTCGGCGCCGACGCCCGGGTCAATCCGCCGCGATGCAGTAGAGGAACTGCCGTCCCCGCAGGTAGATCTCGTCGCCGGCGAGGGCCGGCGAGGCGTCGAACCCGTCGTCGAGGACGTTGACCGCGAGCACGTCGAACTCCGGCCCCGCCCGCAGGACCGCGGTCGCCCCCTCGCGGCTCGTCACGTACAGGCGTCCTCCCGCCGCGACCGGCGAGGCGTAGACGTTGCGGATGCCGCGCAGCCGCTCGGGCCCGTAGCGGCGCTCGCCGGTGGCCGCGTCATAGGCGGTCAGCACCCCCGAGTTGCTCTTGAGGAGGTAGAGCTGGCCGTCGAGAAGGAGCGGCGAGGGCACGTACGGCGTGTCCCGATCCACCGACCACACCACCGCGTCCGCCCCCCGGATGTCGCCCGCCGCCGCCGACAGGTCGATGGCGGCGAGCCGGTTGCCGCGGTAGCCGCTGGTGACGAAGACCAGCCCGTCCGCCGACACCGGGGTCGGGATGGCGTTCTCGGTCACCCCATCGTCCCACCAGCGCAACTCGCCGGTGGCCGCGTCGTAGCTGCGGACCGCCCCGGTCGCGCTCGTCACCACCTGGGCGCCGCCCTCGCCCTCGATGACGAGGGGGGTGCTCCACGACGTCTCCTCGTCGCGGGGCGTCCGCCAGCGCTCGCGTCCGGTCCGCTTGTCGAAGGCGGCGATGAACGACTGGCCCTCGTGGTCCCACGGCACGATGAGGAGATCGCCGTGGAGGGTCGGCGACGCCCCCTCGCCGAAGCTCATCTTCGTCCGCATGTCGCCGAGGTCGGCCTCCCAGAGCGGACGGCCGTCGAGGTCGTAGCAGTACAGCCCGCTCGACCCGAACGACGCGCAGACCACCTCACCGTCGGTGACGGCCGACGGCGACGCCCACGTGTTGGTGCCGTGGGTACCCTGGTGCGGCGCCGCCTCGCGGGCCACGCGTTCCCACAGCACGCTCCCGTCGCGCCGGTCGATGGCGAGGACCACGAACTGCTGGACATGGGTCGCGGACACCCCGCGCATGATGCGGGTGCGGAGGCGCGAGAAGAACCCCGGCCCCGAGCGCGCGGGTTCGCCGGTCGACACCGCCGTGAGCACGAACAGCCGGTCGCCCCAGATGACCGGCGTCGCCGAGCCGAGCCCCGGCAGCTCGATCTTCCACCGCACGTTCGACGACTCGCTCCACGTGACGGGCGGGTCTCCCGCCGGCGCGACTCCGCTGTGCAGCGGCCCCCGCCATTCCGGCCAGAACTGCGCCGCCTCACCCCCGGCCTCCTGCCCCGCCCGCAAGCCGACGGCGGCCAGGAACAGGCAGACCACCACGACAACGGCCACACGACCCTGCACTCCCCGCATCTGCTTCACCCCGTCGATTGGCATACCGCCTCTCCGTCGGACCGCCTGGTCCCGATTGTCAATCGCCTCCGGACTTCCTCGAGTGAGCGCGCTCGACCACGTCAGGTCCCGGACAGACCGAGAAGGGACGGCTGCGGACTCGTCCCCAGCGCGTCGGCGACCTGCCGACACTGACGGGACGACAGCAGGAACTGGCGATCGGCGGCACGGCTGGCTGGCAGACCGAACACGCGCCTCGCCACCTTCGAGACGTCACGCACGTCGACGTCGAAACCGCGCGCCAGCTTCTGTATGGTCTTCCGGCCCTGCAACGACCCCGTCCGGTCGATTCCGCCGTCCACGCCGCTATGGTACCGCCATCGTCCCGCCGCCGCACGCCAGGAGCGCGGACGGACCGTCGGACACGCCACTCGCGCCACGCAGCCGATCCTGTCCTGCCGGCGCCGGGAGAACCGCCGAGGTCGGGCGGGCCCGCCCCTCAGTTGACGATGGCACTGTATACCGCGACCTCGAACCGATCCGTGAGCCGCGACCGGGTGCTGGGATAGAGCTGGGTCATGATGATCGCCACGAGCTGCTCTTCCGGATCGACCCAGTAGACGGTGTTGAAGAAACCCAGCCAGCCGAACGCTCCCTCCGACCGGGGGCCGCCGGTCATGCCGGGGTCGGCCGAAATCGCGAACCCGAGCCCGAACCGCTGGCCGGTGTCGGGCACGCCGACTCCGGCGAGGTGGTCGCGGGTCATGAGCTGCACGGTGCGGCGCCCCAGGATGCGGACGCCGTCGAGCTCGCCCCCGTTGAGGAGAGCGAGCAGGAACCGTGCGTAGTCGGAGATGGTCGAGGTGAGCCCGGCGCCGCCCGAGTGGTAGGTGCGCGGGCCGTCGTAGGGATAGCCAGCCGAGTAGACCGTCCGGCCGTCGGGGCTCGTGACCGGGGCGTCCGGCACTTCGACGAGGCCGTCGGGCCCCGGCGCGTAGACCACCGCGTAGCGGTCGGCGTCCGCCGGGTCGCGGAAGAAACCGGTGTCGACCATGCCCAGCGGCTCGAAGATCTCGTCCCGCATGTAGTCGGCGAGCGACCGGCCGCTGACGACCTCGACGACCCGCCCGAGCACATCGACCCCCAGGCTGTAGGTGAACCGCGCCCCCGGCTGGTGCAGCAGGGGCAGAGCCGCCAGCCGGTCGACCATCTCTCCGACGGTGCCGGAGGTCTGGGCGAGTCCGTCGGTGATGCCGGCCTCGATGTAGCGAGGCGCGAGCCGCGGCGGGGCGAGAAAGCGGTAGCTGAGGCCGGACGTGTGGGTCAGGAGATGCCGGATGGTGACGGGCCGGTCGAGGGGCGCGAGCCGCGGCTCGGACCCGCCCCCGCTCCCGGACGCGAACACCGGGACCGACGCGAACGCCGGCAGGTACCTCGACACGGGGTCATCCAGCAGGAGCGCGCCCGACTCGTAGAGCTGCATCGCCGCCACGCTGGTGACCGCCTTGGTCATCGAGGCGATCCTGAACAGCGTGTCCGTCTCCATGGGAGCCCGGCTCTCGATGTCGCGCCAGCCGACCGCCTCGAGGTGTGCGATGCGGCCGAGGCGGGAGACCAGGGTGACGGCGCCCGCGACCTCCTGCCGCTGCACGGCCTCCTCCACCAGGGTCACGATTCGCCCCAGGCGGTCCGGATCCAGGCCGAGCCGGGCCGGCGGCGCGGTCGGCAGGTCCTGCCCGACCGCGGGGCGCCCCGCCACCAGCACGAACAGAAGGACGCAGAACCATCGCGCCGCGCGCGTCATTGGTTGGGACATGCCATCACTCTCCCGCTGGGGCCGGTGCGGCCCGCGTCATTGGTTGGGACATGCCATCACTCTCCCGCTGGGGCCGGTGCGGCCCGCTCCGGCGCTGGCAGTGAAGCGCGAGCGATACGGAGGTCGGCGCGGACCTTCTCGACCTGGTGCCGCAAGCGTCGGCCGCGGTCGACCCGCATCCACCCCATCCATCCCCGGCGGCCGATGGCGAACGGACGGACGTTCCGCTCGCCGACCCGGCCGTTCCCCCGACGCTAGCGCTTCGCGAGCTGCACACCGTTGTAGGTCGCCGACGTGAACTGGTCGTTCGGAAACTCGAGGACCACCGGGCTCCGCAGGTCGAACCTGTCGTCCGGTCCGTCGTACTCGCGCACGGTGAGGACCGCGCTGAGGCCGACGATGCCGTAGGTGCCTTCGCCCTCGCCGTCCTCGTCCTCGAACTCGAACCTCTCGTCGTCCTCGAAACGGAACCTCGGTGTGCCGCCCTCGGCCCGGAACTCGGTGCGCTCGCGGAACCGCCCGCCCGCAGGACGGGCCGGCATCTCGAAGCGCAACGGACGGGTCTGCCCGGTCCGGCGGACATTGGCGACCTGCTGCAGGCCCTGGTAGCCATCGAGGAGAACCGTGAACGCCCAGTCTCCCGACCCCAGCCCGATGAACGAGAAGTTCCCGCCGTCATCGGTCGTCGTGGTCTGCTGCGTCCCGTCGGCGCCGGCGGGATCGGCGAGCACCGTGACGCCCTCGAGCGGGTTGTCCCACTCGTCGGTGACCTGTCCCCGCTTCGCGCCCTGAGCCTCGGAGAGCGCCGCCGCGCCCAGAACGACACCGAACACCGCCGCCGCCGTACGCAAGAGCGGTCGTCGCATCATCGACTCCTTCATCAGAAGACCTCCGCACACGGACGCCGACACACCCGCGAAGGCGCAGGCGGCCACGCGACGCCGCGCCGTCACCGTCCACCCGCCGAAAGTGAGAACCGAGCCGCCCCCGGTGTCGTCGGCGCGAAACGCCGCAGCTCGACCCCGGACGGCCCGGCCATGGCGCCGCGCCTCGCCGAGGCCCAGGAACCGCGCCGCCGTCCCGGCAACCCTGCCGCCGGTCGGGGGCAGCGCGGCACCGCGCTACGATCCCGGCTTGATCCGGTAGCCGTCAGCGGTCTCCTCGCGGTGCGCGTCGTGGCACGATTGGCACGTCGCGCGCAGGGCCCTGATGCCAGACCGAGCGCCACCCTGGTCCATCGCGATGCCGGCGTTGCCGATCTCCCTGAGCGCCTCGATGGTCGTCAGCGTCTTGGCGACCGCGTCGTCGTTGCCCCGCTCGCTCCAGAACGCCTCGATCTGGCGGAACATCGGAAACAGCTTGTCGAGGTCCTCCCCCAGTTCGGGCCAGTACCGCGCGTCCGTGTGCAGCTCGGCGTCGCCCACGATGAGTCGGATCTCACTCATCGCCGGGCCGTACGTCTCCGTCGTGAGCGCCTCCTGCGCCACGGCTGCAGAGCCGGCGCCCGCGATCAGCGCCGCAAACACACCCGACATCAGAACCTCAGCACGCGACCATCGAATCATCGACCTTCACTCCCTGGTAAGGGCCGAGCCTGCCAACGCGGCCTCCGCTCCAACACGAAAGGCCGGCCCCGCGTGCCTGCGGTAACCGGCCTCACCATCTCGACTGCCCGAACGCCTCCGGGGCGCCAACGCAAAGGCCCGCACCCTGGAACGTCAACCCTGACCACGGATCGCGAAGGCCGACGGTCGGTCCACTCCGCCCCCGCAGCCGCCGGCCGCCAATCGCCGTCCCCGTGTGGCGCCAACGGCGTCCCGGGGTCCGCGCCGCTTCGCCGGCGCAGACCCCGGTCCCAAAGCGTCTAGTTCCCGGTCGGCCAGAGCACGCCCTGGCTGTTGATGCCCTCCGCGCCTTCCGGCACCGGGCCGTAGCCCTTGAAGACGAACTTCTGCAGCCGCGACCCCTCATAGGTCTCGGTGGTGTAGATGTTGCCGTCCGAGTCGGTGGCGATGCTGTGCACCGCGAAGAACATGCCCGGCTGACGCCCGCCGTCGCCGAACGCGGTGAGCACTTCCATCGTGTCGCGCTGAATGATGTAGACCTTCATGTTCTGGCCGTCGGCCAGGTACATCCAGCGCTGCTCGGGATCGTGCGAGAAGGCGAGGTCCCACGTCGAACCCTGCGAGCGGGTCAGCGGGGCCACGATGTGCTCGGACACGAACGTCCCGTCCTTCTGGAAGATCTGGATGCGGTCTTCCGCCCGGTCGCAGACGTACACGAGGCCGTCGTCGGAGATGACCGCGCAGTGCACGGGACCGCGGAACTGCGAGGCGGGATCACCGCCGGGCTCGTAGCGGCCGATGTCGAGGCTGTCGTCCGGCTCGTTGCCATAGGCGCCCCAGAAACGCTTGACCTCGCCGGTGTCCTGGTCGACGACCGCGACCCGGCGGTTGAAGTAGCCGTCGGCGAAGTACGCCTCGTTGGCCTCGTTGTCGATCCCGATCTCGGCGACCCGGCCGAAGCTGTCGGTGGAATGGCTGTCGCGCTGCGGGGTCGCCTGACCCGTGCGCTCGCTGACGGGGCCAGTCATGCGGGCGCCGGCAACGCCGACCTGCATCAGGAAGTTGCCCTGGTGGTCGAACTTCACCACGTGCGAGTCGGGGCCGCCGTTGCCGCCGATCCAGACGTTGTTCATGCCGTCGATGGCAATCCCGTGGTTCGACACCGGCCACGTGTAGTCACCGGTCTCGGTGCCGGGGCCGCCCCACGCCTGCAGGAGGTTGCCCTCCTGGTCGAACTCGAGGACGGGGGGACCGGGCTGGCAGCACTCGGCGACCGGCGGGTCGGTGGTCATGCCGATCTCGGTGTTGCGAACGAACTGATCGGGGGTGTTCCGATGCACGATCCAGATGTGGTCGTCCGCATCGACGTCGACCCCGATGGTCGGCCCCATCAGCCAGTGGTTCGGCAGGTTCTTGGGAAACAGCGGATCGACCTCGAACGTCGGGACGCCGTCATTCGGGTCCATCGAGAGCGCGGCGCTCCCGCCGCCCTGCTCCTGCGCGCCGGTGGCGGCCACCACGACCAGCGCTGCCGCCGCCAAGGCGCCCGCGAAAAGAAGATGCTGCTTCCGATTCATCGACATGCCTCCTTGAACCCGGCGCTCTGCGCCGACCCGCACCGGCTACCACCTGCCTTCGTGCCACCGGGGCCACGTCGGGCCCGCGACGCGCACGACGGAACCGCAACTCCAACCGGGCCGCTCCCAACGAGTCCCCGGCCGCCCCGTACGAACCGGGGGCGCCATGGCCCGCCGGACGGGGGTCGCCAGTATACTTGTAAACCTCATGAATTGCGCCACCTTTTCCGTGCCAGCCCGTGAACGCCCCGTGCCCGGCGACTCCATCCGAAACGCCCGCGCACCCCAGTCCTCCGGAGGAGGCCATCGGCCGGGCCGCGACCCCGGCGCCGGCGGCCGGCCGCGGCGATTGCCTCGGGGGCTCCTCGTCCGCGGCCTCGCCGTCGTCGGTCTGCTCCTGTCGCTGCCCGCCACCCAGTCGGCTCACGACATCCCCGGCGACGTGACGGTGCAGGCGTTCGTCAAGCCCGAGGGGCAGCGGCTGCGCCTCCTCGTGCGGGTGCCCCTCGAAGCGCTGTCGGACATGGCGTTCCCGACCTACGGGCCGGGCTACCTCGACTTCGAGCGGGCGCGCGAGCGCGACGAGTTCACCGACGCCGCGATGGTGTGGATGGGGCAGGAGGTCCGCATCTTCGAGAACGACGCCCCCCTGCCCGAGCCAGCCATCGCCGCCATCAGGATCTCGCTGCCGTCGAACCGCTCGTTCGAGACCTGGGAGGCCGCGCTCGCCCACGTCCAAGGCCCGCTGCTGCCCGCCGACACCCAGATAGTCTGGCAGCAGGCGATGCTCGACGTCCTCTTCGACTTCGAGATCCAGTCAGACCGGTCGGACTTCTCGATCCGCCCGAGCTTCGAGCGGATGGGCCTGCGGGTCGTCACCGTCCTGCGGTTCCTGCCGCCCGGCGGGGCCGAGCGCGTGTTCGAGCTGCGCGGCGACCCCGGCGTCGTCCGCCTCGACCCGCGCTGGCACCAGGCCGCGTTCCGGTTCGTGGCGATGGGTTTCGAGCACATCCTCGGCGGCACCGACCACCTGCTGTTCCTGGCCTGCCTCGTCATCCCGTTCCGCAAGTTCAAGCCCCTGGCGATCATCGTGACCGCGTTCACCGTCGCGCACTCCGTGACCCTGATCGCCTCGGCCTACGACCTCGCGCCCGATGCGCTGTGGTTCCCGCCGATGGTCGAGACCCTCATCGCGATGTCCATCGTGTACATGGCCATCGAGAACATCCTCGGGGCCAACGTGCAACGCCGGTGGACCATCACGTTCCTCTTCGGGCTGGTGCACGGGTTCGGCTTCTCGTTCGCCCTGCGCGAGACCCTGCAGTTCGCGGGCTCGCACCTCCTGACGTCGCTGCTGTCGTTCAACATCGGGGTCGAGCTCGGCCAGCTCCTCGTCCTGGCGGTGCTGGTGCCGGCCCTCCACTTGCTCTTCCGCCACGTGGTGGCGGAGAAGGTCGGCACCATCCTGCTGTCGACGCTCGTTGCGCACACGAGCTGGCACTGGATGACCGACCGGTGGGGGGTGCTCACGCAGTTTCCGATCACCTGGGCGGCGTTCAGCCGGGCGATGTTCACCGGCGCGATGGGGTGGATGGTGCTCCTGCTGCTGATGATCGGCGCCCTCTGGGCCGCCGCCAAGGCGATTCAATCGCCCCCGCCCCGCGAGGTGGCCGCCGACTGAGATTCGCTCGGGCGTGGGGAACTTGCCGCGGGTGACGTTCGAGGTGATTCGACGATATGGAACGGCGAATCGTGCTCGACGTCCTCACCGCGGTCTATGCGGCGGCGGGCATCGATCGCGTTCAGCGCGGGCAGGACAACCTGGTCGGCAAGGTGCGGACCATCGAAGCCGCGCAGAACGCATCCGGACTCCACCGTCGGTAGGACCCTACCGCAACGGCAGGCGCTACGGTTCGGCGAGGAACTGGATGGCGCCGAGGGGGCCGGTCCGGCTGGCCAGCTCCGCGTCGCCGGCGGGCATGCCGTTCGCTTCGAGCATGAACGCGAGGATGTCGGCCTTGTCCTGCCGGCTCACGCGGTTGGGCCGGTCCGGGGGCATCGACACCCGCAGCCGTTCGAAGAGGTCGCGGGCCGTGAACCCGTGCCAGTTGTAGACGAACTGCACACCGGCCAGACCCGGCGCCATGTCTCCACCGCCGAGGTCGGCCCCGTGGCACTCGGCGCACGCCTGCTCGTAGGCGGCGGCGCCCCGCCGCGCCTGCTCGGCGGTGTACACGCCGTCCCAGACCGTCCGCCCCTGCCCGGCCGCCGCCGCGGCCGCCGACCCCGCCATCAGCAGGGCGGCGGCGAGGCGCCCCCCCGCAGTGGGCAGGGGCCGGCGTCGCCTCCCGGTCGGTGAGCACGCCGACGCGCGCAGGGCGCCGGGGCGGCGAAACGTGACGGCGGGGCGGCTCGGTTTCACGGCGTCCTCCTGAACACGGCTCACCCGCGGGCCGCACGGGCGGCGGCGCGTTTCTGAATCAACCAGTGGGGACAGCGGTCCTCGTCGGCGTAGAGCCGCTCGCAGTCGTCGCACCGCACGCACTCGCTGACGAGGATCTTCGGGCCGTCGATGGCGCCCCACTCGCACGTCTTCTCACAGAGCTTGCAGGTGTCGCACTCGCGCCACCGCTTGATGCGGAAGACGGTGAGGTTGGACAGCAGCCCGAGTCCGGCCCCCACTGCGCACAGGTAGCGGCAGTAGAGGTTGCGCACGAACACCGTGGCCAGGAGCAGCAGCGCGAGCAGCGTCCACATCACCGCGTCGCCGCTCAACGTGAACATCCAGAACGGCTCGATGTAACGGTACACGAGGGTATCGCCGCCGCCGAGGACGTACAGGACGGCGGCCGCGAGGACTCCGTACTTGAGAAGGACGAGCCGCCGATCGAGCCACGCCGGCGGCTCGACGCGGAGACGCGCCGGCACCACCCGGTCCATGAGCTGGGTGAGCGCTCCGAACGCGCAGATGCGCCCGCAGTACAGCCGCCCCCACAGCACCGTCGACGCCAGCGTGAACGCCATGAGCAGATAGTAGGCCTGCCCGTCCGTCCACGCGGGCAGCGTCCCCCGCATCGCCCCGAAGATGTCGACGACCGACACCAGGCTCGCCTTGTAGAAACCCAGGTACGCGACGGCGAGCACGAGACTGACGACCTTCAGGCGGTCGTCCTTCCGCACGAAGCTGAACACCGCGAACGCGAAGAAGATCGCCAGCGCCGCGACGTCGACGACGGCGCCCGAATCGAGCAGGGCGGCGGACTCCGCCTCGTCCTCCTCGAGCAGCGCGTCGAGGGCCGCCAGATCGTCAAGCGACAGCGGCGGCGGCGCGGCCTCGTCCGGTTGCGCGACGGCGACGGGAATGGCCGCCGGCGAGAGCAGCAGCACGAGGAGAACGACGGCGCGCCGGAAGAAGCCGGACATGGATTCGAACGACCGGTCAGCGGTCGGCGCTCTGCTCGGCGATGAAGTCGCGGGCGAGCCGTCTCGCGCCCTGCCGGATCGCGCGCGTCGCCGCCTCCATGGTGATGGTGGCGCGGGACACGGCGTCGATGTCCCCGCCGACCTCCAGGGGGTCGAGGATGCTCTTGCCCGCAAACTGGGGGGTGAACCCCGGCAGGTCGATGGAGAAGTAGCCGAACGGCTCGTAGTGGTGCACCACCTCCACGCCGATGAGTCGACCGCCGGGGTCCATCGCCACCAGACTCTCGATGCGCCCCTTGTAGGCGTAGATGCGCGGGGCGAGGTCGGTGGTGAAGAAGGCGAGCGCGATCAGCCGCGGGACGCCGCCGGCCGCGGGCGCCGCGAAAGCGCGGAAGTGCCGCGCGCCCCCGTCGTGCAGCTCGAAGCGGTCGGCGTCGGGCACGAGCCGGCGCAAGGCGGCCTCGTCGGCGGGTGAAACGAACCCCTGCGCGGCGGCCGCCGCGGCGGCCGTCACGACCAGCGCCACGGCCAGGAGCCTCTGACGAAAGGCCCCGCCGCACCCCGGCGGCCGGCGGTCGCCCGACCCGCGGGTCGGCCCCGCCGACACGCCCCCTGAACGCGTTCGCGTCGTCACGCCGTCACTCGCCCGTCGGCTCCGCTCCGTCGACGCCCACCCGGTACACGCCGTTGCGGTGTCCACGGAAGGCGCCCTCGGCCAGCCACTCGAGCGACGCCCGGTGCATGAACCTGTACTGCGCGCGCTCCCAGTTCGCGAAGTGGGTGGCGCATGCCATGGTCACGAGAACCCGCGAGTCGGTCCCGGTCAGGTCCGCGTGGAGCACGCCGCGGGCGGTCGGGTTGTCCTGCTCGCCGACCACGATCATCGTGGGCGCGGTGACCTTCGCGGCGTACTCCCGGTTCCAGCCCCACGACGGGTTGCCGGCCCGAACCCGCATGACCCCCTCGGGCGGTCCCCAGACCGACCCCAGCGGGTCGAACGCCAGGATGGTGCGCCAGATGGCCGCGCGAATACCGGGGTCGACCTGGTTCTCGCAGGCGACGTTGTCCTCCCATCGGCCGTGCATGAGGGTGTCGCGCGTCTGCAGCCGCATCGGCACGCCCGCGGCGGGCAGCCCGCCCGGCGCATCCGAAGGCCCCTCGGGGCTGTAGCCCGGCGCGAACAGGAAGAGCTTGTCCACCTTCTCGGGGCGCCGCGCCGCGTAGCCGCCGGTGCGGCGGCCGCCGGCCGACCACCCCACGAGGCTCACCCGCTCGACCCCCCGCAGGGCACGGATGTAGTCGACGACGGTGTCGATCTCGTCCCAGTCGGACTGCACCGTGGTCGATCCGAACGGGTAGCTCGGCTCGCACGGCGCCGACAGCGGATGCGGCGTGACGATCGCCTGGTCCGATTCGCTCATGTTGCAGGCGTCGTCCATCTTCGGGCGCGGCGACCGGCCGTAGCCGGTGTGGTCCATCGCGAAAGTGTCGAACCCCGCCTCGGCCAGGAAGCCCATCCAACTGTAGTCCTTGTAGTCGAGGTCGTAGTCGGGCACCGACGGCACGGAGCCCCCGTGCACGAACAGCACCACGCGGCCCTCTGGCGCCGCGCCGGCCTCGAACCGGGCCATCGCCTCGGCCGAAGCCTTCTCGCGCAGGTAGAGACCGACCCGCCGGCCCTCGTTGGCGGGCACCGTCGACGTGTGGGGGACGAAGCGCTCGACGGTCACCAGGCGCTCCTCCGCGTCGGCCGGGGCCGGCAGCAAGGCGGGAGCGGCGATGGCGGCGATCAGGGCAAGAGCGGCAGAGCGAATGGACATGGCACCTCCCGAGAGTCGCGTCCCGGAACCCGTGGCAGGACGCCCCGCGCCTGGGGCCGGGGGCGCAGCAGGACGCCCGGCGGACGGACGTCCCGGCCGCCCCCGGTGCGGCGCCGGCGCACCACGGGCTCTCGACACTCGCGATTATAGCCGGCGGGGACGGCCGGCTTCCCCGTCGTCCTGGTACCCGTTATGATGCCCGTACCGTTATCGATACTGGGCGCCCGTGGTGAACCTCCACGCCGCACCACGCACGAAGGGGCCGGAGGGCGCCCGCCGGACACGGCGTGAGGCGGGCATGCGCCGGGCTCGGCTGCGATGCACCGCCGCTCGACCGCGAGCGGAGACTTCGCCGCGGGCTCCTGGACCGTGGACCAACTCGGAAGGGGACGAACATGAGCATGCGACACGCGCTCGGCGCCGCGGCGGCGGCCTGCACGCTGGCGGCCCTGGCGATCGGGACGACCGAGCGGGCGGGGGCCCGGCAACTGGCGGACGACGGCGTGATCACCGGGGTGGTCCGCAGCGACGACGGTCCGGAGGCGGGCGTGTGGGTGATCGCCGAGACCGACGATCTGCAGACGAAGTTCGTCAAGATCGTGGTCACCGGCGACGACGGGCGCTTTCTGCTGCCCCAGCTTCCCGACGCTGCCTACGACCTCTGGGTCCGCGGCTACGGCCTCGTGGACTCCGACAAGGTCACCGGGCGCCCCGGCGACGACGTCGCCCTGCGCGCCGTCGTCGCCCCGACGCCGCGCGACGCCGCACAGGTCTACCCCGCGAACTACTGGTACTCCCTGATCGAGGTGCCGGACGAGAGCGAGTTCCCCGGCACCGGCCCCAACGGCAACGGCATCTCGCCGGCGATGACGAGCCAGGCGCGGTGGGTCGACCGCATGAAGCAGGGGTGCCAGCTCTGCCACCAGCTCGGCAACCGCATCACCCGCGAGATCGACCAGCTCGACGACTTCGACTCCGCGCTCGCGGCCTGGGACCACCGGGTCCGGACGGGCCAGCGCGGCGCCTCGATGAACGCCGGCATGAACCGCTTCGGCCGCGAGCGCGGCCTGCAGATGTACGCCGACTGGACGGAGCGCATCGCGGACGGCGAGCTGCCCCCGACGCCCCCGCGGCCGGCGGGGGTCGAGCGCAACCTCGTGCTGACCATGTGGGACTGGGGGCGGCCGACCGCCTACATCCACGACGAGATCGTGACCGACAAGCGGAACCCGCGCGTGAACGCGAACGGTCCCGTCTACTCGGTCGACGCCGGGCACGGCGCCCTCGTCGTCACCGATCCGAACGCCCACACGTCGACGGAGATCGTCATTCCCGTGCGCGACGATCCCGAGACCATCGTGTCCAGGTTTCCTCAGACCCAGCTCGAGCCCTCGTATTACTACGGCGACGAGATCCTGTGGGGCAACGACCCGGACGAACTCGCCGACCCGCACAACCCCATGATGGACGGCAAGGGACGGGTGTGGATGACCTCGACGGTGCGGGGCGCGCAGGCGCCGGCGTGGTGCGGCGAGGGATCGGACCATCCGTCGGCGCGCTGGTTCCCGCTCTCGCGCACCGGCCGACGCCATGCGTCGTACTACGACCCCGCCACCGGCGAGTTCGCGCTCCTCGACACCTGCTTCGGCACCCACCACCTGCAGTTCGGCGAGGACCCCGACGACACGCTCTGGTTCAGCGGGAGCGGCAACGTCGTGTCCTGGATCAACACGCGGCTCTACGACGAGACCGGCGACGAGAAGGCGGCCCAGGGCTGGTGCCCCAAGGTGCTCGACACCAACGGCGACGGACGCATCACGCGGCCCTGGAACGAGCCCGGCGACGACATCGACCCGACCCGCGACACGCGCATCGGCGGCGGCTTCTACGGCGTCATCGCCAACCCCGTGGACCACACCGTGTGGGGGGCCGAGACGGGACCGTTCCCCGGCCGCATCGTGCGTCTCGACCGCGGCGACAGCCCGCCCGAGACGTGCATCGCCGAGGTCTACGAGCCGCCGTCGATCGAGAATCCCGACGTGGACCCGGCCAGGACCGGACACGCGCCGCGCGGGATCGACGTCGACCGCAACGGCGTCATCTGGACGGCGCTGTCGGGAAGCGGCCACATGGCGAGCTTCGACCGCCGCAAGTGCCGCGTGCTGAGCGGGCCCGAGGCGACGGGCCAGCACTGCCCGGAGGGCTGGACCCTCTACCCGACCCCGGGCCCCCAGATGAAGGGAGTCACCGACCCCGGGAGCGGCGACTTCCACTATTACAACTGGGTGGACCAGTTCAACACGCTGGGGCTCGGCGAGAACATCCCCATCGCGAACGGCTCGGGCTCGGATTCGCTGCTCGCCCTCGACCCCGACACCGGCGAGTGGGTGGTGCTGCGCATCCCCTACCCGCTGGGCTTCTTCTCGCGGGGCCTCGACGGCCGCATCGACGACCCGGATGCGGGCTGGAAGGGGCGCGGCCTCTGGGCCAACTACGGCGGCAACTTCAACTGGCACATCGAGGGCGGCAAGGGCACCCCGAGCAAGATGGTTCACTTCCAGTTGCGACCGCACCCGCTGGCCGACTGACGGCCGGGAGTCCGCACCGCAGCGACGATGGGCGGATCTGTCGTGACGCCGGCGCGGTGGCGGTCCTCGGCGCTCTCGGCTCGATCCGACGCCTCGAGACCCGAGACGGGTCGGGGGCGACGGGTTCCAACCCGAGGAGGAGACGACGTGAAACCGGCGGCATGGCTGGCCGCGATGCTCGTGACCGCCAGCCTTCCCGCCACGCCCCTGGCGCAGCGGTGGCGGGCCACCGACGATGTCCCGCGCTACGAACGCTACCTGCGCGAGGCGCTGCCGGGGGCCGAGACCTTCCGCTTCGTCGACCGCGGGACGCCCCACTACCGCGGCTACCGAACGGGACCGGACGGCGAAGAGGTCCTGGTCGGCCTCGGGTTCTTCACCGTCGACTTCGCGCGGGACGTCCGCGGCTACAAGGGCGAGATCTGGATGCTCGTGGGCATGGCCCCGACCGGCGTGCTGCTCGACGTCAGCATGGTGTACCACGACGAACCGTTCGGCTACTTCTCCATCGACCTGCCGGCGTTCATCGAGCAGTTCCGGGGCAAGAGCGTGCTCGCCCCGATGACCGTCGGTGACGACATCGACGGGGTGTCGCGGGCCACCATCACCAACAACGCGGCGGTGCGCTCCATCCGCGACAGCGCCCGCCGCATGGCCCGCGAGTTCCTCACCGAGCGCCGGGGGCGTTGAGGGAGCTTGAGGGGGAGACCGCCGGGAGCCTCACGGCCAAGCCGACAGGATGGGCCGAAATGGGCGCCCCTCCAGACCGCGGTCGCCGCGAACCGCCGCCGCCGGCCGTCGACATCACCCGACAAGTGAACGCGCTGTTCGCAGATCCCGACGTGCGTCGGGATCTGCTCCAGACGGCGGCCGAGCTGGGTGTCGCCGGCCCGGACTGGTGCGACGAGCGCTGGTGATCCGCCAGGGGCGACCCGCGGTGTCGCCGCCTCCACCATCAGAACCGCACGCGCAGGCCGAAGGTCGGGACGCGGGGGAATCCCTCGCTGGGGGTCTCGATGATGCGCGGCACGGCCGCGCCGGGGTCGTGTCGCAGTTCCGACTCGAAGGCCACGGCGTTGTCCCGTCCGAGCGCGTTGATGACCTCGATGTAGAACGACCACCGTCCACGGCGGTAGGTGGCGCGCACATCGGCGCGGGCGTAGTACGGCAGGCGACCGGCGTTCAGGTTCGCCACCCCCCCGTAGTCGACGCTGTACCTCGGGTTGCCGCCCCCATCGAAAGCCGGAACCAACCGCCCCTCGTCGTTCTCGGCGGCGGCCACCCGCAGTCCCAGCGACGGCGTGTAGGGGAAGCCGCTGGCCAGCCGCAATGTGGCGGCGATGTCCCAGCGGCTCGTGAGCCGATAGCGGCCGACGGCGTTGAACGCGTGCGGGCGATCGTACTCGAAGGCATAGTGGCGGCCGTAACTCTCCCGCTCGGCCCGCCCCCAGGCATAAGAGGCCCAACCCGTCAGCCGGGCGGCCGGATCGTCATGCCGCAGGAAGACGTCGAGGCCGTAGGCGTAGCCGCCGGCGTCGTTGGTCGGAGCGCTGAGGATAATCGGCGCGACGGGCACGCTGTCGCGCAGGGCTTCGGGAAAATCGTACCGCCCGATGCGCTCCCCCCGCTCCGCTTCCGTCTCCAGACGGCCGACCAGCAGGTCGGAAAACCGCTTGTGGTAGCCCTCGACGCGGAGGGTCAGATCGCCGCCCAGATCCTGTTCCAGCCCCAGCACGAGGTGCGTCGCCCGCTCGTGCCGCAGCCCCAGCTCGCGCGCCCCCGACAGGTCGAGGAAGTAGTCCGACTGGCTCAGCTTCTCGTAACCCGGGCTCTGCGTGTAGAGTCCGCCGGCAGCCCGGATGCGCATGCCGCGGGCGAGCGCGACACTCGCGGCCAGCCGGGGCGAGACCGTCGCGCCGCCGTTGACGGTGCTCCAGTCCAGGCGCAACCCCGGCTCGAACGAGAACCGGTCTGACGGCGTGTAGGTGTCCTGAACCCAGAGGCCGCCGCGCGTACCGCGCAGGACGGAGTCGAGGACATCCGGGAGCCCCGCTCCCCCTCGCACGCTCGACCCGTTGGGCTCGTCATCGTTCCGGTCGCCGCGGTTGAGGAAGTTCACACGGGTGTCGAGGCGGTGCAGCTCGACCCCGACGTTCAGCAGGTGCCGCGGCGAGGCCTGCACGCTGAGATCCTGCCGCAGCGAACGGTCGGCCACGACGATGGCCCGCTCGAAGCCGATGGTGGTGAGCCCGAACGCCACGTCGTCATCGACCGCATTGGATCGGGTGGCCTCGGCCCGGATGAGCCCGTCGAAGTTCAGCGACTCGCGGTTGCGGTACCACGACACGGTCGTCGTCGCCGTCGCCCGGGGCCCCAGCACGGCGTCGAATCGGGCCGACGCGAGCCCGTTGGCAATGTCCGACCCCAGGGCCCCCCGTTCGCCGTCATCGCTGAACGAGAGGTTCGCATCCTCCACGCTGCGAAGCCCGGTCAGGGTGAGCCGATGGCTCGACCCCACGTCCCATCCCGCCTGCATCTGCAGGTCTGTGAACGACGGAAAGTTCTGGTCGGCAATGCGCCCCGCCACCAGGTCGTAGTAGGTGCGTCGGGCGCTCAACAGCCACGTGCCGTCCGCCCCGACCGGCGTGCTCCCCTCCAGCACCAGGTTGGCGTCGGTCACACTGGCCGCGGTCGAACCGTGGAACCCGGATCGGCCGGCGCGGTTGTCGACCACCAGCAGCGACGACAGCCGGTCGCCGTACGCCGCGCCGAACCCGCCCGCGGTGAGCTCGAAGTTCTCGACGGTCTCGGGATTGAACGCGCTGGTGATGCCGAACAGCCGGTAGGGGTTGTGCACCTCCATGCCGTCCATGATGGTCAGATTCTGGTCGGGGGTGCCGCCGCGCACGGCCAGCCGGCTGCCGAAGTCGTCGGTCGACGCCACGCCGGCCAGGGTGTCGAGGGTACGGAAGATGTTGTCGATGCTGCCCGGGGCCTGGAAGACGGCGTCGGGGGTGACGGGCGTGGCGGAGGGCCGCTCCACCACCGCCGCTTCCGTCACGACATCGACGGTCTCGGCGAACGCGCCGGGGAACAGGCGGACCTCGACGGCCGCCGGTTCGTCGGCGGACAGTTCGAACTCCACGACCGTCTCCAGGTAGCCGTCGGCCTGGAAGCGCAGACGGGCCGCGTCGCCGTCGACGGCGATCACGAACCGCCCGTTGGGCTCGGTCGTCACCGTGCGGTCACCGACAATCACCCGCGCCGCGCCGATTGGAGCCTCGGTCAGACCGTCGATGACCACGCCGCTGACCCTCGTGACCGACTGCGCGGACGCGAGTGACGCCGCGAACACCAACCCGGCGCTGGCCAGGAAACGCTGGAATCTGTTCAGTCTCGACATCAGACACGCCGGAACCGACGCAACCCGGGCGACCGAGTCCTTCGCACTCTACCTGGAGACGAAGCGAATCGCGCTGATGTTCGTACGGCCCGCAGCGCAGCGCCCGAGGGGCCGAACGCATTCGTTCCCGTCCGTCAGCCGATGTCGTCGCGTCCATCCCCTCCGACTGCCACCGGCGGAGCGACAGTTGCCGGGCGGGATGCGCACCTGCTGTGAGACGGCGTCGTGCACGGCGCACGCCAGCGACTCTCGCTGGTCGCGCCCCGTCGGGCGGGCGCCTCGGCCGTCTGGCGGCGCCACGGCTGCAGACTGGCACCGGCGCGCCCGTGCCCGGCGGGCGCCACGCCCACCGCGCCGCCCGCCGTGCCCGAATGCGCTACTATCGGGAGAGACATCCTTGCGCGACGGGAGGCCGCGGTGGCGATCACACTTGACGTGAACGGTCAGACCCGCACAGTGGACGTGGAGCCGGATACGCCGCTGCTGTGGGTCCTGCGCGACACGCTCGGACTGACGGGCACCAAGTTCGGCTGCGGCATCGCCGCCTGCGGGGCCTGCACCGTGCATGTGGACGGCCGCGCCGTCCGCACCTGCACCGTGCCGGTCTCGGCGGTCGAGGGCATGCCCATCACGACCATCGAGGGCCTCGCCGCCGACGGCCGCCTGCACCCCGTGCAGCAGGCGTGGGCAGACCACCAGGTGCCGCAGTGCGGGTACTGCCAGTCGGGCATGATCATGGCCGTCTCGGCGCTTCTCGCGCGGCGGCCCGACCCGAGCGACGCGCACATCGACGCCGCCGTCACCAACATCTGCCGCTGCGGCACGTTCGTCCGCGTGCGCCGGGCGATTCACGCCGTCGCCAAGAGCGGCGCTCTCGCGGCCAGGCACGAAACGGTCACGAACGGCGAGGCCACCGCCTCTCTCGCCGACGGAGTCGGCGTCCCCGGGCGCGACGTCGTCGGCGGCAACGGGAAGGAGGGGCGCCATGGGTAAGTGGACGCGCCGCGCCTTCATCGGGACCGGGACCCTCGCCGGCGGCGGGTTCGTGCTCGGCATCGCGGGCGTCGTCATCGCGCCGGGCCGCCACGGCATCGTCTCGGCCGACGCCGCCGACAAGGGTGAACTGACGACCTGGATCACCGTCACCCCCGACGACCTCGTCACCATCCTCATTCCCCACTGCGAGATGGGACAGGGCTCGCAGACCGGGCTCGCGATGATGGCGGCCGAGGAGATGGAGGCCGACTGGGACCGGGTGCGCATCCGCGAAGCGCCCGCCCTCGACGCCTACGCCAACGCCTACATGCTGCGCGCATTCACCGGCGACTCGATGCCCGCGCCGGTCGGGCGCGCCGTCGACTACGGCGCGTACCGTCTCGCGCGCTGGTTCGGCACCCAGGCCACAGGGGGCTCGCTGGCGGTGCGCGGCACCGGCTACGGCATGCAGATGGCGGGCGCGGCGGCGCGCGAGATGCTGCTCACGGCCGCGGCCGAACGCTTCGGCGTCCCCGTCGACGAGTGCAGGGCCGAGCGGTCGCGCGTCATCCACCCGTGGTCGCGCCAGAGCGCGAGCTTCGGCGACCTCGCGAAGGCGGCGGCGGCGTTGCCCGCGCCGGCGGACCCGCCCCTCAAAGACCCCGACACCTACACGATCCGGCGGACCGCGAAACCGCGCTTCGACATTCCCCCGAAGGTCGACGGCAGCGCCACCTACGGCATCGACTTCAGCGTGCCCGGCATGCTCTGCGCGGCCGTCGACATCGCGCCGGTCGAGGGCGGTCGGCTGGTGTCGGTCGACCCCGCGCCCGCGAAGGCGATGCCCGGGGTGGCCGGGGTGGTGGAGCTGGACAACGCCGTCGCGGTGGTCGCCGACAGCTTCTGGCGCGCCCGCCAGGCCCTCGCGGCCCTGAGCCCCGAGTACGACGACGCCGGCCACGGCGGCGTCACGAGCGAGACCATCTTCGCGGCGTTCGACGCGGCCCTCGGCGACGCCCCGGAGATGCCGGCGGACGCCGCACAGGTCATCACCGCCGACTACCGGGTGCCGTTCCTCGCCCACGCCACCATGGAGCCCATGGCGTGCACCGCCCGCGTCGAGGGCGACCGCGCCGAGGTGTGGGCGGGCACCCAGGACCCCCTGAACGCCCGCTCGACCGCCGCCAGGGCCCTGGGCCTCGATGCG
This sequence comes from Vicinamibacterales bacterium, assembly GCA_965199675.1. Taxonomy (GTDB): domain Bacteria; phylum Acidobacteriota; class Vicinamibacteria; order Vicinamibacterales; family UBA8438; genus JAJEEA01. The sequence continues at coordinate 49,288 of CBDATI010000063.1, read as the reverse complement.
AGCCGGGTCCACCTGACCAACCTGATGCTCGGCGGCGGCTACGGCCGGCGCCTGCCGTTCTGCTTCGACTACGTCGATCTCGCCGCGCGCATCGCGAAGGCGATGTCGCCCGCCCCCGTCAAGCTCGTCTGGAGCCGCGAGAACGACATCCAGCACGGCTACTACCGGCCGGCCGCCATGTGCCGCTACGCCGGCGCCCTCGCCGCCGACGGCCGCCCTCTCGCAGTAGGGGCCCACTACGCGGGCGGCGGCGACCGCGAGTCGCTGTTCATGCCGTACGCCATCCCCGAAAAGCGTTTCGACGGCCGGCGCGCGCCGCACCACGTCCGCGAGGGCGCGTGGCGGTCGGTGCTGAACTCGCAGCACGGCTTCTTCAAGGAGTCGTTCATCGACGAGATGGCCCACGCCGCGGGCATGGACCCCTACGCCTACCGGCGCAACCTGACGGACGAGCACCCCCGGTTCCGGGCCGTCCTCGACCGCGCGGCGGAGATGGCCGGGTGGGGCGCCCCCCTGCCCGAGGGCGAGGGCCGCGGCATCGCCATCGCCGAGAGCTTCGGCACGATCGTCGCCCAGGTCGCGCACGTCGCGGTGTCGCCGCAGGGCGGGCTCCGCGTCCGCAACGTGTGGGCCGCCGTCGACTGCGGCGACGTGGTCGAGCCCGACAGCGCCGCCGCCCAGATCGAAGGAGGCGTGGTCTTCGGGCTCTCGGCCGCCCTCGTCGGCGAGATCACCATCGCCGAGGGCCGCGTCGTGGAGAGCAACTTCCACGACCACCAGATGATTCGCATGGCCGATGCCCCCGACGTCCAGGTGGCGTTCATCCGCTCGGGCGCGCGTCTCGGCGGCCTCGGCGAGCCGGGCGTGCCCCCGGTCGCCCCGGCGGTGACCAACGCCATCTACGCGGCCACGGGCATTCGCGTACGGGACCTGCCGATCAAGAACTGGAAGCTGGCCAGACTGTAGAACGTCGTCGAGGTGGCAACGCACCCCCCCTTTGGTGGGGCGTCTGTGGCGAGATCTGCCACATCATGACCACCCACCCGACGGTACCCGCCGTCAAGTCGATCCACCGCGAGCCCCCGACGGCTGGCGGCGCCGCCGCGGCCGCGTCGCCATGGCCGCGTTCGCGATCAGGCTCGCCGCCGGCTGGCGCGGCGGGATGCCGTCGACGACGCCTGCTGCAGCCGCATGGAACCGCAAGCTGTCGCCGACATCGTGATGGCGGAGAGGTCGACGGTCACCGGCGCGCGGGTCGGTCCAGGTCGCGGGGCAGGTCGTCAGGCCACACGCGGTGCCGAAACCACCACCGCACGGCTGCAAGGACCGGCGGCACCGCCAACATCAACCAGGCATTGTCGTAGAGCGCCCGCACCAGGGGGGAGTTGCGGTACAGCAGTACCGCGAAGGCGAGCAGCAGCACCTTCGTCGACCTGGGCAGGCCCCTCGACGGCCCGAGCGGCTGGTTCGGGACCGCGCCGGTCACGCCTTCACGAGACACCAGTCGTTCGGCCATCGCGCGATGGGCCAGGCTGCCCGGTCCCCCCGCTTCGGGTCAGACACACAGGGCCCGGCCGCGTCACAGACCGAGCTGGCTCGCCATGTCGTTGAAGTCGGTGGCCACCAGGTCGAAGTCGGGATCGGGCGTCAGGTCGCGCTCGACGCCGGGGGCGAACTCGGTTGGTCGGGGAACGTAGCCGGTCCGGAACCCGAGCCGGGCCGACGCCCGCAGGTCGCCCTTGTGGGCGGCGACCATCATGCACTGCTCGGGCGCGAGGCCCAGCAGGTCGGCCGCGGTCAGATAGGCCTCGGGGGCGGGCTTGTAGTGGCGGGCCAGCTCGGCCGACAACACCGCGTCCCACGGGATGCCCGCGTTCTTCGCCATGTTGACGAGCAGGGCCACGTTGCCGTTCGACAACGACGCCAGCACGTAGCGCCGGCGCAGCCGGGTCAGCCCCTCGACGGTGTCGGGCCACGGGGTCAGCCGGTGCCAAGCGCGGTTCAGGTCGTCGAGCTCGTCCTCGGTGAGGCTCTCGAGCCCATACTTCGGGACCAGCTCGTCGAGGATCATCCGGTGAAGGTCGTCGATCTTCGTCCACCCCAGCTCGCCCCGCCGCACGCGGCCCATCGCCGGGCCGTAGCCGCCCCGCCAGTCGTCGGCGAACGCGGCCCAGTCGGCCTCGATGCCCTTGCGGCGACCGACCGCCTCGCCCTCGCGGGTGATGCTCGTCCGCCAGTCGACCACGGTGCCGAAGACGTCGAAGGTCATCGCCCGCACGCCCCGGATGCGCTCGCTCAGCGCCTGCTGCGCGGGACGCGCCGCGAACGCCGCCGTCGGCGCGAACGCCGCCGCCATCAACCCGGCCGAACCGCTCGCCAGGAACTCCCGCCGCCTCATGTTCCAGTCGGTAATCGACATCGAAACCCCTCCTGCCCCTGCGTCAACCGCTTCAGCGTATCTCTTGACCGGCGTTGCTGTCCACGGCGTTCGCCGCCACCCGATCTCACACCCCCCGTCAACGGCCGGTCTCGCAGCCCGCCCGTCCCCATCGGATGCCGGCATCGACCGCGCCGAGGGGTGGACGCAGAGCCGCCAAACGGCCGGTCTCGCAGCCTGCGAGAGTGAGGATGGCAACCGCCCCGGAGACGAACCCCCGTCTCACACGAATCACGTTGTCCGCGGTGCGCGGCTGCCCCGCGGCGCCTCGCGGTCCAGGCCCCGCGCGGGCCTTGCGTGCCCGCTCCACCGGCTGATAACGTGGAACGGTTTGGCTGATGCTCGGAATCCTCTCACCCACGGAGACTACTTGGAATGCTCAGGAGAACGATATCCTCGGTTGCCCTGGCGACACTCGCCCTCTCTCTCGTCCTGCCGGCCGTCCCCGCCGGCGCCCAGGACCGGTCGCCGGACAACGACTACTGGTGGCCCGACCGGCTGAGCCTCGAGCCGCTGCGCCAGGCCTCTCCCGGGTCGAGTCCCCTCGGCGAGGACTTCGACTACCGCGAGGCGTTCGAGAGCCTCGACCTCGACGCGGTGAAGGCCGATCTGGCGGCGCTCATGACGACCTCCCAGGACTGGTGGCCGGCCGACTACGGGCACTACGGGCCTTTCTTCATCCGCATGGCGTGGCACAGCGCCGGCACCTACCGGACCCTCGACGGCCGGGGCGGCGCCGACGGCGGGTTGCAGCGCCTCGCGCCCCTCAACAGTTGGCCCGACAACGGCAACCTGGAGAAGGCGACGCGGCTGCTCTGGCCCCTCAAGCAGAAGTACGGCCGCAGCATGTCCTGGGCCGACCTGCTGATTCTCGCGGGCACCGTCGCCATGGAGTCGATGGGCTTCGAGACCCTGGGCTTCGCCGGCGGCCGCACCGACGCCTGGCGGCCCGAGGACGTCAACTGGGGGCCCGAGGGTGAGTGGCTCGCGTTCGACCGCCGCGGCGAGGACGGCGCGCTGCGTCATCCCTTCGGCGCCACCCAGATGGGCCTGATCTACGTGAATCCCCAGGGACCGGGCGGCAACCCCGATCCGCAGGCGGCGGCCCACGCCATCCGCGAGGCCTTCGGACGCATGGCGATGAACGACGAGGAGACGGTCGCGCTGATTGCCGGCGGCCATACGTTCGGCAAGGCCCACGGCGCCGCCGACCCCGCGCAGTACGTCGGCGTGGAGCTGGAGGGCGGCGACATCGAGGCGCAGGGATTCGGCTGGAAGAACAGCTACGGGGCCGGCCACGGCGCCGACACCATCACGAGCGGTCTGGAGGGGGCGTGGACCATGAACCCCGCGGCCTGGACCCACAACTTCCTGGAGAACCTCTACGGCTACGAGTGGGTGCAGACCCGGAGCCCCGCCGGCGCCATCCAGTGGGAGCCGGCCGACGGCGCCGCGTCGGACCTCGTGCCCGACGCGCACGATGCGTCGGTGCGCCATGCGCCGATGATGCTCACCACCGACCTCGCGCTGAAGGTCGACCCCGCCTATCGCGAGATCACCTCGCGCTGGCTCGACAACCCCGAAGAGTTCGAGGACGCCTTCGCCCGCGCCTGGTTCAAGCTGACCCACCGCGACCTCGGGCCGACCTCGCGCTACCTCGGCGACTTGGCCCCCGACCAGGAGTTCGTGTGGCAGGACCCGGTTCCCGAAGTTGACCACGCCCTGATCGACGCCGGGGACGCGGCCGCGCTGAAGGCCCGCATCCTGGATTCCGGACTGTCGACGGCCGAACTGATCCGGGCCGCCTGGGCCTCGGCCTCCACGTTCCGGGGGACCGACATGCGCGGCGGCGCCAACGGAGGGCGCATTCGCCTCGCGCCACAGCGAGACTGGGCCGCCAACGACCCGGCCGAGCTGAGCCGCGTCCTCGACACCCTGGAGGGCATCCGGAGCGACTTCGACGGCGCACAGTCGGGCGGCAAGCGGGTCTCGCTGGCCGACCTCGTCGTCCTCGGCGGCGCCGCCGCCATCGAGCAGGCGGCGGAGACGGCCGGCGTCGAGGTGGACGTGCCCTTCGCGGCCGGCCGAACCGACGCCTCGCAGAAACAGACAGACGCAGACTCGTTCGCCCTGCTCGAGCCGGCCGCCGACGGGTTCCGCAACTTCTTCGCCGTCGGCGCGGCCCGGTCGCCGGCGGAGATGCTGGTCGAGAAGGCGGCGTTCCTGAACCTGACCGTCCCCGAGATGACGGTGCTCGTGGGCGGCATGCGGGCCCTCGACGCCAACGCCGCCGGCTCTGCCCACGGCGTGTTCACGGACCGCCCCGGCGCCCTGAGCAACGACTTCTTCGTCAACCTCATGGACATGTCGACGGCGTGGACGCCGTCGTCCACCGAGGGCCTCTACGAAGGCCGCGATCGAGCCTCGGGCGAGCTGAAATGGACGGCCACGCCGGTCGACCTGATCTTCGGCTCGAACTCCGAGCTGCGCGCGGTGGCCGAGGTCTATGCGGCCGACGACGGCGGGGAGAAGTTCGTGCACGACTTCGTCCGGGCCTGGACGAAGGTGATGACACTCGACCGCTTCGATCTGCTCGACTGAGTCGGACCAGCGCACCCGACAAGGCCCCGACCCGGCCGACGCGGCGGGTCGGGGCCGACGCGCGGAGCGCCGTCGACTCGGGACCGGCTCACACCACCTTGCGCCCCCAACCACGCCCCAATCCGGCAGCGTTCACTTCCTTGCGACTGCAGCCTGCCTTCCGACGCCCAACGGTCGCGCGGGAGTTTGCCGTCCGGACGGTCATCGACCCCGAGTTGCGCGGGGCCGTGATGGGGCATCGTCGGCGACGAGCCCATCCGGGTACGTGGGCGCAGGGCCCGCGTCGAGCCCGACCGCCCGGAACGCGGGGCCGGCGCATCAGTAATCCCGGAAGATGCGCCTGATCTCTTCGATGTCGCGGGTCTTCGTGAGGGCGAGCATCAGCAGGATGCGCGCCTTCTGCGGGTTGAGGGTGTCGCCGGCAATCATGCCCCGCGCCTCGTAGCCGGGGAGCGGCACGACGCGGCCGCTGCCGGTCCGGTTGGATCGGACGACAATGGGGCGCTCCGACTCGGGCAGCGACCCGATCCGGTCGAGGGCGGCGCGCTCGACGCGCGAGACGAGGCCGGCGCCGGTGCCCGCGAGCACGATGCCGTCGACCCGGGCCTCGATCAGGGTCTCGATCAACACCGGGTTCGGCTCGACGTACGAGTAGACGATATCGACGGTCGGGAACCCGACGACCCCGGCGAGGTCGAACTCCGAGTCGGCGGTGTGCCGCTTCGTCGGGGCACGGTAGAAACTCACCCGGTCGCCGTCGACGTAGCCGAGGAACCCGAGGTCTCGTGACCGGAACGTCTCCACCCGGTAGGTGCTGGTCTTGGTGACGTCGCGGGCGGCGTTGATCTCGTCGTTCATCACCACCATCACCCCCTTGCCCCGCGCCTCGGGAGAGGCGGCGGCGCGCACCGCGTTCAGCAGGTTGAGGGGGCCGTCGGTGCTGATGGCGGTGGCCGGCCGCTGGGCGCCGACGAGGACCACGGGGCGGTCGTGCCGCACCGTCAGGTTGAGGAAGTAGGCGGTCTCTTCGAGGGTGTTGGTGCCGTGGGTGACGACGACTCCGGCCACCGCGGGGTCGCCCGAGAAGATCTCGTCGATGCGGCGGGCCAGGGTCAGCCAGTCGTCGAAGGTGATGTTGGGGCTGCCGATGTTGGTGACCTGCTCGACCCGCACCGTCGCGTGCTCGGCGATGGCCGGCACCGCCGCCACGAGCTGCTCGCCCGAGAACGCGCCCGACCGGTACTGCGTCAGGCTCGTCGCCGACTGACCGCCGCCCGAGATCGTCCCTCCCGTCGCGAGCACCCAGACCACCGGGGGCGTCCCGAGCGCGGGCTGGGCGCGCGCTCCCGGCGCCGAGCCCAGGCAGGTCGCGGCGAGGACCGCGGCGAGGAACAGCGCCGGCGCCGCCCGGCTTGTCGAGGCCCCGGTCGGCGGCGAGGGCCGCTCCCATCGTGCCCCTTCAGCGAGACCGGAGGCCCCCCCGCGCGAACCCTTGAGACGTCCCGTCTGTCGTGTCATCGTCCCATCTTGATGGTCGCGCCCGCCGAAGGCAAGCCCGGCGGGACGCGGGGCGCGCCGCCGACGAGCGCGCTTCTCGTGCCCTCGCGCTCTCTGTCTCATCGGGCGTACGATTTCGTGCGGCGCGGCCTCCGGCTCGACTGTCGGGCAGGCCGGGGGCAACGCGGAGCACTCGTCCCGCGACGGACGTCGGGGCAATCCGGCCGCGTCGTCGAGGAGTGCCCGACCCCGACGGGCGGGCCTCAGCGACGACCCGGGCCGTAGAGCACACGCCCGGGCCGCGCGCCGGTGTGCTCGCCGCCGTCGACGACGACGACGCCGTTGACCACCACGACCTCGACGCCTTCCGAGTACTGGTGCGGCTCGGCAAACGTGGCGCGATCGATGACGCGGTCCGGGTCGAAGACCGCGAGGTCGGCGAAGAACCCCTCGCGTACGAGCCCGCGGTCGCGCAGGCCGATGCGCTGGGCGGTCGCACCGCTCATCTTGCGCACGGCCTCTTCGAGAGTCAGCCCCCCCCGCTCTCGCACGTAGCGGCCCAGGACGCGCGCGAACGTGCCGTACTCGCGCGGATGGGGCACGCCCTCGCCGAAGACCGACACGCCGCCGTCCGAACCGATGGCGGTGGCCGGGTGCCGCATGATGCGCTCGACGTCGGCCTCGTCCATCGCGTGGTAGACGGCCCGCGCGCCGCCGTTCTCGATGATCTCCATCACGAGGTCGGCCCCGGCGGCCACCGTCACCGCCACGCCGCGGTCGGCGAGGATGTCGGCGAGGCTCTTGCCCTCGAGTGACCGGTCCCAGGCGCACAGCCCGATGACGATGTTCGCGGGGTCGCCGCCCCCGCGGTCGTGCTCGATGCGGTAGATGATCTCCTCGCGGATGCGTCGTCGGGTCTCGGGGTCCCGGAGACGCGCGACGAGCGACCCCGTGCCGCCCTCCTGGGCCCATTGCGGGACCACCGCGGTGATCGAGGTCTGCGACGCGGTGTAGGGATACTGGTCGATGGTGATGTCGACGCCGCGCGCCCGCGCCGCGTCGACGAGGGCGAGGCTGTCGGCGCTCCGCCCCCACGCGGGGCGGCCGATCGCCTTGTGGTGGGTCATCTGCACCGGGATGCCCGCCTCCTCGCCGATCCGGATCGTCTCGCGCACCGAATCGAGCAGCCCCTGGGCCTCGTCGCGCATGTGCGAGATGTAGATGCCGCCGTACCGCGCCGCCACCGCCGACAGGGCGACGACCTCCTCGGTCGGGGTGAAGCTGCCGGGCACGTAGAACAGCCCCGTCGAGAGCCCCAGGGCGCCCGCCTCCATGGCCCCGGCGACCAGCCCGCGCATGCGGTCGAGCTCGTCGCGCGTCGGCTCGCGGTCGTCCGCTCCCAGCACCTCGCGGCGAATCGTGCCCTGGCCGGCGAAGACCGCCCAGTTGGGGCTGATGCCGGTCGCGGCGACCCGCTCCAGGTGCGAGCCGATGGGCCACGGCGAGGCGCCGTCGTTGCCCTCGGTGAGGGTGGTGACCCCCTGCAGCAGGTAGTTGTCGGCGGTCGGCACGTCGAAGATGCCGCGCACGGCGTGGGTATGCGGATCGATGAAGCCGGGCGCGACCACCAGCCCCGCCGCCTCGACGACCCGGTCCGCCGCCGCGTCGGCCAGATCGCCCACACGCGCTATACGATCGCCGCGCACGCCGACGTCGGCGCGAATCCACGGGTTCCCCGTCCCGTCGACGACCCGTCCGCCGCGCACGACCAGATCGAACCGGTCCGTCTCCTGTGCGGCCGCAGGCGCGGCCAGCAGGACCGGCGCGAGCAAGAGCGCCGGCGCGAGCAAGAGCACCGGAAGACGCCGTGCATCCATGATCACCTCCCGACGCCGCGCCGCCGGCCACGGCCGCGTCCCCGCAACCGCATCACCGCCGGCCGTTCCGGGCGCCCTGGTCGATAGGCCGCGGACGACCCACCGATGATAGTCGATGCAGCGGTCCGGACGGTCCAGACGGTGGAACGGCGCCCACTTCCGAGCGGGTCGATTGAGCAAGTGGCGGACACGGGGCGACTCGCGGCCGAGTGCGATCAGCGGACGGAGCCGACTCGCATGCGGGATCGTTCGAGGGCCGCATCTTCTCCCGCGGCCGCGATGCACGCATCGACTTCGCCTGCGCGTTGTGGGGCCAGCCTGCAATCGGAGCCGCCGCCGACAATCTCCGGCCAGGCAGCGGTGGTGAAACCCGCGTGGCGCCGAGAATGGCGAGGCGTCCGCCTGCGGCGGATGCCGGCGGGCATCGGCGCCGGCGAAGGAAATGCACCTCCTCGGGCGGCGCGCGAGGGTGACGGCCGAGCGTACGGCCGCGTGAGGCCGGTTTCCCGTCAACGCACCGCCGTCAACCGGATGATGCGGTCGTCGCCGGTGGCGGGCGTCCCCTGGCCGTCGCGATTGCTGGTCGCGACGTACAGGCTCCCGTCCGGGCCCGTCACGACGTCGCGCAACCGGCCGAACCGGCCGTCGAGCAACCGCTCGGCCGCGACGATCCGATCCGGGTCGGCGGGATCGAACCGGATCCGGAGGAGGTGGGCGCCGTCGAGGGCGGCCACGAACAGGTCGTTCCGGAACCCCGCGATGGCGGTCCCGGTATAGAAGGACGCGCCAGCGGGCGTGACGGACGGTGAGAGGCTCAGCACCGGCCCGCGCATCCCGGGCAGCGGGCGAAGGCCCTCCGCGGGCGAGCCACCGTAGTCGACCCCGGCTTCGATGCGGTTGATCTCGTCGGGCCCGGTCCCGCCCGGCTCGGCCCCCCAGAGCACCCCCGTCAGCGGATGCCAGTCGAATCCTCCCGGATGGCGATGGCCGAGCGAGTACACCGGCGACGCGAACGGGTTGGCCCCCGGCGCCGCGCCGTCGGGGCGGACGCGCAGCATCTTGCCGGCGTAGGAGGCGAGATCCCGAGCCTCGTCCGCGTCGCTCGCGCCCAGCGCGGCATAGAGCAGGCCGTCGGGGCCGAAGCGGAGCCGACCCGCCGGCGCAACGCCGGGAACCGGCAGATCGTCCAGCAGAACCGCCGCCTCGGCCAGGATGTTGCCCGCCGCACGATACCGCACGAGGCGCCCAGCCGCCCTCTCGCCCGGCCCGCCGCCGGCTCGGAGCAGGTAGACGAAGCCGTTGCCCGGGAACCCGGGTCGAGCGCCAGATCGAGCAGACGTGGCCGCTCCCCCACCACCGGGACGACCGCCGCAAGAGCCGCCTGCGGCCGGGTCCGTCCCGGCGCCAACACCCAGACCCGCCCGCGCCGTTCGGCCACGAACAGCCGCCCGTCCGGCGCGAAGTCGAGGCTCGTCGGCGCGTCCAGACCGACCATCACCGTCTCCGCCCGGAAGGCGGTACCGTCGGCCGCGGTGAAGACCTCGCCCGATGGCGGCGGGGGGCCGGCGGCGGGGGGAGCGGCGACCGGGACGTCGGCCCGCCGGCCCGGGCTCGCACGCCGGACGGCATCGGACGCAGCGGCGGGGAGCGGCGCCTCCCCGGCGGGACGCACGATCGGCGGGCGTCGGCCGCCGGAGCGGCCAAAGAAGATGAAATCGTTGCTGAATTGGCCGCCGGGGTTCTGCAACTGCAGGAAGTGCATGCCCGGCCCCGCCACGAGCTCGACGACGAGCCGCTCGCCCGCGCAGTCGGGCAGCGCGCCGCTCTCGCAGCGCACGCGGCCGGGTGTCCGTCGGCCGTCGACGATGACGTGAGCGCCTTCCCGCACGTGCCGACCGCTGACGACGATGGCGCCGTCGGTGCCGGACATGGTGGGGAACACCTGCGGCCCGCGCTGCTCGTGGATCGGCCCCACGCTCCAGATGGCCGGCTGCGGGTGGTCGACGCCCACGTCGGGACCCAGACGCCCCGTGAACGTCCCCACGAAGCGGCCGGCGGCGGCGAGCGTCGTCAGCTCCGGCCGGCTGAACGACGGCGCCCCCCCGGTCTCCGCGTCCCGCTCCCGGTAGACGCCGTCGTCGAACTGCAAGGCCACGGGCGTCGCCCGGGGGGGCGACGACGCCTCGTCGATGAGCACGCCTTCGCCCCGGAGCACGATGCCGCCTTCGGCCGCCGACAGCTCCAGCGCGTCGAGCAGGTCGTCGGTCTGCGCGCGGCCGGCGGAGGCGGCGTCGAGGGTGATCTGCCGGGCGAAGGACCCCGAGAAGCCGGTGCTGCCCTCGGTCACCATGTTCCAGAAGGTGCGCCGCGCGGGGATGGTGGCGCCCCACATGCTCCGTTCGGGAAACCCGTTGTCGCGGTCGAAGCGGCCGCGGAGGTCGATGACGTTCCACCGGCCCTGCGGCAGGATGAGCCAGCGGTCGTAGGCGCCGCGCCACGTGGGCGCGTCCATGCCGGTGCCCGGCGTGTTCGTGCTGACCCAGAACGGCATGCGGTGGCAGTCGCCGCAGACATTCATGCGGCCGTCGTCGCCGTCGGGAACTCCGTCGATGTGGAACGCCTCGAACCCCAGCACCGCCTGTTGCGACAGGACGTTGTCGTAGGCGCGCCGCTGCGACGGCGGATAGGGCACGCTCAGCAGGAACGTCGCGAGGTCGTCGCGCTCGGCCCCGGAGAGCGCGCCGGGCTTGCCCTCGTCGTTGACGGGGCAGTCGCCCACCAGGCACATGGTCGAGGCGAGGGTGCGGTCGACGAGATCGCGGACGCAGCTCGCCTCGTCGCCGACGCGGCAGTTGGGCGGCGCGCTGCCCCGGATGTTGGCGGTGTTGTTGCCGCCGTAGGGGTCGCCGGGGATGCCGTCCCAGTGATAGGGCGCGGTATCGCGAAGGCCACGGACCGGCATCGTCGACCGGGGCGGAATCTGCGTGCACCCGCGCCGATCGCAGATCGGCGTGTCGAGCACCCAGACGAGTTGATCGGTGTGGCCGTCGGGGTGACAGCTCTCGCACGAGAAGGTGCCGGTGGAGGAAGCGCCGGCGTTGTTGAAGGCGATGCGCCCGCGCTTGACGGCGGGATCGGTGGGGTCTTCGAGGGTAACGGTGGCGGTGGCGCGGGGGGCGGCGGGATCGCTGACGTCGACGAGAGACACGGTGTTGGCGACCGCGTTGAGGACCCAGGCCCGCCACGGCCGGCCGTCGCCGTCCGACTCGAGAGCTATCCCGCGCGGGACCGCGCCGACCGCTGCGCGCCCCAACACCGCCCCACTGGCGGCGTCGACGGTGAAGACCGTGTCCGACCCCGCGGCGGAAGCCACCAGGATCGAGTCGTCGCCGCTCACCTCGATCGCGAACGGGGTGGCGAGGGCCGCGCCGGGAGCGGGATGCGCCGGCGGCAGCGGCTCGAGCTCGATGAACTCCGGTTCGCCGCACGCTCCTCCGCTGCAGTCGACGCGCGTGATCCGGTTCAGGAACGCGCGGTTCTCCATCTCCGCGAGGCCGTGCTTCAAGGTGCCCGCCCGCCCGTTGGCGTCGTTGCGCGCTTCCGCCTGCGCGATGAAGACGCGCCCCGCCGAGTCGACGGCGAGCCCGTAGAGCAGGGTGCCCACGGTGTCGACGACCTCGACGAGCTCGTCGGTCGCGGTGTCGAAGACGAACAGGTCGCGGTCGGGAACGCCGGGGTGACGGACGATGTCCACGTCGATGCCCAGCGACAGCACGTTGTTGTTGTCGACCACGTGCACCTGCGCGTCGAAGGTGCAGAGGTCGCCGTCGATCTCGCCCCGGCAGCCGGAGATCTGCGTCTGGTTGTTGGACTCGAAGGGAACGACGTAGAGCCGGTCGCCGCGCACGGCGAGGGCGCGCGGGTCCTGCGCGCTGATGGGCAGGAACCCGGCCACCTCCCGGGTCGCCACGTCGATCGCCGCGACCCGGTTCTCTGACGACAGGGTCACGTAGGCCTTGGCGTCGCTGGCGAAGGCGACGCCCACCGGCTCGTCGAACTCGGTCGCCCGGCTCACGAAGCCGAGGCTCTGCACGGTGCCGACCACCTGCAGGTGGGTGGGACTCGCAGGGTCGCTGTCGATCACGCTGACCGAATCGGAGACGTGGTTCGCGACCCACACCTCCCGCCCGTCGGGCCGAACCGCGATGCCCACGGGGTCGATGCCCACAGTGACCCGCGCGACGACGGCGAGGGTCGCCGCGTCGATGACATCGACGGTGTCGGCGGGGGTGTTGGCGACGAAGACGCGGCCGCCGCTCACCGCGATGGGCGCGGCGTGCGGACTCATGAACGTCGGATGGCCCACGTCTCCGTCCACCGCGCGCCCTCCGACCGCCCCCCGCCCCGCCGGCAGGCCCGCCGGCGCGAGACGGCCGGCAACCGCCTCGCGGAAGCCGGCGTCGCGCATCGGCTGGGCGCGCACCATCGCGAACGCAGCCAGCCCCAGGCTGGCGACAAGGACGGCGGTCCGGGGAACGCGACGCGTCTTCCTCATCGAGGGCCCCTTCCGCCGGGGCGGTACGACGATCCGCCGGAAGGCGATCGCCGGACGGCCCTCGCTCGCGAGCGCGCGGTCCTCGGTCGTCTGGCCGCCCGGAAGTTCGATCCGCGCACCGCCGCGCGGCTGGCCGAGGCCCTGGCCGCAATCGACGATCCCCACCGCCTCACCCGGATCGGCGACCTGATCATCGAGTGCGACAGTGGCGACGCCGTGCTCGCCCGCCTGTCGTGAGACGCCGGGACAAACAGACAGCTACTGCTGCCCCGCCGCCTCCAGCACGCGGGCGCCGCCGAGCATCAGGGGCATCGAATGGTGACCCTCGTGGCACGCGTACTCCCACATGTCCTCGTCGAGCCGCCGCATCGGCACTTCGTAGGTCCACGGCCGTTCCCATGTCTCGGGATCGTCCACGGTAGCCTGGTAGAGCAGCGTCTCGGCGTCGACGCGGGTCAGCCGCTCGGTCAGCCGCATGCTGCCGCTGGTGCTGCGCCACTGCCGGCGGGGGTCGAAGTTGGCGGTCTCGATGACGAGGGTGTCGCCCTCCCAGCGGCCGCGCGAGTCGCCCGACCACTGCCGGAACGAGGGATCGAGGGCGGGGCGCCCGTCGAGGGGCACGATGCGCACCGTGTGCACCATCTCGGTCATCAGGGCGACGTGGTCGGACGTCTGGAACACCTGCATGTTGTTGTTGTAGGCGCTCGGGTTCATCGGGGGACCCGCGTTGAACCCGAGGATGCAGCGGTCGTAGGTGCTGAAGTCCAGCCACGAGTCGGCCGGCTGCGTGCGCCGGTGCGCGGCGCGGGCGGCGGTGCGCTCCCGCCCGTCGGGGGTCATCGCGGGGTAGCGCCCGTCCGGGGGGTCGATGATGAGCGACGTGCGCCGGGTCCCCACCGTCTGCAGGCCCTGGTCGAGCCAGGTGTGGTTGTACGAGCCGTTCCCGCCGTCGGGGCGCCGGTCGACGTTGGTCCCCGCCTCGGTCCGCTGCGCGGGCAGGTCCAGGAAGTCGTTGAGGCGGTCGAGGGCCCGCTGCTCCAGTTCGGCCGCCGCCTCCTCGCTCAGGAACTCCTGGTCGGCGAGCGCTTCCGGCCGCTGCATCGGGGTGATGCTGCGGAAGTCCCACACGCCGCCCAGGTCAGGGGCGCCCCAGGCCGTCCGCGGTGGTCCGCTCTGGGCCTCGGCCGGCGCCGCGCCCCCGGCGGCGACGGCGGCCAGACACGCCGCGACCGACACCGCGGTCATTCGATGACTCATTCTGTCCTCCTCGTACTGCGCAAGCCGTCCGGTCCAGCCCGCCGGACCACCGCGCCGTCGCTCACCCCGATCTCATCGCCGGGCCTGTCTTCTCGTTCTGCGCAAGCCGGCTGGCCCAGCCCGCCGGGGCGTCGTCGTGGCCCCGGGGCTGCCGATTATCCCCCGATCGAGGCCGTGTCACGCAAACCGTCCGCCTCCCGGCCGCGGGCACAGGATCGTTCCTCCGCCGGAGCTGATCGCGGGCCACCGTGAGCGGCTCCTCCGGGACGTCAAGATCCCCTGTCGAGACGAACTCGTTCCGCTTCACCGAGCTGCGTTCGCGGCTGGAGTGCAGATCCGGCTCCTGCCCGAAGCCTCCCGATTCCACCCGGACCGGCCCGGACCGGCCGACGGCGAGTCCGGGCCGAGTATAATCGGCGGCAGTCCGTCCAACCACGCCTCTCGAACCGGAGGGAGCAGATGCGCAAGTCAAGCTCGGCGGCGTTCGCGGTCCCCGCGCTCGTGCTCGCGTTCGCGGCCTCGCCGGCCCTCGCCCAGCCGGACGGCGGCGGCATGCCGATGCGGACCCCCGACGGGCACCCGCACCTCTCCGGCGTCTTCACCTTCCGCACCCTGACCCCGATGCAGCGGCCGGCCCGGTTCGCGGACCGGGAGACCCTGGACCCGGAGACCGCGGCGGCGTTCGAGGCGTCGGAGCGGACCCGCCAGAACCGGGACCTGTTCGACCCCATCGCCGGGGCGCCCAACGCCGGCTACGCGCCGCGCGCGGCGGGCGGCGTGCTTTCCTACAACGAGTTCTGGTACGAGCGGGGCATCGAGCTGACGTCGGACAAGCGGACGTCACTCATCGTCGATCCGCCCAACGGGCGCTACCCCCCGCTGACCGATGCGGCCCGGAAGGCGGACGCCGAGCGCAGGGCGTACCGCCGCGAGCACATGTACGACTCGTACGAGAACCGGAGCATGGGCGACCGCTGCATCGCGTTCACCAAGTCGGGCCCGCCCATGCGCCCCGGGGCGTACAACAACAACCTGATGATCTTCCAGACCGCCGACCACGTGGTGATCCTCACCGAGCAGGCGCGCCAGCACCGCATCATCCCCCTCGACGATGTGGAGAGGCCGCGGCTCGAACAGATCGCGGGCGTGTCGCGGGGGCGCTGGGAGGGAGAGACGCTGGTCGTCGAAACTGCGCAATACCGCGACTGGGGCAACGGGACGATCGGCCCGAGCCTGCAGCTCGTCGAGCGGCTGACCCGGCTCGATCCGGACACCGTCGCCTACGAGTACACCGTGACCGACCCCGAGAGGTACACCGCGCCCTACACGGTCATGCTGCCGTTCCGGCGCACCGACGGCGAGATCTTCGAGTACGCCTGCCACGAGGGCAACATCGGGCTCTACGGCATCCTCGCCGGGGCGCGGAACCTCGAACGCCTGGGACGCGAGCTGCGCCCGTGAGGAGACGCCGGTGGTCGGATCACTGACCACCGACCATTGACCACTGGCCACTGGAGCAAACCATGAATCGTCTTTCTCGTGTCCGGGCCCGAGTCGGTGCGCTGGCGCTGGCGACGGGCGTCGCCCTGACGCCGGCGGCGGGGTGGTCCCAGCCGGCATCGCCGGAAGGCTGGTCCGCACCGCGCACCCCTTGGGGCGACCCCGACATCGGGGGCGTCTGGAACAGCTCGACGGTGACGCCGCTCGAGCGGCCGGAGGCGCTGGGCGACCAGGCGTTCCTGACCGAGGAGGAGGCGGCGGCCATCGAGGCGCGCGTCGTCGAGGCCAACGCCCGCGCGAACGCACCCAGCGAGGTGCGCACCGAGCCCCTGCCGGTCGGCGGCAACGTCGGCGCCTACAACGCCTTCTGGATCGATCGCGGCACGACCGTCGTCCCCACGCGGCGCACGTCGCTGGTGGTCGACCCGCCGAACGGACGCCTGCCGGCCCTCACGCCCGAGGCAGAGGCCTACGTCAACTCGCCGGGCCGGCAGCACCTGAAGGACGTGCGCGAGGGGCTGGCGCCGGCCGACTCCTACGCCCAGTTCGACTACGGCGACCGCTGCATCTGGTACCGGGGCGTCCCGTCGCTGCCGACCGCCTACAACAACAACTACCAGATCGTGCAGACGCCCGACGTCATCGCCATCGTGCAGGAGCACATCCACGACGTACGCTTCATTCACCTAGACGGGCGCCCGCGGATCGACGGGCGCATCAGCCAGTTCGGCGGACACTCGCTGGGGCGCTGGGACGGTGACACGCTCGTCGTGGAGACGGCCGGCTTCGGCGATCGTGCCTATCTCTTCTCGTCCGGCCCCGGACCGCAGGGCGGCACCAACTGGGACCTCAGCCCCGCCCTGCGGGTGGTGGAGCGGTTCACCCGCGTGGGCCCGGGGATCCTCGACTACGAGTTCACGGTGCACGATCCCAACGTCTGGACCACCCCGTGGACCGGCTCCTCCCCGTGGGCCCGCGGCGACCAGCCCCTGTACGAGTACGCCTGCCACGAAGGCAACTACGGGATGACGAACATCCTCGCCGGCTCGCGCGCCGCGGAGGCGGGCGGAAACCGGTAGAGGTACCCCGCGGTCACCCGAACCCGGTCTCGAGGCGGCGGTTGCGCGAGATTGCTGTCGGTGCGGCTCGGGTCGTGCTCCTCGGGGCGGCGGTGCTGGCGTTCGCCTTCGACGCGAGCGCGCAGTCGCCCGAACTGGTGACCGACCGTCCGGATCAGACCGAGTCAGCCACCGTCGTGCGGCGGGGCCTGCTGCAGGTCGAGACGGGCTACCTGTTCACTCGTGAGGGGCACGTCGACAGCCACGCCGCGCCCGGCACGCTCTTCCGCATCGGCCTCGGCGGGCGCACAGAGCTCCGTCTCGGTCACGCCGGCGTCGTCGGGGCGGAGGGTCGCCGCGGCGCGGGTGACAGCGCGCTCGGCGCCAAGGTCAATCTCGTTCCGCAGGCGGACGGTTGGCGACCCGAGCTCGCGATCCTGGGCGGCCTGTCGCTCCCGACGGGCGACCACGGGTTCTCGAGCGGCGGCGCCGACCCGTCGTTCCTCGTCGCCTTCGCCCACGAGCTCGCACCGAGACTGGCCCTGGGCTACAACGCGGGGGCGGCGTGGGAGTCGGCGCCCGACGAGCCGGGCCGCGACGCGTTCGTCGTGTACTCCCTTGCTCTCGGCATCGGGCTGACCGACCGCCTGGGGGCGTTCATCGAGGTCTTCGGCGACAGTCAGGTCACGAGCCCGGTGGCGAGCGGCGTGTCGGCGGATACGGGCCTGACCCTTCTGCTGACCGATGTGCTCCAGTTGGACGTCTCCGTCGGCCGCCGACTGCGGGATCCTGCCGACGACCTGTTCTTCGGCGCCGGTATCAGCTTTCGACTGCCGCGATAGGGTCCACGGGTGGTCGGCCGCCACGGACGAGAGCAGCGCGATGCGGCCGTTCCGTGACATCCTGCCGAGACAGGGCCGGCGGCGAGCCCGACTGCCCGCACCGGGGGGGGCCGCGGGTGCGGATCCGGCGGCCGAGTATGACATCGTGACGTGAGCGCGGGCGGCGGGGCGTCTGCCCCCCATGGTCAACCGGTCGAGGTCCGCCGGCGGTGGAAGACGAGCGCCGGTCGGCCGTCGCCGGACGTCAACCGCTCGACCCGCACGCCGAACACCGACGCCACGAGGTCGTCGTCGAGGACCGCGGCCGGCGGACCCGTCGCCCGCAGGCGCCCGCCCTGCAGCACCGCGATCGTGTCCGCCCAGCGCGAGACCACGTTGAGATCGTGCAGCGCGAGGGCGATGGTGGCCCCGCCCGCGGCCAGCTCGCGCAACAGGGTCAGGGTCTCGATGACGTGGTCGACATCGAGATTGGCGGTCGGCTCGTCGAGCAGGATCACGTTCGAGCCGGTGGCGAGGCTGCGCGCGATGACCGCGCGCCGGCGCTCGCCGCCCGACAACTCGGTGGCCGGGCGGTCGGCGAGATGCACGACGTCGGCGCGCGACATGGCGGCGGCGACGGCCGCATCGTCGGCGGGTCCGGGGTCGTCGAACCGGCCCAGGTGGGGGTGCCGCCCCATCGTCACCAGTTCCCGCACCGTGAACGGGACGTCCATGTGCGTGTCCTGCGGCACGAAGCTGATGCGCCGCGCCAGGATCCGGCGCGAGAACCGCGGCAGGTCGGTCCCGTCGAGGCTGGCGCGGCCGCCGGTCGGCGTCCAGAGGCCGGCCAGGAGGCGCAGCACCGTCGACTTCCCCGCCCCGTTCGGGCCGATGAGGGCGGTGATGCGGGCGGGCTCGGCCTCGATGGTGACGTCGCGCACGAGGCGCCGCCCCCCGATGCGGAGGCTGGCCTTCTCGAGCCGCAGGCTCATAACGCGGCGAGCCCTCCCCGCTGCCGGCGCAGCAGGTAGAGGAAGAACGGCGCCCCGCAGGCCGCGGTGATGATGCCGAGCCGGATCTCGGTCGGCGGGTGGACGGTGCGGGCCAGCAGGTCGCAGACGATCACGAACAGCGCGCCGCCGAGCATCGCGGCCGGCAGCAGGGTGCGATGCGACGGTCCGAGGACGAGCCGCAGCATGTGCGGCACGATCAGGCCGACGAAGCCGATGACCCCGCTCACCGCTACCGCGGCGCCGGTGAGCATGGCCGCCGTCGCCAGCATCGTCCGGCGCACCCGCTCGACATCGACGCCGAGACTCGCCGCGGTCTCCTCGCCGAGCAGCAGGAGGTCGAGGTCTCTCGTGTGCCAGCGCGCCGCCACGACCCCGGCGGCGACCGGCGGCAGGCACATCCACACGTGGGTCCAGGTGCGGTTGTCGAGCCCGCCCATCAGCCAGAAGACGACCTCGTTGGCGACCTGCCAGTTGACGACGCTCATCGATATCAGCAGTGTGGCGATGGCCGTGGACAACGACCCGAGGGCGATGCCGGCCAGCAGCAGCGTCGCGACCGGAGTGCGCCCGGCGCGGGTGGCGACGGCGTAGACGGCGGCCAGCGCCGCCAGCGCGCCCGCGAAGGCGAACAGCGGGAGCCAGAAGACGGCCGCGGCCGCGAGCCCGCTGACGAACGTGACGACGGCGCCCAGCGCCGCGCCCTGACTGATGCCGATGACGCTGGGCTCGGCCAGGGGGTTGCGGAAGAGGCCCTGCATCTGCGTCCCCGCCACCGCGAGGGCACCCCCCACCAGCGCCGCGACCACCACGCGCGGGGTGCGGATGAGCCAGACGATGACCTGCTCGGCCTCGGAGATCTCCCCCAGATCGATCCAGCCGGTCGGCAGCGCCCGCGACGCGAGCACCCGGACGACGGTAACCCAGGCGATGCCGGTGCTGCCGACGGCGATCGCCGCCACCACCGCCGCCGCGAGCAGGGCCGCCAGCAGCGGCAGGGCTGCCCAGGCGGCCCCGCGAACCCCCGGTCGGCTTCCGGTGTCGGTCACGGCGCGTCCGGATACAGCGCGGCGGCCACCGTCTCGGTCAGACCCGCTGCGTACTGCGACATGGTGATGAACTGCCGGTGGTCGATGACCAGCACCTGCCCGGTCCGCCCGGCCGCGGTCACCGCCACCGCAGGATGGTCGAGCAGTCGCCGGCGCACCGCGGCCTCGTCGCCGGCGGGTGCGTCGGCGATGATCCAGTCCGGGTTCCAGGCCGCGATCTGCTCGTTGCCGATGGCGCCGTGCGGGCCGACACCGTGCTCGGCCGCCAGGTTCACGGCGCCCAGCTCGGTCAGGATGTGGTCGAAGAGCGAACCGGTGCCGAAGGTGCCCGAGAAGGCGACGTAGACGAGCACGCGGGGCGGCGGGCCCGCGGTGGAACGGCGCGCCACCGCCGCCGCGATGCGGCCTCTGAACCGCCGGACCACCCCATCGGCCGCCCGTTCCTCGCCGGTGAGCCGACCCACCGTCTGCAGGCCGGCCGCGATCTGCGAGAAGTCTTCGAACACCGTCAACAGGCGGAACGTGGGGATGCCGGCGCCCCGCGCCAGCGACAGGTAGTCGGCGCGGGCGGTGTTGGAAGCCACCAACAGGTCGGGGCGGCGCCGCAGCAGGGCCTCGGGCTCGCCGGCCACCGCGACGTCCAACCCGTCCACCACGTCGGCGACGAAGCTGTAGCGCCGGTCGTGGGCGACGGCGCTGACCGCGGCGATGCGCGACGGCGGCACGACGGCGAACAGGAAGTGGTCGCTCACCAGGGCCTGCGACGCGATGCGCGACGGCGGCCCCGGCAGCCGGAGCGGGTCTCCCGCGTAGTCGCGCACCGTGCGCGGGAACCCCGACGCCGCACGCTCCGCCGTCAGCCCCGCGAACGTCCAGCCGTCCCCCGCGTCGGCGGTCCAGCGCCAGGCGGTCAGCAGCAACACGAGGCACAGGGCGACCTCGAGCAGGGCCCGCACGCGTCCCCATGACGGGCGAGGCAGGGGCGGGCTCATCGGCTCACCACGCGCGCGACCATTTCGGGCCGCTCGTCTCCGCCGTCCGCAGGGCCGCGTTCACGCCCGCCTCGACCTCGATCTGGCGGCCGAGAATCCAGAGCAGGTCAGAGAGCCGGTTGAGGTACGCCAGCAGGTCGGCGCCGACCTCCGCCCCCGATTCGGCGAGCTGCACCGCCCGCCGCTCGGCCCGCCGGCACACCGCGCGCGCCACGTCGAGAGCGGCCGACCCGGCGTGCTCGCCGGGAATCGTCCAGTCGCCGAGCACGCCCTCGATCGCCTCGATGCGCCGCACCTCGGCCGTCAGCCGCTCGACCATCTCGGCGGTGACCGCGGGGGCCTGGCCGGGCCGGGGCGCCGGCGTCGCCAACTCGCCGCCGACCGCGAACAGCTCGCGCTGGATGTCCTTGAGCAGCTTCCCCACCACGGCATCTCCGCACAGGGCGCGGGCGAGCCCGATCTGGCTGTTCAGTTCGTCGACCGCTCCGTACGCCTCGACCCGCGCCGATGCCTTCGAGACCCGAACCCCGCCGACGAGCCCGGTCTCGCCGCGGTCGCCCCCCTTCGTGACGATGCTCATGTCGATGGTCTCCCCCGCCGTTCCGCGCCTCGACCCGGCGCGCTGCCGGCGGTGCGCGTATGATGTGAAGCGTCGCCGGACGTGCACCGCGCCGGCCGCACCGCCGCCTCTGATTGCGGTGCTGGTACGAACCGCGCGGACGCCCGCGCACGCGAAAGCGCGGGCGGGGCCGTGCGACGCACGCCGCCAAGCCGATCGATGGAAATGTCCGATTACCCGCTCGCGGCATGCCGACACGTCACCCGGGTGACGAGCGGCGCGCAAGCAGCGCGATGCGCCATGACAGGCAGGAACCTCCTTTCGGCGTGTCCACGCGCCGAACTTCGCAGACCGGCAGGCCGGCCCGCGAGGTTGTGTGACCCTCCCGGCGATCGGTCTCCTGACTCGCGGATCGTGGCGGGGCGGCAGAGCCTTCCCGTGCCGGCGCGACCTTGCGGGCGCGGTGGACGTCTCGCTTGTGCGAAACGCCTGCGACGCTTGCGCCTGCGACCTGACGGTCGCCTGGGCGGTTCCGCCGACGCGGAACTGCCGCGGCGCGAGCGCCCGACCGAACACAGTGACCGGCGCCCATCGGCGCCTGCGTGCCGCCCGCTCCCCGCTTACAGTGGCGGGACCGTGTGGGATTCTCACCCACTTCCCGGAATCGCCCGGAGCAGAGCTGTCGGCCCGCAGTATAGCACGCAGCCCGCCGCTCCGGGCGGCGCGACGACGACCGGCGGCGTCTCCCTCGCGGGCTGCCCCGTTTCCACCCTGCCCTTCGGGGCTCTCTCACGGGGGGCGCATGAGCGCCGATGACTGGCGGTCGGCGGGCGACGTCCTGCACCGCGGCGACCGGTTCGTGGCCCGGCGCCACGGGCGTTTCATGCCGGTCGAACTCCTGACGCCGCACCGCGTCATCAGCACTTCCGCCGTGGGCGGCGGTCAGCGCGAGGACGTGGCGTTTGTCGTGAACCACCAGAGCTGCGAGGCGACCGGCGACGCCGTCCGCTACGAACACATCGCGGGGCTGGGACCCGCGGCCTATCACGCGTCGGTCTGCGCCGAAATCGGCGTGCCGCCCGACCGCACGGCGCTCATGGGCACCGCCGCCAACATGGCCTGCACCGCCCACGGGTCGGGCGTCTTCGAGGACATTCGCGTCGACGCGTTCGTCACCGCCGGCGTCCACGGCAACGCCGCCCGCGCCGGGGACCCCGCAGACTGGATGGAAGGCGAGGACGGACGCTGGCGATGGGTCGGGGAAGATGCCCGCGAC
This sequence comes from Vicinamibacterales bacterium, assembly GCA_965199675.1. Taxonomy (GTDB): domain Bacteria; phylum Acidobacteriota; class Vicinamibacteria; order Vicinamibacterales; family UBA8438; genus JAJEEA01. The sequence continues at coordinate 26,799 of CBDATI010000063.1, read as the reverse complement.
GATGTCGACAACCGGGGCGCCACGAGCGACGGGACGATCAACCTCATCGTGCTGCTCGACTGCCCCGTCACTCCCGCCGCTCAGGCGCGGGCGACGGTCACGTTGACCGAGGCGAAGTCGGCGGCGCTCGCCGAGCTCGCCGCGCCCAGCCGGTACTCGCCCACCATCGCCACCGGAACCGGCACCGACCAGTTCTGCGTCGCCGCGCCCCTCGACCCCGACCGCATCCCGAGGGCCGCGACCGGTCCTCACGCCAAGCTCGGGGAGCTCATCGGCGGGGCGGTGCGCGAGGCGGTGAAAGAGGCGCTGCGCTGGCAGAACGGACTCGAACCTTCCTCGACCCGCGGGTTGTTCCATGCCCTCGGGCGCTTCGGGGTGACCGAGCCGCTCGCCCTCGCGCGGCTGGCCGAACTGCTACCCGCCAAGCAGTTCGCGCTGCTCGACCGCAACCGGAACGCGGCGTTCTACGAGCCCGGCGTCGGCGCCGCCGCCTTCGCGTTTGCCGCCGTACTCGACCGCGCGGCGTTCGGCACGCTGCCCGAGGGCGCGGTCGGCGGCGCGCTGCGGCAGCAGGCCGCGTGCCTCGCCTGCGCGCTCGCCGCCCGCCCGCTCGACTGGCCCGAGTTCCTCGCGCGGCTCGCGCAGGCCCCCGACGATCCGGTCGAGCTGGTGCTGCACGCCATCGCAGCCGGCTGGAGCGCCAAGTGGAGCTGAGCCCGCTGCTGCCGCGGGCCGAGCTCCTCGTGGCGGCCGCCGCCCTCGACCGGGTGCTCGGGGATCCGGTCTACCGCGCTCATCCCGTGCGGCTGATGGGCGCCTCGCTCGCCGCCGCCGAGCGGATGCTGCGCGCCGCGGGGTGCGACGGCCGGATCGGGGGCTGCCTGCTGTTCGCGATGCTCGCCGCCCTGTGGGTGGGCGGCCTCTCTCTCGCCCTGCTCGGCGCGGGACGGGTGCATCCGGCCGCCGGCACAGCCCTGCACCTGTTCGTGCTCTACAGCCTGCTCGCCGCGGGTGACCTGCTCGCCCATGGCGCCGCCGTCGACCGCGCCGCCGGGGCGGGCGACCTGCCGGGGGCGCGGCGGGCGATTGCGCGGCTGGTGGGACGCGACGTCGACCGCATGGACGCCGCCGACTGCCGGCGGGCCGCCATCGAGAGCCTCGCCGAGAACCTCGTCGACGGCGTGGTCTCTCCCATCGCGTGGTACGCCGTCCTGGGCGCGCCGGGCCTCGTGCTGTGCAAGGTCGTCAGCACCATGGACTCGATGGTCGGCTACCGCACGCCCCGCTACCTGCGGTTCGGGTGGTGCGGCGCACGCCTCGACGACGCGGTGCAGGCGGCCCCGGCCCGCGCAACGTGGCTGCTGATGGCGCTGGCCGCCGGCGCACTGCCCGGCTGTTCTGGCCGGGGGGCCCTCGTCACCGGCTGGCGGCAGCACGCCGTCGTGCCCGGACCCAACCCCGGCTGGAGCGAGGCGGCCATGGCGGGCGCCATCACGCGCCGCCTCGCCGGCCCCATCTGGCTGCACGACCGGCTGGTCAACGAGATCTGGCTGGGCGACCCCGCCGACCCCGCGGCGGGGACGACCGTCGACTACCGGCGGGCGCGCGCCATCGTCCACCTGACGGCTGCCCTCGCCCTCGCCGTCGCGGCGGTCGGCATCTGGTGGGCGCAGCCAAGCTGAAGCCGTCGCGCTGGCGGGCGGCAGAACCCGCGAGCCTTCTCCCCGCGGTTCGTCTCGATTTCGACGAGCCGGTCAGGGGAACAACGACACGCTTCCTCCAGGCGATCGGCGCGAGGGCGTACGAGACGCCGAAGTACGGTGACAGCCCGAACGCCTCGCCGTGGACCACCGCCACCTCCTCGTCTCGAGCAGATAGCAGCGAAGTCGCCGTCGTTGTCGACGACGCGCCCGGCCGGTGTGCGTTTGCCGATGACGCCTCCGCAGTCGACGTAGAGACAGAAGGCACCGTCCGGCGCGCGGCAGGCAGCCCGTTCGCCTCGCCGAGCCGCGAGACGGCGACGTCGCGCCGCGTCCGGAACACCGTCAGGCTGCGCCCGATGAACGCCTGGTCGCCGTCGAGCGCCTCGACGCCAGCCCACTGACTGATGCTCGACGCCCCGCTCGTGGTCTGCGACTGCACCTTCGCCATCGCCGCAATCAGTTCCCTGGGCCCCGCCCCATAGCCGATGCGCCATCCCGTCAGCCCGTGATGAAACTCCGCGTGGCCACCGGCGCCCGGCGGCGCGCGCACACCCGCGCCCCGCCGGCGGGATGCATCGCCGTTCGAATGGAGCGGCGGCTCTTTCCGCTGCCTGGGAGATGGTCGCGCCCCGGCGGCATGCCCGGCGGCGCCGGAAGCATAGTCGCTCTCAGGCGATGCGCCGGCGCAATCGCGGCGGCCGTCGGCGCCGACCCCGGCGAGGTTCGAGCGGCGCTCGACGCGGCCCTTGCGGCCGAGGGGCACCGCGGCCCGACGGGCGCTTGACACGCAGGACCGTGGTGGTGGAGGCTTGCCGGCAACTCTACAGCGCGTTCCGATGCGAGAATCCCAACTCATCGTCGGGCCGTCCACCGAATACAAGACCGCGCTTCGGCGCAGGAACAGGTGGAGACCCCAAATCGGTTCAGACCGCAGCGGGGCGCGTTGTAGAGAACCGGCCCGACGGCCAATTTCCGAAGGGCCTTCCAACGACGGGGAGGGTAGGCGATTGCCACGGTTGTTGGTGGTCGTGGCGGTGCTGGTGGCGCTCGCTGCAAGTGTCGCCGAGGGGCAGACGGGCACCCTCCGACTGGGCCTGTACACCCAGAATCGCGAGGTGTGGGCAGCCAATACCGAGTGCGGCCGGCCTCACAGGCCACCTTGGGGTAATTGGGGCGCGGACAGCATATACACAGCGCGGTACGACATTGAGATTCCCTGATCTGTTGGCGGTTGTCGTCGCGGCGGTGACGTGGACGGCGACAACCGCCGCGGCGCAGACTCGTTCCGGTCTCGATGTCGAGTGGGTGCGGGGCGGGGGATGGGATGTCGAGTGGGGCGGGGGATGGAATGTCCCGATCTCAAGAGGCGATCTCAGCGATTTTCGTGGCGGCCCGGCGGTGGAGTTTGGGGCCACGAAGTGGGCGGGCGATTGGGGGATCGGGGTGAAGGCGAGCGGAGGGGTGTTACTCCCGCGCCGCGACAGAGAACACGAACACGCCAGCCTCTTTGCCTTCCTGGTGTTCAGACACCGGTTCACGTGCGGCGGGGAGTGCATCCTGACCGGCAGCATCACAGGAGTGGCGTTCGGCGTGCCGGCATTGATGCCGATACCGGGTATGCTCATCGAAGTGACGAGGCGTATAGAGCCGAGAGGATGGAAACTGACGGCGACGGATGATGTGAAGCTCTACGTCGGCGCCAGGGTGACGGGGTTCTATTTTCTGATCACGCCAACATTTTCGATTTCGTGGTGAGGCCCCCCCCTGAGCCCGTCAGGCGCTGTGTCGAAGTCGAGCGACGGCGCCGCGGCCCGCCGGTGCGCCGCGGTCGTAGGTGCGCCGGCATCCTGGCGTCCTTCCACCGGCCGGCCGTCTGCATGTCGGCGAGGCTGGCCCCGGCGGCGGCGAGGGATTGCGCCGCCCCGACCCGGAGCGAGTGACGCGATACGCGGCCGTCGATACGGCGTCTGCGGCCCGCCGACCGATGATGCGCCGGACCGCCTGCGGCGAGAGCCCCCCCGCCTGCACGTGACCGCCCCGGCGGGCGGCGTCGCCGTTCCGAGGCCCGCGGAATTGACCTTGACCTCGACCGGCCGCGCGGGCATTCTTCGTACGCGGACCGTCTCGAGGAGCACCATGGCCTCATTTCGAAAGAACCTCACGCGCAACATCGGTTTGACAGCGCTCTGCACGTTGGCCCTCTTCGCGGTGAGCGCGACCGGCGAACGCGCGCCCCAGGCCCCCGCCGACGAGTGCATGCCGGGCACGACCTGCGGCCCCATGCCCGCCGGCGCGAGAGAGTACGCCGCGATGTGCGCGCCCGAGCTCGGCGTGGCCCCCACCGTCGACTGCGGCGCGGGGGTCCTGATTCCGATAACCGTCGACGGTGTGGAGGTGTTCGACGACCCCGGCCTGCACGAGTGCGACAAGGCCAGTCTGCAGATTGGCGACTGCATGCCCGGGTCGAGCCTGCAGCGCTACGCGGGCCGGGACGCCGACGGCGCGCCGCGGCCCGACGTGGTGTGGGTCAGCTTCTGCCGCCACGACGGGCGCGATGACGTGGTGGGCTTCGACATGCCCGATTCCGTGCAGTTGATCGGCTACAACTACGAGACCGGGGCGACCTGCTTCTTCGAGTCGGGCGACAACCGGCCCTGGACCCACGTGGACGAGAACAACCGGCTGCTCGGCGTGCTGCCGGGGCCGGACGATCCGGCGTTCGACCAGGCCTACACGACGCCGGGCGACGTGCAGTGCGTGCGCTGCCATCAGGCCGATCCGTTCAACCACAACCCGTGGATCAACAGCGCGCGCCTTCCCGAGGACCCGCGCCAAACGGTGCTTCCGGTCGTGCGCGGCCCCAACCCGCCCTACTACGTCGTCGGGGGACAGGACTGGGACATGCGGACCATCCACATCGAGGGCAACGGGTGCCTCGGATGCCACCGCATCGGCATGGAGACCCTGGCCGAGTACACCGGCGACCACTGGGACCCCAACGAGCACATGCCGCCCCACGCCCCCGGCTCCCTCGCCGCCGACTACGCCGAGCTCGTCGCGTGCTGGGAGAACGGCCCCGAGAACACCCCCGGCTGCGACTGGGTCGTGCCGCCCGCGGGCGGCTGCGACGGCGGCATCGTGGGGGCGGACTACCCGCACGCCGCGGCCCGCTTCAACCGCGGGACGGGGGACGACGGGCGCCGCGCAGGTGAGGAATGGCGCCGGCCGGGGTGCTGACGCGCTCTCCTCGCGCCGCGCCGCCCCCTGACGGGCACGCGACCTCGACACAACCGCCGGGACCTCCCGGGTGCACAACCCGGGCTGAGCGCAGGACGGCCGGACGCCGTAACCGAACACCGGGTCCGATGACCGGAGGAGCCACGACCGAAAGGGTCCCTCGCCCGGTTGCGGATGGACGCCATCGGTGCGCCACGCCATAATCTCACCATGTCCCTCAAGTCACGACCTGCCGGCTGCTCCCTGTTCCTGCTCGTTCCGGTCCTGCTGTCGTCGGCCGGCGGCGCGTCGTCGCCCGGGTCCGGGGCGGCTCTGAGCGCCGCGCTCGAGGCAGCCGGCGCCGCGACCTGCGCCCTGGAGCAGACGCCCACGGCGAAAGCACCCGTTTCCGGGCCGCGGATGCCCTTCCTGGCTACCGAGTACGCCGCCATGTGCGAGCCCGAGCTCGGGCGCGTCCCCAAGGTCGCCTGCGACGACGGGGTCCTCATCCCCATCACCGTCGACGGCGTCGAGGTGTTCGAGGATCCCGGCAACCATGCCTGCGACAACCCGGACGGGCTGCGGGGCGGCTGCTCACCGGGCTCGCGCCTCGGACACGTGCAGGGACGCGACGCCGGCGGCAACTCCCTGCCGCACGTCTCCTGGGTCTACTTCTGCCGCTCGGTGGGCCCGGAGAACCTCCAACGGCATGGCTGGGGCTCGGTGCAGCTCATCGGCTACAACCGCCGGTCGGGCGCGACCTGCTTCTTCGAGGCCGCCGACGGGCGGAAGTCGCTGCCCGAGGGGCATCCCGCAAACGCCGAAATCCGGGACCAGAGGCCGTGGGTCTCGTTCGACGGGCACCGCATGGTGGGCGCGATGCCGGGACCCGACGACCCCGACTTCAACGACGCCTTCATGCCCCCGCCCCCGGCCGACATGAACGGCGACGGCGAGCCCGATGTCGTGCAATGCGTCCAGTGCCACCAGTCGGGCCCGTTCATCCACGACCCCTTCATGGACAGCGCCCGCGACCCCGACGACCCGAGACGCCCCGTCATGCCCGAGATCACCGGCCGGGACGTGCCCTACTACGTCGTCGGGGGCGACGACTGGGACATGCGCACCATCCACATCGAGGGCAACCGATGCCTCGGCTGCCACAGCGCCCCGATGGAGATTGCGCAGATCTTCGAGGCCGCGCAGCTCGAGGTGAACAGCTTCATGCCGCCGCACGCCCCGGGCAGCATGGCCGAGGACTACCAGGAGCTCGTCGACTGCTGGCTCGCGGGACCGGAGAACACCCCCGGTTGCGACTGGGTCGTGCCGTCGGCGCGGGGGCGTGAGGGCGGGGTGGTGGGCGACGACTACCCGCACAAGAGCGACTACTTCAACCAGCCCGGCGGAAAGCGCGGCGACGACCAGGGCAAGGACGACGGGCGGTAGACCGCGCGGTCCGTCTGCGTGACGCGGCCTTCCCGCACCAGTTCGATCTTGCCGGACCGTTCGCTGCGGACTACGATGAGTGCGATCCGGACCCGAGACACCAGGCTGTTGTCGTCCACGGGAGCGAGAGCATGATGAGAGTCGTCGCGAAGCTGTGGCCGTTGACCTTGCTCGCGGCGGGGGTCGCCGCCCAGGGCCCGGCCGTGTCGGAGAACGTCTACTTCGGCGACCTGCACCTGCACACGCGCTACTCGAACGACGCCGCCTCGTTCGGCACCACGCGTACGCCGGACGACGCCTACCGCTACGCGAAGGGCGAGGCGGTCCCCCACGTGGGCGGCATCGAGATTCAGCTCCGGACCCCGCTCGACTTCCTCGCGGTGACGGACCACGCCGAGAACCTCGGGCGCAGGCAGGCGGGGCCCAATCCCCCGCCGAACCTCGGGCGCGCGGTGTGGGCGGAGATCGTCGCGGCGGCGGTGAGGCACTACGCGCCGGGCGAGTTCACCACGTTCGCCGCCTACGAGTGGACGGTGGGGACCCGCGAGGGCAACCTGCACCGCAACGTGATCTTCGCCGGCACCGACGACCTGCCGTTCCCATTCTCGCGGCTCGATTCCGACAACCCCGAAGACCTCTGGGACTTTCTGGACGCCCAGCGCGCCGCCGGCGTCGAGGCGCTGGCGATTCCCCACAACTCGAACGTCAGCAACGGCAAGATGTTCGCGCTGGTCGACTTCGCGGGGGCGCCGATGACCGCCGACTACGCGGCGCAGCGCCTGCGGAACGAGCCGGTGGTGGAGATCACCCAGGCCAAGGGCACTTCCGAGACACACCCGGTCCTGTCGCCGAACGACGAGTTCGCCGACTTCGAGCTGTTCCCCGAGCTCCTCCTCGCGAACCGCCCCATCGGCGGAGACGCGCCCAACGCCGGGGTGGTCCGCGTCGACGGACTCGTGCCCGGCAGCTACGCGCGCGAGGCGCTCGTCAACGGGGTGCGGATGCAGGCCGAGCGGGGCTTCAATCCGTTCCAGTTCGGCTTCGTCGGCGCCACCGACTTCCACTCCGGCACCTCGGCGGTGGAAGAGGACAACATGACGAGCTTGTCGGGCGACCGGGTGGACGGGACGCTCGAAGACCGACTGGTCACCAACACCTGGAGCCGGCTGCCGTTCGTCGCCCGCAGCGCCGCCGGGCTCACCGCGGCGTGGGCCAACGAGAACACCCGCGACGAGCTCTACGCCGCGTTCCGGCGCCGGGAGACCTACGCCACCACCGGGACCCGCATCACCGTGCGCTTCTTCGGGGGCTGGGACTACGCGGAGGACGTGCTGGACGGCGACGACTGGGTCGCGCAGGGGTACGCCGGCGGCGTCCCCATGGGCGGGGTGCTGCGCGGGGCCGAGGGCGAAGCACCGACATTCGTCATCCGCGCCGCGAAGGACCCCGTCGCGGCCAACCTCGACCGCATCCAGGTCATCAAGGGGTGGAGCGCGGAGGGTGAGACGTTCGAGCGCATCTACGACGTCGCGTTGTCCGACGGCCGGCGCGTCGGCCCCACCGGCAAGGCGCCGCCGGTCGGCAACACCGTCGACGTCATGCGCGCCACCTACACCAACGACATCGGCGCCGCCTCGCTGCAGGCGGTCTGGCGCGACCCCGACTTCGACCCCGACGTGCACGCGGTCTACTACGTGCGGGTGATCGAGATACCCACCCCGCGCTGGTCGACCTACGACACCGCGGCGGCCGGCCTCCCCCCGCGCGGCGACGTGATGCCGACACTGCAGGAGCGCGCCTACACGTCCCCGATCTGGTACATGCCGGACAACTAGCCCGGCCGTCCGCGCCCATGAACGCATCCCCGTGGCGAAGGCTCTGGCGTGAGCCTCTGACGCGCTTCTTCGCGGCCGGGGCCGGGCTCTTCGTCCTGTATACGCTGGTGGGGAGCCAGGCCCCGGCCGACGACCGGCGCATCGTCATCGATCGGTACGAGCTGGAGACGCTGGCCGCCCTGTGGCAGGCTCAGTGGAGGCGTCCGCCGACCCGTGACGAGCTGACGCGGCTCGTCGTGGACCGCGTCCGCGAGGAGGTCCTCTATCGCGAGGCCCTGGCCCTCGACCTCGACGAGAACGACGTCCTCGTGCGCCGCCGCCTCGCGGAGAAGCTGGAGATGGCCCTGAACGACGTCGCGGCGACGGCCGAGCCGAGCCCCGACGACCTGCGAGGGTACTTCGAGGCGAACGCCGACCGCTATGTCGAGCCGGCCGCGCTCACCCTGACCCACCGCTTCTTCAGCCGCGACCGCCGGGGAGATTCGGCGGAAGCCGACGCCCGTCTGGCGCTCGAGGCCCTGCTCGCGGGCGGGAGCGCCGACGACGACAGCTTCCACGCGGCCAAGACGCTGACGCTGACCGACGCCGACCGGCTGGAGCAGATCTTCGGCACCGCCTTCCGCGATGCCGTCGTCGAGCACGCGGCCCGGTCCGGGCCACGGCGGACGTGGTTCGGACCGGTCCCCTCGGCATACGGCGTGCATGTCGTGCAGGTGGACGCCTACCGGGCAGGACGCCGACAGACGCTGGACGACGTGCGCAACACCGTGATCGACGACTGGCGCCGCGACCACATCACCGCGCGCGAATCCGAGCGCTACGCCGAGATGCGCGTCCGCTACGAGGTCGAGGTGGCGCCGTTCGACTCCATCGGCGACCTGGTGCAGCCATGAAGACCGCGGCCCGGGCATCGACGGGACTTCCCCACCATCACCGCCGCGATCGCCGAGGTGCGACCATCGGGGGTGAAGGGGACACCGGCGGCTCCCATCGGCTCAATCGCTCGTCGCCATCCCGCATGGACAGGCCGGCTCAGCGAACAGACGTCTTCCACGCGTTGATGAGGTCGGCGGCCCGGGTGTTGACGGCGATGGCGCTGTGCTCGTTCGCCGCGCCGGCGCACGGCCACGAGACGCGCCTCGCGTTCCTCGAGGTGCGCGCGCTGGGGCCCGGCGACTTCGTGTCGGTGCTGAAGATTCCGGTGACGGGCGCGACCGCGTGGCCCATCGAGGTGCGCCTGCCCGCGGCCTGCGCGCCCAGGGGCCCGGACGACCGCTTCCGACAGGCGGACAGCCTGGTCGTCGAGCAACGGTTCTTCTGCGACCTGACCGGCGCTCCGCCGGTGATGGGCCTCGCGGGCCTCGCGGGCGGCTTCGTCGACGTCCTGGTGCGCGTCGAGGACGAGCACGGCAACCGGTTGACCCGCGTGGCGTCCGGCGCGCTGACCGAGATCCCGTTGAGTCCGGGCACGGCGACGACCTGGGACCGGCTCGTGCTCGGCGTCGATCACATCCTGGGCGGCGTCGATCACCTCCTGTTCGTCGCCGGCATGATCCTGCTCGTCCGCGGGTGGCGCCGCCTCGTCGCCACCATCACTGCGTTCACCATCGCGCACTCCATCACCCTCGGCATGACGGTCCTCGACGTGGTGCGCGTGCCGGGCCCACCCGTCGAGGCCTTCATCGCGCTCTCGATCGTCTACCTGGCGTTCGAGATCCTGCGGCGCGACGACACGAGCACCGGTGCGGCCAGGCCGTGGACGATGGCGTTCGCGTTCGGGCTGATGCACGGGTTCGGCTTCGCCGGCGCCCTCCTCGACACCGGCCTGCCGGGCCGCGATGTCCCCATGACGCTGCTGCTCTTCAACGTGGGCATCGAGCTCGGGCAGATCGTCTTCGCCGCCGCGTGCGGCGTCGTACTGTGGACTGCCTACCGGCTCCTCGATACGCCTGCCCGGCGCGCGCGGCTCGATCAGGCCGCCGCGTACGGCCTGGGCGCCGTCGCGAGCTTCTGGGTCATCGAGCGGGTCGTCGGATTCTGGGGGTGAGGTCAGCGGCAGGGCCGGGACGAGTCTGCCAGTGTCGACCTGGTTCCCGGATCCCGCGGAGGAAGGACCGACACCGGCCGCGCGCACGATCAGGCTGCCCCCGGTCACGGCCGCGGGTTCTGGAGACCCAAGCCGGCATCGGGAGCGGCGCCGATAGCGCCGCCTCCACAGAAGTGCATCCGGCTTGCACCAATCATGCCGCGTTGCCCGCACGGCCAGCAACCGACAAGCCCGCCACGTCGCATCATCCCGCGGCGGCCGCCAGAATGTCGGCCGCCTCCTCGGCGAGGTCCGTCACGCACGCCTCCATGTGACGGGCGCGGGTGCGGAAGCTGAGCACGCAGACCCGCGCCAGGAACCTCCCCGCCACCTCGGCGCCCGACAGCATCACCCGGTTGCGCCGGTTCACACGCTCCAACAGCAGCTCGGTCGCCTCGTTCTCGTCGGCCAGGCCCGATCCCGGCCAGCGCAGGTGGAACGCGAACAGCGACACCTGCGGCGGGGCCGCCATCACTACCCCCGGGACCTCGGCGACGCGCGCCGCCGCCTCGACGGCGAGGGCCCGCTTCTCGGCCAGGGCGGTGCGGAACCGCTCGGCGCCGTACAGCTTCACGCAGAGCCAGACGCGAAGGCCCGGGAACCCACGCGAGAGCTCCGGCCCGTACACGTGGGGGTCGTACTCGTCGTCGTCGGCCCGGCCGGGCAGGTAGCTCGCGGTCGCTTCGTGCGCCCGGCGCAGCGCGGCGCCGTCGCGCACGAGCAGGGCCCCGGTGCCGTACGGCAGGAACAGGCCCTTGTGCGGATCGAGAGTGAGGGAATCGGCCCGCGAGAGCCCGGGCATGAGAGCCCGCAGCTCGGGACACAGATGGAAGAACGCCCCGTAGGCGCCGTCCACGTGGTGCCAGAGCCCTTCGCGAGCGCACAGATCGGCGACCGCGTTCAACGGATCGACCGCGCCCGTGTTCGTCGTGCCCGCCGCCGACGCGACGCAGAACGGACGAAGACCGGCCCGGCGATCCGTGGCGATCAGGTCGGCCAGGGCCGCCACGTCCATCCGGAACCGCTGGTCGACCGGGACCGCCCTGATCCGGTCGGGCATGATGCCGGCGAGCCGGGCGGACTTGGCCATCGAGTGGTGCATCTGCGTCGAGCCGTACAGCACGCCCGGACGGATGTCGGCGCCGAGATGCCGCTCGCGCGCGCACAGCACCGCGTTGAAATGCGCCATCGACCCGCCGGTCGTGAACAGCCCGCGCGTCCCGGCGGGGAACTCCATCCAGTCGCGCAGCCAGTCGAGTGCGTTGGCCTCGAGCTGCACCAGGGCCGGGGCGGCCAGCCGCACGCCGGTGTAGCGGTTGACCACGTCGGCCACGAGGTCGGCGAGCCCGGCGGGGTACAGCCCGCCGCCCGGAATGTAGGCGAGATAACCGGGCCCCGACGACGTGAACGACCGCGGCACCCACTCGGCGAGCAGCCGGTCGAGCAGGGGTTCGTAGTCGACGCCCAGTTCGGGCGCGGGCTCGCGGAGACGGCGGCAGAGATCGGCGGCGTCCACGTCGCCCCGCGCCGGCTGCGTCTCCAGGCTCAGGACGTGGTCGACGAGCCGCTCGACGGTGGCGTGCCCCATGCGCCGCATCTCGTCGGCGGTGAACTCGAGGTCGGCGGGGTCGGTGGGCATGGGCGGCCGCGTTCGTCGACTGGTCGCAGGGGCCCGCTGATCGTGTGAACGGGCTACGCGAGCACGACCCGGGCCTGGCGCGGGGCGACCGCCGCCAGCCCCACATCGCGCGTCAGCAGCGGCGCGTCCAGACGCTCCGCGAGCGCCAGGCAGGCGGCATCGCAAGCGGTCAGGTTGTGACGAAGTTGCCACATCCGTTCCAGCAGCGGCTGATGTCCGTGGCGCTCGATGGACATGCCCGCCAAGTCCCCGCACGAGGCGCGTGCAGCGGGTCGTCGCCTTCGAAGAGACGCGCCGCCAACCGGACACCCGCATCGGAGCGAAGAAGCGCCTCGACCACGACCGAGGCGTCGACGACGATCACAGGCCTCCCCGACCCTCGCGGACGAGTTCGGCGGCCGACACGCTGAGCTCGACGCGCGGCCGCGTCTGCAGGTGCTCTTGGAACCGCCTGCGGGCCAGAATGTCCAGCACGTAGTCGGCCACGGACAGGCGCTCGGCGGCGGCTCGTCTCTCCAGCACGTGGCGGAGCTCTTCGGGAACGTGACGGAGCACGATCGCAGGCTCCGGGTCCCGGCTCTCGAACTCCCCCCGCGCCGCCGCCGCGCTGGTCTCGCGGACGCGGTCCGCGACACCGCGCCCGTCGTGTTGAGCACCCTGCAGATACGCCTGCAGGGCCAGCCGTACGATGTCCGACGGCCGCCGCGCGTCGCGCTTCGCCCGTTCCCCCACCGCCTCGCTCAACTCGCGAGGCAGTCTGACGCTCAACTGGCTGCCCACTCGGTCCCCTCCTCATGCCGACTGTAATGCAATGTCATGCAAATCGTCGAAGAGGATCGGCCCCCACATGGCGGCCGCGGCGTCACGGCAGGGTGAAGGCCAGCAGCGTGGTGCCCGCGGCCACCGCCACGTACTGCTTTCCGTCCTTCCCCATGTAGGTGATGGGGTTGGCGCCGCTGATCATCTGCTCGGTCTCGACGCTCCACAGCTCGCGCCCGGTCTTCGTCTCGTAGGCGCGGAACCGCCGGTCGCTGGCCCCTCCGATGAAGAGCACGCCCCCCGCGGTGGAGGTCGGCCCACCCTTCTGCGAGTTGGGGGCGCCGGTCAGCAGGCCGGGAGGCGCGCCCTCGACCGTGCCGAACGGGATCATCCAGGCGATCTCGCCGCGGTTGACGTCCACCGCGACGAGCCTCGACCAGGGCGGCTGCCAGCACGGCCAGCCGTCGACGGACGGCCGGGTGACGACGTGCCAGTAGAGCCGGCGCGACTCGGGAGGACCCACGTAGCCGCGGCGATCGGGGTCGTCCTCCACCTTCACGAGCTGGCTGATGTGGCCGGTGTCCGCGTAGTTGATGATGTAGAGCCCGAGGCTCGGGTCGAAGGTGCCGCCGGTGAACTCCGTCCCGCCGCCGGTCGACGGGAACACGAGCGCACCCTCCTCGGACGGCGGCGTGTAGGGACCGCGGTTCCGCCCGCCGTCGTACTGCATCAGCAGCTCGCGGCACGCGGCCGTGTGCTCGGGGGTCACGGTCGCGATGTCGTCCATCGTGAAGCGGATGCGGCCGAAGGGCGGCGGCTTCACCGGGAACGGCTGGGTCGGCGAGTAGTACTCCCCGGGCATGTCCCCGGCCGGCACCGGGCGCTCTTCTATCTCGTAGATCGGCTCGCCGGTGACCCGGTCGAAGATGAACAGCACCGGGTACTTCGTCACGACTCCCACGGCGGGTATCGTCTCGCCGTCCCGCTCGACGTCGAACAGGATCGGCGGCGCCGGCATGTCGAGGTCCCACAGGTCGTGATGGACGGCCTGGAAGTGCCACAGACGCTCGCCCGTCACGGCGTCGACGGCCACGATCGAGTTCGCGAAGAGGTTGTCGCCGGGGCGGTCCATGCCGTAGAAGTCGTTGTGGGCGGACCCCAGGGGCATGTAGAGGATGCCGCGCTCCTCGTCGATGGTGAAGAACGACCACGTGTTGGCGCCGCTGACGTTGCGCCACGAACCGTCGAGCCACGTGTCGTTGCCGAACTCGCCGGGATGGGGCACGGTGTGGAACGTCCAGACGAGCTCGCCGGTCCGCAGATCCCACGCGCGCACGTCGCCCGCCGGCCCCTTCGAGCCCGTCTCGTCCGCGTTGTGGACACCGGTGAACACGAGGTGCTCCCAGATGGCCACCCCCGACGAGATGCCGTAGTGCATGTTCGGGAAGCCGTTCATCACGTCGGGGGTCTTGAGGTCGACGAAGCCGTCGCTGCCGAACCGCGGATTGGGGATGCCGGTCGCGGCGTCGAGCGAGATCAGCTCGCCCTCCTCGGTGCCGAACACGATCTGGGGGGGCGTCCGGTCGTCGCCGGCCCAGTAGGCCAGGCCCCGCATGGAACCGCCCGTCCAGTGCAACTGGTGCTCGGGCGAGTTCCAGTCGCCGGGCGCCGTGTACTCCCAGACGACGTCACCGGTCTCCGGCTCCAGCGCCACCACGCGGTAGTACGGGAACGACAGGTACAACACGCCGCCGACCATGAGCGGGGTCGACTGGCTCGGCCGCGACGGCACGCCCGGCTTCGTCATCTCGTACCGCCACGCCGGCGCCAGGGTCGAGACGTTGGTGGTGTCGATCTGCGTCAGCGGCGAGTGACGCTGGTTGCCGGCGTCGCGTCCCCAGTGCCGCCAGTCGTCCTGCGCGTGCGCCGGCGTCGCGACGAGGACCGCCAGCAACAGCAACCAGGGGGAATGACGGGCGGCGTGATGGCGTGTCGTCGAGCTGCTGGTCATCGGTCGAGAGCTCCTGGTCAGACCGGTGCGCCGCCCGGATCACAGCTCCGTGGTCGGACGGTTGCCCGGTCGGGTGGCGGCCGTTGGCGGCGGTCTCGGCTGCATTCGAGCGACGATGCGTTCCGCTGACCCGCAGGGGTCGCCCCTGCAACCGCTCGTGCGCCTGTCGCCAATCGGCCAGGTTTCGTCCAGGACGCCGGTCACAGCGGCGGCGTCCGCTCGTGCCAGTCCGTCGCCTGCTCGTACGCGTGCGCGAGCGCGAGCACGTCGACCTCGCCGAGGGCGCGGCCGCAGAGCTGCAGTCCGATGGGCAGGCCCTCGCGGCTGAAGCCGCACGGGACGCTGATGGCGGGCGTGCCGTACCCGTTGAAGGGCGCCGTGTTGCGGATCAGGACCGCGGTCGCCTCGCGCGGTGACGCCACCGCCGCCTCGATGCTGACGGGAAGCTCCACCAGGGTCGGCGTGACCACGACGTCGACATCGTCGAACACCGCGGCGATCGCTTTTCTCACGAGCGCGAGCTGATAACGCGCCTCGGCGTAGTCGGCCGCCGACATCTCCGCCCCACCCTCGATGCGCGCCAGCGTGCTCTCGTCGTACAGGTCCCGCCGCTCTGCGAGGAGATCGGCGTGATAGGCGTACGCCTCGACCCCGACCGTGCGGATCTCCGGCAGCGCCGGCAGCTCCACGTCCCGCGTGCCGGCCGTGAGACCGCCGAGGACGCCGAGCGCCTGCTCGACTGCGGCCAGGACCTGCGGGTCCACGTCTTCGTAGTAGACCCGCGGCACGCCGAGGCGCAGCGCCGACGTCGGCCGCCGGAGTGCGCTCGGGTAGTCGGGAATCTCCGCCTCGATGCTGGCGATGCCCCGCGGGTCGTAGCCCGCCATCGCCTGCAGCATCAGGGCGGCGTCGGCGACCGACCGGCACATCGGGCCCACGTGGTCGAGAGAGACGGAGAGCGGGACGATGCCGCGGATGCTCGCCAGCCCGTAGGTCGCCTTGAGACCGACGATGCCGCAGTGTGCGGCGGGGATGCGGACCGACCCCCCGGTGTCGGTGCCGAGAGCGCCGGCGCACAGCCGCGCCGCGACCGCCGCGCCCGAACCGCCCGACGACCCGCCCGGGATGCGGTCCACGTCCCACGGGTTGCGCACGGGCCCGGAGAGGGTGAACGCCGACGTCGCGCCGTAGGCGAACTCGTGTAGGTTGAGCTTGCCGAGGACGATCGCGCCCGCCGCCTCGAGCCGCGTCACCACCTCGGCGTCCTCGTCCGGCACGCGGTCCCCGTACACCGCGCTCCCCGCCGTCGTCCGCACCCCCGCGGTGTCGATGTTGTCCTTCAGCGCGATGGGGATGCCGTGCAGCGGACCGCGCCACCGACCGGCGGCCAGCTCCGCCTCGAGGGTCCGCGCGCGCTCGACCGCGCGCTCCTCGGTCACCGTCACGAATGCGTTCAGCCGAGGGTCGAGGCGCCCGATGCGCGCGGCGTAGGCCTCGACGAGGTCCACCGGCGACAGGTCGCGGCGGCGCACGAGACGCTGCGCGTCGGCGATGGTCAGGTCGGTCGGATCGGTGGCCTGCGCGAACGCGGGACGCCCCGCCAGGCAAGCGGCCGCGGCGGCGCTCGTCGCGAGGAAGTCGCGTCGGGTAGGGGCGGTCGGCATGTCATCTCCTCCGGGGCGTCGGACCGAAGTACTTGTCCACGATCCACTGGGGCTGCCAGCGGTCGGGCACGCGTTCGCGGCCGGTCAGATCGCGCCGGAGCGGCGACGGATCGGCCGTCTCGAGAGGGGCCGCGTCGGCCAGCGCCGCCCGCCAGCCTTCGAGCAGCGCCTCGAGGCGCGCGAGGGTCTGCCCATGCGCGGGGTCGGCGGCCAGGTCGCGCAGCTCGTCGGGGTCTTCGGCGAGGTCGAAGAGCTGTCGGTGGTTGACCCGCGGATAGACGATCAGCTTGTACCGCTCGTCGCGCACCGCGCGCATCAGGTCCCGGTACGGCAGGAACAGGCTCTGCCGCCAGACCGCGCCGCCCTCGCCCGACCACAGCGCGGCCAGGTCGCGCCCGTCGATACCGGGCGGCATCTCCGCCGCGCCCAGGCGGAGCAGGGTCGGGAACAGGTCGAAGAGATAGGTGAAGGCGTCGGTCGATCCGTGCGGGATGCCCGGACCGCGGACGATGAGGGGACAGCGCATGGAGTGCTCGTACAGGTTCTGCTTGCCGAGCAGCCCGTGGCTTCCCATCGCCAGCCCGTGATCGGCGGCGTAGACGACCACCGTGTTCGAGGCCTGACCGTTCTCCGCCAAGGCAGCGAGAATGCGCCCGACCTGCTCGTCGAGGTGGGTGATGAGGCCGTAGTACTCGGCGAGCTGATCGCGGATCACCTCCGGGGTCCGCGGCCAGGCGGCCAGGTTCTCGTCGCGGACGTTCAGGACGCCGTGGTCGAACGGGTGCTGCGGCAGGTAGTTCGCGGGTAGCGGCAGGTCGCGTTGGTAGTAGCGCTCGCGGTACTCGGGCGGCGGCTGGCGCGGATCGTGGGGCGCCATGAACGGCACGTAGGCGAAGAACGGCCGGTGCGGTCCGTCCTCGCGGGCCAGGGCCGCCTGCTCGTCCAGGAACGCGATCGCCGCGTCGGCGAAGAGCTCGCTGGAGAACGCCTCCCCTGCGCGCCGGCGGACCAGCGCGCCGTCCTCGATGTCCTGCACCTCGACCTGCGTGTGGTCCGCCATGCCCCCCAGGTACACCGCCGTGCCGCGGTCGAAGCTCCGCAGCAGCGCCTCTTCGCCGTTGTGCCACTTGCCGGTGATGAAGGTGCGGTAGCCCGCCGCCTCCAATTGGCGCGGCAGGGTGGGCACCCCCCGCATGTCGTTCGGCGAGCGCATCCAGATCCGGCCCGTCAGCACCATCGCCCGGCTCGGCACGCACACCGCGCCGCTGTTCGAGCCGAACACGTAGTTGCGCCGAAAGCTGAACCCCTCGTCGGCCAGCCGGTCGAGGTGCGGTGTGTCGATGTGCTCGTTGCCCCACGCCCCGATGGTGTCGGACCGCTGATCGTCGGCGAACAGGAACAGGATGTTCGGGCGGTCGGCCGGCGCCGCCGTTCCTTCGCCCGCGGGCCGGGCGGCGACAGGAAGGGCGGCGACAACGAAGGCCAGCGCCGCGGCCGGCAGGATCGCCCGCCGGCGGAACGAGCCGCAGAAAAGGCCCAACATATATCTCATGGTCGTCCCTGCCTGGATGGACCGGGCTCCGCCGGCGCCCGGCGCGATTCGGCCGACCATACCGACGCTACGGGCAACCGTCAAGCGCGCGCCTCGAACGGAGTCGGCCCCGCCGCCGCGTGCTGATCCATGTACGGAGTGCATCTCGTCCTGTCGCCGGACGCCGCTCGGCCAAGCAGCGGAGCGCACGCCCGTTGAATCCGCGTGCAGGCCCACGCAGCCCGCGGCTTCCCTGCGCCAGCCCGTGGTCGGCGGCATGGTCGTCCCCGTCGGGATCGGCCCGACTCGGCCGAGGCCACGCCCTGATTCTCCCGACGTTACCGACGCCACGGGCGACCGTCAAGCCGGCACCTGCCCGAACGGTGGCCGGAATGGTGCGACGTCCTCCTCACTCCCCGCCACCCGCACCACGCGCCTCCTCGCGCCTCCACGCACCACGGACGGTCCATGTCATGATTGATATGGTGTCTCTCCGCGCGCCGGGCGCGCGGTCACAGGAGTCGACGATGATCCGCACTGCCGCCGTCTGCGCCACCCTGGGATGCATGCTCGCCGGAGACCCGATCGCCGCCCAGGACGTGCGGCGCTCGGCCCATCACGACTATCGCGCCGTGACCGTGGTCGACGGCCTCGACGTCCCCTGGTCCATCGCGTGGCTGCCCGACGGCGACATGCTGGTCACCGAGCGCCCGGGGCGCCTCCGCATCGTGCGCGACGGAACGCTGCTGCCGGATCCGGTTCCGGGCGTCCCCGAGGTGGTCGCGAGGGGGCAGGGCGGACTGTTCGAGGTGCTCCCGCACCCCGGCTTCGCGGCCAACCGTCTGCTGTATCTGAGCTACGCGCGGCCGACGGGAGAGGGCTCGACGACGGCGGTGATCAGGGGCCGGTTCGAAGACGATCGGCTCACGGGCGTCGTGGACGTCTTCGAGGCCCAGTCCCGGGGCGGCGGCCACTACGGGGGGCGGTTGACCTGGGACCCCGACGGCTACCTCTTCGTCTCGGTGGGCGATCGGATGGCGCGCACGCGCGGCGATCTGACGACCCACCCCGCGCAGGATCCATCGAACCATCACGGCGTCACGGTCCGCCTCTACGACGACGGCCGCGTGCCCGAAGACAACCCGTTCGTCGGCCAGCCCGACACCCTGCCCGAGATCTGGAGCTACGGACACCGCAACCCGCAGGGGCTGCTGGTGCACCCCGAGACCGGCGACCTGTGGGCCCACGAGCACGGACCACAGGGTGGCGATGAACTCAACCTGATACGGCCCGGTCTGAACTACGGGTGGCCGGTGGTCGGCTACGGCGTGAACTACGGCAGCGGGACGGCGATCCACGCGGGGACGCGCGGCGAGGACATGGAGTCGCCGGTGCACTTCTGGGTCCCTTCGATCGCCACGTCCGGCCTGATGGTCTACACCGGCGACCGGTTCCCGGACTGGAAGGGCAGCTTCTTCGTGGGCGGGATGGCCGGCCGCCGCCTCGCGCGCCTCACGCCGAGCGTCGACCGGCCGGGACGCATCGAGCTGGAAGAGACGCTCGCCTACGGGATCGGCCGAGTGCGCGACGTCCGGCAGGGGCCGGACGGCTACATCTACCTCGCGGTCGAGCACCGCGGCGAGCCGAGTCAGGTCGTGCGCCTCGAACCCGTGGCGCGCCGATAGGAACGTCCCAACCCCGCGGCGCCGCGGCCCTGTCGCCAGAGCTCGACGGGCGTGGCCGCAGGCAGGTGCTCTTGCCGGCGCCACGCCGGCCGAACAGGAAGAAGTGACGCGTCGGCGGACAAGGAGACAATTACTCGAGAGACGCGCACGCCCGTTGAATCCTCGTGCAGGCCTCCGCGAGCCGGTCCGTCGCGAGCGCGTAGGAAACGCGGAAGTACGGCGACAGGCCGAACGCTTCGCCGGGCACCACCGCGACCTCCTGGCTGTCCAGGAGGTGCTTCGCGAATGCGCCGTCGTTCTCGATGGTGTCACCGTCCGGGGTCCGCTTCCCGATGGCCCCCCGGCAGTCGACGTAGAGGTAGAAGGCGCCGTCGGGCCGGGCGCAGGAGAGCCCGTCGGCCCGGTTCAGCAGCGAGGCGCCGAGGTCGCGCCGCTTCTCGAACGTCGCCACGTTGGCCCGGATGAACGTCTGGTCGCCGTCGAGCGCCTCGACGCCGGCCCACTGGCTGATGCTCGACGCACCGCTCGTGGTCTGCGACTGGACCGTCGCCATCGCCCCTATCAGCGCCTTCGGCCCCGCGCCGTAGCCGAGGCGCCATCCCGTCATGCAGTACGCCTTGGAGAGCCCGTTCATGGTCAGGGTGCGCCCGTGCAGATCGGGCGCGACCTGCGCCATCGTCGCGAACGGCCCGCCGCCATAGAGGATGTGCTCGTAGATGTCGTCGGTGAGCACCCAGACGTGCGGATGCCGGCGAAGCACGGCGGCGAGCGCCCCCAGGTCTTCCGCCGAGTACACCGAGCCCGTCGGATTGCCGGGGCTGTTCAGGATCAGCCATTTCGTCTTCGCGCTGATCGCGTCTTTGAGCTGCCCGGCATCCAGCCGGAACCCGCGGCCGACATCCGTCGCGACCACCACCGGGGTTCCGCCGGCGAGCAATGTCATGTCGGGATAGCTCACCCAGAACGGCGCGGGAACGATGACCTCGTCCCCGGGATCGAGGGTGGCGGCGAGCGCGTTGTAGATGACCTGCTTGCCGCCGTTGCAGACGAGTACCTGGTCAGGGGCGTAGCGCAGTCCGTTCTCGCGCTCCAGCTTGCGGCAGACCGCCTCGCGCAGCTCGGGAACGCCCGCGAGCGGCGGGTACTTCGTCCGCCCCTCGACGATGGCCCGCATCGCCGCGATCTTGATGTGGTCGGGGGTATCGAAGTCGGGCTCTCCCGCCGCGAGGGCGATGACGTCGCGCCCGGCCCGCGCCATCTCCATCGCCTTCGCGGCGATCATGGCGGACGGCGAGGCCTTGATGCGGCTCAGGCGTCGTGCGGCGACGGACATGGCGGACGCCTACCGCCCCGCCGCCGCGGCCTCCTGCCGGCGGTTGCCGGCGAGGATGTTCTCGAGGCCGTAGTTGCCCTCGTGGCACGCGAACTCGAAGATGGGCAGCGCGCTCCGCTGCATCGGCAGCTCGACCGACCACGGCCGCTCCCAGGTGTCGGGGTCGGTCACCGTGAACTCGTAGAGGAGGGTCTCGGCGTCCACGCGGGTGAAGCGCTCGACCAGCGTGCGGTTCCGGCTGGTGTTGCGCCACGTGTTGTGGGTGCGGTCGTCGTTGAAGTTCACGGTCTCGACCACCAGGGTGTCGCCCTCCCAGCGGCCGCGTGCGTCGCCGACGTACTGGCGGATGCCGTCGGCCGGCGCGGGGTGGCCGTCGAGGGGGATGACGCGGACGGTGTGCATCATCTCGTTCATGATGGCGACGTGGTCGGGGGTCTGGAAGAGCTGCATGTTGTTGTTGTAGACGCCCGGCAGCATCGGCGGCCCCGCGTTGCCGCTCATCAGGCAGCGGTCGGAGTTGCTGAAGTCGAGGTGCGACTCGGCCGAAGCGACGGTCTCGCTGAACGACGAGCGCGCGCCCATCGTGCGCGCCCGCTCGCGGCCCGCCTCGGTCAGCGCCGGCATGCGGCCGTCCGGCGGGTCGACGAGCAGCGACGTGCGCCGGGTGCTGACGGCGCCCGTCCCCCAGTCGAACCAGAAGATGTTGTACGACCCGGTCTGCCCCTGCAGGCTCGGATGGTCCGGCGAATCGAGCCACCGACCCGGGCGCTCACCGGCGGTGGGGATGGCGACGGTGCGCTGCGCCGGCCGCTCCTCCATCGCCCGGATTCGCGCGCGCTCGTTCTCCTCGATCGCCGCCGCCTCTTCCGCGGTCAGGAACTCGCGGCCTTCGAAGCGTTCCGGGCGCTCGAGCGGAGTGCGCGTCTTGTACTCCCAGACGCCGCCGAGGTCCGGCTCGCCCCAGGCCGTGCGCGGGGCCGGCTCGGGCGCCGTCTGGGCGGAAGCGGGCATGGCCATCGGCAGCGCGGAGACGGCAACCACGCAGGTCACGACGAGGGACGGATACCGCATCTCGACTCCTCCATCGACAAATCGACACGGCGGACTCCTCGGAACCGCCGTCCCCACAAGGATACTGCCGAACGTACCGACAGTCGCAACGCGGGTGCACGTCAGGATTGGGATGGTCGCTCCCGGCCCCGTCAGGACGGTTCGATTGGAACGGCGTTCCCGGCCGCGGTCCCCTCCGCACGCGCAATGCGTAGCTTCGGCGCCACCCCATGCCGCGGTGGCCCGCCGCATCGCGCCCCCGGCCGTCGTCGCGTGACTTTGACGTGCACACCCGCAACGCCCGGTGCGACAACCCGATGGTGCGCTTCTTCAACACCGAGGGCCCCGTCCGCCCCGACCGCCACTACCACATCCCGCCCCTCGACCGCGTGAACCTCGACGAGCTGCTCGGCCTGGTCCGCGACCAGCGGTACTTCGTGCTCCACGCGCCGCGGCAGACCGGAAAGACCACGGCGCTGCTGGCGCTGTGCGATCTGCTGAACGCCCACGGCGACCACCGGTGTGTGTACATCAACGTGGAGCCCGCCCAGGCGGCGCGGGAGAACATCGCGGAGGCCATGCGCGTCATCCTCTACCAGTTGGCGGCGGAAGAAGAGGCCACGCTGCGCAGCCGCATGCTGGCCGGGATCTGGCCGGACGCGCTCGAACGGGCCGGACCGCTGGGCGCGTTGCAGGCGTCGCTGGCGCGCTGGTCCATGGCCGACCCGAAGCCGCTGGTGCTGCTGGTCGACGAGATCGACTCGCTGGTGGGCGATACCCTGCTGTCGGTGTTGCGGCAGCTCCGGGCCGGCTATCCCGGCCGCCCCGCGCGCTTCCCGCAGAGCGTCGTCCTGTGCGGGGTGCGCGACGTGCGCGACTACCGCATCCACTCCACCACGCAGAACGCCCTCGTACTCGGCGGCAGCGCCTTCAACGTCAAGTCGAAGTCGCTGCGCCTGGGCGATTTCACCGAGACCGAGACGCGGGCCCTGCTCGCCCAGCACACCGCAGAGACCGGGCAGATGTTCACCGAGGGGGTGGTCGACCTGGTGCTGACGCGGTCGGCCGGCCAGCCGTGGCTCGTGAACGCGCTCTGCCGGGAAGCCTGCTTCGACAGCGAGCCCGGCCGCGACCGCTCCCGCGCCATCACCGAAGGCGACATCCTGGACGCCCAGGAGCGGCTGATCCTGGCTCGCGTGACGCACCTCGACCAACTGGCCGACAAGCTGCGCGAGGAACGGGTGCGCCGGGTCGTCGAGCCGATCCTGGCCGGGGCGTCGGAGTCCGCGTGGTCGGCAGAGGACGTGGCCTATGTCCACGACCTGGGGCTGGTGGCGTTCGACGGCGACGGCACGCCCCGCATCGCCAACCCCATCTACGCCGAGGTGGTGCCGCGGCACCTGAACCACGCGGTGCAGATGGGGCTGCCGCAGCGGATGGCGTGGTACGTCGACGCGGACGGCGGCCTCGACGTCGACGGACTGATCGCGGCGTTCCAGACCTTCTTCCGCGAGCACTCCGAACACTGGGTGCAACGCTTCGAGCAGTATCACGAGGCCGGACCGCAACTGCTCCTGCAGGCGTACCTGCAACGGATCGTGAACGGCGGGGGCCGCCTCGAGCGCGAGTACGCCCTCGGCCGCGGGCGCGTGGACCTGCTGATCCTGTGGCGGCAGGGCGGGCGCACCCGCAAGTTCGTGGTCGAGTGCAAGGTCCTGCACCAGGACCCCGAGCGCACCATCGCCGACGGACTCACGCAGACGCGCGGCTACATGGACCGCTGCGCGCCGAGGCCGGTCACCTGATCGTCTTCGACCGCGCCCGGACCGAACGTGGGACCTGGGTCCGGGCCTTCTCGTCGACCGACAGCGCCATCGCGTTGTCCGCGGGTCGAGGAACAGGCCGACCACATCGACCACCTTCCTCGGCGACCGCGAATCGTTGGGGCGCCAAGACGGACGGGCCGCGGACTTGAGGTTGCCGCTCCATCGAGCGGCGCTCCGCCTGCGCTTCACGGCACGACGGTGATCTCGCCCAGCATCCAGGGGTGTTCGGTACAGTGGAACCGGAACGTCCCCGGCGACTCGAAAGCGACGTACTCGAACAGCCCCGGTTCGATGGCGCCGGTGGTCCAGCTCCCGTCCTGCGCCTCGATGGTGTGCTGTACCTTGCCGTTGTTGACGAAGCGCACCCGCGTGCCGGCCCTCACCCGGGTCCGTTGCGGGTTGAACGCGTGCTCGTCGAGGGCGCTGCGGCTGCCCCCCAGCGACCAGGACGGATTCTCGCGCAGGGTGCCGGTCTCGATCTCGTCGGTCTCGGTCGGCGGCGGACCCGTCCACCGGACGAGGTCGGGCGGGTCGGCCACCGGCTCGCCGCGGGGGCCGAGCTCACCGTCGAGGGCAAACGCCCAGAGCTCGCTCCCCATCGGCAGCGCCACGTACTGCCGCCCGTCGATCGCGTAGGTCGCCACCGGCCCGGGCCGCATCCGCAACCCCGCCGGGGCGGCCTGGAACGCCCACAGCCGCTCGCCGGTGGTCGGCGTCGTAGGCGTCGAGCTGGCCGTCGGCCGAGCCCCAGAACACCAGCCCGCCGGCCGTCGACATCGGGCCGCTCGTGGCGAGCCGTCCGCCCAGGAGGTCCCGCTTCCAGGTCGACGGTGTTGGTGCGCGGGTCGACGGCGGCCAGCACCCCGGTCGACTCGGGGAGGCCGAGCCGCAGATAGCCGGCGGGACGGTTGTCCGAGATCCACGGGTCGTCGAACCGCTTGGCGAACCCCACGTGCCCCCGGCCCTGCGCGTAGATCAGACCGGTCTGGGGGCTGAACGACATCGGCGTCACCCGCACCATCGGAATCGGTGAGCCGAGCGCCACCACGTGCTGCCGGTCGACGGTGGGCGGGGTGAAGAAGCTGCAGCTCAGCTCGAACGGCGGCGGCACCCGATCGCGCCAGTACGAGCAGTCGGGAATGATGCGCTCCGCGCCCACCGGGAACGGCTGGGTGTCGGCGGTGCGCTGGCCCGGGTCCTGCGGCACCGGCCGTTGCTCGATCGGGATGAGCGGCTCGCCGGTCTCCCGGTCGAACAGGAACAGGTAGCCGTCGGCCCGGATGGCGGCCACGCCCTTGCGCATGCCGGCCGTCCATCTCCACGTCGTAGAGCAGCATGGGGGTGGCGATGTCGGCGTCCCAGATGTCGTGCCGCACCACCTGGAAGTGCCAGCGGCGCTCGCCGGTCGCCATGTCGAGGGCCAGCACGGAGGCCGCGAAGAGGTTGTCGCCCTCGCGGATCTCGCCGCCGAACATCGGCACCGGATTGCCGGTCGCGAAGTAGACCAGTCCCAGCTCCGGATCGACGGTCCCCACCAGCCAGACGCCGCCGCCCCCGACCTCCCAGATGTCGGAGTCCTGCGGCCACGTGTCGTGGCCGAACTCGCCGGGACGCGGGATGACGAAGAATGTCCAGGCGACCTCGCCGGTCGCCGCGTCGACCGCCACGACCCGTCCCTGCCCCCCGCTGTCGCCGTTGGCCACGCCCACGAACACCTTGCCCGCCGCATGGATGGGCGCCGTGGTGACCGTCTCTCCCGCGACCGCGGGAGTGCTCCCGACCGTCGTCGCCCACACCAGCTCGCCGGTGTCCTGCCGGAGGCGCCGCCACCTGCACGCTGCGCAGCCCCACGAACACGAGGTCGTCGTTCAGGCCGACACCCTGCCACGACGGCGCCATCCGCGAAGCGGCGTCCTCGGCCTGCCAGCGCCACCGCGTCTCGCCGGTGGCGCCGTCGATGGCCAGCACGCTGGCGCCCGCGGTCAGGTAGAGCACACCGTCCTTCACCACCGGCGTCGAGCGCGACGACCCGCCGCCGGCGAGTCGCGTGACCCACGCGCCGCCCAGCCGACCGATGGTGTCGGTGGAAATCTGGTCCAGCATCGAGTAGCGCGAACTCGTCCAGTCGCCGCCGGCCAGTGGCCAGTCCTCGGCCGCAAAGCGGCTTCCGGGCTCGGGCGGCTGCCCCTGCGCGAGGGCGGTCGAGGCCGCGACGAGGGCGGTCAGGGTGGCGACGACGGTGCGCTTGAGTCTGTCCATGTCGATCCGAACTGTCTTCAAGATCCCCGGCCTTGTCAAGATGAGCCTGCCAGCCCGACGGAAGGCGCGGGGGCAACGTCCTCCGGCGTGGGAGGCTGCTCGCGTCGCGGCTCGGGCTTCCCGCCCGGCGGCGCCGGCCGTCGCGAGCCCCGTCGCCGACGCGACCGCAGCGACGGCGAACCATGACGCACGAAGTGTCACACGTTCACATGCCCCAGACGGTGACCGGGGCGTCGCCGGCGCCGGCCGGCGCCTCGCGGCGGAACAGCTTCTCCTCCCACGTCCGGTCGGGCGCACGGTCGAAGACGATGAGGTGGCCGGCCTCGGCGCCGCAGCGGTCCATGTAGCCGCGCGTCTGCGCCAGTCCGTCGGCGATGGTGCGCTCGGGGTCCTGGTGCAGGACCTTGCACTCGACCACGAACTTGCGGGTGCGCCCGCCCTGCCGCCACACGATCAGCAGGTCCACGCGCCCGCGGCCGAGGGCGTACTCCCGCTCGAGGCGGCCTCCGCCGTTCACGATCCGCTGCAGGTACGCCTGCAGGAGCAGTTGCGGACCGGCCTCGTGGTACTGCTCGAAGCGCTGCACCCAGTGTTCCGAGTGCTCACGGAAGAAGGTCTGGAACGCCGCGATCAGGCCGTCGACGTCGAGGCCGCCGTCGGCGTCGACGTACCACGCCATGCGTTGCGGCAACCCCATCTGCACCGCGTGGTTCAGATGCCGCGGCACCACCTCGGCGTAGATCGGGTTGGCGATGC
>CBDATI010000062.1:0-13611 GCA_965199675.1 Vicinamibacterales bacterium | reverse complement strand
CGTGGACGAAGTCGGTTCGCTGAGCGGGCCTGTTCAAGCAGCTTGGGGACGAGCGGCTGAGCCCCAGGGGGCGACCGGAGCCCATTTGGCCCTCCAGAGGCCGTTCAGACGCCCCCAGAGGCCCATGAGGCGTTCGATCAGCCCGAGAATCGCCGAAAGAGCCCGCCCCTGCAGGCTCCGGGGCGTACCGACGCCCGTCAGGCGGCGCAGCAACAGACCCAGGTTGCAGCCCGCCGCCTGGACCAGCACCCGCTTGCGGACATTCTCATGGCCGCGCACCCACACCCGACGCAGACCCCCGGTCTCATACTGGTGAGCGAAAGGCCGCTCCACCAGTTCCCCCCGGCAGCGTTGGAGACGACGGCCCCGGTCCCCGCGAATACGCCGACGATTCCCATACAGCGCCGACTGCGCAGCACGCTTCTCCGGCGGCGTCTCACCCGTCTTCTTGTCCTGCCAGACGCGCCGACCACGCGCCGGCTCCGCGATGTAGCTGCGTACACCAAGGTCGTCGAGCGCCACCAGCGTCGCGTCGCTGTGATACCCCTTGTGTATTCGGTTACCGGGTCGGGGCGAGAAGATCCCCGAAAATGTGTGCAGGCGTGGAGGCCTTGTGCCGATACGTGAGACATGGCGCGCAAGAAGGGCGACCAGGACGAGTCGGACCGGACGGGGCGTCAGCGAGACCCTCGCGACCTGCGCATCGAGCGCCTGAAGCAGGACAAGGCGAAGCTGATCGAGGAACGCGACCACTGGAAGCGCCGCAGCGAGCAGCTGGAAAAGGAGCTCGAGACCGCTCGGCGAGCCGGCAAGCGGCAGGCGGCCCCCTTCGCCAAGGACCGGCGGCAGGGAAGCGGCGAGCGGCCGGGGCGGCGGCGTGGTGCGGACTACGGGAAGCAGGGGCGGCGCCAGCCGCCCCCACGCGTCGACGAGGTCCACGCGGCGCCGGTCCCGACGAGTTGTCCCGACTGCGGCGGCGCGGTCACCGTGGACGGTGTGTCGTCGCAGTATCAGGAAGAGCTGCCGGCGGTTCAGGCCCTGGTGCGGCGGTTCGACATCGAGGTGGGCCGCTGCGTCCAGTGTCGGCGGCGAGTGCAGGGCCGGCACGCGCTGCAGACCTCGGACGCCTTGGGCGCCGCCGCTCCCCAACTGGGTCCGAACGTCGCCGCGCTGGTGGTCGAGTTGCACACCGAGCTGGGCATGCCGGTGGAGAAGGTCGCCCGCGTGCTGAACATTCAGTTCGGACTCCGGGTCACCAAGGGCGGTCTGGTCCAACTGCTGCACCGCACCGCCGCCAAGGCGGCGCTGGCGTATGCGGCGCTGTGCGAGCAGGTCCGCCGCAGCCCGGTGGTCACGCCGGACGAGACGGGGTGGCGTGTGTGTACGCTCAACCACTGGCTGTGGGTATTCGCGACCCCGGAGACCACGGTCTACGCGATCTGCGCCGGGCGGGGGTTCGAGCATGCGGCGGCGGTTCTCGGCCCCGATTTCTCCGGCGTGCTGGTGCGGGACGGTTGGGTGGCCTATCGCGGCTTCAAGCATGCGCCGCACCAGACGTGCGTGTGGTCATCTCTTGCGCCGCTGCAAGGATCTGCAGGCCGCTCACCCCGACAGCCCCTGGGCCGGCGAGGTGCAGGCGGTCCTTCAGGACGGTCTCGCGCTGCGCGACCGCTGCAATGCGGGCGACATCAGCGAGCACGGTCTGGCAACGGCCCGCGGCCGACTGGTCGCCCGGCTCGGTCGCCTGATCGACACCGCGCCGCCGTTGGCCGCCGCCGAGCGCTTCGCCAAGCACTTGGCCAACGAGTTCCCGGCGGTGTTCGTCTTCCTGTGCGACCCGTCGATAGACGCGACCAACTGGCGGGCGGAGCAGGCCATCCGTCCCGCGGTGGTCACCCGCAAGGTGTGCGGCGGCAACCGCACCCGCAAGGGTGCCAACACCCAGCAGGTGCTGGCGAGCGTGGTGCGTACCGCCCGCCAACGCCGACTCGACCCCCGCGTGCTGTTCACGACGATGCTGTGCGCCCGCGCACCCGTCGTGCCCGAAGCGCTTGCGCTGCCGCCACCCGCCTGACCGCCGGTGGGCCCTCCCGACGGGTCCCGGGTCCGCCGCCATCACACCGCGCCGGCCGCCGCACGCCTCGCACGCGACCTCCTGGGGCGCCTCCCACGACGAAGACCGATGGCCCTTCGCGGCATTGGCCCGCCAATCCGACAATCTTGCGTCAGGCACGTCTCGCCGCTGCCGTAACTTTCCGGAGCACAGGTCCATTGTCAGTTACATTTTCATGGGCGAAACCGTTCCCGGACGCGCTAACCGAATACCCCCTTGTCGGCCACCACCTCTTCGACGCCCTCACCGTCAGGCTGAACCGCCTCCACCTGCTCCGCCGCCTTCGTCAGCGTCTCCGGCAGCGTCGCCGTATCACCCTCCGACGCGTCCTGAACCGTCACCGACAGGAGCGCTCCCGTCTCCAGGTCGACACCGTGCTCCGCCTTGTGGGCCAGATGCGTCCGACCGTCCTTCATCTTCGCGATCTTCGCGTCCGGGTCCTGCGGAGACGTCCACTCTTCATTCGACGTCTTCCGGCCCTTCCGCGAACGGTCGAAACGCGCCAACTCCGCCCGCGTCGGCGTCGCAATGTCAGATGCCTCCGCCAGCCCCCGCACGAACGCGTCGTACGAGTCCCCCGT
Source organism: Vicinamibacterales bacterium (assembly GCA_965199675.1). Taxonomy (GTDB): domain Bacteria; phylum Acidobacteriota; class Vicinamibacteria; order Vicinamibacterales; family UBA8438; genus JAJEEA01. The sequence goes on along the minus strand of CBDATI010000062.1, from coordinate 10,917 downwards.
ATCCCGACGCTCGATGCTCCGCATCGCCGCGTTCGCTTCCAGCGTCGTCGCGTCCACCCCGATCGTCTTCCCCTTCACCAGACCCGCTTCCGACAACCGCTCCAGCACCCACGTGAACACCGCCGCGTGCGTCTCCACGTCGATCAGACGCCGAGTCCGTGACAGCGTCGAGTGGTTCGGCGTCGCCTCCGTCACGTCCAGATCCAGGAAAGCCCGCAGGCTCAGCGAATCCGCGACCCGCCACGCAATCGCGCGCTCCGATGACAGACCCTCGAAATACCCGATGAACAGAAGCCGGAAATACCGCCCGGGTCGCAGACTCGGACGACCCATTCGCTCCGCGTAGAAGACCGCACACAACCCCTCCACGAAAGCGTCGAACCTGGATTTCTCCAGAATCCGATTCAGCCGCTCGAAGAAGGGATGCCCCGCACTCTTGGGAAGGTCCTCTGCCGTCACCCACATCGGTGGCGCCGGTCGAGCCGCCGGCCTCTTGCCCATCGCCATGCTGTGAAGTCTACGACACTACAACCACTCAGATCGACCCGATCGGCCCGAATTTGCCGACTTTTTCCACGGGCTGTTAACATCCGTACCCAAACCAGCTCCAATAGGAAAACGCCCTTCCATATCCTCGTAGCGTCGCCAACCGCTTCCAAGACTTGAACAGTCCTGTTCCTCCGTCATGACAATCACACTGGCCAAAAAATCGTTCACACGATCCAGTTCTTCGCGAAACTCACGAATTCTCAACTCCAACATACCCACGACAGCGGCGACGCTTTCATTCTCTTGGGCCGACGTCGACTCTACCAAGTTGGACGGTTGCTGTGTCGCGGTCGCCGGCTCAGCGCTCAAACCGACACCCAACACTACGCAAACCACACCAACACAAACCGACATCCCCTCGCGACCATTGCGGCCAAGAAACATTCATCACCCCCAACATGTCGATTCTCTCGCCCCACGCAAGCATCGTCAGTCAGACAGCTTCGTAGGTCTCCATCGGAAACAGAAGCCGAACGCTCGGTGATTATCGCAGTCAGCAGGCCTCTGTGTCAAGCTGAGCTTGAATTCGGCGCCGGCGCGGCGGCGAGCCCCCCACGGGCCTCCGGGTAGCCGTCCCCGGCTCCGGTCAGGGGGGACCCAGGTCGAACGAGATCCCCAGCGGATTCGCCCGTGTGGCGGCCGTCGGCCTGGGAGGGGGCCACCGGCGCCAGACGGAGTTCAGTTGTTACAACGCCAGTACGCAGTGCAACTCCAGACGTCGTCGACCGGATCGTCCGGGTCGCCCTCATCGCGCTCGCAACGGCAACTGTCGACGGAGAATGGCCCATCACAGGCGCGTTCTGCGACGCGGGCGGCGTCTTCCTGTGCATCGGCACATGCGCCGCTGCGACTAGCGCTCTCACCTGTGCCGTCGCCGGACCGTTGCTGCAGGGATGGAGCGATCGCGAGGTTGGCGGTCGCGACGGAGGGTAGAGAGTCTGAGGTGATGCACGCCGGGGTGAGGTCGTGGCTCGAGCTGCCCGCGGCGTCGGTGGAGACACTGGCGAGAACGAAGAAGGGCATTACAAGCGCCGAGGTGACGTATCGCATCGGGCAGAATCTCCTTGGGTTGAAGGGGGGCGAGTTGGGCGACCTCAGTTCCGCGGCGTATCGAGTACCTCGATCTTGCCGGCCAGGAAGAGTTGGCGGCAGTCGGTGGCGTCCTCGCGGACTTTCGAGTGCCCTCCGACAGCGTCCCGGACACGGGAGGCGTTTCCGAAGCGGCCGTCGTCACACTGCCCGTCAAGTCGCCACTGGTTCCCGGGACCGTCGTCGCCCCATGCGATGTGTTCGGCCGCCATTTGCCGAAGCTCGTGCTCTTCGCCCTCGTTGAGGCTGGTCGATCGACACGACTGACGTACGCGGCGCCCTTTCGACACCGCGGCGGGCAAGCTCCCGGTCTTCGCGGAGCTTCGGACGTCGCGAGGTCTTCGTCTATCTCGGCCTCCCTTGCGAACTGTCTTCGAGGACGCGGGCGAGCAGGTCGGCCGCCGTCCCGCACTCAATGATCCAGTCTCCGACCTGCGCCAAGCGGTCCGGATCCGCGACACTCCCCAGCGCGGTAGCCAGTCGCTGCGCCGTGGCGGCATCGAACTTCCGCTCCGCCTGCCGGCAGAGCAGGGCACGTTCCTCGGCACGGCCCTGCGCGATCCCCTGCTCGCGGCCCTGCTCTCGACCCTCCTCGATCCACTCTGCAGTCCACTCACGCACCTGTTCCGCCAGCATCGTGCGCACCTCCTCCAACCGGGGCAGCGACGCGGACTCGGTACCGCGGAATCGCCGCGGTAGCAACACCTGCGCCACCCACGCCCGGAACGCCTGCGTTAACTCCTCGTCGCCCTGCTCCCGCAGCAGCGCGATCAACGACCCCAGCAGCTCCGGCAGCCGCTCCCGGTCACGATTCGTCTCTAGCGCAATCAGGGCCGACACCAAGTTGCCGCTCGGGAGATCGCCATCAGGCACGCGGCCCTCGTCCAAGAGGAAGTACCGTTGTGAGGGCTGATACCGGGCCAGCGCCGGCCCGCCCGACGCGATCAGCTCGGAGACATCCGCCGCCGCGCCCCAGCGCCGCCGGCCGTTGTAGATGACGATCGGCAGGACCGGCGGCAGCGCATCATGCTCGCGCAGCGCCCCCTCGCCGATCAGCTTCTGGTACAGCAGCGCCGTGTACGCCAGCATGCGCACCGCCATCGCCCGGTCGACGGCGGCCTGGAACTCCAGCATCAGGACCAAGTAGAGCCACCGTTCGTCGTGGAAACGGATCCGCCACACCAAATCGCCGTGGCGTTGTCGTAGGTCCTCGCTGACGTAGCTGGCCGGGAGTGGGGTCAGGGAAGTGAAGTCGAGGTCGGCGCTCCAGTCGCGAGCGGCGAAACCGTACAGGAGATCCCGCACCATGCGCGACCGAGAGAATAGCTGCTTGTAGGCCGGATCGTCCATGGCGCGATATCGTGATCATGATGTGCCGGTCGGGCGAATCGCCGCCGACGCACCCCGCGAGCAGCCAGCGCGAGCAAACCGAGCGAGCCCGTCGCAGACGTCCAAGACCGCTCCCGAGCGGGTCACGGGCGGACCGGTTTGCGCCGCGTCCGCCCGTGACCGCATCCCGGCAGCCGAATCACAGCTCCAGTCACACCTTTGAATCACACTATCCGGTGCCCAAAGCCCCTGGATTCGCGGCCCGAACTGCGCACTCGGGCCGCCCGCGTCGATCGGCCATTGTGCCACACAAGAAGCCGGGAGCGACCCCAAAAAACCTGCGGTTTTTCTGGCGCAATGGGTGTTCCTGCGTCACACCCACTGCTCGGGGTCGCTCCCGGCTGATTCTTCCCTCCAGGAAGGGGTACGCGCCGCCTCGGCGGCGGCGCGGGCGCTGCACGAGGCGCCCATCGGCAACCCGACTCGGCGCGGCGCGGATGCCAGTCATCGGCTGGGGCCGGTGTCCCGCTGCGTCCCCGCCGCCCGGCTGGGAGCCTCCTCGGCCCGCGCAGCGGCGCTGGCGACCGAGACCCGCATCGGCTCACGGTCAGGTGTCGGCGCCGTCGCGTCCTCACGGGTCGCCGTTCCCTGCGACGGCTGCTCCTGCTCGACCGTCCGCTCCCGCTCGCGGGTCAGCAGCCAGTCCGAGATCCGCTGGGCATCGACGGCGGCGGCCCGGATCTCGCGCGGGTCGTTCTCCAGCGCCTTCACCCACGAGCCCACGTACGCGGTCCCGTGCCGCGGTTCGTGTCCGACGCCGAGCTTCTCGCCGGTCATCATCGCCGCGATCTCCGCCCGCAGCTCCTCGCGGGCGTAGGTCTCCGAGCCGAAGGCGCCGTGGTCGACCAGGGTCGGGCGGTTCAGCCGGCTCGGGTGTCCCGTCGCATGGCCCAACTCGTGCAGGGCCGTGTGCGTATAGGCGTCCTGCGACGCGAACTGGCTCCGCTCGGGCAGCACCACGCGGTCGTCCTTCAGGTTGTAGTATGCGCGGTCGCCGTCGACGTGGTCGATGCGGACGCCGCTGGCGCGCATCAGCGTCTCGGCGCGTTCGTGCCCTTCCCACGCCGGGGCCGCGACCTGGAGCGAGCGCAGGTTGAGTCCCTCGGCCTGCTCGACGTTGAAGACGTACTGGAGCTTGACGAGCGGCCGGTCGCGCTGGACCCATTCGAGCCTCGGCCGCCCCTCGTCGTCGAGCAGCGGCTTGCCCTGCTCGTCGCGGGCGGTGCGCCGCTGCCGGAAGTCGACGTACAGGATGGGCGTGCCCTTCTCGCCCTTGCGGACGTGGCCGCCCGCCTCCTGGATCTGGCGGTAGCCGCCCCAGCGCGGGTCGGCGTATCCGCGGTCGAGCGTCTGCATGGTCAGGTAGACGGCGTTGCCGCCGCGGTAGTCGCGCCCGCTCCCGAAGTTGTGGGGGAGGATGCGCTCGCCGGGCTGCCACGGTTTCTGCCACGGCGCGGTCCCGGCCTTGAGCGCCTCGATGATCCGCTCGGCGAACTGCTGGTGGTACTCGTCGGCCTTCTCTCGCCCCCTGGCCATCACCGCTCCTCCTCGATGGCGCCGCCCTCGTCTTCGAGGTCGACGTCCCAGCCGGCCAGCGCGTCGAGCGACGGCGTCTCGATGGGGCGTCCCGTGCGGAACAGCTCGGCGACCGCCTCGTCGAACTGCTCCCTCGTCTCCACCCGGACCGGCACCCGCGCCGCGTCCGGGCCGTCTCCCTTGCTCCTGCTCATCTCTTCCTCCTCTTCAATCCCTCCAAGGCGTAGCCTCTGCGAGCGGCGAGTCAAGTCGCTTCGCGCCTCCTCCGCTCCGCTCCGGCCCGCAGGGTGACTCGCCGCTCGCGCCGGCTCTGGGCTGGTTGTGGCCGTCCGGACCCGTCCGGCCACTGGAACACTGGCCGGAACTCGACAACAGCGACGACCGCGAGCGCCGCGGGGTAGGAGCCGTCCGGCCCGGCTCGCACCCTCTCGGCAACCGGCGCCGGAGCGCCGACCGTGCTCACGCGGATGCCGGTCGCGGCGGGTGCGGGCGTCAGCGTTTCCGCCGCCGTCTTCTCTCCTTGCCCCGCGCCCCCGTGGCCGCGGGTTGCCGCACGTTCGCCGGGGTTGCCGCTGCCGGCCAGACCGGGTCGACCACCCAGCGGTTCTCGGCCGCGTCGTAGTCCCGGACGCGGACCATCTCGCCGACGCGGCGCGCGCCATCGGGCGTCCGGGTCTGGTGGATGACGGCCTCGATGCCGTCGACCACGCCGCGGCAGACCACGGTCCAGGGGAGGGCGTCGGATGCCTGCATGGCGCAGGTCGCCAGACGGGACAACGCCGCGATGGCATTGTTGGCGTGCACGGTGGCGAGGCTGCCGCCGTGGCCCGTGTTGAGGGCCTGGAGCAGGTCGGCCGCCTCGGCCCCGCGGACTTCGCCCACTACGATGTGGTCGGGCCGATGGCGCAGGGCGTGCCGCACCAGGTCACGGATCGTCACGCCGCGGTCGCCGAGGCCGCGCGCCTCGAAGCGCAGGCCGTTGGTGCGCCGGAGCCGCAGCTCCAGGGTATCTTCGATGGAGATGACGCGCCCGTCGGCCGGCAGCAGCGACACCAGAGCATTCAGCAGCGTCGTCTTCCCGGAGCCCGTGCCGCCCGAGATCAGCACGTTGCGTCCACCCCGGAGCCCGGCCGCCGTCTGCTCGACCACGGCCGGCGGGAGCGAGCCGCTGGCGGTCAGGTCCTCGATGGTGAAGGCCCGGCCGCCGAAGCGGCGGATGGTGATCGCGGCGGCGGGCGCGGCCGGCGGGGTGCAGATGGCGACGCGCGAGCCGTCGGCCAGCCGCGCGTCGATGATCGGCTCGGTGTTCGGGTCCTTGGCGAGCGGGCGGGCGATCTGGACGGCGGCGCGGGCGATGGCCTCGGCGGTCAGCTCCGGCGCGTCGAGCGCCGCCACGCGGCCGGCCCGTTCGATGAAGACGGCCGCCGGCCCGTTGATCATGACCTCCGACACCGATTCGTCGTCCAGGGCCGCCTCGAGTCCCGGCAGGAACGGCTTCAGGTCCGCGATGGTCAGCTCCATCACAAGTCTCCGGCCTCGCGGGCGCGCCAGTACGGCCGGTCCCGCGGCAGGAAGTCCGGCTTGAGATAGACCCGCCGGGCGTCCAGCGCGTGGCTGCCGTCGTAGGGGATGACGATGGCCTGGCAGTTGCCGAGCAGGGTGAAGTCACGCGGATGGAACAGCGGCTCGCGGCGTTCGCTGAACGACTTGCTGGCGCTGAGGCTGCCGGTGCCGCCGCCCGCGGTCCCGGTCAGCAGCGACGCGCTGGCCCGCGGCGTCTGTTCCGAGACGCTGTAGGAGGCCTTCATTCTCCCCACCTGTCCGCACAGGGCGCTGGCGATCTGGGCCGAGGCGTCGTCGGCCAGCGACAGGAAGATGCGGGTCCTGAGCGTCTGGAGCAGCGCCCTCCACGCCTCGGACTGGCCCAGGACCGCGCGCAGGGACGAGATCGACTGGGTGGCCACGACGGGGATGAGCCGCGACTGGCGGGTCAGCGCGAACATCTTCTCGTCGCCGGCCGGGTCGTCCTCGCCGATGGTGACGAAGCTCTGGTACTCGTCGCACAGGAAGACGGCCGGCCGCCACTGGCGGCCGGGCCGGCGGGCCATCTCCACCGGTCGGCGCAGCAGGGTCTGGAGCCACGCCTGCTTGATCATGACGCCGAGCGCGCGCGAGAGGGCCGGGTTCGTGCCGGCCGGCATGTTCAGGCACAGCACCTTGCCGGCGTCGATGACCTCGTCGAGCGGCGGGAGCTGCCGGGCGACGGCGGCGGCATCCGCCCCGGCAGTCTCGACCGGCCGCTCGTCGGGCGGCCTGGGCGGACAGAAGACGGCCGCCACGTCCGGCATGTCGAACCCGGAGAGGAAGACGCTCAGGCCCTCGACGATGCTGGAGCGCAGCTTCGGGTCCAGGGTCAGCCAGTCGTGGCGGTACCAGCGCCGCACGGCGTCGAGCCGCTCCCAGCGCACCGGGTCGAGCGGGACGCCGGGCTCGGTCTCGAACGGGACCTTGAACTTCGTCAACTGCTCGCGCAGCGCCTTCCGGTCCGCCGTCCGCACCAGCCCGTCGCCGGCCGGCGTCCACGCCGCGGCCTCCAGCTCGCCGCCGTGCGGCCCGAGGTCCTCGAACCGCACCCGGACGGTTCCCGGGCGTTCGACCAGCGCCTCGACCGCGGCGATCCGCTTCTTGATGCGGTCCGGCTCCAGGGTGCAGCGGTAGACGTCGCGCAAGGTCACCCAGCGGTCCGGCGACAGCCGGTGCAGCTCGATGATCCAGCGTACGAGGTTCACGTAGGCCTGCTGCCAGAAGGGTTCCTTGGAGCGGCCGAAGAGCTGGTTGATGAGGGTCGCGATGGTGTAGGCCAGCGAGTAGGAGTCGAGCCGGTGGTCGCTGAGCGGGTTCCACCGCCAGCGTCCGCCGAGTCCCAGCTCGATGTAGTCGTCGGCACGCCCGGCGTCCGCGAGGATCTCTCGCACCTGGTGGCAGAAGTCGCCCTTGACTTCCAGCACGAGGCCGGCGGCGCGGCGGCGGCGGTCGTCGGCCTGCCAGCCGAGGAGCTGTCGGGCGAAGGGCCGCATGCAGGCCGAGGTCTTGCCCGAGCCGATCGCGCCGCAGATGAGCACGCCCGTGTAGAGGCCCCGCTCCGGGATGGTGAGCCAGCGCGGGTCCGCCACCTCACGGTCGGCGACCGGATGGTGCAGCTCGCCGACCACGACGGCCGGGGCGGGATCGGTCTCTGTGACGGGCCACGGCGGCAGCTTGCCGGCGGCGCGACGGCGGCGGCGGACGCCGGGGAACCACACGCGGCCGACGGCGACGGCGACCGACCACGCCCCGACCGCCGTCATGGCGGGCGCGAGATAGTGCCAGGCCCGGATGGCCGCATGGATGCGCGGTCCGTTCAGCCCGATCAGGTCGACGAGGGGGTCGGTGCCCGGCGCCGGGAACGGCCACCCGATCCGGACGACGGCCATCACAGCCAGCCCCGCCAGCAATCGGCTCATTCCGGCACCCTCCTCGACCGCCACGTCCGGCCGCTCGTGATCGCCGGCCTCTCGGGACCGGTCCTGCCCGCGTCGGCCGCCAGCTCGCGCATCCGCGCCAGGGCGTCGTTCAGGCCGCCGTAGTCGGCCAGGGCGGCGAGGTCGCCCGCGGAAACCGCGGCGCGGAGCGCGGCCAACTCCGTCCGCGCACGGCCCGCCGCCTCGCCGCGCGGTTCGGCCGCGGCGCCGGAGGCGGCGGACACCCTCGTCCAGCCGTCGAGCACGGGTTCGGCCGCCGCCAGACGCTCCGGGTCCCGGCCGACGACGACGACCTCGACCGCGCAGCCGGCCGCGCGCAGCGCCGCCCACAGCGCCGCGTGCGTCTCCCCCCACGAACGGAACCCGGTCGGCGTCACGTCCTCCGCCTGCACGTAAACGAACGTGGCCCGCGTCCCGTCCAGCGAGATCGGCAGCTTGTGCGCGAAGTACCGCCGCTCGGCACTCTGCCGTCCCCGGTACACACGCCGGGGCAGCGCCGCCTCGGGCGCGCCCGCCGCGGTCAGCGCCGCGACCTTCTCGGTCTCGGTCGCGAGCCACATCCGCGCCGGGTGTTCGAGTACGTAGTCGAGCGAGAGGAGCCGGCGCAGCACGACCGCGGGAGACGCCTCGCGCCGGTGGCGCACGTGCTCCGCCCCCAGCGCCCGGTAGAGCGAGCGCGGCGCCACTATGCACAGCCGGGTCCGACCGTGCCACGGGCGTTCGACGGGCGCCCGGCGGCCGACCCGCCGGTCGCACCACCGGCGGTACCGCTCGATGAAGCGCGTCGCCGGCTCGCCGTGGTCCGTGTCGAGGAAGGCGAGGTACTGCCGCCGCAGGAAGGCCCCGCTGTGCAGGCAGACCAGCGCGAGCCACTCGGCGTCGCGGCCCGACCAGCCCAGGGGGGCGAGCCTCGGCGCCCGGTCCTGAAGGTGCGGGATCACCGGTTCTCTCCGCTCGTGACGATGCGGTCGCCCTGCAGGAACGAGATGACGATCCCCATCGGGTTGCGGACGACCAGCTCGGCGGGGATCTGCGGCAGGAACGAGAAGCGCAGCGAGACCGACCAGGACTCGCGTGCCAGCTCCTCGCCGCCCCGCACCCGCACCAGGTCGAAGGTCGCCGCGGCGCCGTGGGGCTCGGACGGCTGCGGCAGGATCCGTACGGCGACGTCCTCGACGTGCAGCTGCTCGTCTCTCAGGCCGACCGCGGTGGCCGCGACGTCGTCGGCCTGCTCGGCGTAGGCGGCGTTGGCCACCTCCGGCGTCAGGAACCAGAGCGACCGCTCCCAGTACTCCCGCACCGTGCCCTGCCGGCGGGAGTAGTGGTCGACGACGAAGCGGTGGAGGAAGAACCCGGTGGTCGGGTCCAGCGGGTCGGCCTTCGCCACCATCGCCTCGTAGGCGACCGCCTCGGCGCGGCCGACCTCGTCGACGCGCACCACCAGCGGCTTCGGCGGCGGCGCCCAGGCCAGCCGCACCAGCGCGACGGCGAGCACCAGGACCACCAGCGACAGCGCCGCGGTGACGACCCGCAGATGCCGCGCCGCGTGCATCTGCTCCCCCCAGATCTCGGTGAACTCCCGCGCCGCCATCAGACTCCTCCCGTCACGGCCACGCGCGCCACCGCCGCCGTCTGCATCGCGCGCCCCGAGGCGCCCGAGGCCACGTTGCCCGAGCCCGACAGCAGCATCTGCGTCAGCTCGCCGACCTTGAGCGTCGCCAGACCCGCCGCCACGATGTAGGGGACGGTCACCAGCGACCGCCGCCACGCCGTCCAGATCCCGGTCGGCCCGGCCCAGTCCACGTCCGCGGCGACATCGCCCGTCCAGCCCTGGACCACGAACACGCCGAGCCCGGTGACGATGCGGAAGACCGCCCCGGCCACCGCGCCGTAGAGCGAGTAGGTGAGCACGGTGCGGAGCCACCCCCAGAAGAGGAACGAGAGCTGCGGCACCAGCAGCCAGGGGATGAAAACCGGGCCGAGCAGCAGTGCGATCGACAGCGCGATCTGCGCCCACATCACCTGCGCCTGCCCGAGGGCGAAGACGACGATCAGGCCCAGGGCGAGGAGCAGCATCAGCCCGGTCGTCACGGCCAGGTCGAACGCCGCATCGACGACGCCCGGCAGGTCCGTGACGAGGTTCCAGCCGAAGGTGGCCATCCCGCCGAAGATCCCCTGCCTGCCGAACTGCTCCCGCCACGCGGTTGCGGCCAGGGTGAACTGCTCCAGCATGGCGCTGCCGGCGTCGGCGACGATCATGGTCTGGAGCCACTCGCCCATGCCGGTGATCAGGTCCGGGACGCTGCGGCCGGCCCCCGGCAGCGGCGCGGTGTAGAACTGGAGCATGCCGAGCGGGATCGACAGGCCGATGACCATGCGGACGACGGCGGCCATGTTGACGCCGTGGCCCGCGAGCGCCATCTGCGCCCCGGTCCAGACGACGACGATCAGCGCGAGTCCCTGCCAGAGCTGCATCCCGGCCCCGGCCACGGCGGGCGCGACGGCGGCCATGAGCTGATCGACCAGGATTCCGGCCTGCTGGAGCATCAGCACCAGCTCTTGAAGCGGCGACATGACCTTTCGTTCCTCCCCCTTGGAGTTGCTGGGCTGCCGGCGCGTCGACTACCAGTCCGAAGGCGACGGGACACGGCGGTGGCTGTCGGCGAGCGGCCCGGCGACGGCGGCCAGCTCGGCGGCGAAGGCGGCCTGCTCGGCCCGCGCGCGCAGGGCGTCGGCCTGCCAGCGGGCCAGCGCCTCGCGCCGGGCGCGTTCGGCTTCGTAGCGCTCGCGGGCCTCGCGCGCCGCCTCGTAGGCGGCGAGCTGTGCGTGCGCC
>CBDATI010000061.1:0-56059 GCA_965199675.1 Vicinamibacterales bacterium | reverse complement strand
GGAGTACGTAGCCCGCGGCACCTACATCTTCCCGCCGCGGGCCTCGCTGCGCATCGTGACCGACGTCGTCGAGTACTGCGGGGCGGAGCTGCCCAACTGGCACCCCATCTCGATCAGCGGCTATCACATCCGCGAGGCCGGCGCGACGGCGGTGCAGGAGGTCGCCTTCACCTGCGCCCACGCCGTGGCCTACGTGGAGGCGGCGATGGCCGCCGGCCTCGATGTCGACACTTTCGGGCGCCGGCTGTCGTTCTTCTTCGCCGCCCACAACGACTTCCTCGAGGAGATCGCCAAGTTCAGGGCGGCCCGGCGTCTGTGGGCCCGCATCATGCGCGACCGCTTCGGGGCCGCCGCGCCGCGGGCCCAGCAGATGCGCTTCCACACCCAGACCGCCGGCAGCACGCTGGCGGCGCAACAGCCCGACAACAACATCGTGCGGGTTGCCCTGCAGGCGATGGCCGCGGTCCTCGGGGGAACGCAGTCGCTGCACTGCAATGGCCGCGACGAGGCCCTGGCGCTGCCGACCCGCACGTCGGCCCACATCGCCCTCCGGACCCAGCAGGTCATTGCGGCCGAGACCGGCGTCGTCAACACCGTCGACCCGGTGGCCGGCTCGCACGTCATCGAGTCGCTGACCGACGCCATCGAGCGGGAAGCGCGCGCGTTGCTCGACCGCATCGACGCCGAGGGGGGAACGCTGCAGGCGATCGAGCGGGGCGAGATCCAGCGGCAGATTCAGGAGTCGGCGTACCGCGACCAGCAGGCGGTCGACAGCGGCGAGCGCACCGTGGTCGGAGTGAACCGCTTCGACGACGACGACGGCGTGAACATCGACATCCTGCGCATCGATCCCGCCGTCGAGACCGAGCAGCGCGAGCGGGTGGCCCGCGTGCGGGCGTCCCGCGACCCGGTGCGGTGGCGCACGGCGCTCGACGCGGTGACCAGTACGGCCCGCGACGGCGGCAACCTCGTCCCCCCCATCATCGCCGCGGTGGAAGCCCAAGCCACCGTGGGCGAGGTCGCCGACACCCTCCGCGCGGTCTTCGGCGAGTACCGCGAGGAAGGGATCTGATGATACTCAGCGGCGCAGCAGGCGGGTCGCCCGAGACGCAACAGTTGCCGCGAAGGGGAACGTGCTGGACGTGACCGCGACGACCGCCACGAGAATCCGCCAGGAGTGCGGCGACTGTGCGCCCTCCGTGCGCCTCGCCGCTTCAACCGGGCGGCGCGCTGGCAACGAGCAGGTCGAGACGGCGTTCCCCCGACCTGCCTCGCGGCGCCGCCGGAGGTCAGGGGGTCTCGGGTTCGTCGTAGACCAGTTCGACATAGCCGTCGCGCGGGGTCCACTGCACGCGGCGGGCGGGCAGGTCGGAATCGTCGTCCGTCCGGTTTATGTAGACGAGAATCTCGGCGTAGTCGTCCTTGATCGGCTCGATCAGGGCCCGCGAAATCGTGTCCGTCTGGTCCGGATCGTCCGCTTCGACCTCGATGACGAACGCGCCGTGCGCCGTCGCCATGTTGCGCACGTACCACCCTTCGTTGACCAGGGACGGCTCGTCGGCGTCCGGTGACCCGCCGGGCACGGTATCCACGGTGACGACCTCCAGTTCACCGCCCGGCGGCGCTCCGCCGGTCTCCGCAGGCGCACGGCGGAGGTTCCAGTTCAGTACGAGGAGGGCGACGGCGCAGCCGGCGAGTCCGAGACGGAACCAGGCGTGCAGGCCGAGACCGAGCAGTGCCGGCAGCGGGGTCCGTGGTATAAGTGCCATGGTTGCCGTCCTGGTGTCGTTTTCGAGGTCGGAACCCTCGCCCCGGCACGGTTCTGCCGGGATGTCCGTCAACAATCCGTTGGGAGACCGCCGCCGGCCGGCGTCCCGTCAGGGTAGCACGCGGGAGCGCGCCCCGGGGCAGGTCGGCGGCCTGGACAGGTGGTAGTGGAGCATGACTTCGATGATAGCGGGAAGATTCCATCGCACGGTTGGTCTGGTCGTGGCGCTGTCCGTCGTGTCGTACGCCGGCGCCGCGCGGGCGCAGACGCTCGAGGAGATCGTCAACGGAAGCCTGGCGGCGGTGGGCGGGCGCGAGGCGCTCGCGGGCGTCGCCAGCGTGCGCCAGGCCGGCACCTTCACGATGAGCACCCCCTTCGGGGACCTGGAGGGTGACGTCGAGAGCGTCGTCATCCGGAACCAGAAGATGTACCAGAGCTTCGACGGCGACCTGTTTCAGCAGACGGCGGCGTGGAACGGGGTCGCGGCCTGGCAGTCGGACAGCACGCAGGGCGTCGTGGACGTCACCGGGCCGCAGGCGACGGCGTTCGCGGCGCAGTCGTCGCTGCATCCGTTCTGGGATTACGGCTCGACGGACCCGGGCGCGCCGACGTTCAGCCGGCTCGACGACGCCGAGCTGGACGGCCGGAACAACCACGTCGTGCAGGTGACGTTGCAGGACATCGACTTCCAGATTTTCGTCGATGCCGAGAGCCTGCTGGTGTCGCGCATCCAGTTCGCCAGCGAGGTGCCCGGCATCGGCATGCAGACGGTGACCGCCGACCCGGCCGACTACGAGGAGCACGGCGGGGTGATGTGGGCGGCCAGCACCGTCATCGATGTGCAGGGCGCGTTCGGCATCGACATGCGCATCGACGCCGTGGAGATCAACGGCGAGGTGGACCACTCGATCTTCGAGAAGCCCTGATCTGCGCCCGACCGACCTGTCACACGTGCAGGTTGCCGCGCCCGGGTCCCGCGAACGAATAGAGAGTCATGCCGGCCGCCGCCGCCATGTCCACGGCAACGCTCGATGCCGCCCCCACCGAGACCATCGCGGGGACGGCCGCCATCAACGCCTTCTGCACCAGTTCGAAGCCGGCCCGACCGCTGACGACCAGGATCCGGTCGCGCAGGGGCAGCGCGCCGCGCAGCACGAAGTGGCCGATGGCCTTGTCGACGGCGTTGTGGCGGCCGATGTCCTCGCGCACGCAGAGCAGGGCGCCGTCGAGCGTGAAGATGCCCGCGGCGTGGATGCCGCCGGTCGCGTGGAAGAGCTCCTGCTCGGCGCGGAGGCGGTCGGGCAGCGTCTCGAGGAGCTCCGGCCGGCACGCGACCGGCGCGATGGGCGGCAGGTCCTGATCGAGTTCCTCCATCGACGTCTTGCCGCAGACGCCGCACGCCGCCGTCGCCCGGAACTCGCGTTCGGGGCCGGGGGCCGGCGCCGGGGCGGCATTCCCGGCCAGGGCGACCTCGACCCGGTCGCCCGCGAAGCTCGACACCTTGATGCGGGTTCCGGCGTCGGCCGCGGCCGACCGGTCGCCGGCGACGGCCCGAAGCGAGGCAATGCCCGCGCCACCGGTCAGCATCCCCTCGGCGTGCAGGAAACCCGCCGCCAGCTCCTCGTCGTTCCCCGGTGTGCGCATCGTGACGACGAGGGGCTTCCCGTCGACCCGAATCTCCAGCGGCTCTTCGACGACGACGAGGTCCTGGGCGAGCTGTTCGCCGCGCCGGCGCACGGTGACGGTCCTCACCGCGGGCGAGAGGGCGGTCTCGGGCATCATGCTGCGATCATAAGTCCGGTTGCCGCCCTGGCGCCGATCTGCGGCCGGCGAGGCGCCCGCGACCGGCGCTGCTCGCGGCGGCTGTCCAGCATCGCCGACCGCCAGGAGCGCTGCTCGCGGCAGCCGATGGGCGGCGGGGGGAAGCCGGGACGGCGCCTATAATCGAACCGTGACGCCGCCGCCCGCGACCGGGCCAGACCGCTTTCTCGACGCGCTGCGGCCGCTTCTGGACGCGCAGGGCGCCCACGCCGCGTGGCTCTTCGGGTCGCATGCTCGCGGCGAGGCGGGGGCCGGCAGCGACATCGACGTCATCGTGGTGGCGCAGACGGATCGGCCGTTCGTGGAACGGTTCCGCGACTATCTGCCGGCGATCGTGGATGCGGGCGCCGGCGTCGATCTGCTGGTCTACACTCCTGAAGAGTTCGCGCGACTGCAGGCGGAGAAGCGGCCGTTCCTGGTCGATGCGCTCGCCGACGCGAGGCCGATCCATGTGGGACGCCGGGGCAGAAGCTGACCGCTGGTGGCGCCAGGCCGCCAACGACCTCGCGTTCGCCCGGCTCGCCCTGCGCGAGCGGTTCCATGCGCAGGCGTGCTTCACCGCGCAGCAGGCGGCCGAGAAGGCGGTCAAGGCGGTGGCCTACGGTCTCGGCGAGCGCACGGTATTGGGCCATTCGCTGGTGACCCTGGTCTCGCGCTACGCCGATCGGGCGGTCGGGCTGGGAGAGCTGCGGGAACTGGCCGGCATCCTGGATCAGTACTACGTGCCGACCCGCTACCCGAACGGCCTCGCGGGCGGCGTGCCGTTCGAGGCGTTCGGGAAGGCGCAGGCGTCGGCCGCCGTCGACGCGGCCGAGCGCTTCGTGCGGTTCGCGGAGCGGCATGTCCGCCCGGAGCCTGCCCCGTAGTACGGCGCCGACTCCGGGCGGATGGGTCGGGCGCCAAGCGGAGCCGCACCGCGATTGGCCCGGGGTGCACGTCGAGCGAGAATGACGAGGTGACGCCGGCGGGGGCGCGACGCGACGGACCCCGAGGCCTCCCGCGGCCGAGGTCCATGGCGCGCATGCGGAGGGATCGCGGCCGGGAACGCCGTCCAATCGAACGTGGTGACAGGAGCCCGGAGCGGCCATCTCACGATCCTGACGTGCACGCGATTGGCCCGCACGATGCAGAGACGGCCGGGGCGGTGTGGTATAAACGCTGACGGCGGGAGACAACCGGCATGGACATCTCGAGACGCACGTTCCTGAAGGCCTCGGTCACCGGCGGCCTCGCGGTCAGCGCGCTCGGCTTCGATCTGCGGCCCGCCCACGCCGCGGTCCGGCAGCTCAAGATCCGGAACGCCACCGAGTACCGGACGGTCTGCCCGTACTGTGCGGTCGGCTGCGGCACCATCGCCTACGTCCACGGCAGCGGCGGCCTGAACACGAAGAACACCGTCATCCACGTCGAGGGCGACCCCGACAGCCCCATCAACGGCGGCACCCTCTGCCCGAAGGGCGCGTCGCAGATGGAGCTGGCCATCAGCCCCCGGCTGCGGCACCAGCCGCTGCTGCGGCGGGCCGGCGCCGCCGACTGGGAAGAGGTCGACTGGGACACCGCCATGGACTGGTTCGCGCGCAGGTT
Source organism: Vicinamibacterales bacterium (assembly GCA_965199675.1). GTDB lineage: Bacteria > Acidobacteriota > Vicinamibacteria > Vicinamibacterales > UBA8438 > JAJEEA01. Next base: position 50,886 of record CBDATI010000061.1, on the reverse strand, counting down.
CAAGGACTCGCGCGACGCCTCGTTCCGCGAGCGCGACGACACCGGCCGCGTCGTCAACCGCGCCGACGGCATCGCCTGGGTGGGCAGCGCCACCGTCTCGAACGAAGACGCCTACCTCATCACCAAGACGATGCGCGCCATGGGCCTGGTCTACATCGACCACCAGGCCCGCATATGACACAGCCCCACGGTGGCCAGTCTGGCCGCCACGTTCGGCCGCGGGGCGATGACCAACCACTGGAAGGACATCAAGAACACCGACGTCATCCTGGTGATGGGGGCCAACCCCGCCGAGAACCATCCCTGCGGGTTCAAGTGGGCGGTCGAGGCGCGTGACGAGCGGGGCGCGAAGCTCCTGACCATCGACCCGCGCTTCACCCGCACGTCGGCGGTGGCCGACCGGCACATGCAGATCCGGCCGGGGGCGGACATCGCGGTGCTCGGCGGCCTCATCCGCTACGCGCTCGAGAACGACCTCCACCACGCCGACTACGTGCGCGCCCACACCAACGCGACGTTCGTGGTCGGCGAAGAGTACGGGTTCGCCGACGGCCTGTTCGCGGGCTTCGACGAGGCCGCGAGCAACTACGACAAGACGGCCTGGGACTACGAGCGGGGCCCCGACGGCTACGTGCGCCGCGACCCCGCGCTCGAGCACCCGCGCTCGGTCTTCCAGTTGCTGAAGCAGCACTACGACCGCTACACGCCGGAGGTGGTCGCGGACATCGCGGGCTGTTCGGCCGACGAGTTCCTGCAGATGGCCGAGATCATCTGCTCGACGGGCCGCGCCGACCGGGTGGGGACCATCATGTACGCGGTCGGCTGGACCATGCACACGGTGGGCAGCCAGATCATCCGCACCGCGGCGATCCTGCAGTTGCTGCTCGGCAACATCGGCCGGCCCGGCGGCGGCATCAACGCCCTGCGCGGCCACGCCAACGTGCAGGGGGCGACCGACCACGCCATCGTCGCGGGCATCCTGCCGGGCTACCTGAAGGTGCCGACGCCGCCGCAGACGTCGCTGGCCGCGCACCTGCGCGACTCGACGCCGCAGCCGCTGGTGCCCGACACCGTCAACTACTGGGGCAACTACCCGAAGTTCTTCGTGTCGCAGATGAAGGCGTGGTTCGGCGAGCACGCGACCCCGGCCAACGATTTCGCCTACCACCACCTCGCCAAGCAGGACGGCGACGCCACGTGGCTCACCATCTGGGACAAGGCGCGCCAGGGGACCCTGGAGGGCTTCGTCGCCCTCGGGTTCAACCCGCTCCTCGCCGGCCCCGACGTGCCGCGCCTGCTCGATTCGATGTCGAAGCTGAAGTGGAAGGTGGTCATCGACCCCTTCATGCTCGACTCGGCCGAGTTCTGGAAGGCGCCGGGCATGGACCCCGCCGCCATCGACACCGAAGTCCTCTACCTGCCGTCGTCCCACTGGATCGAGCGCGACGGCTCGTTCACCAACAGCGGGCGCTGGGCGCAGTGGAAGGAGAAGGCCGTCGACCCCCCGATCGGGGTGCGGCCGGACACCTGGATCCTGTCCGAGCTGTTCTGGCGGGTGAAAGAACTCTACCAGGCCGAGGGCGGGGCGTGGAATGACGCCATCCAGCACCTGACCTGGGACTACCTGAACCCCCGCGAGCCGACCATGGTCGAGCTGGCGAAAGAAATCAACGGCTGGGACGTCGCGACAGGCCGGCAGCTCGACTCGTTCGGCGAACTCGCCGACGACGGCTCGACCGCCGCCGGCAACTGGATCTACACCGGCAGCTTCACCGAAGCCGGCAACCAGATGCAGCGCCGCGGCACCGCCGACCCCACCGGCCTCGGCATGCACCACGACTGGGCGTTCAGTTGGCCCGCCAACCGGCGCGTGCTCTACAACCGCGCCTCGGCCGACGCCGAGGGACGGCCCTGGGACCCGAGCCGCGCCGGCATCGTCTGGAACGGCCGCGAGTGGATCGGCGACGTGCCCGACTACGGCCGCACCACGCCGCCGGACGCGGCCGGGGCGTTCATCATGACCGAAGAGGGGGTGGCGCGCCTCTTCAGCAGCCACCTCGCGGACGGGCCGTTCTCGGAGCACTACGAACCGGTCGAGAGCCCGTCGCCCAACGCCCTGCACGACAACGTGCCCGTCAACCCCGTCATCCGCTGGTACGACGGTGTGCGCGAGTCCCTCGCCAACGGCGACGACGACTATCCCTACGCCTGCACCGTCTACCGCGTCGTCGAGCGCGAGCACTTCGTCACCAGCAACGTGCCCCTGCTGGTCGAGGCGATGCCCGACTTCTTCGTCGAGCTCCCCGAGGGGCTCGCGGCCGAGAAGGGCATCCCCAACGGCGGCCAGGTGCGCGTCTGGTCCAAGCGCGGCGAGGTGCAGGGCACCGCCATCGTCACCAAGCGCATCAAGCCCCTGCGCGTCAACGGCCGGGTCGTCTGGACCGTCGGCATCCCCGTCCACTGGGGCTTCGTCGGCATCACCCAGGGGTCGATGGCCAACCTGCTGACGCCGTTCATCGGCGACGCGAACACGCGGTGTCCGGAGTTCAAGTCTTTTCTCGTTAACGTGGAGCGGGCGTGACGCACATGGAGGGAAACTGATGCGGCTAATGATTGGTTGGGCAGTACTCGCGGTGGGGTTGGTATTCGTGGTGCCGGCGGGACCGGAAGCTCAAGAGGCTAACTGGATGCTTGAGGTTGAGGTGCTGCCTACGGAGGTCAACATTAGCGGCCCGGATTGGACGGATTCTGTGGAAAGCCGCCATAGCAGCCCGTGGAAAAAGTCGGCAAATTCGGGCCGATCGGGTCGATCTGAGTGGTTGTAGTGTCGTAGACTTCACAGCATGGCGATGGGCAAGAGGCCGGCGGCTCGACCGGCGCCACCGATGTGGGTGACGGCAGAGGACCTTCCCAAGAGTGCGGGGCATCCCTTCTTCGAGCGGCTGAATCGGATTCTGGAGAAATCCAGGTTCGACGCTTTCGTGGAGGGGTTGTGTGCGGTCTTCTACGCGGAGCGAATGGGTCGTCCGAGTCTGCGACCCGGGCGGTATTTCCGGCTTCTGTTCATCGGGTATTTCGAGGGTCTGTCATCGGAGCGCGCGATTGCGTGGCGGGTCGCGGATTCGCTGAGCCTGCGGGCTTTCCTGGATCTGGACGTGACGGAGGCGACGCCGAACCACTCGACGCTGTCACGGACTCGGCGTCTGATCGACGTGGAGACGCACGCGGCGGTGTTCACGTGGGTGCTGGAGCGGTTGTCGGAAGCGGGTCTGGTGAAGGGGAAGACGATCGGGGTGGACGCGACGACGCTGGAAGCGAACGCGGCGATGCGGAGCATCGAGCGTCGGGATACGGGGGACTCGTACGACGCGTTCGTGCGGGGGCTGGCGGAGGCATCTGGCATTGCGACGCCGACGCGGGCGGAGTTGGCGCGTTTCGACCGTTCGCGGAAGGGCCGGAAGACGTCGAATGAAGAGTGGACGTCTCCGCAGGACCCGGACGCGAAGATCGCGAAGATGAAGGACGGTCGGACGCATCTGGCCCACAAGGCGGAGCACGGTGTCGACCTGGAGACGGGAGCGCTCCTGTCGGTGACGGTTCAGGACGCGTCGGAGGGTGATACGGCGACGCTGCCGGAGACGCTGACGAAGGCGGCGGAGCAGGTGGAGGCGGTTCAGCCTGACGGTGAGGGCGTCGAAGAGGTGGTGGCCGACAAGGGGTATCACAGCGACGCGACGCTGGTGGCGCTCGACGACCTTGGTGTACGCAGCTACATCGCGGAGCCGGCGCGTGGTCGGCGCGTCTGGCAGGACAAGAAGACGGGTGAGACGCCGCCGGAGAAGCGTGCTGCGCAGTCGGCGCTGTATGGGAATCGTCGGCGTATTCGCGGGGACCGGGGCCGTCGTCTCCAACGCTGCCGGGGGGAACTGGTGGAGCGGCCTTTCGCTCACCAGTATGAGACCGGGGGTCTGCGTCGGGTGTGGGTGCGCGGCCATGAGAATGTCCGCAAGCGGGTGCTGGTCCAGGCGGCGGGCTGCAACCTGGGTCTGTTGCTGCGCCGCCTGACGGGCGTCGGTACGCCCCGGAGCCTGCAGGGGCGGGCTCTTTCGGCGATTCTCGGGCTGATCGAACGCCTCATGGGCCTCTGGGGGCGTCTGAACGGCCTCTGGAGGGCCAAATGGGCTCCGGTCGCCCCCTGGGGCTCAGCCGCTCGTCCCCAAGCTGCTTGAACAGGCCCGCTCAGCGAACCGACTTCGTCCACGGGCTGATAGACAAGTAGGCCCGGATGAGTTGAAAGCGCAGATGGAAGGAGCCATCAGGGACATTGAGAGTGTTTTAGAGTCTCTTACTCCTAGCGATGGGACGACAAGAGGTAGTTATACCCTCTACCAAGTGGAGGCGTCCGTGTTCTTTCGCTTTGCTGCCGAGACCGGAGAGTTGGCGACCTTTTTTGTGGGAAGAGTGGAAGGGGGCGCTGAAGGAGGAGTTAACAGCCCGTGGAAAAAGTCGGCAAATTCGGGCCGATCGGGTCGATCTGAGTGGTTGTAGTGTCGTAGACTTCACAGCATGGCGATGGGCAAGAGGCCGGCGGCTCGACCGGCGCCACCGATGTGGGTGACGGCAGAGGACCTTCCCAAGAGTGCGGGGCATCCCTTCTTCGAGCGGCTGAATCGGATTCTGGAGAAATCCAGGTTCGACGCTTTCGTGGAGGGGTTGTGTGCGGTCTTCTACGCGGAGCGAATGGGTCGTCCGAGTCTGCGACCCGGGCGGTATTTCCGGCTTCTGTTCATCGGGTATTTCGAGGGTCTGTCATCGGAGCGCGCGATTGCGTGGCGGGTCGCGGATTCGCTGAGCCTGCGGGCTTTCCTGGATCTGGACGTGACGGAGGCGACGCCGAACCACTCGACGCTGTCACGGACTCGGCGTCTGATCGACGTGGAGACGCACGCGGCGGTGTTCACGTGGGTGCTGGAGCGGTTGTCGGAAGCGGGTCTGGTGAAGGGGAAGACGATCGGGGTGGACGCGACGACGCTGGAAGCGAACGCGGCGATGCGGAGCATCGAGCGTCGGGATACGGGGGACTCGTACGACGCGTTCGTGCGGGGGCTGGCGGAGGCATCTGGCATTGCGACGCCGACGCGGGCGGAGTTGGCGCGTTTCGACCGTTCGCGGAAGGGCCGGAAGACGTCGAATGAAGAGTGGACGTCTCCGCAGGACCCGGACGCGAAGATCGCGAAGATGAAGGACGGTCGGACGCATCTGGCCCACAAGGCGGAGCACGGTGTCGACCTGGAGACGGGAGCGCTCCTGTCGGTGACGGTTCAGGACGCGTCGGAGGGTGATACGGCGACGCTGCCGGAGACGCTGACGAAGGCGGCGGAGCAGGTGGAGGCGGTTCAGCCTGACGGTGAGGGCGTCGAAGAGGTGGTGGCCGACAAGGGGTATCACAGCGACGCGACGCTGGTGGCGCTCGACGACCTTGGTGTACGCAGCTACATCGCGGAGCCGGCGCGTGGTCGGCGCGTCTGGCAGGACAAGAAGACGGGTGAGACGCCGCCGGAGAAGCGTGCTGCGCAGTCGGCGCTGTATGGGAATCGTCGGCGTATTCGCGGGGACCGGGGCCGTCGTCTCCAACGCTGCCGGGGGGAACTGGTGGAGCGGCCTTTCGCTCACCAGTATGAGACCGGGGGTCTGCGTCGGGTGTGGGTGCGCGGCCATGAGAATGTCCGCAAGCGGGTGCTGGTCCAGGCGGCGGGCTGCAACCTGGGTCTGTTGCTGCGCCGCCTGACGGGCGTCGGTACGCCCCGGAGCCTGCAGGGGCGGGCTCTTTCGGCGATTCTCGGGCTGATCGAACGCCTCATGGGCCTCTGGGGGCGTCTGAACGGCCTCTGGAGGGCCAAATGGGCTCCGGTCGCCCCCTGGGGCTCAGCCGCTCGTCCCCAAGCTGCTTGAACAGGCCCGCTCAGCGAACCGACTTCGTCCACGGGCTGTTAAGCTGGTTTTTCGTCGGGTTCCGTGACCCGCCGCTTCTCCCAAGGCTAAGATTAGAGGTTGCCCGTGGCCGACACACTCACCATCCGCCGCGTGTCCGCCAGTCCGGACGCCTACATCCCGATCAGCGCCCTGCGCTCCGCCGGGCCGACCTACGCGAAGCTGGTCGACATCGGCGCCTGCATCGGCTGCAAGGGCTGCGAGGTCGCCTGCAAGGAGTGGAACGACCTCGGGGTCGAGCCGACCGCCAACTTCGGGAGCTACCAGAGCCACCGGGACCTGAGCCCGAAGACGTGGCTGCTGATGCGCTTCAACGAGGTGGAGGTCGACGGGCAGCTCAACTGGCTGATCAAGAAGGACGCCTGCCTGCACTGCGAAGAGCCGGGGTGCCTGTTCTCGTGCCCCGCGCCCGGCGCCATCGTGCAGTACACGAACGGCATCGTCGACTTCAACCAGGAGAACTGCATCGGCTGCCAGTACTGCGTCACCGGCTGCCCCTTCGACATCCCGCGCTTCGATGCGGCCACGCGCAAGGTGTCGAAGTGCAACATGTGCGTCGACCGGGTCGAGGCGGGGCTCGAGCCGGCGTGCGTGAAGACGTGCCCGACCAACGCCATCTCGTGGGGCAGCAAGCACGACATGCTGGCCCTCGCCGACAAGCAGGTGGAGACCCTGAAGTCGCGCGGCTACGAGAACGCCGCCGTCTACAACCCGGCCGGCGTCGGCGGCACCCACATGATGTACGTCGTGCCCCACGGCGACCGGCTCGCCGACTACAGCCTGCCGGCGGACCCCACCGCGAGCCCGGTGCCGATGACGGGGCTGATGTTCCTGAAGCGGATCGGCGCGTGGATGATGGGCTTCGGCGTGCTCGGGGCGCTCGTCCACTTCCTGCGCTACGGGCCGGAGCGGCTGGACGAGCACGAGGATGCCGGGCAGCGGCCCGCCTGACGGGGTTGCGGAGCCGCGGCCGGGGCGGAGCGACACGCCGTCAACCGAGGGTGCTACCGACTGTCGCCAACTCTGGCTGGCCAGAAAAATCGAGATACTCGATACGTCGCGGAACTGAGGTTGCCAACTCTCCACCCTCTTCGACCAAGGAGATTCTGCCCGATGCGATACGTAACCTCGGCGTTCGTACTGGCACTTTTTCTTCTTGCCTGCGGTGTCTCCACCGCCGTCGCGAGCGGCCCAAGTCTCCGCTATCCCACCGTGGCGTGTACCATCTCAGACTCGCTGTTTTTCGTCGCGGCGACCACCACCGAACCCGCGACCGCTCCAGTCCTGCAGCAACGGTCCGGCGACGGTACAGGTGAGGCCCATAGTCGCAGCGGCGCATGCGCCGCTGCACAGACAGACGCCGCCCTTGCCGCAAGACGTGCCTGTGACGGGCCATTCTCCGTCGATAGTTGCCGTTGCGAGCGCGATGAAGGCTACCCGGACGATCCGGACGACGACGTCTGGAGTTGCACTGCGTACTGGCGCTGTAATAACTGAACTCGGTCTAGCTAGTGCAGGTGGCCTATAGAAGGAGAAAAAGCAATGAGTTGGTTACCGCTGAAGAAATATGCTTTCGTCGTTGTTGCGTTTGCCGTTCTCGTAGTGGCGTTACAGATGTTTCGCGACGGCAAACTCCCTGGCCGAGATGAAGAGAAGGAAGATTCGGACAGGCAGAACATCGGGGGCGATCCGCCGGTAGAGCGAGATATCATCCTAGATATCATCCAACCGCGTACCGCCGACCGACATGAAGTGTTCCTGTCGGATTATGGCGAGATCACGGTTTATGGGGCTGATCGCAATACGTCTACCGAGGATGAGGATGAACACATTTACCTGTATCTACCTCCTCTTCGCTTGAAAATGACGGATGACGGTCGGCTGGATGTTCAACGAGGTGTTCTTAACCAGACGGTGCAGTTTTGGTTGGAGGGTTCGAGTTCCCGCTTGGCGGCGAATATTCATGAAGCGCTGAACGAAAAAGGTGTTTCAGTGCTATTGAAGAATGTTCGGCCGCTTCAATATTCGTTCATTGCTCTTGGTGACGATTCCAGGACATGGCGAGCCTATGTCCCTCGAAACCGGGCCATTCCGCTGACTCAGCCGTGGATACGATTCGTTGCCGAATTCGAGACCGGTGGCGATCGGACGGACCCTGCGGGCGATTTTCTGGAGCGTCTGAACAGCAGCGGTGGCACTTTCCAAGTGCTTCTCGGCTACGGAGGCCAAGAGCTTGTGAGCAATACGGTGGAGTTGACGACGCAGCAGCTCCTGGACACCGATTTCTACGCCGATCTGAGCGGTGACGGAGAGTCGAAGTATGTGACGCGAAACCAAGTTCGGACCGCGCTAGCTTCGGTTCGCACGGATATCGTTAGGAGGTATTATAGGGAAGATCCGACCGTCAACGTGCCGCCGCTGGAATGGCCTGATAACGTATGGGAAAGACAGACCGTGGCATGGGACGATTTTCTTGAGGATTATCTGCAGGACATGAGTCGTTATGGACTCAGCGGCAACGATCTTTCGCCGAACAGGTTTAATCAACTTGCGAAACGGTTGAAAGATGAAATGGAAAATGAGGACAAAGATTTTATTGAGATTTCCGGGGAGTTTTCGGGAGAGGCAGATTTTCTCGGTATCTTTGGTGGTGCGAGCAGTATTGGTGGTGCGAGCAGTAGTAGCGGGAGTTTAAAAAAAGAAGATTTTGCAAGGCATAGACGTTCGAATGATTATGGCCTTGAATGGGAAGGAGAGGTTTACTGGCCCAAGAGCATAGATCTGTTGGTAATGGATGAATCGGCGCTCGAAAGAGACGACAGTATTTCATCTTATGTGATTACCCCCGTGGAAAAAGTCAAATCGGGTCGATCTGAGTGGTTGTAGTGTCCCGCCGAGCAACGTTTAGAGTTCACGATTACTACGAAGCCGAAAAGAGGTGGAGGGGCGCCGCCACCACCACCGAAGGATCTCCGTGTGGCCAAAGGAGAAAGAATAACCATCACGCAGGAGGAAAATCTCATCCATGTCAATCATTGGATAATGGAGGACGAGTCGACGATCGTGATTGCCGATGATGTGGATGAATTGGAAATACGGGCTCATCAGGCCACAATTGGCCGAGGCGTTCGGATTCTCGGGCGAGGGAGAGCGGGCACGCATTCCGGACAGCCAGGAGGCAAGGGTACGGCAGGACCTTGTACACCCGGGGTATCGGGTGATAGTGCGGACAGGGGCGGTGACGGCCGCAGGGGGAAGATCGTACGCATCAAGGCGGGTGTAGTTGGCCTAAAATCATTAGAGGTTGATGTTCAAGGAGGAGCCGGAGGAAACGGCGGCAAGGGTGGACAGGGGCAGCACGGCGGACGGGCGAAGAAAAGCAGCGTGTGCAACGGCCAGGACGGTGGTCGGGGCGGCGCGGGTGGCGCGGGCGGTGCCGGAGGCGATGGCGGAACGGTGCAGATTGACTTTTGGCAGGTGGCGGAGCCGGTGATTGGGTTCGGAAACACGGTATTGAAGGTGGACGGTGGCAATGGAGGCGAAGGGGGTCCAGGCGGGGACGGAGGTGATGGCGGTGAAGAAAGATGCTACGAGATCGGGGTGGGTTTTTTAAAGGTGGAGCATTGTTTAGATCCTGGATCCAGGGGGGGGAGGGGTTCTCATGGACAGCACGGCGAGCCTGGGTTGCCTGGAAGTATGGAAGGACCTGAGTGGCACGATCGACCGCAACTATAACGAGCCGAATATTAGCGGGGGATGTCCCGGATGCTGTTGAACTGATGTGAAGCGGGTGGCGACTCCTCACCTGTTCTGTGGTAGGACAGAGGGCGACGCCAGGGGCGAACCGGTCACCGGGTCTCGCCCGAGCAGCAGCTTGTGGATGGGGTCCTCGGCCAAGTGGTCGGCGTCGTTGCTTGCGGGATGATCGCACGCGATGCCGAAGACCCGCTGTCCGACCAGCTCCGCAAGCGTGTGCCGAATCGTCGCTGGCGCGCGCTTGTTGGCGAGATACCCGGCGAACGTCCTGACGAGGCCGTATACGCGCTCGGCTGCCTTGAGGAGGACGGCGCCGCCGTCGGAACTCGCCTGCTCGCGGTTGAACGTCGCGACGAGGGGCTTGTCGCAGAGCTCCGGGAACAGGACAGTCTGTCTCCCTCAAGTCACCATCTTCACGAATAATCCGGGTTAAACACTTTGCCTTGTTTGATAACGCGGCAACCAATGTCCAGTCCACTACTCCAACGCTTCACCTTCTTCGAGCGCATCCTGCACTGGGTGGTCGGGGTGACGTTCGCGCTTCTGCTCGCGACCGGCCTCGCCTTCGCCTACCCGGCCCTCTTCTGGCTGACCGCGCTCCTCGGCGGGGGCCCCTCGGCGCGGGTGCTGCACCCGTGGGTCGGGGTGCTGTTCACGGCGGGCATGGTCGCGATGATCGTGATCTGGTTCCGCGACATGTTCCTCAGCGACGACGACCGGCGCTGGCTGCGCGCGGTGCGCGCCTACGCCACCCGCGACAGCGCCAACGTGCCGCCGGCGGGCAAGTACAACGCCGGGCAGAAAACGTTCTTCTGGGTGCAGGGGGCGCTGGCCGTCGTCTTCGTGGCGAGCGGCGTCGCCCTGTGGTTCCCGGCTGCGTTCGGCGCGAGCTTCCTGCAGTGGATGCGCCTCGCGCACTACGCCGCCACCCTGGGCGGCGGGCTGTTCCTCATCGTCCACGTCTACCTCGGCACCGTCGCCTACCCCGGCACCGCTCGCGCCATGATCGACGGCACCGTCACCGAGCGCTGGGCCCGCCACCACCACCCGCGCTGGCACGAAGAACAGACCCGCCCGTAGGCGCGCCGCTCGGCGCCACCCGCGCCAGATCGACGGCACGGTGACCGAACGCCGGGCCCGCCGACAACACCCGCGCGGGCGCGAAGAGGAGACACTCGCATGAGCGCGGTGTTGGCGGGAGCGCCGGCACCCGGGGTCGGCTCTCAGACCGGTTCCCGGCGCCACCGGTTCGTCGGTGTGCACGCGGATTCGCGACAACGAACCGCCGGGGATCGGTCGGTTGACGGAGGGGTGTCCCCGCCGACCGGGGGTCGAGAGACTGGCAGGGGAGGCGGTTCTTGCGACGATGACGGCGAATCGAATCACGCGGTGGGCGCTGGACGGACCCGCTCTGCGATCTCGCCACCGCGTGTCTGCTCGATGGTCGCGATGTCGTACTGCCCCTGGAGGCCGAGCCAGAACCGCGGGTCGTTGCCGAAATAGAGACCCAGGCGCACTGCTGAGTCGGCGGAAATCGAGCGACGGCCGTTCAGGATGTCCGTGATCCGGCCCGATGGCACACCGATCTCGAGCGCCAGGCGGTTCGCGCTGACATTCCGCGCTTGAAGCTCCCGTTTCAGAAATCGGCCAGGGTGGGCAATCGGGGGCATGTCGTCATCCCTTGTGATAGTCCACGATCTCGACATCATGGGCGTCGCCCTCGTGGAACTCGAAGCAGATTCGCCAGGGCCCGTTCACGGTCATCGCCCATTGCCGCCGGCGGGCGCCCTTGAGCCTGTGCAGCCCCACGCTCAAGAGCGGGCTCAGATCCTGCAGCGTCTCAGCGACGTTCAACGCAAGCAGCAAATCGATGGCGTTCTCGAAGTCGAGGCCACGAAAACGATTCGGCGATTCGCCTTCCCAGACCTTGCGGCTTGCCGCGTTTCGCCAGGAGCGAATCACGGCCGTAGCATACTACGGCACACGGTGAGTCTGTGACGATGCTGGTCGCCGGCAGGACGTGGCCGGCTGCGGAGCAGCACTTCGCGACGAGGACTGCTCGACGCCGCGGTCGCGGACGGACCAACTTCGAGAGTGCGGCCGGAAGGAGCTCGACCTGGAGCGCGCGGTGGAGCGCATGTCCCTGGGTCGATGCCGGATCGCGCGGAGCGTCAACCGCTGGGCGGCCGCGACGCGAGACCGGTGAACAGAGAAGAGCTGCCGCCGAAGCCGGTCGGGACGAAATCGTCCTGGTGGTGGAGAGACGGCGCGAGTGACGGCATTCGAAAGACAGCGTATACAATGCGTGCGGCTCGGCGGTGGGGCGGCTCGGTCGCCCCGGCCGGCCCTGGGAGAGTAACGATGACACGATGGACACTGCTGGCGGCGCTTGCGCTGCTGTTGGCTCCCGCTGCCGCCGCGGCGCAGGACGCCGTTCCGGTCCGCTCGGCCCATGAGGACCTCGAGCCGGGCACCCGGACCGACGACCTCGGCATCACCATCGGCATGCCCGCGAGCCACCCGGCGCGGCGCTACCCGACGTCACACGAGTTTCCGACGGGACCGGAGATCGGCGAGCGGCTTCCCGAGTTCTCGCTGCCGAATCAGCAGGGGCGCCTGGTCGACTACCACGCGGACCGGGGCGACTCCCAGTCGGTGGTGGTGTTCTACCGCTCGGCCGTGTGGTGACCGTACTGCCGCACGCAGCTGGTCGAGCTGCAAACGAACCTGGGGCTCTTCGAGGAAGCGGGGATTCGCGTCTACGGCATCAGCTACGACAGTCCGGAGCAGCTCCGGGCATTCGCCGACGAGTACGGGGTGACGTACGACCTCCTGTCGGACGTCGACTCGGCCGTGATTCGCGAGTTCGGCATCCTCAACACCCTGATCTCCCCGGACGATCCGGAGCAGGGCGCCGGCCGCCGTTTCTACGGGGTGCCGTTCCCGGGCGTCTACGTCACGGACGGGAACGGGGTGGTCACCGAGAAGTTCTTCCACCGCCACTACGCCACCCGGGAGTCGGCAGGTACGATTCGCGACACTGCTCTCGGCGAGATCCTCGCCCGCCACGAGGTCCCGGCGGTCGAGCTCGGGAGCGATCAGGTGCGGATCTCCGCCTTCCTGTCCGACGAGTCGATGAAGTTCGAGACCCAGTCGACGGTACACGTGCGCTTCGAGCTCGCGGACGGTCTGCACATGTACGGCCGGCCGCTTCCCGACGGCTATATCGCGTCCGAGGCGACGATTCCCGACACCCGGGGCCTGCGGGTGGGGGCGGCGCGGTACCCGCCCACGCACCCGAGAGAGTTCCCGCTGCTCGGCGTCACCCTCAACGTCTACGAGGGGGACGTCGACGTCGCGATCCCCGTCACGCCGAACGCCGAGGTGTTCCACCGGTCGAACCCCGACCGGCCGGCGGTGGTCGAGGTGCCGGTGTCGGTGCTGTACCAGGTCTGCAGCGAGACGATCTGCTACACGCCGAGGACCGAGACGCTGTCCCTGGCGGCGCCGTTCCAGCCGCTCCTGAGCCCGGGGGCCCGGCGGCCGAGGTAGCGTTCGACGCTGCGCCCAGGCGCCGCTGCGGGCGCAATCGAGGGTCTCGACCGTCCCGCGCAATGGCGTCGCCGCCGATGCGATCGGACGGTCGTCGCCCGCGCGACCCGGCCGCGGCTCGGCGACCGTCGTATGGCAGTTCATCCGGTGTGGACGGGACGTCGAGAGCGCGCCGCGCGGTTGAGGGTCGAGCATCCGCACGCGGCGGAGCTGCTGGCCTTCTACGGCGACGTACTGGCCCTGCAGGAGCCGCTGTACGCGAGGGCGCTGGGTTCACGGTGGCTGCGCGCGGTGGCGGCCGACGACGGCAGGCCGCCTCTCCTGCGGCTGTCGCGGCTGCCGGAACGGCCGCGAGACCGGGCTTTCGTGCGCTTCGTGCGGGCCGTCCCCGCGTCGGCGACGGACTTGTTGCGGGCCGTCGCGGGGCGGCTCTCGGCGGAACCCGCCGCGATGTCGGTCCTGCTCGGCGGCGTGCTGGGCGCGACCCCGGTCGCCGCGGTCGCCGAGTCGCTCGATTGCGAGGCGAGCGCGCTGGAGTTCTTTCCGCGCGCCTTCCTGCAGCCCATCGCCGAAGCCCTCGCGGCGGGAGCCCCGCGCGGCGCCGGCGAAGACGGAAACCCTGTTGCTCGAGACGCGCGCGCCGCGTGCCCGTACTGCGGGGCGGCGCCGATCGCCGCGGTATTGCGCGACCTGCCCGAGACCAGGGGTCGGCGGACCCTGCTCTGCTCGCTCTGCCTGACCGAATGGGGGTTCCCGCGGACGCGCTGTCCCGCCTGCGGAGAGGAGCGCCCGGATCGGCGCCCGCACCACGTCTCGGAGTCGTGGCCGCACATTCGCCTGGAGGAATGCTCATCGTGCCGCACCTATCTCAAGGCGATTGACCTGCGGGAGTCCGGCCTCGCCGTGCCCGTCGTCGACGAGTTGGCGTCGGTCGAGCTGGACCTGTGGGCGGCCGGGCAGGGGCTCTCGAAGCTCCGGAAGAACCTGCTGGGGCTGTAGCCGCCTTCGGCTCCACGTGGCGCCCGGCACCGGCAGTCTGCTACAGTAGTCCGCGACCTTCACGGCCTCGATTGCCGCTGCCCATGACGCGGGCGAGGTCGGGGTCTGGGTGAGGGCGAGCGAACCGGTACTACGCCATCGAGGGGCACGCTGGCGGCGTGGGTTCGATCAGGGAACCACCATCGCCGCCGCGGGGTCCGATTTCAGCGCGTTTCAATACGGCGCCAGGAAAACCGGATGTCGAAGGACGAGCTGCACATTTCGCTGTCGCCTCCACGCTTGTCGGCGCTTCGCGACGTGTCCCGGATGGTGGAGGCCTTCGGCGAGGCCCACAGGCTGGACGAGTCCAGGGTCTACGCGCTCAATCTGGCCCTCGACGAGCTGGTCACCAACTCGGTCAGCTACGGCTTCGACGGGGTCGCCGCGCCCAGGATCGAGATCACGTTGTGGATCAGCGGCAAGTTGCTGGTTCTGAAATTCACCGACAACGGGCGTCGTTTCGATCCGACGGAGAGGGCCGAACCGGACCTGTCGGCGCCGCTCGAGGACCGGCCCGCCGGGGGGCTGGGGCTGTACCTGGTCCGCACGTTCGCCGACCGCGTGACCTACCAGTTCATCGATGGCGAGAACAGGTTGACGCTGGAGCACAACTATGCGCCGCTGGAGCGCAACTATGCGGCGGACAGGTCGACGGAAGCCGAGGTCGCGGAAGAGCGGCACGACGGCATCCTCGTGCTGACGCCCGTCGGCCGGCTGGACAGCGGGAACGTCAACGCCTTCGAGACGAGCGTCATGGAGCGCATCGGCAACGGCGAACGGCACCTCATCGTCGATTTCAGCCGCCTCGACTTCATCAGCAGCTCGGGCCTGCGCGTGCTGCTCCTCGCCGCGAAGGCGCTGAAGGCGGGCTCGGGAACCCTCGTCGCCTGCAACATGAAGCCGCACATCGAGGAAGTGTTCCGGGTCAGCGGCTTCGATCGGTCCATCGCCGTGAAGGCGACGCGCGGGGCGGCGCTCGAGTCGTGCGCCTGACAGACCGCCCGATACCGCGCCGGGGATGGGCGGGATGAGCGTCACGAGATCTGACGGATGACAGATGCGCCGCTGGCCGACCGCATGGGCGTCGAACCGCCCGAGGGCATGAAACACGTCTGCGTGTACCTGGGGGGACACGTAGGCCACCGGAAACGGTACGTGGACGAGGCGGAGACTCTGGGCCACCTGATGGCGGCCGACGGTGTCGGGCTGGTCTACGGCGGCGCCCGCGTCGGCCTGATGGGAGTGCTGGCCAACGCGGTGCTGTCGAACGGCGGCTTCGCCACCGGGGTCGTCCCGCGGCAGCTCGCGTACCAGGAGCTCGCGCACGAAGAGCTCAGCCGCCTCTACGTCGTCGACACCATGCACCAGCGCAAATACAAGATGCAGTCGCTGTGCCACGGGTGCCTGGCCCTCCCCGGCGGCTTCGGCACCGTCGAGGAGATCTTCGAAGCGCTCACGTGGGCGCAGAAGCCGCTGCTGCTGCACGAGAAGCCGTGCGTCTTCGTCAACATCGACGGCTACTACGATCACCTCTTCCGCTTCCTGGACCACGCGACAGCCGAGGGACTGCTTCTCGCGGGCAACCGCGCGCTCGCCCGCGGGGCGCCGACCGCGGCGGCGGCCCTGCGAGACATCCAGGCGGCCTGGCACGCCGAAGAAGAGGACCTGCAGCGTATGCTGCGGGAGTATCGACAGTAAGTACGCTGACGCAGTCAGGATCCGGCCGCCGCCGGCCCGCCGCCGCCCGCTCCCTCCGCGTCGTCCTCCAACACGACCGCGGTGCCGTAGGCGAGGAGCTCGGCCGCGGCGCCCATGATCATCGACGTCGAGAACCGCAGCGAGATGACGGCGTTGGCGCCCAGCTCGTGAGCCTCCTGCACCATCCGGTCCAGGGCCTGCTCGCGCGACTCGGCGAGGAGCTTGGTGTACTCGGCGACCTCGCCGCCGACGATGTTGCGCAGCACCGCCATGATGTCCTTGCCGAGGTGGCGAGTCCTTATCGTGTTGCCGCGCACGAGCCCCAGGGTGCGGGCGATCCGCTTGCCCGCCACTCGATTCGCGGTGACGACGATCATTTGCGCACCTCGCGGTAACGGTCAGTCTTCGCCGCCTTCAGCCGGTCGAGCAGCACCCCGAAGAACAGCAGCCCGAATCCCGTCACCCCGCCAAGCAGCAGGAGCCGCTCGATCAGGTTGTCGGTCTCCTGCCAGCTTCCCCACAGGGCGTAGCCGATCAGGGACACCGCCCAGGCTGTCGCCAGCGGCCACCCCAACCCGACCAGGAGCCGACTGGACCTCGTTCGAGGGATCTCCGACCACTCGTCGTCCCGCGGCGTCTCGAACATCGACGTCATCGTCGCCTCCCGCACTGCGCGCAGGTCTTCGCACACCGCCCGGCACGTGGAGCAGTGCTCCAGGTGCACCCTGACCCGTTGCCCGTCGCGCTGCACCAGCGCCCGGTCGACGTAGCCGGAGAGCAGGGCTTCGTCGAACGTCCGCCCACAGGGCTCAGGCATGACGTCCCCCTTCTTCGAGCCGCGCCCGGAGCTGCCGCCGGGCGCCGTGCAACCGCGACATCACCGTCCCGATGGGAATGTCGAGCACCTGCGCGATGTCGCTGTAGGACAGGTCGTGGAAGTCGCGCAGCACGATGATCTCGCGCTTCTCGGCGGGCAGGGACGCGAGGGCCCGCCAGACGCGCTCTTTCAGCTCCCGGCGGCGGAGATCCGTCTCCGGCCCCGGTTGCGGGGAAGCCAGTTGCCCGACCAGGGCGTCCGCCTCGCCGCCGGTGTCGCCCGGCCGCCGCTGCCGCTGCCGCCAGAGGTCGCGCACCTGGTTCCGTACGATGGTGAACAGCCAGGGCTGTACGCGGCGGGCGGCGTCGAAGCTCTTGAGGGTGCTGAAGAACCTCAGCATCGCGTCCTGGGTCACGTCCATCGCGTCGTCTCGGTTGCCCAGCATCTGGAGGGCCAGCAGGTACGCGGACCGGCGATAGCGCCGGGCCAGCGCGTCGCACGCCGTCGGCTCTCCGGCCTTGGCCTGGTCGATGAGCTGCCGGTCGGATTCGGCATCGCCGGCGACCAGCGCCGGTGCCGCAGACTCTACCATCACGGTATGCACGATCCCTTTCTACGTATCGGCCGGTCCGTTATTCGCGCCGGCCCGCCGCGGCGTGATTCGGCGCCCTCGGACCGGACCGGGGGGCGAGCTCGGGGCGGCAGTTCCCCCGCGTCGGCGGCTCGACTACGGGCGTCAGGATCGCGGTTTCCTGCCAACGCCCGGTATGGCCCAGGATTGCACGCAATTCGCCCGCGGCGGCTGTAGCGCGACCGATCCAGCCCGATACAACACGGTGATGCTGTGGTTCTTGAAGGCGCGCGAGGGGCCGCCCCGATTCATGGGCATCCACTGCGATGTGCGTCCCGAGACCTGCGAGCTCGTGGTGCTGTATCCTGACGGATCGGAGGAGAGCGAGCGTTACGACGACCTCGCGGCCCTGACCGAAGCGGCCAGGAAGCTGGGCCGGGACCTGATCCGCCTGGGGTGGGAGCCCTGCCCCACCGCCGCCCCCCCGACCCGCCGCGAGAGCTGACCCCACGCTCGGGCGCGCATGAACGTGTTCCTGGTCGACGGGACCTACGAGCTGTTCCGCCACTTCTACGCGGTGCCGCCGGCCAGGGACGTCGACGGGCGCGAGGTGGGCGCCGTCCGCGGCGTCCTCGGCTCGGTGCTGTCGATGCTCGAGGAGGATGTGACCCACCTCGGCGTCGCCACCGACCACGTCATCGAGTCGTTCCGCAACGAGCTCTGGCCGGGCTACAAGACGGGAGACGGGGTCGACCCCGTCGTGCTCGGCCAGTTCGGTCTGCTCGAGGAAGCTCTCGACGCCCTCGGGGTCGCGGTGTGGCCGATGACGGATCTCGAGGCCGACGACGCGTTGGCGTCCGCGGCGGCGCGCGCGGCGGCCGACCCCCGCGTCGAGCAGGTGTTCATCTGCACCGCCGACAAGGACCTCGCGCAGTGCGTGACCGGGAGCCGCGTGGTGCAGTTCGACCGGCGGGCCGGCGCACTGCGGGACGAAGAGGGCGTACGGGCGAAGTTCGGGGTGGCCCCGGCGTCGATTCCCGACTACCTCGCCCTCGTCGGCGACGCCGCCGACGGTTTCCCGGGGTTGCGGGGGTGGGGCGCCAAGTCGGCGGCGGCGGTGATCGGGCGTTACCTGCGCATCGACGCCATACCGGACGACCCCGCCGACTGGGACGTCCCGGTGCGGGGTGCGGGCCGCCTCGCGCGCGAGCTCGCCGGCCACCGCGACCTCGCCCGGCGCTTCCGCGACCTCGCCACGTTGCGGACGGACGCACGGTTGTTCGACTCCGTCGACGATCTGCGCTGGCGAGGCCCGCGGCCGGCTCTCTTCGATCTCTGCGCCCGGTTCAACGTCCCCGCCCACTTCGAGCGCGCCCAGGCCCTGGCGGGTCGTTCCGGCGACCCTTGACGACCGTTTCTCCCTCGATCCGGCGGCCCTCGGCGTGCGGGCCCGTCCCGCCGCGGTCTGGAGGTTTCCGCCCGCCGCGGTTTCTGGTAGCCTGCACCGTCCTTTCGGGCGCAGGGGCCCGCGGATGGGCACGTGATGCGACGACATCTCAAGCGACGACTGCCGCCCTGGGTGCGCGACCTCATGGACGCCAACCCCGGGGCGCCGCTCCCCACGCCGGACGACCCGTTGCCGGCGTGGCTGGAGGAAGAGCTCACCCGGGTGCCGCTCTGGGCCCGAATCCGGGGCACCAGCGACATTCGGCAGGGGCATCCCTATCTCCTCATCGAGGACGTCCGGCGGCAGCCGGCGCTGATGCGCGAGGCGGCCGGCCTGCGGCCCGAGCTGGCCGCCCTCGCCCGGCGCCTCGTCGAGCGGGGGGTCAGGCGTCTCGTCTTCACCGGGTGCGGCTCTGCCTTCCACGCCGCCGAGCTCGGGGCGTTCCTGTTCCGGCAGTGGACCGGTTGGGCCACGGAGAGCCACGAGGCCCACGAGTTCTCGAACCACTGGCGGGGAGCGCCGGAGCCGACCGCCCTCGTCCTGCAGTCGGCGACGGGCGGCAGCCTGGAGACGCTCGAGGCCGGCCGGCTGGCCCGCGACCGGGGGCTTCTCACGGTCGGCCTGACCAACACGCGCGGGAGCGCGCTCGAAGAGCTGTGCGACGAGACGGTCTGTTTCGCGACCGGCCAGCGCTGCGGGCCCGACGTGTCGGTGCTGACGACGCGTCTGGTGGGTCTGTATCTGCTGGGGCTGGAGCTCGGGACGGCCACCGGGGCGCTCGGCGCTCGCGAGGCGGCTGAGCTCGGCGCGGCGATCGCCGAGCTGCCGAACGCGGCGGCGCTGTTCCTCGAGGAAGAGGACGTGAACGTGTCGCAGATCGCCAACGCCCTCAAGGACCAGCGGGCGCTGCTCGTGTCCGGGGGCGGCGCCAACTGGTTCTCGGCCCGCGAGGGCGCATTGAAGGTGGAGGAGGAGAGCAGCCTGCTCTGCAAGGCCTACCGGCCGGCCGAGTACGCGCACAACGCCATCTCGCTGCTGTCGGAGGAGGTCGGCACGGTGGTCGTCTCGCCCCCCGGGGCCTCGTATGCGCGGCTGCACGACGCGGTGCGCACGGCCCGCGCCGCCGGCTCGCCGAGCCTGGCCGTGGTGGTCGACGGAGACGACACGGTGGCCCCCGACGCGACTTTCGTCATCGCCGTGCCGGGGACGACCCGCGAGCTGCTGATGCCGCCCCTGGCCGCGGTTGCCTTTCAGTTGCTGGGCTACTATCTCGGCGCCGAGCGCGGCTTCAACCCTGACACGTTGCGTACCGACGACATCGACCACGCGCGGGCCTGGCTCACGGCGTTTCCGTTCGGTTCCCACTGACCCGCCCATCGTCTCCGCCGGGCGGCGACCGTGAGCGCCCCGGCCCTGCTAGAATCGGAAGGACGCGACATGCCGCGGACCGCGTCGGAAACTGCGGATCGTCGCGGCCTCGTTCATCGTCGTCCCGGGCCATCCGGGCCGCCATCGAGAGGAGGATCACAGATGCCCCCCGAGCCGAGTGCTCTCGCCACGTTCGTGTTCGCCGCCGGCGCGGTGCTCCCATTCGTCGTCGTTGTCGGCTGCGCCCTCCTGGGCCTGGTCAAACGCTGAGCGCCGCCGATGACCAGACTGGCGGCGCGCCACCTGCTGGCGCTGGCTCTCGCGTTGGCGGCGCCCTCGCACGGGGCGGCCGGTCAGGACGAGGCGCGCGCCGACCGGCCCCGGCACCTGCTGATCGTGCTCGACGGACTGCGTCCCGACTACGTGCAGCCCCACTTCATGCCCGCGCTCCACGCCCTGGGACAGCGCGGCGTGGTCATGACCAGCCATCACGCGGTGTTCCCGACCGTGACCCGGGTCAACGCTGCGTCCATCTCCACCGGAGCCTATCCCGAGACCCACGGGTTGCTGGGCAACTCGGTGTTCTTCCCCGGGACCGACGCCGCCCGGTTCCTCTCGACGAGCGACCGCGGCAACCTGCTGCGTATCGAGGCGGCCGAGGACGAGCGCCTGCTGACGGCGCCGACCCTGGGCGAAGTGCTCCAATCGGCGGGCCGCCGGCTCCTCGTCATGAGCGCGGGCTCCAGCGGGTCGTCCTATCTGCTCAACCACACCGTCGCTGGCGGAGCCATCCTCCATTACGAGTACAGCCTGCCCGCCGATCTGCACGGGCGGGCTCTCGCACGCCTCGGACCGGTCCCGGAGGCGGGTACCCCCAACCACCGGAGGAACCGCTGGATCGTCGACGCGTTCCTCGAGGTCGCCCTGCCGGCGGTCGATCCGGCGGTGACGGTGCTGTGGCTCAGCGACCCCGATACCACCACCCACCAGCACGGCATGGGCCACCCGCTGATGGTCGAGGCCCTCTTCCGGCTCGACGCCGAGATCCAGCGCATCCAGGACGGTCTCACCGCGGCCGGCCTGTCCGAGACCACGAACGTCTGGGTCACCTCGGACCACGGGTTCTCCGAGCACACCGGCGGCATCGACCTCGACGCGGTACTGGCGCCGTTCGCGGGTTCCCTCGGCGACGGCGCTCCGCGCATCGTGGCCGGGGCCGGCGCCGTCTACGTGCGCGACGACGACCCGGCCGCGGTGTCGGGCATCACCGCCGCCCTGCAGGCGACCGAGGGCGTGGGGGCGGTCTTCACGCGGGGAACCCGCCCCGGCGTCCCCGAGGGCTCGGCGCCCGGGACGTTGTCGTTCGACCTTGCGCGCTGGGGCCATCCCCGCGCCGCCCAGGTCCTCTACTCGCCCGACTGGACGGGGGCGGTGGGCCGGTACGGCTTCCGCGGCGCCTCTGCGCAGCCGGGCGTCGCCGGCCACGGCAGCTCGAGCCCGTTCGACATCCACAACACCCTGGTGGCGGTCGGCCCCGACCTGAAGGCGGGCATCGAGATCGCGGTGCCGAGCGGAAACGTCGACTTCGCTCCGACGTTCCTCCATACCTTCGGCATCGAGCCACCTGCCTCGATGCAGGGGCGGGTGCTCCACGAGGCACTGCGCGAGGGTCCGGACCCGTCCGATGTCGAGGTGGAGGTGTCCGCGGTGCAGGTCGAATCGGCGGACGGCCGCTACCGGCTGACGGCGATCGTGTCGGAGGTCGACGGCCGATCGTACCTGGACTACACCGCCGTCGAGCGGCCCGAGTAGCCCCGCCCCGGCCGGCCGCTCTGGCGCAGGACGCGCGCACGGGCCCGAAGGCTGCGCCGTCGAACGGCTCGGACTCCTGGCGGGTTGGGCTACGACGCGGCCACCGGCGGCGCCGGCTCGCTCCCATCCGGGGGACCGTCCACGACCCGCCCGTCGAACAGGTGCACCTCACGGCCGGCGTGCTGGGCGTAGCGGGGGTCGTGGGTGACCATGCAGATGGTCGACCCCTCGGCGTGCAGACCGGCCAGAAGCTGCATCACCGCCTCGCCGTTCTTCGAGTCGAGGTTGCCGGTCGGCTCGTCGGCGAGCAGGATCGAAGGTTGGCCGGCGACGGCGCGGGCCACCGCCACCCGCTGCTGCTGGCCGCCGGAGAGCTGGCTCGGCAGGTGCCTGGCGCGGTGGGCCATCTCCACCTTCTCGAGGGCCTCGTCCACCCGCTGTCGCCGCTCGGCCGGCCGCATGCCTCGGTACGTCAGGGGCAACTCGACGTTCTCGTAGACGGTGAGGTCGCCGATCAGGTTGAAGCTCTGGAAGATGAAGCCGATTTCCCGGTTCCGGGTCCGGGCGCGGTCCGACATCTTGAGGCTCGCCACCGGCCGGCCGTTCAACCGGTAGTCGCCGTCGGACGGCGAGTCGAGCAGGCCGAGAATCGACAGCAACGTCGACTTGCCGCAGCCGGACGGCCCCGAGATGGCGATGTACTCCCCCGAGTAGATGTCGAGGTCGATCTCCGCGAGAGCGTGGGTCTCCACTTCGTCCGTGAAGAAGATCTTCGTCACCTTGTCGAGATGAATCAGCGGCTGGGCTGCGTCGGTCATTTTGGCTGGATTCTCCTGGGCGCTCCCGGAACCGGCGGCTCTCGTCCCGCCGCCCCCCGGCCGGACGCGCGGTTGCCCCTGGCTAGTTCAACTGGATGCGGTCGAACTCGTCCCACTGGGACATGTCCGACAGCACGACCTGATCGCCGGGTCGGAGTCCGTCGCGTACTTCGATGGTGTTCACCGAGCTGCGGCCCAGGCTGACCCGGGTCCGCATCGCCTCGTCGCTGTCGGGCACGAGCTTGAACAGGGTGATCACGCTGTCTTCCTGTCCGTACACCGGTCGGCCCACGTAGACCACGTCCACGAGCCGCTCGAGCTCGATGGTGCCGTCGACGGTCAGGTCCGGCCGAGCGCCGCGCGGCAGGTCGCCGTCGAGCCCAACATCCACGGTGACCGTGCCCTGCTGCACGGCGGGGTCTATGCGGATGACGTGGCCGGGGATGATCCCGTTGCGGGTGTCGATGCTGGCCGGCTGGCCGATCTGGACGTCTCTGGCCTGAGTCTCGGCGATCCGCAGCTCGGCCATGAGCTGCGTCGGGTCGCCCACGCGCGCGAGGTTGGTCCCGGGGGTGACGCTGGCTCCTTCCTCGAGGGGCACCTCCTGCAGGACCCCCGCGACCCCCGCGGTGACCCGCAGGTCCGCGACCTCGTCCCGGCGCAGGTGGTAGATGGTCTCGAGGCGGTCGACCTCGGCCTGCTCGGCCGCGAGCTGGGTCTGCATCGAGTTGACCAGGATATCGAGCCGCTGCTGCTCGATCTGGTGCTGAATGCGGGCCTGGTTCGCGGCCGACTGCTTCTGCCGGAGCTGCAGTTCCGAGACGAGCTGGTCCATGAACAGCTCCTCGTCGAGATTGGCCTCGTACTCCGCCTGGGTGAGCCTCGATTCCGCGGTGGCCACGGCCGCGCGCTGCGTCAGCACGTCCCGGTCCAGCTCGACCTGGCGGCTCTTGTAGCGGGCCCTCGCCGCCTCGAGCTGGAGCTGCGCCTCGAGCGCGCTCTGCTCGAGCTGGGGGTTGCTCAGCTCGACGATCACGGTGCCGGCCTCGACGGTGACGCCGGGCCTGAGGACGATGCGCTCGACCGTGCTGTTGGTGATGGCCGAGATCCAGCGGATCTCCTCCGGCACGAGGATGCCGGTTCCCCGCACCTGCCGCAGCATCTCGCCGCGCTGCACGGTGTCGGTGTAGACGGTGTCGCGGTCTACGCTGGGCGCCGCCGGCTCGAGGCGAGACACCCCGACGGTAATCAGGATGACCACGACGCCGGTCCCGACGCCGTATGCGATTCGGCGCATTCGCTTGGCGCGGGCGATGTCAGGGCGTGCAATGTCGACCATCGGCACGTTTCCTCCGGGAGCCGCGAGGCGTGCCGCTCTTGCCGCGCTCCCGTGAAATAGACGCTGACCCGATGCCGAGAGTCGAGGCGCCGTTCACCCCGCCCGCCAATCGTCGCCTTCGGGTCTGCCCGGCGCCCGACGACCACCCTCCGGGAATCCGCGCCGCAGACGCCTAGGGTTCCACGATGTCGGCCACGGCCGCCGAGAGCCGCATCCAGTTCTCCGTCTCCACGTTCAACTGGTCCCGGCCTCCCGCCGTCAGCTCGTAGTACTTCGCCTGGCGGTTGTTCTCCGACTTGCCCCACGAGGCCCGAACCCACCCCTGCTGTTCGAGGCGGTGCAACGCCGGGTAGAGCGATCCTTGGTTGACCTGCAACACGTCGTCCGATAGCTGCTGAATGCGCTGAGAGATGCCCCAGCCGTGCATTCGCCCCGTCGACAGGGTCTTCAGGATCAACAGCGCCAGGGTACCCTGCAACAGGTCGGACTTCTTCAACCGCACGACGTTCTCTCCGGCAACCGCCCGCCTGCCGCCGGCGGGGCCCGCGCCCCACACGGGAGCGGGCGTCACCTCGCCACGCCCCCCGGCCCGCCGTGCGCCCAGCCGAACCGTCCCGTCCGGGCGTCACCTGCGGCTTCGCCCCGCGTCCAACTCCTGCAGGTGTCCGCGCACCATTCCACGCCACAGACTCCTAGACACCCGACAAGACGATGCTGCCCCCGACGGACCGGGATGTCAAGGTCCTGTCACGCGGCCCATCTGCCGACCGCCGTTTTGGGGTAGGCTTATCGGGTCGTACCATCATTGCGCCTCTCGGGACCGGGAGTCCGGCGCGTGGCCGGGCGTGCCGCACGAGTCTGGTGACCGCGTGACACCGGAGGCCATGCAGGGCGCTTGAGTTCCGTTCCGTCCAGGAGTCATCACCATGCCAAGAGCTGCCATACGCTGTTCGCCGATTCTCCTCGCGCTGCCCGCGCTGGTTCTCGGAATCGGGCTTCTGCCCGTCGAGCCGGCCGCGGCCCAGGGGCACCACGGGCTCGCGCGCGATCTGGGCCACGCCGACCCCGCCGTCGTGGGCCTGTCCGCAGCGCGCCTCGAGCGGCTCGACGCCGGAATGCAACGGATGGTCGACGAAGGGAAGCTGGCGGGCGTCGTGACCATGCTCGCGCGGAACGGCAAGATCGCCTTCGTGGACAGTGTGGGAGTACAGGACGTCGAGTCGGGCACGCCGATGGCCGCCGACTCCATCTTCCTCATCTACTCGATGACCAAGCCCATCACCGCGGCCGCCCTGATGATCCTCTACGAAGAGGGCAAGTGGCAGATCGACGAGCCCGTATCCAACTTCATCCCCGAGTTCGCCGACCTCCGCGTCCACGCCGGCGAGTACGCCGACGGCTCGCCCGTGCACGAGGCGGCGACCCGCTCGATGACGATGCGCGAGCTGCTGACGCACTCGGGCGGACTGGACTACGGGTTCGACAACCACCCCGTCGCGCGCGCCTATCGGGAGAAGGGCGTCCTCGACGCCGACGCGCCGCTGCAGGACATGATCGACAAGCTCGGTGCGCTGCCCCTGCGGTCGCAGCCGGGCACCGAGTGGTTCTACAGCATCTCGGTCGACGTGCAGGGCTACCTCGTCGAGAAGCTGTCGGGGCAGCCGTTCGACGAGTTCCTGCTCGATCGGATCTTCGAGCCCCTCGGCATGGTCGACACCGCGTTCTTCGTGCCGGCCGGCGAAGTCGACCGGGTCGCCCGCATTCACCAGGCGGGGGACGACGGACTCGCGCTCGCAGACAACGAGGTGCGGACGCTGCCGCCGGCCGGTCCGTCCGGGGGCGGCGGCCTCTACTCGACGGCCGGCGACTACGTGCGGTTCATGCAGATGCTGCTCAACGGCGGCGAGCTCGGCGGGGTGCGGGTGCTGTCGCCGCGCTCGGTCGAGATCATGCGCACGAACCACCTGCTGCCGGGGCCGCTCGCCACGCGTCCCGCCGGCCGGGGCTTCAGCTTCGGGTTCGAGGTCGTCACCGACGCCGCGGCGGCCGGCGAGGCCTACGCCGACGGCAGCTACCGCTGGGGCGGGGCCGCCGGCACGTGGTTCTGGATCGATCCGAAGACGGACCTGGCCTTCGTGGGGATGATCCAGCACCGGGGGCGCGCGGTCGGCGAGGTGCAGTCGCTGTCGCGCAACCTGGTCTACGGGGCGCTGACGCGCTAGCGAGTCTGCGGCGCAGCCGAGCGGAGCCCGCAGGCGACGCCTGGCAGGCTTGGCGGTCGGGAGTCGGGAGCCTGCGTCCCGGACGCAGGCTCCCGACGATCAGCGCCCGACGCCGTCAGTCGGCGAGTTCGAACTCGCTCCACTGCGTCGTCGTGCTCCGGCGGGTGGTCCGGAACAGCACGCGCACGTGGAAGTAGACGTCGAATTCGGTGTTCAGCCAGACGTCTTCCGCGACGGGACGCCGCTCGAGCCGCCCGGTGGCGTTGGAGATGGAGCCGAGAATGCCCCACCACAGCCGCACGCGGTCCATCAGCTCGAAGCTGACCTGGGCAATCTCATAGGTCTCGCGATCGATCCAGGCCTCGCCCCGGGAGTTGTTCAGGGCGTGGTCGATACGCCGGCGCACCGGGAGGTTCCCGGGACGGGGTTCGAACGAGATGACGTAGCTGGGGCGGCCCCGCAGGTCCTGCACCCCTTCCAGCGTGGCCGTGAACCGACCGATCATCTCTTCGTCGAACTTGATCTCGTTCTCCTCCGCCTCCCGCTCCCGCTCCGCGCGCTTCCTCGGGTCGGCGATCTCGGCCTGAAACTCCTCCCAGCGCCGCTCCTGCTCGCGCCGGCCGCGTTCGTCGAGCGGTTCCCCGTCCCTGGCCGTCAGCCGGCTGAACAGAGCGCCCTGGTACGGTTCCAACTCGTAGAGGAAGGTCTCGTCGTCGGTGACCGCGCCGTCTCCATCGAACCGACGGATCCGTTGCGTCATGGCGCGACGGTAGCGGGTCTCGAAGCCCTCCTCTTCGGCCCAGGTCGCGCGCTCGAGGGCCCGGTCGATGATTTCCCGCAGCTCCGGACCCTCGGGATCCACCGGAGCGGGCTGGGTTCCGGCGATGCCGATCACCGCGAGTCCCGCGAGGAGCGGAACGGCGAGGAACCGGGAAGACGCTGGCGTGCTGCTAGACATGGCGGGTGATGTGCAACCGTCTCGATCCTACCGCACCGCGCGGGTCGCGGGCGGCGGCGGGACCCGCCGGCCGCGCCAATTCCCCCCGGTCCCGGCCACGGCGCGGGCGACCTGTGCCCCTTGATGCCCCCCACCCGATTGGCTATGCTTCTGGGTTGCCGACCGCCGCGCCCGCCAGAGGGCACCGGGGCGGGAGGTCGGTCGAGTGGACGCCGCCCCGGCCAATCAGGCCTCGGTCGCGTCGAATATCGACAGCGGGGGGCGTTGCCGCCCGCGAGTATGTGACGTGGTCGTCCCGCGCGTCGCCGGCGCGCGGCGGCGACGAGGCAGATCCCACTATGGATGAGGAAGAAGTTGTGGCGAGCACGAGCCCGGCGGCCGAGCCGGCCGCGGCGGCGGCCCCCGCGGCGATGATCGACGCCCACCGGCTGAGCAAGTACTACGGGCCGTTCGTCGCGGTGCACGACGCGTCGTTCTCGATTCCCCAGGGGCAGGTGGTGGCCTTCCTGGGGCCGAACGGCGCCGGCAAGACCACCCTGATGCGCATGCTCACCGGTTTTCTCGCGCCGAGCGCGGGACGCGCCGCGATCTTCGGGTTCGACGTGCGGGAGCAGCGCATCGAGGCCTCGAAGCGGCTCGGCTACCTGCCCGAGAACGGGCCGCTCTACCCCGACATGACGCCGCTCGAGCTGCTCGGCTTCTTCGGCGAGGCGCGCGAGATGGCCCCGCGGACGCTCCGCGACCGCATCGAGGCGGTGGTCGAGATCTGCGCCCTCGGCCTCGTGCTCGAGAAGCCGATCGGCAAGCTCTCGAAGGGCTACAAGCAACGGGTGGGGCTGGCCCAGGCCCTGCTGCACGACCCGGAGGTGCTGATCATGGACGAGCCCACGGCGGGCCTCGACCCCAACCAGATCAAGCAGTTCCGCGAGAACATGCAGCGGCTGGGCCGCACCAAGACCCTGCTCATCTCGACCCACATCCTGCAGGAGGTGGAGGCGGTGGCCGACCGCGTCCTCCTGATCCACAACGGCCGGCTCGTGTTCGACGGGGTGCTCTCGGACCTCGAGGAGAACGGCTCGCTCGACGAGCCGTTCTACCGGCTGACCCGCGAGCCGCAGGAAGTGGCAACGACCCTCTGATTGGGAGACGACGAACGAACGATGGGCACCAAGGTCAACTTCGCAATCGTCCGGGCGCTGGCCAGGCGGGATCTGCGCCTCTACTTCAGCAGTCCCTCCGGCTATGTCTTCATCACCCTGTTCATCTTCCTGAGCGCGGCCGCCGCGTTCTGGCAGGACCGGTTCTTCCTCGACAACCTCGCGAACCTCGACCAGCTCAACCAGGTCTTCCCCTTCCTCCTGCTGCTGTTCATCCCCGCCCTGACGATGTCGGTGTGGTCGGAGGAGCGCCGGCTGGGGACGGCCGAGCTGCTGTTCACGCTGCCCGCCACCGAGCTCGAGGTCGTGCTGGGCAAGTACGCCGCCACCCTCGGCATCTACACCGCGTCGCTGGCGCTGTCGCTGAGCCACGTGGTGGTCCTGTTCTTCCTGGGGAGCCCCGACCTGGGGCTGATGCTGGGGAACTACATCGGCTTCTGGCTGGTGGGGGCGGCGCTCGTGCCGGTGGGCATGCTCGCGTCGCTGCTGACCGCCAACGCCACCGTCGCGTTCATCCTGGGGGCGGCGTTCTGCGGCGGGGTCATCTTCGTCGATTCCGTCGTCGGCGCGGTCAGCGTCGACGCGGGGCGGCTCGTGGCCCCGCTGAGCGTGTTCGCCCCGTTCTGGGACTTCTCCCGCGGCGTCCTGACCCTGTCGGGCCTGGCCATGTTCGCGTCGGTGGCCGCGCTGTTCCTCTATCTGAACACGCTCATCGCCGGGCGGCGCCACTGGCCACGGGACCCCGACGGGTTCCCGATGTGGGCCCACCAGGCGATACGGGTGGCGGCGGTGGCGGTGGTGCTGGCGGGGGTCAACCTGCTCGTGGCGCGCGCCGCGGTGCGGCTGGACGTCACCGCCGAGCGGCTCTCGTCGGTCAGCGCCGAGACGCGGCGGCTTCTCGACGAGCTGCCCGAGGACCGTCCGGTGTTCATCCAGGCGTTCCTGAGCCCGGTCGTGCCCGAGCTCTTCGTGCAGGCGCGGTCGAACCTGATCCGGACCCTCGAGGAGATCGACGCCCTCGCCGGACCCGGGGTCGAGGTGCTGATAGAGGACACCGAGCCGTTCAGCGACGCCGCGATCCGGGCGCGCGAGAAGTTCGGCATCGGTCCCCGCCAGATGCGCGACGTGGCCGGCGGCCGTTCAGAGATCGTCGACGTCTTCATGGGCGTCGCGTTCACGTCCGGGGCCGAGCAGCAGGTCATCCCGTTCTTCGACCGGGGGCTGCCCACCGAGTACGAGGTGGTGCGCACCATCCGGGTGGTGTCGGGCGCCGAGCGCCAGCGGGTCGGCGTCGTCGACACGATGGTGAAGATCTTCGGGGGCCAGAACCTCGCGAGCAACCAGCAGTTGCCGCAGTGGTCGGTGGTGAACGAGCTGCGCAAGCAGTACGAGGTGGTCGAGGTCAACGCCGAGTTCCCGATCCCCGAGGATATCGACGCGCTCCTCGTCGCTCTGCCGTCGTCGATGCAGACCGACCAGATGGCCAACGTCGCCGAGTACATCCGCCAGGGCCGGCCCGCGATGATCCTGGTCGACCCGTTGCCGGCCGTGAATCCGACCCTGGCTCCGACCGAGTGGGTGGGAGAGGGGAACCCGTTCACCTATCCGCCGGGCTCGGCCCGGCCCGGCCCGCGGGGCAACGTCCGGCAGTGGATGCAGGATCTCGGGGTCGACTGGGAGCCGACGCGGATCCTCTGGGACAGCTACAATCCGCACCCGGACCTGTCGTACATGCCGTCCGAGGTGGTGTTCCTCGGCCCCGGCAACGAGAACCCCGACACCTTCAACCCCGATGTGGACGTGGTGCGGGATCTGCAGGAGCTGGTCCTCCTGTATCCCGGGTTCCTGCGTCCGGCGAGCGGCCCCGATGCCGATCCGGACATAGAGTTCGAGCCGCTGCTGCGGACCGGTGTCGTGTCGGGACACACCGGCTATTTCTCGATCGTGCGGCAGAGCTTCTTCGGCCCCTCGATCAATCCCAACCCGGTCCGCGAACAGGACGACGAGGACTTCGTCGTGGCGGCCCGCGTGAGGCGGGCGGGGCCCGCCTCGACGGCGCCGGAGGCAGACGAGGCGCCCGAGGGTGAGGAGGCCGTGAACGAGGAAGTCGGGGACGGCGAAGAAACTGCCGCGGAGTCGGAGTCGGAGGGCGCTCCGGCGGCGGACGAGGTCGCGTCGTCGGTCGAATCGGGGACGGCGAACGAAACGGACGCCGCGGAGGCGTCCCCGTCGGACGCTACGGCGCCGCAGCCGCCGGCGGGGTCTGGCGAGCCCGCGGCGTCAGGCCAGGACACGGGAGCCGCGACCGGCACGGCAGCGATCGAGGGGGCCGCCTCGGCGCAGGACGACCCCGCCGAGCCCGCGCCGCAGCAGGGTGCGGCGGCCGTCCAGGAGTCCGAAGCGGTCGAGTCGGCCACGGCGGAGGCTGCGGCCGATGCGGACGAGTCCCCCGAGGCGGACGGGTTCGATACCGGTGAGGAGGATGCAGCCGATGCAGGCGAGTCCGCAGCGGACTGGGTCACCGAAGGCCCCCTGAACCTCGTGGTGGTCGCGGACCTCGACTTCATCAGCGAGCAGTTCTTCCAGATTCGCGAGGTCGCGCCCGGCAACCTCAACTTCGACAACGTCACGTTCTTCCTGAACGCGATGGACTCGCTGCTCGAGGACGACTCGTTCATCGGGCTGCGCAGCCGCCGTGCCCGCCACCGGACCCTGGAGCAGGTCGAGGCCCAGACCGCCGAGTTCATCGAGCAGCGGACCCTCGACGAGCAGCAGGCGGAAGTAGAGGCGGAGCAGGCGCTGACCGACGCCCAGAACCGGCTCAACGAGCGGGTGGCCGAGGTGCGGAACCGTACCGACATCGACGCGCAGGCCAAGCAGATCATGGCCCGCAACCTCGAGGAGGTCGAGAACCGCCGGCTGGCGGTGCTGTCGACCAACATCGAGACCGAGAAGCAGACGAAGATCCGGGCCAGCCTCGAGCAGATGGAGACCCAGATCCGGCGCATCCAGAGCTCGATCAAGACGTTCGCGATCCTGCTGCCGCCGGTGCCGGTGTTCGCGCTCGGCGTGGCGATCTTCGTGCGCCGTCAGCGGCGCGAGCGCGAGGGCGCGGCCGCGGCCCGGCGCCTGCGGGACTGAGCCGTTCGACGCGCCGGCGAACCAGCCGCCGGCAAGGGCGGCGTCGAATCGACGGGGTGGAACCATGACGGAACTGGAAAAGACGACGGCATTCGGCGGCGCGGCCATCCTGGTCATCGCCGTCGCCCTCGCGACCGCGCCGAGCCGCTCGGCGCCGGACGCGTTCTTCGACGTCGGCGAGACGTTCTTCCCCGACTTCACGGACCCCGAGGCGGCGACATCGCTCGAGGTCGTCGAGTTCGACGAGGACACCGCGGCCGCCGCCGTCTTCCGGGTGATGAACCGCAACGGCCTCTGGACCATTCCGTCCCACCACGACTATCCGGCCGACGGGGAGGAGCGGCTGGCCAACACCGCGGCCGGCATGATCGCCATCACCAAGGACGACTTCCGCTCTGACAGCGTCACCGATCACGAGGCGTTCGGGGTCATCGATCCCCTCGACGAGACCGTCAGCACCCTGCGGGGACGCGGCCGCCGGGTCACCTTCCGGGGGGCGAGCGAGGACGTGCTGGCCGACCTCATCATCGGCAACCCGGTCGAAGGGCGGCCGGGGCTGAACTTCGTGCGGGTGCCCGACCAGAACCGCGTCTACGCGGCGAGGACCGACATCGGCATCTCGACCGACTTCAGCGACTGGATCGAGACCAACCTGCTCGGCGTCGAGCGCGACGACGTCAAGCGGGTCGAGCTGAACGAGTACCAGGTCGACGAGCGTACCGGGAGCGTGGTGCGGCGGGGCGAGTTCACCGTCGACTGGGTCGAGCAGGACGTGTGGACCGCCGACGACGTGCCCGAGGGCAAGGAGGTCGACTACGTGCAGATGAACCTGCTCGTGGGCGGCCTGATGGGGATCAGGATCGTCGGGGTGCGCCCCAAGCCGGAGGGCCTGTCCGGCAACCTGCGGCAGGCGTTCGAGGAGCGCACCATCACCAACGCCGACCTGCAGACGATGCAGGCGCGGGGCTTCTATCCGACCCAGGCCGGCGAGATGCTGTCCAACGAGGGCGAGCTGAAGGTGCGCACCGACCTCGGGGTGCTCTACACGTTGCGCTTCGGCGAGATCCTCTACGGCAGCGGCAACGCGGTGTCGATCGGCGACGAGACGAGCGACGAAGAGGAGACCGGCGGCGGCGAGAACCGCTACGTCCTCATCAACGCCGAGTTCGATCCCGAGGCCCTGCCCGAGCCCGAGCGGCCCGCCAACCGCGACTTCGAGAACAAGGCCGAGCCGCAGTGGACGGACGCCGACCGCGAGAACCGCGAACGGGCGGATCTCCATGCGCAGTGGGAGCGCCGCACCGCCGACGGGCGCGCCCGCGCCGAGGAGCTCGCCACCCGGTTCGCGAGCTGGTACTACGTGATCGCCGCCGGCAGCTACAACCGGGTGCACAAGACCCGTGACGAGTTGCTGAAGGACATCGAGGACGCCGAAGCCGGCATCGAGGCGGACGGCCTGCACGACGGCCTGCACATCGAGTCGGTCGAGCCCGCGGCGCCGGTCGAGCCCGCGGCGGCGCCGGCCGAGCCCGCAGCGGCGCCGGTCGAGCCCGCAGCGGCGCCGGCCGAGCCCGCGGAAGCCGACGCAGAACCGGCCGAGCCCGCAGAACCGGCCGACGCCGCGCCGGCTGATGTCGAACTGGCCGAACCCGCAGAACCGGCCGAGCCCGCAGAACCGGCCGAGCCCGCAGAACCGGCTGATGTCGAACCGGCTGAGCCCGCAGAACCGGCCGAGCCCGCAGAACCGGCCGAACCCGCAGAACCGGCCGAGCCCGCGCAAGCCGACGCCGCGCCGGCTGATGTCGAACCGGCCGAACCCGCAGAACCGGCCGAACCCGCAGAACCGGCCGAGCCCGCCGCGCCGCCGGCGTAGCCCGCGACGTCGGATCGCCGCAGCCGCGACCACGAATCTGCGCCGCCCGCGGCCGCTATCTCGCGACTGGAAACCAAACCGCATGGGCAGGACACTACTGAAGAAGGTCTGGGACCTGCACACGGTCCGTCCCCTGTCGACGGGGCAGACGCAGCTCTTCATCGGGCTGCACCTGATCCACGAGGTCACGACGCCGCAGGCGTTCGACATGCTGCGGTCGCGCGGCATCGGCGTGGCGTTCCCCGAGCGGACGTTCGCCACCACCGACCACATCATCCCCACCCTCGACCAGGCCCGGCCGTTCGCCGACCCCCTGGCCGAGGCGATGCTGTCGGCCCTCGAGCGGAACTGCCGGGAGTTCGGCATCCCGCTCTGGAACCTCGACAGCGAGCGCCAGGGCATCGTCCACGTCATCGGCCCCGAGCTGGGGCTCACCCAGCCCGGAATGACCATCGCCTGCGGCGACAGCCACACCTCGACCCACGGCGCGCTGGGCGCCGTTGCGTTGGGCATCGGGACGTCGCAGGTGCGCGACGTGCTGGCCTCGCAGTCGCTGGCCATCAGCCCGCTCAAGGTGCGGCGCATCGCCGTCGAAGGCGAGCTCGCGCCCGGGGTGTTCGCCAAGGACGTGGTGCTCGAGATCATCCACCGGCTGGGGGTCGACGGCGGCGTCGGCCATGCCTACGAGTACGGCGGTTCCGTGATCGATCGCATGAGCATCGACGAGCGGTTGACGGTCTGCAACATGTCGATCGAGGGGGGGGCGCGGGTCGGCTACGTGAACCCCGACGAGACGACGTTCGACTACCTCCGCGGACGGCCGTTCGCGCCCGCCGGCGACGCATTCGACCGGGCCGTCTCGTGGTGGCGCTCGATGGCCTCCGATCCGGGAGCGGACTACGACGACATGGTCGAGATCGACGGGGCCGAGATCGAGCCGCGGGTGACCTGGGGCATCAACCCCGGCCAGTCGGTGGGCGTGAGCCAGCGCATCCCGACGCCGGGGTCGAACGGCGGGGTCGCCGAGGCCCTGGAGTTCATGGGGCTCGCCGGCGGCGATCCCATCCAGGGCACCAGAATCGACGTCGCGTTCGTCGGGTCATGCACCAATTCGCGCCTGTCGGACCTGCGCGAGGCGGCGCGCATCGCGAAGGGGCAGCGGGTGGCCCGTCACGTGAAGGCGCTGGTGGTTCCGGGCTCCCAGACCGTGCGCGCGGCGGCCGAGGCCGAGGGCCTCGACCAGGTGTTCCGCGAGGCGGGGTTCGCGTGGCGCGGCGCGGGTTGCTCGATGTGCCTAGCCATGAACCCCGACCGGCTCGAGGGCCGGCAGGTCTGCGCCTCGTCGTCGAACCGGAACTTCAAGGGCCGCCAGGGCAGCCCCACCGGCCGCACGTTGCTCATGAGCCCCGCCATGGTCGCCGCCGCCGCAGTCGCCGGCGAAGTGACCGACGTGCGGACGGCGCTGTAGCCGCGGGAGCGGTCCGGACGACGGGTCGCGCGGCGTTGCCCGCGTCAGGGCGGCAGTCGCCCCGTGAGCCGGGGGCGGACGGTCCGCCGCGATGCGCGAGGTGAACGGGAGGAATCTCTTGTCCACGCGTGAGATAGACCGAATCGAAGGCACCGGTATACCCGTGCGCGGAGACAACATCGACACCGACCGCATCATTCCCGCGCGGTTCCTGAAGGCGATCACGTTCGACGGGCTCGGCGACCACGTCTTCGAGGACGACCGCGCGGCGATGCCGGATCATCCGTTCTCGAACCCCGCCTACGCGGACGCACGGATCCTGCTCGTGAACGAGAACTTCGGCTCGGGCTCGTCCCGCGAGCACGCCCCCCAGGCGCTGAAGCGCTGGGGCATCGATGCCTGCCTCGGCGAGTCGTTCGCGGAGATCTTCCGCGGGAACTCGCTCGCCATCGGGCTTGCCTGCGTGACCGCCGCGCGTGATGTGGTAGGCGGCCTCATGACCCGGGTCGAGGCGGATCCCTCCGTCCCCCTGGCGCTGTCGCTCGCGGATCGCGTCCTCGCGGTGGGCGGGGAGCGCCTCGCCGTCACCGTCGAGGACCAGGTCCGCGACGCCCTCCTCTCGGGAACGTGGGACGCGACGGGGTTACTCCTCGACGACTTCGACGTCGTCCGCGGCGTCGCGTCCCGGGTGCCCTACGTGCGCGGCTTCTGACTCGCCGGGGGACGGGCCGGCGCGCCGCCCGTTCGGTGGACGGAAGCCTGGCAGGCCTTCGGACCGTTGCCGTTCACGCGATTCTCCTCGCTGGCGGGAAGCACGAGGACGGTCCCCGTTACGAGATGGTGGCCGCGCGCGCCCGCGCCGCCTCGAGAAAGGCGGCGGCGGCGTGCGACGACTCCCCGGTCCGGCGATAGACGAGCCGCAGGTCGCGGGGCGCGCGCAGCTCGGGCACCCGCACCGCGGCGAGCTGCCCGTGGGCGATCTCGGCGAGCGCGCACCGTCGCGGCAGCAGCGCCACCCCCAGGTCCATCTCGACCGCCCGCTTGATGCCGTCGATGCTCGGCAGCGACAGTTGGATGTTGATCGAGGCGTGGTGTTCCTCGAACAACCGCAGCACCAGGTCGCGCCGCGGCGACGGGTCGTTGTGCGCGATGACCGTCTGCCGACCGAACTCGCTCATGGTGATGGTCTGCCGGCGGGCCAGCGCATGGGCCGGATGGGTCAGCATGACGAGCTCGTCGACGCCGAGCCGCAACGACCGCAGCCCGCGCTCCCCCGGCGGATACGTGACGAGGCCGAAGTCCAGGCTGCGGTCGAGGACCTCGCCGGGAATCTGCCGCGAGTGCACGCGGCGCATCTCGACCTGCGCGTGGGGATGCGCCTGCCGGAACCGCTCGACGATGGGCAGCAGCACGTGGACGGCCGCCTCGTTGACTCCGACCACCACCCGGCCCCGCCGCAGCTCCTGCAGTTCGCGCACCGCGTCCACCGCCTCGTTCCTGAGGCGCGACATCCTCTCCGCGTAGTCGAGCAGAATCGTGCCGGTCTCGGTCAGCCGACCGCCCTTGGACGACCGGTCGAACAGCCGCTCGCCGAGCTCGTCCTCCAGTCGCCGGATCGCCTGGCTGACCGCGGGCTGCGTCCGGTGCAGCCGGGCCGCCGCCCGCGAGAAGCTCCGCTCGGCCGCGACCACCTCGAACACCTGGAGCTCGTACAGTTCCATGGCCAGAGAATATAACGATAATTTATCTAATCGTAACGACTATAATCTTGACTTCTCGCCCGGTTGCGCTGGAAACTGGTGGCGCTACCAAGGACTGAGGAGACACCGTGGCGGACGACAGACTGATCATCTTCGACACCACCCTGCGCGACGGCGAGCAGGCCCCCGGCTTCTCGATGAACACCGCCGAGAAGCTGCGGCTCGCGCGCCAGCTCCAGGTGCTGGGGGTCGACGTGATGGAGGCGGGCTTCCCGATCGCGTCGAAGGACGACGCCGAGGCGGTGCGCCTCATCGCCT
Source organism: Vicinamibacterales bacterium (assembly GCA_965199675.1). Classification (GTDB taxonomy): domain Bacteria; phylum Acidobacteriota; class Vicinamibacteria; order Vicinamibacterales; family UBA8438; genus JAJEEA01. The sequence goes on along the minus strand of CBDATI010000061.1, from coordinate 13,842 downwards.
CCGAGATCGACGGGCCGGTCATCGCCGGCCTCGCCCGCTGCAATCCCGCCGACATCGAGTGTGCGGCCGCGTCGGTGAAGCCGGCCCGGCGCTCGCGCATCCACACGTTCATCGCCACCTCCGACCTGCACCTCGAACGGAAGCTCCGCATCTCGCGCGAGGAGTGCCTGCAGTCGGTGGTCGACAACGTGAAGCTGGCCCGCACCTTCACCGACGACGTGGAGTTCTCGGCGGAGGACGCCACCCGCAGCGACACCGACTTCCTGTGCCGGGTCGTCGAGACGGCCATCGATCAGGGGGCGACCACGGTCAATCTGCCGGACACCGTGGGCTACTGCACGGCGGACGAGATAGAGCAGTTCTTCAGCGACATCATCGGCCGCGTCCCCAACGCCGACCGGGCCGTGTTCAGCGCCCACTGCCACGACGACCTCGGGCTGGCCGTGGCCAACTCGCTCGCCGCGGTGCGCGCCGGCTGCCGCCAGATCGAGTGCACCGTCAACGGCATCGGCGAACGGGCCGGCAACGCGTCGCTCGAGGAGCTGGTGATGGTGACGCGGGTGCGGCACGACCGCATGCCGTACACCACCGGCATCCGGACGACCGAGATCTACCCCACGAGCCGCCTGCTGTCCGAGCTGACCCACGAGCCGGTGCAGGCCAACAAGGCCATCGTGGGGCGCAACGCCTTCGCCCACGAGGCAGGCATCCACCAGGACGGCGTGATCAAGGACCGGCGCACCTACGAGATCATGCGCCCGGCCGACGTCGGGGTGGCCCAGTCCACCCTCGTGCTCGGCAAGCACTCGGGCCGGCACGCGGTCAAGCAGCGCTGCGAGCAGCTCGGGTTCGCGCTGAGCCGACTCGAGCTGGACCGGGTGTACCGGGCCATGATCGACCTCGCGGACCGCCAGAAAACGGTCGAGGACACCGACCTCGCCGCCATCGTCGCCCGTCTCCAGGCCGACCGGTCGGCCGGCGCGGCCTGAGCCGTCGCGATGCAGGCGACGATTGCGCTGCTGCCGGGCGACGGCATCGGACCGGAGGTCACCGCGGCGGCCGAGCAGGTGCTGCGCGCGGTGGGCGAGCGGTTCGGCCACGCGTTCACGATGGCCGTACACCCGGTGGGCGGGGCGGCCCTCCGGGCGGGGCAGCCGCCGCTGCCCGACGAGACCCGCGAAGCGTGTCTGGCCGCCGATGCGGTACTGCTGGGGGCGGTGGGCGACCCTGCGTTCGACCGGGGGTCGAGTGAAGGACGCCCCGAGACCGCACTCCTGCAGTTGCGCCGGGCGCTCGGGGTGTTCGCCAACCTGCGGCCGGCGCGGGTCTGGCCGGGGCTCGAGGACGGCGGCGCGTTCAAGCCCGACCGCGTGGCGGGGGCGGATCTGCTCATCGTCCGCGAGCTGACCGGCGGCATCTACTACGGCGAGCCGCGCGGGGTGGCCGACGACGGCCAGTCGGCGTTCAACACCATGCGCTACTCGCGGCCCGAGATCGAACGCATCGCGGCGATTGCCTTCGAGAGCGCGCGCGGGCGGCGGTCGCGGGTGACCTCGGTGGACAAGGCGAACGTGCTCGAGACCTCCCGCCTCTGGCGCGAGGTGGTGACCGAGGTCGGCGCGCGCTACCCTGACGTGACCCTGGACCACCAGTACGTCGACGCCTGCGCCCTCCTGCTCGCGACGAGCCCGAAGCAGTTCGACGTGGTGCTTTCCGGCAACCTGTTCGGGGACATCCTGTCGGACGAGGCCGGCGCCGTCGTCGGCTCGCTCGGGCTCCTGCCGTCGGCGAGCATCGGGGGGCGCGGCGGGCTGTTCGAACCGGTCCACGGGTCGGCCCCGTCGCTGGCCGGCCGGGACGTCGCCAACCCCATCGGGGCCATCGCCTCGGCCGCGATGCTGTTGCGGCACGCCCTCGGGGCGCACGCCGAGGCCGACACCGTCGAGCAGGCGATTGGCTCGGCGCTGGAGGCGGGGCTTCGGACCGCGGATCTCGTGACCGACGGGCAGGCCGGGGTGAGCGGTTCCGCGATGACGCAGGAGATCGCAGCCCGCGTCGAGGCCGGGGCGCCGCCCGCGGCATGACCGGCCGCGGCGCCCTTCGCGCCCGGGCCGCGGGTGGCGCGACGCCCCCGAACGGGCCCGCCGCGAAGGCGGTAAACGGCTCGTGGCGTGGATCCGTCTAGTGAATGTCGGGGTACCCTGCGATTCCGGCCATCGGGCATCGCAGGGGTGTCGACGTCATCATGCCTTGCGGTTCCGTCCGCGGAACCGCGGGGGAGCGAAACGACGCATCATGCGAATCCGCTGCCTCGCTGACGTTCTCGGCCGTGTCTCGTTGCTGACCGCGGTCTTCACTGTCGCGTCGACGGCCGCCGCGGGACAGATTGCCCCCCCGCCCGGATCGCCCGGCGTCCGGGCCGTCGCCGGCGGCGCACCGGCGGTGTCCGCGGGCGAGTCGGTGGCGGTCGTGCCGTTCACCAACATTTCCCGCAATGAGCGGGACGACTGGCTGGGACACGGCATCGCGGAGACGGTCGCGTCCGACCTCGAGACGCGAGACGCCTTCAAGGTGGTCGCGCTCGAGCGCGTCGCGGCCGCGATGGGCGGAGGCGACGCGACCCGGGACGACACGGCAGTGGCCGCGCTGGGACGTGAGATCGGCTCCCGCTGGGTCGTCGCCGGCGGCTACCAGCGCATCGGCGATCGGCTGCGCATCACCGCGCGGCTGGTCGACACCCTGAGCGGCGCCCTTGCCGCCACCGCACGCATCGACGGCGCCTTCGTCGACATCTTCGACATGCAGGACCGGATTGCCGGCGAGCTGACCCGAAGCGCCGGCGCGCGGACGGCGACCGCCGGCGGCCGCGCGCGGTTCGGCGACCGGCGCGCCGACCTCGGCCGCGCGGGCGGCGTGGCGCCGATCGGTCCCGCGAGCGGGGGTGACGTCGGTTTCGGAGCGCCCGGCGGACGCCGCGCGCAGTCCTTCGGCGAGGGCGACGTGGGCTACGCCCCTGCCGCCGGTCGCCGCCCGGAAACGTTCGGCGAGGGCGACGGCGGCTTCGGCCCTGGTCCCGACGGCCGACGCGCGGATACGTCGCGGCAGGTCGCGGGCGGCTTCGATTTCGAGCGCGCCATCAGGGAGAGCAGGTTCGGCCGCCCGGGGCGGTCCGACCCGGGCGCCGGCGTGTTCCCTCCCCCGAGGGCGGGCAACGGCGAGGTGAGCGGCGGCATCATTCTGCCGCCGGACAATCCGGCGAACCGCCCCGTCCCCGGTAGTTCTCCCGGTCGCGGGCCGGCGGGCTCGTCGGGTGGAGCGCCCCTGGGCGCGGCCGAGCGGTTCGGGATGAGCCGACCGCGGCCCGGCAGCGCAACCGAGGCCGGTGCGCCCGGGCGCGCGACCGCCGCCGGCCTCGCCCCGGCCGCCGCGCTCGGCATCCTCGCCGGCCGACCCAGCGTCACCGCGGTCCGGGCGGGCCAGCCGCCGCAGATCGACGGCAACCTCGACGACGCCATCTGGCAGCGGGCCACCCGCATCACCGAGTTCGTGCAGCAGAGCCCGCTGGAGGGACAGCCGGCCACCGAGGACACCGAGGTCTACGTCGCCTACGACGACACCCACATCTACTTCGGGCTCTACGCGCACTACTCCGAGCCATCGATGATGCGCGCGAACCGGGTCGACCGCGACCAGGCGTTCTTCGGCGACGACCTCATCTCGGTCTACTTCGATCCGTTCCTCGACCAGCAGCGGGCGTACGTGTTCTCGGTGAACGGCTACGGCGTCCAGAACGACTCGATCCTGGAAGCGCGGTTCGGCAGCAGCAGCGGCCGCAGCAGCCGGGGCGGCGGGTTCTCCATGGGCGGCCGCAGCAGCTTCACCGGCGTGCGCTGGGGCGACCGCTCCTGGGACGCGTTGTACGAGACCGGTGGCACCGTCGTCGATGACGGGTGGACGGCGGAGATGGCCATCCCGTTCAAGAGCCTGCGCTATCCCAGCCGGCAGACCCACCGCTGGGGTTTCCAGATCGCCCGGCGCATCCGCGGCAAGGACGAGACCGTCGTGTGGTCTCCGATGTCGCGCGACGTGTCCGGTCTGCTGCCCCAGATGGGCGTGCTCAACGGGCTCAGCGACCTGTCCACCAGCCGCAATCTGGAGATCCTGCCCACCGCCACCGCCATCCGGGTGGACAGCCTCGACCGCAGCACCGGCGGCCTCGCCGACGAGGCGCAGCCGGAAGGCGGCGTCAACCTCAAGTACGGGGTGACCTCGAACCTGACTCTCGACGTCACCTACAACCCCGACTTCTCGCAGATCGAGTCCGACCGGCCGCAGATCGAGGTGAACCAGCGGTTCCCGCTGTTCTATCCCGAGATGCGCCCCTTCTTCCTCGAGGGGCAGGAGATCTTCAACATGCCGGGGCCGGTGAACTTCGTGCACACCCGCACGATCGTCGACCCCCGCTACGGCGGCAAGCTCACCGGCAAGGTCGGCAACACGACCCTCGGCGTACTCGTCGCCAACGACGAGGCGCCGGGCAACCTCGGCGACGCCTACCGGGACAGCGACTTCCGGTACGGGAAGACCGCCGATGTGGTCATCGGGCGTGTGCGCTACGACCTGTACGCGGAATCGCACATCGGGGCCATCGTCACCGACCGGGAGTTCCTCGGCGGTTACAGCCGCCTGGGCGGGCTCGACGGGAACTTCCGGCTGAGCGACGCGACCTCCGTCGGTTTTCGGGCGATCACGTCGCAGAACCGCGACTGCGGCGACTGGGGCTCGGCGGGCTGCCTGGGCTTCGAGGACAGCGCCGGGAACATGTTCGACGTCGGTGTGCGGAGCAACGGCCGGAACCTGACCTACTTCCTGGCCGGCTACACCATCGACCCCCAGTTCGACACCGCAGTCGGCTTCGTCCGCCGGCGGGACATCAAGGCCGGCACCGGCAACGTCGGCTACCGCTGGTGGCCCGAGACCTGGCTCATCAACTGGGGGCCGTCGTTCAACTACACGCGCAACTGGAACTTCGAGAACATCCTCGAAGACGAGATGGCGAACGCCGGCGTGAACTTCTCGTTCGCCAAGAACATCCGGGTGAACGCCGGCTTCAGCCGCGACATGGAGCGGTTCGGCGGCATCAACTTCGAAAAACAGTACTACTCGCTGGGGGGCAACATCAGCACGATTCGGGAGCTGTCGGTGGGCGGGTTCTTCAGCTACGGCGACCAGGTGCGGTACGACCTCGCGAATCCCGCGGCTTCGTTCCTGGGGACCGGCGGCCGCGGCGGCATCTTCATGTCCCTGCGGCCGTTCAGCCGGCTGCAGTCGCAGGTCAACGTCAGCACCAGCAACCTCGTGGATCCCTTCTCGGACACCGAGATCTTCGACGTCAAGATCTACCGGGCGCTGACCACCTTCCAGTTCACGGACCGGCTGCTGTTGCGCAACATCCTGGAGTACAACACGTTCCAGCGCACGCTGGGAGCGAACGTGCTGTTCACGTACCGCATCAACTCCGGGACCGTGTTCTTCATCGGCTACGACGACCGCTACCAGCAGGGCGACCTGATATTCGACACCGCGAACAGCCAGTATGCGTACCTGGGCAATCCCGTCTTCTACACGACGGACCTCATGCGAACCAACCGCGCGTTCTTCACCAAGATCTCGTACCTGTTCCGGTACTGATTGCGCGCACCGGCCGCCCGCGACTACGATCTCGCCCGCAGGCGGCCGGGACACCTCCCGAACACCGTTGCGATCCCTGACCTGCAGCCCGCACGTGTCGCCGCCGTCGTTCGTCAGGCTCGCGGCGGCGGTCGCCGCTCCCGGCCACCGCTCGACCTGACGAGGAGCGGATCCAGCCGGATCGGGTTCGAATAGCGTCCCGGGCTCCGATGCCATGTATGCTGTTTAGTGGGTTCCGTCGACGATGAATCAACCACGCGTCCTCGCCCGTGTCACCCGACTCGCCCTCATCGGCTGGGCCGTCGCCGCCTCCGCGTCCGCCCAGGGCCTCGGGACGCTGACGGGAACCGTGACGACCCCCGCCGGCATACCGGTCGAGGGCCTGCGGCTGACCTTCACCCGGACGGACTTCGTGGTGACGGCGGTGACCGACGGCAACGGGGACTTTCGGCTCGAGGGGCTCGAGCCCGGGCTCTACGACCCCACCATCGACGATCCCGAGCAGGTGGTGGAGCCCTCGTTCCCGATCACGGTGGTGGCCGACATCACGATGCGCCGGGACTTCACGCTGCGCAGCGCCACCGACGTCCAGATTCGGGTGCGCGGCGGCGACCGCCTGTTGGGGTCGGGCCCGGGGCTCACCACCACGGTGGCGAGCCTCGACGCGTTCGAGGCCCGCGACCACTCCCTGGCGTCCTTCCTGCGGCGCGTGCCCGGCGTGAGCGTGAGCCGAGCGGGCGGCGTGGGCCAGCCGACCGCGGTCCGGCTGCGGGGGGGGCCGGTCGGCGACCGGTTCCTCCTGACCGACGGGCTGTCGTTCCCCGGATTCGGGGCGGAGCTCGACGCCTCGACGCACCTGGAGTGGGCCGGGTTCGAGGCGGTCCGGGGCATGACGTCCTCGCTGCACGGGGAGCTCGGGGGCGGGGTCCAGCGCTTGGGGAAGGTGGCCGGCGACCCCCGGGCGCGGCGGGTGTCGGTGGGAGTCGAGACCGGAGACCTGGGTTGGCGGCAGATCGAGGGAGCCACCACCGGCAGCCGGGGAGACTACGACTGGAGCATCGCGGGCCAGCATCTCGAGACCGCCAACGAGCAGCCGAACAGCGAGTTCACGCGGACCGGGGTGGCGGGAACCGTCGGCCTCTCGCGCGAGAACCTGTCGGTGGACTTCACGTTCCGCGGCGAGACGGCCGCGGTCGGGCGGCCGGGACCCACCTCGCTAGTGCGCGCCGATCTCGACGCCTCGGAAGAGCGCACGCGGCTGATGTCCGGCGTGACACTGGGTCTGCGCCGGGGCCGGAGCCTGCACGAAGGGCGCCTCGTCGTGTCGCGGACGGAGCGCCGCTCTCTGAACCCGTTGGATTCTCGCGCCGTCAGCCTCTTCCCGGTCGACCGTGTCGGCATGCAGCTCGAGCTGCCCGACTTCGCACTCGCCGACGGGCTGCGGGACGATCTGCAGACAGCCCAGCTCACGTACGAATGGTCGTTCCGGGCCGACGAGTTCCATACCCTGGTCTTCGGGGGCGGGGCCGAAGTGCAGGCGGGTCGGTTCGGCGACCTCACTGGCGGCGGCCTGGGGGATCCCATGGGCGACGTCGTGGACGACGATGTCGACGACGCGATGAGCGGCCCCATCGGGTTCGATCAGCAACGGCTCAATCTGGTGGCGTACGGCGAGGACCGCATGCAGGTGTTCGACAACCTGACGGTTACCGCCGGGGGGCGATTCGAGCGCTACGGGCCCTACCCGATGGCGGTGATGCCGCGCGGGTCGGCGCGCTACGACCTGGGGCCGGGCGTCTTCGTGCACGGCAGCGCGGGCACCGCGGCGACGGCGCCGACGCTGGGGCAGCGGTTCAGGGACACCCTCTGGTTCCGTGGAAACCCCGAGCTGCAGCTCGCGCACAGCCGGGCGTTCGACGGCGGTCTGACCGCCGCTCTGTGGGGAGAGCGGCTCCTGGTCGACCTGACCGGGTTCCGGCACTCGTACCGGGACCTCGTCGTGTGGGGGGGCGTGGACGTTCCCCCCCTGGAGTCGCTGGCCGAGTTCCGCCGGCTGAGGCTGTCGGAGCGGAGGCAGCTCGTGGAGGACGTGCGGGCCGGACTCCGCGACCCGCTGGTGGCGACCGCGACCTTCGACGGGGCCCGCACGAGTTACGTCAACCTGCCGGCGAGCCGGGCGCAGGGGGTGGAAGCGTCGTTCACCGCGACGCCGGTGTCGGCGGTCGAGATCGGCGCCACGTACGCGTGGACCGACAGCCTCGTGACCCGCGGCGTCGAGCGGATGGAAGCCGGCGAGTCGTTGCCCGGCGTACCGCGGCACAAGGCCACGTTCACCGCCGCTCTCGATGTCGGCCCCGTCGCCGCCGGCGCCACGTTGACCTACGTCGGCGAGCGGCGGCCAGAAAGCGACTTCTTCAGCGAAGTGTTCGGCGTCGAGGCGCTGGCCGCCTACCGGCGGTGGGACGCGTACGCCCAGGTGCGTCTCGGCGACAGCATCAGCGTGACGCTGGTCGGCGAGAACCTGACCGACGAGCGGTACGAGGACTGGGCCGGTTTCCCCGCGCTGGGCCGCTTCGTTCGCGCGGGCGTGCAGGTGGGGTTCTAGCTGGCCCGCGGGCGGTCCCCGTGCTTTCCCGCGCTGGGCCGCTTCGTTCGCGCGGGCGTGCAGGTGGGGTTTCTGGCCGGCCCGCGGGGCGGTCCCCGCGCGGCCCGGCGCGAAGGCGCGGGCCGCCGGCGGGTGGCAGGGGAAGACTCGATGTTGGAGAGACTCTGGCTCATCGGTCTGCTCGCGGTCGGCGCCTCGCTGGCCGCGTGCCAGGAGACCCCGCTCACCCCGACCGACGCGATGCGGCCGCCCGAACCGGTCGTGCTCTCCACGGCGCCCGAGCCGCTCTACGCCGTCGCGTCGACCGGAGTGACCTTCGTCGTGAACGACGAGGTGCGGGATTACGCGTACCGCGTCTCGTTCGATCTCATCCTGCGGGCCCACCATGACAACGAGATCGGCGTCATGCTGACGTCCGACAGCATCGTGTTGCAGCAGTTGGAGACCGTCGCCCAGGAAGGCCCCGACGGCGGTGTCGACCGCGAGACCTATCGGTTCGAGTCCTCGTCCGGCGAAGAACGGATCGAGGCGGGCGAAGAGACCTCGCGAGCGTACGACGTGTGGTACACGCTGCCCAACGGCGGCCGGGAGGTCTTCATCGCGGTGAGCCTGGACTTCGTCGACGACAACGGCACCCCCTTCAGCCAGGTCCAGCAGATAGCGGTGGAGCCGTTGCCGGAGCCCTGACGAGCGAGTGGCGCACCGCCGCCGGAACTTGTCGGGACGCGGCCCCGTAGTCGGAAGCGAAGGACGCGGAAGCCGCCTCGTGCGGTGTCATGGCTGCGCATCAGGGTGCGCAGCGCTTGTTTCCTCAGCGATTGCGGGCCGTGGATCCGTGACCGTGGCCGAAGGTTGCGACATGGCGCAGCGCTTGGCAGCGGTTCTCGACACGTCCCGGTCGATCAACAGAGAGGAGAGGTTCCGTGAGAAAACAACGATTCTGCCGTCTCTGCGGCGTCGTGCTGGTCGGGCTCCTGGCCGCGGCCGGGTCCGGGGTCGCCCAGGCGCAGGAGGTCGAACGGTTCATCAAGGTGACCGACCGCGACCGCGAGCCGGTGACCGACCTCGACGCCGGCGACTTCACCATCGAGCACGGCGGCCGGCGTGTCGCCGACGTGCGCGTGGAGCTCGTCGACCAGCCGTTGCGGGTGGCCCTGGTCGTCGACGACGCGGACGGCGCGGGGCTGTTCTTCCGGTACCTCCGCGACTATCTCCCCGAGTTCGTGAGGGCCCTGCCCGAGGACAGCGAGATCGGGCTGATCCTGCTGTCGGGCCGCCCGCGCACCGTCGTCGACTTCACGGACGGGCGGGACGAGGTGCTCGAGACGCTCGGCCAGTTCTTCGTGGAGGAAGATCGCGCAGCCGGGTTCTTCGCCGGTCTGGAGGAGACCGTGGATCGCTGGGACGAGGATCTGCGGTGGCCGATCCTCGCGGTGGTCGCGACGGACGGGCCGGCGCAGAACCCGCCCACCACCGGCCGCTACCAGTCCGTCATGGGATCGCCTGTTCGAGCGGGGGGCGATCGTCAACTCACTGATCCTGATGCTCCCGACGCGGGCGTCCGGGGGCGGCTACCAGACCGGGGTCGCGAACAACGCCGCGCAGCTCACCGGCGGCTGGCACGACACCGTCGCCGGCCCCAGCCAGATCATCGGCGACAAGCTCCAGGAGATGGCGGCCGAGATCAGGCGGCAGTACGACGAGACCCGGCACCAGTACGCGGTCTCCTACCAGACGCCACGAGGCGCCGACCCGGAAGACAGCGCTTCGGCCGCCGTCCGCCGGTCGGGCGTGGGGCTGAGCATCTCGGCCTCCGGCCGGCCCCGCGCCGCCGCGCCGGCCGTCGCCGACGCCGACGACGTGGGGAACAGCCGCGAAGAGCTGTACAACCAGGGCGAGGCGGAGTTCGCGGCCGGAAACAGCGCGGCGGCGGCCGAGTGGTACCAGAAGGCCCACGACCGGGACCGCCGCTGGATCCTGCCGCTGTTCAAGCTGGGGCTGGTCTCGCTGAACCTCGGCGACATCGAGGGGGCGAAGCAGTGGCTGCAGCAGGCCGTCGAGGCGGACCGGAACTCGGCGGAGGGCCAGCAGGCGGCCGCGATACTGGCTTCGCTGCCGTAGCCCGCCAATCGCCGCGTGATGTTCCGCCGGGCGCCCAACCACCCCTCCGGGAGTCCACGCCGTCTGCGGTGCAGACTCCCGGCCCCGGTCAGCATCGTCCGGCTCCGGTGGCCGCCCGGCGGGCGCCGGCCCCAACCGACCAGGCCGGGGTCTGCATCCTTCCGCGCAGACTCCCGGCCGTTCTCCTGTATGCTGATCGTCCCGTTTCATCCAGTTGGAGGTTCACGTGTACCGATCCATCTGCGGCCTTGCATTCGGCCTGACCGTTCTCGCCGGCGCCGCTTCCGCCCAAGAGGTTCACCTCGACCGGCTCACCCTGCCCGAGGGGTTCTCGATCGAGGTCTACGCGTCTGACGTGCCCAACGCCCGGTCGATGGCCCGCTCGCCGGGCGGAACCCTCTTCGTCAGCACCCGCTCGGTCGGCGACGTGTACGCCGTCGTCGACGCCGACCAGGATCACCGGGCCGACGAGGTGCACGTCCTCGCCACCGGCCTGAACATGCCGAACGGCGTCGCCTTCCGCGACGGCTCGCTCTACGTCGCCGAGGTGAACCGCATTCTCCGCTACGACGGCATCGAGTCGCGGCTCGACGATCCGCCGGCGCCGGTGGTGGTCGACGACGAGTTCCCGACGGACCGGGCGCACGGCTGGAAGTTCATCCGCTTCGGACCCGACGACAAGCTGTACATCCCGGTGGGCGCGCCGTGCAACGTCTGCGACGAGACCGGCCAGGACATCCGCTACGCCACCATCACCCGCATGAATGCGGACGGCACCGGGCAGGAGGTCTTCGCCCACGGCGTGCGGAACACCGTCGGCTTCGATTGGCATCCCGACACGGGCGAGCTGTGGTTCACGAACAACGGACGCGACTGGCTGGGCGACGAGAGCCCCGGCGACACGCTGCACCACGCCCCGGCGATCGACATGCACTTCGGCTATCCCTTCTGTCACGAGGGCGACATCGCCGACCCCGAGTTCGGCGAGCAGCGGAGCTGCGACGAGTTCACGCCGCCGGCCCGGGTCCTCGGACCCCACGTGGCGTCGCTCGGCATGCGGTTCTACACCGGGTCGATGTTCCCGGCCGAGTACCGGCAGAAGATCTTCATCGCCGAGCACGGGTCGTGGAACCGCACCGCCGAGGCCGGGCACACCGGCTACCGCATCACCGTCGCCACCCTCGACGGCAACGAGGTCACCGACTACTCGGTGTTCGCCGAGGGCTGGCTGAACCCCGACAACAGCTCGTGGGGCCGCCCCGTCGACGTCGAGGTCATGCCCCGACGGGTCGCTGCTGGTGACCGACGACCGGGCGGGGGCCATCTACCGCATCACCTACGACGGTTGATCGGGGCGCACACGGTGGGAGGCAGCACGATGGCGCGTGGGCAGGCGGGTGCGGAAGGCGAACCGATGGGGCTTGCCCCGGCGCACACGGTGGGGGGCGGCACGATGGCGCGTGGGCAGGCGGGCGCCGGCCCCGCGGGACGGCGCGGCGGACGCTGCACGGGCCGGACGGGCGGCGGCCGGGGCCTCGCGGACGCGGGAGGACGGGGCGCTCGGCCGGCGCACCTTCACCCTGCCCGTCGGCAGCGCAACCGCCAGGCGACGCTCGCCGGGCTCCGGCGGTTGACGATCGTCGGCGCTCTCGTCGTCGCCACCGGTGCGCCGGCCGCTTCGCAGCCCACACCCGAGCTGATACGCGCCCGCACCGAGCGCGAGTGGACGATCAAGGCCGACAAGATGCGGCGGCATCTGCTGCCGCTCATGCGCCGCCACGAGATCGACCTCTGGATCATCCTCAGCCGCGAGAACGCCCCCGACCCCGTTCTCGAGCTGTTCGGCGGCTACGGCGTCACCGGCTGGTACGGCCACCGCAACGCCTACCTGTTCTTCGACGCAGGAGCCGACGCCGGGCTCGAGACGACCGCCATCGGCACCCACCTGAGCGGCCATCTCCGCCGGTTCTACGACACCCGGACCCTCTACGGCGAAGAGGGGCTCATGCCCCATCTGCGCGAGTACCTGGCCGCGCGCCAACCCCGGCGCATCGCCGTCAACCAGTCGCGCACCATCAGCATGGCCGACGGGCTGACGGCCGAGTTGAAGGACTACCTGCTCGAGACCCTCGGACCGGACCGCGCCGGCCGCCTCGTGTCGTCCGAACCCCTCGTCGTCGACTACGCCTCGACGCACACCGAGGCCGAGCACGAGGTCCAGCGCGAGGCCAGCGCCGCCAACATTCGACATCCTGCGCCGTGCGTTCTCCGCCGACGTCGTCACCCCCGGCCGCACCACCCTGATGGACGTGCAGTACTGGATCACGGCCGAGTGGAAGCGGCTCGGGTTCGAGTTCAACTTCCCCGCCTCGCTCGACCTGCAGCGCCCCGGCGGCGTCAGCCTCGACGACTCGGACGACCCGACCATCGAGCGCGGCGACCTCCTCCACGTCGACTTCGGCGTCCGCACCTCGGGCATCGTCGCCGACCAGCAGAAGATGGCCTACGTGCTGCGTGAGGGCGAGTCGGCTCCACCCGAGGGCCTGGTGCGGGCGTTCGAGGCCTCGTCGCGGGCGGCCGCGCTGGTCCTCGACGAGATGCGGGTCGGCCGCACCGGCATCGCCATCAAGCAGGCGGCCGAGCGCCGCGCCGCGGAGACCGGCATCGACCTGCTCGTCTACTCGCACGTCCAGGGCTACTGGGTGCACGACGCCGGCATGTGGGCGGTGTTCGACTGGCCCGAGCGCTACGGCGACCACCCGCGGTTCACGGTGAAGGACGGCGACTGGGTGTCGCTCGAGTTCGCGGTCACCGCGTCCGTCCCCGAGTGGGACGGGCAGGCCGTCACCATCATGCGCGAGGAGGACACGCTGGTCACCGCCAACGCGCCGCCCGAGTACCTGTCGGGGCCGCAGGCGAGCCTGTGGGTGATCGAGTGACGAATCGGTCGATCGGCCCACACATCGAGAAGGACGGAAACGGGCGCCGCGCCCGTCGCCCCCCGGCGCCGGGCGAGAGTGAAGAGGTCGTCAACCGCCTGCGCCCCGAACCGTTTGCGGCGGCCGGTCGTCCGGCTCGAAGAAATGCCGTTGCCGCTCTGGCGGAAGCGCCGCCGGCAACGTTCGCAGGATCGCGCGTACGGCGTCCCGCAACGCGCCGTCCCAGGCTGCGGACCGGTCGCACGGAACGGCAAGATGCGGGTATAATCGTCGATGCGACGCCTGCGCCCGCGGGCTCGTGTACTCCCGACGCGGTGAGGTGGCCGAGAGGCTGAAGGCGGCGGTTTGCTAAACCGTTGAAGGGGCATCAACCTCTTCCCAGGGTTCGAATCCCTGCCTCACCGCCACACTTCCTGTCCTGCTGACAAACAACGAGTTGAGGGGCTGCATCGGGCAGGCATCCACGTTCTGCCCTCACCCAAGTTT
>CBDATI010000060.1:0-55300 GCA_965199675.1 Vicinamibacterales bacterium | reverse complement strand
GCCCAGCACCGCGCCAGGCAACAGAGGTGCACGAGGTCGAGGTCGTGTCCGTCGCCGAACGACTCGAGGAATCCCGCGACCGCCGGCGGGGGCTCGCGCTGCAGCGCGATCAGGCCCTCCAGGGCGAAGACCGTGTAGTAGAGGTCGCTCTGCCCCGACCGGTCGGCGGCGCCGCCGTCGTCGTTGAACTGGGCGTGGAGGAACCGGGCGACGGGGTCAGAGGCTTCCTGCAGCAGCTTCGGCGCCAGCCGCGCGACTTGCAGCATTTCGAGTCTCAAACTCACTGCAGTAGCCCTCGATCAACGTCTCGCCGAAGATCTTGCCGACGATGCGGCGCATCAGTCCCTTGAGGGTCGGACTCGAGAGGAACCGCAGCGACCGGACCGCGTCCTCCCGGTAGGCGGCCAGCAGGTCCTCGGCCTTGTCGAGGACCCCGTACTGGTCGGCGATGCGGCGCAGCGCGTCCGGGCCGTCGCCGGCGCCCGACCGGATGGCCGCCGCCACGCGGGCGCGGTCGTCGCCCTCCGCGCGCTTGTGGGCGATGGTGAGGATGAGCGACAGCCGCACCTGGTCGAGGTCGTCCGAGTCGGCCTCGCCCCTGAAGTCGTCGATGTCGTCCTTGATCTGGTACGCGATGCCGAGCGACTCGCTGTACTTGCGCAGCACGTCGTGCGTCGCCTCGTCGGCTCCGCCGAGGACCGCCCCGATGCGCAGCGCCACCTCGAAGGCCGCCGCCGTCTTCTGCCGGAAGATGTCGAGTACCTGCACCGACGCCAGCGGCCGCGGGTCGCGAGCCCACAGCAGCTCGCGGCCCTGGCCGCGGCTCAGGGTCACGTGGCCCTCGGCCGCGATCGCGATGGCCTCGGGATGGCCCGCCTCGGCGAGCAGCCGGTACCCCTCGCCGACCAGGAAGTCGCCCGCATTGAGGGCCACCGGCACCCCCACCTCGGCGTGCAGGGCAGGGCTGTCGTAGCGTCGCTCGTCGCCGTCCTCGATGTCGTCGTGGATGAGCGACGCCTTGTGGAAGCACTCGATGGCGACCGCCGCCTTCCGCACCGCCGCCGGCAGCTCCGGCTCGGCGCCGCGGCGGTCGGTCTCCAGCGCCATGTACGTGCACGCCGCGAGATAGGGGCGCCAGCGCTTGCCGCCCTTCTCGAGGTAGTCGCGGGCGATGCGGGCGGTGGCGTCCTCCGCGTCCACCGGACCCATGACCTCGTCGAGCGCGTCGGGCCCGAACCAGCCCCGCACCCTCGTCTTCAGCGCATCGAGGTCGAGCCGGTAGGTCTTGTCGTCGCTCGTCAGGTGAATCAGGTCCCAGACCCAGTCCAGGTCCACGGTGGTGTTGACGCAGTCGTCCTGCAGCAGCGGGATCGCCACGCCGGGGATGGCCGCCGCCTCCATGTGCGGGAAGCACTTCTCGAGCACGTTGATGCAGCTCACGCCGACGATCGCCTCGATCTTGCCGGTCTCGATCATCGAGCGCACGATGGCCGACCCCTCGGCCACCAGCACCGCGTAGCCGAGTCGCTCGGCCTCGACCGTCAGGTCCTGGATCGAGCACAGCCCGCACTCCTTGCAGAGCAGACCGAACTCGTCGAACGGGGCGGGGCATTTCTCCTCGACCCGCAGGCACTTCGGAATGAGCAGAAGCCGGCGTTCGTAGGGAATCTGCGCCAGCGAGTCGCGCCACGCGGCGTTGCTGACGAGGATGGAGGCGTAGTCGCCGTAGATCGGGTCGAGTTCGGCCTTGGCCAGCACTGCCGCGGTGTGCTCGGTCAGCTCGTCCAGCGTGAGGGGAGGCACCGCCCCCACCCGCCTGACGTGCTCTTCGGTGAGCTGTTTCAGGCGGAGCCGCACCGCCTTGTCGTCGGGGATGTTCGACTGCGCCTGCCGATAGGTCTGCCGGGGCACCTGCACCGGGAGCTGAAGCAGGGGGATGACCTGGGGCTCGGCGTAGTTCGCGGTGTCGGTGGCCATGGACCTGACTGATCCTTCTATGTGTACGCACCGAATCCGAAGAACCAGTGCTTCTTGGCGAAACGATAGACCCAGTTCTCCTCGGGGATCTCGTTCCCGGGGTTGTGCTGGCTGGGCCGCGAGCGCAGCGCTTCGAGCTCGGGGCCGGCGGTCCCGCGTATCGTCGTGTCGCCGGCGCCGTGCCGCTCGACGATCTCCCTGAGGAGATCGGGACGCTCGAGCACGACGCAGCCCCGCGTCGCGTCGGCCGCGGTCCGGCGGAAGTCCGCGAGGAGCGGCGACTCGGTCATCGTCTTGTAGATGTCGCCGTCGTTGTCCTGGATCTTCTCGTTCGCGAACTGGATGATGGGGCAGGGCTCGACGTCGCCGAAGGGGCCGATGTGGTGGCTGATGCCGGTGGCGGCCGGGCACAGCGCCTGCCCCTTGTCGTCCCAGTAGGCGTCGACGAGGCCGATGGGCTTGCGGTTGCGCATGTCCATCACGAAGCGCCGCACCGACAGGACCTGCTCGGGGGTCAGGGCGAGCTGGGGATTCGGGACCGGTCCCACCACCCGGTAGGTGTGGAACCAGCAGTAGTGCACGCCCATGCCGATCAGCTCGTCGATCCACGCCTCGCGCACGAGGTCGTCGATGTTGGTCTGGCAGACGCTGGTGGCGACGCCGGTGATCAGCCCGTGGCGCACGCTGGCCCGGATGCCCTCCAGCGTGCGGTTCAGCACCCCTGCGCGGCCCCGCCGCTCGTCGCTGATCGACGCCGTGCCCTCGACGCTGATGAGCGGCGTCGCGTTGCCCGCCTTCCGCAGGCGCTCGGCCACGGCGTCGGTGATGGGGTGGCCGTTGGTGAAGATCTGGAAGTAGCAGTCGGGGTGCGCCTCGAGGACCCGGAGGAGGTCGGGGTGCATGAACGGCTCGCCCCCGAGGATGCCGAAGAAGCTGTTGCCGTGCTGCTTGGCGCTGTCGATCAGCCGGTTCAGGTCGTCGTAGCTGATCAGATGCTGCGGCTTGTCGACGTCGACCCAGCACCCCTGGCAGCGCAGATTGCAGGCGTTGGTGATGGAGATGTAGAGGAACGGGGGGAACGACACCCCGGCCTTCAGCCGCTTCTTGAACTTCTGGACCGAACGGACGCCCTTGTAGCCGAAGTTCCAGGCGAACTTCCGCAGCACGCGCGCGTCGGTCGAGCGCACCGTGCGATAGCCGAGACCGGCCGCCGCTCTCAACATCAGATTCCCCAGTCCCGCTCCGTCGGCGCCGGCTGGGCATCCTGCACCGTCTGCGAGCGTGCGAGCCGCTTCTCCATCTTGGCCTTGGCCCGGGCCGCCCGCTCCTCGATGTCCTCGGCCGACGGCAGGGTCATCAGCACTTCGTCGGGGATGTCCAGTTCCTTCTTGAGCTTGCTCAGGCAGCGCTTGCGCTCGAGCAGCGCTCTCGACTCGTCGCGCTCGGTCGAGAAGCGCTTCCGTGCCTCGCGCTGGCGGGTGCGGAGCGATCCGTAGAGGTCTCCCCCCAGCAGGGTGGAGATATCGACCTTCATCGCCTCGCGCTGAATGTCCTGCTCGCGGACGACATCGCCGTTGATGGGGCCCTTGCCGTACTTCGGGAACAGGATCGCGACCTCGGGGCAGACCCGCGAGCAGGCCGGGCAGTCGGTCTTGCAGTTGTCCTGGTTCTGCACCGTGATCTGCTTGTCCTTGTCGACCCCGTACACGTCGAAGAGGCAGAACGTCAGGCACTGCATGCAGTTGGTGCAGCGATCGAAGTCGATCACCGGGAACCACGGCTTCCACGCCTCGAGCCGTCGGGCGCCGGCCGCCTCCCGCACCTCGCGGGCCGCCTCGACGGCGTCCACCTCGCCGAGGTCGCGGAAGTGCACCTCCTGCTCCGGGTCCGCCGCCGGCGCGTCGTCGTCGAGCCGACCCAGCACCAGCACCGGGGCGTCGTCGGCCGGAGCCACCTCCTGGCCGGCGATGGGGCGGGTCACCTCGAAGCCGTTGTCGAGCAGGGCGGAGAGGGCCTGGAAGCGCTCTTCGCCGCCCAGGGTCCGGCTGCCCGGGCCCTCGTACAGCACCACCCGCAGGTTGCGTCCTTCGGTTCGGCTCATCCGAGCAGCTCCCTCGCGACGTCGTCGGCCGAGTCGTCGCGCATGTTCAGCACCTCGACGCCCTGGTCGGGCAGGGGGGCGCCCGCCGCGTGGAACAGCCACTTGACGGCGCGCGGATAGCAGGCGGCGATCTTCGTGTCGCCGGCCTCGGCGATCTTCCGCAGCGCGGGGTCCTTGCGCGCCGACATGTCGCACAGGTCCGCCACCGCGTCGAAGGCCTGGCCAGAGTCGCAGAGGCGGCGCAGCACCGCCTTCTTGACGTCGGGCGGGACGACCTTGGCGTAGGTGCAGTTGCAGTACAGGATCTTCATCACGCCATCCGGTGCGTGGGAACCGGCCGTCCCGGCCGCAACTGTTCCAGGTGCTCGACCCGCGCCTCGACGCCGTCGAGGGCGGCCAGGGTCTCGCGCAGCACCGTCTCGAGCCGGACCGGATCCGTCTCGGCCCGGAGGTTCACCACCAGTTCGCCCGCGTCGATGCGGTCGAGCAGCGACTCGCGCAGATCGGGCTCGCGGTCGCTGCCGACGAGACTCACCACCGACAGCGTGCCCGACCCGTCCCGCGCGTCGAGTGTCATCTTGAGGTGGGCAATCTCCTCCCCGGCCGCCGCGAGCCGCTCGCGCACCTGCCGGGCCAGATCGACCAGCGTCCGGTTGCCGTCGAACGGTTGTCCGGCGCGGAGCTGGACGGTGCAGTTCAGCCAACCCAGCCGCGCCTCGCCCTCGGCGTATATATCGTAGTCGATCTCCAGTGCCCGGGATGCGGGATTCTCCGCGAGCACGGCGTCGAACCAGGCCTCGACCCCGGCGCCGGTCCGGGCCGAGCAGGTCAGGACGGTGGCCTGCGGGAACTCCGCCGCGAGGGCCGCCGACAGGCGGTCGAGCAGGTCGGCCGGGTGCGCGTCGCACTTGTTGACGACGATGATGTCCGCCTCCTGCAACTGCTTGCGGTAGACGTAGGTCACCTTCTCCGAGAAGCTGCGGCCGTCGACGAGGCCGACCATGCGGGCGGCCCGCACCGGGTCGACCATGACGCTCAGCGGGGCCACCGTGAACCGGTCGCCGTAGATGCGGCGCAGCGGATACGAGACGGTGGCGACGAGATCGGTGCAGCTCCCGACCGGCTCGGCGAGGAAGAGGTCGGGCCGAGAGTCGCGCGTCAGGTTCTCGGCCGCCTCCAGCAGCGAGTTGAAGCGGCAGCAGAAGCAGCCGCCGGTGATCTCCTCGACGGCGAAGCCCTGCGACCGCAGCAAGGTGGTGTCGACGAGCCCGCTGCTCTGGTCGTTGCAGATCAGCCCCACCCGTTTGCCCCGATCCGTCAGGCGCCGGGCGAGCCGCGCCACCGCGGTCGTCTTCCCCGCCCCGAGAAAGCCGCCGACCATGACGTAGCGCGCAGGCTCAGCCATGCCGTCGTCTCAGCATTCCGTTGGTGGTCACGCCGACCCGATCAGCCATGCCGTCGTCCTCGTGTCGAGCAGCTCAATCCAGCCGTGCTGCCGTCCCGGCTCGCGGACGGTCACGCCGACCGGCTCAGCCATGCCGTCGTCCCAGCATCTTGTCGATCGTCGTGTCGAGCAGCGCGATGTAGCCGTGCACGTCCAGGCAGTCGTCGCCCGGCTGTCCGCGCACCCGGAAGAGCCAGCCTCGCCGGTAGGGGTCGTTCGACAGCAGCGCCGCCTCCTCGTCGACGGCGGGGTTGAACCCCTCGAACCGCCCCGCCAGCGGCGAGTACATGTCGGTCACCGCCTTGAAGCCCTCCAGCCAGCCGATGACCTGTCCGGTCTCGACCGTCGCGCCCGGCTCGGTCTCGAACCCGAGCTCGACGATCTCGCCCAGCATGCGCACCGCGAACTTCGTGAACCCGACCCGCCACACCTCCTCGTCCTCCCGCTCGAGCCAACTGTGGCCGGCCGTGTAGAGCCTGTTCTCGAGGAGGCGGGTCGAGAACCGCGAGCGATTATAGGAGATCTCGGCCTGGGGCATGGGCAGGGCGGGCGGTCGCCGGGTCGCGTTGATCCTATCAGGTGCCGTCGCCGGCCGCTGACGCCGGTCGGCCCGCCTCCGTCTCAAGAGGCGAGTCGGCCGATTGAACAGACCGCGAGACCGATGTGCTCTGCCAATCCGCGGGCGCTGCCGCCGGTGTGAGGCGGCGACGGCACGACCTGCGGCCTCATCGCGGCCGGCAGCCCCATGCCGGCCACGCTTGATGATCCGATCACTGATTCGACTCGATTCCGATCCCCGGGCCACGGTGGCGCGTGTTTCGGCGGCATCTCACCGACGCGTTACGGGCCGTCGCGGCGAATCCGGTCGTCACCCTCACCGGGCCCCGCCAGTCAGGAAAGACGACGCTGGTGCGGGCGACGTTTCCCGCACGGGTACCTGTCGCTCGAAGCGCCGGACGAACGGGGCGCGGGCCCTCGCCGACCCGCCGGGCGTCCTGGCCGCGGCCGAGGGTCGCGGCCTGTTCCCCGACGAGATCCAGCGCGCGCCCGAGCTGCTGTCCGACATCCAGGTCCTCGTCGCGACGAACCCGGCCGCTTCATCCTGACCGGCTCGCAGAACCTGCTGTCGATGGAGTCGGTCTCGCAGACGCTGGCGGGGCGGAGGGTGCGGCGCCCCGGCGCCGATGTGATTCCCGGTGTCGGAGCCGTGAACGGCGCGAACCACGGTGGGGCGGGCCCGCTGCCCAGCGGTATACTCCCGACATGGCATCGACGAGCACCGTCGCGACGTCGCAGGAAGCCCTCCACGCCATTCTGTGCGACACATTGCCGCGCCAGGGAAGCTGGAGCGACGAGGAGTACCTGTGGCTCACGGATCGGACCCACCGCCTGATCGAGTTCACCGACGGCTACATCGAGGAACTGCCGATGCCAACCTCGAGGCACCAGGCCTGATTCGTCTTCACAGCGTTCCCGGCGCCACCGATGTGGGTGACGTTCCCAAGAGTATCCCTTCTTCGAGCGGCGGATTCTACTTTCGTGGACTCACGTGTGCGAACCCACCGGCGGGGTGGTCTTGGCTTTCGGCTCGAGGGTCGACATCGGAGCGCGCGTTGCGCGAGGGCGGATTCGCTGAGTTCGGGCGCGAACCCGACCTCGACGCTGTCTGGTCTGATCGACGCTGTTCACGTGGGTGCTGGAGCGGAAGCGGGTCTGGTGAAGGGGACGCGGCGATGCGGAGCATCGAGCGTCGGGATACGGGGGACTCGTACGACGCGTTCGTGCGGGGGCTGGCGGAGGCATCTGGCATTGCACGCCGACGCGGGCGGAGTTGGCGCGTTTCGCGGAGGACCGCTCGAATGAAGAGTGGACGTCTCCGCAGGACCCGGGCGAAGATCGCGAAGATGAAGGACGGTCGGACGCATCTGGCCCACAAGGCGGACCGGTGTCGACCTGGAGACGGGAGCGCTCCTGTCGGTCGAGCGTCGTGATACGGCGACGCTGCCGGAGACCTGACGAAGGCGGCGGATGGAGGCGGTTCAGCCTGACGGTGAGGGCGTCGAAGAGGTGGTGGCCGAGCGACGGACGCTGGTGGCGCTCGACGACCTTGGTGTACGCAGCTCGCGGAGCCGGCGCGTGGTCGGCGCGTCTGAGGACAAGAGACGGGTGAGACGCCGCCGGAGAAGCGTGCTGCGCAGTCGGCGCTGTATGGGAATCGCCGGCGTATTCGCGGGGACCGGGGCCGTCGTCTAACGTGCCGGGGGGAACTGGTGGAGCGGCCTTTCGCTCACCAGTATGAGACCGGGGGTCTGCGTCGGGTGTGGGTGCGCGGCCATGAGAATGTCCGCAAGCGGGTGCTGGTCCAGGCGGCGGGCTGCAACCTGGGTCTGTTGCTGCGCCGCCTGACGGGCGTCGGTACGCCCCGGAGCCTGCAGCCGATTCTCGGGCTGATCGAACGCCTCATGGGCCTCTGGGGGCGTCTGAACGGCCTCTGGAGGGCCAAATGGGCTCCGGTCGCCCCCTGGGGCTCAGCCGCTCGTCCCCAAGCTGCTTGAACAGGCCCGCTCAGCGAACCGACTTCGTCCACGGGCTGTCGAGGCACCAGGCCATTCTCGCGTTCCTCTATCGGCGGTTCTACACTCACGTCGAACCCACCGGCGGGGTGGTCTTGTTTTCGGCTCTGCGACTGCGCGTGCGCGAGGGCAAGTTCCGCGAACCCGACCTTCTGGTGCTGCGTGACGGTTCGGATCCCCGCTTTCAGGACCGCTTCTGGCTGGGCGCGGACCTGGTGGTCGAGGTCGTCAGCCCGGATGGTCCGGAGCGGGATCTGGTCGACAAGCGGATAGATTACGCCGAGGCCGACATTCCCGAGTACTGGATCGTCGACCCGCGGCATGACACCATCACCGTGCTGACTCTCAGGGACCGCAACTACGTCGAGCACGGCGTCTTCTCACGCGGACAATCGGCGCCCTCGCCGCTATTGGGGGACCTCGCCGTCGACGTGGCGGCCACGTTCGACACGCGACGGTAGCGGGGGTGTCCTGGTGGGGCGGCGGGTCATATACCGCTCGCATGGACGACTCCGGAGTGAGCGAGGCCGTCTTCGACTGCACGAAGCGAGGGTGACGACGGGGCGTGGCAGAGCACAATTGCTCCGCCGCGCCCACTTTTGTGTGTACAGACGGAAATATGGCCGCCGTCGCGGACGCCCAGGGGGCGGGGCGGTTGGAAGGGTGGGCCTTATGAGTAGCGTGAGGTTGGTTCTGATAGGCTCGTTGTGGGGAGTTCTGCTGCTCTGCGCGGGAGTTGACGCGCAGAACAATAGTGAGCTGGACCGCTTCATGGCTCAGGTGCGGGAGGCGGAAAGCCGGCATGAGGCATCCCGCTTGGAGTACGTCCTGGACGAACGGGCGGAGGTCCGTTTTACGGGGCCGGAGCGCGACACCCTGTTTCGAGGCGACTTCACGTGGTACGCGCGTGAGGGCATCTTCGTGCGCAGTCCACTTCGGATCGACGGCGTCGCGATCAGCGAGGAGGAGCGTAGAAGTTACGAAGCCAGGTGGCTGATGCGCGAACAGTCGCGGCAGAGTTCCAGCGCGGCGGCGGACGCTGCTGATGACAACGCGAATGACGACTTGATGATGCACTGGATGTTGGACGGCTTTGGGTCAGACACGGCGCAGATGGCCACCGGGCGGGGATGGGGCGCCGGTGCAAGTTTCGTTTCTAGGGCGCCGGTGCAAGTTTCGTTTCGGATGCATACGCTTTGCTGGACGGATTATTGGTGGGGGGAAGGTACTATTTGGTCGGCTCTGAAGTGTGGGATGGCCAGGACGTTCTGCGCATTGAGTACTACAGGGACCCGCCTGAGCCGTCGTCCAACGCCGACGGCGAAACGGCGGACGAGGCCGACATCTCGGCGGAATGGGGCAAGACGATGCTCCTGACTCTGTGGGTGGATCCGGCACAGCGTCAAATTGTGCGCTATTCGCTTGATAGCTTGGGCTTGGGCTTTCTGCCGGCGCGCTGGGTGGTGAGAATGGAAGATGTGACCGCGTCGATGTCGATGCGGCAGCCCTTTGCGGACGTGTGGATGCCTGCGCATATTGAAGTGCGTGCGACTATGCGGCTAGCTACGGGCAGGTATGAGCTGCGGTCGACGCGGACTTTCAGCAATTAGGCTACGTGAGTGCGGACGGGCGTACTGCGCGTGGACCGGGGGGCGTCTGCTCGGAGTGGCGGACGGGCGTTGATGAAGCTGCGCGTGGACGTGGGCGTGGGTGCGAGCAGCCATACTCGGCATCGCGATGCTTGCGGCCTCGGCGGCGTGGGTGCACGGGGCGGAGGTAATCGTCGAGATTCGAGTACACGGCAACTACTCGATACCCGACGAGGAGGTCCTGAGTCTTGCCGCGATTGGCGTCGGTGACACGGTGGAAGATGAGGTATTGGATACCGCGGCGGGGAGGTTGAGGGCAAGTGGGCGCTTCGAGGCGGTCGAGGTGCGGAAGCGTTACAGGTCGCTTGCCGCCATGGACGAAGTCGTAGTGGTGGTCGTGGTTCGGGAGAAGCCAGGAAACTGGCTGGCGGAGCGGTTGATGTTCGCGCCGATCTTGGGCTACGAGGAGGGCTACGGCGCCACCTATGGTATGCAGCTCAATGTCGTGGACGCCCCGATTCAAGGCGGTCAGTTGTCGGTGCCGATGACGTGGGGCGGGGACCGACGCACAGCATTCGAAGTGGAGAGCGTGTTTGGGGAAGAACAGGAAGGGCGGTTGCGCGGCGGTGCGTCGGTGGGCAGGCAGATGCACCCGTACTTTGAGATGGAGGACGAGCGGTTGCGGCTCTGGGGTGGGGTGAGCGGGTTACTGGCGCCAGGGCTGCGAGCGCACGTGGAGGTGGGGAGGGAGGGGGTGGAGTTCGGCGCTGTATCGGATCGATTGACGCGGGTGGTAGTTGGCTTGGAATATGGCAGCACGTGGAAGGCCTTTCCCCGTGACGACGTGAGGTTGCGCGCGGCGGTGGAACGGCTGTCGGTCGACGGCCAGGGCGCCGCGGTGCTTCGGCCGCGCGTCGAGGCGCAGGCGTTCAAGGGCACGGGCGGGCAGGCTGTGCTGGCTGCCCGGGTTCAGTACCATGGGGCGTCAGCGGGGTTGCCGCTGTACGAGCGGTCGCTGCTGGGCGGCATCGGCACATTGCGGGGGTGGAAGGCGGGCGTCCGGGTAGGCGATCACATGCTGGCGACGTCGGTTGAATTGCGCGTGCCGCTGAACTCCGCGTTGGCGACCGATAGGGCGGGGATTCGAGTCTTCTACGATGCGGCGGCGGTCTGGGACAGTGGATCCAGCCGTGGGCCGATGCTCGAGGGTGTCGGTGTGGGTGTGTTTCTGCCTATCCCCTGGGTTGGTTCAGTACTGGTCGACGTGGGGCATGACCTGCATGGCAGTGTGGTGGTGCATTGGACGGGCGGGTTCGGATTCTGAAGGGTGTGAGGGCGGCTACCGGAGCCGCTCGTGCAGGTGTAT
The DNA here is from genome assembly GCA_965199675.1 of Vicinamibacterales bacterium. Lineage (GTDB taxonomy): Bacteria > Acidobacteriota > Vicinamibacteria > Vicinamibacterales > UBA8438 > JAJEEA01. Next base: position 44,250 of record CBDATI010000060.1, on the reverse strand, counting down.
GACGCCGAGATGCTGCGTCTCGTTGGTGGTGACTGACGGCTCCCTTGTTCGCTGACGAAAGGCGCGGCTGCCGGCCCCGCCGGAATCGCGGCTCACCTCGGCCGGTTCAGCCCGACAATCACCCCGAACAGCACCACCCCCGCGGCATCCAGCACCGGCACCGGCAGGCCGGCGAGGGCGACGGTGGGGCCGGGGGCGAGGAGCAGTGCGGCGGCCGCGAACATGGCGAAGCGCAGGGGCAGGGGCAGGGCGGTCCGGAGTTGCCCCGTGATGCCCGAGGCGAAGCACAGCACGCCGAGAGTGCCGATGGCCACCGGAACCAGCATCGCGAGGGGCCCCGCCGTCTCGCCGGCCGGGGTCAGCATGAGGAGCTCGGGGCGGTAGACGAAGATGTAGGGCAGCGTGAACCCGACGAGGGCGAAACGGAACGCGGCGAAGCTCGTCGCCATGATGTTGGTGCCGGCGATGGACGCCGCGGCGTAGCCGGCGAGGGCGACCGGCGGGGTCACCATCGACATCATGCCGAAGTAGAAGATGAACAGGTGAGCGGCGAGCGGCACCACCCCGAGGTTGCCGAGCACGGGCCCGATGAGGGTGGCGAGCAGCAGGTAGCACACGGCTGACGGCAGGCCCATGCCGAGGATGATCGACGAGATCATGATCAGCACGAGGGCGAGGAAGAGGCTCTGTTCGGCCAGCGGCAGGATGGTCGCGGGCAGGCGGGTGCCGATGCCGGTCAGGGTCACGATGCCGATGATGATGCCCACCGACGCCGAAGCGGCGATGAGGGAGACGACGTCGCGCGCCGACTTCACGAAGGCCCGGACGACGTCCTGGACGGACAGCCGGGTGCGTTCGTTGAACGCCCCCACGACGATGATGCCCACCAGCGACGCGGTCACCGCCCGGAACGGCGTGTAGCCCAGGATCAGCAGCAGAATCAGGACCCCGAGGGCGGTGGCGAAGACGATGCCCTCGTGACGCGACTCCGCCAGCGGGTTGGTCGCCGCGGTCTCGCCCGCGCCGTCCCGTCCGGCCTCGTCGCGCGCCGTCCCGCGGGCGTGGAAGTGCGTGATCAGGAACAGCGACAGGTAGTAGAGGATAGCGGGAATCAGCGCCGCCCGGATGATCTCGAGATAGGTCACCGGCGGGTCGACGATCTCGAGCATCATGTAGGCGCCGGCCCCCATGACCGGGGGCATCAGGGCCCCGCCGGAGCTCGCCGCAGCCTGGATGCCGGCCGCGGTGGTGGCCCGGAAGCCGGCGCTGCGCATCATCGGGATGGTGAAGGTGCCGGTGGTCGCGGTGTTGGCGACGGCGCTGCCCGACAGCGAGCCCATCAGGCCGCTCGCGAGCACCGCCACCTTGGCGGGCCCGCCGGGGCTGCGGCCGAAGACCGCCTGGGCGAAGTCGATGATGAAGCGGGTGGCGCCGCACGCCGACAGGAAGGCGCCGAAGATGACGAACAGGAACACGTAGGTGAACATCACCCCCAGCGCGACCCCGAAGGTGCCCTGCGCCTGCAGGAACGCCTGGGCGACGATGCGCTCGATGGTGTACCCGCGGTGCGGGAAGAGCCAGTCGGGCATGCCGGCGCCGACGTACGCGTAGACCAGGAACAGGCCGGACAGGATCGGCAGGGCGAGCCCGAGCGAGCGGCGCGCCGCCTCGATGACGAGCAGCAGGCCGATGACGCCGATGGCGATGTCGGTCCCGGTCTCGAACCCGGCGCGGTTGCCGAGGCTCGAGCCGCCCTGCCAGAGGCCCTCGAAGAACGGCTCGTTCTGCACCAGGATCCACCCGCAGCAGACGGCGGCCAGCCCCGCCAGGACGAGGTCGCCGGCCCGCGCCGCCGGGTGGTCCTTCAGGTTCGGGTGGACGGGGACGTTCAGGAAACAGATGACCAGCCCCAGCAGGGCGAAGACCGCGAGCTGCGGCTGGGGGGCCAGAATCGGGTAGTTCACCTGGACGAGGGTGAACACGCACAGTCCCACCGCGAGCACGCGGGTGACCGTCTGTCGCAGGGCGTCGGGGGCGTGCGCCTGCGGAGCCGATGCGGTCGTTTCTGGCATGGATGCTCCCGGTGGGTCGACCCGCCCTTCGACCCGCCGGTGCGCGTGTCTCAAGGCCGTACCCGCGATGTTCCTTCGGCCGTGGCTCCCGGGCGGCCCGACCCCGGCCCGGTCATCGTCGCTCGGCGTACGCACCGCGCCTGACCGACGCTCTCACGGGTCACGTGGTCACCCACGGACGCAGACTGCCGCTCGGGCGTTCGTATGCCGCCCTGTCGGTGCGCCCGGGGCAGTCCTGTGGCGCAGTGGTGGCCAGGGCGGCTATGGCGCGGAATCCGGCTCCGGCCAGATCCCGATCTCGCGGTAGAAGCGTATCGCGCCCGGATGGAACTCGGTTCCGGTGTCGCGCACGATGTTGCCCGGGTTGATGGCCCGTCCCGCCGCATGCTTCTCCACGACGCTCTCCCGCTGCTCGTACAGGGTCTTCGTCACGTTGTAGACGAGGTCCTCGCTCACCGCGGCCGAAGTGATGAGGTGCATCGACCCGACGTCGAGGCCCTCGAACGGCTCGTCCTGCCCGCGGTAGGTGCCGGCGGGGATGGTGGCGGGACGGAAGAACAGGTACTCGTCGACGAGCTGTAGCCGGGCATCCTCGTCGAACGGGACGAAGTGGATGTCCTGCGAGGCCGAGGCCTGGGTGATCGACGCCGTGGGCACCGCTCCGCCGACGAAGACCGCCGCCGCCGAGCCGTCCGCAATGAGGTCGACGGCCCCGGACTGGGTGGCGTTCAGGGGCGAGAAGTCGTCGTAGGTCAGGCCGTGCGCCCCGAGCAGGGGGCCCACGAAGTACTCGAAGCCGGCTCCCGCCGGCCCCACGCCCACCCGCTCGCCGCGCAGGTCCGCGATGGTCTCGACGCCGGACCCTTCCTGAGTGATGAACAGCGCGACGTTCGGGGCGAGGGTCATCACCGTTCGCATCGGGTACGCCTTGTCCCAGCCCTCGCCGCCCCGCACCGCGAAGTAGGTGATGGCGGCGTTCGACATGGCGAAGTCGAGCTCGCCGCCGTCGAGCCGGCGGATGTTCTCCTGCGATCCGCTGGTGGCCTCGGCCGTGGCGTTCCAGCCGAACCCGGCCCCGAACTCGTTGAGCACTTCGGCCAACGCGCTGCCGACGACGAAGAAGGCGCCCCCCGGTGGGGCCGTGCCCATGCTCAGGAAGACGCGCTCTGGCGCCGCGTCTCCGCCTTCTCCTCCGCCCCCGCCGCACGCCGTGGCCAGCAAGCACGCCAAGGACGCCGCCACCACCAATCCGTTTCGATGCATGCCTGCAACCTGCCTCTCGCTCCGGCGCCCACCCCGAGTCGCGCTCGGCCGTTCCTCAGGCCGGTCCGAGCCCCGGGGAGACGAACACCCTGCGGAATTGTACTTCAGCCGCCGCCATCGAACGAGCGGCGCCGGGGGGGGCACGTCAGGAAGTGGTGACCGCAGGGGACACGTGCCCGGTCCGATGGGCACTGCCTGAAGCCCGTGCCAACCGACGTTGTGGATCGCGCCACGAGTCTGGCGTGGCACCCGCGCCCGCGGCGCGGCGGTCAATCGGCGCGTCTGCGAAGCATCGCCTCGAGCTCGGCTACGCGCGCCTCGGCGGCGGCGGCTCGCGCTTCGGCGGCCTCGCGGGCGGCGGCCTCGACCTCGCGGGCGGCGGCCTCGGCCTCGCGGGCGGCGGCCTCTTCGCTGTAGCTCAACAGGTCGCGGCCGGTTGCCGGGTCCCGAAAACGCATCTCGCGCCCCGGCGCCGCCCTCAGTTCCAGGTCCAGCGTCCGAACCGGGAGACGCAACGCGCCGTCGGACCCGGAGACGGGCACCTGCCGCACGTAACCCGCCGGCGTCCACCGCCATCCCAACAGCCGCGCCGGCAGCAGGTCTCCGCCAGGGTCGAACTGGTAGTACTCCTCGACCCCGAGCCGGGCGTACAGCGACCGCTTGCGGTCCAGGTCTTCCCGCCACGTGCTGGGCGAGGCGACTTCGAGCACGAAGGCGGGCGCCGGCCCCTCTTCCCACAGCTTGTAGTTCAGCCGCTCGCGGTCCTCCACCCCGAACACCACGAAGACGTCGGGGGCGACGGAGGCGCGCGGGTTCCCCTCTTCGTAGTAGATGAGGAGGTCGCCGGAAACGTAGACGTCGGGGCGGCGACTGAAGCGCAGGCGCAGAGCGTCGATGCCGTAGATGATGGCGTTGCGCTGGGCGTCGTTCTCCGCCATGGGCTTGCCGTCCCCACTCGGGTATTCGATCGGAGCGGCGGCGGGCGGCGCGGGTCGGCTCATCGCGGTGCTCTCCGGTCGGGGGGACGGGGCGCGCCGGGTCGGGGGGACGGGGCGCGCTCCGGCGACCGGGTCCAGCGTACCACAGGCACCGTGCTGGCGCGTCGGGGTGCTCGGGCCACCGGCGGGGGTTCGCAACGGTGTCGCCTTCCGCGCCCGCGCGCCCCGGCCGAGCGCGGGCGGCGGGGGCGGCAGGCCCTTTCGGGAGGCAGCTCAGTACTACGGCACGGCCAGGTAGCCTTCCCGCGCCTGCACCACGTGGCGGCGGTTCGGCGTGCGCACCTCGATGCGGCGCCAGGCGCCGTCGGCGTGGGGGATCTGGGGCTGATAGCCGAGGAGATAGCGGTTCTCCAGATCCTCCATCACGAAGGCCAGAGCTTCGTCGAGGTCGTCGATGCGGGCGATGGGGAACGGTCGGCCTCCGCTGATCTCGGCCAGCCGCTCCATCTGCGCCCGAATCCGTTCGATGGCTCGGCCGCGCCCCAGGGTGACGGGGTACAGGGTCGCCCGGCTCGCGCGGATGCGCCGGTCGACCATGGCGAAGTTCGTGAAACTGTTGCGTTCGTCGCCGTCGCTGAACAGCACGACCGCCTTGTGGGCGACCCTGTCGTCGTGGACCTCCAGAGCCTGGACGATGGCGTCGAGCAGCGACGTGCCGCCGTATGGCCGGGGCAGGGCGTCGACGGCCGTCAGGATCGCATTGCGGTCCTGTTCCTGTCGGGCCACGACGAAGACGCGATCGTTGAATGCGAGCAGGCTCAGGCGGGCGGCAGCCGGCATCGCACCGAGGAACCGCCGAACGGCGGTTCGCAGCAATTGCATGGAGGAGGCCATGCTCGCGCTGAAATCGACGGCCAGCACGAGGTCCAGGTCCGCAGCATCGAAGAAAGAGAGCTCCTGCCGGACGCCGTCCTCGGCGAGCATGAAGTCGTCGCGGGTCAACCCTTCGACGAAGCGTCCGCGCCGGTCCCGGACCGTGACGGGGACGAGTACGGCGCTCGTCGCCGTCGAGAAGAACGCAGCCGGTCCGGCGCCGGTGAGGACGCTTCGCACCACCCGCCCCCGGCCGTGAAGGCGCGCCGCCACCCGGACGACGTGTGCTTCCGCCCGCGGTCCCGCGTCCCACTCGCACGCGAACGGCGGGGCCGTGACGACGCAGACCCGCGACCCGTCGACGAAGAACTCGACCGTCTCGACGACGTTCGCCGGCGCGACGTCGGCGCGCAACTGCACGACGCCGGTGAGCCGGGATTCCGCGGCGGGATCCACGATGGTCAGCGCGGGTTCGGCCTGGGTCGATGCCGGCGGCGCGCCGGCCGCGATCGCTGCCCCGGGGGACGGGGCCGCGCTGACGACGCCCGAGAGCGCGATGCAGACGGCGGCGGCTCCGGCGGTGCGAGTCGTCATGTGGTCACCTCTCTATGGTCTTCCTGCCGGGGCGACCGGCTGCAACGGACGGCCCGGGCCGACGAGCGCCGACACGTAGTCTTCGATGCGCGTCCGCGGCAGGTCGCGGACGTAGTGCACCAGGGCGTCGAAGCGCCCGCCGAAGGTGAACTCGACGCCGTCGAGCATCTCACGCATCGCCAGCGGCAACAGGTCGCCGACGATGGCGGCGGGGAGCGCCAGGTCGTCCGCCGCCTCGACCAACGCGAGCTGAAGATCGGCGAAGCGGGACGCGATGAGGTCGGCCGGTGCGCGGAAGAGGTCTTGTGCGTCGGGAACCGGCATGCGCGTGCACAGACAGGCCTCCAGCGGCGACGCGGGCGCCCCCCAGCCGGGCGGCGGGCGGTCGGGTCCGCCGCCCCCGGCGGCGAGGCCCAGCCACAGCAGTTCGGTGCGCGAGAAGAACCGGTCAACGGCGCCGGCGCGTCGCCGGAGCACCCAGGCCAGGTCGTTCCGGCGCGCGGGGCCGAGCCCGGCGGCGCCCGCGATCTCCTCGATGCTCGCGTCGCCGGCGGCGAGCCGCCGCGCCTGCGCCCGGCCCCGTCGCACGGCGCCGGCGAGGGCCGCAGCCTGCGTCTCGTCAACCGCGTTCGGGTTGAACAGGGCCACGCCGCGCGCGAAGTGCTCCTCCTCGGGCGCCTGGAAAGCGGGGATCTCCGGGGGCATCACGCCCGCGACTCGGGGCAGGCTCAGCGGCGCGAGAGCGACATCGAGCGAGAGCAGCGAGCCGTAGACGTGCCAGGCGTTCGTGAACCGGTCTTCGCCCGGTGCGGTCGTCCACGGCTCGCCGACCCGATCGAACGAGCCCGGCGGGGCGACCCGTCCCTGCGGCGCCGCCCAGGGGGCCTGGCTGCGATGGCCGGGGTCGGCGAGGCGGACGCCGAACTCGTGCCGGGCCGCGACATCGTTCCCCAGGCTCTCGGCACCGTAGACGTTCGCGAGATGCACGACGTAGGGCAGCGTCCGCAGCAGGTCTGCCGACAGCACGTCGACCACATGGCGCAGGCGCGCGGCGATGTCCGGCAAACGGCGCAGGCGGCCCCGTGCGATCATCTCGCGCAGGTCGTCCACCAGGGGCTCCACCTGTTCCGCGTACGACGCGCTGCGCATGCCCGGCACGTGCAGCCCCACCATGGGCGTCCTGATGATCGCAGTGGATGTCTCGAGGCGCTCGACGAGGGGCGGTACGTCGTCGACGGCGAGGCCGCCCGCCCCGAAGGCGCGAGCCATCTCCCAGAGGGCGAGGATCGGGTCGAGCGGGTTCCCGCCGATCTGGCTGCGGGTGCGCACGTACCGTTCGAACTGGGCGGTGCGGCGGTCGAACCGGAACGTCAGTCCCTCCCATTCGACGAGGGGGGGCTCGACGTCCCGGGGGCCGGCGAGGGCTGCGAGCAGCCGCTGGTCCATCGTCGAGGCGGTGACCGAGGGAGTCAGCGGTACGCCGAGTCGGGGCAGCAGGTCGTCGGCGAGCCAACCCGCCACCGCGCCGTCGTAGCCGTCACGCGACAGGGGGACCGACGCCAGGGCCAGCAGCGCCGCCCCCGCCGCGGCGGGCGTCAGGCGTCCCGCCAGCCGCGCCCGCTCGACCAGCGCCATCCCCCCCTGGAACTGCGACAGGGCGTCACGCAGCCGCAGCGGGTTCGGCAAGCGGTCGAAACGGCGGACGGTCTGCGCGAGCGTCACGTACACGTTCAGGTCGTCGATGCCCATGCGTTCGATCGAGAGCATCAACATGGGCTGGCGCATGACTGCCCGCGCCGCCACGAGCAGGGACGGCAGGTCTGCGCCGCTCCCGGCTTGCGCGGCGCGTTGCACGAAGGCGAAGGCGCGCAGGCGAGCCCGGCCGGTGTCCGGGGGGCCGGTGCAGGTGGCGGCGAGGACGTAGGCGGCGTCCACGAGGTTGCCGGGATCCACGCGCCCCAGCGCGCGGCGGGGGTCGTCCGGTATCTGGTTGTCGCGGAACACGCCGTCCCAGAAGTCGCGCGCGGCGGGGCCCACGAGCCGCCCCGACTCGTCGAAGGCCAGGGCGCGCAGCACGAGCGTGGGATCGAGAGGCGGCGGAGCGCCGACCCCCTGGGCGCGGGCCGACATGGCCGGCAGTACGGCGGCGCCGGCGATCAGCGACGCGATGAGGAGGCGTCGCATGGACATGAGGCTTCCTCGGGACACCGATCGATTACAAGTCGCCAACCCTGTCGCGACTCGTTCCCGGATTATCGGGGTCGGCGCGCCGACACATGGCAAGTCGATTCTCGTCACTGTCCTTGCGTCGTCCCATTGCGGGGCAATTGGTCTCGCACGCTTCATCGGGTGATGAACTGCCGAGGGTCCGCGGTCGCGCCCGTCTGCCGGATGCCCAGGCGATACAGTCGGCCAGACCATTGGACGTCCCCGAAGCCTCGCACTGGTCTCAGCGAGTCGAGGGTGAGTTGGAGTCTCGTCTCGACCTGACAGACGTACTCCGGCTCACCTTGGCTGAACACGCGCTCGATGGCGGCCATCTCGCTGGCGTGCCCGCCACTGCACTCGAAAGGGCCGCACGCCATCCACGAGGGCGGACCCGTTGGGTATGGCTCGGGTATCCGCCACGTGAGGATTGTCGCCTCGTCGTGCGGCAGGTTGCAGATGTTCTCGTTCAGACGGTCGCCGGTGTGCGGGGCGCTCCCGGCCAGAAGCTCGTCCAAACGGTCGCGGAACGTGGGGCGTGGGGACGGTACGGCGTCACGTTCGGCGAATCGGGGATCGGGCGGCGGCAGGCGCTCGATGACGCGTCCGAGCAGGCCGATGCCACGGCGCCAGTCCCGGGATTCGGGTTCTCCGTTGTTCGTGACGAAGCGCCGCGCAGGCCCCGGCAGGCGTGACACGAGATCGAAGGCGGCGGCGACTCGCTCCGAGGCAAACAACCGGTCCACGAACCGTTGGGGATCGGTGACCGGGACGCCGACGAGGGCCTCCCAGAAAGGGGCCGCCGCGTCCCCGCCGGGCGCGTCGACCGCGCCGTCGCGTACGCGCAGGCCCCCGCCGAACTGGGCGAATGTGGCCAGATGGTCGCCGGCGAGGCGCCGCTGCAACCTCGGCTGCGTCCCGAGCCACGCCAGGGTCGTGTCGTCGAGCGCGGCGAGGCCGGCGTAGAGGCGCGCCGCGCGCGAATCCGCCGCCAGCCGGCCCACGAGGTCGGCGGCCAGTTCAGCGGCCAGTTCGTCCGCCTGGTCGCCGGGGTCGTCCCGGTAGAACACCTGCAGCCAGAGCTGCGGCGACAGGGGCAGCGACACTTCGAAGTGCGGCACGTCCCAGACGACGGTCTCGCCCGCGTTGAGGCGCCGCTCGATTTCCGCCGACCCCCAGCCCGCCCCGACGCCGCACACCGCCGGCTCCGCCACCTCCTCGGCCTCGCGGCGGCTCGTCTCGGCGCGGTTCGGGACGACGCGCAGGTCGCCGCTCTCGCCCGCGAGCGCCAGGTCGAAGAGCTCGAGGAACCGCTGCAGGGTCCGCCGCCCGTCCCGCGAGCCGGCCGCCGACAGGCTCACCTGGCCCGCCGCCTGCTCGACGGCGCGCCACCGGTCGCGCAACCGCTGCACGTCGCCGAGGCAGTCGCGAAACGCTCCCGCCGCCTGGGCGGGGTTGATGATGGTGCCGGTCGGGTCGTGGAAGGTGTCGATCAGCCGGCGCAGCAGGTACGGTCCCTCGAGAGCCGGGGCCGCGCGTCCCAGTATCTCGCCGATGGATCCGGGGACGGAGAGATCGAACCAGGCAGACTGGGCGGATCCCGGCGCCGGCGCTGCGAACAGGACAGAGCAGGCGACAGCGGCTGCGGTCGCGTACCTCATCAGGTCCCCCCTCCGGTGCGGCGGGTAGCAGGCCGCTTGCTGCTTCGCATCTCTCGCCGGCCGGCGGCCGGGACGAGTACCCGACATCCTGGCCTTCCCGTTCGACGAGTGACGCAGAGGCCGTGGCTTCCGCGCGACCGCCGCGCCGTTCGCATCCCTCTGCAACCGCCCGACACATCGCCGGCGGCTGCGATCCGATCGTGTCTGTACTGGTGTCACCGCCCGTCGATACCGGTGTCACCGCCCGCCGAGTGGGAACCACGCCGCGCTGATCGTGAGGGTGCGGCGCGCCGGAAAGCCGTAGCCGGTGCTGCCGATCACCTTCAGTCCGGGCGCCACGGTCCCTGCGACCGCGAATTCAGCCCGGAAGATAGGAATGGGGATGCTCTCGACGCCTGCAAAGGTCAGGAGTTCGCTGACCTCCCGGTTCCTGTCGCCCTGGGACACCGTGCCCCGGTACCAGCCGCCGCCGACTCCGATGTGCATGCCGATCTGGATGCGGTCGCCCGCGAACGGTTCGCCGATGGCCAGGAACGAGCCGAACTCGAAGCCCTGGAGCTGCACGTCCCCGAGGTCGGCGCAGTCGGGTTCGTTCGACAGGCACACCCTGCCCGTGTCGATGCGCTGACGGACGAGCGACAGGCCCCAGTGGCCTCCGGCCATGCGGCCGCGGGCGAATCCGATGCTGTATTCGGAGCCGGCGATGTCGAGGTGGGAGATGTCGGAGAACAGGTTGCTGAACTGGTCGACGAAGGTCCAACTCGGGGTGAACGAACCCTGGACGCCCCACAGCGGCTCGTCGAAACTCTCGAGGAACTGGGCGTTGGCGCGACCGGCCGTCAGGACGGCGAACAGGACGGCGATGCTGACGAAGGTCGGATGGTGTCGTTTCACGGCGGAGCCTTTCTCGCGGCGTCGAGTTGCGTCAACGGCGCTGGAGCGTCGGGGTTCGCCGGACGGTGAGCGTCGGCGCCGGCGCGGTTTCGGAGCGAGCGTGGTCGATGGGCCTCACGGAACGAAGTGCTCGCCGCGAATCGGAAACCGCGTCGAGTGCGGGATGGACGGGGTGCCGGGGAGGCGCTTTCGACGGCAGGACCGCCTGCGCCGTGGCGCCAACGCTTGGCGGATGGACTGAGCAGCAGGCGGAGCCGTCACGCCACGGTCCGCGACTCGCTCGCTCAGGATCGATCGCGCTCATGGCGCAGAGATCAGAATGGACATCCGCTCGTTTGTCAAGTCGGACCCGCGATCGATGGGCTTCGAATCGCCGCGTTCCTCTGTCGGGCGGCGTGCCGCGAGACGGGCCTGGGAGGGGTCGCCGCCTTCACCCTCCCGCGGGGGCTCGTGAACTCCGTGAACTCCGCCCGCGGCTATAATGGGTCATCTTTCACCATGCCTGCGACGAAACAGGTCGGGAAGGCTGAGATTGCCGGCCAGTCGGCCGCCCGCGATGCGTCGGCGCAGACCGACCGCGAGTGGGTGGCGACCGCGGCGTCGGTTGCCGTCGAATTCCCCGGTTGCCGCCCTGTTCGCCTGACCCGGGACGCCATCGAAGACTACGACGGCCGGTTCGAGTACTGGGACGCCGCGCTCGAGACGGCGTGGGTGTGCGAGCCCACTTCACCCTGGCACGAGGCTCCCTGCGCACAGCTCGCGGGGTTGGTGGAGCGCATTGCCGCCGTCCGCGGCTCGCCGATTCGGTGTTTCGGCAACATGGACCTGGAGGTGAGCAACGCCTCGGGCCGGCCGCAGCGCATTCTGCAGGCCGACCAGGTCGTCTATCTGCATCCCACGCCGGACCGCCTGCCGGGCCCGCGGTCGCTGGTGGTGGGCGAGCACGCGTTTCCGGACGTGGTGCTCGAGGTGGACCACTCGACAGACGTGCGGCGAGGGAAACTGGGGCTTTACGAGTCGTGGGGCTTCCCCGAGTTGTGGGTCGAGGTGCCGGAGCGGCGTTCGGCGAGCCGGCCGCGAAGCCGGGTGTCGGGCCTGACGATCCATGTGCTGGAGGACGGGGCGTATCGGACGGCGGCGGCGAGCCGCGCCCTGTCGGGGTGGACGGCGGCGGAGATCCACACCGCGCTGAACGAGCCGTCGCTGTCGCCGGAGACGGCGGCGGCGCTGGAGCGGGTAGGCGGTGTGCTGGGCGCTCGTGAGGGCACGGGGCCCGAAGACGACCTGTTGCTGCGATCACAGCGGCGGGTCGGCCACGCGGCGGGTCGGGCGGAAGGTCTCGCGGCGGGTCGGGCGGAAGGTCTCGCGGCGGGTCGGGCGGAAGGTCTCGCGGCAGCCGCCGAGACTGTGCTGCGGGCGCGCGGCATCCACCTGTCGACAGCGCCGGCCCGGTCGTCGGCTCTTGCGGATCTTTCACCCGACATCGTGCTGGCGGCTGCGGTCGCGTGCGCCGACGAGGACGATTTCTGGCGCCGGATTGGCGGCGAGCCGCGCTGACCGCTGCGCGCTTCCCGGCCGCTTCTGACGCCGGATTGGCGGCGTGCCGCGTTGACCGCTGCCTGCACCCGCGACGGTGACTTGCGTCACGGGCCGCCAGGAGCCTGCGCTGCAGAACGGGGTGGGCTCCGGCGGGGGTGGTTGGGGGCGCCAAGCGGAGCCGCCGACGCCGATGGGCGGGCCACGGTTGGCGGTCGCGTCATTCTCCCGTCACTGTTCCCGCAACGTCTCGAGCCAAGCCACCAGATCGTCCACGTCGCGCGGGTCGAACGCGGCGACGGCGGCGCGCATGGAGGCCCCCGGCCGGTCGTCTTGGCAGGCCACGGTTGGCGGTCGCGTCATTCTTCCGTCACTGTTCCCGCAACGTCTCGAGCCAAGCCACCAGATCGTCCACGTCGCGCGGGTCGAACGCGGCGACGGCGGCGCGCATGGAGGCCCCCGGCCGGTCGTCGGGGTGCGCGCCCCGCACTCCGGCGATGAACTTGCGCAACTGCCGCGCGGTATACCAGGCCGCCTGACCGGCGAGGCGGGGGGCGCCCAAAGCGTCGTTGCCCAGGCCCGCGGGCCCGTGGCAGACGGCGCAGTCGGCATAGAGCCTCTGCCCTCGCCCAGGGTCGCCCGACGGCGCCTGGGCGTCGGTCGGCGCCTCGACGCCGTCGAGCCCCGGACGCTCGAGTGAGTCTGGCGGCGGCAGCGCCGACAGCCATTCCCCGAGTGCCGTGAGATCGGTGTCGTCGAGTCCGGCGACCATGGGGCGCATCTCGGCCCCCTCGCGGTCGTCGGGGTGGAGGCCCCGGTAGCCGAGCTGGAAGCCGTCGAGTTGGCGCGCGAGGTACGCGGCGCTCAGGCCGGCGAGCACCGGCGCGTCGATCAGCGGATTGCCCCGCCCCTCGGCGCCGTGGCACGAGGCGCAGGCGGTGGCGTAGACGGCGCGGGACGGTGTCGCGGCCGGGTCGGGCGCCTGCGCTTCCGCCAACCCGCTCGCCGCCACCAGCATCGCTGCTCCCCACAGGGGCCCCTGCCGCCAGGGGGCGCGCATCCTTCTTTCTGCTTCGGGCATCGTCGCGAGCCCCTCCCGCGCGAGCGTCATGCGGCGCTGGCCGCCGCCCGTTCGCGCTGGTCGATGTCCGCCATCGCGTGATAGGCGGAGTGAATGGCGCCTTCCTGCCAGCCCGGGTGGTAGCTGATCTGATCGCCCACCATGTAGTGCCGGCCCGCCGGATTCTGCAGCGTCGCGAAGTGGTCGCGCATGGCCTCGTCGCTCCACCGGGTCGAACAGCCGAGCTGGTGGTTCATGCGGTACCAGGCGACACTGATGCCGCGATCGACGAGCTGCCGGTAGTCGGGATGGACCTTCTCGCCCTGGGCCAGCGCGGTTTCGATGCGTTCGGCCGGCGACAGTCGGGTGAGCCGGCCGCCGGGGTCGTCCTCGAAGGCGTAGGCGCCGAGGATGACCCCGGTGTCGCCGTGGATGCCGTGGGGCGGATACCAGATCTGGGTGATGTCCTGGTTCGTCCACGAGATGCCGCCGTAGATCTGCTCGTCTTCCCAGAAGCGGCGCTTCGCCTGGAACGCCAGCTTGAAGAGCTGCCCGCGCCCCGGGGCCGACAGCGCCCGCACGTAGCGCGCGGGCAGGTTGTGCCGCAGGCCCACCACGAGATGGGTGGGCATGCTGTTGAGGCAGTAGTCGGCCTCGACGGCGTGAACGGCGCCGCGGGCGTCGGTGTACGCGACGTCGACACCGGCCTCCCGAAGTCGGATTTCGTGCACCACCGCCCGCAGCTCGACGACGTCGCCCACCTGGCGCATGAAGCCGTCGACGATGCGATCCATGCCGCCCACCGGTTGCATCATGGGGGCGGCCTGATCCGCCATTTCCCCGAAGTGCATGTACTCGCGCCAGAAGTGGGTGCCGAGCAATGCGGCAAGCTCACGCACCGGCTTCAGAACGCCGGGCGTCGTCATGCCCCCGCGGGCGTAGCCGGCGCGTTCCGAGCCGTGATAGGAGAGCGTCGGGTCCAGATCGCCGAACGCACGCAGGAAAGCCTGCAGCCGCTCGCGATCGTCGGCGTCGAGGCCGGCGTCGAGAGCGGCTGGGTCGACCGATTTCGCCACCAGTTCGGCGAGGTAACCGCGGGCGTCGGTGAGGTACTCGCGGTGGCGGACCGGTTCTCCGCCGAACCCGGCGTCGTCCTGGATCCAGGCGTTGCGGTTGTCGTTGACGAAGACCTCGAGAGCTACGCCGAAGTCGCGGCAGTAGCGCAGCAGGTGGGTGTGCGTGCCGGGAATTCGGGCCGGGCCGGCGTTGAAGTAGAGGTCGGGGTGGTCGTCGAATTCGCACACCTGCCGGGCGCCGAGCTCGTCGACGATGTCGCCGTGCCGCAGGGTGAGAACGCGCCCGCCGGGACGGTGCGACGCCTCGAGAACGGTGCAGCGGTGTCCGGCCCGACCGAGTTCGTAGGCGGCGGTGAGGCCGGCGATACCGGCGCCGATGATGACGACGCGCCGCGGCCGGTCGCCGGCCGGTCGCAGCGCCGGCTGACGGGCTCGCGCCACCTCCGGCAGCAGTCCGAGGGTGGTGGCCGCCGCGTGCACCGCGGTGGCCCCGCCGGCCGCGCCGACCGCGTGCAGCAACTGGCGGCGAGTGATGCGAGTATCCATCGAATGTCCGTTCCCCTGGAATCCGCGGTTCCCGCCTGTCCCTTCCTCCGTCGGACGCCCCGGGCGCAGGCGCACGGAAGGGGCCGGGGAATCGCCGCTCGAACGATCTATTCTCCCTCAACCGCCGCCTGGCGAAATCCCCGCTGCCTTCGAGCGGCGCCGCGTCCCGGCGGCGGTGCTCTACGGCGTCGGCCGCCGCCCCGCTGCCTTCGAGCGGCGCCGCGTCCCGCCTGACTGCGTTCTAGTCGGTCCCAATGCCCGTTGTCTTCCTCGTCGCGCCCTGGTCGGGCCGGCGCCTCGGCGCTCTCCATGCAACGCGGCGTTCGCCGCAAGCTGTCGAGACGCTCGTCGACCGTCGCGCGGCCACTCTCATGCGTTGGTCCCCGCCGCGGCCAGCCGCCGGGCCGACGGCGACCCGGGTCTCACCCTCCGGTTCCCTGCGGACCGAACACCGACAGCAGGTGTCCGTCGGGGTCGCGGAAGTTGGCGGCCCACTGGTCGCCGGCGACGTTGCGGGGGGGGCTGACGAACTCGACGCCACGCGCTGCCAGCGCCGCGTGGGCGGCGGTCACGTCGTCGACCGCGAACACGATCTCCGTGCCCCCCGCCACCGGTTCGGCGAGCCGGGCGTGGGCCTCGCTCAGCACGAGGGTGACGCCGCCGCCGTCGAGGAAGGCGAAGCCCGGCGACTGGAAGCGGATGTCCAGCCCGAGCGTCTCGTGATAGAAGGCCAGCGCCTGCGGCAGGTCGGTCGTGCCCAGCATGACGTTGGCGATTCGCGAAAGCCTGACTTCGCTCATTGGCCTGCTCCTGTTCCTGGTCCGGTGGCCGCCGTTCGTCCCTCGACCACGAACCGTCGCGCCTTCAGTTCGAAGCGGGGCAGCGTGCCCGCGCCCACCCTGCGCACCGGGACGGTCAGGCCGAGCGCCTCGCGAAGGGCTTCGCCCACGGCCGCCGCCGGTCCGCCGTCGACCGTATCCGGCGGCAGCTCTATGTCCACCGCGAGGGCCGCCAGGGCGCCGCGGGCCGACACCGTGCATCGGTACTCGGAGACCTCGGGGAACCGGCGGATGACCGCCTCGATCGCGGTCGGGTACACGTTGACGCCGCGCACGCAGACCATGTCGTCGGCCCGCGACAGGATGCCGCCGACGGCGCGGGCGAGGGTCCGCCCGCAGGCGCAGGGTTCGTGCTCCACCCGCACGATGTCTCCCGTGCGGTAGCGGATGGCGGGGCTCGCGGTGCGGCCGAGATTGGTGACCACCAGCTCGCCCGGCTCGCCCGCCGAGACCGGGGCCCCGCTGGCCGGATCGACGACCTCGCAGATGAACTCGCACTCGTTCAGGTGCAGTCCGCCGGTCGCCTCGCGGCACTCGAAGCTCAACGGCCCGACCTCGGTCAGGCCGTGGTGGTCGATGACGCGGGCGCCCCACGCGCCCTCGATCCGCTCCCGCGTGGCGGGGATGTGGCCGCCGGGCTCGCCGGCCACGACCAGGATCCGCACGGGAGAGTCCGCCAGGTCACCGCCGCCGGCGCGCGCCACCTCGGCGAGGCGGAGCGCGTAGGTGGGCGTGCAGCACACCACCGTGGGCCGTACGGTGTCGAGCAGGCGCAGCCGGCTCTCGCTCGACATCCCGCCCCCGGGGATGCACAGGGCCCCGATCTGCGCGGCGGCGTCGAACCCCGCCCAGAAGCCGATGAAGGGCCCGAAGCCGAACGGGAAGAAGATGCGGTCGGCGGCGGTGACCCCCGCCGCCCGGTACACGGACTTCCAGCAGTCGACCACCCACTGCCAGCTCGCGCCGGTGTCCATCCAGCGCAGCGGCCGGCCCGTCGTCGACGACGTCTGGTGGTATCGCGAGAAGCTGGCCAGCGGCTCGGTGCGGTTCGTACCCCACGGCGGGTGCGCGTCCTGGTCGGCGGCCAGCTCGTGGCGGGTCGTGAACGGCAGGGCGCGCAGATCGTCGGGAAGCCGGAGCCGAGCGGGCCTCACCCCCGCCTCGGCGAGCTTGCGCGTATAGAACGGGTTCCGGCCGTCGACGGCGGCCAGCAAGTCGGCGAGCCGACGGCCCTGCGCCTCGGCCAGGACCTCGCGCGCTCGGCGCTCGGCGTCGGGCGGTGTCGACTCCGGGCCCGGCGTCATCGGGCGTCCTCGGCGTCGGGCGCCACCGCGAAGCGGGACGCGATGTCCGCGGGAATCGGCGTGCTCCGCAACCGCCCCTCGGTCTCCTTGGCGACGCAGGCGACGGAGAGGGTGCCGCGGGCCGCGACCTCGCCGTTCCGGGTGACGGTCGCGCGGTAGGACAGGCTTCTCGCCGACTTCTTCGTCACCTGCAGCAGCACCTCGAACTCGTCCTCGAACCGGAGCGGCCGGCGGAACTCGAAGCTCGCGGCCACGCGGGGGAACCCCACCCGCGCGTCGGGCGGGGCGATGCTCAGACCGGCCGCCCGCCACAGCCCGTGCTCGGCCTCCTCCATGTAGCGGAAGAAGCAACTGAAGTGGACGATACCGGCGGCGTCGGTCTCGTGGAACTGCACGCGCCGGGTGAGGCGGAACTCGCTGACCACGGTTTCCTGGGCGGCGTGGGCGGCCGGGAGGCGGACTCGGAAGAGGGACCGGCTCAGGGCAGTCCCGCGGCCGGTTGCCGTCCCCGCTCCCCGGTGTACTCCGCCAGCGCCTCGAAGAGCGGCTCGAGGTCCCTGGACACGTTGCCCACGAGAAGGTCGACGAGCCGCGGCTGCAGGTCCGGGTAGGCGCCGATGAACTCGCCGAAGTTGAACGTCCGATCGTAGAACGCGATGACGATCTTGCGAAAGCTGTCCAGGGCGTAGCGGATGTCCCGGGCGTAGTCGCCGAAGGTCGCGGCGGTCACGTCCTCGCCGCGGTCGAAGGCGGCGTGGATCGCGTCGGCCGCGAGCTCGCCGCTCTTGAGGGCCACGAAGACCCCGGACGAGAAGACCGGATCGAGGAACGCGAAGGCGTCGCCCACCAGGCAGAAGCCGTCGCCGCCGGCGGCGGTCGACCGGTAGCTGAACTCGCCGGTGACCCGCACCGGCCCCCGGTGGGCGCCGGGCTCGAGATGCTCGCGGATCCACTGGCAGGCGGCCGCCTCGCGCCGGAAGATGGCCTCGGGGTCGCGCGTGTCCCGGTACAGGTAGTCGCGCTCGGCGACGACGCCCACGCTCACCGTGTCGTCCACGAGGGGGATGTACCAGAACCAGCCCTTCTCCGGAATGTAGGCGACGGTCGTGGCCCCCTCGTCCAGTCCGGGGTCGCGGAGGGCGCCGGTGAAGTAGGTGAAGATGGCGAGCTTGTTCAGGTCGGGGTCGCGCCGCTTCCAGCCGAGTCGGCTCGCCAGCAGGGCGTCGCGGCCGGTGGCGTCCACGACCACCCGGGCCCGCCACGTCTCGGTCTCGCCGCCGGCGAGGACGGCGCGCACCCCGACCGCCCGGCCGTCCTCCATCAGGACTTCGCGAACCGTCGCTCCCTGGCGGACCTCGGCCCCCTTCTCCGCTGCATTTCGCAGCATCATGGCGTCGAAATCCGACCGCAGAATCTGCCATGTGCTCGCGCACTCGTGCTCGATGGTCTGGAAGAAGTAGAACGGCTGCGACACCTTGCCGTTCGTCGACACGAACTGCACGCTGTGCTTGAGGGGGCTGCCCGACCGCTTCAACCAGTCGAGCACCCCGAGGCGCTCGAAGGAGAACCAGGTCCAGGGCATCAGCGACTCGCCGATGTGGTACCGGGGAAACGCCTCGCGCTCGAGCAGCAGCACCCGGCGCCCGTGCTGGGCGAGGACGGTCGCGGTGGTGGCGCCCGCCGGCCCGCCGCCGACGACGATGGCGTCGTACGGCGAATCGGGCGTGGCCCGGTCAGGTGTACCTGAGGTTGACATGCTCGGGGAGGAAGAAGCGGGGCAGCAGGCTGTCGACCCGGAGCAGCCCGTCGCGGGTCAGGGCGATGCGGTCCGCGTTGGCGGCCGTGAGGTAGCCGTCGTCGCGCAGGGCCGCGAGCGGGCCGGCGAACCGCTCCAGCACCGGCACGTCGTACTTGGCCCGGAAGTAGTCGGGCCGCACCGAGCCCAGCTTGAGCTGGAGCACGAACTCGCGGATCAGCCGTTCCTCGGCGGTGGGGCGGTAGGCGCGGTTCAGGGGAATCTCGCCCCGCTGGATCGCGGCCGCATAGGGGCCCCACCGGTCGTGGTTCTGCATGTGGACGCCGTTGACGTGCCCGAACGAGGCGACCCCCAGCGGCGCGAGGTCGGCCCCCCGCCAGAGCTGGTCGCGGTAGACGAAGCGGGTCGCGGCTGGGTTCTTGACCGCGGTGTAGGCGCTGCCGACGGTGTAGCCGGCGCCTTCGAGGGCTGCGAACGCCTCATTCACCCAGCGCCGCTTCTGGGGCCAGCCCGCCACCGTCTCCGTGAACTGCCCGGTCTTCTCGAGCAGATCGTGGCTGATGGTGGTGTTGTAGGGCAGCTCCATCTGGTAGATGGTGACGCTGTCGGGGTCGAGCTCGATCGTCTGCTCGACCGCTGCCCGCCACTTCGCGTCGTCGTCGCCGAGCATGCCCGCGATGAGGTCGATGTTGATCTGGGGGAAGTCCAGGGCCTGTGCGAAGCGGTAGGCCCGGAACACCTCGGCCGAGCGGTGGGCGCGGCCGTTCAGTGCGAGGACCTGGTCGTCGTAGTGCTCGATGCCGAGGCTGAGGCGGGTGACCCCCAGCTCGCGGATCTGGGTCAGCTTCGACTCGGTGAGGGTGCCCGGCTCGCACTCGAAGGTGATCTCCTCGGCCTCGGTCCACGGCGTCACCGCCGACAGCCGGTCGACGAGCCCGCGGAGCTGCCGCGTCGACAGGAACGACGGCGTGCCTCCTCCGAAGTACACGAACCGCAGAGGCCGGCCGGCGATGGCGGGCTGGGTGGCGTAGAGCTCCCACTCGCGGCCCAGCAGGTCGAGGTACTCGGCCACCTCGTCGGCGTTCTTGCCCGTGTACACCCGGTAGTAGCAGAAGTGGCACCGCTTCCGGCAGAACGGGATGTGCAGGTAGAGCCCGAGCGGGACGTCGGCGGCGGGCTGTGACAGCGCCGGCCGGGCGTCGGCGGCCACCGCCTCGTGGCTCCACGTCGAGAACGGGGGATAGTTGGCGACGAAATAGCTGCCGACCTCGGTCTGCTCGGCCGTCGCCGTCTGCGTTGTCTCGGTCATCCGTCCTGGTCCGCCGATTTCTTTGCCCTTGGGCTCCGCCTGGCCCGCCAATCGTCGCCTGCGGCTCTGCGCGGCGCCCAATCGACCCTCGGGAGTCCGCGCCGTTCCTGCGGCGCAGACTCCTGGCCCCAATCAACCCCGGGGCAAGTCCGTTCCGGCTGCGTCACGCCCTCATGGCGGACAGTCCCAACCGCAGGAGCTGCCGGGTTCGGACGCGGGACCGGGTCGAGCCGCCGGCCCGGGCCTCACCCGAAGCAGTACAGCACGCCGTCTTCGGAGCCGATGACGAGCCGGCCCTCGGCGATGGCCGGCGACGCCACGAGCGGGGCGGCGGTGTCGAACTCCCAGAGCTTCTCGCCGCTCGCGAGGTCCAGCACGTAGAGACGGCCGTCGCTCGACCCCGCGTACACCCGGTCGCCGCTCGCGGCCGGTGACGAGTCGACCCGCGCCCGGGTCGTGAACGTCCACCGCGCCTCGCCGGTCCGCTGGTCGATGGCGTGAATCATCTTGTCGCGCCCGCCGACCACGATGGTGTCCCGGGCCGCCAGCGCCGACGAGTAGTACGGGAAGTGCCGCCGCGGATGCTCGTAGCGCCAGATCAGCGACTGCGTCGCGAGGTCGATGCCGATGACCTCGTTGTCGTAGGTCCCGTAGAAGACCTGCCCGTCGTCGATCACCGGGGAGGAGATGGTGTAGGCGCCCGCGGGCAGGCTGACCATCTCGGCGCCGTCACTGACGCGCACCCCGTGGAACACCTCGTCGCACCCGCCGAAGTAGGCGATGCCGTCCCACACCGCGGGGGTCGCGTGCACGTAGTTGAGCGTCTCGTACCGCCAGATCAGCGCACCGTCGGCGACATCGAGGGCGTAGAGAAAGCCGTCGTACGAGCCGATGAGCACGCGGTCGCCGACGACGACGGGCGACGATTTGATCTCGCCGAGAGTCTCGAAGGTCCAGCGCGCCTCGCCGGTCGCGGCGTCGACGGCGTGGAACACCCCCCCGAGGTCGCCGATGAACACGAGGCCGCCGGCCACGGCGGGCGACGACTCGCCGATGCCCATGTTGCCGGTCGAGTACTTCCAGCGCTCCTCGCCGGTCTCGAGGTCGAGGGCGATGAGGTTGCCCGAGTAGCTGCCGACGTAGACGGCGCCGTCCGCGATGGCCGCCGACGAGTCGATCACGTCGTCGGCCTGGTACGTCCACTGCAGCGTGAGCTCGGCCGGCAGCTCGGCTTCGGACACGCCGCTCAGCGACGGCGTGCCCCGGAACTGCGGCCACGCGTCGGCCGGCGCCGCGGTCTGGGCGGAAGCGGGGGCCGCCGTCGTCAACGCGGCGGCAAGGACGAGAGGCAGCGCCCGAAGCGGGCGTTTCGGACAGTGCATCGGCGATCTCCAGTCGGTCATGGCGGCCCGCTCGTGGCGGGCATGGGAATGTACCGGCGAAGCGACAGCGTGACGCCGGCGCCGTCCGCCTTCGCCGCTTCGATCACGAACCCCCATCGTATCAATCGCCGGCAGGCCGGCGCCAGCGGCCAGAGTCGCGGCGCCTGTCCGCCCACGACCGTCGTCGAGGCGCGACAGGAGTCGGGCCGACCCCACACCCGGCCGGCGGTCGCGCAATGCCGGCGAAGGTCCCCATGCCGTTTCAGCATAGCGCATGTCGCTCGCAGCCCGCCCGCCGGAGCCCGTTTCCGGCGCTGCATCACGGTTGACGCAGGACGCTGCGGTGTAGTGATCGGGGTGGAAGAACGCGCCGGGCGGTGATGGTGTCGGAGGCGAGACACGGGGCGCCTCACCGCGTCTCGGCCCCCACCAGTCGACCGCCGGTGAGGAACCGCCGGTAGTTCGAGAATCGGTGCGTGCGAAAGTACCGCGGAATGAACCCGCCGCCCTCGATGGACCAGTGGTGCTCGATCGACCGGGGGAGCACCAGCGTCTCGTCGGGATCCTCGAACACGATGCGCCCGTAGCGGATGCTGCTGTCGTCCCGCTCCAGCCGGTTCCACCGCAAGCCGGTTCGCGGGCCCTCCGACCGCTCGCGGAACTCGAACCGCCGGGTCAGGCGCCGGTCGAGGCGCAGCACGTCGCCCGATTCCGCGTCCACCCAGGCGTTCCCGGCGTACCAGCCCTCGAGGGCGATGTGCACGCAGTCGCCCTCCCACTCGACCTCGCCGGGCCGGGCGTCGATGGGCGTGAAGGAGAGCTGCACGACGGGGCGGCCGTCGACGATCTCCACACCGCCGAGTGTGAAGTCGAATTCGGCCTGCCGCGCCGGCAGCAGCACCGACAGGGGGTCGTCGTCTTCCGTCTCTGGGGCCAGGCACGCGTTCTCGTCCCGGGGGCCGGGAGGACGGCCGTTCACCGACCGCAGCTCGCGCGCGATTCGCACCGACGGCACGCCGTCGGCGCCCGCGGCGTCCCACTCGACGTGGCGCTCGTACGCGAGCCGCCGCGGCCGTCCCTGCGACCGCATGGACCGGTCGAACGAGCGCACCGACACGGTCTCGGTGGACACGATGCTCTGCGATCGCTGGAAGTGGCGCTCGATCCGGCCGCCGACCCGCGCCAGCAGCGCCTCGAGCTCGACCCCGGGCGTCTGGGCGGACACCGCCACCGCCGCCTGGGCGAGCCCGGCCAACAGGAAGACGACCAGCCGGCGCGCCAGTGTCCGGCAGAGGGACGCGCCTTCGGGCGATGTTCCACGAACGTGGGCAGTTCCGTGGCGGCCGGCGTTCGCCGCCGGCGCGAGAACAGGCCGCACGGGGCGACGGCCCCTTCCCGGCGCACCGGCCCGCGGGACGCCCCCGTCTCGCTCGACCTCGCGACCGACGCAGCCGACCGGCTCCATCATCGGGTGCAGCCTACCAGATGGCCGCCCCCCCCCGCTCGAAGATGTCCTTGCCTCGTCTCGCTCACCAGCGCACGAGCACCCTGCGCATGTCCGTGTAGCTTCCGCCCACCGAAGCACCATCGCGGGCGGCCCTTCTCCAGCTCCTTCACGAACCGGGCGATGGCCGTCTCGCACTTATGCTGCGCACCGGCATTGCGCCGTTCCGCTGCGGGTCCCGGCTGCAGATGGCGAAGACGCTCTCCTCGTTTCGGACGCGGCAGGTGCGCTCGGCGGTGGAGCGTCGCGCGCGCCGGGCGGGTGTCGAGTTGGTCGCGAGACCAACAGTTGCAACCCCACCGATTCCCCCGCAGAAGAACAGGGGCACGATTCCGGGCAGGTCCATGCCCAGGCCGATTGTGGGAGCTTCGCATCCGTGGGATTTCTCCGCCGGTGCGGGCTACACGTCCAGGCCGTCGGCGTCCTCGGCCCGGTCCATGATGAACCGGAACCGGGCCGAGGCGTCGCGACCCATCAGGTCGTTGATGACCCGGTCGGTCCGAATCTGGTCGGCGATGTCGACCCGCAGGAGGCGCCGCGTCTTCGGGTTCAGGGTCGTCTCCCACAGCACCTTCGGCATCATCTCGCCGAGACCCTTGAAGCGGGTGACCTCGGGGCGGACCCGTCCGTTGCCCTCCGCGATGGCGGCCAGGGCCGCGTCCCGCTGGCGGTCGTCGAGCGCCCAGTGCGTCTGCTTGCCGGCGTCGATGCGATAGAGCGGCGGTTGGGCCAGGAACACCTTGCCGGTGGTGATCAGCCGGGGCAGGTGCCGGTAGAGGAAAGTGAGCAGCAGGGTGGCGATGTGGTTGCCGTCGGCGTCGGCGTCGGCGAGGATGATGACGCGGTCGTAGCGCAGCCGGGCGAGGTCGAAGTTCTTGCCGAGGCCGCAGCCGAGGGCGGTCACGAGGTCCGAGAGCTCCTTGTTCTCGAGCACCTTGGCGAGGGGCGCGCTCTCCACGTTCAGCACCTTCCCGCGCAGCGGCAGTATCGCCTGCCGGGCGCGGTCGCGCCCCTGCTTGGCGGAGCCCCCGGCGGAGTCGCCCTCCACCACGAACAGCTCGCTCCCGGCCTTCCCCGGCGACGTGCAGTCGCTGAGCTTTCCGGGCAGGTTGAGGCGGTTCGAGGTGGCGCTCTTGCGCGACACCGCCTGCTGGGCGGCCCGGCTCGCGGCGCGGGCCCGCGCCGCGAGGATGATGCGCGCCACGATCGACTCGGCGACGCTGATGTTGTGGTTCAGCCAGTGCTCGAGGGCGGGGCGCACGAGCCCGTCGACCATCGAGGTCAGCTCGGGGTTGTTCAGCCGGTCCTTGGTCTGGCCCTGGAACTGCGGGTCGGGGATGAACACGCTGAGCACGCCGACGAGGCCCTCGCGAATGTCGTCGGTGGTCAGCGTGACCCCCTTCGGGGTGAGGCCGTGGGTGTCGATGAAGTTGCGGACGGCCTTGCCGACGCCGGCCCGCAGCCCGTTCTCGTGGGTGCCCCCCGAGCCGGTGGGAATGCCGTTGACGTAGCTGCGCAGGTGCTCGTCGGTGGCCTCCGTCCACTGCAGCACGAGGTCGATGCGGGCGCCGCCCGCGTCGTGGTCGCGGGTGAGGCCGAACGGCGCCTCGTGCACCGGGGCGGCCTGCCGGTCGGCGACGATCTGCCGCACGTAGTCGCCCAGCCCGTCCTCGTGGTGGAACCGGCGTGTCCGCCCCCCCGCCTCGTCGGCGAACGCGACGATCACGCCCCGGTGGATATAGCTGGCGACCTTGAGCCGCTCGGCCACGAGGTCGGCATCGAAGGCCGTCGACGGGAAGATGGTGGCGTCGGGGCGGAAGAAGACGGTCGTGCCGCTGCCGCGGGCCGGCCCGAGCCGCCGCAGCGGGGTGACCGGCCGGCCCTGGGCGAAGCGCTGCTCCCAGCGCGCCCCGTCGCGGGTCGAGGTGGCCACGAGCTCCTTCGACAGGGCGTTGACGACGCTCGCCCCCACGCCGTGCAGCCCGCCCGCGGTGCGGTACGTCCGGTGCTCGAACTTGCCGCCCGCGTGGAGGGTGGTGAAGATGACCTCCAGGGCGCCGCGGCCGCTCGGTGCGTGGGTGTCGACGGGAATGCCGCGGCCGTCGTCGTTGACGGTCACCGACGACCCGTCGGCGTGCAGGGTGACGCCGATGTGGGCGGCGTGCCCGTTCATGGCCTCGTCGATGGCGTTGTCGATGATCTCCCAGACCAGGTGATGCAGCCCGGCGGGGCCGACGCCGCCGATGTACATGCCCGGCCGACGGCGGACCGGCTCGAGACCCTCGAGAACGGTGATGTCCTTCGCGGTATAGCTCTTCGCCATGGATCGTCGGTCGATGTCCGGTCGTCCGTGAAGTCGGCGCGGCGCTACGCCCGATGCTCGGCCCGCCGGGGGCGGGCGCGGCGCCCCGCCGGCGCCCGGGCGACACGCCGGTCGAGCCTCTCCAGGTCTCAGTCGTCGAGCGCGGGCGCCCGCACCGGCGGCGTAATCACCCGCGTGAAGCGCCCCCGCTGCAGTAGCGGGCGTCCCTTCCCGCCCCGGCTCGAGACCCCGTACTTCGCGGTGCTCACGGTCTGGCTGGCCTTCCGGCTGGTCTCGACCGTCAGCAGGTCCCGGTCGCCGGTCGAAGCGATGAAGCCGAGCACCCGGTCCGTCCCCCGCGCCAGCTTGATGAGGATGACGCCCTTGCCGGGGCCCGACAGGAAGTTGATCTCGCGGGCCGGGCACAGCATGGCTCGGGCCTGCGCGGTCACCGCGATGATCGTCTCGGCCCCGGTCGTGGCCGCCACCCGGACCACCTCGGCCCCCGCGGCGGGGCGGGCGAACCGCCGCCCCGCGCGGGTGCTCGGCTCTGCGAACGGCTCGAGGCCGAAGCGCAGGCTGTAGCCGTCGCTCGTCACCGCCACCGCGTGCAGGGGCGGGACCTCGCCCTCGCCGGCCGCGGCGATGCCCGGCGCGGCCCGCTCGTCGAGGCTCATCGCGGCCACGACGCGCTCGCCGTCCCTGAGCTTGAACCGCCGCTGGATGGGCTCGCCGTGGCCGGTGGTGGCGGGGATGTCGACGATGCGGGCGGTGTAGGCGGCGCCGAAGTTGCTGAAGAAGACGACGGTGGCGCGGGTGCTGCCGGCGAGGGCGGCGAGCAGCGTATCGCCCTCCCGCAGGCGGGTGGCGCCGATGTCGCGCACCTCCTTCTGGCGCTTGACCCAGCCGTCGGCGGTGACGAGGACGATGGCGTCCTCGGCCACGATGAAGTCGTCGGCGGTGTACTCCGCTTCCTCGCCGGCGCTCTCGATCAGGGTCCGGCGGGGGTTCACGGTTTCGCCGCAGGTCTCTCGTATCGCGACGATCTCCTCCCGCACCAGCCCCCAGCGCCGGTTCTCGTCGCCGAGCAGCGCCGCGATCTCCTGCGCCCGGCGCCGCTTCTCGGCGAGCTCCTCGCGGATGACGACGATCTCGAGGCGGGCCAATCGATAGACCTTCAGCTCGAGGATCGCGTCGGTCTGCTCGGCGTCGAGCTCGAAGCGCCGCATGATGCGGCGGGCCGCGTCGGCCTTGCCGTCGGACCGCCGGACGATCCGCAGCACCTCGTCGAGCGCGTCGAACACCGTCTCGAAGCCTTCGAGGATGTGGATGCGGCGCTCGAGGGCGCGCAGCTCGTGCTCGAGCCGCCGGGTCACCACCTCCAGCCGGAACTGCAGGAAGTACGAGAGGGCCTCGTGCAGGTCGAGCCGCTGGGGTCGGCCCACCTCCGGCTGCTCGGTCGGCACGAGACAGGTCAGGTTGACGGCGAAGCTGGTCTGCAGGGGCGTATGCTTGAACAGGTACGCCATGACCATCCGCTCGTCGGCGTCCCGCTTGATCTCCAGGGCGATCCGGACGTCGTCGGTCGAGACGTCCCTCACGTCGAGCAGGGGGGGGAGCTTGCGGGCGAGGATGACCTCGGCGATGCGTTCCACGAGCTGGGCCTTGTTCACCGCGTAGGGGATGCTCGTGACATGGAGCGTCCGGCTGCCGCGGGACGTCGGCCCCGGCTCCCAGGTGGCGCGAATCCGGATCGCCCCGCTGCCGGTGGCGTAGATGCGGGCCAGCTCGTCCGGCGTGTTCAGGATCTGCCCGCCGGTGGGGAAGTCCGGGCCCCTGATGTAGCGGCAGAGGCCGGCGCTGCTCAGCTCGCGGTCGTCGAGCAGCGCGAGCAGGGCCGCGCACACCTCGCCGGCGTGGTGCGGGGGGATGTTGGTGGCCATGCCCACCGCGATGCCCGTCGCCCCGTTGACGAGCAGGTTGGGCAGCCGGGCCGGAAGCACCACCGGCTCGGTGCGGGTGCCGTCGTAGTTGGGCCGGAACGGCACCGTCTCGCGATCGATCTCGTCGAGCAGCTCGGCGCTCGGCGGCGCGAGGCGGCACTCGGTGTAGCGCATGGCGGCGGCGCCGTCGCCGTCGAGCGACCCGAAGTTGCCGTGTCCGTCCACCAGCGGGTAGCGCAGGGCGAAGGGCTGGGCCATGCGCACCAGCGTGTCGTAGAGCGCGGTGTCGCCGTGGGGGTGGTAGCTTCCCATGACATCGCCCACCACCTTGGCCGACTTGCGGGGCTTGGCGTCGGCGTTCAGCCGCTGCTCCCACATCGTGTAGAGGATGCGCCGCTGCACCGGCTTCAGCCCGTCGCGCACGTCCGGCAGGGCGCGCGCCGTGATCACCGACAGCGCGTAGTTCAGGTAGCGGGCCTGCGCCGCGTCGGTCAGTTCGACCGTCTCGATCGGGGGCGGTCCGGGGGGAGCAGTCTTCCCCTCGGGCGCCGGACCGTCGAACAGCGGGGTTTCCCGGGTCGGTCTCTTGGCCATCGGGCTGGTGGCGGGCGCCGCACGATCCCGGTGCCCCTACATGTAGGGGCACCGGCCATTACAGGCTACTACATCTTGATTCTGCAATCGCGTCCGGAATCGCACCGCGTGCGGGTGGGGCGGAGTGCAGCCTTGCACGCGGCCGCGCGTGTCACGCCGTGTCCCCCGCCGTTCCCTCCAGCAGGTGAATCAGTTCGCCCAGCACCATCGCGGTCGCGCCCCACACGCGCTCCCCCTGCAACTCGAAATAGGGCACCGCGATCATCTCGTCCCCGCGCCAGCTCCAGCCGCACCGGCGCGACTCGGCTCCCCGGAGGTCGTCGAGGGGCGTCTCGATCACCTGGGCCACCTCTCCCGCCGCGGCGACGAACCGCGGTTGGCGGTCGGCGACGGCGACAATCGGGTGCAGGGCGAAGTTGCTGACGGGAATGTGCAGCGAGGTGAGAGGCCCGACGATCCGCACACCGGTCCCGACGCCGACCTCCTCGCGCGCCTCGCGCAGGGCGGCCGCCTCGATGGTCTCGTGCGCGTCGACGGCGCCGCCCGGCAGGGAGATCTGGCCCGCGTGCCGGCCCAGGGTGTCGGCCCGCCGGGTCAGCACCAGATGCACTCGACCGTCCATGGGGTAGAGAAGGACCAGGACGGCGGCGGGGCGCGTCGGCGAGGGAATGACACCGGCCCGCCAGTCCCGCCGGGGCCGGGGGGCGAGGGCGGCGTGCACCGCGGCGCGCGGCGTCGGGTCGTCGAGGGCGGCGCGGAGCCGGGCTTCGATCTGATACAGTGTCGGGGTTGCGTCCACGATCCGGACTTCTATCCTAGCCCGGAAATCGTCGCCTGTGGCTCCGATTGCCGCCCAACACTCTTGCCGGGGTTCTGCACCGCATGGAAGCAGACTCCCGGCGCGTCCAATGAGGGTGTCTGTAACGAGTCCGTTCCCACGCTGACCGATGCGCGGCCGGGCCGCGCATCGGCGTTGTCGCCAGCCCCGGCCCCGTCGCCGGTCGTTCCTCCCCGGAAGATCCGCCGTCCGGCCGCCTGAGCGCCGCATGACCGATACCGCCGCCGCCAAGTCCAGGTTCGACCGGTCTATCGTCGAGGGCCCGCTGACCCCCGCGGTCTGGCGGCTCGCGTGGCCGACGATGGTGCAGAACGTCATCGGCGGGCTGCAGGGCATCATCGACCAGGCCATGGTGGGCAACTTCGTCGGCCACACCGGCAACGCCGCCATCGGGGTCAGCCTCCAGATCTTCATCCTCGTGATCGTGTTCGTGGCGTCGGTGTTCACGGGCATGGGGGTGCTGGTGGCGCGGTTCGCGGGGGCCGACGAGCCCGACAAGGTCAACCAGTCGGTCTACCAGGCGTTCATCGTCGCCGTCGCCCTCGCCGTCGGGGTCATGGCCCCGATCGGCTACTGGCTCGCCCCGACGCTGCTGACGCTGATCAACGCGGCCCCCGAGGTGCAGGCCGAGGCGCTGCCGTACATCCGCATCCTGTTCGTCTTCAGCATCGGGATGCTGCTGTTTTTCATGTTCGGCGGGGCCCTGCGGGCGGCCGGCGACGCCAAGACCCCGATGCGCCTCGGCATCGCGATGACCGCGATGAACATCGTGTTCAACGTCGTGCTGATCCGCGGGCTGGGACCGATTCCCGCGTTCGGCACCCGCGGCGCGGCCATGGGCACGGCCCTCGCGAGCGGCATCACGGCGGCGGTCTTCCTGTGGCTCCTCTTCTCGGATCGGCTCGTCATCCACTTCTCCCGGGCCATGTCGTACCGGCCGAACCTCGAGATCATCCGGTCGCTGTTCAGGTTCGGCCTGCCCGCCGGGTTCCAGGGCATCGTGATGAACCTGGGCGGGGTGCTCATGCTCCGGTTCGTCGGCTCGCTCCAGGAGAGCGCCGCCGCCCAGGCCGCCTACGCGGTGGGCTACACCGAGCTCTTCTCGTTGATCACGTGGACCTCGGTCGGGCTGATGGGGGCCACCGCCGCGGTGGCCGGCCAGAACCTCGGCGCCGGGTTCCCGGACCGCAGCGCCCGGTCGACCGGGGTCGCGTCTCTGATGGGCCTGATGGTCGCCTGCGGGGTGGGATTCCTCTTCGTCTCGATACCGCGGCCGCTCCTCGCCATCTTCGGGATGCACGAGGGCGCCGTCGTCGACATCGGAGTCGAGCTGCTCGGCTATCTCGCGGTCTCGGGCCTCTTCGTCACCGTGGCCCTGGCCCATACCGGCGGACTGCAGGGCACCGGAGACACCCGGAGCCCGCTGTACATCTCCATCGTCTCGCAGGTCATCGTGCCCCTCGGCATCTGCGCCGTCGTCCAGGCCACGACCAGTCTGGAGTCGCGTGACATCTGGCTCGCCATCGTCATCGGCCACATGACCCGGTGCGTGCTCAGCGTGGTCCGCTTTCGTCAGGGCAAGTGGCGTCACATCGCCGTCGACATCGGTCCCGCGCGGGCCTGAGGGCGGACGGCGCGACCCCAGGGACGAGCCGCCGCGGCGCCGGCGTCCGGGATAGAATGGCCTCAGGATGCTCGATACGCTTTCCCTCGCCCGCGAGATGAAGGACGCTGGCGTCGCGCCGCGACAGGCCGCGATCAGTCGTGTCGTTCAGCGGGCCGTGGAGCACGGCGATCCCGCCACCCGCGCCGATCTCGACGCCCATCGCGCCGCGCTCCAAACGAACTTCGACGCCCATCGCGCCGCGGTCGGGGCGGATTCCGACGCGCTCCGCGCGAAAGTCCGGGCAGATCTCACCGCTCTCGAGACCCGGTTGCCGATCGAGTGGATGAGCGGCGTCGCCCACACGACTGCCGGCATCGTCGCCGCCGGAACCGCAGTCGTCGTGGCGGCCTTTCGGGCCCTCGGGTAGCCCGGTCGCAGGAGACCATGTCCGGCGACCACCCCGACGTCGTGTCGCGCACGGGAGCGGGCGGTAGTCGCGACGGTCGGCAGGAGACGGTGTCCGGCGGCCACCCCGACCGCCCCGAGACGCTGGCCGCGCAGGCGCTGGGATGGGTCGAGCCCGGCACCCGGTCGGTGGTTCCCGCCATCTACCCGTCCACCCTCTACGAGCGGGCCCCGGATGGCAGCTATCCCGGGGGCCACACCTACACGCGCGACCAGAATCCGACCTACGACCAGGCGGAGGCGCTGCTCAACCGCCTGGAGGGCGGCGAGGGCGCACTGCTCTTCGCCTCGGGGATGGCGGCGGCGACGACGGTGTTCGAGACCCTGGACGCCGGCGACCACGTCGTCGCGCCCGAGCAGATGTACTGGACGATTCAGCGGTGGCTGGAAGAGCTGGCCGGCCGCGGGCGCATCACCCTCGATCTGGTGCCCAACGGCGATCTGAGCGCGCTCGAGGCGGCTCTGAAACCCGGCAGAACGAAGATCGTCTGGATTGAGACCCCCGCGAATCCGAGTACGGCGATCACCGACATCGAGGAGGCGTCGGAGGCGGCGCATGTCGCAGGGGCGCGGGTGGTCGCGGACGGCACCCTCGCCACCCCGGTGTTGTGTCGTCCCATCGAGCACGGCGCCGATCTGGTGGTGCATTCGGCCACGAAGCAGCTCAACGGCCACGCCGACGTGCTCGCGGGGGCGGTGATCACCGCCCGCCGCGACGCGTGGTGGGAGCGCCTCGTCCACGATCGCGGCGGGCGGGGCGCGGTGCTCGGCCCGTTCGAGACGTGGCTGTTGCTGCGCGGCATGCGGACCCTGTTTCTCCGGGTCCCACGGTCGGCGAAGAGCGCGTTGCGCATCGCCGAGTGGCTGACGTCGCATCCCGCCGTGGTCGACGTGCTGTATCCGGGACTGCCGTCGCACCCCGGGCACACGGTGGCGGCGCGGCAGATGTCCGGCGGGTTCGGCCCGCTCCTCTCGTTCCGCCCCCGGGGCGGCGCGGCGGCCGCGAAACGCGTGGCCGCCGCCCTGCGGCTGTTCCGGAACGCCACGTCCCTGGGCGGCGTCGAGAGCCTCGTCGAGCACCGTGCCCCCGTCGAGGGCCCGGGCACGCGGGTGCCCGACGACCTGCTGCGCCTGTCCATCGGTATCGAGGCGGTCGAGGACCTGCGGGCCGACCTCGACCGGGCGCTCGCGGCGGCCGTGGCCTGAAGCGAGCCATGGGCGAGCGAGACGCGTCCCCTTGTCGTATCCGGTCCGCCGTCGAGACGGACGTGCCCCTCGTCCTCGTCCTCATCCGCGAGCTGGCCGAGTACGAGCGGCTGGCCGACCAGGTCACGGCCACCGAGTCGGACCTGCGAGAGGCGCTCTTCGGTCCGGCCCCGAGCGCCGAGGCGGTGATTGCGGCGGTCGGCGGGCGGCCGGTCGGCTTCGCGCTGTTCTTCCACAACTTCTCGACGTTCACGGGCAAGCGGGGCCTCTATCTGGAAGATCTCTACGTGCGGCCCGAGTACCGGAGGCGGGGCATCGGGCGCCGGCTGCTGCGGCATCTCGCGCGCCTCGCGCGCGAACGGGACTGTCAACGGTTCGAGTGGGCGGTGCTCGACTGGAACGAGCCGGCGATTCGGGCCTATCGGCGGGTGGGGGCGGCGCCGATGGACGACTGGACGGTCTATCGTGTGACGGGCGCGGCGCTCGACCGGCTGGCGAACGACGACCGGTAGGGTCAGGGGCGACTCCTCTTGCCGGCGACCGCGGGCGGGGGAGCGGCGGCCGGTGGCGCCGGTCGCGTCGTCACGGCGTGGCGAATGCGCATCGCCGGCACGGGGGGAGGCGCGGCGGCCGGTGGCGCGCGTGCGCCGACCCGGAGGATCCATGATCAGCCATCAGCTCACCCGGTTCGGCGGTCCCCTCGAGTCGGTCGAATCGCCGCCGCCGGCGCCGGCAGGGACGGATGTGCTCCTGCGCGTCGAGGCCTGTGGGGTGTGCCACAGCGACCTGCACCTGCAGGACGGGTTCTTCGACCTCGGCGGCGGCCGGCGGCTGGACCTGTCGAAGGGGCGGACCCTCCCCCTGACGCTGGGGCACGAGATCGCGGGCGTCGCGGCGGCGTGCGGGCCCGACGCCGCCGGCGTCGACATCGGTGCGCGGTACGTGGCGTATCCCTGGATCGGCTGCGGCGGTTGCAACACCTGCGAGTCGGGACAGGAGCACCTGTGCCCGCAGCCCCAGGCCCTCGGCGTCACCCGGGCCGGCGGGTTCAGCGACCACGTTCTCGTGCCGCATCCCCGCTACCTGTTCGAGATCGGCGACCTGCCGGTGACGCTCGCCTGCACCTACGCCTGTTCGGGGCTCACCGCGTTCGGCGCGGTGCGGAAGGTCAGACCGCGGGTCGACGGGCGTCCGCTCGTCATCATCGGTCTCGGCGGCGTCGGCTTCGCGGCCCTGCGGCTCGCGCAGGCGCTGACCGACGCCGCCATCGTCGTCGCCGATGTCGACGACGCGAAGCTGCAGGCCGCCGCCGAGGCGGGGGCCGATGTCGTCGATGCCCGGGCCGCGGACGCGGCGAAACGGATCCGTCGGGCCACCGGGGGGGGCGCGGCGGCGGCCATCGACTTCGTGGGGTCGGAGAGCAGCGCCGGCCTCGGGCTCGGGGTCCTCGCGACCGGCGGCCTGCTCGTGCTGGTGGGACTCTTCGGGGGCGAGTTGCGGGCGTCGCTTCCCCTCTGGCCGCTGCGCAACCTCACCGTGCAGGGGTCGTACGTGGGCAGCCTCGCCGAGATGCGCGAGCTGATGCGAATGGCCGCGGCCGGGCGGGCGCCGTCGATACCCATCGCGCCGCGGCCCCTGGCTGACGCCCAGGCCGCGCTGGACGACCTGCGGGCGGGCCGCGCGGTCGGACGGATCGTATTGGGGTCCTGAGGCCGGCGCGGTCCCGCCGCCACGCGGGGATCCCGGCGTCCGGGCCTGGCCCGCGCCGTCGACCGGGGCGAGTCTCGCGACCCCGTCGGGAAACGGCATCCCGCGAGTCGGCGTTTCCCGGCGCCGATGGAACGACGAGAAGGGTCGCCGTACGCAGTCGGGGAACGACGTCCCGCGAGTCGGCGTTTCGGCGCCGATGGAACGAGAGTCGCCGTACGCGGTTGGGGAGTGACGTCCCTCGAGTCGGCGTTTCCCGGCGCCGATGGAACGACGAGGGCCGCCGTACGCCGTCAGGGAACGACGTCCCTCGAGTCGGCGTTCCCGAGGGGCGGCCGTCGGTCTGCCGTGCGGACCCGCCTATGCCTCGCCCGCCGCTTCCGCGATCGCCCGCCGCGCCTCGTCCCGGAGCCGGACGACCTCGCTCCAGTCCGCGCTTCGCGGGCGCAGCGGCGGCCCCACCACGATGCGGATGCGGCCGGGCCTCAGCAGCAGGGTTCCCGCCGGGAACATCCGCCGCGTGCCGGCCAGGGCCACCGGCACCACCGGGCATCCCGCCTCGGCGGCGGCGCGGAATGCGCCGAGGCGGAACGGCAGCAGCCCCGGCGCCCGGACGAAGCGCCCCTCCGGGAACACGAACATCGATTCGCCGGCGGCCAGGGTCGCCCCGACCTCGCCGGCGCCCTCCATGCGCTGCGAGAGCCCGGTCTTCTCGATCCGCAGGTAGCCTCCGCGGCGGATGATGGTCTTCAGGATCGGGTAGGTCGCCAGCCGGTCCTTGGCCGCGAACCGGACGCTGGCGGGCAGGGTGGCGAGCACCACCACCACGTCCGCGAAGCTCGCGTGGTTGGCCACGTAGACGGCCGGTCCGAGACCGCGCAGGTGCTCGAGCCCGTCTGCGGTGACCCGCGAGAGCGAGGCCGCGGCGAGGATCCGCGCGAACCGGCCCAGCCAGCGCCGGGACGCGGCGGGCTCGGGGCTCGTTCGCACCAGGAGCCACAAGGGCGGGACCAGGAGGACGAGGAGACCGGCCATGTAGAGGGTGTAGGCGGACCGAAGCAGGGCGTCGGCGGCGCGGCGGAAGCGCCCGCGCGCGGCCTGCCACACCATGACCGCCCACTGGCGGGCAGGCGAGCCCGCGCCTCGTTCGAGAGTGCCCGCCTGGTAGGCGTCGCGCGTCGCTCCCCGGCGCACCTTGCCGCTCGACGTCTTGAGCACGGCGCCGGGCGGGGCGAGCACGACGGCGTCCGGGGGGATCCCCAGCGCGTCGGTCACGCGTTCGCGGACTTCCCGGCGCATCTGCTCCCGCCGGTCGGGCTCGACGATGCGCGTCTCCGCGACCACGACGAGCCGCTCGGTCCCCGCCTCCGCATCGGGGATGCCGAAAACGGCGACGCACCCCTTTCGCACCCCGTCCACGGCGTCGACCACGGTCTCCGCCTCGTGCGGGTGGATGTTGCGGCCGGCCTTGATGACGATGTCCTTCCGCCGCCCCGTCAGGAAGAGCTCGCCGTCGGCCAGGTAGCCGAGGTCGCCCGAGTCGAGCCAGCCGTCGTCGGTGGTGACGGCGCGGGTCGCCTCGGGGTTGCGGTAGTAGCCGGCCATCGTCGAGGGGCCGCGGAACTGCACGTGCCCCTCGCGGCGTTCGCCGAGCCGCGCGCCGCCGGGGTCGGCAATCCGGATTTCGTGCCGCGGCAGGGGGGCGCCGCACGACACGAACTCGATGGCGTCGAGCTCGACCGTCGGCGTGGCCCGGCCGGTGGCCCGGAACGCCGGGGCGACCCGATCGACGAGAGGGGGATGCCGGCGCGGAGTCACGGCGAGGCCGACCGAGCACTCGGCCAGCCCGTAGACCGGCCGCAGGGCGTCGGGCCGCAGTCCGACGGCGGCGAAGCGCTCGACGAAGCGGGTGAGGGTGCGGGGCGCAATCGCCTCCGACCCGTTGAGGACCATGCGGAGCGACGCCAGGTCGAGGCCCGCCATCTCGTCGTCGGCGACCTTGGCCGTACACAGGTCGAAGGCGAAGTTCGGCGCCACCGAGAGGGTGGCGCGATGCTCGTGAATGGCGCGCAGCCAGCGGGCGGGGCGCGACAGGAAGGCGAGCGGGGACAGGATCGTCACAGGGATGCCGGTGTACAGGCAGCCCAGCCACGCCCCGATGAGCCCCATGTCGTGGTAGAGCGGCAGCCAGCTCACCGCCCTGTCGTCGGACCGGAGGTCGAGCCCGTCGCGGATCGCGCGGATGTTGGCGAGCAGGTTGGCGTGGGTCAGCAGCACGCCCTTGGGCTGGCCGGTGCTGCCCGACGTGTACTGGATGAGGGCCGGGTCTCCGGCGCTCAGCCAGTTGGCGGGGCGGTCCGGCAGAGGGCCGTCGGCGGGGCTCTCGGGTGCGAGGTCGTCCAGGGTCACGACGTCCGTCAGCGTCGGAATCTGTCCCCGCAGCAGCGTTGCCAGCCGCTCGACCGCGGCGAAGGTGATGAGCAGGCGGGCCCCCGCGTTCGACAGGATGCGCCCCTGGCGCCGGGCGTACTCGGCGATCCGGTCCGGGCGAAACGGCGGGTACACCGGAACCGGCACCGCTCCTGCGAGCAGCGCCCCGAAGAAGGCGGGGAAGAACGCCGCCTCGGTCCGCAGCATGATGGCCACCGTGTCGCGCTGGCCGATGCCACGGGCTCGCAGCGCGCCGGCCACCCCGGCCGCGCGGCGCCACAGCCAGGCATGGCTGAGGGTCCTCTCGGGACCGTCATCTGCTCGCAGGTACACGTGCGGCCGGTCCGGCGTCGCGCGCGCGTGCCACTCGAGGACGTCGACGAGGGTCTCGGCCGTGGCCGGAGCGGCGGTCGCCGCTCCCGGCGCCGCCCGGACGTCGAGCGCCGTGCGCGTTGCGGGCGCTGTCGCCGCGGGCAACGGCTCGGCCGTGACCACCGCCCGCACCAGCGCCGCGGGGGTGTCGACCGCCCCGAGCACGGTGTCCGACACGTGGACGCCGGTGGCCCGTTCGATGCGGCCGAGCAGCTCGACCTGCTCGAGCGACCCCAGGCCGAGGTCGCGTTCCAGCGAGTCGTCAGGGTTGATTCCGGCGGGGGCGGACCCCGGACGGAGTTCCGCGACCAGTTGCCCCACCAGGTCCAGAATACGGCGTTGGAGGGCTGTCTCGTCGCCGAGCGAGGGAGTGCGATCCGCCATGATCAGCGGGCTGTCGATGTGATCGGCGCGCCCGATCATCCCGGCGGTGGGCGTCGTCGCGCGGGGCACGGCGGGGACCAGAGGGGCCGCGGTCCCTTCCGGCGGCGGCGTCAGGCCCCGCCCCCGGCGCGCTATCGCAGCCCGTTGCCGCCTGCGGCTCCGCCGCGCCCCCCCGCAGGCGCTCGCGCCGTTCCCCGGCGCCGACGTCTACCCGGCCTCGACCCGGGTGATGGAGCGAATGACGACCTGCTCGCGCGGGACGTCCTGCATCCGGCCCTGGCGGCCGGTCCGGACCCTGCCGATCCGGTCGACGACGTCCATGCCTTCGGTCACCCGGCCGAAGACCGCGTAGCCGACTCCGGACGGGAGGCTGTTCCGGTAGTTGAAGTTGTCGTTGTTGTCGAGGTTGATGAAGAACTGCTGCCGCGCGCTGTCGGGCGCGGAGCCGCGCGCCATCGCCACCGTGCCGCGCAGGTTGAGCAGGTTGCGGCTCGCCTGGTTGATGATGGTGCCGCGCAGCCCATCGAGCTTCGGCTCGAGCTGTTCGTCCTCGCCGACCCTGAAGCCCCCGCCCTGCACGATCACGTCGCGGAGGATCCGATGGAACACGGTGCCGTCGTAGTAGCCGTCCCGCACGTAGATGAGGAAGTTGACCACCGTCGCCGGGACGCGGTCCCGGAACAGCTCCATCTCGAAGCTACCCATGCTGGTTTCCACCAGCACGCGAGGGTTGGGCGGCATCTGCTGGGCGGTGGCGGGCCCGGCCAGCAGGCTGGCGAGGGCGCACACCGCAAGCAGGACCGCGGTCCCGCGGACCCGCCGACGGCGGGTCGGGGCATCGAAAGGGGGCTTGGCCCGGGATACCGGGCAGATACGCAGAGGCACCATGTGCTCCTTCACTGGTTGCGCGGGGTTCGCCGACCCGGCGCGGCCGGACCGTCGTCAGGCGTCATGCTACTGCACGGTGACCGAGAGAATTTCGACCGTCGTGTTCGGCACGTCGTTCATCGGGCCGCGACGCCCGGTCGAGACCCCCTCGATCCGGTCGACGACGTCCATGCCGTCGATGACCCGCCCGAACACGGCGTAGCCGTAGCTTCGGGCGTCCGTGCCGCGGTTGTTGAGGGCGGGGTTGTCGACGGTGTTGATGAAGAACTGGGCGGTGGCGCTGTCGACGACGTTGGTGCGGGCCATCGCCAGCGTGCCCCGGTCGTTCGAGAGCCCGTTGGTCGCCTCGTTCCGGATGGGGGCTCGGGTCTGCTTCCGCTCGAGGTCGGCCGTGAGCCCGCCGCCCTGGATCATGAAGCCCCGGATGACGCGGTGGAAGACGGTGCCGGCGTAGAAGCCGCTCTCGGCGTAGGCGAGGAAGTTGGCCACCGAGACCGGCGCGTTCCGTCGGTCGAGCTCGGCGGTGATCGAGCCGAGGCTGGTCTCGATCACGACGACAGGGCTCTGGGCGGCGGCGGGCGGGGCGGCCAGAATGGCGGCGAGACCGCAGATCACGAGGAATGAGAGAGGTCGATGCGACATGAAAGGGCCTCCTTTGGCCGTTTGGAGCGGCGGCTTGCTCGTTCGGACGCGATGAATCGGTCCCGGGGGAGAGCGACGGCTGCGTCTCGCACCGTCAGGACGGACGAGCGGCTTCGTCCGGGGCCATCACTCGATTGCCCCGATCACCGCCGCTCATCCAATAATCTGATATGTTCGATCCAATTGTGTGGGTTTCCTGGGTCGGCGCCCGGCCGGTCGGGGCGGCGACTTGCCGATCTCATCCTGCGTACGCGCCACCCTCCACTTTTGGCCCCGAGTATGCATAATTCTCCTTGGCGCTGTCCAGTGGCGCCGGCGGCGGTCGCCGGTCCATGGGCGCCCCGGCCATCACGGACGAACTGAGCGGGACCAGACAGCCTCATGAGTTTGCTCGACCGATTGCGCGGCCAACCGGGTTGGCGACACGAGGATCCGCTGGTGCGGGTCTCGGCCGTCGACGACCTGGAGAACGACGCCCAGGACGTGTTCGCGGCGATTGCGTCGGAGGACGCCGACCCCGGGGTGCGGCTCGCCGCCGTCGTGCGGTTGTCCGACCCGGCGACCATCGGTCGCATCGCGCGAACCGACTCGGACGGCCAGGTCCGGGACGAGGCGATCTCGATGCTCCGGGCGATCGCGGTCGAGGCGACGGAGTCGGACATGGGCGAGGCCGCCCTCGCGGGGCTGTCCGAGGAGCGCGATCTCGGTGAGGTGGCCCGGACCGCCCGCAGCGAGGCGATCAGCCGCTCGGCTCTCGGGCGTCTCGATTCCCAGAAGGCGATTGGCGCCGTCGCCCGGCGATCGACGCATCGCGCGGTGCGGGGGGCGGCTCTCGACAGGCTCGACGACCGCGACGAGCTGGCCGCGGTGGCGATCAAGACCGACCATCGCGAGATCGCCCTCGCTGCGTTCGGGCGGCTCGCCCCCCTGGGTCGCGCCGATCGCGATCTCCTCCGGACCGTCGCCGTCCGCGCCCGTACGAAGCCGGTGTCGCGGCGGGCGAGGACCGCCCTCGCCGAGATCGACGCCCAGCCCGTCCCCCTGACCGCGGACGAGCGGCGCCGGCGGCGCGAGGCGCTGTGCGAGCGCGTCGAGGCGCTGGCCGGGGGCCGGCAGCGGGACTCCGTGACCGCCGCGCTCGATCAGGCCGAGCGCGACTGGCGGGACTTGGCGGAAGAAGACGAAGCGTCCGGTGGCGCCGACGTGTCCGTCGGACCGGCGGCGTCGGTCGCCTCTGTTGGGCGCGCCGCCACCGAGGAGCCGGCCACCGGGGGTGAGGCGTCCCCGGAAGCCGATGCCCCGGCCCCGGTCGCGTCGGCCGCCGATGCCCCGGCCCCGGTCGCGTCGGCCGCCGATGCCCCGACCGCCATGGATGCCGCGGTGGCGGCGCGGTGGCGCGCGGCGGTCGCGGCGGCGCTCGACCATCTGGCGCGTCTCGATGCGGCGCGGGACGCCGCCGACCGGCGTCGCCAGGTCCGCAGCGATGCCCTCGCGTCGCGCGTCGCGCTGTGCGACCGGCTGACCGCGGTCGCGGCCGACGAGAGCCGGGACGCCGATGCCCTCGTGGCCGAGATCGGGGTGGTGCGCGCGGAGTGGTCGGCGCTGCCGGCGGTGCCGCCCGTCGTCGCCGACGCCGCCGATGACGCCGCGGCGACGGATGGCGCCGGTGGAGACGCCTCCACCCAGGTCGAGCGGCGGTTCGCCGAACTCGTGGCGGCGGCCGAGCGTCAGGCCGACCGGCGCCGCCACGCCGTCGACCGCGTCGCCCGGCTGACGGCGCTGGCGGAGCGGCTCGAGGCGGTGAGCGCGACGCAGGACCTGGAGGAGTTGACGACGGGGTGGAAGGCGCCCTACGGCGAGTGGACGGCGCTGGCGGGCGAGTCCACGCCGGCCGAGCTGGCCGAGCTGACCCCGCGCGTTGCCGCGGCGGAACAGAAGCGGGGCGACCGGTTGTTCGCCGCCCGCGAAGCCCGTCGCCGACGCGAGCAGGCCAATCTCGTCAAGCAGAAGGCCCGGTGCGACGAGATCGAACGGGCGCTCGCCGACGAGCAGCTCACGCTGAAGGACGCCGAGCACTTCGTCCGTCTCACCCGTTCCCTGCTCGGCAATCTGGGGCGATTGCCGGCCCGCCAGGACCGCGAGGCCCTCACGGAGCGACTCCGCGCCGCCCAGACCGGGTTGACGGGTCGGGTGCGGGAGCTGCGGGCGCTCGTCGAGTGGAAGCAATGGGCCAACGTCGGGGTGCAGGCGGCCCTCTGCCAGCGCCTCGAGACCCTCGCCTCGCGCGGCGAAGAGGACGAGGAGGCGTTCGCTCGCGAGTTCCGGCAGATCATGAACGAGTGGCGGCAGGCCAGCGACGTCGCCCGGGACGAGGGGAACGACGTCTGGAAGCGTTTCCGGACCGCCCACGACGCCCTGTATCCCCGTTTCGAGGCCTACCAGACGGCCCGGGACGCGGTGCGGGGCGAGAACCTCGCGAAGAAGGTCGCGCTGTGCGAGGAGGCGGAGCGGCTGGCCGACTCCAGCGAGTGGATCAAGGTCGCCCAGCGCATGACCGAGCTCCAGGAGGAGTGGAAGCAGGTGGGGCCGGCGACGCGCAAGGACGAGCGCGAGGTCTGGAACCGGTTCCGGACCGCGTGCGGCCATTTCTTCCGGCGGCGCCGGAAGGACCTGGCGGAGCGCAAGGAGGTCTGGGCGAAGAACGCGCAGCTCAAGGAGGAGTTGTGCGCGAAGGCGGAGGCGCTGGCCGACGAGACCGACCTCGACGCGGCCAAGGCCGCGGTCAGGCAACTGCAGGCCGAGTGGAAGACGGTGGGGCCGGTGCGGCGCTCGCGTTCCGAGACGTTGTGGCAGCGCTTCCGCGCCGCGTGCGATCAGGTCTACGTGCGGGCGCGCGAGGCGGTGGACGCCCCCTTCGTCGAGCACATCCGGGCCCGCGCCGTCCTGTGTGATCGCCTGGAGCAGCTCGCGCCCGCCGCGGGCGGCGAGGACGGCGGCGAGGACGGCGCCGATGCCGAGCCGCCCGCCGATCTCGCGGGAACCATCGAGGCGGTACGGACCGAATGGCGCGCCATGGAGCCGATACCGCGGCCGCAGGAGCGCAGTCTGACGGCGCGGTTCGACGCCGCCCTCGGCCGCGTCGTCGATCGGTATCCCGGCGCCTTCGCCGGCACGGATCTCGACCCCCTGCGACACGTGCCGGCACTCGAGCGGCTCTGCGAACGCGTCGAGTCGATGATCCACGAGGCGACGAGCGCTCCGCCCGCGGACGCGCGTTCGCCATCGGAGATTCTCGCCTCGCGGCTGCGGGAGGCGCTGGCCAGCAACACGATGGGGGCCCGCGCCGATGCGGATGCGAAGCGGCGGGAGGACGCGGAGGCGGTGAAGCGGCTGCAGGCCGAGCGGAGGGCTCTGGGGGTGATCCCGGGCGAGACGGGGCGCCAGCTCTCCGAGCGGTTCCGCGCCGCGTGCGACCGCTACTTCCAGATCAATCCGCCCCCGCCCTCGCCGCCGGGGGCGTCGAAGCCGGGCGGCGGGCGGCCCCGCCGCGGTGACGCGTCCCGTGGCCGCGGACCACGTCGGCGCCGCGATGGGGGGTCGGGCGGGCCCGCCCCCCGCGGCTGATGGTGCGTCCCCCGCGATTGACGGTCGGGGCGGGACGCGCCCTCCGCGGCTGAGGGCGCGTCCCCGCGGACGACCGCCGCTGCGCCCGGCGCGTCGCGTGAGCGTCCCGGCCTCGTCGTGGAATGGCGCGCGCCGCGGCTCTCGGTGGTCGCCGGCCCCACCATGCAGGACTTCCATCCTCTGACCGCGGAGTGGTTCCGGGGGCGGTTCGCCGCCGCCACCGCGCCGCAGCTCGAAGCGTGGCCGGCGATTCGGGCCGGCCGCGACGTGCTCGTGTCGGCGCCCACCGGGTCCGGGAAGACCCTCGCCGCCTTCCTCATCTGCCTCGACCGCCTGGTGACGGCCGGGCTCGCGGGGCGGCTCGACGACCGGGTCGAGGTGGTCTACGTCTCGCCCCTCAAGGCCCTCAGCAACGACATCGGGCGCAACCTGGAGACCCCGCTGGCCGAGCTCGAGCAGCTCGCGTTCGAGCGGGGACTGCCCGCCCCCGGCATCCGGACCGCGGTGCGGACCGGCGACACGCCGGCCTGGGAGCGCGAGCGGATGGTCCGTCGGCCGCCGCACATCCTCGTCACCACGCCGGAGTCGCTGTTCATCCTGCTGACGGCCGAGCGCAGCCGCGCCGCCCTGCGCCACGCGGCCACGGTCATCGTCGACGAGATCCACGCCCTCGCCGACGACAAGCGGGGATCGCATCTCGCCCTGACCCTGGCCCGCCTCGACCATCTGGTGCGGAAGGGGGGGAAGCCGCGGCCCCAGCGCGTCGGGCTGTCGGCCACGGTGCGGCCGATCGATGCCGTCGCCCGCTTTCTGCAGGGGACGGCGGCCGCCTCGACCGCGGAGCGCCCGGCGGCGCCGGCTCCTCCACGCGCGCCATCCCCGCCGGAGGCGGCAACCGCCGTTCCCCGCGAGGGCGCGGAGGGCGTCCCCGGGGCAGCGGCGCCTGCGGTCGGCGCGGCGCCTTCCACGTCGCCCGCTACCGCGTCGCCGACGGCCTGCGCCGACGGGGCGGCGGCCTGTGCGAGCGGCAGGGCGGGCCGGGTCTCGGACCCCGTGTCCGCTTCCGTGGTGGTTGTCGACAGCGGGCACCGCCGGCAGCTCGACCTCGCCGTCGAGGTGCCGCGCGACGAGCTGGGGGTCGTCGCCACCAACGAGATGTGGGGGGAGATCTACGACCGCATCGCGGAGCTGATCCTGGCCCACCGCACCACCCTCGTCTTCGCCAATACACGGCGGCTCTGCGAGCGGGTGGCCCACCACCTGGAGGAGCGCCTGGGCGAGGACGCCGTGCTCGCGCACCACGGCAGTCTCTCCCGCCGGATCCGCCAGGGCGCGGAACGGCGGCTCAAGAGCGGCGAGTTGCGCGCCGTCGTCGCCACCGCGTCGCTCGAGCTCGGCATCGACGTGGGGACCGTCGACCTCGTCTGCCAGATCGGGTCGCCGCGGTCGATCGCGGTCGCCCTGCAGCGCGTGGGCCGGTCCGGCCACCATGTCGACACCGCAGACCGCTCGCACGTGCCGCGCGGGCGGCTCTTCGCGACCACCCGCGACGAACTCGTCGAGTGCGCCGCCCTCGTCCACGCGATCCGGCAGGGGCGGCTGGATGGACTGGAGATTCCGGACTGGCCGCTCGACGTGCTGGCCCAGCAGCTCGTGGCCGCGTGCGCGTCCGAGACGTGGCCGGTCGACGACCTCTACGCGCTGGTGCGGGAGGCGGCGCCCTACGCGGCGCTGCCCCGGCCCGCGTTCGAGGCGGTCGTGGACATGCTGTCCGACGGGATCGCCACGTCGCGCGGGCGCGCGGGGGCGTACCTGCACCGCGACCGGGTGAACGGCGCGGTCCGCGGCCGGCGCGGCGCCCGGCTCGCCGCGATCACCGGGGGCGGCGCCATTCCCGACAACGCCAACTACCTGGTGGTGGCCGAGCCGGACCAGACGACGGTGGGGACCGTCGACGAGGACTTCGCGGTCGAGAGCCTCGCCGGCGACATCTTCCTGCTCGGGACCACGTCGTGGCGCATCCGCCGCGTGGAGTCGGGCCGGCTGCGGGTCGAGGACGCCCACGGCGCAGCGCCGTCGCTGCCGTTCTGGCGCGGGGAGGCGCCGGGGCGGACCCCCGAGCTGTCGGAAGAGGTCTCGCGCCTGCGCGAGCGCATCGCGGAGATGGCCGGTGCGCCCCAGGCCGGGACCGGCGGCGCCGGCATGGGCCTGCCCGTTTCTCCCCGTCCGGAGGGCGCGACGGCGGAGTCCGAGACCGGCGGCGGTGAGGACGAGGGCCTCGGCCGGGCGGCGGCGTGGCTGACCGAGGCCTGCGGTCTCGACCGGGCCGGCGCCGAG
This sequence comes from Vicinamibacterales bacterium, assembly GCA_965199675.1. GTDB lineage: Bacteria > Acidobacteriota > Vicinamibacteria > Vicinamibacterales > UBA8438 > JAJEEA01. Next base: position 100 of record CBDATI010000060.1, on the reverse strand, counting down.
CAGGCGGCCGCCTACGTGCGGGCCGGCGCCGCCGCGCTCGGCGCGGTGCCGGCCGACCGCACCGTGGTGGCCGAGCGGTTCTTCGACGAGGGCGGCGGCA
>CBDATI010000059.1:0-336983 GCA_965199675.1 Vicinamibacterales bacterium | reverse complement strand
GCGGGCATCCAGATGGAGGTCGGCGAAGTGGACGATCTTCATGTGGACATCCGGCATCGAGTGCGTGGTGCGGCGGGGGCCCGGTCCGTCGGTCTCAGAAGGGCGGCGCGCCGATCCCGCGCTCGCGTCCCTGCGTGTGCGGCGACGACTCGGCGAAGTGCCTGCGCGCGCCCGGCCTCCGTGCGTGTACGGCGCCGGCCGGGATGGCGTACCGCGGGCGCCGTGGCGCGAATTCTACACGAGCGCCCGCGGCGGGGCGCTTTCACGCCTCTTCCAGCCTGGCGTAGACGTCGCCGGATCGGTGCCGACTCTGAGAGGCACGACAGGGCCGTGGTCGCGGGTTGTCTGCGGGAGTTTCCGCTGCCATTCGACACCCTGCTTGTGGAGTCATCTCGACTTGACCTGGATCTGTCAGTTACACCCCAAACCGTCGTTGTCGGCTCCGGCGGTACCATTCGACACGTCTGGATTGGGGCCCTGTTTGGTAGTCGGCTTGGCTACGCGGAGTACGTGTTCAACGTGCGGTTGCCTGGTTTGGGTGTATTGGGGGACGAATCGGGTTGTTGGGGGGATGGTGGCGCAACAGGCGACGGGGGCGTTGCACGGGTTGGCGGAGTATTGTCTGTCTGTCGTGGGAATGAATGGGTCGACCTGAACGTCTGGAGGTGACGTCATGTTGTCGAACCTGCGCTTCGTGCTGCGATCGCTGGCACGACGCAGCGGTTACTCGGCGCTGTGCATCGTGACCCTGGGTCTGGCCACCGGTGTGAGCTTCGCGGTGGTGGCCTTCGTCGACGCGGCGCTGTTGAGGCCGGTTCCGCTGGCGGAACCGGAACGCACGGTGACGTTGCTGCAGACGTGGGACGGCGGCACGAGCTCGGGGTTCGTGTATCCCGTGCTGGAGCGGGTTCGGGAGCTGCGCGATGTGTTCGAGGCGGTCGCCGGCGCGGGCCTCCGGGCCGTGCCGGTCACGGTGACGAGCGCTCGGATGGTCAACGTGGCTTTCGTCAGCGAACGGTACTTCGACGTAACGGGCGTGCAGCCGGTACTGGGTCGGGGCTTCGCCGGGGCGGAACACATGGCGCTGGCGGGACAGGTGGCGGTTGTCGTGGTGGCGACCATCGGGGCGGGGCTCTTCATGAAGAGTCTACGTGCGGTGGCCGCCACCGACGTTGGGGTGGACGTCGAGCGACTGTCGTACGCGCGGGTGTCCTTCGGGCGGCGGGGGCAGAGCGAGCAATATGCGCGGAGCTTCCATGACCGGATTCTGGAGCGCCTGGCTGGCCGGCCGGAGGTGGAGGCGGTGACCTTCGGGGACCTGCCGTTGGTGGCCAGTTCGCTCAGCGTGGACAGCGTCACCATCGACGGAGAAGCTCGGGAGATTCCTCGGCTGCGCGTGTTTCTCGCCGGGCCGGAGTATGCTCGCGTGGTTGGATTGCGGCTGTTGGCGGGGCGGGACTTCACGAGTCGGGACGTCGAGGGCGGTGAACGGGTCGCCATCGTCAGCGATGCGGTGGCGCGACGGCTGTGGCCGAACGAGGATCCGCTCGGGCAGCGATTCGGTTTTCTCGCATCCAATCCCGCCGCGAGGGTGGTCGGTGTCGTGAGCGATGGCCGCTATGGTCGCCGACTTCAGGACGAGGCGACGTTGGCGGTGTTCCTTCCCTGGGAGCAGAATCGTGGGCTGGCGGGGCGGAGCGTGACCATCATCGGCCGACACCGGGAAGACGGCGGCGCGCTGGGGGCGGCGATGGAGCGGGAAGTCAGCGCGCTGGACGGAGAGCTGCCGGTCCTGGAAGCCGGGACCTTCAGGGATCGGTTGGGCGTGTTCGCGAGACCGCAGCGGGTCGGCGCGATGTCCTGGGCGGGCTCGGCGCTTTCGCCCTGGCGCTCGCGCTCGTGGGCGTGTACGGCGCGGTGGCGCAGACGGCGGCGGGCCGCAGGCGGGAGATCGGCATCCGGAGCGCCCTCGGGGCGCGCCCGTCGACGCTGGTCCTGGCCGTACTGACGGCTACGCTCGCCCCCGTCGGGGTCGGTATCGTGACCGGTGCGGGGGTGGCCGCAGCGTTCAGCGGCCCGGCTGAACCGTACCTGTTCGAAGTGGACGCACGCGATCCCTGGACGTACGCAGTGGCGATAGGCGTGGTGTTCGCAGGCGCGGCCCTGAGCGGGCTCGCGGCGGCGTGGGGTGCGGCCCGAGAGGCGTCGGTGAACCGGTTGATTCAGGATGCCGCCGGCGCGGAGTAGCGGTCCGGCTACAGGTGGCGGGCTGTGCCGCAAACATGAAATCTCGACACCTGCCGTCGCCCCCCGAGCGCATCGGGCGTGGTCACGCCCCGTCCAGCCGCGCGTAGACGTCGCCGGATCGGCGCCCGGCGGGCCCGGTGCGGAGGCCGTCGAGGAGGGCATCGCCGTCGACCCAGTCGGCGGCGGCGAGCGCGTAGGACTCGCCCACGGACCAGTTGTAGCGGTAGGGGCCGAGGGCCCGCAGCCGGTCGACGCACCGCCGCGTGTAGTCGAGCGCGCCGGGAAGGTACTCGAACGAGAGCGCGGCGACGGGGCGGGTGAGCCCGGCGAGCACCGCGGGCTCCGCGCCTTCCACGTCGATCTTCACGAACGCGGGCAGTCCGAAGCGCGCGATGAGCGCGTCGAGAGTGACCACCTCGACGTCGATGTCGCGGTTCCAGTTCACGCCGGTGAACACCGGATCCCGCTCGCGGGCGGTGCGCCACGCCGAGGCCAGGGTGGTCATGGTCGGCGTGCGATCGCTGACGGAGAGCGTGGCGACGCCCACGCGGTCGCCGACGGCGGCTTCGACGACCGAGACCCGCGGCTGGCGGCCGAACAGGAACCGAAGCAGTCCGGTGAAGTCGGGCTGCGGCTCGAGCGCAACCACCCGGCAACCGAGGGCGGCGAGGGCGCGGGTCCGGTTGCCGGCGTGGGCGCCGACATCGAAGACGAGGTCGCCGGGACCCGCGAACGCCGCGTAGAGCCGGCGCAACCGCCGCTGGCGCCGGGGAATCGCGTGGTAGACGGCGAGAGACCGGATCAGGCCGTAGATGCGACGCGGGTGCGGCGACCTCATGGCATTTTGCCTTCGTGCGACGGTCCAGACCCCGAGTACAATGGAGACAAATGCCGAATGCAAGCGCCAGCGGGCTCCGGCTGCTCTCGATGGTCCTGGGCGTCTTCCTGATTGCGATGGGATACGGCAAGCTCGACTGGGCGAGCGACAGCAGCCTCCTCGAGAACGAGCTGCGGAACTGGTGGGGGCCGGCCCCGGCGATCAGCAAGCTCTACATCGACTGGTTCGCGATGCCCCTGAGCGGGATTCTCGCCCGGCTCGTGCTTCTGGGCGAGCTGACCACCGGTCTCGCGCTGGTGGCCGGATACCGCCCGCGGCTCGCGGCGCTCGCGGCGCTGTTCATGGTCCTCAACTTCCATTTCGCCATGGGCCTCCTGTTCTCGTCCGCGTACCTGACCAACGGCTATGCGCTGCCCGTGACGGGCGGACTGGCGGCGCTCGCCGTCGGGGCCCGCGGGCTCCCGTACTCCCTGGAAAGCTAGGAGCTCCCGGTGGAACCGCGCAGGGCTCCCGGCCCGATGAAGACCGACGCGCCGGGGTGCGGCGGAGCGGGGCTGGACGTCCGGCGCGCTGTCGCGGCGTGCGCGGCCCTCCTGCTCGTCAACGTCTCGCTCACCTTCGCCAACGTCTGGCCGACCCTCGGGATTCGCCTCAACCGCGAGCTGTCCGCGGAGGCGGCGGTCGGCGTCCTCCTGCTCGCGGGGCTGCATGCCTGGGGCCGTCGCCCGCCGCGCGCGGCCGTCAGGTGGCTGGCCGTCGCGTGGCTGCTGCTGGTGGGGGGGAGGTATGTCGAGGTCACGGTGGCCGCCCTCTACGGCCGCGAGGTGAATCTCTACTGGGACATGCAGCACGTGCCGAAGGTCGGCGCGATGTTCGCCCTGGTGGCCGATCCCTGGCTGAAGGCGGGGTTCGTGGCGGGAGTGGTCCTCGTGCCCCTCGGACTCTACCTCGTGGCGCGCTGGGCCTGGGGGACCATCGCGGCCGCCGCCGGCCAGCCCGCGGCGCGCCGCGCGCTGGGCGGCGTGGCCGGCGCCGTGCTGCTGCTGGGGCTGGCGCAGTGGGCCGGCGTCGAGGCGCCGGGCATCCGGGTGGCCGAGCCCGTGTCTCCTGCGTTCGCCCGAGAGCTGGGCGAGCTGGCCTACGAGGCGAGCGGCGCCGGCGCGCGCGACCTGGGTCCGCCACCAGCGATGCGTTCCGATCTCTCTCGCGTCGCCGGCGCCGACGTGTTCGTCGTCTTCCTGGAATCGTACGGGGCGGTGAGCTGGGACCGCGACAGCTTCGTCGAGGCCCTGGCCCCGTCGCGGCGTCAGTTCGAGGCGGCGGTGGCCGGGACCGGCCGCCGTATGGCGTCCGCCCTCGTCGAGTCGACCACGTTCGGCGGCGAATCGTGGCTCGCCCACATCAGCCTGCTCTCGGGCACCGCGGTGCGCGACCCCGCCACCAACGTGCGCCTGATGGCCCAGGAGCGCGACACCCTGGTGAAGCTGTTCGGGCGGCGCGGCTATCGCACCGTCGCGATCATGCCGGGGCTCCTGGTCGGCTGGCCCGAAGGCGCCTTCTACGGCTTCGATGACATCTACGACCACGCGCGGCTCGACTACCGGGGGCCTCCGTTCGGGTGGTGGAACGTCAACGACCAGTACTCCCTGGCGCGAGTCGATGCGGACGAGATCATGCCCGGGGACCGCCGCCCTGCCTTCGTGTTCTTCGCCACCATCACCACCCACGCGCCGTTCGTGCCGGCCCCGCCCTACCAGCCCGACTGGGCGCGGGTGCTGACCGACGACCCCTACGACGCGGACGAACTCGACCGCGCGTGGTCCGCCTGGGCCGACTGGACCAACCTCGGCCCGAGCTACGTCGAGGCGCTGCAGTACGCATTCGCGAACGTGGGCGGCTATCTGCGGCTGCGGGCGGACCGCGACCTCGTGCTGGTGCTGGTGGGCGACCATCAGCCCCCGGCCCTGGTGAGCGGCGCCGGCGCCTCCTGGGAAGTGCCCGTGCACGTGGTCGCGAGTCGTGACGCCTTGATCGACCGGCTCGTCGACGGCCACGGGTTCGCGCCGGGGCTGGCGCCGCGCCGCCCGGCGGTGGCGCGCATGGACGGGCTGCTGCCGATCCTGCTGGACGTCTTCGGCGACGACCCGGGGGCCAACGGGCGGGAGTCCGCGCGGTAGCACGCGGCGACCGCCGCGTGAATACCCCGGCGCGGGACGGCGTATTGGCACGTTGAGGCGCTTCGACAGGCGCTCGGGGAGCATGAACGATGGCGCAGGCCTGGGAACTGTTCTGGGACTGGTCGAACCTGATGGCGCTGGGCGGCGACGCCGTCACCTACTCGCTGATGGCGCTGGTGGGCACGGTCCTCTTCCTGCTGCGCCTCGCCCTGGCGATGTTCGGCGATGTCCTTGGCGACTTCGAGCTCGACGTCGACGACGGCGCCGACGCCTCCTTCACCCTCTTCTCGCTGCTGTCGGTGATGGCGTTCATCATGGGCACCGGCTGGATGGGGCTGGCGTGCCGTTTCGACTGGGGGCTCAGCCGGCCGGTGTCGGTGGTGATCGCGGTCGGGTTCGGCGTCCTCATGATGTTGCTGGCCGCCGGCCTGATGTACGTCACGCGGACTCTCAACCGCACCGTGACCTACGACCTGGAGACGGCGGTGGGGAGGACGGCGCAGGTGTACATGGCCATTCCCGCCAGGGACGGCGGCCACGGACAGGTGCAGGTGACGGTGTCGGGACGGTTGATGACGTTGGCCGCGGTCAGCGACGGCGAAGCGCTGGAGGCCTTCACCGATGCGATGGTGGTCGGCGTCCGCGACGACCAGACCCTGATCGTCAGTCCTCATGTGTCCTGATCGCGAGTCCCGTGGATGAGGCACCCCGACCGGACGCGGCCGGTCAGGCGGGCGGCTGTCCGCCGCCGGGCGGCGCACGGAGGATGGCGCGGGCGGCCGACGGAGCCCGGCCGGGCGGTCTGCGTACGCGACGCGATTACCGAGGCGTGGCCCGGCCCTTGCATCCAATGTTCGGTCGTTGGCGCGTGCGGTCCTTGCAGGATTGGCTGGCGGCGGGATGGGGAACCCCGAACCGGCTGGACTGGCCGGGAAATGCGGCGGCTCGGCGCTCCTCGGAGCCGCAACTCGCGTTTCATGTCATCGGGGTGAACCGCGCCCGTTCGAAAGGGTTGGCCGGACGGAACACGAGTGACGCGGAAGGCAGATGACGGATGACCGACATGATCAACTTCGGCACCCTCGGGGTGGTCGCCACCATCGTCCTGTTGATGCTGTTCATACTGACGATGCTCACCCGTCAGTACCGGCGGTGTCCTTCGAACCGGGTGCTCGTCGTCTACGGCAAGGTCGCGGGGGCCCGCGCCGCCCGATGCCTGCACGGCGGCGGCACCTTCATCGTGCCCCTGCTGCAGAGCTTCGCCTACCTCAACCTCGAGCCGATGTCGATCGAGATCGACCTGAAGAGCGCGTTGTCGAAGAAGAACATCCGGGTCAACGTGCCCTCGACGTTCACCGTCGGCATCTCCACGCGGCCCGACATCATGAACAACGCGGCCGAGCGGCTGCTCGGCCTCGACGAGAAGGCCATCGCGGCCCAGGCCAGCGACATCATCCTCGGCCAGATGCGGCTCGTCATCGCCACCCTCTCCATCGAGGAGATCAACCAGGACCGCGAGAAGTTCCTCGACCTCGTCAACAAGAACGTCAGCACCGAGGTCAACAAGATCGGGCTCGAACTCATCAACGTCAACGTGCGGGACATCACCGACGAGTCGGGCTACATCGTCGCGCTCGGCAAGAAGGCGGCGGCCGAGGCCATCAACCAGGCCAAGATCGAGGTGGCCGACGCCGACCGCTCGGGCTCCATCGGCGAGGCGAGCGCCAACCGCGAGATGGCCGTCGAGGTGGCCCGCCAGCAGGCCGACTCGGCCGCGGGGCAGAAGCAGGCGGAGCGTGACCAGCGCATCAAGGTCGCGAAGCTCGAGGCGGAGGGTGTCTCCGGCGAGGCGAACGCCACGCGCGAGCAGGAGATCGCCGTCGCCGAGCAGAACGCGCTGTCGGTGCAGGGCAAGAAGCAGGCCGAGATGGACCAGCGCGTCAAGGTCGCTTCGCTCGAGGCGACGGCGGTGCAGGGCGAGAACGAGTCGAAGGCGAACATCGCCGACTACGAGGCCACGCTGGCCGAGCGGCAGGCCGATGCCCGGCGCCGCGGCGAGGTCGCCCTCGCTGACGCTGCCCGCGACGTGCTCCGGGCCGAGAAGGAGCAGGAGCTCGCCCGACTCGAGAAGACCCAGATCGCGCAGCAGCAGATCGAGCGCCAGAAGGTCGAGATCGACGCCGAGGCCGAGGCCGAGCGCATTCGCCGCATCGCCAAGGGCGAGGCGGACGGCGTGCTCGCCAAGTACCTCGCGGAGGCGGAGGGCGTCAGGAAAGTGCTCGACGCCAAGGCCGCCGGCTACGAGAACCTGCTGCGCGTCTGCGCCGAGCGGCCCGAGCTGGCGCCGTCGCTGCTGGTCATCGAGAAGCTGCCCGAGCTGGTTGCCGAGCAGGTGAAGGCGATCCAGAATCTCAAGATCGACAAGGTCACGGTATGGGATTCCGGCGCCAACGGCCAGGACGGCAATGGGGCGACGGCGGGCTTTCTGCGGGGGCTCATCGGGGCCCTGCCGCCCCTCCACGAGCTGGCCGAGCAGGCCGGTATCGACCTGCCTTCGGCCCTCGGCAAGGTGCAGAATCCGCAGGCGCGGACCGGCGATCGGCGGGGATCGGTGTGAACCCGGGCTGCGGCCTTCCCGGCGCGATCGGCGCGCGGCGCCGCGGAGGCCGCCCGAGCGGCCGCGAGTCCGCTCTGCGCCCGGGATGCTCCGGCGCGATCGACCGGCCGCGCAGCCGAGGTCGCTGCGTGGGGCTGACCGGCCGCGTCGCCTTCGGGCTTCTCCTCGCGGTGGTCGTGGGGGCGTGGATGGCCGTGCCGGCGGCCGCCCAGGTCACCCTCGACGTGATGACGTTCAACATCCGCACGTCGAACGTCGACGACGGCGCCGACGCCTGGCCCCACCGCCGGGACATCGTGGTCGAGACGATCGCCCGGGCCGCGCCCCACATCCTCGGTCTGCAGGAGGCGCTCGACGAGCAGATCGAGTACTTGGACGCGATGCTGCCCGACTACCGGTGGCTCGGCATCGACCGGGGGCTCAACGGCGGCGTCGGGCTCAGCGAGTACACGCCCATTTTCTATCGTCACCGCGAGCTGAGCCCCATCGCCTCGGGCAACTTCTGGCTCACCGACACCCCGGACGTCCCGCCGCCGCCGAGGCGCGCCGCGCCGGGGCGGCGGTTCCGCCGGCCGCGGGGCCGCATCGTCACCTGGGCCCGGTTCCACCATCAGGCGAGCGGCCGCGAGATCTACGCGTTCAACACCCACCTGACCCTGCGCCAGGGACCCCGCCAGTACGACTCCGCCCGGTTGATTGCCGACCGCGTCGCCGCGCTGCCCGCGGGCAGCGCGGTAGTGGTGACCGGCGACTTCAACGCCAGCGCCGGCGACACCGAGACGTGGCGCATCGCGACCGAACAGGGGCTGCGGGACGCCTGGCTGGCGGCCGGTCAGCGGCACGGCCCGCCGTTCACCAGCAACGGCTTCGGCCCCCCGCCCGCTCACCACGAGGTGTGGCGCATCGACTGGATCCTGGTCGGGGGGCCGCTCGGAGTCCGCACCGCGCGGACCATCATCCACAACCGGGGCGGGCGATACCCGTCCGACCACTACCCGGTGGCGGCTCGTCTCGACTGGGCCCGGGAACCGGCGCCGTAGAACCGCGCGGGGTTGCCTTCGGGGATCCCCCGGGCGCGGCTTCGGCCGGTCCGGGCGACGGTCGCACCATGCGGCATCGTACACCGACCGGCGGTGGGCCCGTGCGGACGGCGGGGGAACCCTACAGGTAGCGCCGCGGCACGTCGAGGAGGACCCGCCGCCGGCGCAGTTCGTCGCCGCGCGGGCCGAGCCGCTGAGGATCGAGGGGGCCGGACAGGTCCGCGTCGACCGTCAACCGATCCGGAAGGTAGCGCCGGCAGTGGCCGAACTCTTCTTCGTACTCGGGGGTGGGGAACCGCAGGGTCAGCAGCGAGCGGCCGTCGCGGACCTCGACGTCGTAGAGGGGGTTCACCGCGAGGATCCCGGCGACCCCGTGCGGCGCCCCCGCCGGCACGCGCCGCCGCAGCCCCGTCCCGCGGTTCGCGACGAGGGTGAGGGACGGCTCGCCGCGGAGCTGCTCGGGCGACGTCTCGTCGGCCAGATCGATGCCCGCTTCGTCGACGAGCCCGTCGAGCAGCCGGGCGTCGCTGAACAGGGCGGGCTGGAAGGGCTCGAACAGATCGCGGTAGGCGGACGGGCTGAGGGGGTCGCCGGCCGAGACGTTCTCGCCTTCCGAGCTGTGGAGGTGCGGCAGGGCGATGACCCCGCAGGGATCCGTCACCCGCATCATCTCGTCCGCGCACAGCCGCTTGTGCCAGATGTACGGGAAGGCGTCCATGAGAACCACCATCGAGAAGCGGGCCGTGGTGAACGGCAACGGGGCGTCGGCGTTGCAGCAGACCGCTTCGACGCCCGGCGCCGTGAGATGGGTCGCGAGCCACAGCTTCCGGAAATAGAGATCGGCGATGACCGTCCCTGCCCGCGGCGCATTGCCGCCGGGGTCGGCGAGCGCGTGGGCCAGGTGTCCGGCGCCCCCGCACAGGTCCAGCCACGGGCCGCGGGCCGGCGCCGCGTCGCGGAGCGTCCGCAGCAGGGCCTCTGCGGCGACGAACGTCGGGTCCGAGAATCGATGCAGGAAGTAGGCGCCCTCCGCGTCGGGGGCGAGCAGCGCGGCAGCCTCGCGGTACGTCAAGCCGCCGGATTTCCAGCCGCTGACGAGTGCCGCCGCCTCTGTGCGGGAGACGTCGAGGGCGGTCGCCAGCGCCCCGTCGCCGTCGCCGTCCTCCAGGGCGTGCATGGCGGCGCGGGTCGCCTCGTCGGCGAGCAGGATCGGGATGCCGGCGATGACCGGGAACGCGCAGCATTCGCAGCCGAGCACGCCGGCCTCGATGCGGGTGTCGTCGCGCGCGAGGGCCGCGTTGTCGATCAACCGCAGCCGGGTGCCGCAGAAGGGACATCGCATCCAGTCGAGGAGCGTGGCTCGCATGGTCACCTGCACCCCAACGTCGTCTGACGGCTCTCCCCGGCGCCCGACTCCGCGGCCAGCCGGTCAACGATCGTGTCGCCCCGGGCCCCGACCTCGGATCGCCGGTAGTGCTCTGTCCCGAGCAGGCGCGGCGCATCGTTCTCGTCGATGAAGCGCAGGGCGCAGTCGTCGAACTGGGTGCGGTGACAGCGCAGGGCCCGCAGCTTCTGCACGGCGTGGTCGTGTGCGTGTACGACGAGGGTCGGCGGCGGCGCTCCGGCGCCGAAGGCGTCGGCGTCGGCGACGCCGAGAATGGACCGCGCGAACGGACGCGCGAGCCCGCGCGCGGCGCCGACGCGGACGGCGTGATCGACGACCGCCCGCATCGCGCCGGGCGGCAGGGTGACGTGGAACAGGGCCGGCCCTCCGCCGCGGAGGGCGGCCACCACCGCCGTGGTCCGCTCGTGCACCGCGATGTGGTCCGGGTGCCAGTACAGCCCGTCGGCGTCGAAGGTGACCACGACGTCCGGGGCGGCACGCCGGATCTCGTCCAGGATGTCGGCGTCGAGCCGGTCCGGCCGGATCCACGGCAGCATCCCGTCCTCGTGGTCGAGGAGGCGGACGCGGGTGACGCCGAGCGCCGAGGCCGCCGCCTGCAGCTCGCGGGCGCGCACCTGGCGGAGGGGGCGGGTTCCCGGTCCCGGCGCGCCCCGCCCCGCGTATCCATGCTCGCCGTGGGTGAGGCAGAGCAGCGACACCCGCACCCCGAGGGCCGAGCACCACGCCAGCAGTCCGCCGCTCGCGAGCGACTCGTCGTCCGGGTGGGCGAAGACGGCGAGCATCGACGGCGGGCCGTCGGCCGCCGGCGCGGCGGGCGCGCGGGCGCCGGGCGGGCGCGGCGATGGTGTCACGGCCGCGGGTCTCCGCGCCCGGTCTTCCCGCGCGCGAGAAGGCGGTCGGTCGGCCTCGGGGGCCGGGGCGTGGGGTCGGCTGTCGTTCCCGGTTGCCGACGATGCGCCGCCAGTATCCGCCGGTACGCGTCGACATGCGCGTCCACCATCCGCTCGGGTCGGAACCGGTCGCGGGCGCGGGCGCGCACCTGCCGCCGATCGAGGGCCAGCACCGCGTCGAGGCCGCGGGCGAGGCCGTCGAGCGACGCGTGGACGTGTCCGGTGCGGCCCTCGTCGACGATCTCTCGGACGGCGCCGCAGTCGAGGGCGGCCACGGGGGTGCCGCACATCATCGCCTCGATGAGCACGAGGCCGAACGACTCGGCGGCCTGCAGCGGGTAGAGCAGGGCGCGCGCTCGCTGCAGCAGGGCGACCTTGGCCTCCAGGCCGGCCTCGCCCGCGTAGACCACGCGGTCGCCGTCCACCCGCGGCGCCACCGCCGTCCGGTAGTACTCATTGTCGGCGGCGGCCAGGATCAGGCGGTGGCCGGTGCGCCGGGCGACCTCGATGGCCTCGAGCACGCCCTTCTCGGCGGTGAACCGTCCGAGAAAGAGCAGATGGTCGTCGGGATGCGCGCCATAGGAGAAGACGCCCGGATCGACCGCGTGATGGATGGCGCCGACCACGTTGAGGCCGGCCAGCCGCCGCGCCTGCTCCTGCGAGACGGCCAAGAACGGCGCCTCCGGATAGCGCGACCACAGCGCCACCTCGGCCGGAGACGGCGCGTGGTGCAGCGTCTGCACCACGGGCACCGGCGTGACGCGGCTCCACGCCAGGGCGAGCGGCGCGTACTCGGCCTGGTAGTGGATCAGGTCGAACGCTTCCGCGCGCTCGACCGCGGCGGCCAGGTTGAAGAGCTCGCAGAGCTCCCACGGCCACAGGTCGGTGTCGACGTTGTAGCCGTCGTCGAACACGGCGTGCAGGCGGGCGTCGGTGGCCGACGAGGCGGGGGCGAAGAGGGTCGTCTCGTGGCCGCGGGCCATGAGCCCGTCGGCGAGCATCGCGGTCACCGTCTCGACCGACCCGGACCGGGCCGGGGGAATGGACTGCGCCGCCGGTCCGACCAGCGCGATGCGCAGGGGGGACGGCTCGGGGCCGGCCGCGGGCGTCATGCCCCCGCCCTCTCGAGCAGCGGCGGAAGCACGCGCGATGCCTCGAAGTGCTCGCGGGCGACATCGGCCGCCGCCCGCGCGTGGGCCGGGTAGTCCGCCTCGAGCCGGGCGAGGCCCTCGATGGCCGCCTCCGGGGTGGAGAACGCCAGCAGCCCCGCGCCCGCGGGCAGGTGCGCGCTCCAGCCGGTGTCCTGGACGAGGGCGGGCCGGCCGGCCGCGAGATAGCACTCGGTGCGGTCGCTGAACCACCCGGACCGGTGCGCCACGTAGGCGTGCTTGGCCACCCCGAACTCCGCCTTCGAGCTCTGGATGAACGCGCGGTAGGCGTCGGCGGTGCGCGACACCTCCATCGCCGGCACGGGGCCCCAGCCGTGCTCGGCGAGCAGCCGGTGGGGACCGTTCACCGCGAGCCCGAAGTGGCTCGGGGTGCGGCGCGGCAGATCGAGGAACCGCAGGAACTCCCGGTCCTTGTTGCCGTCCACGTCCTCGAAGCTCTCGGTGCGCCACGTCATCACCGTCGTGAACCGGTCCCGCGTCGCCGGGGCCTCGGTGCGCCACAGCGCGGTGACCACCGGCTGCCACGTCTTCTCCCAGCGGAACTCGCCGGTGGGGACGTCGCAGCGGGGCGTCCCGATGTTGGCGCCGAAGGTGAAGAGGTGGTCGAAGCCGCGGAAGAAGTCGACGTACCACGGCACGCCCTTGGCGATCGCGAGCTGCGTGAAGACGGGGTCGGAGTCGATGAACACCCGCCGGGGGATGCGCGCGTACTCGTCCCGCCAGAACCAGGCGCCGCCCGACAGGTTGATCAGCAGGTCCGCGTCGGCGCAGTAGGCGCGCATCGCCGCCTTCGACAGGCCGTGGTAGGCGCCGTCGTAGTTGACGAAGCTCCACCGGTCGCCGAGCCCGTGCGGCGCGAGGGTCTCGTGGATGTGCCGGGTGCCGTAGGAGGGGTCGAGCGACACCGCATCCTGCGACGGGTCGTAGACGCACTCGCCCGTGTCCTCGACGTAGCACACCTCGTGGCCCAGCGCCCGCAGCCCGAGCAGGTACATCAGCGAGCACCACGCCACGCCCCCGAACGGGTAGCGTCCGATGATGCCCGCGAAGAGGATCCTCATGGCGCGGCCGGGTCCTCGCGGCCCGGCGCCCGCCGTTCCGCCCGGTGCATCGGAGAGCAACTGGTCGCGCCGCCGGCCGGGCAGCGTCCGATGACCTCCGTGAAGAGGATCCTCATGGGACGGCCAGGTCCTCGACGAGTTCGTCGACGGTCGCCCGCTCCGGCCGCCAGCCGAGGCTGAGACGGTTGCACATCGCGCGGTACAGTCCGTTCGTCCTCATCAACTCGTCGTGCGCTCCGCTCGCCGCGACCTGTCCCCGCTCCATGACCACGATTCGCGTGGCGTCGCGGATGGTCGACAGCCGGTGGGCGATGACGATGGTCGTGCGGCCGGCGCGAAGCTGCCGCAGTGCGTCGATCACCGCCGCCTCCGACACCGCGTCGAGGGCGGAGGTCGGTTCGTCGAGGACGAGGATGGGTGCGTCCTTGAGCAGCGCCCGCGCGATGCCGATGCGCTGGCGCTCGCCGCCCGACAGCGACGCGCCGTCCTCGGCGACGTCCGTCCGGTAGCCGCGCGGCAGGCGGGCCACGAAGTCGTGCACGTGGGCGGCGCGCGCCGCCGCCTCGACCTCCGCGTCGGAGGCGTCGAGCCGTCCGTAGCGGATGTTGTCGGCGATGGTGCCCGTGAACAGGATGGGCTGCTGCGGCACCAGGGCGACCTGCCGGCGGAGCGACCGCAGCCCGTAGCGCGACGCGTCGACGCCGTCGATGAGGATGCGGCCGCCCTGGTGGTCGTACAGCCGCGGGATGAGGTTGGCGGCGGTGGTCTTGCCCGCCCCGGTGGGGCCGACGAGGGCGACGAGCTCGCCGGGCCGGGCCTCGAAGCTCACGCCGCGGAGGACCGGCCGGCCCGGCGCGTAGGCGAAGTCCACGCCCTCGAAACGGATGTGGCCGCGGAGCCCGTCGGCGGCGACGCTTCCCGGTGCATCGGCGGCCTCCGGGGCGAGGGCCAGCAGCTCGCGGACGCGGCGCGCGCTCACCACCGCCTGCTGCAGCGTGCCGGTGGTGCGCGCGATCTCGGAGATGGGTGTGTACACGGCGGCGAGATAGGCGACGACGACGAGCAGGCTGCCCACCGTCAGCCGGCCGTCGAGGACGTGCAGGCCGCCCACGCCGAGGACGAGGGCGGTCCCGAGCAGGGTCACCCCGGTGACGGAGACCGAGAAGAGCGACTCCTGCCACGTCAGGTCGAGGCGCGCGCGCCGTGTGCGGTCGCCGACGTCGGCGAAGCGGTCGAGTTCGTAGCGCTCGCGCGTGAAGCTCTTGACGGCGGCGATGGACGACAACACCGAGAGTATCCGCTCGATGAGCCCCGACTCCAGCGTCTTGACCCGTTCGGCCCGGTCCGTCAGCGTCCGCGCGTGGTGCCGGAGGCTCAGATAGAGGAAGGGCGCGACGCTCAGCGACAGCAGGGCCAGCGTGGCGTCGACGTAGAGGAGCACCCCGAACATCAGGCTCAGGTTCATCGCGGCGACGGTCAGCGGAAACACCCCGCCGATGACGAGGTCGTCCACGCAGTAGGCGTCCGCATCGAGCCGGTAGACCGAGTCGGCGGTCCGCGCCGCGACGTGGTGGCGCAGGGGCAGCGCCTGCAGGTGGTGCAGCAGCCGCTCGCGCAGCCGATAGACGACGCGCTGCGCCATGTCGACCTGCATCTGGGTGTGGGCCACGCGCACCACCTCGGCCCCGAGCTGCACCGCGAGACCGGCCGCGACCACCGCCAGCAGGAGGACGACGGCGTCGTCGAAGGCGGCGGGCAGCCACGCGGCCACCGCGGGCGGGAACGGGGCGCCGCCGAGCACGTTGTCGACGAGGACCTTGAGGGGCCACGGGGCGAGGGCGGTCAGCCCGGTCTCGGCGAGGACCAGCAGCACGACCGCGGCCGCGCGCCCGCGGTACGGCCGCAGATAGCCGAGAATCCACGCGGCGAGGTTCACCACGGGATTCTACCAGCCTCGTCGGGGAGGGCGGCGTGACGCGGCGCATCCTGGCCAGCCAGACGCCCCGGCACCGTTTGCTACACTCTGAATCGTGAGGGTGGGTTGTCGATGGCGGAACTGACCGACGTCCTGACCGGGATACGCGCGGGGATAACGCGGAAGGCGTATCCCAACGAGACGGCGGTGCGCACGCAGATCGTCCAGCGAATCCTGCATGTTCTGGGATGGGACGTCTTCGACCCCGACAGGGTGTGCAACGAGTACTCGCTGAAGCTCAAGACGACGACGCGGCGCATCGATCTCGCCCTGTGCGTGTCCAACCGGAATCCCCGGTGTATCGTCGAGCTCAAGTCGACCGACACCGACCTCAGGAAGATCGGCCGCTCGGATGGCGACCGACAACTGTTCGAGTACGCCTTCCATGCCGGCGCGCCGCTGGCGTTGCTGACCAACGGGATCAACTGGCGCTTCTATTCCACGTACGGTGCGGGGAGCTACGCGGAGCGCCTGGTGAGGTCGCTGGACATCGAGACGGAACCCCCGGCGGAGATCGCCGCCGCGCTCGATCGCTATCTGTCGTACGCGAACACGGCATCAGGGCAGTCGGCGCACTTCGCCAAGGAGGACCTCGACCGGCGGATCAAGCGACGCAAGGCCCGCGAGGCGATCCCTCGCGCGTGGACGCGTCTGGTCGACCGGGCCGATGAGGGGTTGCTCGCCCGCCTCGTGGAGGAGACGACAGCAATCGCCGACAGCGAGCCCCAGAAGCCGGATGTGGTCGACTTTCTGCGTCGTCTGCGGCCTGACGGGCAGACGGCGTCATCCTTCGAAGCGGGGGCGACAACGCCTGTCGAGGGGACCCTTGGCACACCGACGACGCCAAACAGAGCGACGACGCCGTCCGAGAAGTCGCCGCCACCCGCCCCGGGCCAGCCCGCCGTGCGCTACCACCTGTTCGGCACGGAGCGGACTGCAAAGACCGCTGCCCAGGCGTACGCCGACATCTTCAGGGCGCTGGTCGAGCGGGATCCCGAGTTCCCCGGTCGGGTCGAGCCCAGGCTCCGAGGACACAAGAATCGGGGCCTCGCGCGGACCCGGGGTGACCTGTCAGCCAACCCCCGGATGGTCAAGGTCGCCGTCGCGCTGCCCGGTGGTTGGTGGCTGATGACGAATCTGTCGAACAGCCAGAAGACCAGCGCCCTGAAGATCGCCTGCGAGGTCGCCGGCATCCGGTTCGACGACCCCAGCGGGCTCGACATCCAGCTCCCCAACGCGTGAGCCGCGCGGTTGGAGAGTCCGTTGGTGTTGCCGTCGGCCGCACGGCTCTGTCCGGGTGTGCCTACGGGAGGCGGTCGGGGGTCAGCTCGGCGCGCAGGACGTGCTTCTGGATCTTGCCGACGGCGGTGCGGGGCAGGGTCTTGCGGAACACCACCTTCTGCGGCACGCGGAAGCGGGCGAGGCGGCCGCGGCACCACGCGATGATCTCGTCCTCGCGCAGGGCGTCGGCCCGCGGCACCACGACGGCGAGGATCGCTTCGTCGCGCATGTCGTCGGGCACGCCGATGACCGCGCAGTCGAAGACGTCCGGGTGCTCGCGGACCGCCGCCTCGACCTCGCTCGCCGCGACGTTCTCGCCCGCCCGCTTGATCATGTCCTTGGCGCGGTCGACGAAGTGGTAGTACCCCGCGGGGTCCCGCCGCGCGGTGTCGCCGCTCCACAGCCAGCCGTCCCGCAGGGTCGCGGCGGTGGCCTCGGGGTTCTTGTGGTAACCCTTCATCAGGGTGAGCCCCGGTGTTCCGCGCACCACAATCTGTCCCGGTTGCCCCTGCGGCGCCGGCCGCCCCGCGTCGTCGACGAGGTCGGTGGCGTAGCCGGCGACGGTCCGGCCCATCGACATGTTGCGTCGCTCGTCGTCGAGGGGGTTCATGATCGGCGGCCCCATCGTCTCGGTCATGCCCCACAGTTGCAGCAACTGCGGCCCGAACCGGTCGCCCCACTCGTCGAGCTGTGCGGGGGTGACGTTCTGGGCGAAGAGCACCACCCGCAGCGGGTTCGACCGGAGCTCGGGACGCCGCGGCTGCGCCAGCAGCATCCGGATGGGGGCCGCGAACAGGCTCGACGCGGTGCACCGGTGGGCGATGGCCAGATCGAAGTAGCGGCTGGCGCTGAAGCGGGCGGTCATCGCCATGCTCGCGCCGGTCACGAGGGTGCTCATCGTCGAGTAGTACTGGGCGTTGCCGTGGAAGAACGGCAGCACCACGAGGTGCCGGTCGTCGGAGGTCAGCCGGATGTGGTTCGCCACCGTCCGTCCCGCGCAGAGGTAGTTGGCGTGAGTGACCAGCACGCCCTTGGGCCGCGCCGTCGTGCCCGAGGTGTAGAGGATCGCCGCGTCGTCGGTGGGGCCGGGGGACGGCCCCGGCGGCGCGGTGTCGGCGCGCGACGCCGCGAGGGCGTCGAAGCTGGCGGCGGGGGACGGCGCTCCGGGTCCGCACACGATGACCGACTCGACCCGCGGGCATCGGCGCGCGACGGCGCCGGCCGTCTCCAGATACGCCGCCTGCGTGAAGATGGCTCGGCTCTCCGAGTGGCCGGTCAGGTACTCGAGCTCCGCGGCCGAGGAGGCGGTGTTGACGGGCACGATGACCGCGCCGATGGCGGCGGCCCCGAACCACAGGTCGAGGAACGCCGGGCAGTTCCCGAGGAGCAGCGTGACCCGGTCGCCGCGCCCGATGCCGAGGTCGGTGAGCAGGCCGGCGGTCCGGTTGACGTCGCGGGCGAACTCGCGGTACGTGCGCGAGGACACGCCGCCCTCGAGGTCGTCGAAGACGACGAACGGCGCGTCGGGGGCGGTGCGCGTCCGCTCCGCCAGGAGGGCCGGCAGCGTCGAGGCGTCGGTGCCGGCTCCCGGCCGCGGCCCATCGGCGGAGGTGGGTTCTCGTGACATGTCGACGCCTCGCGGGGTCACCGGCCGCCGGCCGCGCGGCCGATCCACCACGCCGCGCAGACGCCCATCGCGGCCTTGAGCATCTCGAGAGACGTGTAGGCGGCGTGCAGGAGGCCGAAGGCGGCGAGGTTCGGCGGCGGCGGGTCGCGGGGGACGAAGTCGAGGCTGCGGCCGATGGACACGATGGGCGGAGTGACGACGACGGTCAGGACCAGCGCGATGCTGAGCATGGCCCCGACGGTCAACCGAAGGCGACGGTCGGGCAGGCCGAGGACGAGCCAGAGGGTGACCCCGCCGAGCGGGATCTGGACGAGGTTCCAGTACTGGAAGAACAGGCGGTTGAGCTCGGAGGACAGGTACCGGAGCAGATCACGGGCGGCCGGCGTCCCGAGCCGGTCCACGCCCTCGGCGAACGACGGGTGCCCGCCCTCCGCCAGCAGGCGGTCGATGGTGTAGAAGTTCTGGGTCGCGGCCACGCTGATGCAGACGGTGCCCATGACCCAGACCCCGAGGCAGAACGCAGCCGCGCGAGGCTTCACCCGTCCATCTCCTCTCCGGGCGCTTCGGCGTGGTGGTCGCGCCGGCCTCCGCGCCCCGCCGATTGCCGGCCGCCGAGCCGCACCACGGCCCTCTCAGATCCCCGATCACCGCCAAAGTTGCGAAACACGTGCCGCTTTTCGGGCGAATCGTGCAAAAGGACGACTTCAACAGCGTATAATAAGCGCGGGCGTTGAGAGGGGACGGTCGGCCCGGCGACGTCGATGCCGGATCAGATGGAAGACCCGCCATTACAGGTTCGCGACGGACAATCCGACACTCTGGCCAAGACAGGAATTGCGTCCAAGGGCCGACCGCGTCGCGGGCGCGCAGGTCGCGCGGAGCGGTTGTCGCTGGCCGGGGGTCACCGGCCGGAGTCGGTTCGCCGCTCGGCGTCGCGATGCACGGGCCTTGCAGTCGCACCGACGGGGTCGATAGCCAAGGGTTCCCAGTTGAGTCTGCACACCGAGACCCTGCGACAGGTCGTCACGTCGGATCCGATCTGCCTCGATCCGCTGACGCCGGTACGCGAGGCGTTCGAGCGGATGAAGGAGCAGCGGCGGGGCGCCGTGCTGATTTGCCGCGCGGGGAGGCTGGTCGGCATCTTCACCGAGCGCGACGCGCTGGCGCTGATGGCCGACGCCGTCGACCTGAGCCTGCCGATCGAGCAGGTGATGACCCCCGACCCGGTCGCGCTGTCGGAGCACGACACGGTCGGCGCGGCCATCACCAGGATGGCGCAGGGCGGGTACCGGCGCCTGCCGATCGTCGACGCCGAAGGCCGGCCCGTCGGCTTCGTCAAGGTGGGCAGCATCCTGCACTTCCTCGTCGATCACTTTCCCGCGACGGTCTACAACCTGCCGCCGGCGCCCCACCATGCGACCGAGGCGCGGGAAGGGGCCTGACATCCCGAGGCGTTAACCAGCGAGCGACGAGAGCGAGCGACGAGAGAATGACGCGCGAGTCGACTGCGACGGTGTCCACCGAAGAGCTTCCGCCATCGCCGGCGCTGCCGGCCTCCGAGAAGCGAACCATCCGCCTCGACGGGGCGACGGTCCGCCTGGCCGGCGATTCCGGCGACGGCATGCAGGTGGTGGGCGGCCAGTTCACCAACACGTCGGCGTTGCACGGCAACGACGTCGCCACGTTCCCCGACTTTCCCGCCGAGATTCGCGCGCCGCGCGGCACCCTCGCCGGCGTCAGCGGCTACCAGGTGCAGTTCGCCTCGCGGGATATCTTCACGCCGGGCGACACCCTGCAGGCGCTCGTCGCCATGAATCCCGCCGCCCTCGTCACCAACGTCAAGGACCTCGAGAAGGGCGGGATCCTGATTGTCAACGACGAGAGCTTCAAGGCGAAAGACCTGAAGCTGGCCCGGCTCGACGCCAATCCTCTCGAGGACGGCACCGTCGACGACTACCGGGTGATCAAGGTCCGTCTCGACACCTTGAACCGCGAGGCGGTCAAGGACGTCGGCCTGAGCTCGAAGCTGCAGGACCGGTGCAAGAACTTCTTCGCCCTCGGGCTGATCTACTGGCTCTTCGGGCGCGACATCGAGCCGACCCTGCGCTTCGTCCACGACAAGTTCGGCGGCAAGCCGGAGGTTGCCGAGGCCAACGAGAAGGCGCTGCGGGCGGGGTGGTACTACGGAGAGACGACCGAAGCGTTCGACCACAGCTACCAGGTCGAGCCGGCCCGGCTCGCGCCCGGCACGTATCGGAACGTCATGGGCAACCAGGCCTTGGCGTGGGGACTGGTCACCGCGGCCCGACTCAGCGGCAAGGAGCTGTTCTGCGGCTCGTATCCCATCACCCCTGCGAGCCCGGTCCTCGAGGAGCTGAGCGCGCTCAAGCACTTCGGCGTGCGCACGGTACAGGCCGAGGACGAGATAGCCGCGATATGCTCGGCCATCGGGGCGGCGTTCGGGGGCGCGATGGCGGTCACCAGCTCGAGCGGCCCGGGCATCGCGCTGAAGGGCGAGGCGATGGGCCTGGGCATGATCCTCGAGCTGCCCATGCTCGTCATCAACATCCAGCGCGGCGGTCCCAGCACCGGACTGCCGACGAAGACCGAGCAGTCGGACCTGCTGCAGGCGATGTTCGGACGCAACGGCGAGTCGCCCCTCCCGATCATCGCCGCGCGCAGCCCGAGCGACTGCTTCGACGTGGCGCTCGAGGCGTGGCGCATCGCCACCCGCTTCATGACCCCGGTCATCCTCCTGTCGGACGGCTACATCGCCAACGGCTCGGAGCCGTGGGCGATCCCGGACGTGAAGGATCTGCCGCCCATTCCGGTGGAGCACCCTCCTGCGAAGGCCAACGGTCAGCCCTTCCTGCCCTACGAGCGGAACGAGCGGCTGGCGCGCCCGTGGGCCCTCCCCGGGACGCCGGGCCTGATGCACCGGGTCGGCGGGCTCGAGAAGGAGGACGTCACCGGCAACGTCAGCTACGATCCCGAGAACCATCAGCACATGACCAACGTCCGGGCCGAGCGGGTCGCCCGGATCGCCGCCGACATTCCGCCCCTGGAGGTGGACGGGCCGGACCGGGGCAGGCTGCTGGTGCTCAGTTGGGGAGGGACCTACGGCGCGTGCACGAGCGCCGTGGATGAGTGCCGGGCCGGGGGGCTTTCGGTGGCGCACGCCCACCTGCGGTATCTGAACCCGTTCCCCGCCAATCTCGGCGAGGTGCTCACCGCCTACGAGCGGATTCTCGTGCCGGAGCTGAACACGGGGCAGCTCCGCATGCTGGTGCAGTCGCGCTTCCTTCGCGAGTGCGTTGGGCTGAACAAGGTCAAGGGCAAGCCGTTCACGGTATCCGATGTCGTATTCAAAATTAGAGAGCTGGTGGCGTAGGGTCGGCTTCGGGCGCGAGGACCGGGCATCCAACGGCGACGCGGAGGTCGCGCTGGCGGAGCCGTCGCCCGGCGACGGTCGGGCGGGCGGGGGCGAGGCAGTCGCTCCCGTCGAGACGGCTGCTCCCGCCGAGGTGGTCGCGCCGGTGAAGCTGCCGGTGCTGAAGGCGGCCGACTTCGCCAGCGACCAGGACGTGCGCTGGTGTCCCGGGTGCGGGGATTACGCGATTCTCGCCCAGATGAAGAAGATGCTCCCGTCCCTGGGCGTGCCGCGCGAGAACATCGTGTTCATCTCGGGCATCGGCTGCTCCAGCCGGTTCCCGTACTACATGAACACCTACGGCATCCACAGCATCCACGGCCGGGCGCCGGCGTTCGCGACCGGGCTCAAGGCGGCGCGGCCGGATCTGATGGTATGGGTGATCACCGGCGACGGCGACGGGTTGAGCATCGGCGGCAACCACCTCATGCACGCCATTCGCCGCAACCTGGACATCAACATCGTGCTCTTCAACAACCGCATCTACGGGTTGACGAAGGGCCAGTACTCGCCGACGTCCCCGCTCGGCAAGAAGACGAAGACCTCGCCGATGGGGGCCATCGACAACCCCCTGCATCCCCTGTCGATCGCCATCGGCTGCGAGGCCACGTTCGTGGCGCGGTCTATCGACACTCACATCAAGCACCTCGAAGCGGTGCTGCGGCGCGCCGCCGAGCACCGGGGCACCGCCTTCGTCGAGATCTACCAGAACTGCAACGTGTTCAACGACATGGCTTGGCAGTACGCCAGCGACCGGCGGACCAAGAGCGAGCACACCATCGAGCTCGAGCACGGCGCCCCGCTGGTGTTCGGCCAGAACGGCGGGAAGGGCATCCGCCTCAACGGCCTCGAGCCCGAGGTCGTCGAGCTGGGGAACGGCACGAGCGAAGCCGACCTGCTGGTGCACGACGAGCGGGCGTCCGAGCCCAGCCTCGCCTATCTGCTGAGCCGGCTCCGCCACGAGGACGGGTTCCCCGAGCCGATCGGCGTCTTCCGGGCCATCGACGCGCCGCGCTACGAGGAGGAGCTGTCGTCGCAGGTGACGTCCGCCCGCCAACGCTCGGGCGACGGCGATCTGAACACGCTCTTCAACTCCGGCGAGACCTGGACGGTTCCATGATCTGCCCCTGGTGCGGGGCCGACAACCTCGACGGCGTGGACGACTGCGCCAGGTGCGGTCAGTCGTTGAGTGACGCCCACCTGCCCGCCCCCGCCACCGTCGTCGAGCGCAGCCTCCTCGCCGACCACGTGCAGGTTCTCGACCCGCAGGATCCGGTCGTGGTGGCGGCCGACACGCCCATCCGCGACGTGCTGCGGGCGATGGTCGACGGCGGCACCGGCTGCGTCGTCGTCGCCGATGCCGACCGGCCGGTCGGCATCTTCAGCGAGCGCGACGCCCTCGTGAGCCTGAGCACCGAGGCGTCGGCGCTGGGCGGCCGCCCGGTGTCCGGCTTCATGACCGCCCCGCCCGAGACCCTCGAGCCGGACGCCAAGGTCGCTTTCGCGGTGCAGCGCATGGCGGTGGGCGGATACCGGCACATCCCCATCGTCGGCGCCGGCGGCGAGCTGGCGGGGATCATCTCGGTCCGCGACATCCTTCGTTATCTCACCGAGAGGATGGCCGAGGGACGCGGGCCCGCGTCATAGGGCGGGTTGCGGGCTCGGGAAGACGACACGCGCGGAGACAGGGCGGGGAGGAGTCGGCCATGGTGGCAGGGTGGTTCGCGGCGGGGGCGGCGATGGCCGGGCTGGGGGTGCTGCTCGGGGCGTTCGGGGCCCACGGATTGCGCGAACGCATCACGCCCGATCTGCTCGCGGTCTACGACACCGGCATCCGCTACCACCTCGTCCACGCGCTGGCCCTGCTGGCCGTCTCGTGGGCGGCGGAGCGCTGGTCGAACGCCTGGGTCGGCGCGTCGGGCTGGCTCTTCGTGGCCGGCATCGTCGTCTTCTCCGGCAGCCTCTACCTGCTCGCGATCACCGGCGCCCGCTGGCTCGGGGCCATCACCCCCATCGGCGGCGTCTGCTTCCTGGTGGGGTGGGCGGTGCTCGCGGTGGGCGTCCTGCGCGCGGGGGGGTGACGTACTCCTTCGACCGGTTCTCCTCCTTGCGTTCCGTCTCACCCGCGAGCGACGTTGGCTCGAAGCGGTGGGGCAGGCCAAGGGGGGTGCGCACCGTCCACCCCCCAAGCCCGTCACGTGTGCGTCCCGATGCGCGCGGCGCGCCGTCATCACACAGGCCGTTGCCCGGATCCTGCCGTCAGCGGCTCTCGTTCTCGGACGCGTTCTCGAGAAGTTCCCGGCCGCTGCCCCGGAAGTCGATATCCGGGATGATCGCCTGGGGCTTGAACACGACCCGGTAGTGGTACGCGCTCACCCGCGCTCCGTCGAGCTGTTCGGCGAAGTAGGTCACGTTGTCACTGAGGCCGAGGAAGTGCTTCTTGTACTCGGTCTCACTGACCTTGCAGGTGACCTCGAGCTGGTTCGACTGGTCCTCGACCGAACAGAGTCCCTCGATCGACAGCAGGTAGGTGTCGGTTATCCCGTTCAGGAACACGACGCGCCTCATGATCTCGAAATTGTCGGCGGCCCGGGACAGGTTGTTGGATGCCATCTGCGCGTCGGTACAGCCGGCCGACGTCGCCAGCATCGCCAGCAGCGTTCCCGCGGCCAACACGCCGCGCCCCGAACCCATCATCCCTCGCTCCATGTCTTCGCCCCTCCCTCCGTCAAGCGCTCAAGCCTCCTCGATCGACGGCCGGCCGCCGCCGTTCGCGCGCCGTGTCGGTACCGGCAGCAACACGCCCACACCACTCGACACCTCTGAAGGCTCTCCTGAAACGAGTGCGGGGTGGATCCGCGGCCCCATCCGGCCCTCACCCCTGCGGCCAAGGTTGCCGGCGCTTCCGGCTGCGCGGCCGGGACCGAGAGGGAAAACGGCGGCCGGCGGCCTGAACCGAGTATAGATGAACACGTGCAAGACGTGCCGGTGCCGGGGCAGTTGGACGACGAAGCTCAAGCGCGTCAGCGCGACCGTCGGGGGAGGCTGGCTGCCGGCGGCCCGTTACCGGGATGCGTCGACCGGATCGGTCCTGCCGGGGAGGGGCGCGCCGGCGTCGTACCCCTCGCAGCGCAGCATGGGAAGGCGGGGGTACTTCGGGAACCGACCGTCGTCGTCCGACCGTCCGCACCGATAGTAGTCCTGGCCCCCGCGGGCGCGGACGACACGGGCGTGCAGGCAGTCGAGGCACAGTCCCACCCGGTTCGAGCGGTCAGGCGCCGGCATCGCCGGTCCAGCGAATCCAGCCGCGGCCGCGGTGACCGAAGTCGCAGCGCGCCGGGTGCAGGATGTCGGCGAGAATCTCCGCCGACTCGACCATGCGCGGTCCCGGCCGGTTGAAGTACTGGCTGCCGTCGGTCACGAACACGCGATCGTGCCGGACGGCGGAGAGCCGCGGCCAGGCGGGATGGGAGGTCAGCGGCGCCATCTCGCGGCGAGCGCGGTCGATGTCCCAGCCGCATGGCATGACGGCGATCACGTCGGGGTCGGCGGCGGCGAGGGTCTCGATGGCCAGCGCGCCCGAATGCTCTCCCGCCTTCCCGAGGACGTCCACGCCGCCGGCCCGCTCGACGAGTTCGGGCACCCAGTTGCCGGCCGCCATCAGCGGATCGATCCACTCGATGCACGCGATGGACGGTCGGGTTTCCGCCCCCGTCGTCCGCGCCTGAACCGCTTCGAGTCGCGCCGTGAGGCGGTCGACGAGCGCCTCCCCCTGGTCTGCCGCGTCGAGGGCCGCCGCCACCGTCCGGATGTCGGACCAGATGTCGGGCAGCGACATCGGCTCCAGCGACACGATGCGGGGCCGCGAGCCGACGAGCTCGCACACCGCCGCCTCGACGTCCTTCAGGCTGACGGCGCAGACCTCGCACTGCGTCTGGGTGATGACCACGGTCGGCGCGAGGCGGTCGAGGATCCCGGCGTCCACGCGGTACACCGAGAGCCCGTCGGCGACGATGGCGCGCACCTGGTCGTCGATGACGCGGCCGGCCGCCCCGACCTCCACCTTCGACGTCGAGCAGACCGGGAGCCCGGCGACGGAAGGGGGGTGGTCGCACTCGTGGGAGCGCCCCACGAGCCGGTCCTCGAAGCCGAGGGCACAGACGATCTCCGTCGCGCTGGCGATGAGCGAGATGATGCGGTGCGTCATGTCAGTACACCCGCAGCGCCGGCGCGCCGGCAGCGGCGAGACCGGCGCGTCGGGCCTGCCGGTCGAGTGTCGTGAGCGCGGCCCGGCCCGTGTCGCCGAGGTCGGTGGTCCACTCGTTCACGTACAGGTCGACGTGCTGGAACATCACCGCGTCGGTCAGTTCCTGGGCGTGGCGGCGCATGGTGGCGACGGTCTCGGCCCGGTGGGCGCGGGCGTGGGCGAGCGAGTCGCGGATGACCGCGCTCACCGTGTCTATCGTCTCGGCGCCGAGGGCGTGGCGCGCGAGGATGCCGCCGAGGGGCAGGGGCGCGCCGGTGGCCTCTTCCCACACCGCGCCGAGGTCCTCGACGAGGGCGAGTCCGTGCGCGCGCCACGTGAAGCGGCCCTCGTGGATGCAGACCCCGAAGTCGGCGGCGCCGGATTTCAACGCGGGCATGATGTCGGAGAAGATCACCTGCTCGACCGCGCCCTCGCCCGCGTGGAAGAGCTCGTAGAGGAGCGCGGCGGTGGTGTGGGCGCCGGGGCAGAGTACGCGAGCGCGCCCCGCGCCGCCGTCCGGTCCGGGGACGGGGTCGCGGGGATGGGCGCCGGGCCGTGCCGCGAGCAGCAGGGGGCCGACGCCGAAGCCGAGGGCGGCGCCGACCGGCAGCACGCCGAGGTCCGCGCGCAGGAGGAGCGCGGCGTGGAAGCTGGCCTTCGCGACGTCGAAGTCGCCCGCGAACAGCCGCCGGTTCAACGCTTCGACATCGAGCAGCTCGACGCGGAAGTCGAGTCCGCGCGGGTCGACCTTCCGCTCCAGGATGCCGTGGAAGGCGAACGTGTCGTTCGGGCAGGTGGAGATGCCGAGATGGATCGGCGTCACGGGCCGCTCCAATCGGGTCGGTGGAGGAGGTCGGCTGCGACGAGGTAGGCGGCGTCGAGGGCCTCCGGGATCTGCCAGCGCTCGAACCGGCGGTCGCCGACCCCGTTCGAGATGCCGCGGACGATGGCCAGGGGCACGTCGGCGAGCCGGCAGGCCAGGGCCACCGCGAAGCCCTCCATGTCTTCGGCCGCCGCGTCGGGGAACAGTGTCCGGCGCTCGCGGGTCTCACCGTCCGTCGCCGATGCCGTGCACACGGTCAGCAGGGGCCCCGCGGCGGGGGGCACCGGACAGGCGAGCGGCAGCGCATCCGGCCCCGCCGCCTCCAACTCGCCGCTTCGCGGCCAGTGTCGGTACCCGAGGTCGGTCGCGGGCACGAAGGTGGCGACACCCACCCCGACCCCGTGCATCAGGACCGACGGAAAGACGGCCGCAGTGCCGACCGGGAGCCCGTCGGGGTCGAACGTGCCGGCGATGCCGACGAGGATGACCCGCTCGGGCTCGTGCACGGCAATGGCGTCCCGGGCCCGCGCCGCCGCCGCCACTGGTCCGAAGCCGCACAGTTCGCACGGCGCGTCGACCCCGAATCCGCGCTGCCGGGCGAGGTGACGGCGCTCGATCTCGGTGGGGACGAGGACGAGGGTGTCGGGAGCGGTCACCGACCACAAGTGTATCGCGTCCCGCGCCGTTCGCGTCTCGGCGCGCCGGGCGCTTCCGGGGCCTCGGCACCGGGACCGCCAGTCGCCGCGCCGGCGGCGCACGACGCGCCGCGAATCGGCGGCTCGCCGGGCGGCGGGTGGGATGCGACGCACGACTGATGGCGGGCGTCCGGTCGGTGAGGCTGGGCCATCGGACCGAAGGCGACGCGCGCCGGGCGCAGGCGGGATGCCGCGCGGCCCGACTGCGGCGGGGGCTCCTGCGGGTCGTCGGGCTACGCCCGCAGGTCGTAGCACTGCAGGCGGGGCCCGGCGCCGGTGAGGAGGTCGCGCGAGTTCTGCACGAAGTAGAGCAGGCCGCGGCTCAGCACCGGCAGCGTCCACGACTCGTAGGCGGCGGCGAGCCACGTTCGGGAGATCTCGCGGTAGCCGCCGGGCGTGAGATCGAGCCACAGCAGGTGGCCGATCTCGCCGAGGGCGAGGAAGTGCCCGTCGACCGCGAGCAGCGACCCTCGGGCGGCGCCGAGCTGGACCTGCCGCCGCCGTCCTCCCTGCTCGAACGTCTCGGACCACAGGGGGACCTCGCGCCACACCACCTCCCCCGTCGCGGCGTCGACGCAGGCGAGAGACGAGTCACCCTGGTTGCGGCCGTCGAAGCCGTACAGGTAGCCGTCCCGGTGGATCGCGGTGTTCCAGTGCAGGGCGAACTCGCGGGTCGTCCAGACCACCTCGTGGGTGAAGTCGGGCAGAATCCGGATCAGGGCGCCGCCGGTGCGGTAGCTGGCGGAGACGAACACCTGGTCGTCGAACACCACCGGGCACGAGGCGTTGACCGACTCGTAGGTCCGGCTGCGGAACGGGAACGCGAAGTCGACGGTCCCGTCCGCGGGGTCGATGGACAGCAGCCCGCCGGTGGGCGGCGACGACTCGCCGCCCGCGAACACGAAGACCCGCCGGCGCCCGTGCACGACGGCGGGCACGGGAGAGGCGTAGCTGGGGCCCCAGTCGCCGGCCCGCCACAGTTCGCCGCCGGTGGCCGCGTCGAAGGCGACCACGCACGCGCCGCCGGGCGCCCCGACGTTCACGATGACCCGGCCGTCCTCGACCAGCGGCGTCGACGAGGCGCCGAAGAAATCCTGATGCACACCGTAGTCGGCCCGCAGGTCCCGGCTCCAGAGGCCGCGCCCGCTGGCGAGGTCGAAGGCGTGCAGTCGGCTCTCGGCCCCGAGGGTGAACACCCGGCCGGCGGCGATGACGGGGCTCGAGCGCGGACCGTCGTTGTAGCCGTAGCGGTCGCGGTAGCGGGTCGGGTAGCGGAAGTCCCAGTGCAGTTCGCCCGTCTCGGGGCGCCGGCACTCGACCACCTCGTGGTCGCCCCGCCGGTGCAGGAACACCAGCCGGTCGCCCGCGATGGCCGGCGACGTGTAGCCCGTGCCCTTCTCCATCTCCCACACCAGCGGCGGGGGGAGAGACCGGCTGAGGCGGGTCTCGGTGGACACCGCGTTGTGGGTGGGGCCGAGGAACGAGGCCCAGTCGTGGGTGACGGCGTCGGGCGACAGGGGGCGTGGCGGGTTCCGCACCACAGGCTGCGCGCCCGCCGCGCCCCCGAGGACGAGAGGGCCGGCGAGCGCCTGCAGCAGGGTCCGGCGCGAGAGGGCCTTCATGGGCCGCCATCTTAACAGCCCGTGGCGGAAGTCCGGCGACGCGGCGCGTGCCGACGGCCCGCCCCTGCTGTTACACTGCTCATGCCGCCGTGGCGGCCCGGCTCCGGCGCGCCGCCCGGGGGCGCCCGAGTCCGGCGGAGTCGTCGGGGGTCTGTAGCGCAGGAGGCATCGTGGGGAAGATCGAGCAGCGGTGGCGTCGGGGAATGTCGCGGCGGAAGGCCCTGTGCGGGCTGGCGTCGTTCATGGCGGCGTCGCCGTTGCTGCGGGCGCAGCGCGACCCGTGGCCGCTCGGCTCGCACCGGCGCTTTCTCGGGTTCGACGAGATGCGCGACGTGTTCGACTTCGAGCCCATCTTCCGCGCCAACGTCCCGTTGGCCGTCTACGACTACACGGCGCACGGGACCGAGTCCGAGTTCACCCTGTACCGCAACCGCGACGCGTTCGACTGGGTCGAGCTGATCGGCCGCGGCGGGGTCGATTCGGCCGCGGTGGACACGTCCACCGAGCTCTTCGGTCACCCGATGCCGAGCCCGATCATGCTCGCGCCGACGGCGCGGCAACGCGACCTGCATCCCGACGGCGAACTGGGCATGCACCGGGCGGCGACGACCACCGGCACCACGATGATCGTGAGCAACGCGTCGAGCCTCCCCTTCCCGCGGATTGCGCGGGGCGCGGACGGGCCGCTCTGGTTCCAGCGCTACGCCACCCGCGAGATGGAGCCGAACCAGGTGGCCCTCGGCGACGCCCAGGAGGTGGGGGCGCAGACCATCGTGGTGACCATCGACCAGCAGGCGTCCTACTACGAGCGCGACCTCCACGTCCGGCATCTCGGCGGGGCGCCGCGCCGGGTGACCCGGCGCGAGCCCCGGCCCGACGCCCCGAACCCCTATCGCGTCTCCGCGGGGCGGCTGTGGTACGAATGGAGGCTCTTCGACGACCTCCGGCCGATGTGCGAGGTGCCCATGCTGGCCAAGGGCATCCTGACCGGCGACGGGGCGAAGAAGTGCCTGGAGCACGGAGTGGACGGCATCATCGTGTCCAACCACGGCGGCCGGGCTCTCGACTACGGTCCCTCGAGCCTCGAGGTGCTCGAGGAGGTGGTGGAGGCGGTGGCCGGCCGGGTGCCGGTGCTGATCGACAGCGGGTTCCGCCGCGGCAGCGACGTGCTGAAGGCGCTGGCTCTGGGGGCCGACGCCGTCTGCTTCGGCCGCGCGTCGCGCTGGGGGCTCGGGGCGTTCGGCGAGGCGGGCGCGCAAAAGGTGCTCGAGATGGTCAATGCCGAGCTGAGGCAGGCGATGGCCTTCGCGGGGGTGTCCTCCCTCGCCGATATCGACCGCAGCATCGTGAAGACGAACTTCCCCTGATGCGGGCAGCGGCCCGGAGAGGGCACCGCGCTACCGCCGACTCGCCGTCGCCGCCGCGCGCCGTGGAGACGGCCGGCGTGGGGCATCCCGGTGAAGGAGCGGCGCAACTGGTTCCGGCGGCTGCGGCCATCCAACAACCCCGCCGGCCGTCTGCCCGGCAAGCCGGGCAGATGCGGCCGGAGCGAGGCATTCCGATGAAGAAGCAGCGCAACCGGCACGTCCCGGTCCTCGCGGCCATCGGCGCCGCAGCCCTCGTCGCCGCCGCGGACGGCGGGCGGGCGGCGGCGCAGGAGCCACTCCGCGGCATGGTCGAGTGGCCCTATGTCGGGGCCGACCAGGGGGCGTCGAAGTACTCGCCGCTCGCCGACATCGACGCCTCGAACGTCGAGCGGCTCGAGACCGCCTGGACGTGGGAGCCCAACGAGCTGCCCAACCAGGAGTTCCGGACGCGGCCGGGCAGCTTCGAGGTCATGCCCCTGATGATCGACAACACCGTCTACGTGTCGACCATGTACACGCGGGTGGTCGCCCTCGACGCCGAGACCGGCGAGGAGCGGTGGGCGTTCGATCCCGAGGCGTGGCGCACGGGCCCCGAGGGCGGCCCTCCCGGCGGATTCAAGCACCGCGGCGTGGCGGTCTGGCCGGCGACCGCGGACCGGGCGGCGGGCGGGGGCGGGGACATGCGCGTCTTCATCAACAGCCGCGACAGCCTCTATGCGCTGAACGCGGCCGACGGCTCGCTGATCACGACCTTCGGAGACGACGGCCGGGTGCTGCTGACCGAGGGCTTCCCCAACCCGGTGACCCACGAGATGTTCGACCAGACGTCGCCGCCGGTGGTCTTCGAGGACCTCGTCATCGTGGGGAGCCGCGTGCCCGACCGCATCCAGAAGCGCTTCGACACGCCGGGCTCCGTCCAGGCGTTCGACGTCCACACCGGCGAGCGGCGCTGGGTCTTCTACACGGTGCCCCAGTCGAACGACGCGTTCGGGGCCGACACCTGGGAGGGCGGCTCCTGGCGCTTCACCGGACACGCCAACGTGTGGGGGCTGATGTCCCTCGACGCCGAGCGGGGGCTGCTGTACGTGCCCACGAGCACCCCGAGCAGCGACTACTGGGGCGGGCGGCGGCTCGGCGCCAACCTGTTCGCCGAGTCGCTGGTCTGCCTCGACGCCCGCACCGGCGAGCGCGAGTGGCACTTCCAGGCCGTGCACCACGGGCTGTGGGACTACGACTTCACGTCGGCGCCGAACCTCGTGACCCTCCACGTCGACGGCCGGACCATCGACGCCGTCGCCGAGGTGTCGAAGCAGGGTTTCACCTACGTCTTCGACCGGGTGACCGGCGAGCCGGTGTGGCCTATCGAGGAGCGGCCCGTCGACACCGACACCGACGTGCCGGGCGAGGTCCCGTATCCCACCCAGCCGTTCCCGACGAAGCCGCCGCCGTTCGCCGCGCAGGGGGTCTCGCTCGACGACGCCAACGACCTGACGCCCGAGATCCACCGCATCGCGACGGCGGAGTTGCAGACCTATCGGCTCGGACCGCTGTTCACGCCGCCCAGCCTGCAGGGCACACTGCAGCGTCCGCGCGTGGACGGCGGCGCCAACTGGGGCGGGGCCGCGCTCGACCCGACCACCAACCGGCTCTACGTGCGGACGTCGGAGGGCGTGTCGGCCAACCAGGTCTGCGAGACCGATCCCGACCTGCCGGAGGTCGACGTCGCCTATACGAACAACTGCCCGCGCGGCGGCTCGGCCGGCATCTTCCGGGGGCTGGGCGGGTACGTGCCCGCAGAGCGGAGCCGCCTCGGTCCCATACCCCTGGTCAAGCCGCCGTACGCGCGGCTCGTCTCGATCGACCTGAACGCCGGCGACATCGCCTGGAGCGTGCCGTTCGGCGAGGGCAGCCGCGTCATGCGCGCGCATCCGCTGCTGCGCGGCGTCGACCTGCCCGACCGTCTCGGCACCCCCGGCGCTCCCGGCCCCATGGTGACCGCGGGCGGGCTCGTCTTCCTCGGCGGCGGCGACCCGTACCTGTACGCGTTCGACGCCGAGACGGGCCGCGAGGTGACCCGCGTCGCCACCGAGTTCCGCACGAGCAGCAACCCCATGACCTACCGCTCGCGGGCCGGCCGGCAGTTCATCCTGATCGCCACCGGCGCCGGGCCCGACGCGCGCCTCGTCGCGTTCGCGCTGCCTTGACAACCCATGCGAAGCGGCCCCAGGTCGCGCCGGGCGTACGGTGACCTGCACCTGAGCCGCCGACGGTCTGCCGAAGCTCCTGGAGTGGGAGGTCGATGGAGAAGAAGTTCGGCAGAAGAGGCCTGCGGTACGACTGGCGCCAGGCCTTTCGAGTCCGTCGGGCGTTCCGGACCCGCACGCCGGGCGGGCTATAATCGAGAGTCCCGCGGCGGTGCAGCGGAGCCGGACGCGATCGGGAAGCGAGGGCGGACGTGGCGGATACCGGGCCGAAGAGTGCGGTCGAGCTGGCGATGGAGCGTCTCCGGCGGCAGGATGCCGAGGCCGGCGGCGACGCGGCGGTCGTCCGCGCCCTGACCGACGAGCAGAAGGCGGCGATCTCGGCCGCCCGCCGCGACTACGAGGCGAAGGTCGCCGAGGCCGAGATCCTGATGCGCTCGAAGCTCGCGGCCACCGTCGACCTCGAGGGCCGGCGCGAGGTCGAGGCGAACCACCGCCGTGACCTCGCGCAGTTCGCGTCCGCGCGCGACCGGAGGATCGCCGCGGTCCGGAAAGGCGACGGATCGTGACCAGGGCGGTCATCGTCGCCCTCACCCTCGTCAACTTCGTGCTGCTCGTCCCGGGCGTCATCCTGCCCGTGTACAGCGTCACCATCACCACGGAGGTCGCGGCGGCGATCATCCCCGAGCCGGTCGAGGTCACCGTCTACGAGCAGACGCGGTCCATCCTCGGCACCGTGCGCGAGCTGTGGCTCTCGGCCGACTACCTGGTATCGTTCCTGATCCTGCTGTTCAGCGTCATCGTCCCCGTGACCAAGGCGGGGATGCTGCTGGGCTCGATCTACGCGGCGGGCGCGGCGGTGCGCCGGCGGCTGGTGTTCGTGGTCGACATCATCGGGAAGTGGTCGATGGCCGACGTGTTCGTGGTCGCGGTGTTCCTGGCGTTTCTCGCCACCCGCGACCAGGCCCAGGCCAACAGCTTCAGCGTCCCGGTGCTGCTGCGGCAGATCGACGTGGACATGCAGACCCGGCTGACCTCGGGGCTCGGCGCGGGCTTCTACTGTTTTCTGGCCTACTGCCTGTTCTCGGTCGCGTGGACCCAGGTCCTGAAGCACCGCCGGCCCGACTGAGCCCGACATGCGCCGGCCCAACCGAATGGAGAGATCATGAAGTTCCGCACCCTCGCCGGTGTGACCGCCGGCCTCGCGTTCGCGGTGTCCGGGGTCGCGTCCGCGCAGGACGCCCCCGTCGTCGAGATGGAGACGAGCCTGGGCGCCATCACCATCGAGCTCGCCCCCGCGGAGGCGCCCATCAGCGTCGACAACTTCCTGCAGTACGTCGACGCCGGGCACTACGACAACACCATCTTCCACCGCGTCATCCAGGGATTCATGATCCAGGGCGGCGCCTACTCGCCGGAGATGCGCACGCGGCCGACCCGGGCTCCGATCAAGAACGAGGCGGAGAACGGGCTGCTCAACAACCGCTACACCATCGCCATGGCCCGGACGAGCGAGATCGACAGCGCCACCGACCAGTTCTTCATCAACACCGTCGACAACAACTTCCTCA
This sequence comes from Vicinamibacterales bacterium, assembly GCA_965199675.1. Taxonomy (GTDB): domain Bacteria; phylum Acidobacteriota; class Vicinamibacteria; order Vicinamibacterales; family UBA8438; genus JAJEEA01. The sequence continues at coordinate 302,701 of CBDATI010000059.1, read as the reverse complement.
ACCACGGCGTTCGCGATTTCGGGTACGCGGTGTTCGGGCGGGTGGTCGACGGCGCCGACGTGGTGGACCGTATCGCCGCGGTGCCGGTGTCGAACACGGTGCCGAACGAGGCGGTGGTGATTCGGTCCGTCCGGCGACGGTAGGTGTCGGCGCCGCGGCGGACGGCGGGGGCGCCTCGTTGCCGTGGACATCGCAGGGCGCCTCCCGTCCACGGCGGGGGGCGGGTCGCGCGCCCGATGGCGCCGTCGACGGTGGGCGGGCAGGTCCAGGCGTAGCGCGCCGCGGAGGTGCGGTTCTCGCCGGGGGGCGAGGCGGGCGGTCGTGCCGGGCGGCCCGGGCGGTGGTGGGGGGTTGGCCCGGCCCGCCGGTGCGGGCGCCTCGGCGCCGTCGGCAGGGAACGCTCGCGAGGGCACGCGGGGCAGGCGGGGACTCCGTTATCGCAGATCGACGCCTCGGCGCCGGCAGGGGTCGCCCGCGAGGGCAACGGCGGCCGGGCGAGCACGATGCGTGACTGTTGGTACGGCGACAACCGCGACGTCGTGAAATGGGGCGCCGTCGTGCATCTCGCCCGGCGCGAGGCGATTGCCGATGTGGTGTATGCGGCCATGTACCGGCCCGAGGACGAGTGGCCGCGGCTCGCCACCGCCCATGGGCCGGCCGCGCTGCCGGACGAGGTCGTCAGCCACTTCCGCGATCTCGACGACCTGCAGCGGTTGGCGTCGCGGACGGGGCTGAGCATCGAGACGGTGAAGGAGCCCTTCACGGACCGTGCCGGGTACTTCCGGCGTCTCTGCCGCCGGATACGGGCGTGCGCGTCGCCGGCGCTGTTGCTGCTCGACCCCGATACGGGGCTCGTGCCCGAGGCGCCGGGCCCCCAGCACGTGGCGTCGGCCGAGGTGGCCGACGTCTTCGCGGCGCTGCCGCCGGGCGGCGTCCTCGCCTGCTACCAGCACGCCCGCCCGCAGAAGGACTGGCGCGGCCGGGCCCGGCGCGCTTTCGCCAACGCCCCGGGTGTGCCGTCGTTCGAGGTCGAAGTGCTGCGCTCGGAGCTGGCCAGGGACGTGCTGCTGCTGGCCGTCAGGAAGGGGAAGTAGCGGTGCGCTTCCGGTCGCTCCCACCGCGGGACGGCGCAGTGCCACCACCAGTGGTCAGGAAGGGGAAGCACTTCCGGTGGCTACTCGCGGTCGCGGGGCTGGCCGTCGCGGCGGCTGCGCCCGCGCGGGCGGGCCAGTCCGACTACTGGTTCACCGACGAGCTGGCCCCCTACCGCGCGCTCGTGGGGGCCTACCGCGAGGGCGACGTCGGCGCCGCGATGGCCGGCGTCCGGGCGATGGCCCCGTCCGCCGTGCACGCCCTCCTCGATCGGGTGCGGGAGCCTGACGAGCGGCTGACCGGGACCGACGCCGAGCCGGCCCTGAACGAGCGGCTGTTCCGGACGGCGGCGATGCTGCACCTCGACGTGGCCGGGCTGCTCCGGTCGCGGGGCCTCCACCGCGACGCGGAGAATCAGGTCGAGCTCGGCATCCGCTGGGTGAACCTGAACGCGCGCGCGCCCGAGCCCATCGGGTCGTTTCGGCGCCGGTGGTTTCTCGGGGCGGCGCTCCTCGCCTTCGAGCACGGCGGCTGGCAGGACGGCGTGACGTTCACCGATCTCGCCAGCGAGCTGCTTCCCGACGACGTGGCGCTTCTGACCACTGCGGCCTGGTTCAACGAGGGCCTGGCGCTGGCCCCGGTGGACGCGTCCGAGATCGAGCGGGGCCGCCTGTCGTGGCTGCAGGAACGGAAGCGCAGCCGGCTGCTCGCCGCGGCCCGGCGGGCCGGCGCCGCGCTTCGGGTCGCCCCGGCCGCTTCCGAGGCGGTGCTGCGGTTGGCCCGGGTCCGCATGTTGCTGGGCCAGGGCGAGTCCGTGCGCGAGCCGTTGACGGCTCTGGTGGACCGCGGCGGGGTTCCGCTGGCCCACGCTTATCTGGGCCGGTTGCTTCTGGGCCGGTTGCATCTCCAGGCGGGTGAGCCGGCCGCGGCCGAGGCCCGCTTCCGCGACGCCGTCGCCCTCGCGCCCCACGGGCAGGCGGCCCGGGTCGCGCTCGGGAGCCTGCTCGATCAACAGGGCGATCGGCAGGGGGCGGCGGCGATTCTCGATCCCGTGCTTCGTGGTGACGCGGGCATGGCCATTGACCCCTGGGTCGACTACCTGCTGGGCTTCGGCAACGGTCCGGAGCTGCGGGAGGCCCTGCGTCGGGAGGTGCGCCGATGATGTGGGCGCCGCGGCGGGGGGCGCCGTCGACGGGTGACGGACGCAAAGACTCGAGGTCACGCGGCCGCTGCGCGCGGGCGCCGCGGCGGGGGGCGGCGTCGACGGTTGACGGGACCGCGTGGCGGGGTTCCCGGCGCTTGCTCATGGCGGCCGCCAGCGTATTGGCCTGCGGCCGCCGCGTGCGCTGGCGCGGTGCGGCGGGGTTGCTGGCGCTTGCTCATGGCGGCCGCCTCTATGCGTATTGGCTTGCGACGGCCGCATGCACTGGCGCGGTGCGGCGGGGTTCCTGGCGCGTGATGGCCGCGCTCCTCGTCGCCGCCATCGGCTCCGGCGCGGCGCCGGCGGCCGGCCAGACGTTCCGCAGCGGGGTCGACGCGGTGGCCGTCGACGTCCTCGTCACCCGCGGGCGCGATGCCGTGTCGGGGCTGACCGCGGACGACTTCACGGTCTTCGACAACGGCGTGCGGCAGGACGTCGCTGCGGTCCTCGTCGAGGAGGTCCCCGTCACCCTGTTGCTCGTGCTGGACACGAGCGGGAGCGTCCGCGGCGCGCCCCTCCGCCGGTTGCTGGCCGCCGTCGAGGCGGCCGGCGAGGCGCTTCGGCCGGGCGACCGGGTCGGCCTCGTCACCTTCTCCGACAAGCTGCGCCTGGCCGTCGAGCCGCCCGCGCCGCCCGCCGACCTGCCCGCGGTGATCGGTCGCGTGCGGGCCGGGGGCGCCACCGCCCTCTACGACGCCACGTTCGCCGCCCTCGCCTTGCGCGACCGGACGGTGGGGCGGACGGTGGTGCTCGTCTTCAGCGACGGCTACGACACCGCGAGCTGGCTCGACCCCCTCGACGTCCTCGACGCCGCCCGCCGCAGCGACGTCGTCGTCTACGGGGTCCGCCACGATCATCTCGCCCGGGAGGGCTGGCAGCCGCGCGAGGGGCGCGGGCTGGCGAGCCGCTGGTTCGCCGACGATCCGCAGCTCTTCCGGCAGGAGTATCTGGCACAACTCGCGGCGGAGACGGGGGGCTCGGTGTACGTGGCGGCCGATCTCGATCGCCTGCGCGAGGTGTTCGCCCGGGTCGTCGACGAGTTCCGCAGCCGCTATCTGCTGACCTACACGCCCCAGGGGGTCGACGCCGGAGGGTGGCACGAGCTCGAGGTGCGGGTGCGCGGGCGCGGCCGGCGGGTGCAGGCTCGGCGGGGCTACCTGCGCTGAGCCGGCGGGACCGTCGCCGCGACCGTCGAGGGGCGCGGGCGCGGTCCGTTTCCGTGTGGGCGGCGTCCAAGACCATGGGCAGGCCGGCGGCGGGTCGGGCGTCGCGGGACGACGGCAGCCGCGCGTGGCCGACGAGCCCCGGGGTTTTCCATCCCGGACAGCAGGCCCGCAGGACAGCGGCAGCCGCGCGCGGCCGACGGGGCGCTCGGGCCATGCGGCGACGGCTTTCCGAGGTCGTGCCGTTGACGCGTGTGTCTTCGGGCGGCGCCCCGGCGCGGAAGGGGACTTTCGACCATGGACAGGCTCCGTCAGGACATCCGCTCCGCCATCCGCCGGCTCGCCGGCGACCGCGCGTTCACCGCCGCCGCCCTCGTGACCCTGGCCCTCGGCATCGGGGCCAACACCGCGATGTTCGGCATCGTCTACGGCCTGCTGCTGCGACCCCTGCCGTATCCCGATCCCGAGAGCATCGTGCGGGTCGGTGAGGCGTTCGGGCCGCGCGCCGACGCGAGCATGCTCGGGAACCGGTCGATATCCCGGCTCGAGGAGGCCGAGTCGTTCGAGCACCTCGCCGCCTACCGCGAGGGCTCGATGGAGTGGACCGGACCCGACGGCGCCGTCACCCTGCGCGGCGCCGCGGTCTCGCCGGCGCTGTTCCCCCTGCTGCGGGCGGCGCCGCACCTGGGCCGGGTGTTCACCGAAGAGGAGGGGCGGGAGGGGGCGAACCGGGTGGCGCTGCTGAGCTACCGCGCCTGGGTCAACCGGTTCGCGTCCGATCCGGATATCGTCGGGACCCTCCTCGATCTCGACGGAGACCCCCACACCGTCGTCGGCGTGCTCCCCGACGGCTTCTACTTTCCGAACCCGGGCGGCGAGTACTGGACGCCGCTCGTCGTGCCGCCGTTCACGCCGTCGGCCCCGCCGGAAGAGGGGCGGCCGACGATGATGATCGTGTTCGTCTTCAACGCCCTGGGCCGCCTGGCGCCCGGCGTCTCCCCGGAACAGGCGGTCGCCGAAGCCACCACGCTGTTGCAGAGCCCCGCCACCGCGTTCTCGGGGACGGGCGGGGACCGGACGCCGTCGGGGCGCCCGGAAGTGCAGGTGCGGGTGATTCCGTTGCTGGAGGAGATGGTCGCCGAGTACCGCCCGGCCCTGCTCGCCCTGAGCGCCGCGACGGTGCTGGTGCTCCTCATCGCATGCATCAACGTGGCGGGGCTGCTGCTCGCGCGCGGGGTCGGCCGCCGGCGCGGGCTGGCGGTGTGCGCGGCCCTCGGGGCCACCCGCGGGCGGCTGGTCCGGCAGCTCCTGACCGAGAGCGTGATGCTGGGCGCCGCTGGCGGGGTGCTCGGGCTGGGGGCGGCGGCGGTGGTGCTGCGCGTCGTGCCGGCCCTGGTCCCCGGCGACATCGCGCGCCTCGACGAGGTGGGCATCGGCGGGGCGCCCCTCGTGTTCACCCTGGGGCTGTCGATCGTGGCGGGGCTGCTGTTCGGCGCCGCGCCGGCGTTCCAGGGGTCGCGCCTCGACCTGGTGCGCACCCTCAACGAGGGGAGCGCGCAGTCCGCCGGCGGCTTCCGACTGCTGCGCTCGAACCGGGCGCGAGCGGTCCTCGCCGTGGCCCAGGTGGCCCTGGCCCTGGTGTTGCTGGTGGGGGCCGGCCTGCTCCTGCGCAGCTTCGTGCGGCTGGTCACCATCGATCGCGGCTACGACCCCGCCAACGTCATCGCGGCCCGGGTCAACAACACCGACCTCATGTTGCGGCCGGGCATGAGCCCGGAGGCGTTCAACGAGGTCCGGGCGGAGGCCGGGCGATTCCGCGAGTCGCTGCTCGACGCGTTGGCGCGGCTGGAGCGGCTCTCCGACGTCGAGGCGGTGGCGGTCACGTCGCGCCTGCCGCTCGCGTCCCGGTTCTCGGCGAACGCCCGCTTTCGCCTGGCCGGCGCGCCGCCCCCGACCGACCCGCAAGACTTCCTGCAGGCTTCGCTCAATGTGGTCAGCCCGGGGTACTTCGACGTGATGCGGCTGCGCCTTCGGAGCGGACGCCTGTTCACCGGGCTCGACGGGGCCGGGGCCCCGCCGGTGCTGGTGGTCAACGAGACGCTGGCGCGCCAGTTCTTCGGGGGCGAGCCGGCCGTCGGTCAACGCCTGCTCACCACCGGCTTCGACGGAGAGCGGTCGTGGGAGGTGATCGGCGTGGTGGCCGATGTGCGCTACGGCGGGCTGACCATCACCGAGTCGGGGGCGGAGGCCTTCATGTCGTTGCGCCAGGCCGACAGCTCGGCGCCGTTCACGAGCGCGACGATGGCCTCGGTCCGAACGACCGGCGATCCCCTTGCCGTCGTCCCCTTCCTCCGCGAGGCGGTCGCCGAGTCGAGCCCCGGCGCGGCCATCGGAGACGTGATGACGATGGACGCCCGGTTGTCGGCGGCGGTCGCGCAACCCCGCTTCTATGCCGTCGTCGTCGGCTTCTTCGCCGCCCTCGCCCTGTTTCTCGCTGCGTTCGGCATCTATGCCCTGCTCAGCTACACCGTGTCACAGCGCCGCCGCGAAATCGGGGTCCGCATGGCCCTGGGCGCGGGGCGCGGCGACGTGCTCGCGCTCGTCGTCCGGCAGGGGGGAGGGCTCGTGGCGGCCGGCATCGTCCTCGGCCTGCTCGGGTCCGCCGCCTCCGTTCGCCTTCTCGACAGCTTCCTGTTCGGGGTGGCCATCGACGACCGGCTCACCTTCGCCGCCGCGCCCGTGGTGCTGGCCGCGGTCGCCCTTGCCGCGTGCTGGCTGCCCGGCCGGCGCGCTTCGAGCCTCGACCCGATGGACGCGCTCCGGGTGGAGTAGGACGCGACCCCGAGACGCGGCGGTCTGTCCATCAACTGTCGAGGAGTTGCAGGTCTATTCCGGCGAATCGCCTGAAACCGCGATCGAAGGTCGCCTGTCTTCCTCGTCGAGGAAACGCTGTGCGCCGCCCCCGAGCAGACCGCGCATCACCGGCCCCGTTTCGCCGATGACGAGCGGAAATACGCACTCGGCCGCCAGCACCTGCTGATCGAGAGCCTCCGGGGCCGGCGGCTCGACCGTGTGTCCTGCCTCCGTCAGTAGGCGTTGCAGCGCGTCCCGCACGATGTCCTTCAGGCGCAGCCCCCGCAAGGCGGCCTCGGCCTTCGCGAGCCGCAGCAGATGCTCGGGAATGTCGACGGTCGTTCGCATCGGTTGCATCTTGGCATCGATGGTGCATTGATGAGACCGATGCAATCCGAGCGCGCAAACGCCGGACGAGTTCCCCCGACCGGGTGGCAGCCGCTCCGCCGTCGCGTACGGCTCGTTCCGTAGCCGCACTGTCCCCGCATGGCGCCGGTTTCGCCGCGACGGCTCGACGGACCGGATGAGGCGGCGCATGTGGGCGCAGGACGCCGGACGGAGCAAGGCTCTTGTGCCGGACGCGCGCCGTTCTGCGGCGCCGACGCCTACCTCGCCGGCTCGCGGCGGTCGGGTGCGAATGGCGCGGCGCGGGCGCTCAGGCCGTTCGCGCGCGGCTCCACGAGCGGCGCGGTCGCGACTGCGCCGCCGGGGGCGACGCTCACGAGGTACTGTCCCGCCAGCTCGCGGCCGAGGCTCGCAAGGGTGTCTGCGAGCGCGGCCGGGCTCTCGATCCGCTCGAAGCGGCCGCCGGTGGCGGCGGCGAGCCGCTCGAGGTTCGGGAGGGGCACGGTGGTGACCGAGACCCCGGAGAACAGCACGCCGCGGCTGGTCAGGAGGTCTGCGAGCCCGTCGACGTCGCCGGAGAGATCGGCGGCCCGCCGCCGGCCCCGCACCTGCGACGACTGCAGTTCCGAACGGGCCATTTCGCTGGCCTGGCCGAGCATGAAGACGACGGGGCGAGAGACGCCGCGGGCGTGCAGGTCGTTCACCGCCTCGACGAGGGCGGCGTCGAGCGCGCCGTCTACGCTCTGCATGTCGAGGACGCTCTCGTCGTCGAGGGCGCCGAAGAGGCGGGCGATGCCCGCGTTGAGCTGCCGTTGCGTCACCGCGAGATTGTCGAAGACGGCGACGACCTGGACCGCCGCGGACGCCGGGGTCACGTCCACGACCTCGAGCTCGACCCCGCCGGCGCTCACCGCGAAGTCCCCGCGCGCGAGACCCACCGCCGGCGCGCCGTTCTCGTCGGCGACGGTCACGATGAACGTGGCGGGCGCCTGGGCGCCGGCTCCGTGCAGCGGACCGAACCCGAACGCGACGGCCAGCACGAGGCAGGCGGCGATGCGCCGTGACCGGCCCCAGGTTGCCTGGCGAGTCTGGTTGCAGTCCATACCGGCCTCTCGATCCGAACCGCCGAAGAGTGGCCCGCCAGCGCGTCCGCACCGCTCGCTCTCGGCCACGATACGCTCGGGACGGGTATCATTCTCTCGCTCCGCCGCCGCCGATCTCAACCACGAACGGAATCTGGTGGTGTTTTACCCTGAATTTCTGGCCCCAGGGCCGGTTCAGTGACCGGTTCAGGCACCCCAGTCGCTCGCCTCTCCCAATCGCCAAGACGACAGAAGCCGGCCGGCGGCGGCTTGCACTGGCGCGCGAAGACCGCAGTGGCGCCGAAACCGAAGGGCGAGCGACTGGCGGGAACGTCAGTCGCTCGCTGTTCCGCTTGAGGTGTTCGGCCCTTCGGTGGCTGCTCGGTGCCGGAGCCAGTTTCGAAGGGGGGTTTCGAGCCCGCTTCAGTGTGTCGTGGTCCTTCGGACAATTCGCGGGCGAGTGCGGCAGGTCGGACCGGTGTCCTCGAGCGGAGCCTTGGTCGCGGGCTCGTGGGGCGTGGCTCAGGCCGGCGGCAGGAGTTCGGCGAGCAGTTGCGCCGGGTGCACCGCCTGCGCGTCTGCGAGATCGTGCACCTGGTGTCGACACGAGACCCCCGCCGCGACGAGGCGTTCGTTCGGCCCGAGGGCGCGGGCGGCGGGCAGCAGGCGGCGTTCGCCGATACGGCGCGAGAGGTCGAAGTGCTCGCGGGCGTAGCCGAACGAACCGGCCATGCCGCAGCAGCCGGCGTCGAGGTCCACCACCTCGGCCCCGGGCACGCGCGACAGCAGGGCCCGGGCCGGGGGCAGGAGGCCGAGCGACTTCTGGTGGCAGTGCCCGTGCAGCAGCAGGCGCCGGGGGCCGGATTGGAGGTCGAGGCGGACGGCCCCGGCGCTCGCCTCGCGCTCCAGCCATTCCTCGAACAGGACGCAGGCGTTCGCCACGTCGCGGGCCTGCCGTTGCGCGTCGCCGCGCAGCAGCGAGGGGAGGTCGTCGCGCAAGGAGGACAGGCAGCTCGGCTCAAGGACGACGATGGGTCGCCCCGCCGCGGCGAGGGGATGGAGGCGGGCCACGGCGTCCTCGCCCCGGCGCCGCGCCTCCTGCAGCAGGCCCTGCGAGATGAGGGGTCGGCCGCAGCAGACGTCCGGCCCGAGGGCGACCCCGACCCCCGCGTGGTCGCAGATGGCGGCCGCCGCCATCCCCACCTCCGGGTGGTAGTAGTTGGTGAACGTGTCGGCGAACAGGACCACGGACGTACCGTCGCCGTTGGCGGGGCGCGAGCGCCACTGTTTCCGCAGGGTGCGGGTCGCCCACCGCGGCAGCGCCCGCCGGCGGTCCAACCCCATCAGCCGCTCGTTCAGGGCGCGGACCCAGGACATGCCGAGCCACGGGTTGACCAGCCCCGCGAGGGGGCTCGCCACGGCCGAGAGCTCGCGGATGCGCCCGAGCAGCCGCGCCCGCAGCGGCGTCCCGTGGCGGGCGTGGTAGTCGGCGAGGAACTCCGCCTTGAACCGCGCCATGTCCACCCCGACCGGGCACTCCGCCTTGCACGCCCGGCACTCCAGGCACAGGTCGAGAGCGTCGTGGACCCCCTGGTCGCCGAGCCCCGCCTCGTCGAGGCGGCCGGTCATCGCCGACCGCAGGGCGTTGGCCCGTCCTCGGGTGGAGTGGGTCTCGTCGCGCGTGGCCATGTAGGACGGGCACATGGTGCCGTCCAGCGTCTTGCGGCACGCGCCGACGCCGCTGCACATCTCGACCGCGCGGCCGAGGCCCCCGTACGCCGCGTAGTCGAAGAAGCCCTCCGGCTGCGGGGTCCGGTAGCCGGGGCCGTAGCGGAGGTTGGCGGAGAGGGGGGGCGCGTCGACGATCTTGCCGGGGTTGAACAGCCCCTTCGGGTCGAACGTGCGCTTGACGGTCCGGAACGCCTCGTAGAGCTCAGGGCCGAACATCCGCGCCATGAACGGACCGCGCACCAGCCCGTCGCCGTGTTCTCCCGAGAGGGCGCCGCCGTACTCCAGCACCAGCTCGGCGATGTCGTTGGCGATGGCCTCGAACTGGCCCACCCCCGCCTCGGTCTTCATGTTGACGACCGGGCGCACGTGCAGGCAGCCCACCGAGGCGTGGGCGTAGACGCCGGTGGTGCTGCCGTGGCGCTTCACGATATCGAGGAACCGGGCGATGTAGTCGCGCAGGCGCGCCGGGGCGACCGCGGTGTCCTCGACGAAGGAGATGCTCTTGGCGTCGCCCTTCATCGCCATCGACAGCCCCAGCGAAGACTGCCGCAGGCGCCAGATGCGGGCCTGGGCGGCGGCGTCGAGGGCCCGCGACGTGCGGCACGCGATGCCCCGCGCCGCGAGGTCCTTCTCGATGGCCTCGAGGCGGCCGGGCAACTCGGCCGCGTCGTCGGCATAGAGCTCGACGCAGAGGAGGGCGCCCGGCGTCTCGTCGCCCTGCAGCACCGCCCGGCGCAGGGCGTCGAGGGACGGGCTCTCGCGGGCGTGGTCGAGGATGAAGCGGTCCATGACCTCGATCGCCGAGGGTTTGTGCTCAAGGATGGCGGGGGTCGCCCCGAGGGCGTCGAGGAGGTCGCCGAACTCGAGGGCGAGCACCGCCTTGGCGTGGGGCAGGGGCACCAGGTTGACCCGCGCCTCGACGACGAGGCCGAGGGTGCCCTCGGAGCCGACGATCAGCTCGGCCAGGTTGAACGGCCGTGAGGGGTCGGTGAACCGGTCCAGGTTGTAGCCGCCGACCCGGCGCAGGATCTTCGGATAGCGGCGGTCGATCTCGGCCGCGTGGGCCGGCGCCAGCTCGCGCACCGTCCGGTAGCAGGCGCCTTCGAGGGTGTCGGCCGCGCACGCCGCCTCGAGCTCGTCCGGGGCGAGGGGGCGCAGGTGGGCGACGGACCCGTCGCTCAGGGCCACGTGGAGATCGAGCACGTGGTCGATGGTCTTGCCGTACAGCACCGAGCGCGCGCCGCTCGAGTTGTTGCTGATCATGCCGCCGACGGTGGCGCGGTTGGCGGTCGAGATGTCTGGAGCGAAACGCAGGCGGTGTGGGGCGAGGTGCGCGTTCAGCTCGTCGAGGACGATGCCGGGCTCGATGCGCGCCCACCGCTCTTCGGGGTTCACCTCGAGCACGCGGTTGAAGAACCGCGACGTGTCGAGCTGCAGCCCCTCGCCGATGGCCTGGCCCGCCTGCGACGTGCCGCCGCCGCGCGCGGTGATCGACACCCGGTGCCGGCGCGCGATCTCGATGGTGCGCAGCACGTCGTCGCGGTTGCGGACGACCACGACGCCGGCGGGCTCGATCTGGTAGACGCTGGCGTCGGTCGAGTAGAGCGAACGGCTGAGGCGGTCGAAGCGCACCTCGCCCTCGAGGGCCGACTGGAGGTCGCGTTGCAGGCTGTCGCTCACGGAGGGAGTATATCGCCGCGGTGACGCCGACGGACCCGGGAGCCGAAAGCCTGCGGCCGCTCCGCCGGGCTTCCCCGCGGCGACACCTCACGCGGGCCACCCTCCCGGTTTCCCTGGCTCAATTCTCGTTCGGGAGAGGTCCCGGCTTGGAGATGATTGCCTCCTGCATCAACCAACGGGTTGATCATCCGGTCGGTCTCCGCAATCTCCTCGTTGGAATGTCGTGCACATGCATCCAGTCATCAGAGGGCCGTTCACCCGCGCGCAAGCGGCTGAAGGAAGCCTGGATTGACGGCAGGAGGCGCGATGGTCGACCCGGCCGCTCACGCCCCCCACACGGTCACGGCGCGTCCGTCGAGGGACTCCTCGCGCCGATAGAGCCTCTCCTCCCACGGCTTCGACTCGTCGCGGTCGAAGACGACCAGGTGGCCCGATTCGCCGCGGCACCGGTCCATGTAGGCCAGGGTCTGCTTCACGCCCTCGCGGATCGTCGCCTCCAGGCCCCCGCGCAGGATCTTGCACTCCACCACGTGGCGGCGCGCCGGCGTCCCGGGGTCGGCGGCGGCGCCTCCGGGGCGGACCGGCGGCCATACGATCAGGAGGTCGGTGCGTGGACGGCCCAGGGCGTACTCCCGCTCGATCCGCCCGCCGCCGTTCACGATCCGGTGCAGGAACGCCTGCAGCAGCAGTTGCGGCCCCGCCTCCCTGTACGGGAAACGCTCGATCCAGTGCTCCGAGTGGTCCCGGAAGAAGCCCTGGAACCCCTCCAGCAGGCCGTCCATGTCGAGGGCGCCGTCCGGCTTCACGTACCACTCCGTCTCGTGGGCGATCTCCGCTTCGCGGGCGTACATGAGCTCGCGCGGGATCACCTCCCGGTAAATCGGGTTCGCGATTCGCGCCGTGCCGCTGCGCGCCAGCAGGCCGAGGTCCCGGACGTACTCCACATCGTCGGGGCTGGCCCTGCCGGCGGCGTCGCCGCTCAGCACCGGCTCGATCACGCGCCGCACGCGCTCCTCGTCCAGCTTGTCCGCAAGCTGGTGCAGGTGCGTCTGGCGGCTCATGACGAGCTCCTCCCGGGCGTCGATGACCGCCTCCTCGTCGATGGTCAGGGAGCGGTCGCGGTTGGCCTTGTTCTCGAAGCACGCCTGGTAGACGAGCGCGTTGACGAGCCACGGCTGGCCCCGGGACTGATCCCACACCGCGGCGAGCGCGTCGTCGGTGAACCGCTGCCGGGTCTGGGCCGTGTGCTGGCCGAGCAGCGCGCGCACGTCGGCCTCGTCGAAGTCGCCCAGCCGCAGCGACTTCGCCTTGATGTTGTACGCGCTGCCGCCGGTGACGATTCCGCCCGCCGATTCCGAGTGGATGCGGTAGTCGCGCACGTCGCGGACGCCGCACAGGATCACACTCTGCGGGAACCCCGTCGGACGCATGTCGTACCCGGCGCGCAACTGGCGCAGCACCGAGATCAGCGTGTCGCCGGTCAGCGTGTCGATCTCGTCGAGCAGGAGCACGAGCGGCCTGGGGTCGTTCAGGGACCACCGGCCCAGCGCCTGGCGCAGGGCGCCGTGAGGACCGGTGCGGTCCAGCGTCCGCTCCCATGTCTCGTCGAGGAAGCTGTCGCCCAGGGCGACGAGGGCGCGTTCGGAGATCTCGGCCAGCACGGTCTGCATCCCGGCGGCGACGTCGCCCCGCGCGGTCTGCGCGGTTTCCACGTTGGCATACACGCAGCGGTACGCGTCACCCTCGTTCAGCAGGTCGCGCAGCGCCAGCAGCGCCGACGTCTTCCCCGTCTGTCGCGGCGCGTGCAGCACGAAGTAGCGCTTGGCGTCGATCAGGCGCAGGATCTCGTCGAGGTCGAGCCGCCCGAGCGGCGGGATGCAGTAGTGGTCTTCGGCGACCACCGGCCCGGAGGTGTTGAAGAAGCGCTCGGCCATTGGCGTTCGGAGGGCGCGGCCCGGCACCTATCGTAGCGCCTCACGAGAGTTCGATGGGGACGTGGCGCCCGCACGGCCCGCGACGATGTGGGCGGGCCATGCGCGACGGATGGGAGCAGACCGCGAAGTACAGGGACTGCCGTGGCGGTCTCGTCCCGGCGCCCGGCGCCGGGTGGGCATCGACCCGGGCGCGGGAGCCGGAGGGATGATAGATTGTCCGGCACCTGGAGCCCCTCTCGTCTTCCCGTCCCGCTACCGGAGCGCGCGAATGTCCTACCGAGCCGGCCGTCATTTCCTGCAGATCCCCGGACCGACCAACGTGCCCGACCGGGTGCTGCGCGCGATGTCGCAGCCCACCATCGACCACCGCGGCCCCGAGTTCCAGGCGCTGGGGCGCGAGCTGCTCGACGGCGTCCGTGAGGTGTTCGGCACCGCCCGGCCGGTGGTGATCTTCCCGGCGTCGGGCACCGGGGCCTGGGAGGCGGCCCTCGTCAACGTGCTGTCGCCCGGCGACCGCGTGCTCATGTTCGAGACCGGCCACTTCGCGACCCTCTGGAAGCAGATCGCCGAGCGGCTGGGCCTCGCCGTCGAGTGGGTGCCCGGCGACTGGCGGCGCGGCGTCGACCCCGCCCGCGTCGAGGAGCATCTGCAGGAGGACCGCGGGCACGCCATCAAGGCGGTGTGCGTCGTCCACAACGAGACCTCGACGGGAGTGGCGAGCCGCATCCCCCTCGTCCGCCGCGCCATCGATCACGCCCGGCATCCCGCCCTCTTCCTGGTCGATACCATCTCGTCGCTGGGGTCCATCGACTACCGGCACGACGAGTGGGGGGTCGACGTCACGGTGGGGGCGTCGCAGAAGGGCCTGATGCTGCCGCCGGGGCTGAGCTTCAACGCCGTCGGCGAGAAGGCCCTCGCCGCCCACGGCCGCGCGACCCTCCCCCGCGCCTACTGGGACTGGAGCCCGGTGCTCGCGGCCAACGAGAAGGGGTTCTTCCCCTATACGCCGGCCACCAACCTCCTCTACGGCCTGAAGGAGGCGCTGGCGATGCTGCGGGAGGAGGGCCTCGCGCAGGTCTTCGCCCGGCACGCGCGCCACGCCGAGGCGACGCGTCGGGCGGTCCGCGCCTGGGGCCTGGAGATCCTGTGCGCGGTCCCCGAGGAGTACAGCGACTCGATCACCGCCGTGATGATGCCCCCCGGCCACGACGCGGACCGCGTGCGAACGGTGGTGCTCGACCGCTTCGACATGTCGCTGGGGGTGGGGCTGACGAAGCTCGCGGGCCGCGTCTTTCGCATCGGCCACCTCGGCGACCTGAACGACCTGAGCCTGCTCGGCACGCTCGCCGGCGTCGAGATGGGGCTGCGGCTCGGTGAGGTGCCGGTCGCCGCGAGCGGCGTCGAGGCCGCGATGCGGTATCTGGAGGACTACGCCCAGGCGCCGCCGCGGCCCTGACGGCGCCTGCCGCGATTTCGATTCGTGGGGGGCAGCCTCGCGCCACTACGCGAATCCCTTCCGTCGCGAGACGCGGTGGCGGGCTTGGCCCCTACCTGATTCGGACCGCAAGCCGGGTCACGGAGTCGCCGGGGCCGAGGGTACGACGGTGCGCCGAGCCTACCTGACGCGGACCGGGAGCTGCGTCACGGAGTCGCCCGGACCGCCTATCGTCAGCACGTAGTCTCCGGCCGCCCACCCCCCGGGCGGCGCCTCGAACAGCAGCTCGGTCTGAACGACCACGCTCCGGTTGAGGGTGATCACCCGAGGTACCGGTCCCGCGGTGAATCTCCACAGGGCGTATCTCTCGCAATACACGGGCCCCCCTTCGTCGCACCCGACCGAAAAGTGCCTCGCGATCGGGAACACGCCGGCTGACTCGGACACGGCGATGGCTCCGAACACCTCCCGAATCGTCTCGCGGTTCGCCCGGTAGGTCCGCAGATCCGGCAGCGGGTAGCGCGTGCCCTCGTGCCCGACGAGGTAGATGTCCCGGTGCGGTCGGATATCGCCTCTGACGAGCGGGGCGAGGGCCAGGTCCATGTACAGCCATCCGTTGATGGGGCTCGCGGTGTACAGGGCGCCGGCGCGCAACGGGTCGCCGGGCTCGGCATTCGTGAGGTGCACTTCCAGGTGCTGTGCGGACGACGCGGCGCTGCACGTCATGGCCACCAGCACGACCGCGAGAGCCTCTCGCATGGCTTCCTCCTCGGTTGGGGACGGATCGGACTCTCCGACGTCACGGCGTGACGTCCAGGAGCCACTCCACCACAGCGGTGGGGTTGCAGGCGGTCGCGCGGAGAGCGTCGCCTGCGGCTCCGCTTCCCGCCCAACCAACCGTGCCAGGGCTCCGCGCTGCGAGCTTCTACGCGCTTCCTGGGCCTCGGGTGTCATGGCCTGCGGGCCGCGTCCCACTATCTCACGTGCACCCGGGGACACTCGGGTTGATCGGACGCGGGCCCTGACGGAGAATGCTCCGAGGCGGCGGCCGTGTGCGGGTGCTGCGAGACGAGCGGCGCAGAACGCGGCGGGCCGAGTGGGAGAGCAGAGATGAGCGCCAGGCAGAGACGGTCGGGCGGCGGTTTGGTGACGGTCGTCGGCATGCTCGCGGTCGTCGGCGCGCTCCTGGCGCCGGCAGGTGCCGCGGCTGGTCAGGCCGCGGACGGCGAGGTGACGTTCACCCGGGACGTGCTGCCGATCCTGCAGCGCGCCTGCCAGCAGTGCCACCGGCCCGGTTCGGTGGCGCCGATGTCGCTGCTGACCTACGAGGAGGTGCGGCCGTGGGCGCGGGCCGTCCGCGACAAGACCGCGCAGCGCGAGATGCCGCCGTGGTTCATCGAGCGCAACGTGGGCGTCAGGCGCTTCAAGGAGGACCCGTCGCTGTCGGACGCGGAGATCGCGACCATCGGGCGTTGGGTCGCCGCCGGCGCTCCGCGCGGGAACCCCGCCGACGCCCCGCCGCCGATCGAGCTCGAGTCGCTCGAGGAGTGGCGCATCGGCACCCCGGAGTGGATTGTCGAGCTGCCCGAGCCGGTGGTGGTCGGCGCCGTCGACGCCGATCGCTGGCTCGATATCTGGGCCGACTCGCGGCTCACCACCGACCGCTACATCAAGGCGGTCGAGACCAAGCCGTCCCCCGGCGCGCACCGCGTGGTGCACCACGTGGCCACGTCCATGACGTGGGAGGACGAGGACGGGGAGGAGGGCGGCGGCTTCCTCAACGAGTACGCGATGGGGAAGAACGGCGACATCTTCCCCGACGGCACGGGACGGCTGATCCGCGCGGGGACGCAGATCCGCTTCAACATGCACTACAGCTCGGTGGGCGAGGAGATCGTCGACCGCACCCGGGTCGGCTTCCAGTTCTATCCCGAGGGCCACGTGCCCGAGCGGGTGCTGATCTCGCGCCACGTCGGCGACAGCTTCGACACCCTCGACATCCCCGCCGGCGCCGACAACGTGCGCAGCGACGGCTACTACGTGCTGCCCGAGGCGACCCAGGTCACCGGGTTCCAGCCCCACATGCACATCCGGGGCAAGCGCATGTGCGTCGAGGCCATCCACCCCGACGGGCTCATCGAGACGCTGAGCTGCACCGGCCACAACTTCGGCTGGCACATCGTCTACAACTACGCCGACGACGAGGCGCCGCTGCTGCCGGCGGGCACCATCCTCCACGTCATCGGCTGGCACGACAACACCGCCGCCAACCGCTACAACCCCGATCCGAAGAACTGGGTGGGGTTCGGCAACCGGTCGATCGACGACATGAGCTTCGCGTGGATGAGCTTCTTCCACATGCCGGAGGACGTCTACGAGGCGAGGCTGGCCGAGCGGCGGCGCGCCGGCAGCGAGTAGTTGCGCGGAGGGCGTGGCGCCGATACCTCGATGGCGGCGCCGGGAGCCCGCGGCGAAATCGTCGGGCGCGGCCGGCGGCAGGGGGGGCGCTGCGGACCCGCCGCGGCTCGTCCGACCGCGGCTCGCGCCACTGCTCCTGATGAGGGCCGACAGGGAGGGCTTGAAGATGCGAGTGCCGTGTCGATGTGCCTTCGGCGCCGTGGCCGCGGGCCGGAAGGGCCTCGCGTTCGTGGTCGCGGTCGGGCTGACGGGCCTTCCGTTCCTGATGGCGCCGGCCGCAAGCGCGCAGACCTACCACAGCGGCCAGAACCTGCAGCCGGTCTTCGAAGGGTGGATGCAGAATCCGGACGGCACGTTCGAGATGCTGTTCGGCTACCTGAACCGCAACTACGAGGAAGAGCTGAACATTCCCGTCGGCCCCGACAACTTCCTCGAGCCGGGCGACATCGACCAGGGGCAGCCGACCTACTTCTACCCGCGCCGCCAGCGTTTCGTGTGGCAGGTGACGGTGCCGGCCGACTGGGGCGACAAGGAGCTGGTGTGGACGGTGACCGCCCACGGCCGGACCGACCGCGCCGTCGGCTGGCTCGTCCCCGAGCAGATCATCGACGAGCAGGTCGTCGCCATGAACCGCGCCGGCGGCGGCGCGCCCGAGATCGAGAACGACCCGCCGACCATCGAGCTGCCGGAGGGCCGCCGGCGCACCGTGGCGGTGGGGGAGACGCTGTCGCTGACCGCGGTGATCGCCGACGACGGGGTGCCGGCGATGCGTCCCGCGCGTAACAGCCGACCGCCGGGCCGCCGCAACGCCCTCGGCCTGCGGCTGGCCTGGATACAGTACCGGGGGCCGGGGACGGTGGACTTCGACCCGTTCGTCCGCCCGATGGTCGACCATACGCCGGGTTGGACCCCGCCGCCGGTCCCCGAGGACGGCCGCATCGTGACCACGGCCGTCTTCAGCGAGCCCGGTGCCTACGTCATCCGGGCGATGGCCGACGACGGCTACCTCTACACGCCGGCCGACGTCGCGGTGACGGTGACGCCGTAGCGGCAGGCCGAAAGGAGAGAGAGCGATGCACAGGATGCGATTCGCGGCGCTCGGCCTCGTGGGCCTGATGTTCCTCGCGGGATGCGGCGGCGCCGCTCCGGCGGAGGAGGCGCCGGCCGGGGACGCGGCCGAGGCCAACCCGATGAGCCGGTTCGCCGGCGCGTGGTCGCTGGTGCGCAGCGAGCGCCGCGACGCCGCAGGCGAGCTCGTCGGCGAACCGAGAGACGACCGGGTCGGCTACATCATGTACGACGCCACCGGCTACATGGGGGTGGCGCTGATGAGCCCCGACCGGGCGCCGTACCCCGAGGGCGGGCCGACTCCCGACGAGGCCCTCGCCCAGCTCGGCAGCTATGCGTCCTACTTCGGGCGCTACAGCGTGAACGAGGAGGAGGGGTACGTCACCCACCACCTCGAGGGCAGCCTGAACCCCGACGGGGCGGGGTCGGACTACCAGCGGTTCTTTACCTTCGAGGGCGACAACCTGATCCTGCAGCCGCCGCCCGGCGACGACGGGTCGCGCTCGTTCATCACCTGGGAGCGGCTGCCCGACCTGCCCGAGTCGGAGCTCACCGACACCCACCGGCGGCTCTTCGGCTTCTACCGCGTCGAGTCGGTGACGCGCGAGACCAGCGACGGCGAGTCGGTACCGGCCGACCAGTACGAGACGGCGTACATCGCCTACGCGCCGTCGGGGCACATGTCCGTGCACCTGATGCGGGCCGGCCGCCAGTCCTACGCGGGCGACGAGCCGACGGCGGCGGAGGCGCTCGCCGTGGTGGACACGTACGGCAGCTACTTCGGGCCGTTCTCGGTCAACGAGGACGAGGGATACCTCGTGCACCACCGCATCGGCAACGAGACGCCCAACCAGAGCGGCACCGATGCGCAGCGCTTCTACGAGCTGACCGACACGCACCTGAACCTGATGCCGCCCCCGGCGACCGACGACGAGGGGCGCGAGGTGCAGAGCACCATACGCTGGGCCCGCATCAGCGACTGACCTGCGGCCGGGCTCGATGCGCCATCGACGCTTTCGGCGCCTGCATCGGGTCGACGGCGGGCTCGACGTGTACTGACGGGACGGGAGGCCCCGCGGCGGCTCTGCCGGATTCGCCGGACTCCGGGGTGAGGAGGATTCCATGCACGGCGCTCGGTCCACCGCTTTCGTTCTGGTCCTCGCCCTCGCCGCGGGCGCCGCCGTGCCCGCGGCGGCCCAGCCGGCCCAGTGGCCCGCGTTCCGCGGACCGGCCGCGGGCGCGGTCGCCGACGACCCCCGGCTGCCCGAGACCTGGAGCGAGACCGAGAACGTGGTGTGGGTCGCCGACGTGCCCGGCCTCGGCTGGAGCTCTCCCGTCGTCTGGGACGACCACGTCTTCGTGACCACCGCGGTCAGCGCCGGCGACGAGCCGCCGCCGCAGCCCGGTCTGTACGACCCCGGGGCCGACTTCGGGGCCACGCCGGCCGCGGCCGGGCACCGGTGGCTCGTACTCGACGTCTCCTTCGAGACCGGCGAGGTCCGCTGGGCGCGCGAGCTGTACTCGGCGACGCCCGCCATCGAGCGGCACATCAAGAACAGCTTCGCGTCGGAGACCCCGGTCACCGACGGCGAGCGCCTCTACGTCTACTTCGGCACGGTCGGCCTCGTGGCCGCCCTCGACTTCGACGGCGAGGTGGTGTGGACCCGCGAGATCGGTGTCTTCAACGGCTGGCAGCGCTTCGGCACCGCCGCCTCGCCGGCCCTCCACGACGGGCGGCTGTACATCGTCAACGACAACACGACGGGGTCGTTCCTCCTCGCCCTCGACGCCCGCACCGGCGACACCGTCTGGCGGATCGAGCGCGACGAGAACGAGAACTGGTCGAGCCCCTTCGTGTGGGAGAACGACGTACGCACCGAGATCGTGACAGCGGGCCGGCGCCGGGTGCGGTCGTACGACCTCGACGGCCGCGAGCTGTGGGACATCGGGGGGATGACCGTCAACGTCGTCCCCACCCCGTTCGCCCGCGACGGCCTCGTGTACATCAGCTCGGGCTATCCCGGCGGCATGCCGCGGCCGGTCTACGCCATCCGAGCCGGGGCGTCGGGCGACATCTCGCTCGCGCCGGGCGAGACCGGCAACGACTACGTCGTCTGGTACCAGCCGATGCTGGGCACCTACAACACGTCGGCGCTGGTCTACGAGGGCGCCTACTACACGTTGCTCGACCGCGGGTTCCTGCTGAGCCACGACGCCCGCACCGGCCGCGAGATCTACGGCCGTACCCGCATCCGCCCCGGCACGGGGTTCACCGCCTCGCCGTGGGCCTACAACGGCCGCGTGTTCCTGCTCGGCGAGGACGGCGACACCTTCGTCGTCCGCGCCGGACCCGAGTTCGAGCTGCTGCACACCAACTCGCTCGACGAGATGGCCCTCGCCACTCCCGCGGTGGTGCGCGGCAGCCTGATTCTGCGCACCCAGTCGAGGCTCTACCGCCTCAGCAACGAAGCCGGGAGGCAGCGTTGAGGCCCGGATCCGGCACCGGTCGCGCACAGAGACACGTCCCGCCCGAGGTCGGAGTGGCTCACGCCCGTGCATTTACCTTGACGGGACGTCTCGGCCGCCGGAAGCCGCCACGGCTGTCGTGAACCAATGGGAACCGCTCTGAGCCTCGACTTCCGCGGACATCGACAACGTCGGGCGCTCGTGCGGCATGATGCCGGCGGAAGGACGCTCGGTAACGGCGGGGGCGCCGTCGTGGCAGGACGGCTCCCGATACTGGCGGCGACCCTGCTCATCGCCGCCGTGCTGCCGTCGGCCGCAATCCAGCTTCCAGACGACCTGCGCGACCGGGCCGAGCAGGGAGATCCGGCCGCCCAGGCCGAACTCGGCCGGCGCTACTACGTCGGGGACGGCGTGCCGCAGGACGACGACGAGGCCGCGCGCTGGACCCGGCTCGCGGCCGAGCAGGGCCACGCGCCGGCGCAGTACAGCCTCGGCCTGCTCTACTTCCGGGGCCGCGGCGTCATCGGCGACGACGCCGCGGCGGCCCGCTGGTACCGGGCGGCGGCCGAGCAGGGCCACCCCCCGGCCCAGGCCGCCCTCAGTTCCCTCTACGCCTACGGTGCCGGCATCGACCGCGATCCGGTCCTCGCCAGCATGTGGATCGAGCTGGCCTGGCGGGCGAGTCTCGACGGCGACGACTGGCGCCTCTACGCCCGCCAGCGCGCCGAGCTGACTGACTGGGTGACGGCCGACCAGACGGCGGAGGGCCGCCGGCTCGCTCGCGAGTGGACGCCGGGACGCTGACGGTTCGGCCGGGCGCTCCGGCGTGCAGCGCCAGCCAGGGACGGTGGAGGCCCTTTGGGGAGCCATGGCGCGAATGCGCACACGAGCGCTGCGGCTTCCGCGGTCGTGGAGACGTCTTCGCAGGCCGGCGCGTGCGCCTTGAGTACCGGCTCTCTTCCTGTTGGCCCGGTCGCACCGCCTCCGATCCGTTCGCGGTACCTGCGGCAGCGTCAGCGCTCCGCTCGGCGGTGGTCCAGAGAGCGGACTCACTCCCAGCGAAAGACTCGCGACGCGATCAGCGTGCACACGACGAAGACGACGATCAATACGGCAACGTCGCCCAGGTGGGCCGACCAGGGGTCGCCCTGCCAGATGCCCGAGAGCAGGGAGACGGCGTAGGTCAGGGGAATCACCCTCGACAGCGCCTGCATGGCGGGCGGGAGCGCGTCCAGCGGGATGAACAGCCCGCAGAACGGCAGCATCGAATAGAGCAGGAGACTGCCCAGCGGCGGGGCGAAGCGCGCGGTGCGGACGAGGCTGGCGATGATGAAGCCGATGGACAGGATGCTCCAGGTGCTGAACAGCAGCGCCAGCGTGAACGAGAACAAGGGCACGTCGGCGCCGGCGGGGTAGTAGCGGCGACCCGCGAGGAACATCAGAACGACGGTGACCGCGGTCAGGAGGAGCTTGACCAGCACGTGGGTCACGAGGATGGTGACGGGGCTGAGGGGGGTCGCCCGCAGCCGCTTGAGGATGCCGCCCTCGCGGTAGATGGCGACGATCGCCACCAGCGACAGCACGGCGCTGATGGCGATGAAGACGGCCACGAAGACGGGGAGGCCGGTGCGCATCAGCATCGCGGTCGGCGATGCCGCTTCGGCGAGCCGCGGACCGAACGTGCGCCCGAGCACCAGGAACATCAGCACCGGGATGACCACCGATCCGATGAGGCCCATCGGCTCGCGCACGAATATCTTGATCTCGAGCCAGGTGAGCTTGCCGAGGCCGCGCAGGGGAAGGAGTCGGGTCATGGGCGTCAGGCCGGGTCTCCGGCCGGTTCGAGCCTGCTTCCGCGTCAGGGTCTCGAACGGCACGTGGTCATGGCGTCGGGGCCGGATCTCTGGCCGGGTGGAGCCTGCCAAGGTCGCGCCGGGGAAAGATGTCGGTTCACGGGCGCTGTTGCCCCTCTTCGCCGCGCGGCCGCCTGGGTGGTCTCCGTGCAGTGTGCAGTTCGCTGCGGCCTCCTCGGTCTCCGCTCCGTTCAGTCGCGGATGGAGTGGCCGGTCAGGGTGAGGAAGACGTCCTCGAGGGTCGGTTCCTCGGTGCGGAACGCGGTCACCCGCATGCGGTGTTCCGACAGGCAGTGGATGACCTCGGTCACGAGGTCGTCCCCGCGCCCGCGGATGGTGTGCCGGTCCCCGTCGCGGCTGACGGTGTCGGCCGAGGCCAGCGCCGAGAACCGGACCGCGGCGCTGTCGTGGGCGGTGGTCACCACCACGCTGCGCTGCGGGCAGTGCCGGGCGACGAGACCGGCCGGGGTGTCGTGGTCGACGATGCGGCCGTGCTCGATGATGGCGACGCGGTCGCACAGCCGCTCGGCTTCCTCCATCAGGTGCGTGGTCAGGAAGACGGTCTGCCCGCGGTCGCGGATGCCGCGCACCAGATCCCAGATGGCCCGCCGCGCCTGGGGGTCGAGCCCCGTCGTGAGCTCGTCGAGGAACACCAGCTCGGGCGCGTTGATGAGGGCGAGGGCGATGAACAGCCGCTGCTTCTGCCCCCCCGACAGCGTCATGAACCACGCGTCGCGCCGGTCGCTCAGGCCGAGCTGATCGAGGAGCCGGTCGCCGTCGACCGACGTGTCGTAGAGGGCGGCCCACAGGTCCACCGCCTCCCAGACCTTGATGCGCTTCTGGAGCTGCGCCTCCTGGAGCTGCACGCCGATGCGGGGCTGGAGGGCGCCGGCGTCGCGGACCGGATCGAGGCCGAGCACCTCGATGCGCCCCCGGTCGGGCCGGCGCAGACCCTCGACGCACTCCATGGTGGTGGTCTTGCCGGCTCCATTCGGGCCGATCAGGCCGAAGATCTCGCCCGCCTCGACCGTGAACGAGACGTCGTCGACCGCCACCGTCGCGCCGTAGGCCTTCCGGATGCCGGAAACGCGGACCACCGGGATGTCGCCCATGCGGCCGCAATCTTATCCCGTCGCCGGTCGGCTTGACAGCGGGGGCGGAACCGTTTGCAATGACGCAGGCGCCGCGCCGGGCAGCGGGGCGGTTGCCCCGGGGGTCGGTCGGGGCGGCGGCGCCGCAAGGCGGGGGCGTTTCGGCCGACGATGACCGAGCTGGCGCCAACGGCGGCGCCAGGCGCTCGGCGACTGGATTGGAGACTCGAGACCGGGAGGTTCACGATGAGGACTTGGAAGACGCTGGCCGCGGTGGGATGCGCATTCGGCGTGTTTGGGATGGCGTGGGGGCTGTCGGCCCAGCAGCAGGAGTCGCGGGTGTTCGAGCTGCGCATCTACAAGGCGGTGGACGGCAAGCGCGCCGAGTTGTCCGACCGGTTCCGCGACCACACGGCCGCCATGTTCGAGCAGGCGGGCATGGAGAACGTGGGGTACTGGAACGCGGCCACCGGCGACGACACCGACGACACGTTCATCTACATGCTGGGCTATCCGACGCTGGAGTCGCGGGACGAGATGTGGGCCAGGCTCGGCGAGAACCCCGAGTTCCAGCGGATCATCATCTCGGCCGAGCGCTCGGAGGACCGGAAGCTGGTCGACACCATCGAGGCGCGGATGCTCGTGCCGACGGAGTTCTCGGCCATCCGGTAGGAGGCTGCGCCCGGGAACGGCGCCGACTCCCGGAGGGGAAGTTGTCGAATCGCGGCGGTGCGGTTCGATGGCGGGGATGGGCAGCAGGGCCCTGACACCGGTCGGGCAGGCGGGCGCGCCCGCGCCGCAGGCGCCCGGCGTCGTCACGCTGGAGGGGTCCGCGCGGGCGGGTGTCCGGGGCGGCGACAGCGCCCGGCCGGGACGACAGGCGTCGAGCAGGGAAACGGGGAGACCGATGAGGAACAGGACGACGACGAGAACCGGCCGCGGCCTGGCGGGTGCGGCCCTGCTGGGCATGCTCGTCATGGCCGCGACGGCGGCGGCCCAGCACGGCGCCGGCGGCGAGTGGCGCGTCCACGGGGGCGACAGCGGGTTCACCCGCTACGCGCCGCTCGATCAGATCGACGCGGAGACGGTCCGCGACCTGCAGATCGTGTGGCGCCGGCCCGCCGTCGATGCGAGCCTGCACGCGCGCTGGGACAACCTGCGCTACTCGAACAACCTGCGGTCGACGCCGCTGATGATCGACGGCGTGCTGTACGCCTCGAACGGCATCGGCGTCGTCGAGGCCTTCGACCCCGCGACCGGCGAGACCCGCTGGGTGCAAGAGCTGCCGTTCCTGACCGACGACGAGACCCCGCGCGGCGCCGCCAACCGCGGGGTCGGCTACTGGGAGGACGACGCTGGGGCCGGCCGCCGCATCCTGTCGGTGCGGCCCCCGTATCTGCTCGCCACCGACGTGGACACCGGCCGGCTGGTCCCCGACTTCGGCGACGCCGGCAAGGTGGACCTCCGGGTGTTCGAGGACACCGACGAGCTCGTCGACTTCAACTTCACGTCGCCGCCTCTCGTCGTCCGCGACGTGGTGGTCGTGGGCCAGGCCATGGCCGACCATCCCCTGACCAAGGAGAACCGCCCCGGCTACGTCCGCGCCTACGACGTCCGGACGGGGGCCCTGCGGTGGACCTGGAACCCGATCCCCCGCGCCGGCGAGCCCGGGGTCGAGACCTGGCTCGACGACTCGTGGGAGTACTCGGGCATGGGCAACGTGTGGACGATGATGAGCGCCGACGACGAGCTCGGGCTCGTCTACCTGCCCACGGGGGCGCCCAGCAACGACATGTACGGCGGGCACCGGCCCGGCAACAACCTCTACGCCAACAGCCTCGTCTGCGTGCGGGCCGAGACCGGCGAGATGGTGTGGCACTTTCAGATGGTGCATCACGACCTGTGGGACTACGACAACAACGTGGCCCCGATCCTGATGGACATCGTCGTCGACGGCCGTCCCATCAAGGCGGTGGTGCAGCTCACCAAGCAGGCCATGGCCTACACGTTCGACCGGGTCACCGGCGAACCGGTGTGGCCCATCGTCGAACGTCCCGTGCCGGGCTCCGACACCCCCGGCGAGTGGATCTCGCCCACCCAGCCGTTCCCCACGAAGCCGGCCCCGTTCGACGTGCACGGCATCTCCGTCGACACCCTCATCGACTTCACCCCGGAGCTGCGGGCCGAGGCGATCGAGATCGCGGAGCCGTTCGTGCTGGGAGAAATCTACACCCCGCCGTCGATCCGCGGCGACGGTGACGGCGACCGCAAGGGCACGCTCCAGCTTCCCGGCTCCGTCGGCGGCGCCGAGTGGGGCGGCGCCGGCTTCGACCCCGAGACCGGCATGCTCTACGTGCCGTCGGTGACCGGCACCTTCGCGGCCGACCTGACCCCCGGCAACCCCGACCGCATGAACGTGCGCTACACCCGCGGCACGCGCGCCTTTCCCCAGGGGCCGCAGGGGCTGCCCCTACTCAAGCCCCCGTACGGCCGCATCACCGCCATCGACATGAACACCGGCGAGCACGTGTGGATGGTCGCCAACGGCGACGGCCCCCGCGCCCATCCCGCCATCGCCCATCTCGACCTCCCGCCCCTCGGCCAGCCGGGGCGCGCGATGACCCTGCTGACCAGGAGCCTCCTCTTCGTCAGCGAGGGTGACCCCATCATGGTCCGCACCCCGCCTGGCGCCGGTCCCGACGCCGGCCGGGGTTTCCGGGCCTTCGACAAGGAGACCGGCGACGTGGTGTGGGAGACGACGCTCCCCGCCGGCAACGTCGGTTCGCCGATTACGTACATGCACGGCGGCAAGCAGTACATCGTGCTGCCCATCGGCTCGCTCGACCACCCCGGCGAGTGGATCGCGCTGGCGCTGCCGTAACCGCTCCCCCTGATGTGGGTGGCCAATGCCGGCAATCCCTGGCGCTGGGTCTTTCTGCTGTTTCCCGTCGCGTTCTGGGCCTCGACGCTACGGTTCGTCGAGCCGACCCACGGCGTCATGAATGAGGCGGCGACCACGGGGCGATGGGGCGTTGGCGGGTCGTGGGTCGCCATCGGATGGGGATGCGGCGATGGACGCGATGCTCGCGTCGTCGTCGGGGTCGTATCAAAGGAGAAGCGTGAATGAACTCGTCTCAGAAATCCGGGACCACTCTGCTCGTGCTGGCGTTGTTGTGGTTGGCGGCTCCCGCCGCCGCCCAGGATTCGGAGGCTCCGCGGACCCCTTGGGGCGCGCCGGACCTGAACGGCGTGTGGGACTTCAGGACCCTGACGCCGCTCGAGCGCCCGGAGGAGTACGGCGACCGGGAGTTCCTGACCGAGGAAGAGGTGCGGGCCCTCGAGCAGGGGGCGGTCGAGCAGAACGAGGCGGCGGATCGGGCGCCGGCCCAGCGCACCGAGGCGGGCGGGTCGATAGGCGCGTACAACCGCTTCTGGATGGACTTCGGTACCGAGGTGGTCGAGACGCGGCGGACCTCGCTCATCGTCGACCCGCCGAACGGCCGCCGGCCGCCGCGGACCGAGACGGGCCGAACGCGGTACAGCGCGCCCGGGTCGTTCGGATCGGCGCCGCTGGAGCAGATCGACGACCTCAGCTACTTCGACCGCTGCCTGGGGACGACCGGCCTGCCCATCTATCCTGTTGCCTACAACAACAACGTCCAGATCTTCCAGACCGAGGATCACCTGGTGATGCTGGTCGAGATGCTCAACACCACGCGCATCATCCCCATCACCGACCGTCCGCACGGCGGCATCCGGCAGTGGCTGGGCGACTCGCGCGGCCGCTGGGAGGGCGATACCCTGGTGGTCGAGACCACGAACTTCGACCGCTGGCTGCCCCTGGTCGGCGCCAGCCGGGAGGCCTACCTGGTCGAGCGGTTCACCCGGGTCGGTCCCGGCGTCATCGAGTACGAGTACACGATCGAGGACCCGACCATCTGGACGGCGCCCTGGACCGCGGTGCAGACGCTGCGCCGGAACCCGCTGCCGCTGTTCGAGAACGCCTGCCACGAGGGGAACTACGCCGCCGCGAACATGCTCGCCGGTGCGCGCCTCGACGAGGCGGCGGCCGGTCGTTGACGACTGCGCAGCGCCCGCGGCGTCGGCGCTGCCCCGATAGCCGGTGGCGCCGGCGTTGCGGGTCCCGTCGGTCCCCGGGCAGGCTCGTCGAGGGCCGTCGCACGCCGGCGTCGAGTCGAGGCCTGGGGCCCGTCGGTGGAACCGGGACCTTCGGTCAGCCGTCGGCCGGGCGGTTTCGCCGCCGTGATGCCCACCGGACTCCTGTCGGCCGATTGACCATGGACCGCGTCGTTCTGAACGCGATGAGGGGTGCGCCATGACGGCGGCAGCAGAGGAACACGTCGTCGACGTGCGGCGGTACCGCTTCACGGTCGACGAATTCGCGCGCATGGGCGAAGCGGGGATCTTCACCGAGGACGACCGGGTGGAGCTGATCGACGGGGAGATCGTCGCCATGGCGCCGATTGGCCCGCTTCACGCGGGGCTCGTGAGTCGTCTGAACGAGCTGGTGATGGCGCGCGTCGTCGGCAGGGCTTACGTGAGCATCCAGAATCCGGTTCGACTGGATGTGCGCACCGAGCCCCGACCCGATCTCGTGGTGGCGCGACGGCGGGATGCGTTCTACACCGATCGTCATCCCGAGCCCGGCGACATCCTGCTCGTCGTCGAGGTGGCCGACTCGTCCCTGGGCTACGACCGGACGGAGAAGGCGCCGCGCTACGGCCGGGCCGGCATTCCCGAGTTGTGGATCGTGGATGTGGTCGCCGCCGCGGTCACGGTCCACACCGAGCCGGGGCCCGAGGGCTACGCGACCCGACGGGTGCTGCGCGGCGGCGACGAGGTGGCCGCCGGCAGCCTGGACGGGCTCGGGTTTTCGGTCGACGCGATCTTCGGCGAGTGACCGCCGTCCGTCACTCCTTCAGCGCGAACACGAACAGCGAGTGCCCCGCGGCGAGGGCCACGTACTGCCGCCCGTCGACCATGTAGCTCATGGGGCCGTTGGCGATCATGCCGCCGAGGGGCTTGCGCCACAGCACGTCGCCGGTCTCGGCGTCGAGGATGTGGAAGTCGCCCTCGCGGTTGCCGGTGAACAGCAGGTTCGACGCGCTGGTCAGGATGCCGCTGCTGGTGACGTCGGTCATCGCCACCCGCCACGCGTGCTCGCCGGTGCGGGGGTCGATGGCGATCACCGCGCCACCGCCCGCCGCGTCGGTCCAGTTGTTGATGTGCCCGCGGCGCAGGCCGGGCACGTTGGCGCCGGCCCCGAACGGGTTGGCGGGCCGCCCCCCGAGGAAGACGCGGCCGGGCTGGTACTCCGCCTCCTCGGCCTCGAACACCGATCCGTAGGCCTCCCACGCCGAGACGTAGAAGAGCCCGGTCTCGGGGCTGTAGGACGGCGAGTACCAGTTGGTGCCGCCCTGCACGCCGGGGAACGTCGTGGCGCCGGGCGGCTGCGGGGTCTGCACGGGTCGGCCGCTGTCGTCGAGCCCGCTCGCCCAGTTCACGGGCACGAAGTTCGTCCCGTTGAGGAACCGGCCGTTCTCGCGGTCGAGCACGTAGAAGAAGCCGTTGCGGTTGGCCCAGAGCATCAGCCTCAGGGTGCCGCCGGCGCCGTCGGGGGCGTCGACGAGCACCGGTATCTGCACCGCGTCGTAGTCGTAGGGGTCGTTCGGCGTGAACTGGAAGTACCACTCGAGCTCGCCGGTGTCGGGGTCGAGGGCCACCACCGAGTCGGAGTAGAGGTTGTCGCCGGGGCGCTGGGCGGGGTTCCAGTCGGGGCCGGGGTTGCCGATGCCCCAGTAGGTGAGGTCGAGGTCGGGGTCGTACGAGCCGGTGAGCCACGCCGACGCGCCGCCGGTGCGCCACGCGTCGTTCTCCCACGTCTCGTGGCCCGGCTCGCCCGGTCCGGGGATGGTGTAGAAGCGCCACGCCTGCTCGCCGGTGGCGGCGTCGTAGGCGTCGATGTAGCCGCGGATGCCGAACTCGCCGCCCGCCACCCCGACGATGACCTTGTCCTTGATCACGAGGGGGGCCAGCGTGAGGGCGTAGCCGGCGGCGGGGTCGGCGACGGTCGTCTTCCAGATGGGGGCGCCGCCGATGGCGTCGACGGCGATGAGATTGCCGTCGATGGTGGCGAGGAACAGGGTGTCGTCGAGAATGGCCACCCCGCGGTTGACGGCGCCGCAGCACGGCCGGGCGAGGGGAGACGGGGTGTACTCGTACTTCCAGAACACGCTGCCGCGCTCGGCGTCCAGTGCCACCACGTTGTTGACGGGCTCGGTCAGGTACATGATGCCGTCGACGACGATCGGCGTGGCCTGGAACGGCTCGAGCGAGTTGGCCTGGAAGATCCACGCCAGCTCGAGCTCGCCGACGTTCTCGGGCGTGATCTGGTCGAGCGTGGTGTAGCGGTTGCTCGAGTAGGCGCCCGAGTAGGTCAGCCAGTTGTGGGGCTCGGCCTCGGCGTTGAGCAGGCGCTCGAACGTGACCTGCCCGGCCGCGCCGGCGGGCAGGGCGGCGGCGATTAGCAGGGGCAGGAGGACGCGGCGAAACGAGGTCATGGTCGACATGGTGTTCACAGTCCCTTCAGCGTGAGCAGGTAGGCGAGGACGTCGGCCACCTCTCCGTCGTCGAGAGCGTCCGTCGCGGGCGGCATCGTCGACTCTGCACCGGCCGTCAGCTCGCGCAGGCCGGCCTTCTCGAGCGACCGCAGGCGCTCGTCCTGGTCGATCATCTGTATGGTGTAGGTGTCCTCGTTGAGCCGGCGTCCGGTCAGGACCGTGCCGTCCCCGAGCACCGCCCGCACCGGCCGGTTCACCGGCAGCATCGAGCCGGTGGGATCGAGCAGCGACTGCTGCAGGTAGGCGGCGGTGCGGACGGCCCCGATCGCGCTGAGGTCGGGGGCCACCCGCGAGCCCTCGCCGAACACCCGATGGCAGGACGCGCAGGCGCCCTTGCCGGCGAACAGCGCCTGGCCCCGGGACTCGTCCCCGAGGGTGACCGCGCTGAGGTCGAAGTCGCGCATCGTCCGCAGGTACGACACGAGGCCGGTGAGCTCCGACGCGGTGAACTCGTTCGGCGGCATCGCGGTGCCGGGGATGCCGGCGCGCAGCAACCCCATCAGCTCGGCGTCCGAGCCGGCCCGGCTGTAGACGCCGCCGGCGAGATCGACCCCCGCGACGGCGTCGCCGCTCTCGGCGTGGCACTGCACGCAGTTGGCGTCGTAGAGGCGCGCCCCGAACTCGATGTCGGCCTGCTCGTACTGGCCGGCGTGGTCCTGGGCCGCCGCCGGCGCGGCCGCGAGGGCGGCGAGCAGAGCGAGCGCGCCGGCCCTCCTTCCTGCCGTTCTTCGTCGTTCGCTGTTCGCCATCGTGTGTCCTCGAGTCCGCGAATCCGCGGCGAAGAGCTCCGCCGCAGTCGGGTTGTCAGGCCGCGCCTCGGACCGCCGAACGCGCGGCGCCCTCGACTCCGAATAATCCGTCCAGCAGTCCGCAACGCGGAGAAACGACGCCAGTCTGTGCGTACGAGCGGGCGTTGTCAATCGCCGCCGCCCGTGCGCGCCCGCGCCCCACGCCAATCCCGATCCCGAGCGGGCCGTCAGACTTCCGTGACGCCGGCCGGGCGGCCCTGGCGACCATTCCCGCCGCATCGAGCGGCGCCGCATCCCCCCGAGCCCGGCGAGCGTGGCCGTCGGGTTCCGATTGCCCGCCCAACCCTTGCCGCCAGGTGTCTGCGCAGCAACGCCCGGTTGTGTGTCGTTCGTCGGTTGCGGCTGCGTGACTCCGGCCGGGGGGAGTGTTATCGTGCACGCGAGCCGTCGGCGGCGCCGGCGGTGGGGCGGAAGTTCAGGTCAGGGGAGAAACGACATGCGCAGAAGCGCGTCATGGCTCGACGGACGGACGGTGGCGGTGTGGGTCGTCTGCGTGCTCGCGGCCCCGGGGGCGGCGGCGCAGGCGGGTGCGGGCGGCGCCGATGCGGGCGCGTCGTGGCAGGTTCCCCGGACCGGGTGGGACGCCCCCGACCTGCAGGGCGTCTGGGACTACCGGACGATGACGCCGCTCGAGCGCCCCCGCGAGTTCGGCGGCAGGGCGGTGATGAGCGAGGAGGAAGCCGCCGCGTTCACCGCCCGCACCCTCGAGGAGCAGGCCGACTACGACCGCGCGCCGAGCGTGCACGCCAAGTGGTGGCTCGACTACGGGAAGGAGCTGACCGAGGACCTGCGCACGTCGCTCGTGGTCGACCCGCCCAACGGGCGCATTCCCGCGCTGACCGACGAGGCCCGCCGCCGCAACGCGGCGCGGTCGGCCCGCCGCCGCGCGCATCCCGCCGACGGTGCCGACTATCGCGGCAACACGGAGCGGTGCCTCAGCTTCGGGACGCCCCGGTTGCCCGGCGCCTACAACAACAACTACCAGATACTGCAGACGCCGGATCACGTGGTCATCGTCTCCGAGATGATCCACGACGCGCGCATCGTGCCGCTCGACGGGCGGCCGTACGCCGGCCTTGCCCAGTGGCACGGCGAGGCCCGCGGGCGGTGGGAAGGGGACACGCTGGTCGTCGAGTCCACCCATTACCGGGACGGTGCGGGGTTCCGGGGCGCGACGGGGGCGGTGCGCGTGACGGAGCGGTTCACCCGCGTGGGGCCCGACACCATCCGCTACGAGATCACCGCCGACGACCCGTCCACGTGGGTGGCCCCCTGGACCGTGATGTTCCCGCTGAAGAAGACCGATCTGGCGATGTACGAGTACGCCTGCCACGAGGGGAACTACGGGCTCGCCAACATTCTCCGGAACGCGCGCCTCGAGGAGGCCGCGTCGCGCGGGGCCGTCCAGTGAGGCTGTCGTCGCCGCGGACCGCCGAGTCATGACCGACGAGATTCACCCGCGACAGCGCGCGCGCGCCGCCGGCAAGGCCTCGGCGAAGAAGACCAAGAAGGCCAAGGCGACGTCGAAGCCGCGCGAGTCGCGCGCGCCCCGGAGCGAAGCCGCAGACGTCGACACGCGGGGCGCGGACTCGATTCGGGCGGATGCGGCCGGGGTGGGCCCGCGGCACGACCCCGACGTCATCCGGCGCGTCTTCAAGGAGGGCGTCTATCCGTACACGGATCGGATGAAGCGCGGCGCCTATGAACGGCGCAAGGCCGCCCTGCAGGCCGAGCTGCTGAAGGTGCAGCGGTGGGTCAAGGCGTCGGGGACCCGCGTGGTCGTCCTCTTCGAGGGGCGCGACGCGGCCGGCAAGGGCGGCACCATCAAGCGGTTCATGGAGCACCTGAACCCGCGCGGCGCCCGCGTCGTCGCCCTCGAGAAGCCCACCGAGCGCGAGCGCGGCCAGTGGTACTTCCAGCGCTACATCGAGCACCTGCCGGCGGCGGGCGAGATGGTCCTCTTCGACCGGTCCTGGTACAACCGCGCCGGGGTCGAGCGGGTCATGGGCTTCTGCACCGGCTCGGAGTACCTGGAGTTCATGCGCCAGTGCCCCGAGCTCGAGCGCATGCTCGTCAACAGCGGCATCCGTCTCTTCAAGTACTGGTTCTCCGTTTCCCAGGACGAGCAGGCGCGCCGCTTCGGCAGCCGTCAGACCGATCCCCTCAAGCAGTGGAAGATCTCGCCCGTCGACCTCGCCTCCCTCGACAAGTGGGACGGGTACACCGAGGCCAAGGAGGCGATGTTCTTCTACACCGACACCGCCGACGCCCCGTGGACGGTCATCAAGTCCGACGACAAGAAGCGCGCCCGCATCGCGTGCCTGCTGCACTTCCTCTCGAAGATGCCCTACCCCGACAAGAACCCCGACGTCGTGACGGGTCCCGACCCGCTCGTCCTGGGCCCCGCGACCCAGGTCGTCGGCCGCGACGAGCCGATGGCGGTCGAAGGGTAGGCGGGGAACGAGCGCCGCTGCCCTCTCGGTGGTCTTGACGCCGCAGAAGTCCAGACTCTCCTCGATGATCTGTCGGATCGACGAGTTGCGGCGGGCAGACTGCTTCCCCTGAGTGCGCGATGGCGCTGCCGTTCGTCCGCCCCCACCGCCCCGGAACGACGTATCATGTTCGCCAGCCATGTCGAGCGGAACGGATTTCTCTCGCGCAAGCCGCCTCTGGGCGGCGTTCGGTCCCGGCGTCCTGTGGGCGGCCACCGCCATCGGGGTGTCGCACCTCGTGCAGTCGACGCGGGCCGGCGCGTCGGTCGGGTTCGGGCTGGCCGGGTTCATCCTGATCGCTCTCGTCCTCAAGTACCCGTTCTTCGAGTACGGCCCGCGCTACGCGGCGGCCACCGGGCAGAGCCTCGTCGAGGGTTACGCCCGCACGGGGCGCTGGGCCATCTGGCTGTACCTGGTCATCACGGTGCTGACGGGCGGGGTCATCCAGGCCACGGTGGTGATGTTCACCGCCTATCTGGTGGGGTTCGCGCTGGGGATCGACTGGCCGCTGGCGGCGCTGGCGGCGGCGGTCATGGCGCCGGGCTGCGCGCTGCTGTGGTGGGGCCGGTTCCGCGCACTGGACCTGACCATCAAGCTCGTGGTGCTGCTGCTCGCGGTGTCGACGGTGCTGGCCGCCGCGGTCAGCCTCCCGCGCGCCGATTTCTCGACGGTAGGGCTGTGGCCGGGCGACCTGGCGGGGGCGGGCGTGCCGTTCCTGTTCCTGCTGGCGCTGGCGGGGTGGATGCCGTCGGCCATCGACATCTCGGTGTGGAGCTCGCTGTGGACGCTGGCCAAGAACGACGCGTCCGGGCAGCGGTGCTCGGTGGAGACGGCGCGGCAGGACTTCGTCATCGGCTACGTGGGGACGGCCGTGCTCGCGTTCTCGTTCGTCATCCTCGGGGCGGCGGTGATGTTCCAATCTGGCGAGGAGTTCGCGGCGCAGGGGACGCTGTTCTCGACGCAGCTCGTGGACCTGTACGCGGCCGCCCTCGGCGCGTGGACCCGGCCGGTGGTGCTGGTGGCGGTGGTGACGACCATGTTGTCGACGACCCTGACCGTGCTCGACGGCGGCCCCCGCGCCATCGAGCGGTCCATCCTGGTCCTGCGCGCGCCGGAGACGCCCGTGCGGCCCTGCGGCCCGCTGTACTGGTGGACCCTCGGGGCCCTGGTCGCCCTGACCCTGATCGTGATGGCGTTGTTCATCGGCAACCTCACCACGATGATCGACTTCGCCACCACGCTGGCGTTCCTGACCGGCCCCGTGCTCGGCTATCTCAACCTGCGCGCGGTGACCTCCGCCGAGATGCCGCCCGAGCACCGGCCCGGCCCGGCGATGCTGGCCCTGTCGTGGGTCGGCATCGTGCTGCTGGGCGGAACGGGAGTCTTCTACCTGATCACGCTCGTGACGGCGTAGACGGCCGATCACCCTCGTGACCGCGCAGGCGGCCGCCGCGTCCGCCGGGCAGGCCGGCGAGGGCACGCCTCGTGCTCGCGGCCGATGCGGAACTTCGCGTGATTCCGCCCCATGACCGGGCGCAACCGGTGCACGCCGGCGCGGGCCGCCGGCGCCGGCGCCGCGACCTGGGGGTCATCCAACCATCAGGAGTCCCGCCAGCAGATACAGGACGACGGCGCCCGCGGCTGCGGCCAGGGCGTAGGGGGCCTGCGTGCGCACGTGCTCGATGTGGTCGCTCCCCGCCGCGGCCGACGAGATCACGGTCGTGTCGCTGATCGGCGAGCAGTGGTCGCCGAACACGCCGCCGCCGAGCACGGCGCTGACGACCAGGGGCAGGGAGACGGCGCCGCCGTCGAGCTGCATCGCCGCCGCGAGAGGCACCGCGAGCGGGATCATGATGGCGAAGGTGCCGAAGCTCGTCCCCGTCGCGAAGGCGATGGCCCCCGAGGTCAGGAAGACGACTGGCGCGGCGAGGGCCGGGGTGAGGAGAGGGGCGGCGCGGGCCGCGATGAACGGCCCCGTGCCCAGGGCCTCGCAGACGCCGCCGATGGCGAGGGCCAGCACCAGCAGGGTGGCGATGGGGAGCATCGAGTGCGCCCCACGCCAGGCGGCGTCGGCGAGCTCGCGGACACCGGCGTCGCCGACCGAGGTGGCGGTCGCGCCGAGCGCGGCGAGGGCGGCGAGGACGCCCGCCAGCACCGCGGTGGAGCCCGAGGCGTGCCCGAGAATGTCCATCAGCGCGGGGTCGGCGACGCCGTCCGCGCGCGCGCCGGCGATTCCCGTGGCGGCGATGCCCACCAGCGCCGTTCCCATCATCACCGCGAGCGGCAGCGCGAGATTCAGCGCCCGGCCCGCTCCCGGGCGCCCGGCTGCTTCGTCCGGCGCGTGCGCGTCGGCGGACTCGTCGTCCGGCGTCGCGGCGTCGCGGGCGCGCCGCTCGGCGTCGCGCATCGGCCCGATGTCGTACGCCGTCGCGGCCACCGCGAAGACCAGCAGCACCGACAGGATGGCGTAGAAGTTCAGGGGGGCGGCGGCAAGGAAGACGCCCAGGGGCGGTCGGTCGCCGAGCCGGCCCAGCTCGGCCTGGGCCGCGAGGAGAGCGAGCACGACCGCGCCCCAACTGTTGAGTGGGATCAGCATGCACACCGGCGCCGACGTCGCGTCGCAGATGTACGCGAGCTTCTCGCGGGCGATGCGGTGCCGGTCGAAGAACGGCCGGGCCACGGCGCCAACGACGAGACAGGTGATGGTGGATTCGATGAACACGCCCAGGCCCGTCGCGGCCGCCATCAACCGGGCGCCGCGGGGGGTGTTGGACCAGGACCGGCCGCGAGCCCACCGCAGGAAGCCGGCGATCCCGCCGCTCTGCCGCATCCACTCGATCAGGACGCCCATGAGCACCGTGAACAGGACCACGCGGGCCTGTCCCGGATTGGTGAGGACTCCGCCGATGCCGCGTGCCGCGGCGGCGGTCGCCGCCGGCGGCTGCCAGCCCGTGACGATGAGCCAGCCGACCCAGATGCCGACCAGCAGGGCGGGAATCGCCCGCCGGGTCGCGACGGCGAGGCCGATGGCCAGCGCCGGCGGCAGGAGCGAGAGCCACCCGAACGAGTTCAGGTCCACGCAGGGCATCGTATCAGGCGGTTCGGGGCGGTCGCGGTCGGGAATCGTCCGGGACCCACGGCGCGAATTCAGTAGAATGAGAGGCTGTTCGCTCCCACGTGGATGACCACAGGACTGACCATGGACGATCTCAAGCTCGCGACGAACCGGCGGCAATTCCTGGGCGCGTTGTCGGCGGCCGGGCTCGGATCGACGCTGCTGCCCGGGGCCCTCGTGGCGGTGGCCCAGGACGCCGACGTGGTCACGGTGGAGATGCTCGAGGCCGCGCAGCGGCTGGCGGGTCTGGAGTTCACACCGGAGCAGTTGCAGCGGTTGGCCGAGCGCCTGAACGGCCCCGGAGACCGCCGGCGCGACTACGAGAGGCTTCGGGCCGCCAACCTGGGGAACGCGCAGCAGCCGGCCATCGTGTTCAACCCGGTGCCGCCGGGCATGACCCTGCCGGCCGAGCGCGGCCCCAACCGCCGCGAGCCGATCACTGTCTCCATGCCTGCGAGCGACGAGGCCCTGGCGTTCCTGCCCGTCACCCACCTCGCGCGGCTCGTCGAGACACGGCAGGTGCGGCCGTCGGAACTGACCGAGCTCTACCTGGCCCGCCTGAAGCAGCACGATCCGAAGCTGCACTGCGTGGTCAGTTACACCGAGGACCTCGCCCGGCGCCAGGCCCGGCGGGCCGACGAGGAGATCGCGGCGGGGACCTACCGGGGGCCCTTGCACGGGATTCCGTGGGGCGCCAAGGACCTCCTCGCGGTGCGGGGCACCCGGACCACCTGGGGCGCGTCGCCCTACCGGGAGCAGGTCGTCGACACCGACGCCACCGTCTACCGCCGTCTTGCCGACGCCGGCGCCATCCTCGTCGCCAAGTTGACCATGGGGGCCCTGGCATCGGGCGACCGCTGGTTCGGCGGCCGCACCCGCAACCCGTGGAACACCGAGCAGGGCTCCAGCGGGTCGTCAGCCGGCCCGGGGGCAGCGACGGCGGCCGGCCTCGTCGGGTTCTCCATCGGCACCGAGACCCGGGGGTCGATCATCTCGCCCTCGACCCGCAACGGGGTCACCGGCCTGCGCCCGACCTTCGGCCGGGTGAGCCGCTACGGGGCGATGACCCTGAGCTGGACCATGGACAAGATCGGGCCGATGTGCCGCTCGGCCGAGGACTGCGCCCTCGTGTTCGCGGCCATCCAGGGCCCGGATGGGCTCGACAACACCCTGTTCGACGTGCCGTTCAACTGGGATGCGGCGAGCGACGTCACCGCCCTTCGGGTCGCGTACCTGCGATCCGCGTTCGAGGACGACGACGCGGGCGACGGCGCGAACGCGCCCCAGGTGACCGCCAGCCGGCAGACTCTGGCCAACAACCGCGCCGCTCTCGACGTGATGCGCGGCCTCGGCGTGCAGCTCGCCCCGCTCGACCTGCCCGACCTGCCGAGCGGCGCCATCGGCTTCATCCTCGGCACCGAGGCGGCGGCCGCGTTCGACGTGCCGACCCTGAACGCCCAGCTCGACAGCATGCGCGAGGAGCCCGAGCGCAGCCGCTGGCCCGACAGCTTCCGGGTGTCGCGGTTCGTTCCGGCCGTCGAGTACCTGCAGGCCAACCGCCTGCGCATGCGCATCATCGAGGACCTGCACGAGGCGCTCGGCGATTTCGACCTTTTCGTGGGCTCGAATCTCGGGCTGACGAACCTCACCGGACACCCGGAGATCAGCATGCCGAGCGGGTTCCACGAGGGGAGCCCCACGAGCCTGCGGTTCACTGGGAAGCTGTTCGGCGAGCGCGAGATCCTGCGCCTCGCGCACGCGTTCCAACTGGCCACCGATCACCATCTGCGGCATCCGTCCCTCTGACCCGCCCATCGTCGCCTTCGGGGCTCCGCCTGGCGCCGCCGAGGCCGCATGGGACGGCCGGCGACAGTCGCTGCGAGCGCATGAACCGTCGCCCGCGTTCTGGCGAACGCCCGTCGCGTCGGGGGCGGTTCGTCTTCGTCCCCGTATTCTCACGGCGACCCCGGCAGGAGTCCGCCCCGGCAATCCCCGGGCCGCCGACCCCTTCGCTATTACAGAACTATTACATTCGTCGCGCGAGGAGCCTGCTACGCTAACACCCGGCCCGGGCGCTGGGGTCCGGACCGTTTCCCGAAGGAGCTGCCGTGGCCACGAAGCAGGTCGACTTCGCCAGTGGGGACCGGGTCAGTTGGGTGACCGCCATCGCGTTCGGCGTCTTCCATGTCCTGGCGGTGGTGGCGCTGTTCAACGCGACGTGGTCGGCCGTGGCGGTGGCCGCGGTGCTGCACTGGGTGTGCGTCGGCTGGGGCATCGGGCTGGGCTATCACCGGCTGCACACGCACCGTTCCTACAAGACGCCGAAGCTGGTCGAGTACTTCTTCGCCGTCTGCGGCTGCCTGACCCTGCAGGGCGGGCCGGTGTTCTGGACCGCGCTGCACCGCATCCACCACCAGCACTCCGACAAGACCGGCGACCCGCACACGCCGCGCGACGGCAAGTGGTGGTCACACATGCTGTGGACCATCTTCGGTGAAGAGCTGCATGCCGACACGGAGATCATGGGCAAGTACGCCCCCGACCTCATGAAGGACCGGTTCTACCAGGTGCTCACGCGCTGGCACTGGGCGCCGCTGGTGGTCCTGGGGCTCATCCTGCTCGCCATCGGAGGCTGGTCGTGGGTCCTGTGGGGGGTGTTCCTGCGCGTCGTCGTCGGCCTGCACTGCACCTGGCTCATCAACTCGGCCACGCACCTCTGGGGCAGCCGCCGCTTCAACACCAGCGACGACTCGAAGAACTCGTTCTGGGTGGCCCTCATCACCTTCGGTGAGGGTTGGCACAACAACCACCACGCCCATCCCCGCTCTGCCCGGCACGGCCTGACCTGGTGGGAGGTCGACCTGAGCTGGATGCAGATCCGCGTCATGCAGTGGCTGGGGCTCGCGTGGGACGTGCAGGTCCCCAGCGCCAACCAGATCGCCCAGAAGTCGTTGCCGCTCGAGAACGCCGCCTGAGCCGGTCGCCGGGGACGGGGCAGGGGCGCTATCCTATACGCATGGATCGCTCCGGCGGCAATCGCCGACGTTCGGTCGTCCTCGCGGGCCTGCTCGGTGTGGGCCTCATTGCCGTCGCCGTCGTCCTCAACATCAGCTTCATCGTCAACTACTGGCGAACGGGGCTGCTGTTGCTGCTCGGCGTCCTCAGCTTCGTGGTCCTCGTCGGCGGTCTCGCCCTGAACACCGCCTTCCTGATCCGCGAGATCCGGAGGAGCGAGCAGCACGACGCGTTCATCCACGCCGTGACCCACGAGCTGAAGACGCCGCTCGCCAGCATCAAGCTGTACTTGCAGACCCTGCGCCAGCGGGAACTGCCGGCCGACACCCGGCACGACATCATCGACACGATGCTCGACGACTCCGATCGCCTGCAGCGGACCATCGACCAGATCCTGCTCGCCGGCAAGACCGGGGCTGCCCGCCGCGTCGACAACCCGACGGACGTCGACCTGACAGAGGTCGTGGGCGAGTGCGTCTCGCTCGCCGGCAAGCGCCACAACCTCGTGAACGGCGAGGTCGAGGTGGTCGGCCACCCCGTGCACGGCGCGTTCGTCGTCCAGGGCGACCGCGAGGAGCTGACGGCGGCGGTGACGAACCTCGTCGACAACGCCGTCAAGTACTCGGGCGACCGGGTGCGGGTGGCGGTGGACGTGGCCAGGGTCGGAGCGCGACGGGTCGCCGTCAGCGTGCGCGACCAGGGGATGGGCATCACCACCCACGAGTTGAAGCGGGTGTTCCGGCGGTTCTACCGGCTGCCCGCGGCCCTCCACTCGCGCGTGCGGGGGACCGGGCTCGGCCTGGCCATCGTGCGTGCGGTGGCCCGCCGTCACGGGGGCCGCGCGTACGCCGACAGCCGCGGCTTCGAGCGGGGGAGCACGTTCACCCTCGAGCTGCCGTTGAAGTCATGAACCGTGTCCTCATCGTCGAAGACGAAGACCACCTCGCGGCGGGGCTGAAGCTGAATCTCGAGGCGGAGGGGTACGCGGCCGACGTCGAGGACACCGGCGAGGCGGCCCTCGGTCGGCTCGTCGCCGGGAGCGCCGTCGACGGGGGCGCCCCCGCCGGGGGCTTCGACGTCGTTCTGCTCGACGTCATGCTGCCCGGCCTCGACGGGTTCGAGGTGGTGCGGCGGCTGCGCGAGGCGCGGCAGTTCGTCCCGGTCATGCTGTTGACGGCGCGTTCGCACACCGACGACGTCCTGCGCGGTTTCGAGGCGGGCGCCGACGACTATCTGCCCAAGCCGTTCGACCTGTCCATTCTCCTCGCCCGCCTCCAGGGGCTGCTGCGCCGCCGTCGCTGGCTGCAGGGCGACGAGGAGGGGCGGGTCCCCAAGGCCGACGAGTACTCGTTCGCCGGCCAGCGGGTCGACTTCCGCAACCAGGTGCTGCGCCGCGACCGGGTCGAGCAGCCGCTGACCCTGATGGAGGCGACGCTGCTGCGTCACCTCGTGCACCACGCGGGGGAGACGGTGTCGCGGCAGACCCTCCTCGAAGAGGTGTGGGGGGTGCGGCAGGACACCGACACCCGGACCGTCGACAACTTCGTGGCGAGATTGCGGCGCTACATCGAGGCCGAGCCCGCCCATCCGCGGCACCTGCTGACGGTGCGCGGGGTCGGCTACCGGTTCGTGGAGGAGCCGGACGACTAGAAGACCATGCGCAAGCAGACTCTCGTGAAGCTCGCCCTCGGGCTGGCCGTCCTGATCATCGCGCCCTGGCTCTTCCTGCGGACGTTGCAGGAC
The DNA here is from genome assembly GCA_965199675.1 of Vicinamibacterales bacterium. Taxonomy (GTDB): domain Bacteria; phylum Acidobacteriota; class Vicinamibacteria; order Vicinamibacterales; family UBA8438; genus JAJEEA01. Next base: position 261,474 of record CBDATI010000059.1, on the reverse strand, counting down.
ACCATCGCGGCGCCGTACGAGGCGCCGGCCGAGGCGTTCTCCGGCTGGACCCTCGTCCTGGCGGATCCGGTCCGCCCCGCGGTGTGGGCGGTGGGGCTGCAGCCTCCGGACCTGTTCCGTGCCCGCCTGTTCGACCAGCTCTTCGACCGGACCATGGCGTCGATGACCTCGCCGGTGGACGACGTGCTGCCGATCGTGCTCGATGCCGAGCTGCGCCGCGGCCCCGCCGTCGGGCTCTCTCCCGAGGCGATCCGCCGCGCGGCGGAAGAAGCCGGGCTCGAGGCGGCGCGCCTGCAGCCGGTGTGCATGGCGGTGAAGCGGGAGACCTTCTCCGGCCGCACCCGCGAGTTCTTCTTCGTCGTGTTCGAGGTCCCCGAGGTGACGACGTTCCGCCGGCTTCTCGGCGAGCGCGCCGGGGAGGGCGCGGGGCCGGACGCCTTCGGTCCTCTCGACCTGATTCTGCCGATCGCCGGCTCGGACACCGCGTTCACGGGCTGGTGGCCGGTCGTCGTCGACCGCGAGGTCGACTGTCAGGCGCCGGTCGCATTCTTCCGCCAGGGGGGGTGAGTCGCTGCTGACGGACTGCCGCCGGCGCGTCGAGCGCCGAAGACCGCGCGAGGTGATTGGCGGCCGGAGCCGCTGCCCGCTCACCGGGTCATGGCCACAGATCGAGCCACCGCGTTGTTCTTCGAGCTGTTCAGCGGTCTGCCTCGGCAGGGACCGGGCACGGCGGCCAGCACGCGTCGGGCTCTTGCGCTCGTGCCGGGCATCGGGCCCGGGACGCGGGTGCTCGACGTCGGCTGCGGTACCGGCGCCCAGACCCTCGTGCTCGCCGGCAGCTCGCCGGTGCGCATCGTCGCCGTCGACAACCATCCGCCGTTCATCGCCATCCTCAATCGCGAGGCGCAGAGACTCGGCGTCGCGGACCGACTGGAAGGCCGCGTGGCGGACATGCGCCGACTGGAGTTTCCCGACGGCTCCTTCGACCTCATCTGGTGTGAGGGCGCGGTCTACAACGTGGGGGTCGAGACGGCGCTGCGGGGGTGGCGCCGCCTTCTTCGACGCCCGGGGCACGTCGCCCTGACGGAGGCGTGCTGGCGAAAGCCCCATCCGCCCCCCGAATGCGCGGCGTTCTGGAAGCGGGAGTATCCCGCCATCCGCGACACTGCCGCCCTGCTGGCCGCCGTCGACGGGTGCGGCTACGAGACGGTCGGGCACTTTCCCCTCCCGGCGTGGGCGTGGTGGGACGACTACTACCGGCCGCTCCAGGACAACGTGACGGCGTTCCGGCAGCGTCACCGCGGCGTGTCGGACGCGCAGGCGCTGGCCGACCAGTGCCAGCACGAGATAGACATCTGGCATGCCCACGGCGAGTTCTACGGCTACGAGTTCCTCGTCCTGCGCGCCCGCTGAGCTACGGGAGCAGATCGGCCACGCGAATGGTCCGGGTGGGCGCGGCGAGGAGCGCGACCGTGTTCCCCGCTCGCAGGAGCAGGCTGTCGCGGTACTGCTATGGTTGGGTCGGGGGAGGGAGACGACCGCGTGGCCACGGTGCAACCCGTCAAGTTCACGTACGAGGACTACCGAACCGCGCCGCCGGACCGGCGCTACGAGCTGCTGGGCGGAGATCTGGTGATGAACCCGGCGCCGGATCTGAGGCACCAGCGGGTGCAGTTGCGGCTCGCCAGGCGCCTCGCCGGCTTCATCGAGGAGCGGGGGTTGGGGGAACTCTTCATCGCTCCCTGCGATGTGGTGCTCTCGGACACCGAGGTCGTACAGCCCGATCTGCTGTTCGTCTCGCGGGAACGCGAGCATCTGCTGACCAGCGGCGACAACGTGCGGGGTGCGCCCGACCTGGTGATCGAGATCCTGTCTCCGGCCACCGCCGGCCGAGATCGGGGCTACAAGCGCGCGCTCTACGCCAGCCACGGCGTGGCCGAGTACTGGCTGGTCGATCCCGTGGCGGAGACCATCTGGATTCACCGCCGGCGCGACGGTTCGCTCGCCGTCGCGCGTACCTTCGGCCTGGGCCAGACGCTGCGCTCGCCGCTGCTCGCCGGCTTCGAGCTCGACGTGGCCGACGTCTTTTCCTGAGAGACTTCCGATCGCCTCCGGCGGATTGGCGGGTCTGCGCGACGATGCGGGCTACCGCTCGTCCGCGATCGCCCGGTACACGAGGTCCTTGAACTCCTCTCGGAACCCGCCCCCGCGCGACGGCGAGACCGCCGCCATGATCACGGTGATCAGGCCGTGTTCAGGGTCGATCGAGAAGCGGGTGCCCGACGACCCGTCCCACCAGTACTCGCCGTCGCCGACCGGGAACGAATAGCGCCGCGGATCGAGGACGACGTTGAACCCCAGGCCCCAGCCCGACCCCGCCATGTAGCCAGCGCGCGAGAGCGGCATCGCCGTGTCGGGCACGTGGTTGCGCGTCATCAGCTCGACGGTCTCGGGCTCGAGGATCCGCACGCCGTCCAGCGTGCCGCCGTTCAGGAACATCTGCGCGAAGCGCAGGTAGTCCATGACCGTCGACAGCAGACCGACGCCCCCCTCGATGAGGGCGGGCCGCTCGGTGAAGGGCACCCGCTCGATGGCGTAGGGGTAGAGCTCGCCGCTGCCGTTGTCGAGACGGTAGACGGTAGTGAGGCGGTCGGCCCGCTCGCCGTCCGCCCAGAACACGGTGTCGGTCATGCCCAGGGGCCCAAAGAGCCGCTCGGCCAGGAACTCCTCGAACGGCTGTCCCGACCACACCTCGACGAGTCGCCCGAGGATGGTGGTGGAGACGCCGTAGCGGAACCGCGTGCCGGGGTCCTCGAACAGGGGCACGCGGGCCGCGTTGTCGACGAGCTGGGGCAGGGAGATGGACCGCAGGCGCACCCCCTCGGCGCGGTAGACGGCGCTGCTGCGGCTGCCGATGCCGGAGGTGTGGGTCAGCAGGTGGCGCACGGTGATGTCGCCCGAGCGGGGACGGGTGCGGGCGAGATCGGGGGCGCCGGCGTCGGCGAACACCCGCTGGTCGGCGAACTGCGGCAGGTACCGCGCGATGGGATCGTCGAGCTGGAACCGTCCCTCCTCCCACAGCATCATGACCGCGGTGCTGGTGATGGGCCGGGTCATCGAGTAGAGGCGGAACAGGTCGTCGCGGCTCATCGCGTCGCCGGTCTCGCGGTCGCGCTGTCCGAGCGCCTCGAAGTAGACGATGCGGCCGTGGCGGGCCACCGCCGCCACCACCCCCGCGATGTTCGATCCGTTGATGTGCGCCTGGAGGGCCTCGGTCGCCTCGGCGAGGCGGTCTGACGACATGCCCACCGACGCGGGGGCGGCGGGCGCGAGGTCCTGGGCCTCGGCGAGCGGCGCCGGGGTCAGACACAGGGCGGCGATCAGGACGGGTCGAAGGCTCATCGGGCTCTCCAGGGGTGACGGCATCCGGGGTATCGAGAGGTATCCAGGGTCGTGTGTCGCATCCTATAATCATCAGTCGTCGTACGCGAGGCCCGCGGGCACGGCTCGGCCGGCTCGGCCGGCTGCGGCTCGAGGCGGGATGTGGAAGTCGTCATGGGCGGTTGGCCGAGGTGTTCGCGCCGAGACGGAACCAGGCAGACCGCGGGCTTGCGCCATCGACCGGACCGTGGCCGCCTCACGGGCCGTCCGGGGGGGCGAACGCACCCCGGCAGGGAGGGCCGACCCCGCGGACCGGCCGCGGTTTTCAGAGGAGAAGAAATGGTGCTCAAGCGTCTTGCAGTGGTCGCAATCGCGCTGATTGTCGGGGTGGGGGTGCCGGCGACGGCGGTCGGCCAGGACACGCCCCAGTGGCGGGGACCGAACCGGGACGGCTCGGTCGTCGGGTTCGACGTCCCGGCGGCGTGGCCCGAGGGGCTCACGCGGCAGTGGACCGTCGACGTGGGGTTCGGCTACGCGACGCCGCTCCTCGTCGGCGATCGGATGTACCTGTTCAGCCGGCAGGGGGACGACGAGGTCATGCAGGCCATCGACCCCGCCACCGGCGAGACCGTCTGGCGGTCGAGCTATCCGGCTCCGTTCCAGATGATGCCGGCCACGCGCAACCATGGGCCGGGACCGAAGTCGACGCCCGCCTATGCGGACGGGCGCCTCTTCTCGCTCGGCATCAGCGGCGTCGTCACCGCGTTCGACGCCTCCGACGGACGGCAGCTCTGGCAGCGGCCCGCCGATTCGGTCGAGCCGCTCTACCACACCGGCCAGTCGCCGATCGTCGACAGCGACCGGGTGATCCTGCACGTCGGCGGCCACGACGACGGCGCGCTGACCGCATTCGATGTCGCCACCGGTGACGTGGTGTGGAGCTGGGACGGCGACGGGCCCGCCTATGGGTCGCCGGTGATCGCCGAGGTCGAGGGCGCGCGGCAGGTCATCACCTTCACCCAGGAGAACCTGGTGGGGGTGGCGGCCGACACCGGGCAACTGCTGTGGAGCCGCCCGTTCACCACCCCTTCGACGACCACGTCGCAGACGCCGCATCTCTACGAGGGCGACGTCATCCAGACCGGCCGCGCCAACGGCGTCACCCGCTTCCGCATCGTCCGCGAGGGGAACGCCTGGACCACCGAGGACGTGTGGCGCACCGACGAGGTGGGCTTGCACATGACCAACCCGGTGGTCGTGGACGGCGTGCTGTACGGCCTGTCGCACCTGAACAGCGGCCAGTACTTCGGTCTGGACCTCGATAACGGCGAGGTGCTGTGGACGAGCGCGCCGCGGCAGGCCGAGAACGCGGCCATCGTGAACGCGGGCGACACCATCGTGTCGCTGCAGGACGACGCCGAGCTCGTCGTGCTGCCCAACAGCCGCACCGCTTTCGAGCCGGTGCAGCGCTACGTGGTGGCGGACAGCTCGACGTGGACGCAGCCCACGCTGGTCGGCAACCGCGTGTACGTCAAGGACATCGAGACGCTGACGCTCTGGACCCTGGAGTAGTCGGCGACGTCGTGCGGCTCGAATGAAGCGGGGACGGCGCCGGGAGTCTCCCGGAGTCTGCGCCTGTTAGAATGCAAGTACGCCCGTGGAGCGGGCGCGGCAGACGGGATCGCGCCGCCGGTCCCGAGGGTCGATCAGGAGTCTGCGCCGCAGACCGGCGCGGACTCCTGGCATGAGCGATTGGTTGGGCGCCAAGCCGAGGCCGTCAGGCACCGATTGGCGGGCTGGGAGGCAAATCGAGATGTCGCTACGCATCAACGACGTCGCCCCCGACTTCACGGCGGAGTCGACGCGGGGCACCATCAACTTCCACGAGTGGATCGGGGACGGCTGGGCCATCCTGTGCTCGCACCCCAAGGACTTCACACCCGTGTGCACGACCGAGCTCGGCTACATGGCGGGGCTGCAGGGCGAGTTCGAAAAGCGCAACTGCAAGATTCTCGGTATCAGCGTCGACGGCGTGAGCGACCACGACCGCTGGTCGCGCGACATCGAGGCGTCGCAGGGGCACGCCGTGAACTATCCCCTCATCGGCGACCCCCAGCTCAAGATCGTCAAGCAGTACGACATGCTGCCGGCCGACGCGGGCGACACCAGCGTGGGGCGGACGCCCGCCGACAACGCGACGGCGCGCTCGGTGTTCGTCATCGGGCCGGACAAGCGCATCAAGGCGACCATCACCTACCCGATGAGCACCGGCCGCAACTTCGACGAGATCCTGCGCCTGCTCGACTCCGTTCAGCTCACGGCCACGAAGAAGGTGGCCACCCCCGTGAACTGGAAGCAGGGCGAAGACGTCATCATCCTCCCCGCGGTCTCGGAAGAGGAGGCCAAGGCCACCTATCCCGACGGCTGGCAGCAGCCGCTGCCCTACATCCGGGTCGTGCCGCAGCCGAAGTAGACGAACAGACGACGACCTGCGGCGCCGGCGGCCGCGCTTCGGTGAGGGCGGCCGCGGTTCCCGCCGGCGGTGTTCGCCGCGTCGTGGAAGGTGCAGGCGGCGTCGCCGCTCGCCAGGCGAGTGACGGGCCGGCGCCGATTTTCGGGGTTGCATCGAACGGCGCGGTACCAGAGGATCGGCGGGACGGGCCCGAGATGGGCCGGTCCGGGAGGAGAGCAGTCATGCAGAAGAGCAATGGACGGCGGCTGGCGTTCGGGGCGTTGGCCCTGACGCTCGTCGCGATGATCGGCGTCGGCGCCACCCTCGGCCGCACCGAGGCGATGCAGGGCGACCTGGTCTGGGGGCCGATATTCGAGGTGGATCCACTGTGGCCGAAGCCGCTGCCGAACCACTGGCTGCTGGGCACCACCATCGGGGTGTCGGTCGACAACCGCGACCACATCTGGATCGTGCACCGCGGCGACTCGCTGGCCGCCGGCGAGGTTCCGGCCGCGCAGGATCCGCCGGTGGCGGCGGAGTGCTGCTTCCCGGCCCCGCCGGTGCTCGAGTTCGACCAGGCGGGCCTGCTCGTCAACTACTGGGGCGGCCCCGGCGAGGGCTACGAGTGGCCGGCGTCGAACCACGGCCTCTTCGTCGACCACATGGACAACGTGTGGATCGGCGGCAACGGCGGTCCCGACTCGCACCTGCTGAAGTTCACCCGGGAAGGCAACTTCCTGATGCAGGTGGGCAGCTCGGGGGGCAACGCCGGCAGCAACGACGAGGAGAACTTCGGCCGCGTCGCCAAGATCTTCGTCGACGCGAAGGACAACGAGGCGTACGTCGCCGACGGCTATCTCAACAAGCGGGTGGTCGTGCTCGACGCCGAGACCGGCGCCTTCAAGCGGTTCTGGGGCGCCTACGGCAACACCCCCGACGACGCCGACCTCGGCCGCTACGACCCGAACGCCGAGCCCGCGCCGCAGTTCCGCACCCCGGTGCACTGCGCCGACCTCTCGAACGACGGTCTGCTCTATGTTTGCGACCGAGTGAACAACCGCATCCAGGTGTTCCAGAAGGACGGCACGTTCGTCGAGGAGCTCATCGTGGCTCGCGAGACCCTGGGGGCGGGGTCGGCCTGGGACGTCGCGTTCTCGCGCGATGCCGACCAGAAGTACCTCTACATGGCCGACGGCGTGAACGAGAAGGTCTACATCATCGACCGCCACGAGATGGAGGTGCTGTCGAGCTTCGGGGACGGCGGGCGCCAGCCCGGCCAGTTCTACGGAACCCACAGCATCGCCACCGACTCGCACGGCAACATCTACACGACCGAGACGTTCGAGGGCAAGCGCATCCAGAAGTTCGTCTACAAGGGAGAGGGCCCGATTCGCGCCGGTGACCAGGGCGTGGTCTGGCCGTCGAACTGATCGCTGACGCGACAGAACGCGGGAGTCCGCAGGGGCGGTGACGAGCACGCACACGCGCTCGTCACCGCCCCGATTCACGACAGCGACATCAACGGACCCTCCAGACGACAAACGGCCGTCAACGGCGTCCATTCCATTCCAGTTGGCTGGCCTGCCAACGCAGATTCGACCCGCCGGTCAGGCGTCGGCCACCTCGAAAGCGGTGACGTTGCGGGTCCGGCGGCTGAACTCCACGCCGATCAGATGTATCGGCTCGCCCCCGCCGCGGTACCGGTCGGCATAGCTCCGCGCGCGCAACTGCGCCAGCGCCGAGCCCGGCGGCGACTGCTCGGCCACCTTGAACTCGAACAGATAGACGTGCCCGCCCGCGCGGACCGCCATGTCCAGCCGTCCATGATGGCTCGACTCCTCCACCGTGATCTCGTACCCCAGCGCTGCGAAGTACGAGTAGAACACACTGGCGTAGAAGCCCTCGTAGCGCGCGATGTCGTCGTTCGTGTACCACTCGTACGGAATGCTCGCGAAGAAGGCATGGAACAGCTCCTTCAGCCCGGCGCAGTCGTGCGCCTCCAGTAGACGCGACAGGCGCAGGCGGTTCGCCAACGCCTGGCCGGTGTCCTGCACGAGATGGTGCAGCAAGGCCTGGTTCAGGCTCTGCCGCACCTCCCGGTTCGGATAGTCCAGCCGGTACAGCGTCTCGCCCCCCAGCTTCTCCTCACCGGCGATCGTCAGGTAGCCGGTCTGGAAGAGCAGCGCCTCGGTGGCGATGTGGTCCACGTCGAACGCCGATAGCAGTGCCGCCGTGCCCATCGTCGCGCCCAGCGACACGGAGGAGACACGGCGCCGGAACAACGTCTCCACCAGGAATGTCGGCGTCCCCGTCTCGAACCAGTGCGCGGCGAACTCGCGGCGGCGCAGCAGCAGCAGGACGTCGTACGGGTTGTACACGCGCTCTGCGCCCAGCCAGTTGTAGCCGTTGTACCAGTCGCGCACCTGCCCGCGGTCGAGTCCGGCGAGCTCGGGGGCGAACACCGTGTCGAGGTCGCGCTCGGTGTAGCCGCAGATCGCCGAGCAGGCCGGCTCGAGGGTGATGTCGATGAGGTTGTTCAGGCCCGAGAACAGGTTCACCTTGGAGAACCGGCTGACGCCGGTCAGGAAGGTGAACCGGATGTGCGCGTCGCAGTCCTTGATCACCCCGTACACACCGCGCAGCAGGTCGCGGTTGGCGCGCGCCGCCTCCGGCGCCTCAAGCACGTCCAGAATCGGTTTGTCGTACTCGTCGACCAGCACCGCGACCTGTTGCCCGGTGCGCTCGTGCAATGTCCCGATCAGGTGTCGGAGACGCGCCGGCGCGGTGGCGTAACGGGAACCGACCCCGGCCGATTCCGCCACGCTGTCCAACTGGGCCAGAATGTCGGCTTCCAGTCGGTCCGCTTCCCGGAAGTGGCCGCCCGCGAAGCTCAGCCGCACCACCGGATGGCGCACCGACCAATCCCAACGGTCGTGGATGTACAGCCCCCCGAACAGGGCTTCGCTGCCCTCGAACAGCGCCTTCAGCGTGTCGAGGAACAGGCTCTTGCCGAATCGCCGCGGGCGCGACAGGAAATAGTGCCTGCCCTCGTCGAGCAACCGCGCGATGTACGGCGTCTTGTCGACGTAGTAGCAGTCCTGCTCCCGCACGTCACGGAAGGTCTGCATGCCGATCGGCAGTCGGCGCCTCGTCATCGGTAAGTCTCCAGGCCCATCCCTGGTCCGAAGAACGCCGCGCGGGCGACGCTGTCGTACGGTTCACGGTCGCCGCGGTCGAAAGCGGGGTCGTGCTCGCCTCCGTGCTCGACGGCGCCGCCGAGGAGGGTGTCGCCGATGGTGCGACGGTTGACGACGCCCTCCCGGCGGTGGTCGGGGGCGGTGGAGACGGCGCAAAGAGAGCTGCGAAGCAGTCGGCACCGGTGCGGTCGGAGCAGTACGCCAGCGTCGTCATCGATCTCTTCAAGGAGGCGTCAACCACCATCGAGGCCAGACTCGGCGTTCAGTTCGCGTTGGGCGGCTGGAGGATATCGTTGGTGCGGTCTATCCGGTCGTTGGTGCGGTCTATCCGGTCGTTGGTGTGACGGCGTTCCGTCCTCAGGTCGGTGGTGAGGGTGTCGATTCGGTCGTTGGGCTGGTCGATCCGGTCATTGGTCTGATCGAGCCGGGTCGGGATGCGGGCGATCCGGGTTGCTGATGTTGGTCAGCATGAGGGCGAAGAGGGTGATGACCAGCCCGCCGATGGTGGCGACGATCGCCGGAACGGGTGGTTCCCGGTTCATGTCGGCACTCTGCATTGGGGGGCATGGTACCAGAGCGGCTGGTCTGATCGTCGAGCGGGCTTCCCGTGCCTATCGTGTAAGGTTTGCAGGGCTCCGACATTCGTCGAGTGAGGTGGGGCTCCGCGAGTAGAGGATCGCATGGACCAGACGATCATAATCGCCTTCGATCCGCAATTTCTGCGGTCGCTCGGCAGGCTGGCGCCGGGTGATTCGCAACGCGTGTTGAAGAGTGTCGCGAAGTACGAGCAGGCGCCCGATGCGCCGGGGCTGCACCTGGAGCAGCTCAAGGGGGGCAGGGGCCGCCGCCGGCTGTGCACCATCCGGGCTTCCGACGAGCTGCGCGTGCTGCTGGCCCGCGAGGGGCCGACCGCGGTGTTTCTGCGGGCCGGTCATCACGATGCGATCTACGGCCTGGCGGAGCGGGCGGTGTTCGCGGCGCCGCTGGCCGGACGGCCGGGGCTGATCGGCGTCCGGCGCGATGCGCTGGATCTCGACGGGTCGGCGCTGACGCCGGCGCCGGTCGCGGCGGCGGGGAGGGTCGACGAAGAGGCGTCCATCCTCGCCCACTGGAGCGACCGGGAGCTGGCCGACGCGGGGTTCGATGGGGACGCTGTCGACCGGCTGCGGCAGGCCACGGAGGACACGCTGTTCGACGTGTGGCCGGACATCTCCGACGAGATGTTCGACCGGGTCATGGCCTGCGCCGAGCAGTCGCCACAGGACTGGGCGAACCGGCGTCTGTTCGAAGACGAGGAAGACGAGCACCGTCGTTTCCGAGACGCCATCGTGGAGCGGGGCGCGCTCGCCGGGCTGTCGTCGCTGCTCGCGCCCGCCGAGTTGCGGCGCCTGCTGTCGGCCCCCATCGAGGACTGGATGATCTTCCTGCACCCCGAGCAGCGGGCGCTGGTGGAACGGCGCTTCGGCGGGCCGGCGCGAGTGCGCGGATCGGCCGGCACGGGCAAGACGGTGGTCGCGCTGCATCGCGCGGCGGCCCTCGCGAAGCGGTTCACCGAAGCGACGACGATCGCCGGTCACCCAGTCCTGTTCACGACATTCATCAGCAGCCTGCCGCCGGTGTTCGACACTCTCTACCGGCGGCTCCCGATCGCGGTGGCGGGCGCGGTGGAGTTCATCAGCGTGGACAAGCTGGCCTACCGTCTCTGCCGCGAGGCGGGTGAGCCGGCCCGCCTCAACCCGCCCGCAGTGGAGACGGCATTCCAGGACGCTCATGCCGAAGTCGTCCGGTCCGGCACGCCGCTTGCCGGCCTGACGCGCAGCTATCTGCGCGACGAGATCCAGGCGGTGTTGAAGGGACGGGGCATCGATACACTGGACGAGTACCGGAAGGTCGAGCGGACGGGCCGCCGGACACGGTTCACGGCGGCGATGCGCGAGCAGGTCTGGGCGCTGCGCGAGGCGTGGGACGCGCGGCTGGCCGACGAGGGGGTCGAAGATTTCGCCGACGTCGTTCGACGTGCCCGCGACCTCGCGCGGGACGCGTCGGAGCCGCGGTACCGGGCCGCGGTGGTGGATGAGTCGCAGGACCTCACCCTGGTGGGTCTGCAACTGGTTCGCGCCCTCGTGAACGGGCCGGCGGGCGACGGGCCGGACGGGCTCTTCCTCGTGGGCGACGGCGCGCAGAAGATATACCCCGGCGGGTTCACGTTGGCGCAGGCGGGCGTGGACGTCCGCGGCAACAGCGCCGTCCTGCGGGTCAACTACCGCAACGCGCGGCCGATCATCGAGGCCGCCATGGCCTGCGCCGGCGCGGAGGCGGTGGACGACCTCGGTGATGCCTACGTGCGGGGCGAAGCGGGCCACGAAGCGGTGCGGGGGGGCGTTGCGCCGGTGCTGGTGCGGGCGCCGGATGCGGCCGCGCAGGTCGCGTTCGTGGTGCGCGAGGTGAACCGGCGCGCCGAGGCCGGCGAGTTCGGCATCGGCGACGTGGGGGTGTTCGCGCCGGATCGCAACCGGATGAACGACGCGCTGCGGCGTCTGAAGGAGGCAGGACTCCGATGCCAGCCGCTGACCCAGTTCGATGGTCGGCCGAACGACGCGATCAAGGTGGGTACGTTCCATCGCGCCAAGGGTCTCGAGTTCAAGGTGGTGTTCCTGCTCGGAGGCAACGCGTTTCCGTGGACGCGTGGCGCCGGACAGACCGACGCGGAGTTCGAAGAGCAACGCGCGATGCAGATCAGCCAACTGTTCGTGGCGATGACCCGCGCGCGAGACCGCCTCTTCGTGCTTTGCAAGGACCGCCCGAGCGAGGTGGTGTCCGGCGCCATCGAGTGCTTCGAGGAAGCCGACTGCACGGCGGGTGCGGGCTGACGGGGCGGGCGCCGCGTCGCAGAGGCAGAAGGTCGGGCGACGGCAGGAAACACGCCGAGCACGGGCCGCCTTACGTAGTTGGAAGACCGCCGGCCGGAGCCGGCGCTCGCTCGCCCGGCCCCGGTTCGGATGACAGGTGGCGCCGATTGCGGCACACTGTGCAGCGATGGGTTCCCACCGAGCCGCCGGGGGCGTGACCGCGGCGTTTCTGTTTCTGAGTCTCGCGGCGTCGTCGCCGGCGGTCTCCGCGGCCGCCCAGCCGTCGGCCGGGGACGTGCAGTGTCCGCCCCTCGACCGGCGTGGAGCGGCGGCCGACCCCGATCTGTACTGCATCGACCTGATTCATGCTCCCGCGTTCCCCGGCGCCTCGGGCTACGTCCAGCTCACGCCGGCGTCCTCGCCGTTCGGTACCTCCGTGACCGCCGACGGCACTCACCGCTTCGACCTGACCCTGCACGCCGCCGGCCTGCCCGATCCGGCGTCGCTCGGCGGCTACACGGGCTATGTGGCCTGGGCGGCCACGCCCCTCCTGCGTCCGGTGGTGAACCTGGGCCCGGTCGCGAACGGCCGCACCGCTCTCGGGACCGTCGACCTCGACAAGTTCCTCGTGCTCGTCACCGCCGAGGCGGCGCCCGGCGGAGCGTCGTGGGCGGGGCGCATCGTGCTGCGGGGCATTTCGGCCGGCATGCGCATGGAGCCCGAGGACCTGCTGGCGGTGACCGGGATGGTCGGGGGAGGCGCCGCGCCGCCGGCTCCGCGCCGATGGATCCGCCCGCCCATGCACCCCGCGGTGGCGATGATGCCGGGCGTTGGCCGCCTCGCCCCGCCCGTCGAGCCGTTCCTGCCGTCCGCGGCAGGGCCGCTCTCCGACGCCCGCCCCCGCGAGATCGTCCGGCTCGCCGACGGCGGGACCCTCGATCTCGAGGCGGGCCTCGTCCAGCGCACCATCGGCGGCCGGACGTTCACGATGTACGGCTACAACGGTCAGTATCCCGGCCCCCTCGTCCAGGCGCCGCAGGGGGCCACCATCACCGTGAACGTCACCAACCGGCTCGAGTTCCCGACCGCCGTGCATTGGCACGGCATCCGTCTCGAGAACCGGTTCGACGGCGTTCCCGGTCTCACCCAGGATCCCATCGCGCCGGGCGAGACGTTCCGCTACCGGATTCACTTTCCCGACGCCGGCCTCTACTGGTACCACCCCCATCACCGCGAGGACTTCCAGCAGGACCTGGGGCTGTATGGCAACCTGCGGGTGGATGCGGCCGACCCCGACTACTTCGGCCCCGCGAACCGCGAGCAGGTGCTGATGCTCGACGACCTGCTGGTCGGCGAGAACGGCCTCGTGGCGTTCGGCCGCGAGGCGGCCACCCACGCGTTGATGGGCCGCTTCGGGAACCTCCTGCTCGTCAACGGCGAGCCCGAGTACCGGCTGACGGTGGCGCGGGGCGAGGTGGTCCGCTTCTTCCTGACCAACGTCTCGAACACCCGCACGTTCAACGTCTCGTTCGGCGGCGCCCCGATCAAGCTGGTGGGGTCGGACGTCGGCAGGTTCGAGCGCCAGACGCGGGTCGACAGTGTGGTCATCGCGCCGGCCGAGCGGTACATCGTCGAGGTTCGGTTCGACGAGCCGGGCGAGGTCCCGCTCGTCAACCGCGTGCGCGGCATCGATCACGTCTACGGGAACTACTTCCCCGACGAGACGACGCTGGGCGCGGTCACCGTCACCGACGCCCCGGCGGCGCCGGACCACGAGGCCAGCTTCCGCGAGCTGCGGAGCCACCCCGACGTCGCGTCGGACATCGAGCCCTACCGCGGCGAATTCGATCGCCCGGTCGACCACCGGCTGCTGCTGACCCTCGATCTCGGCGAGCTGCCCGACCCCCTCGAGCCGCTGCTGAACCTCGACCGGTCGTTCTTCAACCCCGTCGAGTGGAGCGGGACGATGCCGCGCATGAACTGGGTCACGACCGCGGGCCCCGTCCACTGGGTCCTGCGCGACCTCGACACCGGCCTCGAGAACGACGCCATCGACTGGCGCTTCCGGCGGGGCGACGTGGTCAAGTTGCGGCTGCGCAACGACCGCCGCGCCGTCCATGCCATGCAGCACCCGGTCCACATCCACGGCCAGCGCTTCCTCGTGCTGAGCCGCGACGGCGTCCCGAACGACAATCTGGTGTGGAAGGACACGGTGCTGCTGCCGGCGGGTTCGACCGCCGACCTCCTGCTGGAGCTGTCCAACCCCGGCCGCTGGATGCTGCACTGCCACATCGCCGAGCATCTCGAATCGGGCATGAAGCTGGTCTTCGACGTCGCGGCGGGTCCACCGCCGCGGGCGCCATGACGTCGCGGGCGGGTTCCGGGCCCGGCGTTTCCGCCTTGGCGGGTCCCGGTCGGGCGCCGAGACGATGCGCAAGGTGCGAGTGATGCGGGATGTACGAGCCTGCCGGGAGGGATGCGGACCACGCCGGCGCGATGGGGGAGGGCAGTGGGCGCGCTCCCCGGGGATCGGCGTTCACCGCCTGCGGAACTTTCCGGCCCGCGGCGGGATCGCGTCGCCGGATCCCACAGATACGAGTACACCACACGCGGCATGGCCGCGAAGAGAACGGATCGATGACGGGAGGTAACCCATGCGCAACCTGATCGCCGCCCTCGTGCTCCTGGCCGCCGCACCCTTCGCCGCGGGGCAGCCGGCGAGCGTGCTGTCCGATGCGGTGCGACAGTTCGTCGAGGTCGACGCAGCGGCGGTCGCCCTCACCGGCGTCCAGGTCGTCGACGGTACCGGCCGGCCGGCGGTCGGCGGTCAGACCGTCCTCATCCGCGACGGCCGCATCGCCGCGGTGGGGCCGGACGCCGAGGTCGCGATCCCCGCCGGAGCCCGGACTCTCGCTCTCCCCGGCCACACCGTCCTGCCCGGCTTCGTCGGCCTCCACGACCACACCTTCTACATGACCCGCGGCCGGCGGGTGCAGCTCAACTTCAGCGCGCCCCGCCTCTACCTGGCGAGCGGGGTGACGACCATCCGCACCACCGGCGCCTTCTCGCCGTACAGCGAGCTGAACCTGAAGCGCGCAATCGCCGACGGCCGCGAGATCGGACCCCGCATGTACATCACCGGACCGTACCTGTCGGGGGCGGGCGCGTCGTCTCAGATGTTCCAGGTGGGCACGCCCGACGATGCGCGGCGGGTCGTGGCCTACTGGGCCGACGAGGGCGTGGACTGGTTCAAGGCCTACACCCGCATCGGCGACGAGGAGCTGGCTGCGGCCATCGACGAAGCGCACCGGCGGGGCGTCAAGGTCACCGGGCACCTGTGCTCGATCTCGTTCCAGGAGGCGGTGGACCTCGGCATCGACAACATCGAGCACGGTTTCTTCACGAACAGCGACTACGTGCCGGGCAAGGAGCCCGGCGTCTGCCCCCCCGGCGTGCAGCGCAGCCTGCTGGAGGTCGACGTGGAGGGCGAGGCGGTCGCCGCCACCATCCGCGCCATGGTCGAGGGCGGGGTGGCCATGACCTCGACCCTCGCCGTCTACGAGCTCGGCGTTCCCAACCGCCCGCCGCTCGAGGACCGAGTGCTCGAGATGCTCGCCCCCGGCGCCCGCGACGAGTACCTGGCGTCGCGGGCCGACGTGGCGTCGCGCGACGACGCGCCGATGGCGACCCTGTTCCCCAAGGCGCAGCGGTTCGAGAAGCTGTTCGCCGACGCCGGCGGTCTGCTCGCGGCCGGGGTCGACCCCACCGGCATGGGCGGGGCGCTGCCGGGTTACGGCGACCAGCGCAACTACGAGCTGCTGCTCGAGGCGGGATTCACCCCCGAGGAGGTCGTCGAGGTCATGACCCTGAACGGCGCGCGCGTCCTCGGCGAGGACGGCCGCTTCGGCTCCGTCGAGGCCGGCAAGCTCGCCGACCTCATCGTCATCGACGGCGACCCGGTGCGCCGCCCGGCCGAGATCCGCAACGTGACCCTGGTGTTCAAGGAGGGTGTCGGCTACGACGCACCCGCCCTCGCCGAGTCGGTGAAGGGCATCGTGGGCCTGCGGTGACGCGCCGCTCGCCGAGTCGGAGGATCCCCGGGTTCGCTCGCACGCTGCCCTGGAAGACGGGGCCCGCGGGTCCTCCGTCGCACGGCGACCTGCCGTCTCACTCCCGTGAGCCGCCTGCGATCGCGGCTTCGGCCGCCTGCCGCTCGAGGTTGCGGTGGATCTCCAGAATGTGGCGGATGTCGTGGTTGCCCTCGTGGCAGCCGTACTCGTACATCGGACCCTCGGTGCGGACCATGGGCACTTCGCCGCTCCACGGGCTGGTCCAGGTCGTCGGGTCGGTGACCGTGAACTCGTAGCGGATGGTGTCGGCGTCGACGCGCGTGAAGCGTTCCACGACATGCCGGCGCCGGTTCGACCCGCGATAGTTCCGGCGAGCCACGAACTTGTCGGTCTCGACGACGAGCGTGTCGCCCTCCCAGCGGGCGCGCGAGTCGCCGCCGAACTGGCGGACGGCGTCGGGCACCCCCGGGCGGCCGTCGAGCGGGATGATGCGTGGCGGGTTGGCGGCCAGCTCCGTGAACAGCACGAAGTGGTCTCCGGTCTGGAAGATCTGGTGGATGTCGTTGTAGGCCGGGGGCAGCAGCGGCGGCCCCTCGTGGGTCCAGACGATGCAGCGCTCCATCAGGGGACGGGTCTCGTGGCCGTCGAACACCCTCGCCATCGCGCTCTCGGCTTCCACCCGCGCCGCGCCCTCAGGGGTCATGGGTGGAATGCGGCCGTTCGGCGGGTACGTGATCAGCGACGTGCGCCGGCTCGACAGGCCCTTGGGCACCGGCGTGCGCAGCCAGACCTGGTTGTCGTAGTGCACGTACGAGGCGTCGCGGTTCTCCTGGTAGAGCGCTTCCTCTCGCGCATCCGGATCCTCGATGGCGATGGCGTCGCGCCGCAGGGGATCGACCCCCTCGGCCGTGAGCTGCCGCTGCAGCAGGGCCGCCTCTTCCTCTGAGAGGAACTCCTGGCCGGCCAGGCGCTCGGGCCGCTCCAGCGGCGTGAACGTCTGCGTCGTCCAGTACCCCTGCAGGTCCGGCTGCCCGTCCGGGAGCCGGGGCAGCGTCCAGGCCGCCGGTTCGGCCGCTTCCCGACCCTGATCCTGACCGGCGCCGGCGACCGGCGTCAGCCCTCCGAACACGACGACGGCAACGAACGCGGCGAGAAGACGGTGGCGCATCCGACCCTCCCTCGGCAGGTTGTCAGTCGAGCGGATTGTAACCCATCGCGTCGCCTGATGTCTTGACATCACCTGGGCTCGCTTCTACCATGCGAAGCGAACCATGAGAACGACCCTGACGCTGGACGACGACGTGGCGGCGCTGCTCAGGCGACAGGCGGCCACCCAGGGCGTGTCGTTCAAGGAGACGGTGAACCGGGCGCTGCGTGCAGGTCTGTCGAAGGAGATCGCGCCCGGCGACTTTCGCGTGCCGAAGACGATTCCCCACTCCTTCGGTTTCCGGCCGGGGGTCGATCTCGACAAGCTCAACCAGCTCGGCGACGAGCTCGAGGCCGAGGCCATGGCCGAGTCCCTGGCCCGCGCCCGATGATTCTGCCCGACGTCAACCTCCTCGTCCACGCCCACAACAGCGACTCCCCAGTGCATGCGCGCGCCCGACCATGGTGGGACGGGTGTCTCGCGGGAACCGAGGGCGTCGGTCTCGCCTGGGTCGTCCTCCTCGGGTTCATTCGCATCACAACCCATCCGCGAGTGCTGCTCCGGCCGCTGGCCGTCGGCGATATGTTGGACCGCATCGAGAGCTGGTTGCGGCTGCCGCACGTGCACATCCCGCAGCCGTCCAACCGTCACTTCACCGGACTGCGGGTGCATCTGCAGCACGTCGGTACGGGCGGCAACATGACGACGGACGCGCATTTGGCGACGCTGGCGATACAGAGAGGTTACGTGCTCCATACCACCGACGCCGACTTCCAGCGCTTCCCGGGCCTGCGCTGCACCAACCCGTGCCACTGACCACCGAGGTCCCCGGCCGCGGAACCACCCGTCAGTGGGTCAGCCCGTAGAGCATGTAGTTGATGCCGATCTGGAAGCCGGTGTTCTCGGCCTCGATGGGGAGGAGGCCGCGGCCCGATAGCCACCAGTACTCGCCGAGGTTGGTGTTGTAGGAAACCACCGCCATCAGCCGGCGGCTGGGGTCGTTGTCCTCGAACACCCCGAAGTACTCGGGCGTCATCCCCCTGAGGTGGTGGTTGAAGGGGTTGGGGGTGTCGATCTTGCCGATGCGGAAGAACACGTTGAAGATGGGGTGGCTGGCGTCGAGGGTCATGAGCTGGGCGTCGGGGAGCACCCGCCGTAGCTGGGCCTCGAAGTTGGTCCACTGCCGGGTCTCGAAGTCGGTGAAGATGACGAAGCCGCCCTTCAGCATGTACGAGCGCAGGGCGGCGGCCTGCGCGTCGGTCATGATCCAGAACCCGGGCTCCCACATCATGGCGATGGGGTGCTTGAACAGCTCGGGGTCGTCGAGGGCCAAGGCGAGGCTGCCGTCGGTGCGGGCGTCGGCGGCGGTGTACTCGTCGACCACCGCCATCAGGTTGGCCTCGGCGTCGGGGAACTCGTGCAGCCAGAAGTTGACGCCCATCCCCTGGGGCCGCGTGCCGTAGGTGCCGCCCGTCCAGCGCAGGCGCACGAAGTGGAGGCGGCCGTCGTAGGGCAGGTCCGACCGTCCCCACAGGCGGTAGCCGCGGAAGAACCCGAACTGCGCCGACGCGGCGACGGCGCCCGCCAGCACGGCCAGCGCCACCAGCGCCGCGAGCACTCTGCGCGTCTTCACGCTCTGTCCATCTCGCCGCGGCGCGCCCGCGGCTCTGTCTTCCCGGCCTCGGTCGCCTGCTGCGGCGCCGCCGGCCCTACTTCTCGGCTTCGGCCTCGGCCGCCTGCCGCTCCAGGTTGCGGTAGATCTCGAGGATGTGCCGGATGTCGTGGTTGCCCTCGTGGCACGCGTACTCGTACATGGGGCCCTCGGTGGTGACCATCGGTATCTCCGCGCTCCAGGGCCGCGCCCAGGTGGTGGGGTCGTCGACGGTGAACTCGTAGCGGATGGACTCGGCGTCGACGCGGGTGAACCGTTCGGTCACGCGCATGGCGGCCGACGACCCCCGGAATCGGGTCTTGTCGGTGAAGTTGCCGCTCTCCACGACCAGGGTGTCGCCTTCCCACCGTCCCCGCGAGTCGCCGGGGATGAGCTGGATCGAGTCGGGCAGGGCGGGTCGTCCGTCCAGGGGAATGATGCGGGGCAGGCTGTTGTTCAGCTCGGTGAAGATGACGACGTGGTCGGGGGTCTGCATTATCTGGTGGATGTCGTTGTAGGCCGGGGGCAGCATCGGGGGGCCGTTGTGGGGCCACACGATGCAGCGCTCCGAGAGCGGCCGCGTCTCGTGGCCTTGGAACGGGTCCACCCCCCGCCGCGCCTCGGCCCGCGCCGCCGCCCGCGCCTCGGCCTCGGGGGTTGTGGCGGGAATGCGGCCGTTCGGCGGATCCGTGATCAGCGAGGTTCGCCGGGTCGACAGCCCCTTGGGGACCGGCGTCCGCAGCCAGAGCTCGTTGTCGTAGTGGACGTAGCTGGGGTCGCGGTTGTCCTGGTACAGGCGCCGCTCGCGCTCTTCGGGATCCTCGATGTTGATGACGCTTCCGGCCAGCGGGTCGACCCCCTCCGCGGTGAGCTGGGCCTGCAGCGCGGCCCACTCCTCCTCGGTGAAGAACGCCTTGTCGCCGAGGTGACGGGGTCGCTCGAGCGGGGTGAACGTCTGGGTGGTCCAGAAACCCTGCAGGTCGGGCTGGCCGTCGGGCAGGCGGGGCAACGTCCACGCCGCGTCGGCGTCGGCAGCGCGATCCTGACCGGCGGCGGGGGCCGGCTGCAGGGCGCCTGCCGCCACCACCACCATGACCACAACCGGTAATCCGAGACGGTGACGGCGCATCTGTCTCCCCCTTCCGCGCAGTTGACTCCGCTCTGGCCCGCCAGTCGTCGCCTTCCGCTCCGCTTGGCGCCCAGGCCGACCTGCGGGCTTCCGCGCCGTTCGAAGGCGCGGCGCCCAACGCGTTCATGATCGCCCAGGACGGCCCGGTGCGCAACCGACGGAGCCGGTCCGTCCCTGGTCGTCCACACCCGTATCGACAAAACATCATCGCTGACGGAGCATGTTCAGACGTTCTCCTCCCGATTGACCGATTGCGGCAGATCTGCTGCGCGCCGCGAGATTGACGAATGGAGTTCAGCGCCGCGGCTTCGGCCCGGGACCGCGCCTCCTTCTTCTTCTCCTCGCCGACGCGCCGAGTCGCCGCGAGTTCGGCTCCGGGGCGGCTTCCCTTGACGGCGCCACCGCGCTCCGCCTACACTTCGCCGCGAGCGCGTGTGCAGTCCGGCGAGCTCGCTCGCGGGCGGTCAGGTCGCGCGCGAGCGGCAGGAGGGCGACATGGTCCGATCGGCGCGACTCCGTTCCGGCGCGTTCATCCTGCTGTGTCTCGGGGCCGCCGGCCTCGCGATGGCTGACCCGGCCGAAGCGTCCCCGGGGGCGCAGGCGGAAGCGTCGCGAGCCGCTAGCGCCGCAGTGGGCCCGACCGGGGCCCCGTCACCCGATTCCCGCGCCCTCCTCGACGAGTACTGCGTCGTCTGTCACAACGCCCGCACCCGGACCGCCGGCCTGGAGTTGGACAGCGTCGACGTCCACCGCATCGCGGCCGGGGCCGAGACCTGGGAGAAGGTGGTGCGCAAGCTGCGCAGCGGCGCGATGCCGCCGCCGGGCCGGCGCCGCCCCGACCCCCAGACGCTCGACGCCTTCGTCACCGGGCTCGAGGCCGAGCTCGATGCGGCCGCCGCCGCCCGTCCGAACCCGGGCCGTCCGCCCGATCACCGGCTGAACCGGTTCGAGTACGGCAACGCGGTGCGGGATCTGCTCGACCTCGAGATCGATGTGGAGGCGCTGCTGCCCCCGGACGAGTCGGACCACGGCTTCGACAACATCGCCGAGGTGCTCGCGATGTCGCCGACCCTGCTCGGCCGCTACCTGTTCGCGGCCCGCCGCATCAGCCAGCTCGCGGTCGGCGACGCGTCGGCGGGGCCGGCGGTCGAGACGTTCCGCGTGTCGCGCGGGATGCGGCAGGACGAGCGGATGGGCGAGGACCTGCCCTACGGCACCCGCGGCGGGCTGGCGGTGCGCCACTACTTTCCGCTCGACGGCGAGTACGAGGTGCAGGTCCGGCTGGGGCGCAACTTCACCAATTCGCAGATCCGCGCCATCGCGACCCGCGAGGAGATCGACGTACTGCTCGACGGGGTGCGGATCACCCGGTTCACCATCGGCGGGCGGTGCGCCGAGGCGTCCGACGACCCCACGTGCACGGGGTCGGGCATCTACCGCACGTCGCGCTATCAGTTGACGGCGGATGAGGCGCTGCGGGTGCGCTTCCAGGCGCCGGCCGGCATGCGCACCCTCGGGGTCGCGTTCGTCAGGAAGAGCGTGCTGACCGAGGGGCCGCCCCCGACCCTGCTGCCGCCGCGGCACACCAGCTCGACCTACGAAGCGCCGCGCATGGACGTCGACACCGTGCGGCTCGAGGGCCCGTTCGACCCCACCGGCCCCGGCGACACCGCGAGCCGGCGGCGCATCTTCGTGTGTCGGCCGGCGGGGCCGAGCGCCGAGGCCGAGGCGGCCTGCGCGCGCGAGATCCTGGCCGGGCTCGCCCGGCGCGCCTACCGGCGGCCGGTCACCAACGCTGATGTCGACACGCTGCTCGCGTTCTACGACGCCGGGCGCAGCGAGGGCGGCTTCGAGCGCGGCATCCAGGAGGCGCTGGCCCGGCTGCTGGTGTCGCCGCAGTTCCTGTTCCGGGTCGAGCGCGATCCCGTGGGGGTCGAGGCGGGCGGCGTCTACCGCATCAGCGACCTCGAGCTCGCCTCGCGGCTGTCGTTCTTCCTCTGGAGCAGCATCCCCGACGACGATCTGCTCGAGGCGGCGGAGAGCGGCATGCTCCGCGAGCCCGGCGTGCTCGCCGCCCAGGTGCGCCGCATGCTCGCCGACCCGCGGGCGTCGGCGCTGGCCCGGAACTTCGGGGGGCAGTGGCTGTTCATCCGGAACCTCCGGGCCATCGATCCGGATGCGAGCGCGTACCCCGAGTTCGACGACAACCTGCGCGAGGCGTTCCAGCGCGAGACCGAGCTGTTCCTCGAGCGCCAACTGCGCGACGATCGCCCCCTCGTCGAGCTGCTGACGGCGGACCACACGTACCTGAACGAGCGGCTCGCCCGGTTCTACGGCGTTCCCAACGTCTATGGGGCGCACTTCCGGCGCGTGCCCATGCCGGACCCGCGGCGGACGGGGCTGCTCGGCCACGCGAGCATCCTGACCGTGACGTCCTACGCGACGCGGACGTCGCCGGTGGTCCGCGGCAAGTACCTTCTCGACAACATCCTCGGGGCGCCCCCGCCGCCCCCGCCGCCCAACGTGCCGGCCCTCGCGGAGACCGGGGCGGCCGGGGCAGGCGCGTCCATTCGCGAGCAGATGGAGCAGCACCGGCGGAGCCCGGCCTGCGCGTCGTGCCACCAGCGGATGGACCCCCTGGGCTTCGCGCTCGAGAACTTCGACGGCATCGGGCGGTGGCGCGACGACGACGGCGGGGCGCCGATCGACGCGTCCGGGGTGCTGCCGGACGGCACGCCGTTCACGGGTCCCGCCGACTTCCGAGCGGCGCTGCTCGAGCGCCGCGGGGAGTTCGTGCGCACCGTCACGGAGAAACTGCTGACCTATGCCCTCGGCCGCGCCGTCGGCGCCCACGACATGCCCGCGGTGCGGCGGATCGTGCGCGAGTCGGCATCTGACGACCATCGGTGGTCGTCGCTGATTCTCGGTATCGTGGAGAGCCGGCCGTTCCAACTGAGGCAGGGAGCCGGGCCGGCGGCGGTTGCGCCGTGACGCGCGAGTCTGGAGAGTGGCGACCGGCGGGCCTGGGCCGCCGGGTCGGGCCGCCAGCATGCAGTGAGGAGTGACTCATGGTGATCACCAAGAAGTGCCTGTCCCGACGGACGGTGTTGCGGGGACTCGGGGCGAGCGTGGCGCTGCCGCTGCTCGACGGGATGGTGCCGGCCCTGCAGGCGACGCGGTTCACCGCGGCGCGCCCGGTGAAGCGCCTGGGGGCGGTGTACGTGCCCAACGGCATGAGCATGCCCTACTGGGTCCCGGCGGTCGAGGGCAAGCTGGAACTCACCCCGATCCTGACCCCCCTGGCCCCGGTGCAGGACCGAGTGCTGGTGCTGAGCGGCATGGCCAACGAGGAGGCCAAGCAGTGGCTGGACGAGGGCGACGGCGACCACTCGCGCTGCCAGGCCGCGTTCCTCACCGGGGCGCACGCGATGAAGGCGTCGGGCACCACGAACGCGACCCTGGAGGTCGGCGTGTCGATGGACCAGCTCGCGGCCCGCGACCTGCGCGAGGACACCCAGCTCGCCTCGCTCGAGCTGTCGCTCGAAGCCAATGACCTCGCCGGACAGTGCGAGGACGGCTACGGCTGCGCCTACAGCGCCACCCTCGCTTGGCGCGACAAGAACACGCCGCTGCCGATGGAGACGAACCCGCGCGCGGTGTTCGAGCACCTGTTCGGGGCGGTCGGCAGCACCGGAACCGAGGCGCGGCTGCGCGCCCTGCGCCGCGACCGCAGCATCCTCGACTCGGTCAGCGCCGAGATCGCCGATCTACAGCGGCAGCTCGGCCGCGGCGACCGCTCGAAGCTCGCCGGCTATCTCGACTCGGTGCGCGACATCGAGCGCCGCATCCAGATCGCCGAGAGCCAGAGTGACCGCGAGCTGCCGGACGTGGTGCAGCCGGCCGGCGTGCCCGCCGCCTTCGAGGAGTATGCCGACCTCATGTTCGACCTGATGCTCGTGGCGTTCCAGGCCGACCTGACGCGGGTCTCCACCTTCCTCGTCGGCCGCGAGAAGAGCGTGCGCACGTTCCCCGAGATTGGGGTCGCCGACCCCCACCATCCGACGTCGCACCACCGCCAGCGGCCCGAGCAGCTCGCGAAGCTGTCGAAGATCAACACGTTCCACATGCAGATCTTCGGGCGCTTCCTCGAGAAGATGGCGGCGACGCAGGACGGCGACGGCTCGCTGCTCGATCACTCGGCGTTGATCTACGGCGCGGGCATGGGGAACAGCAACGCGCACGACCCGCTCGATCTGCCCATCGTCCTCGCCGGCGGCGGAGGCGGCGCCATCAACGGTGGGCGGCACGTGCGGCTGCCGGAAGGGACGCCGCTCGCCAACATGCACCTGACCGTCCTCGGCAAGATGGGGATCCCGGCCGAGCGGCTGGGCGACGCGACCGGCGACCTGCCGATCGTGTCCGGCGTGTAGCGGCCGGGCCTGCCCGCGGGGCGGCCGTCGGGGCCGCGGACCTGCCGCGACGGCGACATCGGAGCCCAGAGCGGGCGGTCGGCAAATTCGGGCCGCCGGGGCCATCTATCGGGGGTTGTCGGCGCGGCGAGGCGGCCGTCGTGAGAAGCGCGCGGTGAATCCGCGGCCAATCACGCATATCTCTCGGGGTTGTCGGCGCGGCGGCCGTCGGGCCGCAGGCGACCATTCGCAGGCGCGGACGGCGCGGCGAGAAACCGTTCAGCCCGGGCGTGGCGGACAGAACCGCCGGAGGACGTGACGATGCGCATCAACAGCAGATCGGTAATCGGCGTGGGACTCTGCCTGCTCGTCGCGGCTCCGGTCGCCGCCGCTCCCGCCGATGACCTGTCGCTCGTCGAGGCGGCCAGGCAACAGCACACGCCGGCGGTGCGCGCCCTCCTCGCGGCGGGCGTGTCGGTGAACGCGAGCCGGCCCGACGGCGTCACCGCCCTCCACTGGGCGGCCCAGTGGGACGATGCGGAGCTCGCCGATCTGCTGATGGCGGCGGGCGCCGACGCCAACCGCGCCGACCAGTACGGCGTGACCCCGCTGACCCTCGCCTGCACGAACGCGAGCTCGAAGATGGTCGCGCGGCTGCTCGCGGCCGGGGCCGACGCCGGCGCCGCTCAGGCGAACGGCGAGACGGCTCTGATGACCTGCGCGCGCACCGGCGTCCGGGACACCGTGGACCGGCTCGTGGCGGCCGGCGCCGATGTGAACGCCGGCGAGAGGCACCACCGCCAGACAGCGCTGATGTGGGCGGCCTGGGAGGGGCATACCGAGGTCGTCGAGGCCCTGATCGCGCACGGTGCCGACGTCGACGCGCGGACGACGACCGGCTACACCGCCCTCCTCCTCGCGGCGCGCGACGCCAACGAGGCCGTGACCCGGGCCCTGCTGGACGCCGGGGCGGACGTGAACGCGGTGGCCAACGACTGGACCACCGCCCTCGTCGTCGCCACCATCCGCGGGCACGTCGACTACGTCGAGCTCCTCCTGAACCGCGGGGCCGACCCGAACCTCGGACCCGGGTTCACCCCCCTGCACTGGGCGGCCGGCGAGTGGGACACCGAGCTGAACGACCTCTCGAACGGGGTGGCCGAGGGCAACCAGTGGAGCATCTTCGGCGGCATGCACGCCCCCGACCGGCTGCGCGCGGTGAGGGCGCTGCTCGACCACGGGGCCGACCCCAATGCCCGCACGAACGGCACGCCCGGCTTTGGCATCAAGGTGAAGGGCCACCTGGGCAACCTCACCGCGGGGACGCCGTTCCTGATAGCGGCGCGCGCGAACGACACGGCGGTGATGCGCCTGCTTCTCGACCACGGCGCCGACCCCTTCATTCCCACCCGCAACGGCACCACGCCGCTCATGATGGCGGCGGGGGTGGGGCACGAGCCGGGCATCACCCGATCGCCCGAGCACGAGGCCCTCGAGGCGGTCCACCTGCTGGCCGAGCTGGGCGCCGACGTCAACGCCGTCAACGAGGCGGGCGACACCGCCCTCCACGGCGCTGCCTGGCGCGAGCGGGCCGACTCGATCGTGCAGTTCCTGGTGGACCGCGGCGCCGACGTCAACGCGAAGAACCACCGCGGCTGGACGCCGCTGGTCATCGCCGAGGGCATCCACACCGGCGGTAACTTCATCAAGTCGGACACCACCGCCGCGCTGCTGCGCAAGCTGGGGGCCGAGCCCAGTCCCCCCGACATCTCGCGGGAGCCGGACGCGCGGTAGCGGCCCAGGCGAGCGTCCGGTGCTGCGGGCCTGACTGTCCGCTTCGTACCGTGGGCTTTGTCTCGCGGGCCCCTTCCTCCGAAGCCTGCCGGGGGCGAGAAGCTCGTCGATGTCGCCGCCTGGTGGCCGTGATGTTGGCGATGAAGGTTTGCCAACATCGCCGAGGTCAAGACACCGTCTGAGCGAGTATCTCGCCGCCGTCGCTGAGCGAGTACCTCGCCGCCGTCGCGAACGGGGAAGAGGTCGAGGTGCGCGCCGTCAGTCGCCGAGCCCCTTCACGAAGGCGGCGACGGCCTCGCCGATCGCCTCGGGCGAGTCTTCCTGGATGAAATGCCGCCCGCGCACCGTCACTTCCTGCTGGTTCTTCCAGCCGCGGCAGAACTCGCGCGGCGCCCCGGTCAGGATCGCCCCCGGATCGGCGTTGACGAAGAGCTTCGGGATGTCGTTCACGCACATCCACTCTGCGTAGTCCCGGACGATGCGGGTCACGTCCTCGGGCTCGCCGTCGATGGGGATCTCGCGCGGCCAGGTCAGGGTGGGGCGGCGCGACTCGCCCGGCTCGGCGTAGGGGGTCCGGTAGACGGCCATCTCCGCCTCGGTGAGCCGCCGCAGGATGGAGCCGGGCAGGACCCGCTCGACGAAGACGTTGTTCTCGAGGACCATCGTCTCGCCGGCGTCCGAGCGGAACCCCTGGAAGACGCGCCGCGCCGCCTCCGGCCACTCCGCCCACGTCACCGGCCGGACCAGCGCCTCCATGTACGCGATGCCCCGGGTCGCTTCCCGGTGGCGGTTCGCCCAGTCGAAACCGAGGGCCGACCCCCAGTCGTGCACCACCCAGACGACGTTCGACGTGACGCCGAGGGCGGCGAGGGCGGCGTCGAGGTACTCGCGGTGCTCGACGAAGCGGTACCGGCCCGGGCCCGAGTCGTCGAGTTTCGCGGAGTCGCCCATGCCGATGAGGTCGAGGGCGATGCAGCGCCCCCGCGGCGCCACGCGGGGCATGACGTTACGCCAGAGATAGGATGAGGTCGGGTTGCCGTGCAGGAAGACGATGGGGTCGCCCCGGCCCGTCTCGACGTAGGCCATGCGCTTGCCGAGCACCTCGACCGTCTGCTTCCGCGGCGTGTTGTCCTGGATCATCCTCACCGATCCTAACTGACGGACGCGGGCGCGGCGCGAATTTCCGAGTGGACAGGCGGCGCTCCCGTCGGTAAACTGTCTCGACACGTGGTCAACGTTGTGGCGACCGGTGCGTCCGGCCGCCCGCAAGGCGATTCGGACTCATGGAGGTGAGGGGAATGAGAAGCGCCAGATTCGTGCTCGGCTGTCTGGCGGCAGCAGCGGTGATGGTCCCGGCCCTGGCCGCGGCCGCGGCGCCGGAGAACCCGACGTTCCACAAGGACATCGAGCCGATCCTGCAGCGTTCCTGCCAGGTATGCCACCGGCCGAACAACATGGCCCCGATGTCGCTGATGACCTACCAGGAGACCCGGCCGTGGGCCCGGTCCATCCGCACCAAGGTCGAGGCGCGCGAGATGCCGCCGTGGCACATCGACCCCAAGGTGGGCGTGCAGAGCTTCAAGAACGACGTGTCGCTGAGCGACGACGAGATCGCCACGATCGGCAATTGGGTGCAGAACGGGGCGCCGCGGGGCAACCCCGAGGACGCGCCGGCCGCGGTCGAGTTCCAGCAGTTCGGGGCCTGGACCATCGAGCCCGACGTCATCGTGACCTCGCCGCCGCACACGGTGCCGGCCGAGGCGGGCGACTGGTGGGGCGACTACATCGTGCCGTCGGGCATTCCCGACGACCGTTATATCAAGGCCATCCAGACCAGGGCCGGCGACCTGCGGGTCGTCCACCACGCCCTGACCTACGCGGTGACCGACCCCGACGCCCTGCTCAACGACAGCTCCGAAGACGCGTTCCTGAACGAGTACGCGGTGGGCAAGAACGCCGACGTGTACCCGGACGGAACGGGACGGCTGTTCCCCGGCGACGCGCGGGTGCGCTTCAGTTTCCACTATCACTCGGTGGGCGAGGAAGTGACCGACCAGACGGATCTGGGATTCGTGCTTTATCCCGAGGACTACGAGCCCGAGCACGTCCTCTACTCGCGGCAGCTCGGCCAGGCCGGCGAGCTCGACATCCCCGCCGGCCAGGTGACCCGCCACGACGGCTACCAGAAGATGTACCTGCCCGGGAAGCTGACCGGTTTCCAGCCCCACATGCACTTCCTGGGGACCCGGCAGTGCCTGGAGCTGATCTATCCGAACGGGTCGACGGAGATGGTCAGTTGCGCCAACTTCGACTTCAACTGGCACATCGTCTACAACTACGAGGACGCCGCGCAGCCGGTGTATCCGGCTGGCACGACCCTGCACGTGATCAGCTATCACGACAACACGCAGGCGAACCGCGGCAACCACGATCCGAAGAACTGGACCGGCGGGGCAGCCGCACCGTCGACGAGATGGCTTTCGCCTGGATCAGTTGGCACGACCTCACCGAGGAGGAGTACGCGGCCGAACTGGAGGCGAGGGCGAACGCCGACAACGACTGACGGCGGCCGGTCTCGCGTTCAGGTAGACCCATCCCTCTGCGGGGGCCGCCACGGCTCCTGCAGAGGGTTTTTTTCAGAACCAGAAGGGAAGCGGACAGTGACGATGCAGTTATTCGGTCGACGGGCGGTGCGGCGATGGCTCGCCGGTGGCCTGGGGGCGGTGCTGGTGCTGGGCGCCGCGGCGAGCGTGTCGGCGCAGGTCAGCCGCCGCGACGTGCCCATCGTGGCCCAGCCCCAGCAGCGGTTCAACTCGGGACAGGACATCCAGCCCATCTTCGAGGGGTGGACCCGGAACGAGGACGGGAGCTACCAGTTCCACTATGGCTATCTGAACCGCAACTATCGCGAGCGCCCGAACGTGCCGGTGGGCGCGGACAACTTCTTCTCGCCGGGCGAGCCCGACCGCGGCCAGCCCACCTATTTCTATCCCCGCACCAACCGGTACCAGTTCGACGTGCACGTGCCGGCCGACTTTCCCCGCGACGCCGAGCTGATCTGGGAGGTGACCCGGCAGGGGAGCACCCAGCGGGCCTACGGCTGGCTGCAGCCCGAGTGGGAGATCGACGCGAACACCATCACGTCGAACGCCCGGACGCAGTTCGGCCGCGGCGTGGACGAGCTGTACACGAACCTCTACCCGGTGGCCGCCGTCGAGGCGAGCCACGGCACGGTCGCGGTGGGGACGCCGGTGACTCTCGCCGCCCGTGTGACCGACGACGACCTGCCGTCGCCGGTCCCCGAGCGGGACGACAGCCGGCCGCGCCGCCGCCGCGACCCGACGCTGGTGCCGCCGCCCGGCGCGCCGCAGATTCCCGACAACATCGCCAGCTATACCCGCCCCACCCCCACCCGGAACCACATCTCGGTGCTCTGGGCGGTGTACCGCGGGCCGGCCGACGCCGAGTTCGAGCCGTACGGCTACCAGGAGTGGGAGGAAGGGATGGACGGCGACGGCTGGACGTCGGGCACGTTCGAGACCACCGTCACCTTCGAGGAGCCCGGCGATTACACGTTGCGCGCCTTCGTCAGCGACGCCATGCTGATCTCGCACGCCGACGTGCAGGTCACGGTGACCGCGGCGGGCCAGTAGTCCGCGCGGCCGAGCGACGCCGCTATCTTGCAGATCGGCCAACGGCGCGAACACGCGGTAGTCCGCGCGGCCGGGCGGCGCCGCTATCTTGCAGATCGGCCAACGGCGCGAACACACGGTAGTTTGCGCGGCCGGGCGGCGCCGCCTCGTCGGCGGGCGTCCGCCGGCTGATGACCCGGAGGGCGGGCGTCGCCGCGGCCCTGCAGCACGGCGCCGATTCCTGCGGGGGCTGGGCGCCGCCGGATCTGTGGGGCGACGATGGCGGACCCTCCGTGGCGGCCCGGGCGGCCCGGGCGGCCCGCGGCGCTGCAGCAACAGCGCCACCTGCCTGGAGGCGCTGACAGTCAGCGGGATGGGGTTGGCGGCGGTCGGCGCGTCACCTGGTGCGGGGGCGGTGGGGCAACCGGGTCGCCGGGGGGCGCGGCGGCCCCGAGGACGAGGGTGCGCTCAAGCACGGCGCTGCCGCTCTCCGCCCTGTCGGGTGGCGCGGGCGATCAGGAACACGGCCGTCGCCAGGCACGCCGCCCCCGCCGGCACGGCCGCGATGCCCAGACCCGGATCTCCCCCATAGAGCTGCGCTCCGCCCGCGAAGAACCCGCCCGGCAGCAGCACGCTCGCCCCCACGAGGCAGCGCGAGACCATCCGCTGGTTCCCGTCCGCGAGGTCGGGGAAGGCGCGCAGGCACAGCGCCCAGGCGAGGTGGACGAGCCCCAGCAGGGCGCCGTGGGCGTGGGCCAGGGTCCACATGAGCCGGCGCGTCTCGTTGGTGACGTCGAGGTAGAAGCCGGCCTTGAACCCGTGCAGCAGCTCGAGGGTGAAGCCGACGGACAGAAAGACCAGGAGCGACCACCAGCCGAAGCGAAGGTGGCGGCCCGGGTAGTCGACGTCGCGGCCGGGTCGCTGAGCCACTATTCGCGGAGGAAGAGGGGCCGCCGGTCGCGGGTGTCGAAGAGCCGCCGCATGGCGTCGACGCGCAGCTCGCCCCGCAGGTCGACCAGCAGCTCGGGTTCGCGCCGCAGGCGGGAGGCGGGCGAGGCGCGCCATTCCCGGAGCACGCGCACCGCGGTGTCGATGCGCGCCTGCCGTGGGCCCACGAAGTCGTAGTCGAGGTTGGCGTAGCCGGGCAGACTGCGCAGCGAGCGGGCGGCGATGAACCGCACCGCGTCGTAGGGGTCGCCGAGGGCCTCGCCGAGGTGGGGAACCATCCAGGTGGTGCCCGAGGCCTCCTGGGCCGGTCGCCAGCCCATGCTCCAGGCGGTGAGAGCTCGCAGGCCCGCGTCGCCGGCCAGCATCCAGCGCAGCCCCGCCGCCACCGTGCGGTCACCGTTCCGCATCGGGGGGATGGGAATGTCGTACCACTCCTGCAGCGCCTCCGCCGTCCAGGCCAGGGTCTTGTCGAGGTGGCACAGGTTGCAGGCGTTGGGCCGCCCCACCTGCACCGTCTCCGCCGCCGACGGGCTGCTCACCGTATGGCTGCGTATCGCGTTCAGCAGCCCGTAGCTCGTGTACGGCATGTGGCAGTTGTAGCACCGGCTGCCGGCCGACTCCGGCGCGTGCCGGGTATGGGCGGCGGGGTCCGCGCGCAGCGGCTCGTGGCACTGCAGGCACGCCTCGTCGCCGTCCATGCCTGCCGACACCTGGTGGGTGTCGGCCCACTCCGCCACCGTCCGCGGGTCGTCGGCCGTCTTGTGCATCGTGTGGCACGAGAAACAGCTCAGGGTGCGTTCCGGCGTCTCCGCATCCCGGAAGCAGGGCGAGTCGAGCAGCCCGTTGTACTCGCGGCCCGAGACGCGGATGGTGCCGTCGGGCCAGAACGACCCGCGGACGAACTCGGGGTCGGCGGCGACCAGCGCCCGGATGTCCGCCGAAGTGCGGTCAGTCGCGGGCTGGACGATGAACCGAGTATCGCGCAGCTCGTCGCCGGGGCGGTAGGGCAGCCCCTCGCGGCTCGCCTGGCGTTCGTCCTCGGCGTCGTAGTACTCCCACACGCTGTGGCACTGCCCGCAGACCTGCGACGACCGCACCGGATCGAGGGTGGCCGGCTGCACGATGGTCGGGTCGCCGTCCCCCGCGAAATGGCTCACGTAGCGACGCACGGGGTTGCGGTTGGCCTCGATGTGGGCCTCCGCGGGGCCGTGGCACGACTCGCAGGCGATGCCGAACTCCGCCACGGTGGTGTCGACCGCCTGTTCGAGGAACGGCGCGGAGCGGTAGGGGGTGTCGAAGGCCGTCCGCCCCAGGGTGGTGTGGCACACGATGCACACTGCGTTCCAGTGCCCGTCGAGCATGGCGAGCGACTGCCCCGGGGGGTGCAGGACGAGCGAACTGCGCGGCACCCACTTCTCTTCGTCGAGCAGATACGCCCCGGGCAGCACGTTCAGCCCGCGGTCGTGCCCCGTCGCGTACCAGTAGACGTTCTGATGATGCGACCCCGTCATCAGGACCACCCGCCGGCGGATGCGGGGCCGTTCGGCGTCCGGCCCCTCCCAGCCCGGGTCGTCGAACTCCGCCCACAGCGCGTCTTCCCGGTGCTCGAGCTGCATCGGGCTGCCGTGCACCGCGTCGACCCGCACGCCGTCGAAGTCGGCGCGGACGGTGTCGGGGGTGGCGCGTTGGGTCATCGTCCGGTGGTACGACCCGTGCCAGCTCTCGTACTCCGAAGGGTGGCAGGCGCGGCAGGTGTCCGACGACACGTAGCCGTCCGCGGTCACCTCGACGGGGCGGTCCATCACCGCCGTCTCGGGGAGCGGCCGGTCGGCGGTGACCGCGAGGGCGATCCCCAGGCCGGTCGACGCGGAGAGGAGCAGGAACGCCGGGGCGTGGCGGAGAGCGGACGAGGGCGGCAATCGCCGGCCGGCGTGTCCCCCCGACGGCGTCGGGGCCGGCGGGGTCCGCGGTCGGGAGGCTCGAGGCATGGGAACCGGGAGAATCAGCGCCCGGGCGATGCGGCCTGCGACCGGCCCACCCGGGCGCCGCGAGGGTAGTATGGCACGCCCGGCGCGTCCCGCGCCTCGACGAGACGCACGCCTGTCGCCGGCTCGTCCTGGTCGACCGAACCCGGCATCGACTCCATCGCGTCACTTGCGCGATGCCCGGTGCATCAGCGCCCGTCGGCGCCCATCGTCCGGGCGCCGCCAACCAGGGAGTCTGCACCACAGAACGGCGCGACTCCTCGAGGTTGGCGGGGCGCCCAGCCGAGCCGAAGGCGACGATGGGCGGGCTAGTTGACGGCGAAGCAGTAGTAGTAGCCGTTGCCGCCGGTCGCCTGCAGGTTCGCCTGGCTGCAACCGCGCGAGCCGTGGGCCGAGTTCCACGAGTTGGGGTTCGCGCCGCCGCCGGTCCGGTCGAAGTGCCCGACCATGGCGCTGCCCTCGCCGTCGGCGTTCGACATCCAGTTGCCGCAGGTGGTGTCGCCGTCGCTCATGACCGCGGTGCCGTCGAGGTACGACCCCGTCAGGATGTCGTGCTGGTTCGGGCTGTCGCCCCGGCCCGGGGTCATCCCGCCCTGCTCGTTGAGCACCGTCTCCTTGGTCAGGTTGTTCTCGTAGTGGAGCGTGTCGATGTCGCGCGCGACCACCACGCCGGCGTGGTTCTGCCAGGGACCGGCGCCGATGCGGTCGCGGGCATTGACGCCGCCCTCGCCCGTCGTGCTCAGGTACGCCCGCCACGTCCGGCTCCCGGCGCCGACCGCCGCGGCCAGCGACTGGCAGTGGGCGTCGGCCCCTTCGAGACCGCCGAGGTTGGCGCCGTCGCCGGGACCGGCGCTGGTCAGGAAGAAGGTCATGTCGGCGACCTGCTCCTCTGCGGGAGTGCCGGTCGTAAAGCCCACGAGCACGACGGCGCCCAACAGCAGCATCTTCTTCATTTCTCGCTCTCCTCTCCGTTCGTTCTCGTCCGCGGGAAGATCCCGGCGACACACGCATTACGTGTCGGCCGATTATAGCGCGCCCCGGTGGGCGTATTTCGGCCGGTCCCGCGGCTCAGCGCCGCACGCGACAGCTCCCCCCCCGAACCAACTCACGGCGGCCCGGTCGATTCCTCGAAGAGCGGCGGCCGGTCGGAGGGGCGGCGGTTGGCTCACAGGCGCGGGGCACTACAGGTATGGAGGCGATGCGGCCGATAAACACACCGGAATGGCCAGCCTGACCACGGTCCGGGGGCCCCTCGCGCGCGCCCCGTACGCCCGGGATGCCGGCCCGTATACTGTCTGCCCGGCAGTCCGCGTCGTGGCACGGACGAACGCCTGTCGTCAGGCATGAGGTGAGATCATGGCGAAGAGCATTCCGACAAGTTCCCGCATCGGGGCGGCCGCCCTGTTGCTCGCGGCCGGCGCCGCCGCCGTCGAGGCCCAGTCGGCGGGCCAGATCATGCGCCAGGCCGAGGCCGACTTCCTCGCCGGCCGCATCGCGGAGTCGGTGGCCGGCTTCGACCAGGTGGCGCGGGCCCGTCCTGACGCCGCGCCCCAGTTCTGGCAGCGGGGCATCGCCCTCTACTACGCCGGGCGCTACGACGACTGCCGCCGGCAGTTCGACGAGCACCGCCTCGTCAACCCCAACGACGTCGAGAACGCCGCGTGGCACTTCCTGTGCGTCGCCCGCGGCGACTCGCCCGAGGCGGCGCTGGCGGCGCTCCTGCCCGTGGGCCGGGACCGGCGCCGGCCCATGCCCGAGATCTACGAGATGTTCCGAGGCCGGATGACGCCCGAGGAGATCCTCGACGCGGCCGGCGTACAGGCGAGCGCCCGCTTCTACGCCCATCTCTATCGCGGCCTCTACCACGAGGCGTGGGGCCGCGACGGGGCGGCGCGGGAGGAGATCTTCCTCGCCGCCGATCCCCGCTTCGCGCGCTTCGGGGGGTACATGCATGGGGTTGCGGTAGTGCACCGGAACCTGATGGAGGGGGGACGGTGATGGGTCGGCGCAGCGTACCCGACCGAGGGGAGACGCGCCGCGCCGCCGGAGAAAGACAGAACCCATACCCGGCGCACCCGGTTCCGGCCCGCACCGGCCGCCCCGACAGATCGCTGGCGGCCCACCAAGTGAGCAGGCCCGACGCTCCAGGTCCGGTCGGTCCCGGTCCCGGCGCCGCGGTTCACGGGAACGAAGAAGCGAACGGCGGGGATCGAAGCGCGGTCATCAACCGGCCGTCGGGGCCGTCGCCGGCCGGGGACGACCTGCTGAGCCGGCAGCGACGCCGCCTCGTCGACTGGATTCGCCGCCAGCTCATCGGTCCCGCCAGCGGGGACCGGTTGCGCGGGTCACCCGTCGAGCGGTATCCGACGGGGGTGCTGCATCCCATCGATCCCGGCGCCGTCGGCATGACCGGACTCGATCCGGCGCAGCCGGAGAAGGACAAGGACGATGCGGCTCCGCAACTCGAATCGGCGGAGCCATCCGTGGGTCCGCGAACGGCCGCGGCCGCGATCGCTGCCGCGCTGCCGGACGACGAGGAGGACGATTCGCCGATCGGCGCCGACGGATCGCCGGGCCGCGCTGCCGCGCGGGCTGTGAGCCGACGCCGCTACGTGCCGCCGTCCTCGGTGGGCGTGTCGTTCCATGTGCGCGGCGATGCTCGCGTGCGCGTGACCGTCTCCGCGGCCGCCTATCGGCGCGTGCACGAACGCGGGGAGAGGGGACAGTTCGTGGCCTCGTCCGAACGCGATCCGCGCGGGAGCGCTCGTCGCGCACGGGGCGAGCGCAATGGCGACGAACTCGTCGGCGACGGCGTCGCCGGTCGTGGTGTCGCCGCCGGTGACCAGAAGCCGGGAGGACCGGCCGCGGGCGGGAGTGGCGCGCGATACGAGCGGACGCCGTTCGAGTGCGGACTCGTCTGGCCCGAGGGCGATGTGACGGCGTCGGATGGTGTGGATCACGAGGTCACCCGCCGGCCGTACCGCGATGGCGATGTCCTCAGCGCCACGTTCGCGCGCGACGCCGCGACGACGCCCTCCAAGCCAGGGAGTTGCGTGACCGCTCAGTGGGCCGTGCAAGTCGACGTGCGCCGGCGGACGCACAGGGATGGGCACATCCTGACCGTAATCTTCGCCAACCGGCGCGAAGGGGTGCCCGGCACGGATCGCGCCGAGCAGCGCCTGTTCGAGGCCCGTTTGGAGTGCGCGGTCGAGTCTGGTGAGGTGGCCGAATACCCGCGTGTCGACCCCGCGTTGCTCACCGATGAGGAACAGGAGATCGAACTCCGGTACCGCGATGTGCACATCTACGCGGTGGGCCACGGCGCGTCGGCGGACTGGTCGCTCGAACCCGGGTGCCCCCCGCGCATCTGGTCTGCGTGCATGCCGGCGGTGGACGTGCCCCCGGTGACGACCGAAGTGGACGGACTCGACCGTCGCGTGCTGGTGATGCAGGACATCGCCGACGAGGCCCGATTCGTGGAGAGCCTCGACCGGTTCGACACCTTCGTGGACGGCTACGATGCGTGGGTCGCTCGACAGTGGGATACGGCCGGCCGGTTCAGCGGCGGCGAAGAGGCGGCGGCGACTCGCATCTGCGAGCAG
Source organism: Vicinamibacterales bacterium (assembly GCA_965199675.1). Classification (GTDB taxonomy): domain Bacteria; phylum Acidobacteriota; class Vicinamibacteria; order Vicinamibacterales; family UBA8438; genus JAJEEA01. Next base: position 225,228 of record CBDATI010000059.1, on the reverse strand, counting down.
ATGGACAAGGCGAGGGCGCGGATGCGGGGCGGGGTGGAGCTGCTGAGGCGGGATGCGGATGCGGCTCGGGCGTTCCGGCTCGCCAACCGGGCGATGCTCGACCAGATGTGCCAGCAGGATCGCGTCCGCGGCCGGGACCGCGATCCCTGCGATTACCGCTGGCGGCCGTTCCAGTTGGCGTTCCTGCTGGCGGTCGTCGCGTCCACCATCGACGAATGCGATCCCTGCCGTGACGTGCTGGACCTGATCTGGTTCCCCACCGGCGGCGGCAAGACCGAGGCGTATCTGGGACTCTTCGCCTTCCTCGTGGTCTGGCGGCGCCTGCGGTATGGCGAAGCCGGCGGCGGCACCGTGGTGCTGATGCGCTATACGCTGCGGTTGCTGACACGCCAGCAGTTCGAACGGGCGACCCGCATCGTCTGCGCGCTCGAACTGCTGCGCCGACGGGGCGTCGCGCCAATCGGCGAGGAACCGGTGACGGTGGGGCTGTGGGTGGGGGCCGCGGCGAGTCCCAATACGTTCCAGGACGCCGCGAAGCATGTGGCCATGGCGTCGGAGACCAACGGTCGACAGGTCGTCCAGGACGACGACCCACAGCCCGCCGGACACGCCGCGGCTGCCGACTCCGATACGCTCCCGCCACGGCGCCAAAGCGGCGGCGACGGCGGTCACGAGCATCATCTGGTGTTGCGGTCCTGTCCGTGGTGCGGCCAGCCGTTTACCGCGCCAGACAGCTACGACGCCGGTGGGACCAAATTTGGCTTCATGTGCCGCAACCCCGCGTGTGAGTTCGTCGATGGGCCGCTGCCCTGCAACGTAGTGGACGAAGCCCTGTACGAGCGGCCGCCCACGCTGCTCGTGGCCACCATCGACAAGTTCGCGCGGCTGGCGTGGGAGGAGCGGGCGGCCGTCTTCTTCGGCCGCGGCGACGCCCGTCCGCCCGAGCTCGTGATTCAGGACGAGCTGCACCTGATTGCCGGTCCTCTCGGGTCGGTGGCCGGCGTGTACGAGGCGGCCCTCGAAACGGTGATCGAACGGCGCGGCGTGCGGCCCAAGTACGTCGCCTCGACCGCGACCATCCGCATGGCGCGCGAGCAGGTGCGGCGCCTGTACGGCCGCGAGACGGCGGTCTTCCCGCCGCCGGGTCTGTCCGCCGACGACTCGTGGTTCGCCCGCACCGATCGCTCGCGGCCGGGCCGGCTGTTCGTTGGCTATCTGGCCCCGGGCCTCGACCAGCTTCACTGTCTGACCCCGCTGGCCGCCGCCTTGCTGGCCGCGCCGCTGGCGGTGTTTTCCGGTCAACCGGACGCGGACGATCTGCTTGACGCGTGGTGGACGCTGGTGGTGTATCACGGCAGCCTGCGCGGCGTCGGCGCCAGCCACAACGCCTTCGTCACCGATGTGCGTGCGTTCCTGCGGCAGCTCGAAGACCAGCGGCGCGAGACCGGGCGTGCGAGACAGGACTTGGAGGCGTTCGACCAGCGCGCACCCGGGGACGATGAGGCCGACTCCGGCTGGGGTGAACAGCCGTCCGTCGTTCCGCTCACCGGCCAGTTGACTGCCCAGGACGGCGCGGAGGCGTCCGATCAGCGCCGGGGCGGCGAGGCCGACCCGGACGTCCGTCGCGACCAGCCGTCCGTCGCCCAGCTCACCAGCCAGTCGACGGCGCAGGAGAACGCCGACACCTTCGACCGGCTGGCCGCGCGGCGCGGCGCGGCCGAGTGTCTGGATGCGGTGCTGGCCACCAACATGATCTCGGTCGGGGTAGACGTCGATCGACTCGCGGTGATGGTGATCAACGGCCAGCCGCTCACCACCGCCGAGTACATCCAGGCCAGCAGCCGCATCGGGCGCGCCGACGTGCCGGGCCTCGTCTTCGCCAACTACTACCGTCACCAGGCGCGCAGCCTGTCCCACTACGAGAACTTCCGTCCCTATCACGCGTCGTTCTACCGATTCGTCGAACCGACCAGCGTGACGCCGTTCACCTACCAAGTGCGCAAGCGCGCGCTGCACGCGGCGCTGGTCATCGCGCTGCGCCATGGTGGAGTGTGGACCGCCAACAGCGCGGCCGGCCGGTTCGCGAGTGATGACCGGCGCGCGCAGGACGTCATCGAAGCGTTGAAGCGGCGCTGCCGCCGGGCCGAGGCCGGGGCGGGAGAAGCCATCGACGCCCACGTGGACCGGCTCGTCGACGAATGGGACGACCTGGCGGCGCGTTGCCGTTGCGAGAAGCGTCAACTGCAGTACGACTGCCGGGACAAATCCGCTGACCGGCTGCTCTGCGGGTTCGACGATCTACGGCCGGGCGGCTGGAAGACCCTCCGTTCGATGCGCAACATCGAAGACCCGGCGGTGCTGCAGACCGGACGCTGACGAGACCGATGACGCGTGGAGGAACCGACACACCGGTGGGCGCCCGCCGGCGGGACGAACCGATTCTCGTGCGGTTGTCTCACCTGTTGCGCCATTGCGCGGTCGGGGCGATCGTACGCGGTCCCAACCACCTCGTGACGGTTCAGGACACGAGCACGTGGAACTGTGGTCCCGAGCGGGAGATCCAGCACGTCCGTCAAGTGCGCGCCGCGCTCCGCATCGGCAGAACGTTGCGTTCCCCGCCCACGGCACGGGTCGACAACCATGTAGTGGTCGGCAGTCCGGTTCCCGCCATGCGCTTCCCGGCCTGGACGGTGTGCTCGCGGTGCGGGTTGCTGCATCACCGACCCTGGAGGCACGTGGCCGCTCGGGACCAGCGCGCCCGACCGCGTCCGAGCCACGAGACACCGATCTGCGGGGCGCGAGATGATGGGCAGGACCGATCGTGTCGGGGTCGTCTGGAACAGGTGCCGTGGGTCCTCGTCCATCCCGCCGGTCATCTCGCGGACGTGCCCTGGCACGGGTTGGCGCACTCCGAGAGCCGCGCCCCGGGGCAGCGCGAATGCCGCGCCGATTGGATCCGTCCCTACCTGAAGGTGGAGCCGGCCGGCTCCGGACACGTGGTGTGGTGCACGCGCGAGGGGTGCGGGGCGCGCGGTCCGCTGCGGCAGCGCTTTCCGTTCGCGGCCCGGACGTGGCGGCAACCGTGGTTTCCGGAACCCGCCCCCCCGCCGCTGGACGAGCCGGCCTGGGTCATCGCCATCAACGACGTACGCCTCCACACCCCGGAAACCGTCTCCGGGCTGGTGATTCCGCCCGAGTCACGGATCCGCCGGGGCACGGTTGTCGATCGGCTTCATGGCAGTACGCAGTGGCAGACCAAGATCAGGCGCGCCCGTCCCGGTCTGCACCGAGAGTCGGTTTTACGCCGTCTCGCGAGGGAATTCGGTTGCACGTCTCGCGACGTGGAGCAGGCGCTGGCCGAGATCGACCGGGGCTACCCGCTCTATGGGCAGTCCTTCGCGGGCGGCGACCTGCTGCAGAGCGAGTACCGCGCGCTCCTCGCGTCGATACCGGATCTGCGCGAGGACGAGGACTTCGTGACCGTGCACCACAGTGAGACGTGGTCGGCGCGGGTCCGCGCTGTGGAAGGCCCCGCGCGGAGCATCGTCGCCGCCGTCGACCGGCTCATCGCGGTCGAGCGACTGAAGGAGATCATGGTCTTCAAGGGATTTCGGCGAATGGGAGGCGACAACGTGACGCCCCCGGATCTCACCGGAAAGAGCGGCTGGTTGCCGGCCCTGGAGCTGTTCGGCGAAGGCGTGTTCTTCACCCTGAACGAGGCGCAGGTGCGGCGGTGGGAGGAGGCCGAGGCCCTGCAAACGCGGGCTTGCGCCTTCCACGACCGGTTGCATCACGGTCCCGTACGTCTCCCCACGACACCGCACGTCTCGCCGCGCTTCCTGCTGCTGCACACGCTCGCCCACCTCCTGATTCGCGAGCTTGAAACTGCGGCGGGCTATCCCGCAGCAACGCTGAAGGAACGCATCTACAGCCACGTCTCCGGCGCCGGCGGGCCGCCTCCGATGGCGGGCGTTCTCATCTACGTCGCGGTGCCCGACACGGAAGGTTCGCTCGGAGGCCTGACGCAGCAGGCGGAGCCGCAACGGTTCCTCCGCCTGCTCACCGCCGCGGTCGAGTCGGCGGCGTGGTGTTCGATGGATCCGGTCTGCGGCGAGCAGGAGGGCCACGGACCCGGTCTCCTGAACCGGGCCGCCTGCCACGCCTGCGCGCTCGTGCCCGAGCCGAGCTGTGCGTACGGCAACGTGCTGCTCGACCGGACTTTCGTGGCCGGCGATGCGGCAGGGGGGGTATCGCCGTTGTTCCACGGTCGCCCGACGAGCGCAGGCGATCGCGGAATTCGGTGACGGTCGGACGAGGGCTCTCTGGACATGGCGAGACGCCGGATCGACCGGGCGCGTGAGATCGAGATTGTGCAGCAGGAAGCGGCGAGGCGCCGGCGTTTCGAGCTGCCGGGCATCCAGGACCTGAGCAAGGAGCAGGAGGCCGTGCGCGCCTTGCCGAAGCAGGGCCGGCACCTCGTCATCGGCGGTCCCGGAACCGGAAAGACGGTTGTGGCGCTGATACGCGCCAGGCGCCACCAACGAGAGAGGAACGAGTACGCCTTCCTGGTCTTCAACCACCTGCTGAAGCGCGCGAGCGATCAGCTCTTCGGGGCCGAGCTGTCGAGCGCCACGTGGGAGACATGGCTTGGCGAACGGTTCAGGGAGCTCACGGGCGATGCCCTGCCCAGGGTGGGGGACTCGGAGGAGTACAGCCCGATTGATTGGGCGGCGGTAGAACGTCTCATCGAGAATCTGATCGGGCGCGGCGGTGATGCGCCGGTCGCCGATCCGCCCTTCCTGGTCCTCGACGAGGGTCAGGACATGCCGCCGGAGTTTTACCAAACTCTCGTCGCCCTTGGGTATGAAAAGCTCTTTGTCGCCGCCGATCAGAATCAGCGGCTCCGGGAAAAGAAGAACAGCAACCGCAGCGAGATCCAGACGGGGCTGGCGATCGACACGGAGCGCGTCATCGAGCTGAAACACAACCATCGCAACAGCGGCCCGGTCGCGAAGCTGGCGCGTGCCTTCTACACGGGAGACCCGGCCAGTCCGCCGGTCGAGCTGCCTTCGCGACCCGGCTCGCCGGCGTGGCTGTGCGACTATGCTGAAGGGCGGTTCAAGAACATCTGCCAGCGTATGGTCAAGATCGTCGACCGGGATCCGGCGAAGCTCGTGGGAGTGATCGTCCCGAACAACGAGGTTCGCGAGCGTTTCGTCCGGGGGCTGCGGGCCGTCGATCCCGCCAAGCTCGACCATGGTTTACCCGTCATCGAGACGTTCCACGGTCAGCATCGTCCGGACGTGCGCTTCGACCGAGGCGGCGTCCTGGTCATCAATGCCCTGGCCTGCAAGGGGTTGGAGTTCGACGTCGCGGTGCTCGCCGACATCGATCAGCACCACGTACCGGCCGATCTCGACGAGGTCAGGAAGTTGTTCTATGTGATGGTGGCGCGGGCGCGCGAGCAGGTGATTCTGCTCCGGCGACACGGCGTGGTCAGCCGGATCGAGGAAATCTTGCCGAACGATCCGACGGTGCTGAAGCGTACGGACGTCGTATGTTAAAGGAGCAGGATGAGCACTCTGGAGCAGTCCCCCCTGCTGGGTGGCCTCGATCCCGAACCCGACCCAGGTGGCCGTCGCGCAGCTCCGGGATCGCATCGTCCGGCCGTCGCGCAACCGGCGTCCGAGCGATGCTGTCTGGTCACCAATCACCTCAACCTGTCGTACATGCTTTCGGCCGGTCTGGTGCTGCCGAAGAGCGGCTTCAGCAAGAAGTACTACCGGGACACTTTGGATATCTGTCCGGGCTGGATTCCGCTGTTCATCGGCGCTCCCTGGCCGGCCGCCGCCGACCACGCCGTCGCCGAGGCGGACTATTTGAAGCGGTGCCAGGTCATCGTCTCGTTGCGCGAATGCGCCGGCCAAGTGATGGTTCCCGGCCCGAACGGCGTCGAGGAGCGCCGCTGGCCGCACGAGGCGGGCGGCGCGTCGCTGATCTTCGTCCGGGCGCCGCTGCCGGTGTCGGCCATCGTGCAGATCAGGTTCGCGTCGCGCGACGATGAGAAGGCGTACCGGGCTGTCGCGCAGGACCACGATAACGTGCCGCTGGCCGACTTCGAGACGCGGGTGAACGTAAGGGGCTTCACCGCCACCCGCGGTCCCCAATGGCCGCCGGAGCACGTGCCGCCCAAACAGGAGGCGCCGCTCGGCCAGGCCCAGGCCGCAGGCGGCATGTTGGCCATGCTGCGGCTGCTGGCGAATCGGGACGCCGCCGCGGTGCTGGACGGCGGTGAGCCTCTGAGCCTGGCCATGTGTCGGGCCGGGTTCGACCCCGGCGCGGACCCGCCGCCCGACCTGTCGGTAACGGTGGCGGCTGGGCTGGCGGCGTGGCTGCGGTCCAGGCCGTCTTCGGCTCCGATGGCGGTCCTGCCTGGCATCGACTTCGACGCCAGGCGGCTGTTCTGGGAAGCTATCGACGCCCTCGCGGAGCGTGCTGGCGAGGTGGGCGCGGCCGAGGCCAATGCGCGGCTGCTCGACTACCTCGACGGTGCGGCAAAGAGCCTCACCGGGCGCCTGCGGGAACACGTCGTCGATCTCCGGCGGACGCTCGATTCTCTCACCGGGTTGGCGGACCGGACGGTATCGGACCTGTTCGACCGGTTCAAGAAGCCGTTCTCGCGAGCGATGTGCCTGCTGTTCCTGCGGTCGACCTGTGCCGAACTGCTGGCGTTCGAGCACCAAGCGCTGACCAAGGAGGACCGGCTGGCGGCGGCGCTGCTGTTCGGCGCCCGCGCCGGCTGGCTGGGGTTGCCGCTGTCGTTGCGCGGCGGGGCGTCGGCCACCGCCGCCATTTCCCACCGCATGGCGGCGCTGAGCCACCGGCTCGCGGGCACCGGTTTCGAACTGGGCCCGGCCCCGGCGCGGCCGAAAGCCCTGGCCGAGCTGTTCGCGGGCGCCTGGGACAAGCGCCGTCACGGGGCGGCGGTAGAGCTCGCGCGGGCACAGAAGTGGACCGACTGCCTGCAGACACGGGTCAGGCTGGGTCCGGGCGACTACGAGTTGAAGGTCGGCGGCGGCAGAACCGAGATCGTCTTCCCGGGAGAGGCGCGCGTCAAGACCGAGGTGGTCCGGGCCAAGTTCGTCGCACGGCTGAAGGCGGGCTCCATCGATCCGAAGAACGAAGAAGCTGCCATGAAGAAGCTGCCATCGGGATGCTGACGGAGGGGAGCGCGGGGCGACCGCGGCGGGTGGGTCGTCGACGGCGCGGGATGTGACGTTCGGCGTCGTCGGCTGTCGCGACGGAGTGTAACCCCGCCCCGCTTGCAGGAGGTCCGCGCCACGCCGGATTCCGCAGCCCCGCGAGCGTCCTGACCGCACCCATGCCTGCCGATCTCCCACCCCAGGCCACCGTCGACGAGGCCAGACTGCGCATCGCCGAGCTGCGCCGCGACCTCGTGCGTCACGAGCATCGCTACTACGTCCTCGACGATCCCGCCGTCACGGACGCCGAGTTCGACGCCCTGATGCGGGAGCTCGAGCGGTGGGAGGCGCAGTTCCCCGATCTCGTCACTCCTGATTCGCCCACGCAGCGCGTCGGGGGAGCGCCGCGCGAGGGGGTGGAGAAGGCGGCCCACTCGTCGGTGATGCTCAGCCTGGAGAACGCGTTCGACGACGCCGAACTCCGCGACTTCGACCGTCGGGCGCGCGAGCTGGCCGACGTCGAGACCCTCGATTACGTCGGCGAGCTGAAGCTCGACGGCGCGTCGATGGCGGTGCGCTTCGTGGCGGGCGGGCTCGATCTGGCGCTGACGCGCGGGGACGGTGTCGAGGGCGAAGTGATCACGCCCAACGCCCGCACCCTGCGGTCGCTGCCGCTGTCGGTCGACCGCGGTGTCCTGGAAGAGGCGGGAGTGCCGTCCGACTTCGAGGTGCGGGGCGAGGTGGTGATGCCGCGGGAGGCGTTCAGCCGGTTGAACCGCCGGCAGATGGAGGCGGGAGGGAAGACCTTCGCCAATCCCCGCAACGCCGCCGCCGGCGCGCTGCGCATGCTCGACGCCGCCGTCACCGCCGCCCGGCGCCTCGACTTCCACGCCTACGCCCTGCTCGCGGGCGGCGAGCCGGTGCTCGACTCGCACTGGGCGTCGCTCGAGGTCCTGAAGCGGCTCGGCTTCAAGGTGGCGGCCGAGCACGCGAGGCTGTCGGGCGTCGACGCCCTGCCGCCGTTCCGCGACCGGTGCATGGCGCGCCGCGACGCGCTGCCCTACGACATCGACGGCGTGGTGTTCAAGCTGGACGACACGGCGCTGTGGCGCCGGCTCGGGGCGACGTCGAAGTCGCCGCGGTGGGCCATCGCCTGCAAGCCGGCCGCGCAGCAGGCGGAGACGGTGGTCGAGGGCATCGACGTGCAGGTGGGGCGGACGGGCGCCGTGACGCCGCGGGCACGGCTTCGGCCGGTCGAGGTCGGAGGGGTCACTGTGTCGCGCGCGACCCTGCACAACGAGGACGAGATCGCCCGCCTCGGTCTGCAGGTCGGCGACCGCGTGGTGGTGGAACGGAGCGGCGACGTGATTCCCAAGGTGGTGCGGGTGGCGGCCGAGGGGGCGGAGCGCCGCCCCTTCCGCATGCCCGCCCACTGCCCGGTCTGCGGCTCGCCGGTGGTGCGCGAGGCCGAGGAGGTGGTGGCGCGCTGCGTCAACGCGAGCTGCCCCGCCCGGCTGAAGGAGTCGATTCTCCACTTCGCCCACCGCACCGCGATGAACATCGATGTCCTCGGCGACTGGCTCGTGGGGGAGCTGGTCGAGCGGGGTCTGGTGAAGGGGCTGGCCGACCTGTACGGGCTGAAGGCCGATGAGCTCGCGGATCTGGAGAAGGAGAGCACCATCGGCGAGGGGCGGGCGGCGGTGCTGGTCGATGGCCTCGCCCGGGCCCGGGCCGAGCTCACCCCGGCCCGGGTGCTCCACGCCCTGGGGATTCCCGGGCTGGGGAGGCAGCAGGCGGAACGGCTGGCCGAGGCGGGACTCGACCTCGGCCGGATCGCGGGGGCCTCCGTCGACGAGCTGGAGCAGGCTGCGGGCATCAGCCGCCGGAGCGCGGAGTCGGTCGCGGCGTTCTTCGCCGAGCCGGCCCGCCGGCGCCTGACCGCGCTGGCCGGCGGGTTGGCGCCGGGAAAAGGGTCGGCGCCGCCGGGTGCGGACGGCGACGAGCGGCCGGCGCGGGACGGCGCGGCGAGGGCGTTCATGCATCCGCCATCCGACGATGGCGGGGAAGTGCCGGCGGCGCATGGTGCGGACGGCGACGAGCGGTCGGCGCGGCGTGGCGCGTCTGCGGTGGCGTTTGCGCATCCGTTACCCGACGATGGCCGGGAAGGCGTCGGGTCGCCGTCGGCCGGGCCGTCGGCGGTTGCGCCGGCGGGGGCGTTCACGTCACCCCCGCTCGATGGTGGCGGGGAGGACCCGGGCGAGGTGTCGACCGGTCCACCGCCGGCCGACTCCTCGACGCAGCTTCCCATCGACGGTGGCCACCCGATGGGCGGAGACGCCGTCGGCGGGCCGCAGAGGGGGGCGCCCGTCGTGGGCGCCGCCCCCCCCCAGGACGACGCGTTCACGCGGGCCCTCCGCCGTTGGGTACAGCGCAGCGTGGCCGGCGTCCGGGGCATCGGTCCGGGGTTGGCCGGCCGGCTCGTCGACCTCGGTCTCGTGCAGAGCCCCGGCGACCTGTACGCCCTGGACGCCGCGCAGGTGGCGCGGGTGCCCGTCCCCATCAAGCTGGGCAGGAAGTCCGCCGACAAGGTGATCGAGGGGCTCGACCGCTCGAAGGGCGTCGCCCTGGGGCGCCTGGTCTACGGGCTCGGCATCCGGCACGTCGGCGCCCGGACGGCCGAGCTGCTGGCCCGGCGTTTCCGCCGCCTGTCCGCCCTCGCCGAGGCCTCGGCGGAGGCGCTGGAGGCGGTCGAGGAGGTCGGCCCGATCATCGCCGAGTCGGTCCGCAACTTCTTCGCCGACGAGCGGAACCGGGAGCAGATCGAGCGGCTGCGCGAGGCTGGGGTCGACCCCGTGGAGGAGGCGCCGGCGGCCGAGAGCGACGGGGCTCCGGTGTCTCTCGCCGGAAAGACGTTCGTTCTGACGGGGACCCTGGAGGCGATGACCCGCTCGGAGGCCAAGGCGCGCATCGAGGCCCTCGGCGGGCGGGTCGCGGCATCCGTCAGCCGCAACACCGACTACGTCGTGGCCGGCGACAGTCCGGGTTCGAAGCGGGCGAAGGCCGAGAAGTTGGGCGTGGCGGTCATCGACGAGGACGGTTTCCGGGCGATCCTCGAGGATGGTATCGTCGGGGGCGACGACCCTGTCGGCTGAGCCGCTGAGGTCCGAGATGAGAGTCTCCTGTCGGCTGAGCCGCTGAGGTCCGAGATGCGTGTTCCCTGCCTTCTCGCGGCGTTCGGTCTGGCGGCGGGGTTCCTCCCGGGCGCGCTCGCTGCCCCCGCCGATGCGCAACCGGCAACCGCCGCCTGGCGCGCGCCCCGGACCCCGTGGGGAGACCCCGATCTGCAGGGCGCCTGGACCAATGTCACCGCGACGCCGCTGGAACGGCCGCGGGACCTCGCCGGGCAGGCGGTGCTGACCGAGGCCGAGCGGGCCGAGCGGTTCCGTCGATTCACCCGCGAGACAACCACCGACACCGCGCCCCCCGCCGGCAGCACCGGCTCTCACAACGAGTACTGGCGCGAGCGCGGCGTGCTGCTCGAGCGGACCTCGCTGCTCGTGGACCCTCCGGACGGTCGCCTGCCCGCGCTGACGCCGGAGGCCCGGCGCCTGCGGGCCCGGTTGGCGGCGGCCTGGCGGACGAGCCCCGCCGACGGACCGGAGAGCCGCGACCTGTTCGAGCGCTGCGTGACCCGCGGATTGCCCGGCACCATGATGGGCAACTTCTACAACCACAACTACCGGATCCTGCAGACACCGGGCCACGTCGTGATCCTCGCGGAGATGATCCACGACGCCCGCATCATTCCGCTCGACGAGCGTCCGCACGCAGACCCGCGCGTCGCGCAGTGGCTGGGCGATCCGCGCGGGTGGTGGGAGGGCGATACCCTGGTGGTCGAGACGACCAACCTGCGCGCGGTGGAGCAGACCACGATCAGCCGAGGGCTCGGGGTCATCACCCTGGGCACGACCGCGGCGGGCCGGGTCGTCGAGCGCTTCACGCGCCGCGGGCCGGACGCGATCGACTACCGGGTCACGGTCGACGATCCCGGCTTCTACACCGCACCGTGGACGGCCGCGGTCCCGATGACGACCCGGCAGGGTCCGCTCTTCGAGTATGCCTGCCACGAAGGCAACTACGGCATGCCCGGCATCCTGGCCGGCCATCGCGCCGAGGAGCGGGCCGCGACCAATCGGCCGTGACGTCGAGTCTGGGACCCCCCGAGCTTCAGGCGAGCGAACTGCGGTCACCGGCATGCCGACATCTGGCCGGCCGCCGAAGAGCGGTCCGCCGCGGCCAGTCCGCCGTGAGGTCGAGCGCGGGCGCCCCTCGGCACCCGACGCTCTGGCCGCGGGTCCCGGTTCCGCTATGCGCCCTTGCGCGCCTTCAGCATTCGGTCGAGGCTCCAGTCGCCGGAGTCACGGCTCGCGAGGTACAGGAACAGGAAGCAGAAGAGGACGGCCGGCTCGCCGCCGTTCACGAGCGGCCAGATGCTGCCGCGCGGCACGTGGGCGATGAAGAACGCCACCGCCATCTCGCCGCTGGCGATGAACGCGGCCACCGGCGTGAAGAGACCGAGGGCGATGAGGGCGCCGGCGGCCATCTCGATGAGGCCGGCGAGCCCGAGGCGGGAGCCCAGCTCGACGCTCTGCTCGGCCCCGAGGATGCCGAAGATCTTCTGGGCGCCGTGCTGGAAGAACAGCACGCCGGCGACGATGCGCACGGTGTCGTGGATGCACTCGGTATAGGGCTTGAGGAACTGCATGAGTCACCTTCTGGAGGACGGAGGTTGACGGACGTCGGCGGCCCGCCGCGAAGCCGCGACGGGTTTCCGTCCACGGGCTCGCCGCGCGGACGGTGCTACCATGTTCGACTCTGGCTGGCGTCGACGAGGGCCGGCGGCAGGAGGATCCCGGTGACCAAGATGGCTGCGAAGAGGACGATGCGGGCGTGCTGCACGTTGATCGGCGGGGCCGTCCTGCTGGGCGCGGTGGCGGCGTCGGCCCAGTACGGACATCCCCTGAAGGGCTCGTGGAGCGGCGACTGGGGTCCCGACGCGGACGACCGCATGCGCCTCCTGCTCGTGTTCGACTGGGACGGCGAGGCCATCACCGGCACGATCAACCCGGGTCCGAACCCCGTGCCTGTCGCCGTGGCTTCGCTCGACCACTCGACCTGGACCCTCCGCTTCGAGGCGGTGGACGAGGATGCCGACGGCAACCCGGTACGGTACGTCGTCGAGGGCGAGCTGCAGAACATCGGTTCCTACAACCGTGTTCTCACCGGTTCGTGGACGCAAGGTGACGTGACCGGGGACTTCACCCTCATGCGCAACTGAACCGGGGGCGCGGGCGCCGCCTGAACCGGGGGCGCGGGCGCCGTCGCGAGTCCCCCGTGCTCCCCGGTCAGCATTGGTGGCCGACGCGTCGCGCGGCGCGTCCTGCATCGACGTCCAGTCCGCCCGTCGCCGGCGCCTCCGCCGAGCGCCAACCGATCTTGCAGGTGTCTGCGTCGTGCCACGGCGCAGGCACCCCGCTCGGCGGGTAGTCGCGCCATCATCTTGCGACACGGGTGTGCGTTTACGGGCGCGCCATCGTTGACGAATCACCGCGCCCCTGCCCCAACATACGGTCGTTGGCGCAGCACTACCGATTGCCGAAGATCGGCTGCCCGAAGTCATCGGTCAGGTGGTACAGATACAGGTTGTTGTCCTGGCAGATGTACTCCATCAGTTCGCCGTCCGGTCGCCACGGGATGTCCCACGCCACCGTCCACGGCGCCGTGTACGCCTCCGGGTCGTCTATCGTCGCCTCGTAGCGCAGGGTGTTCTTGTCGGGGCGCGAGAACCGCTCGACGAGGTGGAGGGCGTCGGTGTGGGGGTGGCCGTAGAAGTCGATCCAGCTCGTCTCGTTGAAGCCGACCACGTCGACGACCAGCGTGTCGCCTTCCCAGCGCCCCACCGAGTGCCCCAGGAACGTGGGATTCAGGGCGTCGCCCTCCGGATGGGGACGGCCGTCCATGTAGATCTCGCGCCAGACGTGGGTGGCGCCCTCGAAGATCATGATGATGCGCTCCTGCTCGGGGAGCTGGATGATCTCCATCGGGTACGGCGTCGCCATCATCCGGGGGCCGCCCGGTGTCAGGCAGTAGCCCTCCGGGTCGTACTTCGACTCGTTGGCCGAGTTGTAGTCGTAGATGGCGGCCGACCACGGCATGAACGGGATGTGGGGCTCGGCGGCCGACCCGCCGCGGGCGCCGCGCGAGCTGGCGGGGGTGGCCGGGGGCGCCAGCGGCTCGCCGTCGGGCCCGATCACCCGGGTCGCCATGTTGGTGATGTAGGGCACCGCCCAGACGCCCTTCTCGCCCGGCACGCGGCCGAGGTTGGGGGTGCCGTCGGCGAGGCGCGGGGTCGGCTCGGGCCCTGCTTCGGCCTCCTGCGGGCCGGCGGCGCCGCCGAGGCTGGGGTCGAGGGTCTGCTGGCCCGCCGCGGCGCCCGCGGACAGGCCGGCCGCGATGACGACGGCGGCCAGCCCTGCGGCGGCGGGACGTCCCCGGCGCGCCCCGACGCCGACCGTCCGTGACGGAACCCCGCGGGGCGCCGCCCCCGGCAGGCGCCGTCCCACAGCCGCAGCGCCCGCCCGACGAGGCGAGAGGAGAGCACAGTCGGGGCCGGTCATGGCGTCTGCCCCTGGCTCGAAGCCGCGAACAGGCGCTGGCCGCTCGCCGCGAGCAGCACCACCCGCGCGTTGGCCCGGCTCGACCCGTCCTTGGCGAGGCTGCCCTCGACGCTGACGGCATCGCCGATCTGCATCGAGTTGCGGGTCCAGCCTCGCCGCATGAGGCCGTTGGGGCTGCCCATCTCCCAGCCCCAGTTCGTCACCGCGCCGCCCTCGTCGGTGACGTCGATGAAGAACCAGACGTGCGGATTCTTCCACTCGATCTTGGTGACGATGCCGGTGAGCGAGACCGGCTTGTCGGCGTCGAACTCGGCCGAGAACGAGTGGTGCGCCTGCACCGCTCCGGCCAGGAGCAACGCCGATCCGACCGCCGCCGCGAGCAATCTCGCGCTCATCACAAGCCTCCGTGTTCTGCGTCAGGGTTGCTTCCCGGCCCGCCAACGTCGCTGCGGCTCCGCTCGGCGCGCCAATGACCCTCCAGGGGAGTCGGCGCCGTTCGGCGGGCGCAGACTCCTATCTCGGCTCCTGCGCGCCCTCGGCCGCGGACTCCTCCTCGACGGCCAGCCCGCCCACGACGCCGTCGACCCGGTGCCCGATCTGGATCGCCCGCAGCCGCTCGATCTCGGCCGGGGTGGCCGCCATCGGATCGACATCGCCGCACGTGAAGGCGCGGAGCGTGCACTCCGAGGTGGTGTGCACGATGCCGCGGTCGGCCATCATCCGGGTCATCAGCTCGACCGCGTCCTCCATCATCACGATCGCGTTGTTGGGGCGGAACGTGCCCACCCCGATGGCGTAGTCGATGGGCATCAGGGGCTCGATGCTGCCCCCGAAGGCGCCGTCGTTCTTCTTGCCGAGGTCGTGGGCGCCGAGGTCGGCGCCCTGGTCGACGAGGTACTGGATGATCGCGACGTCGCCCATGTTGGCGGCGACCATCAGGGGCGTGATGCCCGCGTCGTCGGCCCAGTTGACGTCGGCCCCCAGCTCGATGAGCAGCCGGATGACCTCGAGCCGCTCGGCGAACGACTTGCCCTGGCTGTAGCCGTCGATCCAGCCGTGGCCGGCTGCCGCCAGCAGCGGCGTCTCGTTGTCGCTCGACCGAATGGTGGGGTCGGCGCCGTACTCGAGCAGGAGCCGGACGAGCTCGAGATCGGCGGAGTACGCGGCGCGCATGAACGTGGTGGCGAACCGGATGCGCGGCGACCCGCCGAAGTTGCGGCGCGACCGCGGGGTCTTGTCGACCATCCGGTTCGGGTCCGCCCCCGCCTCGAGCAGCTTGCGGATGAGTGGCAGGGGGTCGGCCGTCACCGTCCACGGGAACCCCGGGTTCCACTCCATGTTGCGCCGGTCGACGGCCCAGAACAGGGGGGTGAACCCCTCCGCGTCGGGGTTGTCCACCGGCGACCCGCGGTCGAGCAGGAACGACGCCAGGGCGTAGTTGCCGTTGTAGATGGCCAGTCCCAGGGCGTCCTTCCCGTCGCTGGCCACCGCGCCGAGGTCGGCCCCGCCCGCGACGAGGAGGTGCGCCGAGGTCAGGTCCCCCTCCCGCGCCGCGAACAGCAGGGGCGTGAACCCGCCGTTCGAATAGCCGATCGGCGCCGCGTCGGGGTCCGCGTCCTCGGGCTCGGGCCCCTCGCTGCCGGCGGCGTCGGCCACCGGGTAGATTCGCGTCCGCGCGTCGACATCGGCGCCGTGGGCGATGAGCAGCTCCACCGCCTCGGCGTGGTGCTCGGCCACCGCCCACATGAGAGCGGTGGTGCCTCCCCACGTCTCGGCCCGGTTCACCTCGGCGCCGCGGTCGAGCAGGGTCTGGACGGCGGCGGGCCGGCCGGTGCGGGCGGCCATCATGAGCGCGGTGTCGCCGTGCGGGCTGAGGGCGGCGTCGGGGTCGAGGCCGGCATCGAGGAGGCGCTCGATCATCGCGGCGCTGCCGTTGACGGTGGCCAGCCGCATCGGGGTCGAGCCCGCGTGGTTCGCGGCGTCGAGGGTCGCCCCCGCCCCGATCAGCAGCCGCGCCGTCTCGTGGTCGTCCCACCGCGCCGCCCAGTGCAGGGCGGTGGTGCCGTCCACCTGCGCCGCGTCCACATCGGCGCCCTCCTCGATCAGTCGGCGCACCTCTTCCGCGTCCCCGGCCATGGCCGCGTCGGCCACCTCGCTCGCGGCGGCGGGACCCGCGAGGGCACCGATACCGAGCAGGCCGCCTGCCGCGAGCCATCGAAGGGTCGTCGGGCGCATCCTGAGCATGGTCGGTCTCCCGGCCGGTTTCCGGCCTGAACGGACGGTCGCCTTGTCTTCTACCACTTTCGCTGGCGATGCACAATCGACCCGGCCCCTCGGCCCCCTCCGTCGGTCGAACCGGCGTCGAAGTGTCGAGGGGCGCCTGGGCGCCGATCCGTTTGCACCCGCTTCGACCGCGCCCGAGGAGCCGCACCGGCCCTGGGCGCGGGTCTGCGGACGGCGCACCCAGCGGTGGTTCCCGAACGCATGGCGGATGCGTCGCTGCGCCTCCGAACGAGGGCCGTCCAGAGACGGGTCCCTTCACGGCTCCGAACCGGCAGGGCATCCGCCGGGACCGGTCTCCACGGTCGAGGTCACGTCTGTTCGCCGCCCGCGGGCCGCCGCCTCGCGGCCAGCCGGCGGAAGATCTGGGCGCGGACCTCGTCGAGCTCGGCGAGGCCGAGGAGCCGGGCGGCGGCGTCCAGCACCACGAGGCCGAGAGCGATCTCTCCCGCCAGGATGAGTCCTGCGGTCAGGAGGCTGCTCTCCGCCGCGAACCCCGAGACCAGGTGGTTGGCCGCGCCGACCGCCGCGCCCATGGCTCCGGCGGCGAGACAGGTTCTCGCGAAGCTGTCTGCGACGCGGCGGGCCTCGATGCCCTCGAGTCGGCGATGCAGCAGCAGGAGCAGGACGCCGGCGTTGAGCCAGGACGCGACCGTCGTGCCCAGCGCGAGGCCCGGATACCCCAGGACCCGCACGAGGACGAGATTCAGCCCGATGTTGAGGGCCACGGTCAGGACGCTGACGAGGGCCGGGGTGAGGCTGGCGCCGAACACGTAGAACACCGGGACGGCAAGCCGGACGACCGCGTAGCCGACGATGCCCGGCGCGTAGTACACCAGCGCGTCCGCCGTCGCCGCGGTGTCGGCCGGGGTGAACTCTCCGCGCTCGAAGACGACCCGCACGATGGGGACGGCGAGGACCGCGAGACCGACCGCCGCCGGCGCCATCACCGCCGCCGTCAGGCGCAGCCGCTGGGAGACGGTTCGGCGCACCGCGGCGAGGTCGCCGCCGGCGGCGTGCCGGGACACCGCGGGCAGGGTCACCGTCGCGATCGACACCCCGAGCACCCCCAGGGGGAGGTACATCAGGCGGAACGCCATGGTCAGCCAGGTGACCGCGCCGGTGCCCTCGCCGGTGGCGAGCTGGGTGTTGACGAACAGGTTCAGTTGCAGCGCCGCCCCCGCGATCGTCGCCGGCCCCATCAGCCCCACGATCTCGCGCAGCCCCCGGTCGGCCGGGTTCAGGGCGAGCCGATGGCGGAACCCCTCGCCGCGGAGGGCCCACCACTGCGCCGCGATCTGTCCCGCCCCGCCGGCGAGGACCGCCGCCGCCACCGCCGTGATCGGCGCGGGCCCGTCTTCCGGCATCAGCGGCACGACCACGACGGCGCTCACGATGAGGCAGACGTTGTAGGTGGCGGGCGAGACCGCGGGGACGAAGAATCGCCCCAGCGTGTTCAGCATGCCCATGCAGACGGCGGCGATGGTCACCAGGGTCAGGAACGGCAGCACGACGCGGGTGAGCTGCACGGTCATCTCGAACTTGCCGGGAACGCTCTGGTAGTCGGCGGCGATCCAGCGGGTGAGGGGCTCGGCGAACACGATGCCGGCCACCACGATGACGCCGGTGATGACCGCGAGGGCGTTGATGATCTGCACGCCCAACCGCCACGCCGCGTCACGCCCCGCCGTCGTGAGGCGCCGCGTGAAGACGGGCACGAACGCGGCGTTCATCGCTCCCTCCGCGAACAGCTCGCGCAGCAGGTTCGGGATGCGGACCGCCACCTGGAAGGCGTCCATGTGGTTGCCCGCGCCGAAGCGGTAGGCGAGGGCCTGGTCCCGTGCCAGACCCAGCACCCGGCTCGTCATCGTCGCGAGGCCGACGATTCCGGCCGATCGGGTGAGGCCGTCGCCGGTCTGGCTGGGGGGCGTCATCGTGGGGCGGACGGACGGCGGACCGGCTTCACTGTCGTGCGGCCGGTCCGGGTTGCTGACGCCGCATTGTAAGTGAACCCGGGCCGAAGCCGGCGACGCGCTCTCCACGCACAGAACGGTCGTTTTCGCAGACCATTTCTTCTACCTGCGCCCCGCGGGTGGTGGGGCGGCTGATTTCTGCGTGCGTCGGGGCGTCGCCGTCGGATGTCGGCGGCGCGGCTCATCGACAGTCCGATCCGGTTCATGCAGGCGCGGGCGGCTTCGGGGCTGCCCCGTCTGCGTTGGCGTTGGCGTTGGTTCCGGTCACGCTCAACGTCCTGTTCATTGTGGGTGTCGGTTTGATGGCTCAGTCGGTTGGGCTGGGGCCATGTTCGATCCGGTTCCTCATGGCCGCACGGCCAGGTGTCGGGAGCGGGGATGTCTTGCATTGTCGCCGTCGTTCACGCATAGTTAAGGCCGGTTGCGCGGTGGCGGGACGTGTGGGCCCGGCGCGTCCCGGCTGTGTCGAATCGGGGGTCGCAGGGCGGCCGGGTCGGGAGTCGACGATGCTGCATCGGCTCGTGGTCGGCAGTCTCGTGGCGGCGATGGCAGGCGTCGCCATCCCCGCCGTGGCGGCGCAAGCCCAGGGGGACGATGCGGTCGCCCCGGCGGCGCACCGTGACCTCCTCCAGCGGTACTGTCTCTCCTGCCACAACGACCGCAACCGCACCGCCAACCTGTCCCTGGAGGGCCGCGACCTCGCCGCGGTCGGGGCCGACCCCGAGCTGTGGGAGCAGGTGGTGCGCAAGCTGCGCGCCGGCATGATGCCTCCGCCCGGCATGCGGCGCCCCCCCGAGGCCGAATACGCGGCGTTCCGGGACTGGCTGGAAGCGGAGATCGACCGGTCGGCGCCGTTGAACCCCGGCACCAAGGTCCTCCACCGCCTGAACCGGACCGAGTATGCCAACGTCATCCGCGACCTCCTCCACCTCGAGGTCGACCCGGCGACGCTGCTGCCGGCCGACGACTCGAGCCGTGGCTTCGACAACATCGCGGGGTCGCTGACGATCTCGCCGACCCTGCTCGAGACCTACGTCAGCGCCGCCGCCAAGGTCGCCCGCATGGCGGTGGGCTTCTGGAAGACCCCGACCGAGGCGACCTACATCAGCCGGACCGACAGCTCGCAGAATCTCCATCTGCCGGGCATGCCGCTGGGCACGCGCGGAGGGATGGCGGTGCGCCACGTGTTCCCCGGGGACGGGGAGTACACGTTCACCATCCGCAACCTCGG
This sequence comes from Vicinamibacterales bacterium, assembly GCA_965199675.1. Taxonomy (GTDB): domain Bacteria; phylum Acidobacteriota; class Vicinamibacteria; order Vicinamibacterales; family UBA8438; genus JAJEEA01. The sequence goes on along the minus strand of CBDATI010000059.1, from coordinate 205,865 downwards.
CGTCGGCACCTACATCCCCGGCGAGCAGCTCGAGCTGTACATCGACGGCGAGCGGGTGCACGGGTGGCAGTACACCGGCATGGGCGCGTTCCGAGGCATGGATGCGGCGCGGGACGGGCACCTCGAGGTGACCCTGCCGGTGAGGGCCGGCTCCCGCCTCGTGGGGGCCACCTTCGTGGCGACGAACTTCCGGCCGAGCCTCGACGTCGCCAGGCACTTCGAGCGCAAGTCGCTCGAGAACGGCCGGGTGCGCGAGCTGACCACCTATCCGGCCATCGGCGCCCTGAACATCCAGGGGCCCTTCAACGCCCGCCGCGCCACCGACTCGCGCAGCATCCGCAAGGTCTTCACCTGCCGGCCGTCAGCGGCGAGTGACGAGATCCCATGCGCCCGCGAGATTCTGACGACGCTGGCCCGGCGTGCCTATCGGCGACCGGCGACCCCGGACGATCTCGACGCCCTCATGCCGTTCTACGAGGAAGGACGCGCGCGCGGCGCGTTCGAGGACGGCATCGAGCTGGCGTTGCGGCGGATTCTCGCGAGCCCGCAGTTCCTCATCCGGGTCGAGCGCGAGCCGGTCGACAACCGGCCGGGCCTCGTCTACCGCATAGGCGACCTCGAGCTCGCGTCGCGGCTGTCGTTCTTCCTCTGGAGCAGCATCCCCGACGACGAACTCATCGACGCGGCGAGCCGGGGGGTGTTGAGCGATCCCGGGGAGCTCGAGCGGCAGGTGCGCCGCATGCTCGCGGATCCCCGTTCGGCGAGCCTCGTCGAGAACTTCGCGCAGCAGTGGCTCTATCTGCGGAACCTCGCGACGACGGCGCCGGCCCAGGCGGTGTTTCCCGACTGGGACGACGAGCTGCGCGAGGCGTTCACCCGCGAGACGGAGCTGCTCTTCGAGAGCGTCATGCGCGAGGACCGCAACGTCCTCGACCTGTTGACCGCCGACTACGCGTTCCTCAACGAGCGCCTGGCGAAGCACTACGACATTCCCGGCATCTACGGCTCGCACTTCCGGCGGGTGCCGCTCGGGGCCGATCTCGATTATCGGCGCGGGCTGCTCGGTCAGGGCAGCTTCCTGTCCGTCACGTGGGTCCAGAACAACCGCACGTCGCCGGTCAAGCGGGGCGTCTGGGTGCTCGAGAACATCCTGGGGACGCCGCCCCCCGAGCCGCCCCCCAACGTGCCCGCCCTCGAGGACACCGTCGAGGGGCCGGATCGGGTGCTGAGCCTGCGGGAGCAGATGACCCGGCATCGCGACAACCCGGCGTGCGCGAGCTGCCACCGCATCATGGACCCCATCGGGTTCGCCCTCGAGAACCTCTCCGCCGACGCGCAGTGGCGCCTCAAGGACGGCGGGGAAGGGGGCACGCCGATCGACGCGTCGGCGGTGCTGCACGACGGCGCCGCCGTCGACGGACCGGTCGAGCTGCGGCAGGCGCTGCTGCGCTATGCGCCGCAGTTCGTGCGCACGCTGACCGAGAAGCTGATGACCTATGGCCTGGGACGCGGCGTCGAGTACTTCGACATGCCGGTGGTCCGGTCGATCGTCCGGGACGCGTCGGCTGACGACTATCGGTTCTCGTCGATCGTGCTCGGCATCGTCCGGAGTTCGCCGTTCCAACTGCGGATGACGCCGGCCGATGCGACTGCGGACGCCGTGGCGGTCGCGCACGCCGGGGCGTCGGCTGACGAGAGACCCGCCGCGGGCGTCGACCTGTCGGCCGGTGTGCGGACGGACGCGGCGGCGCCGTGAGGCGCGGCCGACGAACGCCGCGGGTGTCGGCGCCAGGGGGGGCGCAGGCGTCGGGACGGTGAGGGTTGGGCCGCGATCGACGCTGAAGGCGGTCGCTCGCTCGGCGAAGGGCGGGATGCATCGACGGTAGTCGCTCGCCCAGCGCGGCGAGATGCATCGACGGGCGGCGGGAGTTCGCACGGAGCGGGCAGACGCGAGTCGGATGCTGCTGAGGAGTCGCTGATGTTCATCACGAAGAAGCACATGCCCCGGCGTACGTTCCTGCGCGGCGTCGGCGTCACCGTGGCGGTGCCGCTGCTCGACGCGATGGTGCCCGCGAGCACCGCGCTCGCGAGGACCGCGGCCAGCCCGGCGCCGCGGTTCGTCGGCGTCTGGCATCCGCACGGCGCCTCGCCGGGCTACTGGAGCCCGCTGCAGGCCGGCCGCGACTTCGAGTTCTCGTTCATCACGAAGCCGCTCGAGCCGTTCCGCGACCGCACCGTGCTCATCAGTGGCCTCGACTGCACCGCCGCCTACTCGACGGTGGACGAACCGGGGGGGAACCACGCCCGTGGCGCGGTCTTCCTGTCCGGCGCGCGGCCGAAGCGCGACGCCGTGACCCCGCACCTGGACGTCACCATCGATCAGACGATCGCACAGCGGTGGGGCCGCGACACGCTGCTGTCGTCCATCCAGCTCGGCATCGAGGACCCCAGCGGCAACAGCGGCAACTGCAACTGGGGCTACAGTTGCGCGTACACCAACTCGGTCTCGTGGTCGACGCCGACGACGCCGCTGCCCACCGAGATCAACCCGCGGATGGCGTTCGAGCGCATGTTCGGCGACGGCGCCAGCCCCGAGGAGCGGCGCGCGGGCCGGCTGCAGACGGTCAGCGTGCTCGACTCGGTGACCCGCGAGCTCGCCGACTTCAAGAGGGGCCTCGGCCCCGGCGACCGCACCCGGCTCGACGACTACCTCGAGAACGTCCGCGAGCTCGAGCGGCGCATCCGCATCGCGACGAGCAACCCCGAGGTGGAGCTGTCGGGCGAGGTGCCGTTCGGCATCCCCGAGAGCAAGGACGTCCACTTCAAGCTCATGTACGACCTGATGGTGCTGGCCTTCCAGGCCGACATCACCCGGTCGGCCACCCTCATGCTCGGCCGCGACCTGTCCGCGAGCAGCTTCCCCGAGTCGGGGTACGAGGGCGGGTGGCACGGGACGTCGCACCACGGCGACATCCCCGATAACAAGGCGAACTACGCCAAGGTGAACCGCTACCACGTCGAGAACCTGGCGTACTTCTGCGACAAGCTGCGGAACATCCCTGACGGCGACGGGAACCTGCTCGACCACGTGCTCATCTACAAGAGCAGCAACATGGGCAACTCGCACCGCCACGCCCACGAGAAGGTGCCGGTGATCCTGGTCGGGGGCGTCGACGGGACGTTCAAGGGCAACCGCCACCTCGTGTTCCCCGACTCCACGGAGCGGACCGCCAACCTGCTGCTGAGCATTCTCGGGCTCTACGGCATCGAGCGGAAGAGCGTCGGCGACAGCACGGGCATGTTGTCCGTCTAGCGGCGCCGGCGAGACTGGGGGCTGTCCGTCGTGGCGGGGAGGAGGGCGTGAACGGGACGGCTTGGCGGCGCTGGGCCGCGTCGGGCTTGGCGGCGGCCCTGCTCGTCGGCGCGGCCGCGCCCGCCGCCGCGCAGGGCAACCGGCGCGCCGGCAGACCGGAGGTTCGGCTGCCGGGGGGGCCGGTCCGACAGGTCATCCTCGAGTCGTGCACGACGTGCCACGGCATCGACGACTACGCCTACAACGCGCTCGACCGCGACGGCTGGCGCCGCCTCGTCGGCGACATGCAGGCGCGGGGCGCGGTCATCGCCGATCACGACCTGTCGGTGCTGCTCGACTGGCTCGTCGCCGAGTTCGGTCCCGACTCCACGCCGTTCCCCCGCGAGTACGTCGTGGTCCCCGTCGCCGACGAGGTCTTCGCCGACGCCGCTGCCGCCGGCGGCTATCTCACCGCCACCTGCACCATCTGCCATTCGCTCGACCGCATCGAGACTGCCCGCTTCGACGAGAGCCGCTGGCGGTCCACGGTGACCGACATGCGCGCCAAGGGCGCGCCGGTGGCCGAAGAGAACGTCGACGCCCTCGTCGCCTACCTGGCGCGGACGCGCGGCGCGGAGTGAGAACCGTCGCGGACGCCGGTTCATCTCCCTGGCGGACGCCGCAGGAGCCTCGGCGGCGCGGAATGAGAACGTCGCGGACGCCGGTTCATCTCCCTGGCGGACGCCGCAGGAGCCTCGGCGGCGCTGCAGCGACGTCGCGGTCGGCGGCGGCCGGGCTCTCGCTGCCTGGTCCTGGTCTGGGGACGGCGGAGCCCCGCGGGTGGCGCGCAGTTGGTTGCGGAGAGGTGAGATGACGAGAACCCTGACGACCCTCGGTGCGGCGATTGTCCTGGGTGTCGGGGCGTCGGCGGCCGCCCAGTCGGGAGTCGAGTCCGGCCCCGCTCGGGGCGCGCAGTCGGGGGCGTCGGCCGCGGATATCGCGCCGACGCCGCACCAGGTGCTCTTCAACCTCTATCAGACCCCGGTGATGACGGTGTTCATCGCCGACGCCGATGGCGCGGGCGCGCGGGCGCTGGTCCCCGACCTCGGGTTGGAGTACTCGCCCGCTTTCTCTCCCGACGGGCAGTGGGTGGTGTTCACGGCCGAGCCCGACGGGCAGGCCGACCTCTACCGCATCCGTCCCGACGGGACCGGGCTCGAGCAGCTCACCGATGACCCCGCGTTCGACGATCAGGGGGCGCTGTCGCCGGACGGCCGGACCCTGGCGTTCGTCTCCACGCGGGCGCGGGGCACGGCCGACATCTGGCTGCTCGACCTCGCCTCGAAGACGGCGTCGAACCTGACCGACCACTCGTCGGGCAACTTCCGGCCCCGCTGGTCGCCCGACGGGGCGTGGATCGCGTTCACCTCCGATCGGGACGCCGAGCCCGGAGATCTGCCCGGCAACTGGGAGCACCTGCAATCCACCGGGGTCTACGTGGTGCGGCCTGACGGCTCCGGGCTGCGCCGCCTGACGGCTCGGGGCGGCGTGGCGGGCAGCCCGTCGTGGTCGGCCGACGGCCGCCGACTGCTGTACTACGAGACCGACCCCGTCGGCGCCTATCTCGCCAAGAGCGGCCGGTCGCGCACCGAGCTCGCCTCGGTGGACATCGCCACCGGCGAGCGCGTCCAGCTCACCGCGTCGCAGGAGACCAAGCTCTCGCCGGCGTGGCTGCCGGGGGGGCGCATCGGCTACGTGAGCCGCGCCGGGGGAGGCCAGGGCGGCCTGAGGGTCCGGCATCCCGACCGTCGGGTCGAGACGGTGATCGCGGGGGCGGTGCGCGGCCCGAGCTGGTCGCCCGACGGCCGGCAGGTGGCCTACGAGCGCATCGAGCGGCTCGGCTACACGCAGCACATGGTGCCCGCCTTCAGCCCCGACCCCGAGTTCGAGCTCTTCCTCCACGAACCGTTCGTGTCGTTCTCACCGGACGGCGAACGGATGATCTTCAGCCAGTACGGCGAGCGTACCTCGAGTGTCACGGGACTCGCGTCGTCGAATCCGATCGACGTCAGCCTCGAGATCATGTCGGTGGACGGCGCCGACCAGCGGACGCTCTTCCACCGCGAGGGAGTCAGCGCGTTCGCGGCCGACTGGTCCGCCGCCCGCGACGAGATCGTCCTCTCCGTCGGCCGCTACTTCCGGCCCGCCGGGCTCCCGCCGGCCAAGGTCGCGGTGATCGACCCCGACGGCTCGGACCTGCGACTGGTGGTGGACGACGAGGCGAACAACGGGTTCCCGAGCTGGTCGCCCGACGGCGGCCACATCGTCTTCAAGGGCGGGCGCCGTCTCTTCGTCGTTCCCGCCGCGGGCGGCGATCCGGTGGCCCTCACCGGCCCCGACTACTACAGCAACTTCCCGCAGTGGTCGCCCGACGGCTCGCGCATCCTGTTCACCTCGAACCGCGACGGCGACTTCGAGCTGTACACCGTCCGGCCCGACGGCGCCGATCTCCGCCGGCTGACCCACGCCCGCGGGAACGACGCCCACTCGTCGTGGTGTGCGGGCGGCGAGTGGATCGTCTTCAGCAGCTCGCGCACCGGCTTCAAGGACGAGATGGCCCTCTACGACTCGGTGCCGCAGCCCTACGGCGAGATCTTCGCGATGCGCGCCGACGGCAGCGACGTGCGCCAGCTCACCGACAACAAGTGGGAAGACTCGGGCGCGGTGTGCGTGCCCGATCGGGTCGGCCGGCTGCGCTGAAGCCGCGAGGCTGGCGCGGACGCCTCGACGGTCAGCAGGCGTCGTTCCGGCGCCACGCCGTGTGGTGGTGGTTGCCGAGGGCCGTCATCTCGCCTGCCGCTTTCCGGGGGGCGGATAGACGCGGCCGCTCGGACCTCGACCGCCGAGAAAGCGGATCGCGCGCACGAGACTCCCGAAGCATGCCAGGCCAGCGCCATCGAGCTCCTGGAAGTCGATCGACTTGGTCATCGGCTTCTGATCTATGGTCGGCTTGTAGCTTCGTCCTCTCGGCAGTTGTTTGCTGAGCCATCCCTTGATGTCCCGTCGTGACTCCCAGTCGGCGCGGTCCCATCGCGCGCGCGCCGGGAAACCCTGGCCCTGCATGCGATGCAGGCAGGGCAGAAAAAGCACTTCGTATTCGGGACGCAGCAAGGTGACGGCAGTTCGTATTCGGTTACCGGGTCGGGGCGAGAAGATCCCCGAAAATGTGTGCAGGCGTGGAGGCCTTGTGCCGATACGTGAGACATGGCGCGCAAGAAGGGCGACCAGGACGAGTCGGACCGGACGGGGCGTCAGCGAGACCCTCGCGACCTGCGCATCGAGCGCCTGAAGCAGGACAAGGCGAAGCTGATCGAGGAACGCGACCACTGGAAGCGCCGCAGCGAGCAGCTGGAAAAGGAGCTCGAGACCGCTCGGCGAGCCGGCAAGCGGCAGGCGGCCCCCTTCGCCAAGGACCGGCGGCAGGGAAGCGGCGAGCGGCCGGGGCGGCGGCGTGGTGCGGACTACGGGAAGCAGGGGCGGCGCCAGCCGCCCCCACGCGTCGACGAGGTCCACGCGGCGCCGGTCCCGACGAGTTGTCCCGACTGCGGCGGCGCGGTCACCGTGGACGGTGTGTCGTCGCAGTATCAGGAAGAGCTGCCGGCGGTTCAGGCCCTGGTGCGGCGGTTCGACATCGAGGTGGGCCGCTGCGTCCAGTGTCGGCGGCGAGTGCAGGGCCGGCACGCGCTGCAGACCTCGGACGCCTTGGGCGCCGCCGCTCCCCAACTGGGTCCGAACGTCGCCGCGCTGGTGGTCGAGTTGCACACCGAGCTGGGCATGCCGGTGGAGAAGGTCGCCCGCGTGCTGAACATTCAGTTCGGACTCCGGGTCACCAAGGGCGGTCTGGTCCAACTGCTGCACCGCACCGCCGCCAAGGCGGCGCTGGCGTATGCGGCGCTGTGCGAGCAGGTCCGCCGCAGCCCGGTGGTCACGCCGGACGAGACGGGGTGGCGTGTGTGTACGCTCAACCACTGGCTGTGGGTATTCGCGACCCCGGAGACCACGGTCTACGCGATCTGCGCCGGGCGGGGGTTCGAGCATGCGGCGGCGGTTCTCGGCCCCGATTTCTCCGGCGTGCTGGTGCGGGACGGTTGGGTGGCCTATCGCGGCTTCAAGCATGCGCCGCACCAGACGTGCGTGGGTCATCTCTTGCGCCGCTGCAAGGATCTGCAGGCCGCTCACCCCGACAGCCCCTGGCAGCCCGTGGAAAAAGTCGGCAAATTCGGGCCGATCGGGTCGATCTGAGTGGTTGTAGTGTCGTAGACTTCACAGCATGGCGATGGGCAAGAGGCCGGCGGCTCGACCGGCGCCACCGATGTGGGTGACGGCAGAGGACCTTCCCAAGAGTGCGGGGCATCCCTTCTTCGAGCGGCTGAATCGGATTCTGGAGAAATCCAGGTTCGACGCTTTCGTGGAGGGGTTGTGTGCGGTCTTCTACGCGGAGCGAATGGGTCGTCCGAGTCTGCGACCCGGGCGGTATTTCCGGCTTCTGTTCATCGGGTATTTCGAGGGTCTGTCATCGGAGCGCGCGATTGCGTGGCGGGTCGCGGATTCGCTGAGCCTGCGGGCTTTCCTGGATCTGGACGTGACGGAGGCGACGCCGAACCACTCGACGCTGTCACGGACTCGGCGTCTGATCGACGTGGAGACGCACGCGGCGGTGTTCACGTGGGTGCTGGAGCGGTTGTCGGAAGCGGGTCTGGTGAAGGGGAAGACGATCGGGGTGGACGCGACGACGCTGGAAGCGAACGCGGCGATGCGGAGCATCGAGCGTCGGGATACGGGGGACTCGTACGACGCGTTCGTGCGGGGGCTGGCGGAGGCATCTGGCATTGCGACGCCGACGCGGGCGGAGTTGGCGCGTTTCGACCGTTCGCGGAAGGGCCGGAAGACGTCGAATGAAGAGTGGACGTCTCCGCAGGACCCGGACGCGAAGATCGCGAAGATGAAGGACGGTCGGACGCATCTGGCCCACAAGGCGGAGCACGGTGTCGACCTGGAGACGGGAGCGCTCCTGTCGGTGACGGTTCAGGACGCGTCGGAGGGTGATACGGCGACGCTGCCGGAGACGCTGACGAAGGCGGCGGAGCAGGTGGAGGCGGTTCAGCCTGACGGTGAGGGCGTCGAAGAGGTGGTGGCCGACAAGGGGTATCACAGCGACGCGACGCTGGTGGCGCTCGACGACCTTGGTGTACGCAGCTACATCGCGGAGCCGGCGCGTGGTCGGCGCGTCTGGCAGGACAAGAAGACGGGTGAGACGCCGCCGGAGAAGCGTGCTGCGCAGTCGGCGCTGTATGGGAATCGTCGGCGTATTCGCGGGGACCGGGGCCGTCGTCTCCAACGCTGCCGGGGGGAACTGGTGGAGCGGCCTTTCGCTCACCAGTATGAGACCGGGGGTCTGCGTCGGGTGTGGGTGCGCGGCCATGAGAATGTCCGCAAGCGGGTGCTGGTCCAGGCGGCGGGCTGCAACCTGGGTCTGTTGCTGCGCCGCCTGACGGGCGTCGGTACGCCCCGGAGCCTGCAGGGGCGGGCTCTTTCGGCGATTCTCGGGCTGATCGAACGCCTCATGGGCCTCTGGGGGCGTCTGAACGGCCTCTGGAGGGCCAAATGGGCTCCGGTCGCCCCCTGGGGCTCAGCCGCTCGTCCCCAAGCTGCTTGAACAGGCCCGCTCAGCGAACCGACTTCGTCCACGGGCTGCTGACAGTCAGCCTGGGCGAGCCTTGGCGGGATCATTGCTTCGCGATCATTGCAATAAGTTGATGGCCGCCGTCATCACCGCGCGCTGAGAAGAGAACCCAGCGGTTGTTCCCGCGGCCTCGTGACGAACGGATCGAGATTGCGACAGAGCGTCAGACGCGTAGATTCGGGCACCGCATCGGGAAACCGGCCGACGCGGCGGCGCGGTCTGGTGCCTGGCGCGGAGAACTACCGGCGTGAAGCCGGCACCCTGCGCGACGCATGACCTCGCGACGGCCCGGTCAGACCGCCCGCCTCCCCGCGGCCCGTCGTCAGTCGCTCGACGCCGAGCGCTGCCCAGGATGGGAGCGTTCTGGCCGTACCGGCAACGCCAACCCGGACGGTAGGTCGCAGACACCACTCAAACTTCCAGCCGCGGACAAGAAGCGAATGAAGCAAGGCCCAACCTGCCGCCGCCCGAGCGCGCCGTTCAGAATCCGAACGACACGTCAACCCGGCCGCCGCCGCCCGGTAAAGGAGAGAACCCGACATCGCTCGCCGGAACGTCAGACCAATAGGGGGTGTGGCTCTTTTTCGTCGGCGGCCCAGAGAGAGTCCATTGGATTCTGCACGGCGGCCAGATCAGAGCTACTTGACGCGTCGAAGGCGGGGTGAGGCGGGGGGCGGGGGCGGCTCGGTGACCGGCGGGACTGCGCCGTCACGGTATCGCTGGGCGTGATTCCGCTCGTACTCGCGCGCTTCGTGGAAGTCCCAGTACGCATCGAAGTCGCCGCTGGCGCGCAGCGCCCGGAGCTTCAGAATCGCCTCGGCGCCGACCAGCCGCCAGCGCGCGCCGGTCAACTCCATGCGGTCGCGCACTAGGTGCCGGCACGCCCCTTCGATGACCCCGGTGGCGATGGGGTAGCCGGCCGCGAGGTAGCGGTCGTAATGCATATACGGCGCGTACTTCAGCAGGTAGTCGGCGCACGTGTCGACCGGCTTGCGGGCGTCCTTCGACAACCCGGCGACGGTCGCTGCACGCCGCATCGACGCCGCGACCCGCTTGGCCCTGCCCTCGAGAATGTCCCGCACGCGAGTCCACGCCCAGCACGCCAACTCGGGGCTCTCCTCCCGGTGGAACGCATGCGCCGCCTTCCACACATACTCGACCGCGTGGATGATGTCGAGGACCACCGTGACCGCCACGCCGTACGCGGCGGCGCCCTCTTCCACGAGGTCGAGCTGCGTCTCGGCCCCGTCGACGAGCACCACCCAGTGCTTGACGCGTTCGGGGTCGTGGCGGTCCGCTTCCAGGAACGCCTCGGCGATCACCTCCACGGGCTCCCGTTCGAGGCTCGCCCACACCCGTTTCGCCACCGGGCGAGGCCGCACCCCCGAGGTCTTCGCCTTCCTGCCCTTCTTCGTCTTGGCCGCCGGCTGTCGGGGCATCAGGCTCTGCAGGAAATCCTCCGCGCTCCGCACGAACGGCGCGACCGCATAGACGGCGGCCACCGTCGCCATCCGCTTCGAGTGCTTCTTCTCCCCCGGCTTGAGGCGATTGAACGGCGAGAGCTGCCCCCGTTGCCGACGGCGCCGCTCGGCCGCCTTGCGCGTCGCCTCCCGCAGGTCCTCCCGATGCAGCACCACCCCCTTGCTGTCGAAGGTCAGCACGACCACCGACTCCGCGGGCACCGCTTCTCCCGCCGCCGCACGGCGCGCCTCGTAGAACGCGTCGAAGTCCTCCGCCGCGCGAGCCGCCAACTGCTCCGCCTGACGCTTCGGCACCTTCGCCCCGGTATGGCGGGACAGGTCCGACAGCGCTTCGTCGAACGACCGCGAGGCCGCCGCCTCCGCCACCCGCCGGCGTACCTCCAGCGAGTAACGCTCCGCCGGCAGGTTCAGCGACCCATCGAGCGGATGCAGACTGTCGTGGCCAGCCCGCGCGTAGCCCGCACGCTCGACATCCACCGTGCCGAAGATCGTCTCCACGGCGCGTTCGTGCACGCGGCGCTCCGAACGCTCGACGCCGTCGGCCCCCTCGACCGGCCCCGCCGCCTCCCCCGGACTGCGTTGGTCGAGGTGTCCCTGCAGGAGCTTGCGCATCAAGTCCTGGCCCCGCCGGTGCAGCTCCCGTTCGAGGTCGCTCTCACTCATCTGCTGGGCCTCGCGCGAAGAGAGGTAGGTCTTGGTCTCCGAGAAGACCGCCTCCGCCGTCGCATACGGCGTCGGGGCGGGTGGAGCGGCACGGGGCGGAACAACGCGCATGGCTCAACGCTCCCGCAGCCGCCGCTGCGCATCCCGAACCACAGGATAGACCAGAACCGTCTTGGGCGCCTCACCCCCGCGGCGCCCGTACCGGTCCATGCGCCCGCGACCGCTCGTGGCCCCCAACACCACCCAGTTGGCGGCGCGGTAGCACCCGCCGTGGTGGCGGCGGGGGTCCACCAGCGTCTCCACCAGCCACGGCGACAGGCCGTAGCGGCGCGGCCAGTCCGCCGCCATGCGCACGAGGCCGCGCGACAGCACCGCGCTCGCGAGGTTCTTCACCTCGACCCACGGCAGCAGCAGAAAGCGGCTGTTGTTGACCACGTGCTGCAGATTCCGCGCCCGTGTCGCGTCGTCCCAGCCCACCCAGCGGTCGCGCGCCGCCATCCGCCACGCCGGGCTGGAGAACTGCAGGCACCCCACCACCGCCCGCGCCGGCCTCGACGCGAACACCAGATAGCGCAGGTGCGCCCCGAACGGAACCCGGTGCCCGATGTCGTGGTAGCGCCCCACCAGCTCCCGGAACAGCAACCGCTGGGCGGGCTCGCGCACCCGCTCGACAGCCAGCGGCTCGATGTCGCGCACGCTGCCGACGAGCCGGGACCCTGGCTCGCCCGCCGCCGTCCGGGGCACCCGGGTCACCGAACCCGCTGCACGGCCCCGGCGCTTGCCGGGCAGGGCCAGCGCCCCGTCCGCGTCCAGCCGCTCCAGGAACTCCCGGCACTCGCGGGCCTTCAGCCGTCCGTTGGGGCGCCGCCACCGCAACAGCTCGCACACGGTGCGCGCCAGCTCCATCCGGCTCAAGCCCGGACAGTCGCGCACGACCTCGCGGACCAGCGTCATCTCTCGCTCGCTGAACGCGCGCCCCGAGAACCTCGTCGTGGCGGTGGCCATCGCAGGACGTCCCTCCAGGACACCGTACCAGAACGCCGGACGAATGTCCAGGGGGAGCCGCGGCAGAGGAGGGACCGAGCGCCCGGTGTGGGCTCGCATGGGTCTGGCGGGTCCGGGAAGGGGGTGGGAAATGCTGTACCTCCGCCAAGCGTGCCGAGGCGAGAGAGCCCAGGAGCGCAAATGCCTATGAATCAGTGAGTTAGCTCTCTACACAGAAGAGCCGCACCCACCAATAGGTCATGAGGAGTATTCCCACGCTCATGGCCAGCCCCGAGCCGGTATGCGAAAGCGTCTTGCGGGCGCGGCTGCCTTCCGAGTTCGGTATGAGCAGGCCGACGCCCACCAGGGCCGCGCCCCCCCACGTCCGCGCCATCGACCGCCGACGTGCGGGTTCGTCCACACTCTGTTCGACCGACAACTGCGCTGCCGCCCGTTCGGCAGACTCCCGTATTCCACGGCTGCTCTCGGCACCAGCCACGGCCGAAGAGCCCACCAGACACGCGATGACCGCCGCCACAAATGCTCTCCCATCCATGATCATCCTCCCCTGTCGGTTCCTGACTCGAATTGGTTCAACGGAACCGCGACCCTGTGACCATGTACCTCACCGAATTCCCCCCCGGTCGAAATACCAGTCCCCCCCGGCGCTTCCCGTCCCGTCCCCACACGGACAACCACCGCTGGCGGCCCCGGTGCCCCGAATACCGTCGCTGCCCACTACGCCCCGCAACAGTGTGTTTCGCCCCACACTGCCAGACGATTTCAAGAAGCACGGCGGCGCGTGGAGCGCTTACGAAACCCGCTTCCTCGACCCATGCGGGAGCGTCGCGTCGAGGAGACGGTGAGCCGCGACGTGATCGGGACGGCCGCCTGCGGTGCAGCACACGCCCGACCATTGCCACTGCCGTCTCGTTGTCGAGTATCTGGAGCGCCACTGGGGCGAACTGCACGTCACCCACCTCCGACAGGTGGGTGGGGGGGCGCCATCGGGATGGGGCGACGCCATGGCCGAATCCCGTGGTCGGCCCCATCCACCCCGGGGCGCCATGCCGCCCGTCAGGGTCCGCGCAATTCGGACGGCCGGTGCAGCACGTAGCGGACGAGCCGGCGGCGGCTGACCTCGCCCCGCGTAGATGTTGCCGTCGAAGTCCACCCCGAGAAACTCGATGCCGGCCCCGACGTCCTCGTCGTGCTGGGGGATGAAGTGCGTCACCCAGGCCTGCTCGGTCTTCAGGTCGCCGATGCGGACGCCCTTTTCCCAGCCGAGGTTGCTGCGCCAGTTGTCGGGGGGGCCGGTGCGGACCATGCCGGACAGTCCGTCGCCCGCGTAGAGGATGTCGTTGCGGTCGATGAACAACCCGCTGGGCTTGCCGTAGTGGGTCCAGATGTAGAGCAGATCGCCGTCGGCGTCGAACACCTGAATGCGGCTGTTCCCCCTGTCGGCCACGTAGACCCGGCCCTGCGAGTCCATCTTGATGTCGTGGGGGTCGCTGAAGCGGGCCGCCTCCTTGCTCTCCGAGCCGACGCCGCCGCCGATGGCGAAGAGGAATGCGCCGTCGCCCGAGAACTTCACGATGCGGTTGTTGCCGCCGCGGTGTCCGTCCGACACCCAGATGTCACCGTTGGGGGCGACCACGACGCCGGACGGCCCGTTGAAGTGCGACTCGTCGTCGCCCCAGACCCCCGCCTCGCCGAGGCGCATCACCACCTCGCCCCGCTGGTTGAGCTTCAGCACCTGGTGACCGATGCCCATGCTCTCGCCGAGGGCGGCCCGGGCGTCGCCGTGCGACCCGCCCTCGGTGACCCACAGGAAGCCCTCGTGGTCGAGGAAGAAGCCGTGGGGGAAGGCGAACAGCCCCGCCCCGAAGCTGTCGACGAGGTTGCCCTCGAGATCGAACTTCATGATGGGGTCGAGGTCGGTGCCCGCGCACTCGTTGGCGCCGCACCGGTCCAGGATCCAGAGGTGACGCCCGTCCGGATCGGGAAAGACGCCGCTCACCGTCCCCATCACGCGCCCCTCGGGCAGCTTCTCCCAGCCGAAGGTGGCCCGGTAGGGGTTCGTCGTCGACGACTGCGCCCACACCCCGCCCGCGCCGAGCAGGACGACAACCAGAACCGCCGCCGGCATCCATCCGATGCGTCCGGACCTTGGCATGGAGATCTCCCTTGTTCCTGTGGCGTCCGCCTGGGCGGCGCCGCCCCGCCCCGTCACAGGCTCCCGTCGGCGTGGCGGCGGCGCAGCACCTTCTTGTCGAACTTGCCGACGCTGGTCTTCGGCAGCTCGTCCACGAAGGCGAAGGCGTCCGGCATCTCGAACTTCGCGAAGCTCTGCGCGAGGTGCGCGCGCAGCGCGTCCGCCGAGACCGCGCTGTCCGCCGTCCGCACCACCGCGGCCAGCGGCCGCTCCCCCCACTTCGCGTCGGGGACCGCGATGACCGCCGCCTCGAGCACCTCGGGGTGGGCCATCAGCGCCCCCTCCAGGGCCACCGACGAGATCCACTCGCCGCCGCTCCTCACGAGGTCCTTGGTCCGGTCGGTGATGGTCAGGTAGCCGTCGGGGCTCATGGTGCCGACGTCGCCGGTGCGGAACCAGCCGTCGGCGGTGAAGTTCTCCGGGGTCGGCTCGCGCTTGAAGTAGCTGCGGATGACCCACGGCCCCCGCGCCTGCAGCTCGCCCATGGTCTCGCCGTCCCACGGCCGCTCGGCGCCGTCGTCGCCGACGATGCGCAGCTCGACCCCCCCGAGAGGCGTGCCCTGCCGCGCCTTGACGTCCCACCGCTCCGCCTCGGACAGGCCGCCGTGCTGCCGCTGCAGCTTGCACACCGTGCCGAGGGGCGACAGTTCGGTCATGCCCCAGGCGTGCACGACGTTGACCCCGAGGTCGCGCTCGTAGGCCTCGATGAGTGCCCGCGGCATCGCCGAGCCGCCGACGACCAGCGACCGGATGGACGAGACGTCGCGCGGTCTCGCCTTCAGCTCGTGGTACAGCCCGTTCCAGATGGTGGGCACGCCCGCCGCCACCGTGACCCCGTGCGTCTCGATGAGCTCGGCGAGGGCCGCCGGCTGCAGGTTCGGCCCCGGCATCACCACGTCGGCCCCGGCCAGCGTGCATGCGTAGGGCAGCCCCCACGCCATCGCGTGGAACTGCGGCACCACCGGCAGCACGACGTCGGTCTCGGTGAGAGCCAGCCCCATCGCCTGGTTCTCGCCGAGGGTGTGCAGGAACATCGACCGGTGGCTGTAGAGGGCCCCCTTGGGGTCGCCGGTGGTGCCGCTGGTGTAGCACAGGCCCATCGCCATGCGCTCGTCCGTCGACCGCCACGCGAAGTCGTCGGCGCCGTCGTCGACGAGGTCCTCGTAGTGCAGCACGTTCGGTAGCTTCGTCTCGACGTCGCGGGGCGCGTTCACCAGCACGTAGTGCTCGACGCAGCCGATGTCGCCGGCCACCCGCTCGAAGAGGGGCAGCACCGTGGCGTCGATGAACACCACCCGGTCCTCGGCGTGGTTCACGATGTAGGCGAGCTGCCCCGGGAAGAGCCGCACGTTCAGGGTGTGGCAGACGGCGCCGGCCCCGGGGATGCCGAAGTACATCTCCAGGTGCTGGTGGTGGTTCCAGGCGAACGTCCCCACGCGGTCGCCCGGCGCGATGCCGAGACCGGCGAGAGCGGCGGCGAGCCGCCGGCTTCGCCGGCAGAGGTCGGCGTAGGTGTAGTCGTGCATCCCGCCGTCGGGTTGCCGGGTGCGGATCCGCTTGTGCGGGAACATCCGGGCCGCATGCTCGATGATGCGGTCGAGCGTGAGCGGGTAGTCCATCATCAGGCCGTGCATCGTTCGTCCTCGAGTCCTGGAACCGACATCAGACCGTGCATCGACACGTCTTCCGGACGACGCAGGTCTCGCGACTCAGAGATCGGCGAGCAGCACCCACATCGGCCGGTTCCCGCCCTCGTAGGTCTCGAGCGGGGTCAGTTCGCCGCTGTCCTGGTCGATGCGGTACGACGCGATGCGGCCCGAATCGAGGCCGGCCGAATAGAGGAAGCGGCCCCCTGGATCGAGGTTGAACGCCCGCGGCACCGGCTCGGTCGCCACCCGCCCCGTCGCCGTCAGCCGGCCCGACGCCGCATCGACGGCGAAGCTGGCCACGCTGTTGTGCCCGCGGTTCGGTGCGTAGAGGAACCGCCCCGACGGGTGCATCGCGATCTGCGAGCAGGTGTTGGGTCCGGCGTAGCCGTCGGGCAGCGTGGAGATCGTCTGGAGCGGGGCCAGGGTTCCGCTCTTCGCGTCCATGGCATAGGCGCTGACGCTGCCCCCCTGTTCGTCGGAGAAGTAGACGACGTCGAGCGCGGGATGGAAGGCCAAGGCGCGGGGGCCGAGATAGGCCTCGGGGGCGTAGTGCGGCGGCGCGTTCGGGGTCAGGCGCCCGGTTCCTTCGTCGAAAGTGAACTGGAAGATCGCGTTGGGGCCCCGGTTGGCGATGTGCGGCACGTACGCGAACCGGTTGGACCGGTCGGTCAGGATGGCGTGGGCGCCGTGGGCGGTGAACCGCCACTCCACGGGCGGGAACGTCGCCGCCCCGTCTCGCCCCACCGCGTGCACCGCGGCCGTGCTCTGATAGTAGTAGGCGGAGAGGACGTACCGTCCCGACCGGTCCGTCGCCACGTACACCGGCTCGCCCTGGAGGGGGACGGTCCCAATCAGTGACAGCCCCCCCGTACGAGGGTCGACCGCGAAGCTCGAGAGCTGCTGGCTCCCCCGCCGCCCCACGTGCAGGACCCGCTTGTCGGGACCGAGCGTCATCGGCGCCGGGCCGCCCTCGACCGGCACGTCCTCCTGCCGGCTGATCTCCCCCGTCGCCGGGTCCTGCGTGAAGATCGCAATCCGGTCGTCGTCCTGGAACGACACGTACAGGTGCGCCATCACTCGAGCTCCTCGACGCGGGCGCCGCGCATGATGTTCAGCAGCCCGTAGTTGCCCTCGTGGCAGGCGTACTCGAACAGGGGCCCCGAGGTGACCCCGCGCGACTCCTGGTTGGTGGTCATCGGGACGCTGGCTGTCCACGGCTGGGTGAACATGTCGGGGTCGGTCATCGTGAACTCGTAGTCGATGGTCTCGTCGTCGATGCGGGTGAACCGCTCGACGAGATGCAGCCCCGGCCGCGCCCCCCGCCACGTCGCGCGCCACAGGAAGTGCCGCTTGTCCGAGAAGTTGGTCGTCTCGACCACCAGCGTGTCGCCCTCCCACCTGCCCCGGGCGTCGCCGAGCATCTGGCCCATGTCGGAGGGAAGGTGGTCCCGGCCGTCCACCGGGATCATCCGGTACTCGTGGAACATCTCGTTGAGAATGGCCACCCAGCCCGGTGACTGCAGGATGTGGTAGTTCATGTTGTAGCCCTGCAGGGGTACCAGGGGCAGCCCGTCCGTCAGACAGCGCTCGCCGGTGTCGGCGTCCTCGTAGGTGTCGAACGGCCCGACCCCGTACCGCGCGAGGTCGCTCTCCAGCCGCTCCCGCCCCGCCTCCGTCCACGGAATGCGGCCGTCGGGCGGATCCGTGATGAGCGCGGTGCGCCGGTCTTCGGTCACGTTCTTGCCGCTGTCCATCCAGAACTGGTTGTAGGCGCCGACGTTGCCGGGGATGAACCGGTCGGAGGCGGCGCGGCTCTCCGCCGTGCGGACCTCCAGCTCCGCCGCTTCCTCGGCCGTGAGCACCGCCCGGTCGGCCAGATCGACCGGCCGCTCGATGGGAGTCAGGGTGGCGTTGGTCCAGACCCCCTGCAGGTCGGGGTCGCCCCACGGGGTGCGCGGCGCCGCCCAGTCGGCGGGCGCCTCGGCCGGCTCTGCGCCGGAGGGCTCGTCCCCCGACGCCTGCTCGGCCGACGGCTGCTCGGCCGCCGCCGCCTGCTCGCCGCCCGCCACGCCGGGGGCGTGAACGACGGTCTCCTCCGGGGGACGAGGGTTGGCCAGCACGAGGATGACGATTCCGAGAACCACGGCAACGCTCCAGAACATTCGATCACTCATGGTCACCTCTCCGGCAATCTCCAGCCGTGACGCCGCCGCCGTCTCACCGCCGGTCCGCCGCCGCCTCCTCCGCCCTGGCTCCGGCCAGGATGCCCTCCATGCCGATGTTCCCTTCGTGGCAGGCGTACTCGAACATCGGCTCGTCGGTCCGCGTCCACGGTACCCGGGCGGTCCACGGCGCCGTCCACGTCGTCGGATCGACCACCGTGAACTCGTAGTCCATCCGGTCCGGCCCCACCCGCGTGAACCGCTCGACCAGGCGCAGGTGCTCGCGGGCGCCGCGGAAATTGCTGCGGGGCGAGAAGTTGCGGGTCTCGACGACGAGCGTGTCGCCCTCCCAGCGCCCCCGCGAGTCACCGTGCCACAGGCGAACCCCGTCGCTCACGTGGGGACGGCCGTCCAGCGGGATGATCCGGGTCGTGTGGATCAACTCCTGCTCGATGACCACATGGTCGGCGGTCTGGAAGATCTGGTAGTAGCTGTTGTAGCCCGCCAGCAGGTTCGGCAGCCCGAACGTGATGCAGCGCTCGCTGAGGCCGCGGTCCACCGTCCACGCGGCCGGCCGGCCGCGTGACTCGCGCGCCAGCTTGGCCGCCGTCTCGGCGGCGAGCGTCGCCGGCGGCAGTTTGCCGCTCGGAGGATCGACGATGAGGGACGTCCGGTCGTTGAACTCGCGCTCCACCAGCCAGAACTGGTTGTAGTTGCCGGTCCCCCCGTCGGTCGACGTGAAGGTGTCGGCGCCGGTGAGGGCCACGTTGAAGAACTGGTCCCCGAAGGCCGCATCCCCTGCATCCTGGGCGAACAGCACGTTCGCGGTCGCCTCGACCCGCGCCAGCTCCTCGGCGGTGAGCATCGCCCGGTCGGCCACCGCGTCGGGCCGCTCGAGCGGCGTCACGCTGTTGTTCCCCCAGATGCCCTGCAGGTCGGGATGGCCGGCCGGGGTCCGGGGCGGCGAGTACGCGTCGGGCTGGGCCGCCGCCGCGGTCGGAAGCCCGGCCGCGGCGGCGAACACCGCCGCGGCCAGCACCGTCGCGCATCCATATTTCGTCATCGTGCGCTCCTTCACGCAGGAAACCGTCCGTCAGAATAGCACGCGGACAGCCGCGTTCGCTGGACCCCGAGGCGCCGGTCGACCGACCGGCCGGCCCCCCGGCCGACTCAGGGGCCTGGGGGGCACGTCAAGACAGTGACGCGACGCCGGCGGGGCCCTTTTGCAAATCACGGTCGCCGTGATAGCATTCGCATTCGAGAGGTCTGTACTGGTCAAACGCTACTCCCTTATCATCGCGGATCGTTCTACCGGCGTCGTTCACCGCTTCGCTCTTAGCTTCCGCCCGAAGCTGGTGGCCGCCCTGTCGATCGTTCTCTCCCTCGGGTGGGCAGGCCTCGCCGCCTGGTCCGACGGGACCAGGTTCGATCCGACCCAGTGGCTGAAATCGCCTCGCTGGACGATGAACGATCGGCTGCGCTCGTTCAACGCCCTGCTCCAGTCCGAGATCGACCGCTACAGCACCACCGTCGCCGACCTGTCCCGCCGAGTGGCCGCCCTGCAGCCCGTCGTCGAGGCCCTGCACGACCAGTCCGTCGTCGCGCCCGGCATCAGGCAGGCCATGGTGCAAGTGGCGGAGGTCGACCGTTCGCGGAGAGCGCCGGCCCTGCGGACGGTGGCGCATGCGGCGCCGACCGAAACCCTGAACCTGCTTCACGATCTGCTCGACGTGCTGGAGATCGAGCTCGGGGTCGCCCAGGGCAACATCCTGCTCCGACAGGATCTCGCCGCCGCGACGCCGCTCAACCTCCCCGCCCCGGGCCGCATCAGATCCCGGTTCGGGTACCGGAGCGATCCTTTCACAGACGAGCGGACGTTTCACCGAGGGCTCGACATCTCCACCGGGTACGGACAGCCGGTGCGGGCAACGGCCGGCGGCCGCGTCGTGGAAGCCGGACGCAACGGCAACCTCGGCAAGATGATCGAGATCGACCACGGCTTCGGCCGGCGCACGCGCTACGCTCATCTGTCGGAGTTCGCCATCGGCGTCGACGAGGACGTCGAGCGCGGGCAGGTCATCGGGTACTCCGGCGCCACCGGCCGCGCGACGGGGTCCCACGTCCATTACGAGGTCCTGGTCGGCAACCGCCCCATGAACCCGCTTCGGCTGGTGTTCGCCTCCGGCGTCTCGGCCGACTGATTCCGCCGCGGGACCGAACTGGCGGTCCTCCCTCTTCGACCAGAGTTCCCGTTCCCGAGCCGCCGCGAGCGAAGTTTCGCCGGGCTCGCGCGTCGGTCAATGCGAGCCGCGGGCGACGTGGGTTTGCGACGGTCGAACCCGTCGTCTTGACGCGTATAGACCCCTTCCCTACAATCGATCGCATCCTTGTCTTCCCGATCGACGCCCGCCTTGTCTCATCATCGACAGTTGCTATCCTGCGGAGGGGCCCCGCCCAAAGGCCATCCCGGAGCCCGCGCCGCAAACGGCGCGGACTCTCGGCAGAGATGGTCGTGGGCGCCAAGAGCGGGCCGCGGGCGTCGATTGGCGGGCTGGATCGCCCCTGAAGCGGCCACTGGACTCGACCGATGCTGCAGAACGTCCTGAGGAAGGTATTCGGCACCCAGAACGAGCGTGATCTCAAGCGGATGCAGCCCGCCCTGGTCGAGATCAACGACCGCGAGGCGGCCGTCCGGGCCCTCGACGACGTCGAACTCCGCGGGCGCACGACCGGCCTCCGCGAGCGCGCCGACCAGGGCGAGCCGCTCGACGAGCTGCTGCCCGACGCCTTCGCGGTGGTCCGCGAGGCGGGCCGGCGCGTGCTCGACATGCGCCACTTCGACGTCCAGCTCATCGGCGGGATGGTCCTGCACCAGGGCAAGATCGCCGAGATGAAGACCGGCGAGGGCAAGACGCTCGTCGCCACCCTCGCCGCGTATCTGAACGCCCTCGGCGGCGGCGGGGTCCACGTCGTCACCGTGAACGACTACCTGGCCCGACGCGACGCCGAGTGGATGGGGCGCATCTACCGGTTCCTCGGCATGTCCGTCGGCGTCATCCAGCACGATCTGCGCGACCCCGAGCGCCAGGCCGCCTACGCCTGCGACATCACCTACGGCACCAACAACGAGTTCGGCTTCGACTACCTGCGCGACAACATGAAGTTCGAGCTCGCGCACTTCGTCCAGCGCGGGCACCGCTTCGCCATCGTCGACGAGGTCGACAGCATCCTCATCGACGAGGCCCGGACCCCCCTCATCATCTCGGGGCCGACCGAGCAGTCGACCGAGCTGTACTACGAGGTCGACCGCATCATCCCCCGCCTTCAGTCGGGGGCGGTCACCCAGGGCAACGTCAAGGCCGAGGATCGCGAAGCCCTCGAGGAGACCGGCGACTACCTGACCGACGAGAAGCACAAGACCGTCAGCCTGACCGAGAGCGGCATGGCCAAGGCGGAGAAGATGCTCGCCAAGCGCCTCAACCCGGGGGGGCTCTACGACCCCGCCAACATGCCCCTCCTCCACCACGTGAACCAGGCCCTGCGCGCCCACGCGCTGTTCAAGCGCGACGTCGAGTACATGGTGAAGGACGGGCAGGTCGTCATCGTCGACGAGTTCACGGGACGGCTCATGCCCGGCCGCCGCTGGAGCGACGGCCTGCACCAGGCGGTCGAGGCCAAGGAGAGGGTCAAGATCGAGCGGGAGAACCAGACGCTGGCGACGGTGACGTTCCAGAACTACTTCCGCAAGTACGACAAGCTGTCGGGCATGACCGGCACCGCCGACACCGAGGCGCCGGAGTTCGCCAAGATCTACAAGCTCGACGTCATGGTCATCCCGACCAACCGCCCCCTGGTGCGGGTTGAAGAAGCCGACTCCGTCTACCGGACCGAGCGCGAGAAGTACGACGCCATCGCCGACGACATCATCGAGAAGCAGGAGACGGGCCGGCCGGTGCTGGTCGGCACCGTGTCGATCGAGAAGTCGGAGCGCCTCGCCGGGCTGCTCAAGCGACGGGGCGTCAAGCACGTCGTGCTCAACGCCAAGTACCACGCCCAGGAGGCGGAGATCGTCGCCCAGGCCGGGCGTCGGGGCGCGGTGACCATCGCCACCAACATGGCCGGCCGCGGCACCGACATCGTCCTCGGCGGCAATGCCGAGTACATGTCGCGCCAGCGGGCCCTCGGCGAGCAGGCGGCTGAACGGCTGCCGAAGGAGGAAGCCAAGTTCGTAGACGACGACGATTTCGTCTACTTCTACCACATCGAGCACTTCTACCGCACGCCCCGACCGGCCTGGGAGCGCATCTTCGCCCAGTTCGCCGAACAGACCGCGGCCGAGCACGAGGAGGTCGTCGACGCCGGCGGGCTGCACATCATCGGGACGGAGCGGCACGAGTCGCGCCGCATCGACAACCAGCTCCGGGGGCGCGCGGGCCGCCAGGGCGACCCCGGCTCGTCGCGGTTCTACCTCTCCCTCGAGGACGACCTGATGCGCATCTTCGGGTCCGACCGCATCTCGGGGCTGATGGAGCGGTTGGGGATGGAAGAGGGGGTCCCCATCGAGCACCGCATGGTGACCCGGGCCATCGAGCGGGCCCAGCGGCAGGTCGAGGCGCAGCACTTCTCGGTGCGGAAGCACCTGCTCGAGTACGACGACGTCATGAACAAGCAGCGGGAGAACGTCTACACGCTGCGCCGGGAGCTGCTCGACGGTCAGGTACACGTGTCCGACGACGAGGTCGTCGACAGCCGCCGCTACCTGATGACCCTGGCCGAGGACCTCGTCGACCAGGAGGTCGAGGCCCACTGCGGCCGCGACACCGACCCCGAGGACTGGGACACCGACGGCCTGTCGCGCGCGGTCGGAGAGCTCGCGGGGCTGCCGCCGGAGCAGATCGAAGAGTTCGAACTCGACGACAAGAGCCCCGACGAGATGCTCGACACGTTGTGGGCGGCCGTCAAGTCGCGCTACGAGGAGAAGGAAGAGGGGATAGAGGCGGAGCTGCTGCGGCGGGTCGAGCGCGACGTGATGCTGCAGATTGTCGACACCCAGTGGAAGGACCACCTCTACAGCCTCGATCACCTGAAAGAGGGCATCGGCCTGCGCGCCCACGCCCAGCGCGACCCCCTCGTCGAGTACAAGCGGGAGAGCTTCGCCCTGTTCCAGTCGATGAAGGAGCGGATCGACACCGAGATGATCCGCTACCTGTGGCGCCTGCGGCCGATCGTGCAGGGCGACAGCGGCGAGTTGGTCCGGCCCGGTGCCCGCCCGCGGGCGCCCATGACCCTCAACGACCCGGGGGCCGCCGCCCCCGCCTTCGCCGGCGCCGCGGCCGCGGGCCGCGGGCCGCGGCCGGCGCGAACCGGGGGGGACGACGCCAAGGTACGCACGGTGAGGCGGGAGACGAGGAAGGTCGGGCGGAACGAGCCGTGCCCCTGCGGCAGCGGCAAGAAGTACAAGAAGTGCCATGGGGCCTGACAGGACGGTGGGCATCGAGACCACGGCTACCCGCTTCGCGGCGACCGACATCGCCGTCGCCTTGACGTTCGAC
The DNA here is from genome assembly GCA_965199675.1 of Vicinamibacterales bacterium. Lineage (GTDB taxonomy): Bacteria > Acidobacteriota > Vicinamibacteria > Vicinamibacterales > UBA8438 > JAJEEA01. The sequence goes on along the minus strand of CBDATI010000059.1, from coordinate 182,124 downwards.
GACGTGCTGCTCGTGCCTCAGCAGTCCGAGGTGCTGCCGGCCGAGGTCGACGTCTCGACCCGGCTCACCCGTAACGTCATCCTCAAGGTGCCGATCATCAGCGCCGCGATGGACACCGTGACGGAGTCGCGTCTCGCCATCGCGATGGCGCAGCTCGGCGGCATGGGGGTCATCCACAAGAACCTCTCCATCGAGGACCAGGCGGCCGAGGTCGACCGCGTCAAGCGGTCGGAGAGCGGCATGATCGTCAATCCGATCACGCTGGCGCCCGCCAACCGCATCGTCGAGGCCCTCGAGCTGATGAAGAAGTACCGCATCTCGGGGGTGCCGATCACCGAAGACGGCAGCACCGAGGGCCGGCTCGTCGGCATCCTCACGAACCGGGACCTGCGCTTCGAACGCCGCATCGATCGGCCTATCGGCGAGGTGATGACCCGCAGGGACCTCATCACGGTACCGGTGGGCACCACCCTGCAGGACGCCCAGACCATCCTCCACAAGCACCGCGTCGAAAAGCTGCTGGTCGTCGATCAGGAGTTCCGGCTCAAGGGGCTGATCACCGTCAAGGACATCCAGAAGATGATCACGTACCCCACCGCGTCCAAGGACGACCTGGGCCGGTTGCGGGTCGGCGCGGCGGTGGGCATCGCCAAGGACACGATGGAGCGGTCCGCGGCCCTGGTCGGAGCCGGCGCCGACGTCCTCGTCGTCGACACCGCACACGGGCACTCCCGCGGGGTGATGGCGATGGTCGGCCAGATCCGCGAGCGCTTTCCCGACGTGGAGATCGTCGCCGGCAACGTCGCCACCGCCGAGGGCACGGAATCGCTGATCGCCCTCGGCGTCGACGGCGTCAAGGTCGGCATCGGCTCCGGGTCGATCTGCACGACGCGCGTCATCGCCGGCATCGGCATGCCGATGATCTCGGCTCTCGCCGAATGCGGCCGGGCCGCCCGGCGCCACGGCGTTCCCATCATCGCCGACGGCGGGGTGCGCTATTCGGGCGACATCACGAAGGCGCTGGCGGTCGGGGCCGGCGCGGTCATGATCGGGAGCCTCTTCGCGGGCACCGACGAGAGTCCCGGCGAGCTGATTCTCTACCAGGGGCGCAGCTTCAAGGAGTATCGGGGGATGGGCTCGATCGGGGCGATGCGGACGGGCAGCCGGGACCGCTATTTCCAAGAGGACTTCGACCTCGCGAGTCCTCGCGAGGACGGCGAAAAGCTCGTCCCCGAGGGCATCGAGGGGCGGGTCCCCCACAAGGGGTCGATCGGCGCGATGATCCACCAGCTCGTCGGCGGTCTGCGCGCCGGCATGGGCTATTGCGGCTGCCCCACCATCCCCGAGCTGCAGGAGAACGCCGAGCTCGTTCGCATCACCCCCGCCGGCATGCGCGAGAGCCACGTGCACGACGTGGTGATCACCAAGGAAGCTCCCAACTACCGCTCGGAGTAGGCGACCGGTCGCGGAGCGCGTCCCCCGGCCACGGCTCGTCCGGCCGGCCGCACGGCGCCCGCGCGTCAGGCCTTCGCCGCCGCCTGCGGGTCCGACGAGCGGCCTCGCCGGGAAAGAGGCTCGATCCCCGCCGGCATCTCGACGACGAGCTCGCGCGAGTCGCCGCCGCGGTCGAGAATGCGAACCGACACCGCCCCCGGCGCCGGACGCGGCAGCCGATCGGCCCACTCGATGCAGACGAGGGCGCCGTCCTCCGGCAGCTCTTCCAGGCCGAGATCATCGGTTTCGGCCGGTCCGAGGCGGTAGAGGTCGACGTGCTGGACACGCCCCCCGCCGTAGGACTGGACGATCGTGAACGTCGGGCTGCTGACCTCGTCGGGATCGATCCCCACGCCTTCGACGAACCCCCGTACGAACGCGGTCTTCCCGGCCCCGAGGTCTCCGAAGAGTTGCACGACGGCCCCGGGCGGAAGGCGCCGGGCGAGATCGGCGGCGATGTCCGCCGTCTGTCGCTCGGAGCGACTTTCGTAGCGTGTGTCCATGGCCTGCCCTCGTCGGTCTGCGGGTCAGAGCGGCTGGTATGCGGGCTCCCGGTCGTGCCGGGACGACCCGTCGCCGACCAGCGCCACGAGGGCGGGGCCCAGGCCGCGCGCCAGATCGCCGGCCAGAAGCCCCGCCCCGTGTTCGATCGCCGCGATGTCCCCGGCAAGCCCGTGCAGGCATACGGCCAGCCCGCACGCGGCCTCGACGTCCGGCACCTGCGCCATCCACCCCGCCACCACCCCGGTGAGCACGTCGCCGGTCCCGCCGGTGGCCATGCCCGGATTGCCGGTGACGTTGATCGTCGCGTCGCCGGCCGGAGTCGCCACGAGGGTCCGGGCTCCTTTCAGGATGACGAAGATGCCCTGGCGCTCGGCCAGGTCACGGGCCACGTCGAGCCGGTTGGCGTTCACGTACTCGGCTGGCCGACCGATGATGCGCCCCATCTCGCCGGCGTGCGGCGTGATGACCAGTGCGCGATCCGGACGCCCGCGGAGGCCGGCGGGGTCGCCGTCGAACACGTTCAGGGCATCGGCGTCGAGCACCATCGGGACCGGTGCGCGGTCCACCAACTCGCGTACGAACCGTGCGACGCCGGCGCCGCGCCCGAGGCCGGGTCCGACCGCGAGGACGTCGCAACGCTCGGCGAGCACGGCGCCGGCGGCTTCGTCCCGCACCCGTCCGTCGTCGTCGTGGTCGATCCCCAGGGTCATGTACTCCGGGGCCAGGGCGGCCACGCCGGGCAGGCAGACGTGCGGCGTCGCGACCGTCACCAGACCCGCCCCCGAGCGCAGCGCGCCGAGGGCGGCGAGACCCGCCGCGCCCGTCTTGCCGGTCGATCCCCCGGCGATGACCACGCGCCCGCAGTCTCCCTTGTGGGTGTCCCGCGAGCGGTGCGGAACCGCGCGCCGGACCCGGGTCCGGGTGAGCACGTTCACCCGCGGTCCCGGGACGGCGTCCACGATCGCGGCTGGAATGCCGATGTCCGCCACGACGACGACGCCGGCGTGCTCAGCGGCCGGGTCGAGCAACAGTGGCAGCTTCGGCGCGCCGAGAGCGACGGTCAGCTCCGCCGACACCGCCTCGCCGATCACGTTCGGCGTGTCGGCGGAAAGCCCCGACGGCAGGTCGACCGATACCACGGGAACGGTCGCGGCATTGAGATCGGCGGCGATGGTCCTCCAGTGCCCCGCCAGAGGCCGTGTCAACCCCGTGCCGAACAGCGCGTCGACCACCACGTCGCAGTCGCGCAGGTCCGCCAACGCCGTCGACCACGCGGAGGGTCCGGAGACGTCGACCACGGGAACGCCGGTCCGCTCGAGCGAAGCCAGATTGGCCGCCGCATCGCCCTCGACTTCCGATGCGGGAGCCGCCAGGAGCACCCTCACCGCAGCGCCGCCGGCCGTCAGGTGCCGCGCGGCCACGAACCCGTCGCCGCCGTTGTTCCCCTTGCCGCACACGACGGCGATGCGACCGCGCTCGGATAGCGACGGCCACCGCGACTCGAGCGCGGCCGCCACCTGTCGGCCCGCGTGCTCCATCAGTTCGCGCGACGGCACGCCGCGTTCGACGATCGTCCGCCGGTCCGCCTCGCGCATCTGCGCCGTGTTCAGCACCCGCATCGGCTGGTTCCTGGGGAACGGCGGCCAAGGCGCCCCCGCGTCTTTATGGTACCGTGGACAGCGTGGAATCGAACCCTGTCGACATGCCGGCCGCCCTCCGCGGCATCGCCGAGGCCGTCGTGAACGTGAACGGCGTGGTGACGTCGGGCGACCGCGCCGTGGTCTCGGTCTTCGACCACGGCTTTCTCTATGGTGACGGCGTCTACGAGACCCTGCGCACCTACAATCGCCGGCCCTTCCTCGCCGACCGGCACCTCGCAAGGCTCCGCGCATCGGCGGCGCGCCTCTCCCTGGACGTCCCGCCCGCGAACGAAGAGCTCGAGTCCCGCATGCAGGACACCATGCGGGGGGTGCACCCGCACGGCGAAGTGACGTTGCGGATGCTCGTCACGCGGGGAGTCGGCGATCTCGGTTACGACCCCGCCGTCTGTCGAACGCCCACGGTGGTCATCATCGTCCGACCTCACCGGGAGTCACCGGACTGGGTGCATCGGGACGGCGTGCGGGTGGTCGTGGCGAGCGTCGTGCGCAACCATCCCCGCAGCGTCGATCCCGTCATCAAGTCCAACAACCTGCTGAACAACGTGCTGGCGATGCAGGAGGCGGTGCGCGAGGGCGCCCACGAAGCCATTCTCCTGAATCACCAGGGCGAACTCGCTGAGTGCTCGCAGTCCAACCTGTTCGTGGTGCGTGACGGCGTCGTGCTGACCCCGCCACTCGACGCGGGGCTCCTCGAGGGGGTGACGCGAAACCTGATCGTCGAGGTGGGGGCGGACATCGGACTCCCGGTGCGGGAGGCCGTGCTCCGCGAGTCGGACCTGCCGGTCGTCGACGAGATGTTCCTCACGAGCACCACCCGCGAGGTGGTCCCGGTCGTCCGGGTCGGCAACCAGGCGATCGGGTCCGGCGCGCCGGGGCCGGTGGCCCGACGCCTGCTGGCGAGCCTGCGCGAGCGGGCCGACGCCCTGACTCGCACGATGGACTGATTCCGCGGGCCGGCCGCGCGACGCCGTCCCGGGCGGGGCGGAACAGCCGCAGCACCGCCCAGGTCGTCAGGGCCGCACCTGAGCAGAAGAAAGCGCATCCCACCATCCCGAGCCCGGGTGCTCATCACGTCGACGGCGCATCCCATCATCCCAACGCCAACGGCCGCGAACACCCGCACGGTTCCATCCCTCATCGGCACGCCAATCGAGCCTTCATCGGCCGCGGCCCCGCGCCAAATCCGCGCACGGAAGCACTACCCTGCGCGGCGACACGGGAGCACTACCCCGCGCGGCGACGGCTCATTCCCGGTACGCCTCGACAGGCGGACAAGCGCAGATCAGATTGCGGTCGCCGTGCGCGTCGTCGATGCGCCCCACCGCCGGCCAGAACTTGTTGGCGCGCACGAAGGGGCGCGGATACACCGCCTGTTCGCGGCTGTAGGGGTGGGACCAGGCGTCGGCCGTCGCCTCGGCCGCGGTGTGGGGAGCGTTCTTCAGCACGTTGTCGACGGGGTCGGCGACGCCGTCCACCACGGCCTGGATCTCCCCGCGGATAGCGATGAGCGCGTCGCAGAAACGGTCGAGCTCCTCGCGCGGCTCGCTCTCCGTCGGCTCCACCATCATCGTCCCCGGCACCGGGAACGAGACCGTCGGGGCGTGGAACCCATAGTCCATCAGACGTTTCGCGATGTCGATCTCATTGAGGCCGTGCCGCCTCAACGCCCGCAGATCCAGGATCAGCTCGTGCGCGACCCGCCCGTTGTCGCGGGCGTACAGCACGTCGTAGTGCGAGGCGAGACGCGCCTTGATGTAGTTGGCGGAGAGGATCGCGGCCGCCGTGGCTCGCCGCATGCCGTCCGGTCCGAGCATCCGCACATAGCCGTGGGAGATGAGGAGGATGCTGGCGCTCCCCCATGGCGCGGCGGAGATCGCAGGAATCGCCCGCTTGCCGCCGACCGGCACCACGGGATGTCCCGGCAGATACGGCGCGAGGTGCGCCGCGACGGCGATGGGCCCCATGCCGGGTCCTCCGCCGCCGTGGGGTATCGCGAAGGTCTTGTGGAGGTTGATGTGGCAGACATCGGCGCCGATCGCGGCGGGACTGGTCACCCCGACCTGCGCGTTCATGTTCGCCCCGTCCATGTACACCTGCCCGCCGGCGGCGTGGACGAGGTCACAGATCTCCCGGATGGCGTCCTCGAAGACCCCGTGGGTGGACGGATAGGTGATCATCAGCCCGCACAGGGCGTCGCGGTGTGCAGCAGCCTTGGCGCGGAGGTCGTCGAGGTCGACGTTGCCGCGATCGTCGCAGGCCACCACCACCACCCGCATGCCCGCCATGGCGGCACTGGCGGGGTTGGTGCCGTGGGCGGACGCCGGGATCAGGACCACGTTCCGACCGCCGTTCCCCTGATCGCGGTGCCACGCCCTGATGACCATGAGCCCTGCCAGCTCGCCCTGCGCCCCCGAGTTCGGCTGCAGGGACACGGCCGGCAGCCCGGTGATCGCGGCGAGCGACGTCTCGAGCTCGCGGAAGACGGTCTGGTAGCCCGCGGTCGTCTCCACCGGTGCGAACGGATGGACCCCGGCGAACGCCGGCCAGCTCACGCCGCGAATCTCGGATGCCGCGGTCAGCTTCATGGTGCAGGATCCGAGCGGGATCATCGCGGTGTCGAGGCCCAGATCGCGCCGCTCGAGCTGCTTGAGATAGCGCATCAGTTGCGTTTCAGACCGGTGCCGGTGGAACACCGGATGGGTCAGATACGCCGATGTGCGGACGAGCGCCGTCGGCCAGTCCGGCCCTGCCGGCGGCGCCCCATCCGGGGCCGGCGGTGGGGCCGGCCGGTCGAGGGCCGCGGCGACGAGCGACACGATGCGGGCGACATCTTTCCGGGTCGTGGTCTCGTCGAACGCGACGCCCACGGCGTCGTCGCCGCGGCAGCGCAGGTGGATCTCCTCGGCGCGGGCGGCGGCTCGCAACCGCTCTGCGGCGGCCGGCGGCATGGCGACCGTGACGGTGTCGAAGAAGTGGGGGTGCGTCGGCGCGAGACCCAACGCCCGCATCCCCTGCGCCAGTTGCCGGGCGAACCCATGCACGCGCTCGGCGATGGCGCGGAGACCGTCCGGGCCGTGGTAGACGGCGTAGAACCCGGCGAGGTTGGCGAGCAGGGCCTGGGCGGTACAGATGTTCGAGGTGGCCCGGTCGCGACGGATGTGCTGCTCACGGGTCTGCAGGGCCATCCGATACGCGGGGTCGCCGTGCCGGTCGACCGACAGGCCGATCACGCGTCCGGGCAACTGCCGGACGAAGGCGTCGCGGGTGGCGAAGAACGCGGCGTGGGGTCCCCCGTACCCCATCGGGACCCCGAAGCGCTGCGAGTTGCCGACCACGATGTCGGCGCCGCACTCGCCGGGCGGAGCGAGCAGGGTCAGGGCGAGCAGGTCGGTGCAGACGGCGGCGAGCGCGCCTGCCTCGTGGGCGCGGCCCACCACTTCGGCGATCGGGAGCACGGCGCCGTCCTCCCCCGGCGTCTGGAGGAGGACGCCGAAGACCCTCTCGTCGAACGGCATCGCCGCCGGGTCGACCACATCGACCACGATGCCCAGCGGCTCGGCCCGGCCCCGCACGACGTCGATGGTCTGGGGAAAGCAGTGCCGCGACACCAGCAGCCGATCGGCGCCGGGGGCGGTGCGCGAGCGCACGCGGTGCATCATCGCCATTGCTTCCGCCGCGGCCGTCGCCTCGTCGAGCAGCGAGGCGTTCGCCACGGGCATCCCCGTCAGGTCGCCCACCATCGTCTGGTAGTTCAACAGCGCCTCGAGACGTCCCTGCGCCACCTCCGCCTGGTACGGCGTGTAAGGGGTGTACCAACCCGGGTTCTCGAACACGTTGCGCAGGATGACGCTCGGGGTGATGCAGCCGTAATACCCCAGGCCGATGAATGCCCGGCCGGGTCGGTTCCGGGCGGCGATGTCGCGCAGGCGGGCCAGGTATTCCGCCTCGGTTTCCGGCCCCGGCGTCTGCAAGGGGGCGTCGAGCCGGATGTCGGGTGGCACCGCCTCGTCGACCAACGCCTCGAGCGAGGCGGCGCCCACCGCCGTGAGCATCGCCTCGACATCGTCGGGGCGGGGCCCGATGTGTCGCTCGGAGAACCGGTCGGCTCGTGCGGGGGTCACGCCGGGTCCGCCTACTTCACCAGCTCGGCATAGGCGGCCGAGTCGAGGAGTCCGGACGTGGCGGCGGGGTTGGTCAGCTCGATTTCCATCATCCAGGCGCCGTGGGGGTCCGCGTTCACCGTCTCGGGGGCAGTCGCGAGCACCGCGTTGACCTCGGTCACCCGGCCGGCCAGGGGGCAGTAGAGGTCGGACACCGCTTTCACCGACTCGATCGACCCGAACTGGGCCCCCTCCTCGAACTGCCGGCCCACCTCGGGCAGCTCGACGTAGACCACGTCGCCGAGCTGAGCTTGCGCGTAGTCGGTGATGCCGACCCGGGCAGTCTTCCCCGAGATCAGGATCCACTCGTGGTCCTTCGTGTAGAGCCGGTCAATCGGATACATGGCTGCTCATTTCGGGCGTTTGTAGAACGGCAACGCTACGACGCGGGCCGGCACCCGGCGCCCGCGGACGTCCACCTCGTACTCGGTGTCGGGCGCGGCGCCTGCGGCGGGGACGTAGGCGAGGGCGACCGCCCTCGCGAGGAACGGCGTGCGGGTTCCGCTGGTCACCCGCCCCACCTGCTCGCCGCCCGCGTAGACGCTGTGGCCGTGCCTGGCGATGCCCGGTCCCGTCATCTCGAGCCCCACGAGCTTGCGCTCGACCCCGGCCTCCCGCTGCTGCAAGAGCGCGTCGCGCCCGATGAAGTCGGGTTTGTCCCAGCCCACGATCCAGCCAAGGCCCGCCTCGAGCACCGTCGTCGACCCGTCGATGTCCTGGCCGCTGAGCCGCATCGCCGCCTCGAGGCGCAGGGTATCGCGGGCGCCCAACCCCGCCGGCTGCAGCCCGTGATGTCGGCCGGCCGACATCAACGCCGTCCACAGCCGATCGGCGGCCTGCGGGGCCACGAATATCTCCAGCCCGTCCTCGCCGGTGTAGCCGGTGCGGGAGATGGTCGCGCGAATGCCCGACACCTCGCCCGTCGCGAAGCGATAGTACCGGATGGCCGCGAGATCGACGTCGGTCAGCGGCTGCACGATGTCGAGGACGCGGGGCCCCTGCACCGCGAGCAGGGCGTAGCGCGAGCTGGTGTTCACCGCCACCGCGTCGCCGACGCCGGCGATGTGGTCGCGAATCCACTCGAAGCCGGTCGCGATGTTGGCGGCGTTGACCACCAGGAGGAAGTGGTCGCCGGCCAGCCGGTACACCAGCAGGTCGTCGACGAAGGTGCCCTCGGGCGTGGCCAGCGCCGAGTACTGCGCCTGGCCGACCTCGAGGCGACTGGCGTCGTTGGTCGAAATCCGCTGAACGGCGGCGAGGGCGTCCGCCCCGGCGACCTCGATCTCGCCCATGTGGCTGACGTCGAACAGCCCCGCCGCGCGCCGCACCGCCAGATGCTCCTCGCTGATGCCGGCGTACTGCAGGGGCATCTCCCACCCCGCGAACGGTACCATCTTCCCACCGAGCGCGACGTGTCGGCCGTGCAGGGGCGTCTTCAGGGGGGCGGAAGCCGGGGCGTCGGTCATGACACGGTAGAGTCGGCCGTGGCGGGCGATCCGTGTCGGGAGCGCCGGCTTGCGGAAGTCCGGCTGCTGACGTGGCCGCGGCCAGCCGTCAGGAGGCCGGAAGAAGCTGATAGAAACGTACTATGGGACCCGCGGGGGGTCAAGGAGGTCGAGGCGTGGCCGTTCCGCGGCCTGCCGGTCCCCGAGCGCTTCCCAGCATGAGACTACCGGATGACGCCCGGGCGGCGCGGTTCGGAGGCCCTCAGCACGGATGACGCAGATACGACTGCAGCGTGTGGTAGCTGATGCCGAGCACCTCGCACGTACGACGCTTGTTGCGTCCGCAGCGCTCGAGCATCAACCTGGCATAGCGGCTGCCCCAGGTGCGCATCGACTCGGCCCGGGCGATGGACGGTTGCAGCAGCTCCACATAATCGCGAGTCAGCTCCGCCGGCAGATCCTTCACGCCGATGGTGTCTTCGGTGGCGAGGGCCAGCGCCCGTTCGACGACCCGTTGCAGCTCCCGGACGTTCCCGGGCCATTCGTGAGTGCGCAGGGCGTCGGCGGCGCTCTCCGACATGGCCAGTCGGCGCACTCCGTCATGCCGGGCCAGAAAGTGCTCGGCGAGCGAGATGATGTCCTCGCGGCGCTGCCGAAGCGGCGGAACCTGCAACTCGACTCCGGCGAGGCGGTAGTAGAGGTCGGTGCGAAAATGTCCCTCGTCTGCGAGTCGCCGCAACCTCTGGTTCGTCGCCACGACGATGCGGATATCGACCGCCCGGGCCCCGTGTCCACCGACCCGCTCGACGGAGAGCTCCTGAATAGCGCGCAGCAGCTTGGCCTGCGCGGCCGGCGACAGGTCGGCGACCTCGTCGAGGAACAGCGTGCCCTGGTCGGCGAGCTCAAACTTGCCGCGGCGGGCGCGCACGCCGGTCGCGACCCGGTCCTCGATGCCGAACAGCTCGGCTTCCAGCAGCGTCTCGACGAGGGCAGCGCAGTTCACGGCGACGAAGGGTCCGCGGCACCGTCGACTCAGCTCGTGTACCTGCCGCGCCACCAACTCCTTGCCGGAACCGCACTCGCCCTCGATCAGCACCGTGAAGTCGGTCGCCGCCACCCGCTCGATCCGCTCCTTCAATCGGCGCATCGGCGCGCTCGCGCCGACCAACGGCGCCGCCGGCTCCGGCGGCCGACCCGGCAGCGGCGCCTGGTTCCGCCAAGCGATGAGCAGACCGACCACCCGGGCCGCCTGCCGCAGGGCCTGCCGTTCCCAAGCATCGAGCGCCAAACCGGGATCGATGCTCACCTCCAGTGCAAGATCCGCGCGCGAGGGGACCGATACGGGGAACCTCAGAGACGATGCCGCCGGTCCCTCGCGTGCAGCCAGCGGAGGGGCGGGAGCCGCCGTCAGACGCGCGCCGCGAATCGGAACGAGACGCTCCAGGGCGGCGGGGACCGCGGCCTCCAGCACACTGATCTTCGCGCCGCCGACGATCCGTGACTCGAGAACGGCGAGGAACTCCGAGAAGCGCTGGCCGCGCTCGACGAAATCGCCATTGTGGACGACGGGGTTTGGACACGACATCGACAGCTCGGCCATGACGAAAGCGCGCTCCCCATTCAGTGAGCACCAGGGCTGCGGGATGGTCGGACGCACCGGCCGCGCGAAGACGCCGTGCGCGTAATCACATGAATGATATGCAAATCACACGAGAATATCAACGTGATTGCACTTGGCCCGCGCTGTCGAGCGTCGCTCCCTCCGGCAGGGTCATCGGCCGATCGAAACGTAACGCCCCCCGGTAGAGGACGCCGCGGTCCGGCGGAATGGCGGACACCCAGGCCCGCACGACTTCGCCGGAAACCCGCAATTCGCCGTCGGTGGTCGTCAACAGAAGCACCGCCTTCGCCCCGGGGCGGAGGCCGGTCGGCGTCTCCACAAGGGCTCCTCCACGCGATACGTCCGTCAGCACCGCTTCGAAGCCGGGCCGGAGGCGCGCGGCCCGCAGCCACCCCAGATCGGCCCCGGGACGGCGAACGTATTGTCGTCGCTCGGTTCGCCCGCTCTTCATCGGGTCACCCATGACGCCGTGTCATCGTTGAACTCGAGGATCCGGACCCGCCCGGTCGCGCCCAGCACGCGCACCGCGAACTGCCGCCCCGACCGGTGGTGAAGGTACAAGGTACCGCTCGTCGCGGTACCCAGCGGGCTGAACGTCAGGCCGTCGGCCACGCCGAACCGAATCGGGTCCGAACCGGCCGGCAGCGTCTCGCGACCGCCTATCCCCGGCAAGCGGGCCGCGATACCGATGACGACGCCGGGAAACTGGTCGCCGATGCGTTCGAAGTCGACCAGCCGCTCGTCCACGCCGCTTCGAATATCCCGCGCCCGCAGGCCGTCGCCGTCGCCGTCCGCGTACGTCGCGTAGCGGTACCACTCGCCGTCACGCTCGAACCGCAGTCCGACGTGGACGGACTGCGTCACCGCCCGCACCCGAGTCGACTGAATCAGGGCCGCGAGATGTCGAGCGGCGGCAGCGGTGCGCAGGCCGTCGAGTCCCGACCGCATCGACGGGAGCGCGATTGCGGCCGAAACGCCGAGCAGGACGAGCACGACGCCGACCTCGACGAGGGTGAACCCGGCGGTATGAACGCGCGCATCGGAGCGAGCCGAGTTCCGACGCCTCGCCACGGGTCGCGGCGCGTCCCGGGGCCCTGCCTCCGGGACGCGCCGCAATGAGCGGTTACCGATGTTGATCGGCATCGGGCTCGGCGGCCGCGACGGTCACCAGGGGCTTCAGCCTGAGGAAGGTGCGCTCGCCGATGCCACGCACGTCCATCAGATCTTCGATTCTCTCGAAGCCGCCGTGTTCGCGGCGATACTCGAGGATTCGCTCGGCGGTGCGCGGCCCGACCCCGGGGAGCGTATCGAGCTCCAGAGCCGTCGCGGTGTTCAGATCGATCAACTCCGACTGCATCTGCGGCGCCTCGGAAGGCGCCGCCTCCTGGCCCCGAACTGCGCTCGGCTGGCCGCCGCACAAGGCCAGAACCACTGCCATGCCCCACAAGACTCTTCGCATCGCTTCTCCTCCTGCCTCGATAGACTCGTAGCCGCCGGCCCGTCCGGGCTCGGTGGCCGTTCACTCTCCGCCGCCGGTGCGGCGACCCAAGGACCAGGTCGGGCACGCGGGCCGCCGCGTGGCGGCGGAGACCCTGAACCGGAGCAAGAAGCCGGCCACTCATCCGCACGCTACGCCGAAAGTGGACAAGTTGCGCGTTTTCAGCAGCTTGTGGTCGAGAGACCGAGCGCGGAGACGTTCGGTAGCGGCGCCGCGACGATCCGGAGGGAACCGCTGGTCTGCCTCGCGGCGCAAATCCTGGAACGTTGCCGCGTCAACCGCGGATCCGGTGGGGACACCGGTGGTTGACGCTGCCGCGCGGGGCGTCTCGCGGTCGCAGGCAGGCAGTGCAGCCCGACGGGTGCATGACAGGACTGTGAGATGGTTGCTCCTGGTGTGTCAGGACGATTGGGGACGATCCCGACAGCGGCCCGTCCGAACGCGCGCAAACGCGGAGCTTCGGCGCCACCGGATGCCTCGGGGCCGCCGCCTCGCGCCCCCGGCCGGCGTCGCGTCACTTCTTGTCGTGCACGCCAGCCCGACTTCACCTGCTTCACCCTTTGCACGGGGGGCAGAGTAGCGTATACTGAAGTGTTCCGTCGGCTCCCTGCCGTCGGCTGCGCGGCCCGCCGTCTCCGCGTCCCCATCGTCCAGAGGCCTAGGATTCAGCCCTTTCAAGGCTGAGACACGGGTTCGAATCCCGTTGGGGACGCCACCTCAACCTCTGCACGTTCTCAGCGCTCCCAAGAACAGTCGTGGCGGCTCGACGGGTTGGAGATCACCCGTCCGTCCTCGGCACGCTCTTCGAACCCTGCAGGCGGCCCAACTCGGGGCGCCGTACACCCACCGCGACGAGATCATGCCGCTCGGCGAACCGGTCGTCGTCCCTGCCGACACCAGCGTCCCCCGGCTCCGGGACCGGCGCGTGGTAACCTCTTCGAACGGCTGAACCCCCGCTCGTCGTCCCGACCGGGCACACCCGGCGGTGATACGGTTGTGTGCGGGTGCGCAGGACAGCTTCATGAGACATCGAATCGCACGGGGGCTGCTCGCCGCCGCCCTTTCGGCTGTCGCCGCCTCGGTGACCGCCGCGGGCCAGACTGCTTCGACTGGCAGCGTTCCGCCGGCGGGCGCCGCGCCCCTGGCCCTGACCCCGGCCGAGTACAACAACACCATCGCCGATCTCTTCGGTTTCCCCCGCGACGGCGACCGATGGCCGGCGCGCCCGGCCATCGCCGACCGCATCAGCCCCCGGCGCGAGCCGAGCAGGGGCGTCTTCGCGGCCCCTCCGCCCCCGCCGGCGTGGCCTTGGCGCTTCCCGGCGGAAACCGGCTCCGACGGGTTCGAGGGCATCGCCGACGGACAGGCGCCGTCCTCCTACCAGATCGAGGAGCTGCACCTGGCGGCGATGCACTTCGCGTCGTTTGCCCTCGTGTCCCCGACGTTCTTCGCGTGCGACGGGTGGGACTCGCTGTCCGCGGCCGAGCAGAGGGCCTGCGCATGGACGAGCCTCGGGCGCTTCGCCCGGCGGGCCTACCGCCGCCCCCTCGGCGCCGGGGAGAGCCGGCGCCTGGCAGCGTTCTGGCAGGGCAACGTCGCCGCCGGGCCCCTCGACGAGGCGATCGCGCTGACGGTTGCGGGCATCTTGCAGACGCCGACGTTCCACTTCCGAATCGAACCGCGCGAGCACGCCGGCGCCTCCGTGCCCCTGAGCGGATGGGAGTTGGCGTCTCGCCTCTCCTACTTCTTGTGGGACTCGATGCCCGACGGGGCGCTGTTCGCGGCGGCCGAGGCGGGAGCACTCGACGCGCGGGCCGGCATCGAGGCCCAGGCCCGTCGGATGATCGAGGACCCGAAGGCGCGGCCCGCCCTCGTCCACTTCCACCACCAGTGGCTCGGGACCAACGACGTGCTGCTGGTCGCCCCCGCCCGCCGGGCGTTCGGGCCACTGTTCGGCCTCGAGCCCCGGCTGGCCACCGCGCGCGACGACGACGTGAAGTGGCCGGCCGTCATGGGGCCGGTGCGACACTCGATGAAGATCGAGACGGAGCTGTTCGTCGAACAGACCATCTTCGACGGCGCCGGCACGTTCACGGCGCTGATGACGGACCACCACGGCTACCTGTCGGACGCCACCGCCCCCATCTACGGGCAGGGCGCGACGCGGGTCGGGGGTCCCGAGGTGACGCGGACGGTCGACCTCGTCGTGGCCTCCATCGGCCGGCGGCAGCCGCTGACCCTCTATCCGGCGAGCTTCCCGCCCGACGAGCGGGCGGGGGTGCTGACCCTGCCGTCGGTGCTCGCTCTCGGCGCCTACGCAGTCCAGCCGGGCCCCATCCTGCGCGGCGTCCGGGTGCTCGAGCGGCTCGCCTGCATGCACCTCGGCACGCCGGTCCAGGGGGCGGAGACCGCGTTGCCCCCCGACACCCTGACCGCGGAGAGCACCAACCGCGCGCGCACCGCCGCCGCCACCCGTCCCGCGACATGCAACACGTGCCACCGGACGATCAACCCGCCGGGTTTCGCGTTCGAGCACTACGACGCGATCGGCCGCTGGCGCTCGCACGACAACGGGCAGCCGGTCGACGCGAGCGGCTCGCTGACGCTGGCCGGCGGGGAACGCATCGCGTTCGAGGACGGCGTCGACTTCGCGCGGAAACTCGCCGCGAGCCCGCGCGTGCGGGACTGCTACGTGCTGCACTGGACGCGCTACGCCCTCGGCGAGCGGCTCGACGCGGCGGCGCCGGGGCTCGACACGCTGCAGGCGGGCTTCCGCGCCCACGACTCGATCAAGGACCTGCTGGTGTCGATTGCCGGCAGCGACCTCTTCCGCCGGCGGCCGGGCGCCAGCGCGCCGGGAGGCCACGAATGATCTCGCGACGACACGTGTTGCGCATGGGCGGGCTGACCGCCCTCGGCGCCGCCATCCCCGACGCCGCGTTGAGGGCGGTCGCCCCCGCGGCCGGACCGGTCCGCCGTCTCGTCGTCATCAGCCACTGCCACGGCTGGCCCTACGAGGGCTGGCGGATGCACCACCCCGGCCGGTCGACGGAGGAACCGTGGTCGCTCGATCTGGCCCCGCTCGCCGCCGGCGACTTCAGCCGCCCCCTGGCCCCCCTGCACCCGCACCGGCGTCGCGTGCTCGCGCTCGACGGGCTGTCGCTCGCCACCGCCGAGCTCGACACCGGGGGCAATCGCCACGACCGGGGTTGGATTCACGCCTGGACCGGCGACAACGCCGACTTTGCGGCTCGCGACACGCGGGCCGTCTCACCCTCGCTGGACCAGCTCGTCGCCGCGCACGCCGCGAGACCCGACCGGTTGCCCTCGCTCGAGCTGTCGCTCGACGCCGCCCTCGAGGCGGGCCGGCCCATCAGCTACAGCGTCGGGGGCATGCGCCTGCCAGCCGAGCGCTCGCCGCTGGGGGCCTGGAACCGGGTGTTCGGGCCGGCGTCGTCGGGCGACGCGGTGGGCCGGCGCCGCCGCGCGACCCTTGACTTCGCCTACCGCGAATACCGCGAGCTAGCCCCCCGCTTCACGGCCGGTGAGCGCGCCCGGCTCGAGACCCACTTCGGGCTCGTCGAGCGACTGGGCCACCGGTTGGAGAGCCTCGCGACGCTCGCCTGCGAGGCCCCGGCGCAGCCCGCGGCCGAGTTCGAGCGCTACGACCTGCGGTTCGACGCGTTCACCGACATCGTCGCGGCCGCGTTCAGTTGCGACATCACGCGGGTGGTCACCCTGTCGCTCGGTGAGATGCCGACGGCCGAGTTCGGCGCCGACCACATCAGCGACAAGGTGCACAAGGGCATCGCCCACTACATCCACGAGGACCCCGCCAAGTACGCCGCGATGACCGACTACGTCCGTCATCACGCCGCGCAGGTCGCCCGGTTCGTGAGCACGCTGGAGACGATTCCCGACGCGGGCGGCGGGTCGCTCATGGACAACACCCTGGTCGTCTGGGGCTCCGAGCTCGGCGACGGGTGGCACGGCTACCGCCACTACTGCCCGGTGCTCATCGGGGGCGACTGGGCGTTCCGGACAGGGCGCTATCTCTTCTGGCCGCACGAGACCCCGGCACAGATGCGGGTGCCGTCCCGGGTGCTGACCGGCGGCGCGACCCGATTCTCGGGCATTCCCCACCAGCGGATGCTGGTGAGCGTGGCCCGCGCGATGGGGCTCGACGTCGGTCACGTCGGCCTGAAGCACGTCCGCGGGCAACGAGGCGACTTCATCGACGTCCGCGGTCCGCTGTCCGACCTTGCCTAGTAATGCTCACGGCTGAATGTTCGGGTTCGCGGGCGCTGATTTCGTCAACGATGGCAGGCCCATCAAACCGTGTCCGTATCCGAAGATTGACACGTTACGGACCACTGCCACCAGAGCCTTGGCAGCCCGTGGACGAAGTCGGTTCGCTGAGCGGGCCTGTTCAAGCAGCTTGGGGACGAGCGGCTGAGCCCCAGGGGGCGACCGGAGCCCATTTGGCCCTCCAGAGGCCGTTCAGACGCCCCCAGAGGCCCATGAGGCGTTCGATCAGCCCGAGAATCGCCGAAAGAGCCCGCCCCTGCAGGCTCCGGGGCGTACCGACGCCCGTCAGGCGGCGCAGCAACAGACCCAGGTTGCAGCCCGCCGCCTGGACCAGCACCCGCTTGCGGACATTCTCATGGCCGCGCACCCACACCCGACGCAGACCCCCGGTCTCATACTGGTGAGCGAAAGGCCGCTCCACCAGTTCCCCCCGGCAGCGTTGGAGACGACGGCCCCGGTCCCCGCGAATACGCCGACGATTCCCATACAGCGCCGACTGCGCAGCACGCTTCTCCGGCGGCGTCTCACCCGTCTTCTTGTCCTGCCAGACGCGCCGACCACGCGCCGGCTCCGCGATGTAGCTGCGTACACCAAGGTCGTCGAGCGCCACCAGCGTCGCGTCGCTGTGATACCCCTTGTCGGCCACCACCTCTTCGACGCCCTCACCGTCAGGCTGAACCGCCTCCACCTGCTCCGCCGCCTTCGTCAGCGTCTCCGGCAGCGTCGCCGTATCACCCTCCGACGCGTCCTGAACCGTCACCGACAGGAGCGCTCCCGTCTCCAGGTCGACACCGTGCTCCGCCTTGTGGGCCAGATGCGTCCGACCGTCCTTCATCTTCGCGATCTTCGCGTCCGGGTCCTGCGGAGACGTCCACTCTTCATTCGACGTCTTCCGGCCCTTCCGCGAACGGTCGAAACGCGCCAACTCCGCCCGCGTCGGCGTCGCAATGCCAGATGCCTCCGCCAGCCCCCGCACGAACGCGTCGTACGAGTCCCCCGTATCCCGACGCTCGATGCTCCGCATCGCCGCGTTCGCTTCCAGCGTCGTCGCGTCCACCCCGATCGTCTTCCCCTTCACCAGACCCGCTTCCGACAACCGCTCCAGCACCCACGTGAACACCGCCGCGTGCGTCTCCACGTCGATCAGACGCCGAGTCCGTGACAGCGTCGAGTGGTTCGGCGTCGCCTCCGTCACGTCCAGATCCAGGAAAGCCCGCAGGCTCAGCGAATCCGCGACCCGCCACGCAATCGCGCGCTCCGATGACAGACCCTCGAAATACCCGATGAACAGAAGCCGGAAATACCGCCCGGGTCGCAGACTCGGACGACCCATTCGCTCCGCGTAGAAGACCGCACACAACCCCTCCACGAAAGCGTCGAACCTGGATTTCTCCAGAATCCGATTCAGCCGCTCGAAGAAGGGATGCCCCGCACTCTTGGGAAGGTCCTCTGCCGTCACCCACATCGGTGGCGCCGGTCGAGCCGCCGGCCTCTTGCCCATCGCCATGCTGTGAAGTCTACGACACTACAACCACTCAGATCGACCCGATCGGCCCGAATTTGCCGACTTTTTCCACGGGCTGGTAGGCCAATTTCCGTCGAACGATTCGAGCGTCGCGATGACAACACTGCAGCAACGCGCCGAAGCAGCGGCGAAGCGGTTCAGCGCGGCCAGAACGCCAGTGGTGGTCGAATTCGCCGGCGTCCCGAAGGCAGGCAAGAGCACGACGCTCGGCCAGGCGGCGGTCGAAGCGGTCATCCCTGTCACACCGGTGAGTCAATCGTCGGACACGCAGACCCGAAAGTCAGCCGCGACGCAACACCAGTCTGCGCCGCAGAGCGGCGCGGCCTCCCGGCTCCACCGCTCCGACTGTCAGCCGGTCGCCGACAGGTGCTGCCGGCCCGAGAGCACCATGGCGCCAAGGCCCAGCCACGTCGCGACGAGCCAGAAGAGCCCGCCTAGCCAGGGAATCGCGAACAGCAGATAGAGCACGGGGATGCCGACGGCCATCGCTCCGTACGGCGAGGCGTCGGGTCGGCCGGCGCGGGCGAGCACTCGCCCGCCGGCCCAGACCGCAATCGGGAGCTTGGCCACGTACAACGCCACGCCGAAGAGGAGCATGGCGATGATGCCGACCGGCAGTCCGATCACGGTCACCATCACCACCACAGCCCCCACCGGGACAATCAGGAACGCGCCGAAACCGAGCAGCGCGCCGAGGGTGGCCTCCCCCGCGATTGCCGACACCAGCTCCCCCACGACGCGGCGGGACAGCGCCACGGCCAGCAGGCCGGCGAGCAGCGCCGCCCCCGTCTGCCAGATCCAGAAGAAGAGACCGGGCAGCCCGCCGTCCGATTCGTCCTCGTCGCTGGGTTCCTCGTAGCGGACGGTCCCTGCGACGCGGGCCGCGGCCTCCGGGCCGAGGGGGGTTCGCGTTCGGTAGTCGAGGTCGCCGTCGATGCGCGCGCCGGGGGCGATGTCGAGGCGGTCGGCGATGACGGTCGCATCACCGAGCACGACGCCGCGGAGCACGATCTCCCCCGCCGCCACGCGGAGGTCCTCCTCCACCGTCCCCTCGATCTCGAGCGCGCTGACGGCGGCGGCGAGTCCTCCCCGAACGACGGCGCTCTCGCGCAGCGCCAGCCGGTTCCCCCCCGCGATCAGATCGCCGTCGATCGTGGTGTTCACCGTGAGTTGATCCCCGGCTATCCGGGTCGAATCACCGATGGGGCCCAGCAGGTCGACGGTCCTGCCGGCGGCGAACACGTCCCCGTCGACCTGCCCGTCCACGAGCACCCGCTGCCCGCCCGCCATCAGGTCTCCGGCCAGTCGCCCATGGACGCGGACGGCGTCGCCCAGCACGTAGAGGTCGCTCTCTCGGACCGCGCCGCCGGGGATGGTCACCTCCGGCCCCCCCTCGATCTCCTGCGCCTCGCCGGGCGTCGGTGCGGCTGCGAACGCCGCGGTCAGGATGAGCGCCAACGCCTTGTGAACCATCTGTCGTCCCTCCTGTGTGGATGGTGTCGTCCCCGCCCCCGAGACGCAACCGGATTGCGATGGACGGTCGCCCGGCGCGCGCCAGCGGTCGAAGACCGCCGATGGCCGACCTCACCGCAGGCTGCCGCGGCCGTCGCGCAGACCCGCGGCAGTCCCGGCGCCACCGGTGCGCCGCAGCCCTGCCCCACGGCGGACAACCGGGCCTCACCACGGACAGATCTCCCGAAGCCGCCGACCTCACCGCAGGCTGCCGCGGCCGTCGCGCGGACCCGCGGCATTCCCGGCGCCGCCGGTGCGCCGCGGCCCTGCCCCGCGGCGGACAACCGGGCCTCACCACGGACAGATCTCCCGCAGCCGCCGACCTCACCGCAGGCTGCCGCGGCCGTCGCGCGGACCCGCGGCAGTCCCGGCGCCACCGGTCCGCCGCGGCCCTGCCCCGCGGCGGACAACCGGGCCTCACCGCGGACAGATCTCCCGCAGCCGCCGACCTCACCGCAGGCTGCCGCGGCCGTCGCGCGGACCCGCGGCATCCCGGCGCCGCCGGTGCGCCGCGGCCCTGCCCCGCGGCGGACAACCGGGCCTCACCACGGACAGATCTCCCGCAGCCGCCGGGTCCCCGGTCAGCGTCTCTGTGATGTCCTGGTAGCCGCCGGCCTCACCACGGACAGATCTCCCGCAGCCGCCGGGCCTGCCGGCGCGACAGCGTCACCTGGCCCGCGCCGGGACACAGGAGCGTCCAACCGCCCGCGTCGGCCGGACGGATCTCGGCGATGCGCCGGAGATTGACGAGACAGGCGCGGTGGGCCCGAAAGAACCGGCCCTCGAAGCGACGTTCGAGCTCGGACAACGTATCGTCCACGAGAAACCGCCCGGCCGCGGTCCTCGCGAAGACCAGTGTGTCCTCCGCCTCGAACCAGACGATCTGGTCGGGGTCGAGCAACAGGACGCCCGAGCCGCGCCGGACACTGACGCGGTCCAACCGGACCGCCGCCGCGGCTCCCCCGCCGACCGCCCGCCGCAGGGCGTCGAGCTCGTCGCGGATGCGTTGAGCCGCGCCCGCGTCGTCGATACGCTCGCGGGCGCGGTCGAGGGCCTGGCCGAACCGCCTCCGGCCGACCGGCTTCAGGAGGTAGTCGATCGACCGCGCCTCGAACGCCGGCACCGCGTACCGGTCGTAGGCGGTGACGAAGATGACGTGCGGAACGTGGCTCACCCGCTGCAGCACGTCGAAGCCGGTGCCCTCCGGCATCCGCACGTCGAGAAGGCACAGGTCCGGCCGGGTCTCGTCGATCAGCCGCACCGCCGCCTCGGCGCCGGCCGCCTCGCCTGCGAGCTCGAAGTCGCGATGGACCTGGAGCAGCCGCTTCACGCGATCACGGGCCGGCTCCTCGTCATCGATGACGACGCATCGGTAGCTCATGACGCGCTCTCCGCCGGTCCGCGAAAAACCGGGGCGACGGGCAGGGTGAGCCGCACGTGGGCGCCCGCGCCGTTCGGTCCGGCGGACAGCGCGAGGGCCGCGTGTCCTCCGTACAGGGTCTGAAGCCGACGGGCGATGTTGCCCAGCCCGTGACCGTCCCGGATCAGGCTCTCGCCGTCACCCGCCAACCCGACCCCGTCGTCGACCACCTCGACCCGAAGGACCGCGCCATCGAGAGCGGTCGAGACGTCGATGCGGCCCCCCCGGGCTCGCGGCGCAAGCCCGTGCCCCACCGCATTCTCGACCAGGGGCTGGAGGATCAGACCGGGCACCCGCATCGCGAGGGACGCCGGCTCGACGTCCCAGGTCACGTGCAGCCGGCCGCCGAAACGCGCATGCTCGATCTGCAGGTAGCCCTCGGTGAAGGCGATCTCGTCGCGCAGGGGGACCGGCGCCGCGTCCGCCGCGTCGAACACGTAGCGGAACAGGTTCGCGAACGTCTCCAGCAGTTCCTCGGCCGTACGCGCGTTCTCCTCGAGCAGGGCGCCGATGGTGTTGAGGGTATTGAAGAAGAAGTGCGGGTTGATCCGGGCCTGGAGCGCGGCCAGCTCGGCCCGCGCCGCCTCCTCGCGCAGCCGCGCCTCCCGCAGCCGCACCTCCCGCATCTCGCGCAGCGCGTCCTGCAGCCTCAACCGCATCTCTTCGTAGCCGAGCACGATGCCCCCGACCACGAGCGCGAGGACGCTGTTGAGGACGACCACGGCGACTGCGAGGCGAGGTTCGCGGACGACGAACAACGGATAGGCGCCGAGGACGGCAAGGCTGCCGAGGACCGCGCCGGACAGCAGCGCGAGGACGAACAGGGGGAACCCGAGGAGGCCCGAGCGCCCGCGCAGCCGGGGGAACAACCAGACCGCGCAGACCATCGCGGTCAGGCCGACCACATTGGCGAAGAGCACGGAGATGACGAGGGTCGGGCGCTCGACGCCGTCGCCCTGGAACAGGCTCATGCCCAGGCCGACGGCGAGGCCGGCGAGGCTGCTGGCCGCAATCCACAGTCCCGCGTGGCGGCCGAGGCGGCCGGCGGTCCCAGACCCGGTCACCGCACCCTCGCGAGGACGAGGGTGACGTCGTCGTGCGGTTCGACGGGGCCGCTCCACTGCCGCAGGGCGTCGAGCACGGTGTCGATGGCGGCGTCGAGGGGGCGCGCGCGCGCGGTCCGCAGCAGCTCGGCGAGCCGCTCGGCCCCGAACTCCTCGCCGTCGGGCGCCGGCGCCTCGGTGACCCCGTCGGTGAACAGGGCCAGGAGATCGCCGGGGACGAGCGTCAGGACGCCGGTCTCGTAGGCCGCGCCCTCGAACAGCCCGATGGGCATGCCGCCGTCCTCGCAACGCGCGGTGTTCTTCCCGCGGACCAGGATGGCGGGCAGGTGTCCGGCGTTGCTGTACGACAGGCGGCGCGTCTCGGGGTCGAAGGTGGCGAGGAACGCGGTAGCGTAGCGCGCGGCGGACGACGACCTGCACAACGCCTCGTTCAGGCCCGCCGCCAGCGATCCCGGGCTCTCCGCGATCGGGAAACGGCTGCGCATCGAGGCCTGCAGGTTGGCCATGAGGAGGGCGGCGGGCACGCCCTTGCCGGACACGTCGGCGATGGCCAGACCCAGCCGGCCCTCGCCGTCCTGGAGGTAGTCGTAGAGGTCGCCGCCGACCGCGATGGCGGGCCGGCAGACCCCGGCCAGCTCCAGTCCCGCGGCGTCGGGGGCCTCGCGCGGCAGCAGCTCGCGCTGCACATCGCGCGCCACCGTGAGCTCGCGCTCGAGCGCGTCCCGTTCCCGGAGCACACGGTACGACGCCTCGATCTGACGGCGCATCCGGTCGTAGGCGCCCAGGGCCACCGCGACCCCTGCCGCGAGCACCGCGTTGAACGCGACGAGGAGCAGCGCGGCGCGGGGCTGCGCCGCCACGTAGAAGGGGTCGGTGAGGATGACCAGGATCGAGCCGAAGATCGTGCCCGACACGACGATCAGCGCATCGAGAGCCAGGCGCAAGGCCCCGGGCAGCCGCGCCAGCAGCGGAGAAACCAGCCGGGCCGAGACGTACGCGCTGAACCCGACCACCTCCGCGAACAGCACGCTCAGCCGCAGGACGGGGCCGAGATCGACGCCGGCCCCGAAAGAGATGCCGGCCGCGAACACGACCCCGACCCCGAGCCAGGCGGCGGTCCAGCCGACCAGGAAGCGCCATCCCGGTGCTGCCGCCGCCTCGACCGAGAGACCGGGGCCTGGAGCAGACGTCGAGGCGGCGGGCGGAGTCATGGCGGGTGACGGAGCCGGCCGACGCGCATCCTGCGTCCCCAACTCGGCACGTCAGAGGATCAATGCCCGACGCGACGGTCGGTGTCAACGGCGGACCAACCGCCACCTTGTGTTCCGCCTGGCGCCCAACCCCCTGCCGGCGTCCGCGCCGCTCTACGGCGCAGACACCTGACCCGACGCCGGCCCGCGGAGACCCTCGAGATCGACGCCGTCGACCCGAACCGCGCGGCCGGCTCTGAACACGTAACGGGTCCCGCCGGTCAGAACGCTCCAGCCTCCGCTCCACGGCTCGATGCGCGGCCGATGCCCCGGAAACGGGTTGGACCGGTGGAACCGGGTGTCGCCGGACACGAAGAAGAGCAGGCCGGGGGCTTCGTCGCCCCGGCAGCGCGGGCTCTGGAAGACGAGGGCGTCGCGGTGGCCGTCGCCGTCGAAGTCGCGCTGGTCAGGCAGATCGAGACACAGGTCGTCCATCTCGCCCAGGACAACGTGCTCGCGGTTGCCGATGCGGGCGACGAGGATGTCGAAGAACCGGGCGCCCTTCACGACGTGGTAGACGATGCCGTCGGACGACTCGGGCGCAGGGGCCGCCCGGTCGGGAATCGCATCGGTCTCCGCTTCTTCCTGCCGTCGCGGCGCACCGGTCATGGGTGCGGGCGCGGCCGGATCGTGGGCGGCGGGGGATCGAACGCCGGCCTCGGCTGGATCGCCCGGGGAAGAAGCGACCTCGGGCGTCGGGTCGTCCGGGCCGACGGTCTCCGGCCCCCCATCGGCTCGGCAGCCGGCGAGGGAAGCACCGAGAACGACGGCCGGCAGGACCCCGCGGCAAAGCGTAGCAGCCGCGCGGAAGTCCATCACGGGCTCCTCGGGAGAGGCTGGTCGCACATCGGCTGCCCTCATCGAGGCCCCGGCGGGCCTCATACCGGTCGACGATGCGCTCGGCCCATTCGGCCGGACCGGCTGCGTCGCAGCGCGTCCGGCCCTCAGCCGAGCACGCCGGCGTAGCTGTCGGCGTCGAAGCCGACGAGCAGGGTCTTGCCGACGCGCAGGAGCGGGGCGCGCAGGTTGCCGGTGGTGCCGACCATGGCGTCGATCACCGCGTCGTCGGGCGCGCCGTGAGGCTCGAACTCCGCGACCCTCCGGCCCTTGGCGACGATGATGCGCGAGGCCGCCTCGGCCAGATCGCGAGCGTCCGAACGGCCCAGCTTGCGGCTCGCCGACACCCGTTCCTCAACGTCGATCCCGTTGGCCTCCAGGAACCTGGAGGCTTTGCTGCAGCTCGTTCAACCGGATCGGTGGTAGTACCAGTCGACCTTCCTGGTCATCGTGTCGATGCTCCGAATCGTCCACCGTCGCGAGGCGCCGACGCCGGTCGCCGACGCCTCCGCGACGGCCTGCCGAGCGTGCGCGGGGCGCCTGCTCGGGCACGGAGGACGCTATTCGCCTGTCGCTTTCTCGACCGCCCGGGCCCCCGTCAGCGTGCCATCCATCCCGTAGTTGCCCTCGTGGCAGGCGTACTCGAACAGCGGGAGGTCGCTCGAGCGCATCGGGAGTTCGACCGACCACGGCTGCGTCCACGTCGTGGGGTCGGTCACCGTGAACCCGTAGAGCAGCACGTCATCGCTCATGCGGCGGAACCGCTCGACGAGATGGAGGTTCTCGCTCGAGTTGCGGAAGCTGGTCTCGCGCAGGAAGTTCTTCGTCTCGACGACCAGGGTGTCCCCATCCCAGTGGCCGCGGGAGACGCCGGTCCACATCGGCACCGCACCGTGGTCGCTCCCGTCGAGGGGGACGATGCGGGCGTTGTGCACCATCTCGTTGAGGATGACGACGTAATCGGCGTTCTGGAAGATCTGCACGTTCATGTTGTAGGCGGCGGGCAACATCGGCGGCCCCGAGTTGAAGCCGGTGATGCACCGCTCGCCGAGAGGCCGATCCTCGGGCCCCCACGACGGCCGCTGGTTGACGCGCAGGCGGTCGGCCGCGCGGACCTGAGCAGCCTCCGTCAACGCCGGCACCCGGCCGTTGGGCGGATCGACGACCAGCGAGGTCCGGCGAGTCTCGACGACGGAGTCGCCGCGGTCCCACCAGAAGTCGTTGTAGGCGAGGGCGAGGTCACGGCTCTCCCGGGTGCCGTTCACCTGTCCGCGATCCGTCGTCTCGAGCTTCCGGGCCTCCCGGTCACGGTCGGCGTTGCTCGCCTGCACGCGCTCCGCCGCATAGGCGGCGACCTCCTCCTCGGAGAGGAACGCCTGGTCCGCAAACTCCTCCGGCCGCTCGAGCGGGGTCACGGTCCGGAAGTCCCAGACGCCGCTGATGTCGGGGTGCCCGTGGGGCGTGCGAAGCGCCGCGGTCTCGCTCTCGGACTGGCCGGCGGCCGGCGCGGAGAGCGACAGCGCGAGCGCGGCGCTGCCCGCGAGCACGGCGAGTGTTCGAATGGTCATGGTCCTTGTCACCTCGTTGTGGAAACGGCATCCATACCCGGCACCACCCGCACCGCGGGTCGCGCTTCTGTTCCGACTGGCGACCGGGTCGGCCGGCGCGCCGGTCGGCCCGTGGTACCGCCCCGATCTGCGCCGGTCGCCGGGCGCCCCGCCCGACCCACCGACTACTTCGCCGCCGCGGCCGCGGCGGCTTCCTCCACCCGCGCGCCGGCGAGGATGTTGTACAGGCCGTAGTTGCCCTCGTGGCAGGCGTACTCGTACATCGGCTGCTCGTTCCACACCATGGGCACCTCGTAGGTCCACGGCCTCGACCAGACGGTGGGATCGTCGATGGTCGCCTCGTACAGCAGGACCTCCGCCGAGTCGCGCGTGAAGCGCTCGGTGAGACGCAGGTTCGCATCGGTCACCCCGGACCGGAAGCTCGTCTCGCGCAGGAAGTTGGCCGTTTCGACGACCAGGGTGTCGCCCTCCCAGCGGCCGCGCGAATCGCCCGTCCATTGCGGGAGATCGATGGCCGGACGTCCATCCAGGGGGACGACGCGCGCGTTGTGGTTCATCTCGTTGAGCAGCACCACATGGTCCGGGGTCTGGAAGATCTGCACGTTGTTGTTGTAGCCGCCCGGCGTCATCGGGGGGCCGGCGTTGAAGCCGGTGATGCAGCGGAGCTGGAGCCCGTTCGCCCCGAGGTCCTCCACCCAGCCGCCCGGCGTCGGCGAGTGGTTGTCGACGCCTGCCCGGGCCGCGCGCAGCGCCGCCTGCCGCTCGGCCGCCTCGGGAACCAGCGGCGGGATCTTCCCGCTCGGCGGGTCGACCACGAGCGACGTGCGTCGCGTGCCGACCGTGGTGGTCCCGCGGTCGAGCCACAGGTTGTTGTAGAAACCAGGGGCGCCCTCTTCACCGCGATCCACGCTCCCGGTGACCTCCGTCCGCCGCGCAGGGCGGTTCAGGAGCTCCTCGTTGCGGTTCACGGTCTCCCGTTCCAGGTTCGCGGCCTCCTCCTCGCTGAGAAAGGCGCGATCGCCCAGATCGTCCGGTCGCTCCATCGGCGTGATGGAGCGGAAGTCCCAGACGCCCTGCAGATCGGGGGCGCCCCACGCGGTCCGCGGCACCGCATCGCCGGCCTCCTGACCGACGGCGATGGCCGGAGCCAGCATCCCGAGTGCGAGTACGACCGCGATCGCCCGACCCGCTCCGGCACGATATCGATGGTTCATGTCACCCTCCTCGTTCATCTGCCTGCATGCGCATGATCGCCCACATCGGCGGCCGGGCGCAAGACGCCCGCACACCGCGCCCGCGGTTGTCACGGTCGGTTCGCCGGGCGCCGACGCGGTACTGGTCGAATCGGGAACCGGCCCCTCGCCACCGAGCCGCCCGGCTCCCGCGGGCGGTCGGCTGCGATTCGGCCCAGCGATGCGGAAGCGCCGCCGTCCGCGCCAGGCTGCGCCGGAGCCAGGGTCAGTAGTCGGCCGCATCGAGCGAAAAGCTGACGATCTCCTCGTCGTTTCGGGTGAGGACGTGCCGGTTGGCGTAGGCGGGGTGCACCCAGTTGACGTTGCGCAGCTCCCGACGGTTGCCGGGGAGGGAGGTCGGCGCAATCAGTCGCGTGCGGCTGATCTCCTCGTAACCGGCGGGGCTCAGCCGGGCGATGATCAGCTCGCCGCGGTCGTTGTTGAGAAACACCCGGTCGCGGTTCTTGACCATGAACCCCGAGACCCAGCGGCGGCGCTCGACGGTGGCCTCCTGGGTCTCCCAGATGCGCTCGCCGGTCTCGGCGTCCAGGCACCGGAGCTGGCCGTAGCTGCAGATGCCGTAGATGTAGCCGCCGTCGATGATCGGGGTGGCGAGGACCGCGTGCAGGCCCTCGGTGCGGATCTCGCTGTTGCTGCTCCCCTTCCAGGCGATGGCCGCCCCCGGGCGGTCCTGGTTGAGGGCGAGCATCATCGGACCGTCGTAGAACGTGGTGAAGAAGAGCCGGGCCCCCACCTGCACCGGCACCGCCACGGTCATGGCCCCGCCGACGACGTACGGCTGCCGCCAGTACGTCTCGCCGGTCACGGGGTCGAGCGAGGCGACCTCCTCGGGGTTCCAGACGATGAGCTGCCGCGCCCCGCCCGCCTCGATGATGATGGGCTGGGCCACCCCCAGGTCGGCCTCGCTCGGCAGGGCGCGCCAGATCTCCTCGCCGGTCATCTTGTCGAAGGCGACGACCCGCGCGTCGGGCGAGGCGCCGACGAGACAGATGAGCCGCTCGCCGTCGACCAGCGGGGCGCTCGCGAAGCCCCAGTCGAAGCCCCACTGCATGCGGTCGACGCCGTAGTCCTCGCCGTAGTGCTTGCGCCAGAGGATCTCGCCGGTGTCGACGGTCAGCGCCGACAGCATGCCGGTGCGCCCGAGGACGTAGACCCGGTCACCGTCGACGGTCGGCGTCGCCCCCGGCCCGATCTCCCACTGGATGCCGGCATAGTCCGCCTCCCACGACTGCGCCCAGAGAATCTCCCCCGTCGCCTCGTCGAGGGCCAGCGCCCGCTCGACGCCGCGCATGCCCTGGCGCGGCTCCCAGTCGGTGATGAACACGCGGCCGTCGGCCACGGCCGGCCCCGAGTAGCCGGCCGCGACGGGCGTGCGCCAGCGCGCCTTCAGCCCGCCCTCGGGGAACGCCCGGAGGATGCCGGTCTCGGTCCACACCCCGCGGCGCCCCGCACCGCGGAACTCGGGCCAGTCGTCGGCCGCCACCTCCGCCGCACCGGCCGCCAGGCAGGCCGCGCAGGCGATGGCCGCGGTCAGTCTCGCGCTGGTCATTCGTACAGGTCTCCCGTCAGTGGTTCAGTGACGATGGTCCGATTGGCGCTGCGGGGGCCGCCGGGGTCAACGAGCGGCGAGCTCGGCGTAGAGCGCGTCGACGGCGGCCGGCAGTCCCGTCAGGTCGTACTCCGCGTAGCGGTCGGGCAGCGCCAGCGTCGCCGCCTCCGCGGCGCTCCGTCCCGCCGTGAACTCCCGCTCCACCGCGGTCACGAGGTCGCGCATGAACGCGGCGTACTCGGCCAGGTCATCCCACGTCAAGAACCCGCTCCACGCCCGCGCCGCCCCACGCTCGCGGCGCCCCCGGCCCGCGTAGGTCGAGGGGAACGGGCCATGCCCGGTGATGACGCGCGCGACGCCGTCGATCGATGCGACGACCCGATCGAGGGTATCCGGAAAGGCCAGGCCGCTGCCGCCGCGCTCGAGGTCGATGACCGGGACCGCCTTGTCGGGAAACAGGCCGCCGAGATAGGCGACTCCCTTCGCCGGAAAGACCACCACCGCGTCCCCGTCGGTGTGGGCGGGACCGAAGTGGTACAGGTCGATGCGATCGAGGTCGTCGAGCAGCGAGAACCGGTCTGTGAAGGTCGTCGTGGGCAGCCCCGCGCCACCCTCCGCGTACAGGCCGTGTCGCAGCATCGCGGCCCGCGCGTTCTCGTGCGCGACGATGGTGACCGCGTCGGGGAACTCCGCATTGCTCCCGGCCTCGTGCGCGTGGGTGTTGACGTGGTCACCGGCAGGTCGGTCACCTGCTCCACGACCTCGCGGACCGCCTCGCCCCAGCCCGGCGGCTTCGTGTCGATGAGGACGACGCCGCCGTTGATCTCGTCGATGAGGGCGAGGCCGTTCCCGCCCCCGCCCCCGAGGTGGTACAGCACATCCCGGACGTTGAGGGTGTCGATGCTGACGACCCGCTCGGTCTGCGCGACGGCCGGCGCCCCGACGCCCGATGCGAGGAAGACGGCGACGGTCGCCCCGATCCATTTCATGCGATTCCTCCGACGCATGCGCAGCCCGCCAATCGTCGCCTACGGCTCCCCTGGCGCCCACGCAACTCCAGGAGTCCGCCGTTCCACGGCCAAGACGCTACAGCACCCCGGCCTGCTCCATGACCGCCTCGCACTTCCCCCGGATCTCGGTGGCCACCGCGAACGGGTCTCCCTGCACCAGCTCGGCCCGGAACAGCTCGACCGAGAGCGCGCCGGTGAACGCCTTCTCGGCCAGCTTCTGCAGGATACGCACCACCGGGGCGATGCCGTCGCCGGGAATGATCCGCGAGTCGTTGTCGATGAGCTCGCGCGGTCCGTCGAGGAGATCCTGGAAGTGGGTGTGGGCCAGCTCGCCCGGCTCGAGGAGGTCGAGGTCTTCGAACTTGCTCATGCCCGACCAGAAGTGGAAGAAGTCGATCATCGGCCGGACGGCGGGATGGCCCGCGGCCCGGATCATCGCCAACGACGACGTGAGCGTCGACAGGTGGGTCGACGTGCGCGTGAACTCGATCATCGTCGTGAGGTCGAACCCGGCGGTGATCTCCGCAACCTCGTGGATGGCGGCCGGGGTTGCGTCGAAGTCGGCGGCGGTGACCGGCCGGTTGGTCACCGACGGCGAGTAGATGCGCTGCAGCCCCAGGCTGGCGAACTGCTCGCAGCGCCGCCGCCAGGTGTCGAGCGAAGCCTCCCGGGCCGGTCCCGGAATCCACAGGTCCGGCAGGGCCACCGCAGCCGAGACCGGGGTCAACCCGTTGTCGGTCAGCACCCGCCGCGCCGCCGGCAGCGTGTCGTTGGCGAGAAAGTCGACCAGCAGCCGGTCGTTGAGCTCGACGTAGCGAATGCCCGCCCTCGCCCAGCCCTCCAGCGAGCCGCGGTAGCCGGCGGCGCGCGAGGTGTTCTGGTGCATGGCGAGGAGCATCTTGCCGGGCTCGGCCGACTGCGCGTGGGCGAGCCGGGCGAATGGCGCGGCGAGGGGCGCGAGCAGAATAGAGCGTCTCGTCAGCATGTCGATTCCTGTCCTGTGGCGCGCGGTTCTGCGGCGCAGAACCCTAGTGTCCTGTCTGTCAAATAGGGCTACGGATCCTCTGTGCGGCCGACCGAGCGAGCATGCTGGATTTTACGAAGAATGGCCTCGCCTTTGGCCTTCCTGCGGGCCAGATTCCGTTCAGCGAGGTAGTCCTCGATGTCCGCCACCAGGGTCTTGACGGCTGTTGAACGGCCTGCCCTCTCGGATCACGTCCTGGGTCAGGTCCGCGAAGCGCTCGACCAGGTTGAGCCACGACGCGCTGGTCGGCGTGAAGTGCAGGTGCCCGGGTGCTTCGCCAGCCAGGCCCGCACGCGGTGGTCCTTGTGGGTACGTACTTGTCGATGAGATGAAGATCCACTCCGGCGGGGTCTCCCGGTCGATTTGCTTGGCTTCCACATGCGTGTGCGCGCCTCGGTCCGCGCGATGAGCTTGCCGTCCAGGTAGTTCAGGGCAGCGAACAGCGTGACCGTCCCGTGGCGCCGGTAGTCATGGGTCCGCGTCCGGGTCGCCCCGCGCCGCAGGGGCAGGCCCGGTTGGGTGCGTTCCAAGGCCTGACACTGGCTCTTCTCGTCGCAACAGAGCACGAGCGCCCGCTCGGGCGGATCCAGATACAAGCCGATCACGGAATTTCTCCGCGAACTTCGGGTCGTTGGACACTTTGAAGGTCTTCACCACATGCGGCTTGATGTCGTTGGCGCGCCAGATCCGGTGGACGCTGTCTCGGCGACATCCCCACTGCGGCGGCCATGGTGCGCACGCTCGCATCGCGTCCGAGGCGCCGGCGGCTGGGTTGCCCGGAGGATGACGACCTTCTCCGGCGTGATCGAGCGGTCGCCGCCCCCGACCCGGCTCCCGCAGCCCGCAAGTCCCTCCCGGTCAAACCGTTGCGACCCGGAAGCTTGTTGACACAAGCTCGTGCTCGCCGAGCTCCGCCGCCACTTGGCGACAACCCGGCGACCCGTCGCAGGATGATCTGCGCCCGCAAGTGGTCTCGCATGGGGGTCGTAGGTGCCTGCACGCGCCGCTCCAACTCTTCGGGGTCGGTGATTTCGAGGACAGAGACCGGCCGAGCCATTCCGTATACGATAATGCGTGAAGGTGGTTACGTCCTCATTTACCGGACAGGACACTAGCGCCCGGCCTCCGCCGCCTCCACCTCGCTCTCCTGCGCCACGGCGCCGGCGAGGATGTTGTACAGCCCGTAGTTGCCCTCGTGGCAGGCGTACTCGAACAGCGGCTGGTCGTTCTTCACCATGGGGATCTGGTAGCTCCAGGGCCGGTCCCAGGCATTGGGATCGCTTACCGTCACCTGGTACATCAGCGTCCCCTCGGACACCCGGGTGAACCGCTCGACGAGGTGCAGATCGGCGGTGGTCACGCCGCCCCGGAAGCTCGTCTCGCGCAGGAAGTTGGTGGTCTCCACCACGAGGGTGTCGCCCTCCCAGCGTCCCCGCGAGTCGCCCATCCACTGACGCAGGCCATCGTCGAGGCGGGGCCGCCCGTCGAGCGGAATCACGCGCGAGCTGTGCACCATCTCGTTGAGCAGGACCACGTGATCCTGGGTCTGGAACACCTGGAGGTTCTGGTTGTAGCCGCCCGGCGTCATCGGCGGGCCGGAGTTGAAGCCGAGGAGGCAGCGGACCGCGAACATGCCGGGTCCGAGGTCGTCGACCCAGCCCCCGGGGGTCGGCGAATGACGGTTGACGCCGGCCCGCGCCGCTCGTTGCGCCTCCTGGCGAGCCGTCGCCTCGGCCGACAGCGGCGGCACGCGGCCGTCGGGCGGGTCGGTCACCAGCGACGTCTGCCGGGTCTCGCTGACCTTGTTGCCAGGGTCGAACCAGAACTGGTTGTAGTTGCCGACCACGTCCGCCGGCTCCTGGTCGTCGCGCACCGCGAACGCGGCGAGCCGATCGGCCTCGAACTGCGCCGCTTCTTCGGGCGTGAACACCGCCTGACCGGCCAGCGACTCGGGCCGCTCGAACGGGGTCAGGGTGCGGAAGTCCCACACGCCGTTCAGGTCCGGGGCGCCCCACGCGGTGCGGGGAGGCGCGTCGCCGGCCGCCGGCTGGGCGAGCGCGCCCGGGGGAACAGCGCCCGCTGCAAGAACGATCGTCGCTCCGACCGCCGCCGCGAATCGATGGATGGCCACGGACCTGCCTCCTTCTTGTCCCGTCCCCACGCCGTGTCGTCGATGGCGCATCATCGCTCCGTTGTCCGCAGCCGTCAACCCGTCAACCCCGGCAGGGGTCGAAGGTGGAGGCAGGAGACCGACGGAAAGGCACTGATCCCGCTCCGCCGGGGCATGGACGGTCCCCGCCGCGAATCCCACGGGAACCTGCGCCCGCACGCCTCCCGGTATTCCCTCACCGCCGATCGAGGATCCGGTTCCAGCCGGCCACCTGCTTCTGCTGCGCCGCGAGCAGGCCGGTCGCATCGCCTTCGATGGCCACGGTGGTCATGACGTCGTTCTGGGCGATGGCGTCGACGACATCCTGGCCCGAGACGACGCGACCGAACACCGAGTGCTTGCCGTCGAGGTGCGGCGTGGGACCGTGGGTGATGAAGAACTGGCTGCCGTTGGTGCCGGGACCGGCGTTGGCCATAGAGAGGACTCCCGCCGTGTCGTGCCGCCGATGGGGACTGAACTCGTCGCCGAACTCGTAGCCGGGCCCGCCGCGGCCGGTGCCGGTGGGATCGCCGCCCTGGATCATGAAGTTGGCGATGACCCGATGGAACTTGAGTCCGTTGTAGAAACCGCGCTGTGCGAGGTTCACGAAGTTGGCCACCGTCAGGGGAGCGTCTTCCGCGAAGAGCTCGATGCGTATCTGCCCCTTCGATGTCTCGAACACCGCCACCAGCCCGCTGCCTGCATTCGTCGTCACCGCTCTCACCTCCAATGACCCGGCCTCCGGTCGGCCGGCGACGGTCCTGCGTGGACCCGGCGCCGGTGCGTCTCGACGTTTTGCCCAACGCCGCGGGCCGGGCCCATTCTCACATGGCTGTCACGGGTGGAACGGGCACGCCCATCGAACTCGACCCGGCGCGAGCCCTGGCCCGAGCCCTCGACGGACGGGCGGACAATGCGCGTTGAACCGCCCGCGGGGAGCGACATGCGGCAAGTTGTCCGGTTTCTTCTGATCGTCGGGGCGGTCGCGCTGCTGGCGCCGGCCGTGACCGAGGCCCACTTCAAGCTGGTCGAACCGGCCCCCTGGATCGTCGAGAACCAGCGAGGCGATCCGCAGAAGGCGGGCCCCTGCGGCGGCTCCAACGACGACTGGGGCACCGCGAGCAACATCGTCACCCCGGTGGCGCCATCGCCCGCCGCCACGGGCGACCGGCAGTTCGGCTCCGCTGTGTGAGACGGTTGGCTCCTGGTGCGTCAGGACGTTCGATTGGGGGACGTTTCCCGGCAGCGACCCATCCGAACGCGCGCAAACCGGAGCTTCGGCACCACCGGATGCCTCGGAGCCGCCGCCTCGCGCCCCCGGCCGGCGTCGCGTCCCTTTCTCGTCGTGCGCCCGCGCCCCCCTTGCCCGCACCGCCTCCGGGAACTCGGCGCGAGAACTCGGTCGCCGCTCCACGTCGGGGTGCGATAATGGGGCCTTTCCGCCGGCGCACGCGGAAAGCAGACCGGAGGTGTGACCATGAAGGCGCTGCGAAGCCTCGTTCCGCTGGCGGCCATCGGGCTGACGGCACTGGCGGCTCTCCCGGCCAACGGGCAACCGGAGCCCGAGACCATCGTCCGCGGCGGCGAGGTCTTCACCGCCGGCGGGCTGCGTGCGGCCGACATCCGGGTCGTCGGCTCGACGATCGCCGAGATCGGCACCGGACTCGCGGCCCGCGGCCCCGGGACCCGCGAAATCGACGCGAGGGGCCGACTGGTGCTGCCGGGAGGCGTCGACCCGCACGTGCACCTCGGCCGCGACCGGCTGGACGACTACACGTCGGGCTCGGCCGCGGCCCTCGCGGGCGGCATCACGACCATCTCCAACTTCGGCGCGGTGGGCGCGGGCACGCCGGCCGCGGCGGTTGCCGAGGCCGCCGCGGACGTGGACGAGCAGGCCATCGCCGACTTCATCTTCCACCCCATTGTCTCCGACCCCGCGACCGCCACCCCCGAGACCCTCGCGGCCCTCGCCGACACCGGGCAGACCACCATCAAGGTGTTCATGGTGCGGCCCACGTTCGACGCCAACGCCCCCGGCTTCGTCTCGACGATGCACGCCGCCCGCGACACCGGCGTGCTCATGATGCTGCACTGCGAGGACGCGGCGCTCGTGCAGATCACGTCGGAGCGGATGCTCGCCGAGGGACGGGGCGGTCTCGAGCACTTCGCCGACGCCCGGCCGGTGGAGGCGGAGGTCGCGGCCACGCAGCGCGCCGTGTCGATGGCCGAGGCGACGGGAGCCGCGCTCTACATCGTCCACCTGTCCTCCGAGGGTGCGTTGCGGGTCGCCGAGCGGGCGCAGGCGCGCGGCCTGCCGGTGTATGTCGAGACGCGCCCCATCTATCTCCACCTGACGCGCGAACGGTTCGACGGCCCCACCCCGGGCCTGTACATCGGCCAGCCGCCGCTGCGGGAGCAGCGCGACGTCGACGCCCTCTGGGACGGCATCGCCCGCGGGAGCGTGCAAGTCGTGGCCACCGACCACGTCGCCTACACGCGCGAGCAGAAGCTCGACCCCGCGCAGAGCGTCGTGCAGCACCGTGCGGGGATGAGCAACCTCCAGGTGATGCTGCCGATGCTCTACTCCGAGGGCGTGCGGGACGGGCGCATCAGCCTGCAGCGCTTCGTCGAGGTCACGTCCGCCAATCCCGCCAGGCTGTTCGGGCTCTACCCCCGCAAGGGGGCAATCGCGGTCGGGTCCGACGCAGACCTCGTGCTCTGGGACCCCGACGAGACGCGGACCATTCGCAACGAGGACATGCTGTCGAACAGCGGCTACTCGGTGCACGCGGGACGGGTGGTCACGGGCTGGCCGACCCTGACGATGCGGCGCGGGGAGGTCGTGTACCGCAACGGCGAGGTCCTGGGCGCGGCAGGCAGCGGCGAGCTCGTCCGCCGCGACCGGTGGCGCGGCCCGCCCCTCTGAGGGCGCCGGACGAGCCGACGCGGGCCTTCGTCTTTCGGGCGGCCCGGGAGAGCGACCGCGAAGCCGTGGCGGGCGATGCCAGTGACCAGCGCTCGAGGGACGGCGCCGGCTCCCGCCACCAGGCCGCGGCGATGCGAGGCGACCGGGCGTCGCCTGGGCCGCCGGCCCGGGCCGTACCGGCAGTGACACCGGTCTCCGGCGAATACGAGGCGGCGAGCGCCCGCGCCGGGCGGGCGGAAGGCCGAGCCGGCGCAGCGCGTCGGGGCACGCGGCGGCGAAAGGCGCCGACCTACCGGACGCCGTCCATGAACGTGGCCCGCAGCGCGTCGCGGTCCACGGCCCGGCCGCGCAGGTGGACGCTGTGGATGCGGCGCGTGTTCGTGATGTCGTCGAGCGGGTTCGCATCGAGCACCACGAACGAGGCCTCCTTGCCGGGGGCCACCGTGCCGAGGTCGTCGAGCCCGAGAATCTCCGCGTTGACGCGCGTCGCGGCGACAATGACCTCCATTGCGGTGAGGCCGCAGCGCGCCATGTCGCGCAGCTCGGTGTGCGTGGTCCAGGCGACGCTGACGCCCGAGTCGGTGCCCATGCCGATGATCATCTCCGCCTCGCGGTTCCTCGCGAGGTTCCGGCACTGCAGCTCGAAGAACTCGCCGGGCCCCTCGGCCGCGAGGCGGTCGGCCTCGCCACGCAGGCGCTCGATCTCGAACGCCGGCAGGGTCTCGCTCAGCCACGGCAGGTCGTCGTGCGTGACCGGCGAGCCGGGCAGGTTGGGCACGGTCCAGACATCGGGGCGCTCGCGCACCAGCGCCATGTACTCGTCGTCGATGTCGCGGTCGCGCACGGTGTGCGCGAAGCCGTCGACGCCCGCCCGCAGCAGCGCCTTGGCGTCGGCGAGCCCGCTCGTGGCGCCGAGATGCGACGTCACCCGCATGCCGCGGGCGTGCGCCTCGTCGATGATGGCCTCGTACACGGCCGGCTCGAGCTTGGGGACGGCGCCGCCCCGGTCGTCGACCCAGATCTTGACCAGGTCCACCCCGTGTCCGTGCAGCGCCTCGACGACGGCGCGGCCTTCCGTCTCGGTGCTCGCCCCGCGGGGGATGCCCAGACGGTACGGCTGCTGGGGCCCGGCCGTCGGCGTGGCGGCGATG
This sequence comes from Vicinamibacterales bacterium, assembly GCA_965199675.1. Classification (GTDB taxonomy): domain Bacteria; phylum Acidobacteriota; class Vicinamibacteria; order Vicinamibacterales; family UBA8438; genus JAJEEA01. The sequence goes on along the minus strand of CBDATI010000059.1, from coordinate 145,195 downwards.
CCGCGGCCCGAGGTCAGGAAGCGCGCCGCGTCGGGAAGGACCGCCTCCCGCAACGCGAACGCGAGCGGTTCGTCGAACTCGAGCCCGAGGCTCATCGTGGCCGCGACCCCGTGGTAGGCCGACCGCTGGAGGTGCTCGACGAGGTTGGCGCGCGTGTAGTTGTCGGGGCTGTGCGACCCGTCCTTCACGTTCGTCAGCCCGATGTGCTGGTGCGCGTCGATGAGGGCCGGGATGACCGTCCTGCCCGTCAGGTCCACGCGGGCCACCCCTGCGGGAGGCTCCCGCTCCCCCGCCCGACCCACCCAGGCGAAGACCCCGCCCTCGACGAGGAACGCGGAGCGTTCGACGGGGGGGCCGCCCCCGCCGTCGATGAGCCGGGCGCCCTCGAACCACGTCGCGGACGGCGCCGGCGGTTGGGCGCTCGACGCGGAGGGGGCGAGGGCGACGGCGAGGATGCCGACGAACAGCCCCGGTGAGAGGCGCCTCGTCGGCGTCACTGGCGTCGGTTGCCGGGTCGGCATGGTGGCCTCCACTCGTCGAGAAGTCCGCCCATGATACTTGCCCGTCGGCATCCACCACGTGCGTCCGGGCGAGTCCGTCCACAGCCGGGCAGCTCAGGACGAACTGTCGTCGACATCGATCAGGTTCCGCCCGGACGACGAGAGCGACGTCACCCGGTGCCGCGCCTCAGCACCAGTAGTGCACGACGAGGCACGGGACCCCGAGGAAGCCGGCCGGTCGCCCTGCCCCGCCCGTGGTCACACGGCGAGCGACCGGCGTCGTTCGCCGCCGACGCGGCCCGCGCCCGCAGGCGCGACGACGAACGAGCGATGTGGTTCACCGCAGACACCGGCACGATCGCCGTCTTCGTCCCGCTCAGGGCAGGGCCAGGGCGATGAGCTCGGCCCCGTCCTCCGCGCTCGACGTGCCCACGGCCACCGCGATGTACTGCCTCCCCTCGTGCAGGTAGGTGACGGGGTTGCCGTAGGGAATGGCGGGCAGCGCCACCGACCCCAGATAGGCGCCGGTGTCCTTGTCGTAGGCGGTGACGGCCCGCGCCGCCTCCACCATGTCCTCAACGTGGCGCCCGCCGGAGTTGACGACGAGCAGGGTCTTCGTCACCAGGGGGCCGCCGCCGTGCATGCCGTTGTGGCCGCCGAGCGGCGGCAGCCCGAGATGGCGCAGGGCGGGATGGTTGCGCGGGCCGTCGCCGTGCGGGGCCATCCAGACGTGGTCGCCGGTGTTCAGGTCGATGGCGGTGACCCGCTTGTAGGGCGGCTTGACGAGGGGCAGTCCCTGCGGTCCCGGCACCGGCTGCGCCCAGGGATCCGTGAAGTAGCCGACGGTGGCGGGGGGCGGATACTCGACCAGCTCCACCGCCCGCAGACGGGTCTGCGACGGCACGAACAGACGCCCCGTCTCGGGGTCGACCGCCGCGCCCGGCCAGTTGACGCCCCCGCCCGGACCCGGCGACTGGATGATCGGCCGCCCCTCACCGCGCACCGGCGGCGGGGTGAAGATGGGCCCGAGCTGGGCCCGCTCGACGAGGCGGAGGGCCTCCGCCCGCAGGGCGGGGGTGAAGTCGATGAGGTCGTCGACGGTGATGCCCTGCAGATCGAACGCGGCGGGCCGCGTCGGGAACGGCTGCGTCGGCGAGTACCACTCCCCCGGCACGCTCCCGGCCGGCACCGGCCGCTCCTCGATGGGCCACACCGGCTCCCCGGTCACGCGGTCGAAGACGTAGACGAAAGCCTGCTTGCTTGGCTGAGCTATCGCCTTGATGTCCCGACCGTCGGCGCGGAGGTCGACGAGGTTGCCGGCGGTCGGGAAGTCGTAGTCCCAGAGCCCGTGGTGCACCGCCTGGAAGTGCCACACGCGCTGACCGGTCTCGACGTCGACGGCGACGATGCTCTCGGCGAACAGGTTGTCGCCGGGGCGCATGCCGCCGTACCAGTCGTTGGTCGGCGTCCCCGTCGGCAGGTACACGTAGCCCAGTTCCTCGTCGACAGCCATCGTGCCCCACACGTTGGTGTGGCCGCTGTAGCGCCACGACTCGTCGTGCCACGTATCGGACCCGAACTCCCCGCCCTGGGGAATGGTGTGGAAGATCCACTTCATCTCGCCGGTGCGGGCGTCGAAGGCGCGGACGTGGCCGGGGTCCGCCTCGCGCCGCGTCAGCGACGTGTCCTGCACGATGCTGCCCACGATGACGGTGTCGCCGACCACCGCCAGCGGCTGCGAATGGGTGAAGCGCGACCGGTCGACGGGACGCCCGAGGCTGCCGCTGAGGTCGACCGCGCCGTCGGCCCCGAAGTCGGCGTACAGGCGGCCTGTGCGGGCGTTCATGGCCACCAGCAGCAGGTCGTGGGTGGCGATGAAGATGCGGGCGTCGCCGCTCGCGTCGTCCTCCCAGTACGACACCCCCCGGTGCTGCCAGCCCATGTTGGCAGGCCGCTCGAGGCGGTCGTAGGTGCGGGGGTCGTACGACCACACGAGCTCGCCGGTGCCCGCATCGAGGGCCGCGACCTGCCCGAGGGCGGTGCTGACGTAGACCAGCCCCCCCACCATCAGCGGAGCGGTCTTGAACGGACCGGGGCGGATGGCCTCGCGTTCGGCCGCGACCTCGCCCGAGATCGAGCGCCACCGCCAGGCGATCTCCAGCTCGGTGAAGTTCTCCGGCGTGATCTGGTCGAGCGGCGAGTACTTGGTGTTGCCGGGGTCCGCCCCGAACGCCCGCCACTCGCCGGCCGGCGTCTGCGCCGGGGCCAGGGCCGCCACCCCCGCCGCGACCATCATCCCCGCGAGCGCCGCCGCGCCCGCTGCCTGCTGCAGCCGTGCCCTGACCATGTCGTCACCTCCCGCGCCGCCCTCGGCGACCCGCCTCAGACGTCTCCCCGCGCTCACCGCCCAACGACCGTCCGGCCGACACCCGCAGTATCCTCCGTCCTCGCGCAGGCCAGCTCGAAGACTGCGTCGGTCATCCACCGCCTGAAGCCCTCGTCGTCCATGAACCGCTTGAACAACTCGGCGTCGTCGTTCATGACGTTGTTCACCACGCGACGCAGCGCCTTGTCATGCTCGATTTGGGTGTTCTCGTCATCCGAGTTGCGCCTTGCATTCTGGAATGCGGCATCGTCGGCGACGCGCGACGGGATGGTATCCGTGATGAGTTGTCGCACTCGATCGGCATCGTTCCAGGGAATGTCGCCGAACAGATCGTTGAACGTCCTGAGTATGTTCGACAGGCGGTCGAGTTCCGGCTCCGGCCGGTGGCCACCGCCGCTGGCCGGCACCGGATCGACCTCCGCATCCTCGTCGGGCAGCAGGAGCTGCTGCGCCGCGCGCTTCTCCACCCGGTAGCTGTCCATGTCGATGGCGTCGAGGATGCCCTTCGACAGATCCTCCTCCGCGGGAGCCGGCAGCTTCGGGATCAGGAAGTTCAGGAAGATGGAGCGCTTCTCCCACGCCGCATTCGCGTACGGCAGGACGCACGACAGGAAGCCGTAGGTCCGCACGAACGCCTTGGCCCTGCCCTTGAAGGCCACCTGCGCGTCCTCGTCGAGGTCCTGCACATAGACGGCGACGCAGGCGTCGAGGATCGGATCGAGTTCGTCGCGCTCGGCCCCGTCGAGGTAGCGTTCGACGAGGTCATCCACCTGCTCCGGTGAGTAGACCTGTGCGGCGTCGAGATCGGCCTGCAGGTCGTGGAGCTTGTCGGGGTCGGTCTCGCCGGCCAGGATTGTCGCGCGGTAGAAGTCGGCGAAGGCGTCCCGGACGGTGTCGGCGTCGTTGAGGAAGTCGAGCACGAACGCGTCGTGCTTCTGCGGGTGCGCCCGGTTGAGGCGCGAGAGCGTCTGTACCGCCTTGATGCCGGACAGCGTCTTGTCGACGTACATCGTGTGCAGCAGCGGCTCGTCGTAGCCGGTCTGGAACTTGTCGGCGCAGACGAGGAAGCGGTACGGGTCCTCCCGGACCTTCTCGGCGATCTGCCCGGACGGGAAGCCGTTCAGTGACGTCTCGGTCACCTTCCGGCCGCCGAACTCGTGCTCGCCGGAGAAGGCGACGATGGGGCGGCAGGGGCTCTTGCGTTCCTGGAGGTAGTCGCGGATGGCGTGGAAGTACTGGATGGCGCGCTCGATGCCATTCGTCACGACCATCGCCCGCGCCTGACCGCCGATCTTGTTCCTGGCGAGGACCTGGGCGTGGAAGTGGTCGACCATGATCTCGGCCTTGAGGCGGATAGCGTGGTCGTGGCCCTCGACGAAGCGCCGCAGCTTCTTCTGCGCCTTCCTGACGTCGAACTCCGGGTCGTCCTCCACCGTCTTGGCGAGCCGATAGAAGCTGGCCACCGGCGTATAGTGCGCCAGCACGTCCAGGATGAAGCCCTCCTCGATGGCCTGCTTCATGGTGTAGCGGTGGAAGGCGCGGTGTCGGACCGCGCCGTCGGGCTGCGGATCGGGCGCGCCGAAGATCTCCAGCGTCCGGTTCTTCGGCGTCGCGGTGAACGCGAAGTAGCTGGCGTTGGGCAGCAGCTTGCGTGATTCCATCACGCGGTTGATGCGATCCTCGAAGGTCTCGTCCTCGCCCTCCTCGCCGGCCGTCCCCAGCGCGGCCGAGATGGAGGCCGACGTGCGCCCGCCCTGGCTGGAATGCGCCTCGTCGATGACGATGGCGAACTGCCGCGTGCGCTGCTCGTTGCCGATCTCGTCGAGGATGAAGGGGAACTTCTGGACGGTCGAGATGATGATCTTCTTCCCCGCCTCGATGAACCGCCGCAGGTCGCCGGACCGCTGCGCGCGCCCCACCGTGGCGCCGACCTGGGCGTACTGCCGGATGGTGTCGCCGATCTGCCGGTCGAGGACGAGGCGGTCGGTGACCACGATGATCGAGTCGAAGACCGGCGCGTCGTCCCGGCGCAGGCCGATCAACTGGTGGGCCAGCCAGGCGATGGAGTTGCTCTTGCCGCTGCCCGCCGAGTGCTGGATCAGGTAGCGCCGGCCCGCCCCGTGCGCTGCGGCGTCGGCCAGCAGCCGCCGCACCACGTCGAGCTGGTGGTAGCGGGGCCAGACCTGCGTGCGCTGCTTCCAGCCGGTCTTCTCGTCCTTCGCCTCCACCACCTGGGCGTAGTTCTCCAGGATGTCGGTCAGGCTCTCGCGGGCCAGCACCTCCCGCCACAGATAGCTGGTCCTGATGCCGGCAGGGTGGGGCGGGTTGCCGGCGCCGTCGTTCCAGCCCCGGTCGAACGGCAGGAACCACGACGCCTTGCCCCGAAGCTGCGTGCAGAAGCGCACCTCGCTCTCGTCCACCGCGAAGTGGGCGACGCAGCGGCCGAGCTCGAACAGCTTCTCCCGCGGGTTGCGGTCCCGCCGGTACTGCTCGACCGCGTCGGCCGTCGTCTGCTTCGTGAGGTTGTTCTTCAGCTCGAAGGTGAACACGGGCAGGCCGTTGATGAACAGGGCGATGTCGAGCGCCCGCTGCGTCTCGTCGCGGCTGTAACGAAACTGGCGGACGACCGTGAAGCGGTTCTGCTCGAAGCACTCGTGCGCCCGCGGGTTCCCGGCCGACGGGGCGCCGTAGAAGAGCTCCAGCTCGTGCGGGCCATGCCGGACGCCGTGGCGCAGCACGTCGATGGTGCCGCGCTTCGCGATCTCGCCCTGGAGGCGCGCCAGGAACTTCCGTCGGGTTGGACCGTCCTCATCCAGCGCGAGCGCGTCGGCGGTCTGCGGCTGGGTCTCCTGCAGGAAGGCGGCAAGCTGGATCCGATCGACGCAATATTCACGGTCGTAGTCCCGCGGATTCCCCGCGTTCCAGCCCACTCCGCCGTAGCCGGACCGCGGCTCGCGCACCCGCCCCTCTTGCGGCGGGTCACAGGGATGGCCGGTCAGCGCGGTGCAGATGAGGCGTTCGAGGCCGCGCTCGGTGGTGTCTGTCGCCTCAGCCACGGTCTCCCTCCCCGAATCCAGCCGTCCCTCGTATTCGCACGCGCCTCCTGGTCACGACGACAATGGCGCCTGCGCGCAACGCATCGCCATGCCGCTCGATTAAGTCCTGCATCGCCGCCACCTGCTCCGAGACCGTCAATGCCACCAGCCGAACGATGCACGGGTGCGACAGCCGCCGCAGGAAGACGAGCTCGCCGAAATCCTTGTCCTCTGTGACCAGCACCCGGTGCTCATCGTACGCCAACGCGAGCAGCGCCTCGTCCGACGCCCGCGCGTGCTCACCTCGCGCGGACCGGACATCATGGCCCAGGTTCATCAAGAACTCGCGCAAGCTCCGCGATGCGGCGCACGCATCGAGAAGAAATCTCACGAAGCCTCTCGAACCGGAAGCCGGTCGTACACCTGCTCGCCAGCCATCGAGCGATGCGCAAACAGCAGGCACGCCTGTATATCATCCGGTTCGAGGTCCGGGTATTCCCGCAGGATGGTATCCGCCGTATCGCCCGCCCCCAACATCCCGAGGACGTGCTCCACCGCGATGCGCATGTCACGGATGACAGGCTTGCCACCGAACACGTCCTGGCGCACGGTGATGCGATCGACCAGTTCCGATTCCACACTCATGACGTTCTCCTTCGACCTGCCGCTCCTCGCTCGGTGGCCGTCAGGCGGCTTCGCTCAGGATCGCGGCGAACTCGTGGGGCCACGACCACCGCGACACCGCGGACAACGGTTCGACCAACCCCGGAAATGCTCATCCCGCCAGATGTCCGCCGTGGCGTCGAAGTGGCTCAGATCGTGCGGCGCGCGGAAATCCGGTATCGGCAGATCGTCGTCCGGGGGTTCGCGAAGGTAGAGGAAGCCGAGGGGCGTATGGGTACGCCGCGCCAACCGGTCCCGCCTGGGAGACGCTGATCTCGCCGGACCGTTCCCAGTGGTGGACCCGCTCCGGCTTCACTTTCATCCCGGCGGCCAGCGTCTCGGGCTTGAGCCCGGCGCGTTCGCGCGCCCAGCGCAACACCGCAGGTTGCAGCGTCCTCAACGCGCGCCGCCCGCTCGCGCCCGCGCCTCCCCGCGTCACGCGACGGCCCCCTCGCGCCCTGCCTCGAGTCGCTCTTCATCGGTTACGGCGCCGCCCGCGGCCGCGTCCTCCGCCTCGTCTTCGGCGGCCAGCGCATCGACATCGGGAAGACCAGCTGCCTCCTCGCGAACATCGAGCTTGCCGGCGACGACGTCCGCGATCAGGCGCGTGCGGTACTCGCGTACCCGTTTGATCTGGCCCCGACTGCCGGCAATAGCCGCGCTCATGTTCCGAGTCCCATCCTCAATGAAACCGGCTATCAGCCCGTGGACGAAGTCGGTTCGCTGAGCGGGCCTGTTCAAGCAGCTTGGGGACGAGCGGCTGAGCCCCAGGGGGCGACCGGAGCCCATTTGGCCCTCCAGAGGCCGTTCAGACGCCCCCAGAGGCCCATGAGGCGTTCGATCAGCCCGAGAATCGCCGAAAGAGCCCGCCCCTGCAGGCTCCGGGGCGTACCGACGCCCGTCAGGCGGCGCAGCAACAGACCCAGGTTGCAGCCCGCCGCCTGGACCAGCACCCGCTTGCGGACATTCTCATGGCCGCGCACCCACACCCGACGCAGACCCCCGGTCTCATACTGGTGAGCGAAAGGCCGCTCCACCAGTTCCCCCCGGCAGCGTTGGAGACGACGGCCCCGGTCCCCGCGAATACGCCGACGATTCCCATACAGCGCCGACTGCGCAGCACGCTTCTCCGGCGGCGTCTCACCCGTCTTCTTGTCCTGCCAGACGCGCCGACCACGCGCCGGCTCCGCGATGTAGCTGCGTACACCAAGGTCGTCGAGCGCCACCAGCGTCGCGTCGCTGTGATACCCCTTGTCGGCCACCACCTCTTCGACGCCCTCACCGTCAGGCTGAACCGCCTCCACCTGCTCCGCCGCCTTCGTCAGCGTCTCCGGCAGCGTCGCCGTATCACCCTCCGACGCGTCCTGAACCGTCACCGACAGGAGCGCTCCCGTCTCCAGGTCGACACCGTGCTCCGCCTTGTGGGCCAGATGCGTCCGACCGTCCTTCATCTTCGCGATCTTCGCGTCCGGGTCCTGCGGAGACGTCCACTCTTCATTCGACGTCTTCCGGCCCTTCCGCGAACGGTCGAAACGCGCCAACTCCGCCCGCGTCGGCGTCGCAATGCCAGATGCCTCCGCCAGCCCCCGCACGAACGCGTCGTACGAGTCCCCCGTATCCCGACGCTCGATGCTCCGCATCGCCGCGTTCGCTTCCAGCGTCGTCGCGTCCACCCCGATCGTCTTCCCCTTCACCAGACCCGCTTCCGACAACCGCTCCAGCACCCACGTGAACACCGCCGCGTGCGTCTCCACGTCGATCAGACGCCGAGTCCGTGACAGCGTCGAGTGGTTCGGCGTCGCCTCCGTCACGTCCAGATCCAGGAAAGCCCGCAGGCTCAGCGAATCCGCGACCCGCCACGCAATCGCGCGCTCCGATGACAGACCCTCGAAATACCCGATGAACAGAAGCCGGAAATACCGCCCGGGTCGCAGACTCGGACGACCCATTCGCTCCGCGTAGAAGACCGCACACAACCCCTCCACGAAAGCGTCGAACCTGGATTTCTCCAGAATCCGATTCAGCCGCTCGAAGAAGGGATGCCCCGCACTCTTGGGAAGGTCCTCTGCCGTCACCCACATCGGTGGCGCCGGTCGAGCCGCCGGCCTCTTGCCCATCGCCATGCTGTGAAGTCTACGACACTACAACCACTCAGATCGACCCGATCGGCCCGAATTTGCCGACTTTTTCCACGGGCTGGTAGGGCAGCTTGTTCGGAAAGGCTGGGAATCGCAACCGTGACGTGCTTGAGGTCACTGGAATAGATGTGAACGATCGTGAAACCGCGGCCGATCGTCGCCTTCTGGCGCGCAGACGCGGAACAATCCGTTGCGTAACCGAGGAACCGAGCATCTGCTTCATTGGAGGGTCGGAAAATGATCACGTCGCCGCCACATACAGCCGGGCCACGAATCAAGTTGACTGCAGACTTGCCAATTTCATCGATGGTTTCCCCCGACCCTGCGAAACAAACGTCTCCGTACCGAATTGGCGTGTAAACCGTTGCCGCCAGCTCCGAGGTAACGCACGCCCGGGCCGCGGCGATGGTGAACTCGTGTTGTGTGTACAGGTCGCCGTAGCGGACACAAGGAATGCCGTCCTCTCTCTCGTCCTCCTTGGTTCCGCCGCCTCCCTTGAAGAACCGACCGATGCGACCGAGCGGCCTGACCTCCCACTGTTCTGGCACTCTCCCCAACCACTTCACCCCTGAATCCTTGTAGGCCGGGTACGGCCGGCCGGTCCGCACGTCGATCCGCCCGGTAACGGCCTCGTCGATGAAAGCCTGCTTCTGCTCCTCCAGCAGCGCGATCAGCTTCTCCTTGGCGCGGATGTAGCGCCGGATGCGCCGGTCGGCGTGGTCGAGGAAGCGGACGATGGCGGTCTGCTCGGGGAGCGGCGGCAGAGCGACGAACAGGTACTTGAGTTCGCTCCCATAGATGTGCATCACCGTGATGCCGCGCCCCATGCGTGCCTTCTGCCACGCCACCTGCGGACAGTCCGCGGCGTAGCCCAGGAACCTGGTATCGACATCGATGGACGGCCGGAAGACGATCACGTCACCGCCACAACAGGCGGGGTCGCGCATCAGGTTGACGGCGGACTTGCCGATCTCGTCGATGGTCTCGCCCGACCCGGCGAACAGGACGTCGCCGTAGCGGAGCGGTGTGTATGTGGCGGCCGTCTCGGGCGCAACGCGCGCTCTGCTGTCGGTGATGAAGAAGCGGTGATGCGTGTACAGGTCCCCGTAGCGGACGCACGGCACGCCGTCCTCGCGATCGTCCGCCTTCGTGCCACCGCCGCCTTTGAAGAGCCGACCCATCCGGCCGAGCTGCACGACCTCCCAATGCGCCGGCACCTTCCCCAGCCACTCCACGCCGGAGTCCTTCGTCTTCGAGTAGGGCCTCAAGTCGCCAAGCATGGGTTATCCGAAGAGCGTGTCGCGCACCTCGCCCTTGGTCAGGCCAAGGAACGCCGCCACATCGGTGATGATCGCGTCGAGCGTGCCGACGCGCACATCGCGGGCACGGTGACCTGATGGGTCTTGTCGTTCATAATCCGCGTCACGGTCATGTGGCTGCCTCGGCTGCGAGTCACTCGGTAGCCGTAGTGACGGGCGAGCCGCCGAGCCACCTCGGTGCCCGAAAGATCGCGCGGCAGCTTCATACCGCGATGGCCTCCTCGCGCACGAGATGCAGCCGGATCACGCACGGCGCATCGCCGTCATCGAAGTGGCAGCGAACCGCGTCTCTCGCCATCTCCTTCAGATCGTCCCAGTCATCTCCCTGCGTGTAGATGCTGTAGCCGAGCGCACGGGCGTCGTAACCCCCCTCGATCGCCTCGGTGACCTCGAAGATGATCTCCGAAGGCCGCGCCCGCGACTCCGCGTTTGGTTTGTCAGTCATTGTCCGATCCCCGTGGTGTCGTCTTCATCGCGTCGCGCCGGTTCGCCGTGGCCCAGAATCTCCGCCAGCAGGCCGTCAGTCTCCTGCTCCAGGGCCAAGATATCAGCGCGGATCTCGGCCAAGGTCCGCATCGGCTTCGGCCGACCTTCACGCTGTCGGGCCGGTGCGACGCATCGGCGGCATAGGGCAGAACCTCGCGGCGGAGGAACGCCTCGATGCCCCCCTTCTCGGTGAGCGGAATCTGCTCGGTGTCGCGCAGGTCGCGGTCCGGCTCGTACTCCACCACGACGGACCGGCCGTCGATGATGGTCGCGAACCGGCCGCGCAGCGGGTCGGCGGCCGTGCCCCGCTTGTGGACCTTGCGGACGACGGGCGGCGCCTCGTCACCGCACTTGCCGGCCTCCTTCAGCGCCTTGATCTCGGCCCCCGGTAGAGGATCTTGGCCAGCGAATGCATCGGTTCGGTTGCCGCCGCGTGCAGACTGCTCGACGGTTTCCGTCAAAGCTGCAGCACCTCTTCCCCGACGACACGCAGACGGATCGCGCGGGGTCGTCGCGCGAGGTCGTCGAAGTGATGTTCGACCGCCTTCCGAACGTTCCGACGGATCTCCTCGATGGAGCCGCCAGCGGCGCTGAGGCCGAACCCGGGGGCCCGGGCGGTGTACGGACCGTCGCGCCCGCCCGACCGCACCTCGAAGGTGATCTCGGTCGGGGACCCTGCTTGCTCCGGCGGACTCTCGCGGTGGTCCGCGGGGCTCGTCCCTTCCTCGTGGCGCGACGAACGGGGGCCAGGGGGCAGGTTGGCGAGGCGCTGCAGGACGGGGTCGTCGTAGCGCCGGCTGTCCAGCCAGTCGCTGAACTCCGCCGAGCTCATGGTCGCCATCTTGTCGCTGAGTCGATCTCGCTGTTCCCGCATGAACTTCACGCAATCGAACCGCTTCTCGTCGCGCTCAGCCGTCATCGCTCATCTCCCTCGGCGTGCGGATATCGATGGCCCGATGCTTCAGGGCCCGGTTGATGCGATTGTACGCCCGCATGCGACGCAAGCTGACGATGTGGCGGAAGTTCCAGCTCACCAGGACGTCGGCCTGGGCGACGGTGGCCATGGCAATGTGTTCGGCGTCGACTGCGCTCCGTGCGGGCAGCGCGCCGCGCTCGACATAGGCGGCGGCCAGCGTCCGAGCTTCAACGCTCCGCTGGAGTCGTTCGATGTGGTTGAGCGGCACGGTGTCCAGGACACGGCGGACCGACGGCGGAGCCGCGGCGAGCTCCTCCACCGTGAGCGGCGACAGTACGAGGATCAGATCGCCGCGGACGAAGCGGTCCACCAAGCGGCGGGACGGGTCGCGGAACTCGGGGTCCTCGCAACCGCCTATCACCGACGTATCGGCGTATACGCGCAGGCGCTCGACCGGCGGACGCTCGCGGACGGCGAGGATGTCGCCCAGCATCCCCTCGGTCTCCTGCTCCAGGGCGAGGATGTCGGCTCGGATCTCGGCCAGGGTCCGCATCGGCTTCGGCTTGTAGAAGTAGCGCGTGAAGCTGATCTCGTAGCCGACCTTGACACTGTCGGGCCGGTACCAGGCGTCGGCGGCGTAGGGCAGCACCTCGCGACGGAGGAACGCCTCGATGCCGCCCGCCTCGGTGAGCGGGATCTGCTCGGTGTCGCGCAGGTCGGGGTCCGGCTCGTACTCCACCAAGGCCGGCCGGCCGTTGACGGTCGCCGCGAACCGGCCGCGCAACGGGTCGGGCTCGGTGCCCCGCTTGTGGACCTTGCGGATGATCGGCGGCGCATCCTCGCTGCGCGCGCCGTTCTTCTTCAGCTCCTTGATCTCGGCCGCCTTGTGTACGCGCTCCGGGTCGGCTCCCTCGATGCGCAGCGGCCGCTCGACGGTCACCTTCGAGTAGCCGAAGGCGGCGTTGTCGAAGATCTTCGACTGCTCGCTCTCATCGAAGTCCAAGAAGGTCTCGCAGATGCGGGTGATGTCGTCCTCGCCGAGCTCGCAGTTCTTCTTGCCCAGGTTCTTGCGCAACGGCCGGTACCACCCGGTGGCGTCGATGAGCTGCACCTGGCCGCGGCGGTGCTCGGGTTTGCGGTTGGTGAGCACCCAGACGTAAGTGGCGATGCCGGTGTTGTAGAACAGGTTGAGGGGGAGGGCGACGATGGCCTCCAGCCAGTCGTTCTCGATGATCCAGCGGCGGATGTTGCTCTCGCCCTGCCCGGCGTCGCCGGTGAAGAGCGAGCTGCCGTTGTGCACCTCGGCAATGCGGCTGCCGAGCGGCGTGCCCTGTTTCATCTTCGAGAGCTTGTTGGCGAGGAAGAGCATCTGGCCATCGCTCGAGCGCGTGACCAGCGAGTACTCGGGGTCGCCGGCGTGGTCGATGACGAAGCGGGGGTCGCGCATCGCCTGCTTGCCGCCCATGCGCTCGAGGTCGGTCTTCCAGCTCTTGCCGTACGGCGGGTTCGAGAGCATGAAGTCGAACTCGCGAGCCGGGAAGGCGTCGTTGGCGAGGGTGGAGTGCTCGGGGCCGCCGACGATGTTGTCGGCCGCCTCGCCCTCGCCCTTCAGCAGCAGGTCGGCCTTGCAGATGGCGTAGGTCTCGGCGTTGATCTCCTGGCCGTACAGGTGCGTGGAGACGTCCTTCCCGTGCTCGGCCGCGAGCTGTTGCAGCGTCTCCTCGGCGACCGTGAGCATGCCTCCGGTGCCGCAGGCGCCATCGTAGAGCAGGTAGGTGCCGGACTTGATGTCGTCGGCGACCGGGAGGAAGACGAGCCAGGCCATCAGCCGCACGGCGTCGCGCGGCGTCCAGTGCTCGCCCGCCTCCTCATTGTTCTCCTCGTTGAAGCGGCGGACCAGCTCCTCGAAGATCGAGCCCACGGCGTGGTTGTCGAGGCCGGGATGCCGGATGGAGCCGTCGGCGTTCATCACTGGATGCGGGCTGAGGTTGATGTCCGGCGAGGTGAGCCGCTCAATCAGGGTGCCCAGGGCGTCGGCCTTCGACAGGCGCGGGATCTGGTTGCGGAACTCGAAGTTGTCGAGGATGTCCTGCACGTTGCGCGAGAAGCCGTCGAGGTAGGCCCGGAAGTCGGCCTCGAGCTGCTGGCGGCTGGCGCGGGCGCGCAGGTCGTGCAGGGTGAACGGCGACGTGTTGTAGAACGCCTGCCCCGCCGCCTGCCGCAGGGCCGAGTCCTGCTCGACGACGCCGTGCTGGTCGAGCCGGCCTGCCATGTCGAGCACCGCCCGCTTGGTGTCCTCCAGCACGGCGTCGAGCCGGCGCAGCACGGTCATCGGCAGAATCACGTCGCGGTACTTGCCGCGGACGTAGAGGTCGCGCAGCACGTCGTCGGCGATGCCCCAGATGTAGTTGGCGATCCAGTGCAGGTCATGATTGCTCACAGGACGCCCCTCCGTCCGTCTCCTGGACGCTCAGCAGCCCTGTCCGGCCGCCCCTCCCGACGTTCCGGTGGCCCATGAGTGCAACGTAGGCGCCAATGTCCAAGGTCAACCCCTCGATGTGAACTCGTGACTCCCCTCGATGTGAACTCGTGACTCGAGACCGGATTGTACGACCAGTCTGAAACCAGACGCGGCGGGTCGTCCGACGATTGGGGTCTCCCGCCGCCGACGTCGCGCGGAACGGGCACTCGCCGGCCCGGAATCGCGCAGATCGGGTCGGGGAGCCGTACGCCACGACAGCATGTAGATACGCCTGAATTGTCGCCTATAATGATATTTTAGACGTCTATATCGTCATGAAGCGCATCGTAGAAGACACCTTGCAACGCTGGCTGACGGCGCGCCGCCGCAAGCCGCTGGTGCTGCGAGGGGCGCGGCAGGTCGGGAAGACGACCCTGGTTCGCCGGTTCGCGGCGGCGGCCGGCATGGCGCTCTGCGAAGTGAACCTGGAGCGGCATCTCTACCTCGACCGCGTGTTCGAGAGCCTCGACACCGGCCGCATCCTGCGCGAGCTGGAGACGCTCGGGGGCGCCCGACTGGACGAGGCGGTCCTGTTCCTGGACGAGGTGCAGGCGACGCCCCATGCCCTGCCGGCTCTGCGCTACCTGTACGAGGACCGACCGGAACTGCCGGTGGTGGCGGCGGGCTCGCTGCTCGAGTTCACCCTCGCCGACCACGGATTCTCCATGCCGGTCGGGCGCATTCAGTACCTGCATCTGGGGCCGCTGACGTTTCGCGAGTTCCTGGCGGCGGTCGAGCCGGCTGCGATCCGGCCTCTCGATGACCTCGCCGTGGACGCGCCACCGACCGAGGCCGCCCACCGTCGACTCGGCCGGCGGCTCCGCGAGTATCTCGTCGTTGGCGGATTGCCCGAAGCGGTACTGGCGTACCGCGAATCGGGTTCCCCGCTGGAGGTGGCGGCCGTCCACCGGTCCATCGCGTCGACCTATGAGGACGACTTCGCCAAGTACGCGCGGCGGACGCCGCTCGCCCGTCTCCAGCGGCTGTTCCGTCTCGTGCCTCGATCCGTGGGCCAGCCCGTGAGCTACCGCCGTCTCGACCCGGATGCGCGCGCGGCGGAAGTGAGCCGGGCTATCGACCTGCTGGTCAAGGCGCGGGTCTGCCACCGCGTCTCCCACACCCACTGTTCGGGGCTGCCGCTCGGCGCCGACGCCGGCCAGCGGGCGAGCAAGCTGATCTTCATGGACGTGGGGCTGATGAACCACCTGTGCGGTCTGGACCTGACCGACATCGAGACGCTGGACGATACCCGGCTCGTGAACGAAGGCGGGGTGGCCGAACAGTACGTGGGGCAGCAACTGACGGCGCTGAGCGGCGGCGACCACCCGCCGGACCTCCACTACTGGCTGCGGCACGCCCGGCGGGGCAACGCGGAAATCGACTACGTCGTCTCGCACCGGGACTGGCTCGTGCCGATCGAGGTCAAGGCCGGACGCAGCGGCGCGTTGAAATCACTCCTGCAGTTCGCCCACGAGAAACGACCGCCCATCGCGGTGCGGTTCGACACCAATCCGCCCAGCCTGCAGACCGTCCGCCACGCCATTCGTACCGCCACGGGCACCCAGGACGTGACCGCGCGTATTCTCTCGTTGCCGTTGTACGCTGTAGAGGCGCTGCCACGGGTGCTTCAGGCGGTCCGCACGGACGCGGGCGCGTCCCGGACCGAGCAGCCCGCCGACTGACCCACGCCTCGCTGCTCCTCGCCCGCAGACGCCCCCCGCGCCCTCGACCTCGGCGCCGGCCGGCGCGGCCGGCCGCGATTCGAGGCCACTTCAGCGTCGCGCTTCCGCCGCGCGGACGGTGTTCGACAGCAGCATCGCGATGGTGAGCGGCCCCACCCCGCCCGGCACCGGCGTGACAGCTCCCGCGACGCCGACCACGTCGGGGTGTACGTCGCCGACGACGGTGGCGCCGCGCCGTTTCAGCACTTCGAGCCGCGGCGAGTCCGGCCCGAACAACGCCGCGACCCGCTCAGGGTCGGTCAATCGGGTGGTCCCCACGTCGATCACCGTCGCCCCGGGCTTGACGAAGTCGGCGGTGACGAACCCCGGACGCCCGATGGCGGCCACCAGGATGTCCGCCGACGACGCCACTGCCGGGAGGTCGCGGGTCCGGGAATGGCACACGGTCACCGTCGCGTGGCGGTGCAGCAGCAAGGCGGCCATGGGCTTGCCGACGATGTCGCTGCGGCCGATGACGACGGCGCGGCGCCCCTCGATGGGGATGCCCGAACGGTCGAGCAGCTCGATGACCCCTGAGGGCGTGCCCGGGGCCAGCGCCGGCCGGTTCTGCACCAGCCGGCCGACGTTGACGGGGTTGAAGCCGTCGACGTCCCGGGCGGGATCGATGGCGTCGAAGACCTGCTGCTCGGCGTCGCCCCCCATGCCCGGCGGCAGCGGGGACTGCACCAGCACCCCGTCGATGTCGGCGGCGGCGTTGAACCGCGCCACGATCGCCAACACCTCGTCGAGGGCGGCGTCGGCCGAGAGTCGTTCGAGATCGGCCCGGATGCCGAGCCCCTCGCAGGCCCGGACCTTGTTGCGCACGTAGATCTCCGACCCGCCGTCGTCGCCCGCGAGCACGATGCCCAGCCCCGGGGGGCGACCCGCCGCCGCCTGGAAGTGCGCGATGCGCGGCTTCAGCGATTCGCGTATCGCCACCGCCACCGCCTTGCCGTCGAGCCGTCTCGCCGCCGCCCCGGTGCTCTCCATCGATCCCTACTATACTGTCGCCCCGACCGGTAACAGGCATTGACAGGCCGCAGCACTTCGGCCGCCACCCGGCCATGCGGGCCGGCATCACCACCCGGAGGTCATCGACGCCGTCGCGCGGGCTGAACGCCTGCTGCCGCCGGCCGAACGCAGGCGGCCGGTGACAGGCCGACCGTGCGCGGGCCGCAAGGGCGCGCCGAGGTCCGGCCCGCAGGTCGCCCCGCACCGACGATCGGCCGTCCCGTTCCGCGGGACGGGATGGGAGCGCAGGCATGGAGACCCTCGAGCAGCTCATCCGGACCGTCAAGTTCTACGTCGACAGCTTCGGCGTCCCCGTCGGCGAGCAGGTCGTGCCCCTCAAGGTCATCGCGCTGCTCGGGGTGGGCGGGTTCCTGACCGTTCGACTGGGGTTCGTCCAGTTGCGGCGCCTCGCCCACGGGTTCGCGGTGACGGCGGGTCGCTACGACGACCCCGACGACCCCGGCGACGTGTCGCATTTCCAGGCCCTGACCACCGCCCTGTCCGCCACGGTGGGCATCGGCAACATCGCGGGAGCGGCGTGGGCCATCCACTACGGCGGCCCGGGGGCGCTGTTCTGGATGTGGATGACGGCCCTGCTCGGCGCAGCCACGAAGTTCTCGGAGGTGACCCTGGCCCAGCGCTACCGCGACGTGCACGCGGAGGCCCGCCGGCACGAGGGCACGGTGGCCGGCGGCCCGATGTACTACATCGAGCGGGGCATGGGCGAGCGCTGGCGGTGGATGGCGGTGTTCTTCGCCATCGCCCTCGGCTTCACCGCGTTCATCACGGGCAACGCGGTGCAGGCGAACACCCTCGCCGACACACTGGAGTCGAACTTCGGCACCCCCAACGTCGTGACGGGGCTGCTGGCGGCCTCGGCGGTGGCGGCGGTGATCCTGGGCGGCATCACGCGCATCGGACGGGTCACCTCGATTCTCGCGCCCCTGATGGCGAGCGTCTACGTCTTCGGCGCGCTCCTCATCATCCTGATGAACGCCGGCGCCGTCGTCCCCACCTTCGCGCTGATCCTGCGGGAGGCGTTCAACCCCACCGCGGGGGTCGCCGGCACCGGCATCGGCGTTCTCCTCGTGACCCTGAACTGGGGCGTCAACCGCGGGTTGTTCTCGAACGAGGCGGGACAGGGGTCGGCGCCCATCGCCCACGCCGCCGCCAAGACCGACGAGCCGGTGTCGGAAGGGGTGGTGGGTCTTGTCGAGCCGTTCATCGACACCATCGTCATCGTCACCATGACCTGCCTCGTGATCGTCATCACCGGGGTGCACCACGATCGCGTGCCTTCGCAGTTCACGCTGGCCGGGGGCGACCTGACCTATGTGGTGACGGGACCCGACGGAGCGTTGCGGGAGGTCGAACCCCCGGCCCGGATCCGCGTCGACGACGGCCGCCAGCAGATCGAGCCCGGCCAGGCGGCCTTCGCGTGGCACGACGTGCCGGTGGAACGGTTCTTCGTCGACGAAGCGCAGACGGCGCCCTTCACGGGAACCATCGACACGCGCGGCGGCGCCGCCACCGCCGACGACGGCGCCGTCCACGCCGTGCTCTACGGCGACGCCCCCGAGGGCGGCGCGCCGCTGACCCAGCTCGGCTTCCAGCGCGGGCTCAGTCCCCTCGGCGATTGGGGCGGGATCATCGTGGTGCTCTCCGTGGTGCTCTTCGCCGTCTCCACCGCCATCTCGTGGAGCTACTACGGCGATCGCTGCGCCGCGTACCTCTTCGGGTCGCGGGCCATCCTGCCCTACCGGCTCGTCTATGTCGGGATGGTCTTCCTGGGCGCGATGATCGCTCCCGCCGCCGCGTGGGACCTGGGAGACATCGCGCTCGGCATCGTGATCCTGCCGAATCTGCTCGCCCTGGTGGCGCTGTCGGGCCAGACCCGGGCCCTGATGGACAGCTACTTCGAACGTAAACCGTGGTTGCGCGGCAGGGATGCGAAAGAGTCCGCCCGGTAGCCCCGTCCGCCCGGCGGCTCAGACCGGGTCGCCGAGCACGTCCAGATAGGCCCGCACGCGCCCCGCCGGGTCGCCGCCGGCGAGCAGGTCGGAGATGACCGCGACCGAGGCCGCCCCGGCCGCGACCACCGCCGGCGCGGTCTCCAGGGTGATCCCACCGATGGCCACCACCGGGCGCCCCCCGGCCGCGCGCGCGGCCCGCCGCACGGCCGCCAGGCCGACCGGGGCGTAGCCCGTATCCTTCGTCCGGGTGTCGCGTACCGGGCCGACTGCGAGATAGCTGACCGGCTGCGCGAGGGCGTCCTCCAGTTGCGAGGCGTCGTGAGTCGAGAGACCGACGAGGGCGGCCGGCCCCAGCAGCTCCCGGGCGGCCTGCGCGGGAAGATCGTCCTGACCGACGTGCACGCCGTCGGCCCCCGCCATCAGGGCCACGTCGCAACGGTCGTTGACGACGACCCGGCCCCCCCGCGACGCCGCCAGGGCGGCGATGTCGCGCGCCCACTCGAACAGGGTCCGGGTGTCGACGGCGGGGGCCCGCAACTGCAGGAGGCGCGCTCCCCCATCGAGATACGCACGCGCCAGATCGACGGGCGTCCAGCCCGCGCGGGACGCGGACCCCGCGTCGACGATCGCATAGAGCCGGGGGTAGCCGCTCACCCCGTCCCCGCGTCGGCGAGGAACCGGTCGAGGAACGCGGTGCTCAGGCGGCCGGCGAGAAAATCGGGATCGCCGAGGATGCGCAGATGCAGCGCGAGGTTGGTGTCTACCCCTTCCACCGCCATCATCCCCAGCGCCCGCCGCATGCGGGCCAGGGCTTCGGTGCGGTCGCCGCCGTGGGCGATCACCTTGGCGAGCAGCGAGTCGTAGAACGGCGAGACCATGTCGCCGGCGTGGGCTGCGGTCTCCACCCGGATGCCCGGGCCCCCGGGTAGCACGAGGGCCCGAATCGCGCCCGGGCTGGGGGTGAACGTCTCGGGATGCTCGGCGTTCACCCGGCACTCGACGGCGTGCCCGGCGAGATGGACCTCGTCCTGCTCCACCCCGAGCGGTTCTCCGGCGGCGATGCGGATCTGCGCCTTGACGATGTCGACCCCGGTCACCGTTTCGGTGATCCCGTGCTCGACCTGGACGCGGGGATTGACCTCCATGAAGTGGAACCGGCCGTCTCCGTCCATCAGGAACTCGAACGTGCCCGCGTTCACGTAGCCGACGGACCGGGCGGCGGCCGCGACGAGCCCGCCGACGCGCTCGCGCACGCCCGCCTCGAGGCCCGGCGCGGGGGCCTCCTCGATGACCTTCTGCTGCCGGCGCTGCACCGAGCACTCGCGTTCGCCGAGGTGCACGGTGCGACCCTGGCTGTCGGCGAGGACCTGGAACTCGATGTGGCGCGCGCCGCCGAGGTAACGCTCGAGATAGACGCGGGGGTCGCCGAAGGCCGCATCCGCCTCGCTCACCGCGGCGCGGAACGCCTCGGACAGCCGGTCGGGGGCCTCGACGAGCCGCATCCCGCGGCCGCCGCCGCCGCCGACCGCCTTGACGAGGAGCGGATAACCGACCGCCGGGGCCGCCCGCGCCGCCGCCGCCGCGTCCTCGACGGGCTCGGTGCCGGGCACGAGGGGCAGCCCCGCCGCCCCCATCGCCCGCCGGGCGCGGGCCTTGTCGCCGAGCAGCCGCAGCACCTCCGGCGGCGGCCCGATGAACGCGACACCGGCGGCCGCGCACCCCTCGGCGAGGTCGGTCCGCTCCGACAGAAAGCCGTAGCCGGGGTGGACGGCGTCGGCGCCGGTCGTCTCCGCCGCGGCCAGGACGGCGAGGTGGTTCAGATAGCTGTGCCGGCTCGGGGCGGGCCCGATGCACACGGTCTCGTCGGCGAACCTCGCGGGCAGGCCGTCCCGGTCGGCCTGCGAATGCGCGACCACCGTGCGGACGCCGAGTTCCCGGCAGGCAGCGACGACCCGCAGGGCGATCTCGCCCCGGTTGGCGACGAGGACCTTTCGGAACATGTCAGGACCACAGCGGGACGAGGGCGCCGGCGCGCTCGCGGGTCCGCCAAGTGTCGCCTGCGGCCGCGGCGCAGACTTCCGGCCCCGCCCATCGTCGCCTGACGGCTCCGCCGGGCGGCCGACCAACCATCCCGGAGTCTGCGCCGTTCTACCGTGCAGACTCCTGCGCGCCGGAAACCGGCAGGAGCGTGAACAGCGGTTGTCCGTATTCCACCGCCTGGCCGTTCTCGGCCAGGACCTCCACCACCTCGCCCGCGAACTCCGCCTTGATGTCGTTCATCAGCTTCATCGCCTCGATGACGCAGAGAACGTCTCCCGGCTCGACCCGGTCGCCGACGGCGACGAAGGGCGCCGCGTCGGGTGCGCCGGCCCGGTAGAAGGTGCCCACGACGGGCGCCTCGACGACCGTCGCGACCGGCGCCGGTCCGGCCGCCGCGCGACCCGGCGCGACCGGCGCCGCGTCGACCGGCGCCGCCGTCCCGATCTTCCGCGCACTGACGCGCAGATCCTCCGTTTCGAGTTCCAGCTCAGCCAGTCCGTGCTCGCGCATCGCGCCGAGCACGCGGTCCAGCACGGGACCGATCCGATCGACATCCATGTCAGCAAGTCCACCAACGGGAAACCGGCGTCACCGACCGTGACGGCCCGCGCGTCAGACCGAGCACGCGGTCCAGCACGGGACCGATCCGATCGACATCCATATCAGCGAATCCACCAACAGGAAACCGGCGTCACCGACCGTGACGGCCCGCGCGTCAGACCGAGCACGCGGTCCAGCACGGGACCGATCCGATCGACATCCATGTCAGCGAATCCACCAACAGGAAACCGGCGTCACCGACCGTGACGGTGCCGAAGCCCAGCGGTTACCGTCCGCTCCTGCGGAAGCCCATTAGACCACAACCAGATCGAGCGGCGCGTCGGTCAGCAGCTCGCAGCCGGTCTCCGTCACCACCACGTCGTCCTCCAGCCGCACGCCCCCCGCGCCCGCCACGTAGACGCCGGGCTCGACGGTGATGACCATCCCTGCTGCCAACCGTGTCTCTTCAGCGCCGTCGGTCGCGCGCGGCTTGCCGATGCGCGGCGCCTCGTGCACCTCGATGCCCAGGCCGTGGCCGGTGCCGTGCCCGAACGCCTCCCCCAGGCCCCGGTCCGTCAACACCGTCCGGGCCGCGCCGTCCACCTCGACCGTCCGCACGCCCGGCCTCACGGCGGCCAGCGCCGCCGCCTGGGCCGCCCGCACCGCGTCGTGCCAGACCGCGGCGGGCGGCGTCGGGGGGCCGAGGCTCGCCACCCGCGTGAGGTCCACGCAGTACCCCTCGTGCACGCCGCCGAAGTCGAGCAGCACCAGGTCCCCCCCGGCCAGCTCGCGGTCGCCGGGCCGCGCATGCGGCAGGGCGGTGTTGGGCCCGCTCGCAACGATGGTCTCGAAAGCGGGACCTTCGAACCCGGCGCGGCGGATCGCCCAATCGACGTCCGCGGCCACGTCGCGCTCGCGGCGGCCCGGCCGCAGGGCGGAGAGCATCTCGGCCATCACCGCGGAGATGCGGGCTCCGCCCTCGCGCAGGACCTCCACCTCGTCCGCATCCTTCACCAGCCGGCCCGCCTCGACGAGTCCCGAGGTCTGACACAGCTCGACCCCGGAGCCGTCAAGCGCCTGCTCGAGCCACGCGTGCCGGGCGAGGGTCATGTGATCGGCCTCCACGCCCACCCGGCACCGCCCGCGCGCCCGCAGGAGCTCGCAGAGGGTCTCCTCGTACGACGTCTCGACCTCTGCGAGGGCGATCGGCGCGCCTGGCGTCGAGGCGTCATCGAGCACGCGCCGCGCCGCCGTGACGTAGCGCGCGTCGACGATCAGGGTGGCCTCGCCGGGGCCGGCGAGCAGCATGCCCGCGCTGCCCCGGAAACCGGTCAGGTAAAAGACGTTGGCGGCGTGGGTCACGAGCAGGAGATCGGGCGGATCGTCGGGCTTCGGCGCGCCCTCGCCGCTCCCGGCCGGCGTCGTGAACAGACGACTCCTGCGTCGCGCCCAATACCCGTCCTGCCCCACTGTGCCCGCCTCCGCGGCTCCGCCGGCCGCCCGCGCCGCCGGCTGTCGTCGGAGAACGATACTCCAACCGGCGGCCGGCGCGCAGGCCCGGTCACGGTACGATGCGGGGAGTGAGGAAGATCATCAGCTCGTCCGTGCTCTCGTTGCGGGCCGAACTCCGGAAGAGCCAGCCGAGCACGGGAACGCGGTGCAGGCCGGGGGTGCGGCTGCGCTGCTCGCTGCGGGTGTTCTCGTAGATGCCGGCGATGACCGCCGTCTCGCCGTCACGCACCTGGACCGTCGTCGCCGCGCGCTGGGTCACGATGGAAGGAATCGGGGGGTTCCCGAGAGCCCGCGCGAAGTCCGCGAACGAGTTCTCGACCTCGACCTGCATGATGACGGTATCGGCGGACGTAATCTGGGGAGTCACGCGCAGGGTCAGCGCCGCCTCCTTGAACTGGACCGTGACGGTGTTGTTGGCGACCGTCTGGTACGGGATCTGGTCGCCCTGGAGAATCTCGGCCTCGACGTTGTTCTGGGTCGTCACGCGCGGACTCGAGATGATGCGCAGTTCGCCCCGGCTTTCGAGCGCCGTCAGGGTCACGTCGAGGTCGAGGGGGCCGTCGGACGGGCCGATGGCGACGCCCAGGATCGATGTCGGCGCGCCGACGCCGAGATCGACGCCGCTGGCGAGGCGCCGGTCCGGCCCGTCGCGCACCTCGCTTCCAGATGCCCCTGCCGCGGCGTCGCGCCGCGCCCCGAGCCCCCATTGCACGCCCAGGGCCCGCGCCGAATCGTGACCGGCGCGCACGACCCGCGCCTCGATCTCGACCTGGGGTTGCGACCGGTCCAGCGTGTCCAGCAGGACGTCGAGAGCCGGCAACCGATCTTCGAGGTCTCGGACGATGAGGGTATTGGTTCGCGGGTCGGTGAACACCTCGCCGCGCGACGACAGTGACGCGCCGGTGACGAGCGCCACGAGATCGTCTGCGCGGGCGTGGCTCAGGGTCCGCGAGAACACCGCGAGCTCGCCTGCCTCCGCCTCGCGCCGGACCAGGGCCGCCCGCGCCTCGGCTTCCTCCTGCAACCGTTCGATCGACGCGATCCGCACCACGGTTCCGTCCATCTCATAGCCGAGGCCGTTGGCTCGCAGGATGACGTCGAACGCCTGGTCCCACGGCACCTGGGTGAGAGCGACGTTCACCTCGCCCTGCACGCTGGGATCGATGACGAGGTTCAGGGCGCTGATCTCGGCGAACACCCGAAGCACCGCCCGCAGGTCTGCGTTCTGGAAGTCCATCGACACCGGGTCACCGGCATAGACCCGCCCGACGGGAGGCGGCTGGCCGGCGAACCGGGCGGCCGCGGCCGGAGCGCGGCCCCCGACGGCGAGGGCGACGTCGCTACGCAAGCCCGGACGGGCATCGGGAACGCTGTCGGCCCGAAACGACGGCCCCGCCGGGGGAACGACGGCGTCGAGGACGGGGCCGGCGAGGACGTCGGGAGCATCGGCAACCCGAAACGCCGGCCCCGCCGGGGGAACGACGGCGTCGAGGACGGGGCCCGGACGGGCGTCGGGAACGCTGTCGGCCCGAAACGCCGAGCCCGCCGGGGGAACGACGGCGTCGAGGACGGGGCCCGGACGGGCGTCGGGAGCATCGGCGACCCGAAACGCCGGCCCCGCCGGGGAAGGGGCGTCGAGGACGAGGCCGGGATGGACGTCGGGAACATCGGCGACCCGAAACGCCGGCCCCGCCGGGGGAACGACGGCGTCGAGGACGGGGCCCAGACGGGCGTCGGGAACGCTGTCGACCCGAAACGCCGGCCCCGCCGGGGGAACGACGGCATCGAGGACGGGGCCGGGGAGGACGTCGGGAGCGCTGTCGACCCGAGCCTCGATCGACGCCGGCTGCCGCGGAAACACCACCCGCAGGGTCGACGCGCCGGGTCCTTCGGTCTCGACCCGATACGGCACCGAACGAGACAGTTCGACAACCACGCGGGTCAGTGCCACCGACTGTCGGGCGACCCGAATCCGGTCGACGGGGTCGATGCCGATGCGACTGGCGAGGGTGGCCTCGACTGCAAGCCCCGGGAAGTCCAGCACCAGCCGGGGCCGAAAGTGCTCGACCAGCCGGATGGCCTCCGGCGACAGGCCGCCGTTCCCGCGGATCGCAACCGTGACCGCATCGGGCGCGACCGCGGCCTCGACCGCCACAATCGCGGTCGCCGCCCCCGTGGCCTGCGCCCCCTCGCCCCCGGCCGCCGCCGGAAAGGAACCCAGCAGCATCCAGGCCATCACGCAACTCGCTCGTCCT
This sequence comes from Vicinamibacterales bacterium, assembly GCA_965199675.1. Taxonomy (GTDB): domain Bacteria; phylum Acidobacteriota; class Vicinamibacteria; order Vicinamibacterales; family UBA8438; genus JAJEEA01. The sequence goes on along the minus strand of CBDATI010000059.1, from coordinate 120,179 downwards.
CTCATCGCGCACCCTCCGAATCGCGAAGCCCCATGCGCACCACCCGTTCCGCGGTCGGGACCGAATCGGCCGCATCCCGCCGGAACAGCACACCGTCCGGGGTGATTTCCTGCACCCTGCCGTCGTGCAGGCGGTCGCCCGGCCTCACGACATGGGCCCGCGCGTCGGGCCCCTCCAGCACGGCCAGGCGCCTCCCCCGGATTGCGACGACGCCGCGCAGGACGACCTCGTCGACCGAGAGACCCGAAAGACCGGCGGCGCGAACCTCAACGGGGGACCGGGAAACCGGCGCGAGCGGCCTCTCGAACGGGTCCCGGCCCCCGCCCGCCCCTTCGCCCGTCGCGGCCTGCGCCGCCTGACGCGCTTCTCCCGCCGCCTCCCCCGCCTGACTCGCCCCTCCCGCCCGGAGCGGCGCTGCCGCCCCGACCAGCGCGACGACCGTCACCCCCAGCCCCGTCAGCATCACCGACATCACCGCGGCCCTCCCGGCGCCCATCTATCCCGCCTCCCCGGTTCGCGGCGCGCCGGACGGGGAGGGCCCGCGCAGCACGAACGCGGTGGCCGTGCACTCGGCCGCGATGGTGTGGCCGGACTCGGGCGGGTCGACGGCCCGGATCACCACGTCGTCGATGGCGACGATTCGAGAGAGGCCGCCGACCTGCCGGAAGAACCGGGTCAGGCCGTCGTAGGTGCCGTCGACGTGCAACCGGTACGACCACGCCGTCGCCGGCTCGTCGGGTCCGGCAGGTCGGGGACGGATGGCCCGAATCGTCAGGTCGGACTGAAGGGCGAAGAACTGCAGGCGCCGCAGCAGCGCGGAGACGTCTTCTTCCTGCCCCGGCGGGACTGCGCCGAGCCCATCGAACCTGAGGCGCAGCGCGTCGACCTCGTCGCGCGCCTGCGCAAGGCTTGCGTGTTCCCGACGCGCCTCCATCAGTTCCGCTTCCCTTCCCGCCAGCACCGCCCGTTTCGCGTCCAGCTCGCGCGTTCGCGGCCCCACCCAGGCGAGTCGAAAGACCAACGGCAGCGACGCGACGACGGCCGCCGCCAGCCCGATGCGCGCGTAGCGCGGAAGCCTCGTGAAATCCGTTTCCATCCTGCCCACCTCGACATCTCGTATCGCGTGACGCCCCCGTGCGGCGCCCCGGCCCCCAACCCGCCCCGCCGCCATTCAGGGCGACGAACTCCCGTAGCGCGCCCGAATCTCGAAGTGAACCGCCCCGCCCTCGCGCCGGCTCTCGACGATCTCGATCGGCGGCGGGAAGTACCCCGAAGACTCGAGGCCGGCCACCAGCTCGGTCAGACCGGTCATCTCCGGCGTCCGGCCCGCCAGCGTGACCCTGCCTCCCTGCTGTCGAAGCTCCGTCAGCCAGGCATCGTCGGGCAGGACCCGACCCACCTGTTCGAGCACGCGCGCCGGCGCCCCCTGGGCCGCCCGCAGCGCCTGCGTCCGGGCGACGCGCCACGCCAGATCGACGCGGCGCCGTTCCATGGCCTCCCGCTGCGCGGCCACGTCGGCCAGGGCGGCCAGATCACGGTCGAGGACGCGCAAACGCGCGTCCAGACGATTCGATTCGCCTCGAATCGCCAGCCCGTCCCGCGCGATGAGTCCCAGCGCGATCGCCAGAACGACGAGTCCGCCCGCCGTCGCCGCCCGACGGCCCGCGGCCGACGGCGGCGGAGCTTCCGACGCGGGTTCCGCGGCCAGCAGGTTGATGCGGATCATCGGTCGTCCCCGCGGCGCAGGGCGAGGCCGACGGCGACCGCGAAGGCGGCGTCGGACTCCGGCCGGCAGTCCTCTCCCCGTACGCCCGGGTCGCAGCGCACCCGGCGGAACGGATCGAAGAGCGAGACAGGTACGTCGAGGCGCACCTCGAGCGCCGGCAGAAAGCCGGCGGCTCCCGCCGACCCGCCGCTCACCAGCAGCTCATCGACGCGCCCCGCGGGGGTCGCGGACCTGAAGAAGCCCAAGGTCTTGTCAATCTCCTGCAAGAGGTGCTCGCCGACGGCCCCCGCGACGGAGTCGGCGTCCTCCGTGCCGGCCTCGTCCCGGGCCCACCCTTCTTCGAAGGGCGCGGCGTCGGCGAACGAGGGAGTCGGCTCCGACGGCAGGACCTCGGCAAGACCTCCCTGAGAGATGTCGCGGGTCAGCAGCGTCTGCCCGCCTTCGACGATGTTGATGTTCAGGCCGACGGCTTCCGCGTTGACGAGCATCGTGACCCGCCCCGGGTCGACGCCGTAGTTGAGCTCGAAGGCGTTCTGCAGGGCGAACGCCGCGACGTCAATCACCACCGGCACCCCATCGGCCCGCGAGATGACGCCGGCGCACTCAGCGACCTTGTCCTTCTTGGCGGCCACCAGCAGCACGTCCATCGAGGCGCCGTTCGCAGCGTCGCTGCCCGCCTGCAGGACCTGGTAGTCGAGATTGACGTCGTTCGTGTCGAACGGGATGTAGCGCTCGGCCTCTGCACGGATCGAACCGGCGAGATCGTCCTCGTCCATCAGGGGCAGGGTGACCCGCTTGACGATGACCGCGTTGCCGGCGACGGCGGCCGCCACCCGCCTCGTCCCGCTCCCGCGCCGGTCCAGGGTGTTTCGGACGGCCTCGGCCACCGCCTCCGGGTCGGCGATCTCCCCCCCGACGATGCTCCCGCGCGGAATCGGCTCACGCCCGATCGCGGCCACTTCGCGGCCCTGCGACGTCCTGCGCAGCGTGACCGCCTTGATCGAGTCCGAGCCGATGTCGAGTCCGACCACCGATTCCCTGCGGCGAAAGATCATGTGCGTGCTCCTCGTGCGGCGTCTTTCCGCCGCGGTTCCCGCCGACGGCGTGGTGCTCCTGTCACGGGGGGCGGCGCCGGCCACCCACATTTGGCTCGACGGGAGTCGCGCCCCCCGCCCAATCCCAATGCAATTCGCGGTCCACCCGCGCCGGCGCCCTCGCAACCCGCCGGCACGGCGCCGCGCGGCCTCCCGGACGGTCGGGCGCTGCGAAATCCGCCATCGCCCCCGCCCGACAGGCGGCAATTCTTGACACCACGGTCGATTTGCGCGTAGCCTTTTGGTTTGCGTATGCGGCCTCGGTGGCCGCTGGAGTGCAGATGTCCACGTATGTACCGTCGGCCTCGAGCATCGAGCGGCGATGGCACGTCATCGACGCGGGCGAGCAGGTGCTCGGCCGTGTGGCGACGGTCGCCGCGAAGCTGCTTCAGGGCAAGCACAAGCCACAATACGCGCCGTTCCTCGACACCGGCGACTTCGTGATCATCACGAACGCACGGCAGGTCAAGCTGAGCGGGGCGAAGGAAGAACAGAAGCTCTACCGCCGCCACAGCGGTTTCGAGGGCGGCCTGCGGGAGACGAGGGCCAAGACGATGCGGCAGCGCATGCCGGCCCGGATGGTCGAGGAAGCGGTGCGGGGCATGCTGCCCAAGACCAGCCTGGGCAAGCACATGCACCGCAAGCTGAAGGTCTACGCAGGGCCCGACCATCCGCACGCGGCTCAGCAACCCGTTCGATTCGAGGTGTCCTGACGTGGCGGCGACGACTTTCTACGGAACCGGACGGCGCAAGTCTTCGACGGCGCGCGTTTTTCTGAAACCCGGCTCGGGTGATCTGATCATCCGCGGCACCTCGCTGGAGAAGCGTTTCCCGTCGGAGGCGGTGCGGATGCGCATCACCGCCCCCCTGCAGGTGGCGGAGGCCGCCGACAAGGTGGACATTCTCGCGACGGCGAAGGGCGGCGGCGTCACCGGTCAGGCGGATGCCCTCAGGCTCGGCATCGCGCGAGCCCTCGTCGCCTTCGACGGCGACTTGCGGCCGGTGCTGAAGAAGGCCGGCATGCTGACCCGCGACGCCCGGATCAAGGAACGCAAGAAGTACGGTCTGGCGGGAGCCCGCAAGCGGTTCCAGTTCAGCAAGCGCTGAGCCCGTCGCGGCGGCCGGCCAGCCCCGGTCAATCCGTTGTGAGCAGGCGGGATACGGCACGGACCGGCAGGGCCGGTCACCCGCGTTCCGCAGAGGGGATGGAAGAAGCTTGACGTCGATCGCCATCAAGGACCTGCTCGAGGCAGGCGTGCACTTCGGCCACCAGACCAAGCGCTGGAACCCGAAGATGAAGCCGTACATCTTCGGAGCCCGCAACGGCATCTACATCATCGACCTGAGCCGCACGGCGGAGCTGTTCGCGAGGGCGGAGGCGTTCGTTCGCGACCTCGCGGCCGAGGGCAAGACGGTGCTGTTCGTCGGCACCAAGCGCCAGGCGCAGGACCTCGTCGTCGAGGAAGCCAGACGCTGCGGCATGTTTTTCGTCAACCAGCGTTGGCTGGGCGGCCTGCTGACGAACTTCGTGACCATCCAGCGCAGCATCGCGCGCCTTCGCGACATGGAGGCGATGGCCGAGGACGGCCGCTACGACACCTTCTCGAAGAAGGAAATCGCCCGCATCGAGAAGGAGAAGCGGAAACTGCACAAGAACCTGGACGGCATCCGCCACATGTCCAAGCTGCCGGACGCCGTGTTCGTGGTGGACACCCGAAAAGAGAAGATCGCCGTCGACGAGGCGCGCAAGCTGAAGATTCCGGTCATCGGCATCGTCGACACCAACTGCAACCCGGACGACGTCGACTATGTCATTCCCGGGAACGACGATGCGCTGCGGTCGATCCGGCTCTTCCTGACCCGGATTGCCGACGCCGCACTCGCCGGCCGCGACCGGCGAGAGTCGTCGCAGAACGCGCCGACCGCCTCATCGTCGGCCACCGGCGCCACCCCGTCCCCTGCGGCGGACGCCCCGGCGCCCGCGGCGTCTCCGGCTTCCGCCTGAGTCCGCAGCGGGAGATTCCGGGCGCTCTTCGCTGCCGGCGGCCTCCCGCCGCCGCACTCGCGACGGGATGACGCCGGCCACGCGAGGACAGGCGTCGACACCCGTACCGAACGACCCCCTTCACGTCACGCAGACACAGGGAACGCGCAGGAGGCCCCGAGAGAACAGGCATCCCGCCACGGCGGGGGACCCGCAGGCGGGAAACGGCGCGGGAACCGCGCGGACGCCGGATGGCGCCGCCGTCCGACGCTCCGACATGCACCCACCGGGGCGGCCGGTTCCACCCATCGCGAGAGGTAGATTGAGAATGGCTATTTCCGCCGCACAGGTCAAGGAGCTCCGGGACAAGACGGGAGCCGGATTCATGGACTGCAAGGCCGCCCTCACCGAGGCCGGGGGCGACCTCGACAAGGCGATCACCATCCTGCGGACGCGCGGTCAGGCGCGCGCAGCCAAGCGCTCGGGCCGAAGCACGAGCCAGGGTCTCGTCGGCAGCTACATCCACATGGGCGGGCAGGTCGGCGTGCTGGTGGAGGTCGGCTGCGAGTCCGACTTCGTGGCCCGGACCGACGAATTCCAGCAACTGACCCGCGAGGTGGCCATGCACATCGCGGCCGCGAACCCGCTGTACGTCAACCGCGACCAGGTCCCGAGCGAGGAAGTCGAGCGGGAGAAGGCGATCTTCCGCGCGCAGTTCGAGGGCTCGAACAAGCCGGCGCAGGTCATCGACAAGATCGTCGAAGGCAAGATGAACAGCTACTACCAGCAGGTGGTGCTGCTCGATCAACCCTCCATCCGCGACCCCAAGACCTCGATCGGCAGCCTGGTGACGGCGGCCATCGCCAAGATGGGCGAGAACATCAACGTCGTACGGTTCGCACGGTTCAAGATCGGGGAGACCGCAGACTGAGCCCGCGACGCCCGCGACCGCTCACGGCTGCGGCTCGGCTATAATCCCGTCACTCGATGCCTGCCCCCGCCTATCGGCGCGTCCTCCTCAAGCTGTCCGGCGAGGCGCTCCTTGGCGATCGTTCTTACGGCATCGATCCACCCGTCGCCGATCAGATCGCCCGCGAGGTGGTGGACGTGCAGCGGCTCGGGGTCGAGGTCGCGATCGTCATCGGCGGCGGCAACATCTTCCGGGGCCTCGCCGCGAGCGCCGGGGGCATGGATCGCACCACCGCCGACAACATGGGCATGCTGGCGACGGTGATGAACTCCCTCGCCCTCTCAGACGCCCTCGAGCGCAATGGCGCCGCCACCCGCGTGCTCACCGCCATCGAGATGCGCACCGTCGCCGAACCGTTCATCCGGCGGCGCGCCATGCGGCACCTCGAGAAGGGGCGGGTGGTGCTGTTCGGGGCCGGCACCGGCAACCCGTACTTCACCACCGACACCGCGGCGGCGCTTCGGGCCATGGAGGTGCGGGCCGACGTGATCATGAAGGCCACGAAGGTGGACGGCGTCTTCACGGCCGACCCGGCCGTCGACCCCTCCGCGACGCGGCTGGACTCGCTCTCGCATCACGAAGTGCTGGAGCGGCGCCTGAACGTCATGGACACCACGGCCATCTCGCTGTGCATGGACAACAAGCTGCCCATCGTGGTGTTCAACCTGAAGACCCCCGGCAACGTGCGGCGGGCGGTGCTGGGAGAACCGGTCGGATCCGTGGTCAGCACCTGAACGGCATCGACCCCGGCGCGGGTCGAGCACAGAAAGGACGAGGGTCGCGATGAACGTCACCGACGGAAAGAGCGCCATGGCCGAGGCCCGGGCCGGCATGCAGGGACAGGTCGCCCACGTGCGGCACGAGCTGGCGGGGGTGCGCACGGGTCGCGCTTCGGTGGGCATTCTCGACTCGGTCCGGGTCGAGACCTACGGCACGCAGATGCCCCTGAACCAGGTCGCCACCCTGTCGGTGCCGGAACCGACCCTCATCGTCGTGCACCCCTTCGACCCCAGCCAGATTGGCGCCATCGAGCGGGCCATCCAGCGCGCCAATCTCGGGCTGAACCCCGCCAACGACGGCAAGATCATCAGGCTGCCCATCCCCCCCCTGAACGACGACCGGCGGAAGGAGCTCTCGCGCATCGTGCACGCCCTCGCCGAAGAGGGTCGCAACGGGGTGCGCGGCGTGCGCCGGCACGTCAACGACGCCCTGAAGAAGCTCTTCAAGAACCACGAGATCTCCGAGGACGACGAGCGGCGGGCCCTCGACGACGTGCAGAAGGTCACCGACGAGCACATCGCGCAGATCGACGATCTGCTGAAGGCCAAGGACGCCGAGCTCCTCGACCGGTGACGGCGGGCGCGACGATGTCGACCCGCTTCCACCTCGAGTGTTCCGTCTCGTGCGGCGCGGGACCGTTCGACCCGGCTCGCCGGCAGCACCTGTGCCGCTGCGGTCGGCCGCTGCTGGCGCGCTACGACTGGGCGCGCATCGCGCCCACGTGGCCCCGCGAGTCCCTGCGCGACGCCGTCCCGTCCATGTGGCGGTACGCGCCGGCGCTTCCGCTCGCCGACGGCGACCGCCCCGTGACGCTGGGCGAGGGCTGGACTCCCCTCTTCTCCGCGCCCGCCCTCGGCGCCGAGCTGGGACTCGACCGGCTCCTGGTCAAGGACGAGGCGCTCAACCCGACCAACTCCTTCAAGGCGCGCGGCATGTCCGCCGCGGTCACGAGGGCCCACGCCCTGGGAGCGGCCACCCTCTCGGTGCCGTCGGCCGGTAACGCGGCCTGCGCGCTCGCCGCCTACGCCGCCAACGCGGGCATCGAGGCCCGCGTCTTCATGCCCCGCGACGTGAAGACGCCGTTCATCCGCGAGTGCCGCGTTCACGGGGCCACGGTCACCCTGGTGGACGGCCTCATCACCGACGCCGGCCGCATCGCCGCCGACGAGGGACGCCGCCTCGGCTGGTACGACGTCTCCACGCTGAAGGAGCCGTACCGGGCCGAGGGCAAGAAGACCATGGGCTACGAGATCGCCGAACAGCTCGGGTGGCGCTGGCCGGACTGGATCGTCTACCCGACCGGGGGCGGTACCGGCATCGTCGGCATCTGGAAGGCGTGCGAGGAGCTCGAGCAGCTCGGTTGGGTGAAGGGCCCGCGTCCGCGGCTGGTGACGGTGCAGGCCGAGGGTTGCGCGCCGATGGTGCGCGCCTTCCACGCCGGGGCCGACACCGCCGATCCGTGGGAGGGAGCGGCGACGGTTGCCGACGGACTGCGAGTCCCCGCCGCGGTGGGGGACGTCCTCGTCCTTCGCGCGCTCCGCGAGAGCGGCGGGACCGCCGTCGCCGTGTCCGACCAAGACATGGTCGAGGGCATGCTCGACCTCGGTCGGCGCGAGGGCATCGGCGCCGCCCCGGAGGGCGGAGCCACCGTCGCCGCCCTGCGGCAGCTCGTCCGCGACGGCGTCGTCGCCCGCGGCCACGAGGTGGTCCTGCTCAACACCGGCGGCGCGTTGAAGTACCTCGACGTCGTCGACGAGAGCTGACCCGGCGCGGCGAGTCTGCGCCCCAGGAACGGCGCGGGACTGCTGCTCAACCGACCTTCGCCGACGACCTGCGACGAATCCGACCGAACGCGGCGGACGATGCCCCCGATCCGCCGCTCGCGAAGGCGCCCGCCGATTCCGCGCCGCTCATGGCTTGGCTCGCGCCCGGCCGACACCGATCACGCAACCCTGCACACGAGACTCGTGCCAGCCCGGGAACGCCCCCGTAGCGCGGACCCGGCAACACCTGGACGTCCGCCGGAGAACATCACTCTGCCGCGGATTCGGAAGCGCGCGCGCCGTACACGGCTTCCAGCCTTCGGAGCAGAACGCCCGGCTCGAACCCGCGAGGAGGTTCGGCCCGACGCCGCGGCCCGACGCGCAAGGCCCTGGCCAGCCCGTCGACATCACCCCAGGGCACGAGCAGCTCGCCGCCCGGGTGCCACTCGCTCACGCCGCCGCTGTCCCACGCGGCCACCGGCGCGCCGAGGGTCAGAGCCTCCAGCCCGACGATGCCGAACGGCTCCTGCCAGCGCGACGGCATGACGAGCACCGCGGCGCGCCGGTAGGCGGCGGAGAGGCGACGGCGGTCGAGCCACCCCAGCACCTCGACGCCTTCCGCCTCGATCTGACGACGCAACGGGCCGGTGCCCGCCACGACGAACGGCAGCTCAACCCCCGAGCGCCGCCAGGCGTCGACGGCGTCGCGGATGCCCTTGGCCTCGACCACGCGCCCCGCGAAGAGGACGCAGGGAGGACCGTCGGCCCGCGCATGCGGGTCGAGACCGTAGGCGACGGGGGGTACGACCGTGACCTGCTCCGCGGGAATCCCCGCCTGGATCAGCTCCCGTTCCATGTACGCCGACAGCACCGTCAGCCGCAGGCGGCTCACCGATTCCAGCCGCTGCGCGGTCAGCGCCAGCGTGTTCTCGAAGTACGCCCGGTCCTCGAAACAGCCGGCGCATACCTCGCGACCCATCGCGTCGCCGCAGACCCGGCCGTCGGACGCCCACTTGCCACGTCCCGGGCAGAAGAAGCGGTGGTCCTGGATGGTCACCACCGCGTTCACGCCGGCCGCCCACGCCAACACCGCGGGGTTGACCACGTTGTGCACGTGCACCAGGTCGGGGCGCCGCCGCATCAGCAGGGGATCGAGATCGGCGTCCGCCCGCAGCCTGGCGTCGAGGTTCGGGACGACGGTCACCGGACACGGCGCGCACACCGCGCCGTCGTCGCGGCCCACTGCGAGGTATTGCTCGTGCCTGCGTGACAGGGCGTCGACAAGACCGAGCAGGGCCAGGTCGGCGCCCCCGCGGTCACTCAGCCGATCCGCGACGTGGAGAATCCGCATCGCCGGAGGGTGTCGTCCCCGCTGCCGCCGACGCGGCCGCCGCCGACCGGACAACCGTGATCTCACGGTGAGCCAGATGGCTGCGCACGCGGTCGACGTTCGCCCGCCACCAGTCCGAGCCGTAGAACGCCGCCTCCTTCCGTTCGAGATCGGCGTCTGTCTCGCCGTAGCTCCGCACCCAGATGAACTGCGTGCGGGCATCGTTCACCCAGGCGCTCTCGACCGTGATGTCGTGCGCGCGGAGCAGAGGCGCGATGTGGCCGTGGAACAGATCGAGCCAGCTTTCCATCTGCCCCTTGTTGATGGTGTAGACGCGAAGGTGGGCTATCGACATCGTCGTGTTGAACCTCGGGCCGGAAACGATCAGAAGGCTCGCTGGTACAGGGAGAGGGCCTCGCGGACGCCGAAGGGTCTCGGGTTGAACGTGCCCGTCCACTGCCCCGCCGCCGCCTCGGCCAGGGCCGGCAGGTCGTCCGCCAACACCCCGGCGGTTCGCAGATCCGGAGGAAACCCTCCGGAGCGGCCGACATCGACGAGGCGGCGGGCCAGCCGCTCTCCCGCCGGGCCGCCATGCGATGCGGCCGGCAACCCGCTCGCGACGTCGTCGTAGAGGCCGCCGTCTCCCTCCGCGTTCCACCGCACGACGTGCGGCAGCAGGATCGCCAGGGCCACCCCGTGGGTCAGCGCGTAGCGCGCTGTCAGGGGGTTGGCGCAGGCGTGGGCAGCCCCGAGCATCGAGTGCTCGATGGCCACGCCGGCGTAGAACGCTCCGAGCTGCATGGCCGCGCGCGCCTCGATGTCCTCCGGATCGGCCAGCACCCGGTCGTAGTGGGGGTCGAGCAGCCGGAACGCGGCGTGCGAGAACAACATCGAGATCGGAGTGCGACGCGTGGTGACCGCGGTCTCCACCGCGTGGGCGAGAGCGTCGAAGCCCGCGGCGGCGGTGACCGCGGCCGGCTGCGACACCGTCAGCTCGGGATCGAGGATCGCAGCCGCGAAGGCGAGCTTCGGATCGCCGCACGCCATCTTCATGTGCGTCGCGGTGTCGGCGATGACCGCGTAGCTCTGGGCCTCGGAGCCGGTGCCGGCGGTGGTGGGCGCCGCAATCATCGGGAGCAGCGGCTTCCGGGCGAGCCCGTAGCCCTTGTAGTCGGCGATCGCCCCCCCGTTGGTGAGCAGCAGGTTGATGCCCTTGGCGCAGTCGAGAGGGCTGCCCCCGCCCAGCCCGATGACCCCGTCGGGGCGGCGCGCGGCGGCGAACTCGACCCCCCGATCGACCATCGCGCCGTCGGGGTTCGCCTCGCACGCATCGAAGACGGCGGCCTCGACCCCGGCGGCGCGCAGTTGCCCGAGCGCCCGCTCGACGTGACCGGCGTCGCGGAGCCCGCGGTCGGTGACGAGCAGCGGTCGGGAGAAGCCGAGCTCCCGGGCCAGGGGCCCGAGCCGCTCGATGGCGCCCGCTCCGAACACGAGGCGGGTCGGCAGGTGGAACTCGAAGGGTGTCATGAACAGCCGCCGTCTTTCCGGTATGCTACCGAGGTCTGCGAGTCGCCGCCGAGGCCGCCGGCTGACCTGCGTCCGCCGGCGTCGGTCCCGATTGCCGTGACGGCCGCGCGACCGTTGAGCCACGACGGGACAGCCGGCCCTGCGCCGCGGAACCTCCCATGGACGACACCGACGCGCGCTCCCCCGTCGACGAGGCGCAGGCGCTGATCGACAAGGCCTGGACGCTCCGTTGGCGGGCGCTGCAGTCGCCGCCCGACACCCCGGCCGAGCGGCAGCGGGCCGTCGCCCGGTTCCACGGATATCTCTCCGAGGCCGTGAGCCTCCTGCGCACGGCCGGCGCGACCCGCGAGCTGGCGGCGGCGCTGGGCAAGCTGGGTCATGCCGAGGAGAATGCCGGGCGCGACGATGCCGCCCTCGCCTGCTACGAGGAGGCGGTGGCGGTCGCGCGCGGCGCGGATCTGCCGCTGCCCCTCGCCCACGCGGTGCGGCACCTCGGCGACCTGCACCGGAAGGCGGGACGGCTGGCCGCGGCGGAAGCCTGCTACACCGAGGCCCTCGCCCTCTATGGCGGACAGCAAGAGGCGCTCCCGCTCGATCACGCGAACGCCCTCCGACCGATGGCCATCCTCAAGGAGGAGCAGGGTCAGATCGACGAAGCCCGGACCCTGTGGCGGCGGGCGCGCGAACTCTACCGCACCGCTTCTGTCGAGGCCGGGGTGGCCGAGTGCAGCGACCATCTCGGCCGCCTCGGCTGAACCGTGCGACGCCGGCCGCCCTTGCCCATCCCGCCAGCCGCACAGGCGGTCCGCCTGACCCTCGCGGCCCGTGGTCCGTCACGACCGAATGTTCGCTGTGTGCGTGCCGTGATTCGTCAACGATAGCGCGCGGTAAACGCACGTCCGTGTCCGAAGACGACGGCGTGACGAACCGTTAGAAGCCAGGATTCAGGGTCCCCTTCTCGCGCGCGATGTCCAGCAGGGTCGGATAGAACTGCACGAAGGTGCGCTCGACCGCGGTGTGCTCGGTGTGGCACTCGACGCAGCGCGCCACGGCGTCGCCGGTCAGGGGCGCGACGGAGTCGGGCATCGAGCCGGCGCGGCCGAAGGCGTAGAACGCCCACCCGTCCTCGAAGCGCGAGTCTTTCACCTCGGCCTCGAGGGAAAGCAGTCGGCTCTGGAAGCTCCCCTCGACGTTGATCGACGACTCGGAGGCCGCCTCCCGGATCTCGAGGATGAAGATGCTCCCGTCCGGCCACGCCCCCGTCTCCTCGAACCCGGCATAGGCCGAGCGGTTCACGAAGACGTTCTGGAACCGCATGGGGCGCGCGCCGCTGCCCGCCTCTCCGACTCTCTCAGCCTCGTAGGTCATCCCCAGGCCAGCGCTCAGGAACATCCACTCGCGGTAGTCGTCGGGGCGGACGAGCTCGTTGCCGTTGCGGTAGCGGGGACCGTCGCCGGGCTCCGACTGGGCGCGGGCGGTGACGGCCAGCGATGCGGCGCCGGCCGCCGTCGCCGCGGCCACGCCCAGGGTCATGGCGATGTTCCTGATGGTCATCTTCACCGGCCTCCACCTCCATCCCGCCGCCGGCAACGACGGCGGGGAGTTTCTCGCTCGACGTGCGCTGTCCGGGGCTTCGGCGGCACTGCATGCCCCGTCGGCCTGCCGCACTGCCCCCCCCGGCCGCGTCGCATCTCGTGCACCCGGCCAACCCCGCGGCCCGGCCGGGAGTTCGCCACCCGCAACTGTGTACAGAACCAATCCGCGCCTTCGATATCGGGACTCTGGATTCGAAGGTGCGCCACCCGGGGGCTTCCGGCGGGCCGACCGCAGTACCAAGCGCCCGTCACCGTCCTGTGACTTTGCGCAAGCCGGCTGAACGGGACCGGTGTCGGCCGCCTCATCCCGCCAGCCCTTCCAGCGGACCGCCGGCGGCGCCGAACCGTTCGATCGGCACCCCCATCCCCTGCAGCAGCGACACGTGGATGCGCGCGAGGTCGGTCGGCTCGGCGTGCTCGAGGAAGCGCCCGGCCGCGATGGTTCCGCCCCCGCCGCCCGCGAGCAGGGTCGGCAGGTGCCGGGCGTCGTGCTCGTTGCCGTCGCCGAGGGTCGCGCCATAGACGATCGCGCTGTTGTCGAGCAGGGTCCCGCCGTTCGGCTCGCGCACCGCTCTGAGCCGTTCGAGCAGATACGCGACCTGGCGGTGGTGCCAGCGGATGACCTCGGCGTACATCGCCCGCTTCTGCTCCACCGAGTCCCACGAGGTGACGCCGTCGTCGTCCTCGGTCTTGCCCGAGGCGTTCTTGTAGTGCGACAGCGCGTGCCAAGTGCCGCGCACGCCTTCGATGAAGTTGAAGTAGCGGTTCGACTGCCCGTGGTCGAGCATGAACGTGCAGACGCGGGTGGCGTCGGACTGGAACGCGGCCACCATCAGGTCCATCATCAGCCGCACGTACGACTCGTGTTCGGTCGGGATGCCCGGGGTGGGCGTCACGAGGGTGTCGGTCAGCGCCCCGTCGTCGCGCACCTCGGTCGAACGGCGCTCTGCGAACTCGATGCGGCGCTCCAGCGCCCGGATCGACTCGAAGTACTCGTCGAGCCGGTAGCGGTCCGCGGTGCTGACGTAGTGGCCTAGGGCCCGCGCGTCGGCGAGCACCGCGTCCATGACCGAGCGGTCGGTCGCGCCCCCCGACGGCGGGCGGAACATCCGGTCGAAGACGGCGCGGGGCTCGATCTCGCGGGCCATCGGCCGGTCAGGCGCCGACCACGAGATGGCGTTGCGCGGCAGCGAGTTCGAGAAGAACCCCTCGCCCTGCACCGACAGTTCGAGCGACGGCAGCATCGTCTCGTCGCGCAGGTGACGGGCCGCGACCTGGTCGGCCGACACCCCGCCGGCGTTGACCGCGAGGCGGTCGTAGTCGCCGCCGGTCAGCCACGTCGGGGGCCCGCCCACGTGCCCGTTGCCCCTGGGCGTCCAGATGTTGGTGGGAATGAGGAGGTGCTCCTTGAACGGCTCCAGAGGGCTCATCCACTCGTTGAGCTTCACGAGCCGTCCCCCGGCGCCGGTCTTTTCCGGATACCAGGCGCCGCGGGGGATCCCGTTCGGAAAGTAGAGATAGGCCAGCCGGTTCGCGGAAGCCGAGGCGCCCTCCGCCGCGCCCCCGGCCCCGGACGCGGCGGCGGGCATGACGTCGAGCAGCGGGAGGGCCACGGCAGCCCCGAGCCCGCGCAACACGGTGCGGCGTGACAGGCGGCGAGTCGGCATCAGTCGGTCTCCTCGACGCGGTTCTTCTTGTACTGGAAGGGGTAGCTGGCCACGATCGCCTGCAGCAGGGTCTGGAACCGGTAGCCGTCGGCCTCGAGGGCGGCGACGATCGCGCGCACCGCGGGCTCGTCGTAGTACTCGAGCTGGCGGCCGAGGGCGTAGGCGAGCATCTTCGACACCACCTGCCGCACGAGGTCGTCGTGCCGGTGCTCGAGGAGGGCCCGCTTCAACCCCGCGGGGCCCACGAACGGCGTCCCGTCGGGCAGGGCCCCGTCCGCGGCGATGATCCGGTGGGTGTTCTTGTAGTACCGCACGACGGGGTCGGGGCTGGTCTCGGTCTGGATCTCGACGGTCTCGTCGGCCTCGGCGGGGTCGTCCACGCGCTGCCGGAAGTGATAGGTCTCGCGCCAGCGCCCGAAATAGTCGAAGTTCTCGAGACTGAAGCCGATGGGATCGATGCGGCGGTGACACGCCGCGCAGGTCTCGTTGCTCGAGTGCATCTCGAGCTTCTCGCGGAAGCTGAGCCCGCGCAGGTCGGCCACCTCCTCGCTCAGCACCCCGGCGTTGGGCGGGGGCGGCGGGGGCGGCGTGCCGAGCAGCACGTCGAGCACGTAGTTGCCCCGCTTGACCGGACTCGTGTCCTTGTAGTTCGAGGTCAGGGCGAGGATGCTGGGCTGCCCCAGGACCCCGCCGCGGTTGGGGTCGTCGAGGGCGACGCGCCGCATGTGCTCGCCGCGGACGCCGTCCATGGCGTACAGGGTGCCCGCCAACTCCTCGTTGACGTAGGTGTAGTCGGCGTCGATGAGCTCGTGGATGGGCCGGTCCTCGCGGAGCAGCGACAGGAAGAACAGCGCCGACTCGTCGCGCATGGCGGTCATCAGCGACGCGGTGCACCAGGGGTTGTCGATGGGGTCGAGCCAGATGCGGACGCCGACGTGCTGGAAGCCGAGCCACTGGGCGGCGAACACCGTCCCCAGGGTGTCGGCCTTCGGGTCGGCGAGCATCCGCGCGACCTGGGCGCGCAGCGTCTCGGCGTCGTGCAACTCTCCGCGCGCCGCGAGGTCGAACAGCGCCTGGTCGGGCATCGAGGCCCAGAGGAAGTAGGACAGGCGCGAGGCCAGCTCCCAGTCGTCGACCCGGTAGGCGTCGCCGCCCTTGCGGCCGCGCTCGACCCGAAGCAGGAACTTGGGCGAGATCAGGACGGATTGCAGCACCCGCTTGACCGCAGGCTCGTGGTCGAGCCCCGCCGCGCGGCCGATGCGGTACCGGTCGAGCGCCTGCTCGACCTCGCCGGCGGTGGCCGGACGGCGGTAGGCTCGCCCCAGGAACCGATCGAGCACCGCCTCGGCCGCGTCCTCCTCGCCGAGCCCGTCACCCGGCGTCGCCACGAACACCAGCGCGCGGGACACGAAGTGGCGGACATCGGTCGGCTCGGCGGGCAGGGCGAGCTCGACGACGCGCTCGGCCGCCGCGATGTAGCGCTCCATGAGCGCCGGCTGCAGGAACAGGGTGTTCGACGAGTTGTCGAACCCGCTCGACCCCGTCAGCTCGTCGGGAAACCGGTCGGTGACGTTCAGCGCGACCCCGAACAGGTCGCGGACGGTGTTGTCGTATTCGGTGTGGGTGAGCCGCCGCATCAGCTCGAAGCCGGGGTCGTCGAGGGTCGAATAGTCGAACTCCTCGATGTCCCGATGCAGCAGGGCGGCCATCCGCCGCCGCACCTCGGGCGGCAGCGGCGGGGCAGCGGCCGGCGGCATCTCGCCCTGGTCGAGGGCCTCGATGACGCGCTCCCAGGTCTCGCGGTTGCGGACGAGGGGGCGCTCGGCGACGAGCGTGGCGAGGTTGATGCCGGCCGTCTGGGTCTGCGGCCCGTGGCAGCGGTAGCAGTACTGCTCGACCAGGGGAGCGACGGCGTGGGCGCCGGCGTCCGGCTGGGCCGAAGCGGCCGCGGCCGTCCACAACGCACCGGCGAACAGCAGGGCGACCACGCCCGCCGGGCGAGCGCTGCTTCTCATCATGCGAATCCCCGATGCCGAATCGTCTCGACCGCCCGTGCGAGCAGGCACCTTCACGCGCTCATTATACGGGCTCGCGGCGCGTTCCTCGCCCGCCAATCGACGCCTGACGGCTCCGCCCCGGCGCCCAACCAACCCGCGGCAGTCCGCGCCGTTCCACTGCGCGCAGACTACTCGTGGACGTACGTGCTGCGGGCCAGCACGCGCCCGTCGCCGCGCCGCAACTCCACGTCGATGGCGTGGGAACCGGGCTCGAGGTCGGGCGCCCGGGTGAACAGCACGTAGCGACCGCCGACCGCGTTGGCCACCCGCTCGATGGCGCGCCGCGGCTGGTGGAAGGTCGTCAGGAACAACCCGCCGGTGTGGTGCGACACGTCGCGCAGAGCATGCTCGAAGGTGTGATAGTCGGCCTGGGTCACGTCGAGCGAAAACACGGCGGCGCGCGCTGCATCGAGCGCGTCGAGGGCCCGTTCGTAGCGCTTGAACCCGTGGTCGAAACCGTAACCGATCAGGATCACCGACTTCGACCCGGGCAGGGGTTCGAGCACCTCGCCGACCCGCCTGAGCGCGTCCTCGACGCGCCAGATCCGCCGCCCCTCCGCCGGGTCGATCCCCGCCGCGATCGAGGGCCCGGCCCGCGGCTCGAGCACCGGCGGCTCCTCGTGCATCACATCCCAGGCGAGCACGGCGCGCGCGCGGTCGAGGTCGGCGGTGAAGTCGAGCCAGATCTTGAAGTGGTGCTCGAACGAGACCACCGCCACCCGATCGTCCGGCCCGACGCCCGCGAGCAGGCGGTCGCTGTCCTGCAGCAGCCGCAGCAGACCCAGCGCCCGGTCCGCCTCCAGACTCTTCTGCACGAAGAACACCACGAGCTGCCGGCGGTCGCGCGGGGCGAGGACGGCGGTGAGGTCGGTCGAAGGCAGGGGCGCCCGATGGGGCTCGCCGGCGCCGAGCCACAGGGCCGACTCGACGTCCACCGGCGCGCCGCCGATGCGAACGTCGAAGTCGTCGGGCTCCAGCCCCGCCACCGGCTCGCCCTCGTCGCCGATGACCCGCACATCGATCAGGACGCGCGCAACCTCGACCCGCTCGACCAGCGGCGGCTGTTGCTGCGCGGCCAGCCCGGTCCAAACGCAAAGCGCCACCGCCACCCCGCCGTAGACGCGACAGCCTCGATAGCCTTCCGCTCGTCGAAGCGCGCGGTCGGGCCACCTCTGGCAGCTCGACGCAGCAGCCCGCCACTCGGGAGAAGCAGACGTTCTGACGTGCTCTGCTTTCTCGACCTGTAAATCGGTCCGATGAACGTACCACATGCCTCTGAAACCGGTCACGATTGTTGCCAATCCAGCCGTTTTTCGATGACAATCATGACCAGAAACCATGCCCGACTCGCTGCGCGACATCATCCTCGACTTCCGCGAGGCCGATCTGCCAACCGGGATCCCGCGCCGGAAGTCGCGGCGCTCAATCACGCGATGACCGCGCTCGGGGTGCGGGAGGGCGCCATCGTGACCCGTGACGAGGAAGAAACGGTTGCGGTCGAGGCCGGCCGCATCGACGTGGTCCCGGTGTGGCGTTTCCTCCTCGAGGACGGGTGAAGGTGGCGGGAACGCCAGTTCAGGCCCGCAGGCTTTCCTGCCCGAGCAATCGGCGAACGGTCGCCCGCTCCCGAACCGGGAACGGGTCGGCCGCGGCGCCGTCACGCCAAGGTGCAGTCCACCACCCGGCCGTGCACCATGCCGGGGTGCGCGGGCCATCGCCGCTTCCGACAAGACCGTCCGCCGCTACCTCGACCTGCTGATCGGGGCCTACATGGTGCGCCCCAGAACCAGGCATCGGGACTGCGACCATCCTCGCGCGTTCGGCTGGCAGCGGCGCCAACCCCGGCACCGACTCCCCGATGAACGTCCTGCAGACGTCCTTGCCATGACGCCGGTCGCCGCCGCCACCCGTTACGTCAGAATGCCGTTCACCACCCGGCCGGCCACGTCGGTCAGGCGGAAGTTCCGCCCCTGGTAGGCATAGGTCAGCCGGGTGTGGTCGATGCCGAGGAGGTGCAGCATGGTGGCGTGCAGGTCGTGGATGTGCACCGGGTCGCGGGCGATGTTGTACGAGAAGTCGTCGCTCGCGCCATGGGTGACGCCGGGCCTGACGCCGCCGCCGGCCATCCAGATGGTGAAGCAGCGGGGGTGGTGGTCGCGCCCGTAGGTGTCCTCGTTGAACACGCCCTGGCAGTAGGCGCTGCGGCCGAACTCGCCGCCCCAGACGACGAGGGTGTCGTCGAGCAGTCCGCGCTGCTTGAGGTCGGTGACGAGGGCGGCCTGGGCCTGGTCGACGTCGCGGGCCTGGCGCTGGATGCCGCGGGGAAGGCGCGTGTGCTGGTCCCAGCCGCGGTGGAAGCACTGGATGAACCGGACGTCGCGCTCGGCGAGCCGGCGGGCGAGCAGGCAGTTGCGGGCGAAGGTGCCGGGGGTGCGCGAGTCGGGGCCGTAGAGCTCGAAGGTGCTGTCGGGCTCGTCCGACAGGTCGGTCAGCTCGGGCACCGAGCTCTGCATGCGGTAGGCCATCTCGTACTGGGAGATGCGCGTGCTCGTCTCGGGGTCGCCGTACTCGGCCTCCTTCAGGCGGTTCAGCGCACCGAGGTCGTCCAGGTAGCGGCGGCGCGTGCCCTGGTCGACGCCCGGGGGGTTCGACAGGTAGAGCACGGGGTCGCCGGTCGAGAGGAACTTCACGCCCTGGTAGCGGGTGGGGAGGAAGCCGCTGCCCCACAGGCGGTCGTAGAGAGGCTGACCGGTCTGGGCCGAGCCCTTGGAAATCATGGCGACGAAGGTCGGCAGGTCGGCGTTCATGCTGCCGAGGCCGTACGACAGCCACGCCCCCATGCTGGGGCGGCCCGCGAGCTGGGCCCCGGTCTGAAAGAAGGTGATGCCGGGGTCGTGGTTGATCGCCTCGGTGTGCATCGACTTGATGAAGCACAGCTCGTCGACGATCTTGGCGGTGTGGGGCATGAGGTCGCTGACCCAGGCGCCCGTCGCGCCGTGCTGCCTGAACTCGAACATCGACGGCACGAGCGGAAACCGCTCCTGCCCCGCCGTCATCGTGGTGACGCGCTGATCGCCGCGCACCGACGGCGGCAGGTCCTCACCGACCATCTGCGCGAGGGCCGGCTTATAGTCCCACAGCTCGTGCTGCGACGGGGCGCCGGACTGGAACAGGTAGATGATGCGCCGGGCTTTCGGCGCATGGTGCGGCAGGCCGGGCAGGGCGCCGATAGGCGCCGGGACACCGCCGCCGGGAGCCTGGGCCGCCAGGTCCTGCCCGAAGAGCGTGGCCAGGGCCGCGGTCCCGATGCCGGTGCTCGTGAGCTCGAAGAAGCGCCGCCGGGTCAGTAGCCGTTCGAGATGCGCGTCCATCATCGGTTCCTCTCGCTCGTGCCGTCCAGTCGTTCGTGCCGTCCAATCGTGTCCAGCGGCCAGGCGCCGGTCCGGTCTATTCCTTCGTGATCGTGCCGTCGAAGTTCAGGATCAGGTTAGCGACCATCGTGTACGACGCCAGCTCGGCCACGTCGAGGGTCTCGTCCCGCCCCGACTCGCCCAGGCTGACGAGCTCGAGGGCGGCGCCGCGTTCGGCCTGGTAGCGGTCGAGGTGCCGCCGGTAGCCGTCGACGAGAATCTCGCGGGCGGCCGTCGGCGGCCGGCGGGCAGTGGCCAGCAGGTACGCGTAGCCGATGCGGTCTTCCGGCGTCTCCCCGCCCTCGGTCATCATGCGCTCGGCGAGGCGGCGGGCCGCCTCCACATAGGTCACGTCGTTCATCAGGTTCAGGGCCTGGAGCGGCGTGTTGGTGCGGCCGGTCCTCACGATGCACGTCTCGCGAGTCGACGCGTCGAACGTCATCATCGTCGGCGGCCCGAGGGTGCGCTTCCAGAACGTGTAGAGGCTGCGGCGGTAGAGGTCGTCGCCGGTCGCCTGCACATAGTCGCCGTAGCCGCCCTCGACCATGTCGGCCCACAGGCCCTCGGGCTGGTACGGCTTGACCGACGGCCCGCCCACCTTCTCGACGAGAAGGCCGGACAGGGCGAGGGCCTGGTCGCGGATCATCGGCGCCGGCAGGCGCAGCCGGGGACCGCGCGCGAGCAGGCGGTTCTCGGGGTCGCTCTCGTACTCGTCGGCGGTGACGTGAGACGCCTGGCGGTAGGCGGCGCTGGTCACGATGGCCCGCTGCAGGGCCTTGACGTCCCAGCCCGAGTCGATGAACTCGGTGGCCAGCCAGTCGAGCAGCTCGGGGTGGCTGGGGAACTCGCCCTGGGTGCCGAAGTTCTCGGCCGTCTTGACGAGGCCCGTGCCGAAGTACATCTGCCAGAACCGGTTCACGGTGACCCGGGCCGTCAGCGGGTGCCCGGGGTCGACGAGCCAGCGCGCGAACGACAGGCGGTTGGCCTCGACGCCCTCCGGCAGCGGCGGCAGCACGGCGGGCACGCCGGGGAACACCTCTTCGGCGGGGCTGTCGTAGGCCCCGCGGTTCAGCCGGTAGGTGGGCTTGCGGGAGGTCCGCTCCTCCATGACCATGACGGTCGGGAAGCTCGCCCACAGCTCGTCGCGCTGCCGCTCGAGGCGGGCGACCTCGCGCACCGCCTGCTGCACGGCGGGCGGCGCGTACTGGTCGAGGAACGCCAGCCGCAGCTTGTCGGCCTGGGCCGCGGTCCGCTGGCCGGGCTCGAGGGCCGCGATCTGCCCGAGCGACTCCGGTGTCGCCACCACCGCCGCCTCGGCCGGAGAGAGCACCCCCTCGTAGATGCGGACCTCGTCGAGGCTGCCCCGGAACCGCGGCTTGTCAGACCCGCTGGCCCCGATGCGCAGGGGGTAGCGCGTCGCCGGCAACCGGTTGCCGACCAGGTCGAGCAGCGGCTCGATCGCCTGCAGGCGGCCGTCGACGTAGATGCGGATGCCCTCGGGGGTCTTCGACCCGTCGTAGGTGGCGACCACGTGCTGCCACCGGCCGAGCGCGATATCGTCGACAGTCTCCGCCGCCACCCCGTCGTCGAGCACGCGCGTCGACAGGTTGAGACGAAGTCGGCCGTCCTCGAGGTAGAGGCCCCAGCCCACCTCGCCCTGGTCGCCGCCGGCCGCGCGCGAGACGATCACCCCGTTCTCGGCCGTCGGGTACATCCACGCCGCGACGCTGAACGCGTCGTCGTAGCCGACGTCCGGGTGGTGGCCGGCGTTGACGAAGCGCCGCCCGTCGAAGCTCGCGGCGTAGCCGAGGACGCCGGGATAGAACTGCGGCAGCCCGTCCTCGAGCACCGCCGGCACGTCCGTCGACGTCTGGATGCCGTCGATGGTCCCCTCGAAGGCGTGATAGGCGAGCAGTCCGTCGCGGAGGTTCCAGTCGACGGGCCCCGCCGCCTCGAGCGCGGCCTCCCACTCGGCGCGGGCCGCCGTCGCGTCTGCGTCGAGGGCGGCCAGCGCGGCCCGCGCCTCGGCGAGCTCGGCGTCGAGCGCGTCCAGGTCGGACTGCTGTTCGTCGGTGGGGGCGGTCACCAGGGGCGGCGAGTTCACGTACTTGAAGCCCTTGCCCCGCTCGGGGATGTTGTTGAAGTTCGCCATGACCTCGTAGAACTCCTTCTGCGAGATCGGGTCGAACTTGTGGTCGTGGCAGCGCGCGCAGCCCAGGGTCAGGCCCATCCACACGGTGCCGGTGGTCGACACGCGGTCGACGCCGTACTCGGCGAGGAACTCGTCGACGACGATGCCGCCCTCGCTGTTCAGGCTGTGGTTGCGGTTGAACGCGGTGGCGATGCGCTGCTCCAGCGTCGCGCCGGGCAGCATGTCGCCCGCGAGCTGCTCGACCGTGAACTGGTCGAACGGCATGTTGGCGTTGTAGGCGTCGATGACCCAGTCGCGCCAGCGCCACATCGACCGCTCGCCGTCGGTCTGGTAACCGTTGGTGTCGGCGTAGCGGGCGGCGTCGAGCCACTCCACGGCCATGCGCTCGCCGTAGCGCGGCGACGCGAGCAGCCGGTCGACGGCCTCCTCGTAGGCGTCGGCGGAGTCGTCGTTCAGGAAGTCGGCGAGCTCGGCCGGGGTCGGGGGCACGCCGGTCAGGTCGAGGGTGACGCGGCGCAGCAGGGTCGCGCGGTCCGCTTCGTCCGACGGGGTCAGTCCCTCGGCCTCGAGCCGCCGCAGCACGAAGTTGTCGATGGCGCTGCGGGGCCATTCCGCGTCCGCCACCGGGGGCACCGCGGGCCGCTCGGGGGGGATGAACGCCCAGTGCGACTCCCACTCCGCCCCCTGGTCGATCCACAGGCGCAGGGTCTCGACCTCGGCTTCGTCGAGGGCCTCGCCGCCACGGGGCATCCGGACGCGCGCGTCGTCGGCCGCGACACGGTGGACGAGCAGGCTCGCGGCCGAGTCTCCCGCGACGACGGCGGGACCGCCGTAGCGACCGCGGTCGGCGAACGGCCCCTCGGGCACGTCGAGCCGCAGGCCGGCCTGACGCGACGCCTCGTCGGGCCCGTGGCACGAGAAGCAGTTCTGCGAGAGCAGCGGCCGCACCTCGCGCGCGAAGTCGACGGTGCGCGCGGCCACCGAGGGCGCCGCGCCCGCCGCGGTCCCGAGGTGGGCGCCCTGCTCGATCCAGGTGCGCACGAGCTGGATCTGGTCGACCGTCAGCGACCGCCCCGACGAGGCCGGGGGCATGAGGGCGATCGGCTCGTCGGTCGTCAGCCGCTGGAACAGCGGGCTGCCCTCGGCGTCGCCGGGCCGCACGTGGGTCTCGATGAACTCGGCGGTGTCGAGCCGCAGCTCGGCCTGTCGGGTCGCCTCGGACGCCCCGTGGCACGCGAAGCACGCCTCGGCGAGCACCGGCCGCACGTCGCGGTGGAACTCGACCCGCTCCGGTCCCTGGGCGCGGGCCGGGTCCGGACCGCCGCCCGGGTAGAGCCCAGCCGCCACCGCCGCCGCACCCAGCACCGTCAACAACAACCGCAGAAAAGTCATCCGCATGGCATCTCCCGGAAGGGATGGTAGGTCGTCGGCCTCCGTCGCGCAACCTCGCTCGGCGATCTGTCGTCCTCGTTTCTCGTCCGTTCCCACCCGTCTCGTCGGTTCAAGGCGGCGCCCGGCTACGACGGCGGGACCAGCAGCCGTAACAGACCGAGCAGGAAGGCGGCCTGGCCGGCGAACAGCGTGAAGATGATGGCGACGAAGCGCCAGGTCTGCACGTAGATGGCCTTGTGAACGTCGATGATGGCCTTGTGGATATCGTTCTCCGTGTCGTGGATCCGGTCTTTCAGCGCGGTCGTCTGCTGACTGATGTCTTCTTTCAGCTCGATCTTCAGATCGGCCGTCTGGCGGCTGATATCCGCCTTCAGCTCGGCCATCTGGCGATTGAGATCCGCCTTCAACGCCGTCTTCAGCGCGGCGATGTCCGCCTTCAACGCCGTGGTGATGTCTTCTTTCACGCTGGCAACAGCCTCGGCCAGGTCGCCCGTCGTCACGAGGGCTCCACGGCCCGCGCCACCGTCTCCGCGATGCCCTCCGCCTGTCGTTGGCGGAACCCGGCGGAGCCGAGCCTGGCCGCTTCCTGCTGCGTGTCGAACCGCAAGACATCCGTCGCCATTCGGGCCTCCGCTCGTCGAATCTACTGCTCCGAAGACGCGTCGGCCGCCCGCGCCCCGCTCAGGGCGTTGATCATGCCGTAGTTGCCCTCGTGGCACGCGTACTCGTAGATGAGCGAGTCCGAGAGCCGCATCGGCACCGCGGCGGTGAACGGCGCCGTGAACGTGGCCGGGTCGTCGACCGTGTACTCGTAGAGCAGCGTGTCCTCGCTCACCCGGGTGAACCGCTCGGTCAGCCGCAGGGTCGAGCCGAACCCCAGCGCCACCAGCGCGTTCGGCTCGAAGCTGGCCCGCTGGTCCGAGTAGTTCCGGCTCTCGACGACGAGGGTGTCGCCCTCCCACCGGCCGCGCGAGTCACCGTTCCACTGTCGGATGCTCTCCGGCAGGTGGTCCCGCGGCTCGAGCGGGACGATGCGGGCGTCGTGGACCATCTCGTTCAGGATGACCACGTGGTCCCCGGTCTGGAAGAGCTGCATGTTGTTGTTGTAGGCGCTCGGCATCATCGGGGGGCCGGAGTTGAAGCCGACGAGGCACCGCTCGGCGAGACCGCGATCCTCGGGCCCGTCGGCCCCGATGCCGGCCGACCTCACGCGCCAGGGGCGCTCGCCGGGCACGTCGACGTCGAGCGATCCTGCCTGGCGGGCGGCGCCCTCGACCAGCTCGGGCATCCGGCCGGTCGAAGGCTCGACGATGAGGGACGAGCGGCGGTCGTCGCCGACGGAGGTGCCGAAGTCGAGCCAGAAGGCGTTGTAGGCGCCGACATTGCCCTCGACCGGGGGCTGGTCGGCGGCCTGCTGGAACGCCGCCGCGAGCGACTCGACGGCCGCCGCCTCCTCGTCGGTCAGCGTCTCGCCAAGACCCTGGGGACGCTCGAACGGCGTGGCGGTGCGGAAGTCCCAGACCCCCTGCAGATCGGGACGGCCGTCGCTCAGCCGGGGAGGCTCCCAGGTCTCGCCCGGCTCCTGCCCCAGGGCTGGCGCCGCCACCCCCGCCAACGCCACCATCACCGCCAGAACCCGCACGTCAGATCGATTCATCAAGGGTGCTCTCCTCGCAAGTTGGCCTGTCTGCAGATTCTACAACGGCCCGTCCCCCGGCCGGCTGATCGCCGCCTGGTGCTGCCCCGGCGCCCGGGCCAACTCAGGGCGACGCTCACACGGCCAGCGACATAATCAGCCCCGCTCCCCTCCTGCCTGCCGTCCCACCGTCTTCCCCCTGATGGCGCACGGTATACTGTCTCGGTCGCGTGGTCGTGGTGTTGTGATACTGGTCGCCAGCGCGCCACCGAGGGCGGCAGAGCCCAGGCGCATCCGATGTTCGATCCCTGACCATTGCCCGGCGGCTGACCGAGGCGGACAGGACTCGCGAGTTGGCGGACGCCACCGCCGACGCTCGTCGCAGCACAGGTGGGCGACCCGACAGCGAACGCATGAGTCGCACCCCCGAGGCCTTCTCCCGCGTCAAGATCGACGCCCTGCTCAACGATGCGGGCTGGAATCTCACCGACGGCGCGAGCGTCGTCTTCGAGCACGTGCTCCCGGACGGTTCGCGGGCCGACTACGCGCTCTGCAACCGCGCCGGCGTCCCCGTGGCCGCGGTCGAGGCCAAGCGCGCGAGCATCAACCCCATCGCCGCGCAGGACCAGGGGCGCCACTACGCCGAGCAGCTCGGCGTGCCATTCGTGTTCCTGTCGAACGGCGAGGAAGTCTGGTTCCTGGACCGCGAGACGGACGCCCACGCGCGGCAGATCGCCACGTTCTACGCGCCCGACGACCTGGAGCGACGCATCGCCGCCCGCCAGAATCGACGGGACCTGTCCGGCGTCGAGATCGACCGGCGGATCGTCGAACGCCGGTACCAGATTGCATGCATCGAGGCGCTGTCGGCCGAGGTGTCGCGCGGCCGCCGCAAGCTGCTGGTCGAGATGGCGACCGGCGCCGGCAAGACCCGCACCACGGCGGCCTTCGTCAAGCGCCTGTTCGAGGCCGGCCTCGTCACCCGCGTCCTGTTCCTCGTGGACCGCATCGCCCTCGCCGGGCAGGCCGAGGACGCCTTCGGCGACCACCTGCGCGACTACCCCTGCCACGTGCTGCGGCCCGGCCGCGGCTTCGACCGCACGAAGCGCATCACCATCGCGACGCTGCAGACGATGATCACGGAGTACCGCGACCTGTCGTCGGGCTACTTCGACCTCGTGATCACCGACGAGTGCCACCGTTCGATCTACGGGCAGTGGAGCAGCGTGCTGCGCCACTTCGACGGCATCCAGCTCGGCCTGACCGCCACGCCCTGCACCGCCGAGGCCGACGCGCCCGACCCCGAGGACGGCCACTTCGTGCGCGACACGCTGCGGTTCTTCGAGCTCGCCGAACCGACGTTCCGCTACACGCTCCGCGAAGCCGTCCGGGACGGACACCTGGCGCCCTACCGCATCTATAAGGCGCTGACGGTCAAGACGGCCGCCGAGGGCGGGTTCGAGGTGGCGCGCGACGAACTCGACTGGACCGCGATGGACGGGGCCGCGCGCGACGAACTCGAGGCGCTGTTCACGTCGTCCGACCGCATCACCGTCGACCCGCGCGCGCTGGAGCGGCGGTTCACGATCCCCGAGCGCAACCGCGCCATCGTGCGGGAGTTCCGCGACGCCCACGAGAAGGGGTTCATGGGCCGCGACGGCGTCCGCCGCTGGCCGACATGGGGCAAGACCATCGTCTTCGCGGTGACGAAGCGCCACGCCGAGACGCTGGCCACGATGCTCGACGAGCACTTCGCCGACCTGAAGCCGCATCCGACCACACGCTACGCGGACTTCGTGGTCAGCGACGTGGGCGGCGGTCCGGCCCCGGATGCGAGCGCCGTCATCAAGCGCTTCAAGGACGAGGAGTTCCCGAAGATCCTGGTCAGCGTCAACATGCTGGATACCGGCTTCGACTGCCCGGAGGTGGTCAGCCTGGTCATGGCGCGGTTCACGCGCAGCGCCATCCTCTACCGGCAGATGCGCGGGCGCGGCACCCGCAAGGCGCCGCACATCGGGAAGACCGACTTCACGATCTTCGACTTCGTCGGGGTGACCGACTTCCACGGCGACGACGACCGGGACCTGGCGGGCGGCAGCGTGCGCGAGCGCCGCGCCGACTATCGCGCCGGCGATCCCCGCCTGATGCTGACCCTCGACGTGGACGACCAGATCGACCCCGCTACCCGCGACTGGCTGGCGCTGGATGAGCACGGCCGCATCGTGCGCACGGCCGAGCACGAGACCCGCGCGGCCGAGGTCGGCCTGCGCTTCGAGGCGTGGCGCAGCGACCAGACGTTCGACGCGGAACAGGCGCGCTGGGCCGGCCTCATCGGCAGCCGCATCCGGGCCGACGCGCTGCACATGGACGCCTTCGGCGACTACGACTTCGACGAGCACCCGTTCAAGGGACTCGGCGGCTACGACCGGGCGCAGCGGGTGTTCGGCGGCCCGTCCGCCCTCGACCGCCTGATCTCCGGCTTCAACGCGGCCGTGTTCCCGCCGGCCGGCCCGACCGATGCGCAGCGCGGCGACGACCCGACCGCTCTGTGACACCTGCGCCATGCCCCTGACCCCGGAGCTGCGCCGCGCCATCGACCGCATCCGCGACTACCTCTTCGCCGGAGGCTATCCGGACCCCGCCCAGAACGCCGAACAGCTCAGCTTCCTCATCTACTTCTATATGTTCGAGGCGGCCGACGCGGCGCGGGTCCGCGCGGCCCGCCGCCCGGGCGCCAAGCCGTACGCCGGCGCGTTCGCGGGCGACTGGACGCTGCGGAACCCGCGCAACGCGTACGAGCCCGGCGTGCAGACGATCCCGAGCGATCTCCTGCGCTGGTCCAACTGGGCCAACGCGCTGAACGGCCCGCGGCTCGTGTCGTGGGTGCGGGAAGAGGTCTTCCCCTTCCACGCCGGACTCGCCGCCGACGGCGTCACCGACTTCATGGCCGACGCGCGGCTGGTCATCGACGAGCCGACGGTGCTCTCGCAGGTCGTCAGCCACGTCAACGACCTGCATCTCGAGCAGGTGGACGCCGACACCAAGGGCGACCTTTTCGAGCACGTGCTGCGGCAGATACGTCAGGCCGGTGAGCTGGGCCAGTTCCGCACCCCGCGCCACGTCATCCGCACCCTCGTCGAGCTCGTCGATCCCCGCATCGGTGAAACCGTCCACGACCCCGCCGCCGGCACCGCGGGCTTCCTGGTGGGCGCGTACGACCACATCCGGCTCGCGAACTCGTCGCCCGCCGGCATCGAGGACATCGAGGCCGACGGCAAGACCGTGCGGCGCGGGCTCGGCGACACCTTGAGCCGCGCCGCCGTGCGCCAACTGCACGAGGCGACCTTCTTCGGCCACGACGTGGACCGGCGGATGGTCCGGCTCGCCACGATGAATCTCTCCCTGCGCGGGCTCGACCGCGTGCGCATCCTCCGCCGCGACGCCCTGACCCGCGCGCTCGACCGCTCGACGAAGGCCGACCTCGGCCTGCCGGTGCAGGGCTTCGACGTCGTCCTCGCCAACCCGCCGTTCTCCGGCCGGCTCGACCCCGACCGCATCGTCGAGGACGTGAAGATCGGCCGGACGCGGCAGACCGAACTGCTGTTCATCCAGTACATGCTGAACCACCTGAAGGACGGCGGCCGCTGCGGCGTCGTCGTGCCCGAGGGCGTCCTGTTCGGCTCGACCAGTGCTCATAGGGAGCTGCGGCGCAAGCTCGTCGAGAACAACCGCGTCGAAGCCGTGCTGTCGCTGCCCGGCGGCGTGTTCAATCCGTACTCGGGCGTCAAGACGTCGGTGCTGGTCTTCCGCAAGGGCGGGGCGACCGACCGCGTGATGTTCCTCCACGCCGACAACGACGGGTTCAAGCTCGACGCCAACCACGACACGCCGATCGACGCCGACGACCTGCCCGGTCTCGTCTCGGCGTTCCGGGAGCGGGAGGCGCGGTGGACGGACTGGAGTAGCCGCGACTTGGAGGCGGACTGGACCGAGAACTGGTGGTTCGCCGACGCGGACGCCATCCGGGAAGCGGACTGCAACCTGAGCGCCGGGCGGTATCGGCCGCGGAGCCGGACGAAGGAGGAGCACCGCGACCCGCTGGAGATCCTCGACGAACTGAAGGCCATCGAGACCGAAATCCTTGGGGAGATCGACGCGCTAGCCGAAGCGGTGCGGGGAACGGTGGCGGAATGAGCTCTACGCTTTCGATTGGCGAGGTGGCGACCATACACCGCGGCTCGATCGATCCTGGACGCTTCCCTGATACAACATTTGATCTGTTCAGTATCCCTGCGTTCGACGACAACCGAACGCCAGAGTTAGTGACTGGTTCAGAAATTCGCAGCAACAAGACCGTCCTTCCGCCAACTGGCGTGTTGTTCTCAAAGCTGAATCCCCGAATCAACCGCGTCTGGCCGTTTCGCGTAAGTAACCGTCGCAAGCCCGTATCGTCAACCGAGTTTGTTTGCCTCGTCCCTAACGCGGAGTGTTTGGATCTGGACTATCTGGCATGGCGCTTGCGGGTTCCAAATATCGTTGGACAATTACCTGTCAGCACTACTGCCGCGACAAAAAGCAGAGAGAGAATATCGCCCAAGGCGCTCTTGGATCTATCGATCTACCTCCCGCCGCTGGAGGAACAGCGGCGGATCGTGGTCATCCTGAACCGGGCCGCGAGGATCGAGGCGCTGCGAAGGCGGGCAGACGAGCGGATGCGGGAGTTCGTGCCGGCGCTGTTCGTCAAGATGTTCGGCGACCCGGTCGAGAATCCCATGGGATGGCCACGACGCCGCGTTGGCGATGTGTGCGACGTGCAGGGTGGGCTTCAGGTCACGAAGAAGCGACGCGCTTATCCGCTGGCTACGCCCTATCTCCGAGTAGCGAACGTGCTTCGAGACCGACTTGCTCTTGACACCATCAAGCTCATCCGCCTCACCGACGGCGAACTCATGCGAACCCGATTGGCGCCCGGCGACCTATTGATCGTCGAGGGCCACGGCAACGCGACCGAGATTGGCAGGGTAGCGGTATGGGATGGTCGGATCCAGAACTGTGTGCACCAGAACCATCTCATTCGGGCGCGCCCGGATCAATCTTGTCTTCTACCCGCTTTCGCAGCCGCCCATCTGAACTCGTCGTCCGGACGCCAGCACCTGCTGCAACGTGGCAAGACCACGTCCGGCCTCAACACGATTACGACCTCCGATGTGAGAGCCTGCGACGTATCTCTTCCGCCGATTGATCTTCAGCGTCGATTCGCTGAGATCGTCGATGCGGTGCGTGCGCTCGCCAAGGTGGACGAATTCAGCACGGGAGTTGCTGCTACCCTGATGGCGTCTCTCATGTCCGAGTCCCTGCGCGGCTCTGGGTAGAAGCGCGGGGGCTGGGGCTACGGACCGAATATCGACTCGATGATGGCCTTGCTGGTGATGTTCGTGAGGACCGCTCGCATTGCGCCCTTGGCTTCGCCTTCCACGTTCCGGATGATCCTCTTGAAGCGGGCCTTGGCGACTGGCGCATTGGGAGTCTCCCTGACCATGTCGCGTACACTCTCCTTCAAGAGCGCCGTCTCGTCGTCTGGAAGAGCCATCTCGTCCGCCAGGGACTCGGCGGCGCGCAAGCCGTCTGCGGTCCAAGGGTAGGGTTGGCCACACTCGTGGCAGAATGCGGGAGGGGCGTAACCGGCGCCGAGCACCACAACGCCGGGTACTTCGTACGTCCCGCGAATCTCCATGCTGCAGGATGGACAGACCGTGATCGTACGAGCGCCACACATGCTGCAGTGCTTCTCATTGCGGACGGGATCGCTGCGGGCGTGACCGTTCACAGCATGGCCGTTCTCGCAGACCTGCCCCAAGTCGTAGAAGCCATCACTCATCTCGACTCAACTCCTGAATGCGGCTGTCGGGGCCACCGATACCGCCGCTCCGACGAATCCCAGAACGGCGTAGGCGGCCGCAGGGCCGATCCTGTCTAACCCGCGCCGTTCGGACCGACGAGATCCTTTGCGATAGCGAGCGACCCACCGACCAGCGCCATCAGCGGCCCCTGCACGGCGTCGTATGCGTCTGAAGGCTTCCAGCCTCCACCGAGCGCCAACGCGCAGAACAAGATGAGGATGGTGACGTATCCGAGCCCAACTAAGATCAGAACATTCCAGCGCATTCAGATACTCCCCTTCTTACCTTGACGTGGTCGTCGTCCAGTTCGCCGATCTACTTACTACGGAATGGCGCATCGGCTTCGCGCTGTCACCCAGTGTGGCACGCCGGTGAGCAATAGGCGCAACCGTTCACTCTCGTGTAGATTCTCCGTGCCGCCAAGACAGCGTCATGACAGCTACCGAACCAGCCGAGGTAAAGGCGACTCTCAACGGCCGCCGGAAACGGGCAAGAATACTCTTGGTGAACCTCATGATCCCCATTCAGTTGCGCGTTCTTGTTGACGTAGTAGTTGCTCAATGGAATTCTCGTTGTAAAGCGTATGTCGGCTACAGCCAGCTTACACCCCCCGCAAAAAAAATCAAAGCAACAACTGGCCCTCGGCAGCCACGGGAAACAGGGTGTCCAAGCGCAGCCGCGCCACGACGAGGTTCACGTCGAAGGTGTGCGCGAGCAGTTGGATCGCCTCCTTGCGACGGTTCGCTGGCAGAATCGGGGCTCCGAACGCCCCGTGAGGCATCAGTGAGCCAACGAGCGCAGTCGCGACCAGACGGTTCGGCAGGAGAAGTGCTCCTATTGCTTGATTGGCCTGGTATTCCCACCACCGATACCGCAGCTTGTCGATCCGTGGCCCGTCGGAACCGTCGGAACCAGTGATGCCCCCGGAGCGGCAGAGGATCTTCTGTTCATTATCATCGACGCGATCACCAAACAGCGAACGCGACCGACTTCCGAGCGCGAAGAGATGAGCATGAAGCAGGCCGTGGCCGCTCTCGTGGGCGAGAGTTGTCCGCAACCGGCGCTCCGCGACCCGAGTGCCCTCATCATCCAAGGCCTTCGAGACCACGATCTCCTCTACTCCGTTGGGACCGAAGTGGGTGAATCCGAGAAGCCCCACGGGCAGATTCTCGTAGCGTGGCGAGATCTTGAAGTGCTTCTCTACGAAGCGGTCGATCCGAATGGGTGATGGCTCGGACGGATACAGGCGCTGCTGTTGCAGCGCGTCCCCGCAGATCCGCTCGAAGTCCTTCGGCGTGAAAAACGGCTTCTCGGTGAACCGGCGCTCGGATGCGGGGAAGGTCCTCATCCTGTCTTGTTCCTCTTGCTCAGGTAGCGGAGCAGGTCCTCCGGATCGACCCCGTCTTCAACGACCTTTCGCAGCGCGAAGCCCATCGCGGGGTTGCTCGCGGCGATCCGTCGAAGCTCAGGAATAGGTGGCCGGGCATCGTGTCGTCGCAGCTCCGCAATCGGTGTGTCGAGTTCCCGTGCGATCTTCGCGAGCACCTCGTCGGACGGGTGACGCCTTCCGAGCTCGACGTCAGACAGAAACGGAGCCGACACGCCGAGTCTCTTGGCAAGCTCCCGGACCGATAGGTCCTTGATCTCCCGCAGTTCCCTGATACGCTCCCCCATCGGTTTCTTCATGCGCGTCTCCTGTCAGCTTACACTCGGGTCGTTCGCACGTCAAGAGCTCGGTCGAGCGCGCAGTATCTCACTCACCGACGCTGCCCGCGCGGTCTTCGGATCTGGACGGGCACCAAACCTCCCGACGACCGGAGCAGGATACGTCGGCGGGCGATTCGGCGACGCTGCGAATCCCAGGGTAGAATCACTTGAGGGAGATCACGGACATGTCCGACACCGCGATCGACACTGGGCCGGCTGCCAGGCCCGCGAAGACGAGACTCTCGACCGACGCAAGGTGGATCGTCAGCACCGGCATGACGATCGCCGCCCTGCTGGTTGCCCTCGTCGGCATGATGTTCCAGCAGAACGCCATGCTGATGCAGCAGTACGGCACCATCAACGCCCGAATCGACGACACCAACACCTCCATCAGCGCGCGAATCGACGACACCAACGCCTCCATCAACGCCCGAATCGACGACACCAACCGCCGCATCGACCACCTGCAGACCGATATGCGCGAGATGCGCAGCGAGATCCAGACCGAGTTCCGCGAGATGCGCAGCGAGATCCGCGAGATCCGCAGCCTGCTGCTGCAGGTCATCGAACGCACCGCGCCGGCGGACTGAACTCCCGATTGCAGGACGGGAAGCGGTCTCGAGAACGTCGCCCACCAACAGCCCGCCCGACGTTGCGGCGTCATCAGCCCGCCGCTTCCGTCTCGTCGGCCATCACCGCCGACACCGGAACACGAGCGCCGATGAACGACGAGCGGCCCGCGATCTCTCGTGCCGAACCCAGTCGAGAACGCGACACCAGCGCGGACCCACGTGTAGAATCACTGAAGGAGCTCGACGACATGGCCGACACCGAGATCGACGCCGGGCCCGCTGCCAGGCCCGCGAAGACGGGACTCTCGACCGACGCAAGGTGGATCGTCAGCACCGGCATGACGATCGCCGCCCTGCTGGTTGCCCTCGTCGGCATGATGTTCCAGCAGAACGCCATGCTGATGCAGCAGTACGCCACCATCAACGCCCGAATCGACGACACCAACACCTCCATCAGCGCCCGAATCGACGACACCAACCGTCGAATCGACGACACCAACCGCCGAATCGATCACGTGCAGACCGATATGCGCGAGATGCGCAGCGAGATCCAGACCGAGTTCCGCGAAATCCGCAGCGAGATCCAGACCGAGTTCCGCGAAGTCCGCAGCGAGATCCGCGAGATCCGCAGCCTGCTGCTGCAGATCATCGAAGAACGCACCGCGCCGGCGGACTGAACGTCCGACTGCACCCGCACATCACGTCGTGACGTCGTACAGCAGCTTCGCGCCGATGACGAAGAGTGACGCGTGGACGATGCGGAAGAAGAGGTCGTCGGTGGCGCGCTCGTGCAGCCGGCGGCCGATCCAGATGCCCACCGGCGCGAGGGGCAGCAGCACCAGCGAGGTGAGCAGGTTGTCGGCGTTCCACTGGCCCAGCCACGCGTAGGGGCCCACCTTCGACCAGTTGACGACGAAGAAGAACGCCACGCCGGTGGCCTGGAATGTCGTGCGGTCCATGCGCTGCGGCAGCAGGTAGGCGTGGAGCGGGGGTCCGCCCGCGTGCACCGAGAAGCTCGCGAATCCCGCCAGCGCGCCCCAGAGGACGCCGGTCGCACGGCGCGGAGACCTCGGGGGCGACGCCGTCCGCGGCGCGAAGTACTGCAGCGAGTAGGTCAGTGCGATCACCCCCACCAGCGCGCGAAGGCCGTCGGGGGTCAGATAGCCGAAGGTCGCCGCGCCCAGCGCCGTGCCCAGCAGCGCCGACGGCACCAGCACCCGCAGGTTGGGCCAGTCCCACGCCCCCCGGTAGGCGCGGACCGCGAGGACGTCCATGACCATGAGGATCGGCAGCAGCACCGCGGCGGCCTGGGCGGGGCTGATGACCATCGCCATCAGGGGCACGCCGACCACCGCGATGCCGCCGCCGAGCCCGCCCTTGGCGATGCCGACGATGAGCACCGCGACCGTCGCGGCGGCGTAGAACCAGGGATCGACGATCAAGAGGGCGCCGTCACTCGACCTCGATGAAGATCGGGTTCGAGTAGAACCAGAGGTCGCGCCAGGGGTTCTCGTCGGGACCGTCCACCCGGGGCTCGGGGTCGTCGGTGCTCGTGCCGCGCACCCGGACGTAGAGGTCGCGGTCGACGGCGGGCAGCTCCACCTCGAAGGAATAGCGGTCGCCGTCGCGGGCCAGCGCGTCCCGCGTGAATCGCGCGAGGACCCGCGTCGTGGGGTTGTGGTCGTTGGCGGGGTCCGAAGACGGTCCCGTCACCGCACCCACGATCACATCGACCCGGCGCACGGCGGGGTTCTCCCCCGCCGCGTTGGGGGTTTCGGGGTCGCGGAACCGGACGGTGGCGGTGACCCGGCCCCCCCGCGCGACGCGCAGCGTGCCGCCGAGCCCCGCCCCGCGACCCGCGGCGCTCTTCAGGCCGAACTCGAGCTCGGTGACGAGGTCGCCGGCGACCGCGAACATGCGCCCCTGCCGCAACCCGTCGAGCACGTCGTCGTAGCTCGGATGGGCGTGGACCCAGGTCTTGTGGAACTCGCCGGGCCAGAAGTCGCTCCCCGCCCGCACCGGCTCGGTGTAGTGGAAGTGCGAATCGGACGAGGCCACGATCCAGAACCGGCGCCCCTCGCCGAGCATGGCGTCCCACAGGCCGCCGACGATGGCGGTCATCTGGTCGAAACCGCCCAGGGTCTGCGCGCCGGGGTTCCAGTAGGCGCCGCGGTACACCATGGTGTTCCGGTCGGTGAGGGTCGCCGCCTGGTGGCCGGGCGCGCCCTCCATGCCGCGGTAGACGTCGGGCGCGAGATCGTTGTTCTCGCGGAGCTCCCACGGTTCGTCGCGGCCGTAGCGCCCGATCGCCGCCGCCGAGCGGGAGGGATGGTTCGCGAACAGGATCGGCAGGCGATCGAGCCCCTGCATGTGCGCGAGCGCCTGCCGCCTCAGCGCCGCCGACTGCCGGCGCGGGTCGGGAGGCAACGCCCAGTCCTCGTTGGCGTCGAAGCGGCGCTCGATCTCGTGGAGCACCTGCGCCTCGTCCTCCGCGCGGGGGACAATCAGGGTGTGGTGGTCCATGCCCGGCATGTTGAGCTCCAGACCATAGAACTGGAGCACGTCGGGAACCAGCTCGCGCGACAGGGTGAGCTCGCGGTACGCCTGCTCCAGATTCAGCTTGGCGTGGTTCGGACCGCCGTGGTCGGTCGTCACCATCCAGCGCAGGCCGAACCGGCGCGCCATGGCGGCGTTGCGCGGGGTCGAGTACAGGGCGTCCCGCGCCTTGATCGGGGTCGGCGGACTGGTGCGGTAGTCGTAGCCGGCGCTCCAGTGGCTGTGGATGTGCGAGTCGCCGGCCAGCCATTCGCGCTCGTCGCCGGGCGATGCCAGCGCGAGGGCGCCCGCAGCGGCGAGCACGCAGGCCCAGACGAGACGGGGGGAGGCAGGTCGCGGCGCAGGCATCGCGGGCGATTCTACCACCGGCCGCCGGACCCGTCGGGCCGCGGACCGAGACGCCCTGCGCGGGTGGGCGCGGACCTTCGCCCGACGCGCGGGCGGCGCCGCGAACCCGGGCATCCGGCGGCGCCTCGCTCCGGCGGCGCCCCGCGGCGGCGCTGTTCTCTGTCGCCGCCCCGGACCGACGCATCATCGGCGGGCGCCTCACGCCGGCGCGGTCCCGCGGCGGCGCGGGCCCCGACCACACGGCGCCGCGCCACGAGCCGCCCGTCGTGCGTTACGATGAAAGACGATGAGCACGTCCCGGTTGGCCGCGTTCGGCTTCATCGCCCTCGTGCTGACCGCGGTCCACCTGGTCGCGGCGCCGGCCGCCTCCCTGACGTACTTCGCCAGCGTCGCGCTGCATCCCCTGCTGGGCCTGGTGCTGGTGGGCGCGCTGGTGCGGGAGGCATGGCGGCGTCGGTGGCGGGACGGCGCCCTGGCCGCGGCCGGGGTCGGGCTGCTGGCGGCGGGGCTGGCTCTCGGGGTGGCGGTGGCCGCGGTGGGCGCCACCCGCGACCACGCGTGGCTGCTGCAGATCCACGTCGCCGTATCGACGGCCGGCGCGATCCTCTGGGGCGCGCATCTCTGGCGCGCCGTCGCGTGGACGCCCGGGTGGACCCGGGCCGTCCGCATCGCCCTCGTCGTCGCCGCCGCGGCCGGCCTGAGCGCGCCGCTCCTGCGCGCGGCGCGGGACGCCGAGTGGCGCGAGACCCACCGCATCGAGAACCCCGTGCGGCCGCCCGCGAGCATGGCCGAGGAGGGTGCGGGCGCGTCGAGCCCGTTCGCGCCGTCGTCGGCGACGACGAACACCGGCGGCACGATTCCCGCCGACTTCTTCCTCACGAGCGAGACCTGCGGCCGCTGCCACGCCGACATCTACGAGCAGTGGAACGCGTCGGCCCATCACTTCTCGTCGTTCAACAACCAGTGGTACCGGCGGTCCATCGAGTACATGCAGGAGGTGGTGGGCACGACCCCGTCGAAGTGGTGCGCCGGCTGCCACGACCACGCGGTGTTCTTCAACGGACGCTTCGACACGCCGATCGTGGACCAGATCGACACGCCCGAGGCCCAGGCGGGGCTCGGCTGCACGTCGTGCCACTCCATCGTGCACGTCGGCAGCACCATGGGCCAGGGCGACTTCACCATCGAGTATCCCCCCCTGCACGACCTCGCGGCGAGCGAGAACCCCCTGTTGCGGAGCGTGCACGACCTGCTGCTGCGGCTCGCCCCGAAACCCCACCGCGACACGTTCATGAAGCCGTTCCACACCGAGCAGAGCGCCGAGTTCTGCTCGTCCTGCCACAAGGTGCACCTCGACCTGCCGGTCAACGACTACCGGTGGGTGCGGGGGTTCAACGAGTACGACAACTGGCAGGCGTCGGGCGTCTCCGGGCAGGGTGCGCGGTCGTTCTACTACCCCGAGACGCCGCAGACGTGCAGCTCGTGCCACATGCCCCTGGTGCGGTCCGACGACCCCGCCGCCCGCGACGGCTACGTGCGGTCACACCGCTTCCCCGGCGCGAACACCGCCCTGCCGTTCGTCAACCGGGACGCGGCGCAGTTGAAAGCGGTGCAGGACTTCCTGCGGGCCGGACAGGTCTCGATCGATGTGTTCGGCATCACCCGCGTGGCCGACGCGCCGGCCTCTGCCGCGGCGGTCCTGCCGGGAGGCGACCCCGCCCTGTCGAGCACCTTCGCGGTGGGCGAAGAGTCGCTGCAGTTCGGGGCGGGACGGCGGCTGCCCGGCGGCCCTGCCCCGGCCGAGGTCATCGCCCCCCTCGACCTGTCGCCGGTGGCGGTGCGGCGCGGCGAGTCGGTGCGCCTCGAGGTGGTGGTCCGCACCCGCAACGTCGGCCACTTCTTCCCCGGGGGCACCGTCGACGCCTTCGACGTCTGGGTCGAGCTCGAGGCGGTGGACGACCGCGGCCGGGTGCTGCTCCACAGCGGCGAGGCGGCGGACGGGGGCAGCGGGCCGGTCGACCCCGGCGCCCACTTCTACCGCAGCCTGCAGCTCGACGAGCACGGCAACCCCATCAACAAGCGGAACGCCTGGGCGACCCGCTCCGTCGCCTACGTGCGGCTCATCCCCCCCGGCGCGGCCGACACCGTGCACTACCGGCTCGAGATTCCCGAGGACGCCGGCGACCGCATCAGCATCCGCGCCAGGGTCAACTACCGGAAGTTCGCCTGGTGGTTCACACAGTGGGCGTACGCGGGCGTACGCGACCCCGCCGACCACGCGCCCTCGGTCACGAGCGCCCACGACGACGGTCGGTGGGTGTTCACCGGCGACACGAGCGGGGTGTCGGGGCAGATCAAGGCGATTCCCGACATCCCCACCACGGTGATGGCGGAAGCCGAGGCCACCCTCGCCGTCGTCGACGCCGACGCGCCGCTGCCCCCGGCCCCGGTATCGCCGACAGGCGACGCGCGGCAGCGGGGACGCTGGAACGACTACGGCATCGGCCTGCTGCTGCAGGGCGACCTGCGGGGGGCGGAGGCGGCGTTCCGCCGGGTGATGGCAATCGACCCGGGCTATCCGGACGGACCCGTGAACGCGGCGCGGGCGCGGTTGCAGGAGGGCGATGTCGACGCCGCGATTCCCCTGCTCGAGGAGGCCCTCGCTCTCGAGCCGGACCTCGCCCGCGCCCACTTCTTCCTGGGCACCGCCCTGCGCGCCCTCGGCCGCTACGACGAGGCGCTGGAGCACCTCGAGACGGCGCGGGCGCAGTATCCGCGCGACCGCGTGGTCCTCGGCCAGATCGGACGCCTGCAGTTCCTCGATCGGCAGTACGAGGCGGCCATCGCCACCTACCAGGCGGTGCTCGCCATCGACCCCGAGGACGTCGGGGCCCACTACAATCTGATGCTGGCCCACCAGGGCGCGGGCGACCGGGAGGAGGCGATGCGGGAGCGCGCCCTGTACGAACGGTTCAAGGCGGACGAGGCGGCCCAGGCGATCACCGGGGGCTTCCGACGCGCCTCGCCCGAAGACAACAACGAACGGCAGGCCATCCACGAGCACCGGCACCCGGACCCGCGGCCCGCCACCCCCTGACACGATGAAACGCCTACTCGCGCTGACCCTGGCCGCGTCCGTCCCGGCCCTCGTTCTCACCGCGGCCACCCCGGTCGTCTTCACCGACGTCACCGAGTCGGCCGGCATCCGCTTTACCCACAACACCGGGGCCTTCGGCGCCAAGTACATGCCGGAGACCTTCGGCTCGGGCGCCCTCTGGCTCGACGCCGACGGCGACGGCTGGCAGGACCTGCTGCTCGTCAACGGCACCGCGTGGCCGGGGCGGGGCGAGCGGGAGACGCATGCCGCACTGTACCGGAACGACGGCGACGGGACGTTCACCGACATCACCGCCGGATCGGGGCTCGACGTCCCGCTGTACGGGATGGGCGGGGCCGCCGCCGACTTCGACAACGACGGACACGTCGATGTCTATCTGACGGTGCTGGGACCGAACCGCCTGTTCAGGGGGGCCGGCGACGGCACCTTCACCGACGTCACCGACGCGGCGGGGGTCGGCGACCCGGGGTTCTCGACCGCCGCCCTCTGGTTCGACTATGACGAGGACGGCCATCTCGACCTGTTCGTGGGCAACTACGTGCGCTGGACGCCGGAGACCGACCTGTTCTGCTCGTTGAGCGGCGACACGAAGTCGTACTGCACGCCCGAGTCGTACCAGGGGCAGAGCGGCACCCTGTACCGGAACCGGGGAGACTCGACCTTCGAGGACGTGACGACCGCGGCGGGCCTGCGCGCGCCCTCGTCGAAGGCGCTCGGCGTCGTCATGCTCGACCACAACGACGATGGCTGGATGGACCTGTTCGTGGCCAACGACACCCAGCCCGACCAGCTCTTCGAGAACCGCGGCGACGGCACGTTCGAGGATATCGGGGTCCTCGCGGGGGTGGCGTTCAGCGACGCCGGGGTGGCCCGCGCCGGCATGGGGGTCGACGCCGCCGACTACGACGGCTCGGGCCGGCCCGACCTCGTGATCGGCCACTTCTCGACCGAGATGATGGCCCTCTACCACAACGAGGGCAACGGGCTGTTCATCGACGAGGGGCCGCGCTCGGCCATCGGCCGGGCGACCCTGCTGACCCTGACGTTCGGCTGCTTCTTCTTCGACTTCGACCTCGACGGCTGGCCGGACGTCTTCGCCGCCAACGGGCACGTCGCCGACGACGTCGAGCGGGTGCAGGCCCGCATCACCTACGCGCAGCCGCCGCAGTTGTTCCGCAACACCGGCCGTGGACGGTTCGAGGAGGTGAGCGCGCCCGACACCGCCCTCGGCGCCGCGCAGGTGGGACGCGGGGCCGCCTATGCCGACTTCGACGGGGACGGTGACCTCGACGTGGTGGTCACCGCCAACGGCGGTCCCCCGCGGCTGCTGCGCAACGACGGGGGCAACGAGAACCGCGTGCTGCGCATCCGGACCGTGGGCACGGCCTCGAACCGCGACGGCATCGGGGCCCGCATCGACGTGACGGCGGGCGGACGCTCGCGCTGGCAGTTGGTCAAGACGGGATCGAGCTACCTGTCGCAGAGCGAGATGCCGGTGACCTTCGGCCTCGGCAGCCGGACGCGAGCCGACTCGGTCGTGGTGACCTGGCCCAGCGGCGCCGTGGACCGCCTCGGCCCGGTCCCCGCCGACCGGATGATCACCGTCGAGGAAGGCGCGGGAATCGTCGACACCGCGACGCTCCCCGCCGCGAGATAGGCATCTTGCCCCGCCATTCGCAGGCCCGGACGCCGACCGCCTCGACCGTTCGCCATGGCGTTCGTTCGCGACCCGCCCGCGGCGCCGGCGATGCCCCCGGGGATGCGCCGCCCCGGCGACTCG
This sequence comes from Vicinamibacterales bacterium, assembly GCA_965199675.1. GTDB lineage: Bacteria > Acidobacteriota > Vicinamibacteria > Vicinamibacterales > UBA8438 > JAJEEA01. The sequence continues at coordinate 79,115 of CBDATI010000059.1, read as the reverse complement.
CACACCTGCTCGGTCGAGTTTCAGGGTCAGGCCTGCATCGCGATCCCCTGGCTCGAGCGCTCGTCCTCGGCGCCGTCGCGATCCTCCTCTCGACGCCGGTCCACGCCCAACCGGACGTCTCGGCGCTGCGCGCTCGCGCGGAGGCGGGCGACGCGGCGGCGCAGTTCAACCTGGCCCGCCTCCACGTCGCCGGCGTCGGCGTCCCCCGGGACGCCGAGCGGGCCGCGTACTGGTACCGGAGGGCGGCCGAGCAGGGGCACGCGGGGGCCCAGCACGGCCTCGGGGTGCGTTACGACGCGGGCCTCGGGGCGCCCGAGGACGACGCCGAGGCGGTCCGCTGGTTCCGCCGAGCCGCCGACCAGGGCCACTGGGAGGCGCAGTTCCGGCTGGGGCGCATGTACGCCCGCGGCGCCGGCGTCGACCGCGACGACGCCGAGGCGGTCCGCTGGTTCCGCCGAGCCGCCGTCCAGGGCCACGCCGAGGCCCAGTTCTACCTCGGCCAGATGTACTACAACGGCCGCGGGGCGCCGCAGGACCGCGCGCGCGCCGCGCGCTGGGTGCGGCAGGCCGCGGCGCAGGGCAATCCCACCGCCCAGGTGACCCTGGCCAGCATGTACGAGACCGGTTCAGGCGTCGCCCGGGACCTCGCCCTCGCCGCCCGCTGGTACCGCCTCGCCGCGGTGCAGGGCGACCCCGCCGCCCAGGTCACGCTGGGCTATCTCCACGACGCCGGCGCCGGAGTGCCCGAGGACGACGCCGAGGCGGTCCGCTGGATCCGGCGGGCGGCCGACCAGGGCCATGCCGAGGCCCAGTTCGCGCTGGCCAACCTGTACTTCAACGGCCGCGGGGTCGCGCGGGACCTCGCGGAGGCGATCCGCCTGGTCCGGCTCGCGGCCGGGCAGGGGCACGTGCGGGCGCAGTTCAACCTGGGGATGAGCTACGATACGGGCGCCGGCGTCGCGCGGGACGCGGCCGAGGCGGCGCGCTGGTTCCGCCGCGCCGCCGACCAGGGCGATGCGGGCGCGCAGCAGAACCTCGGCATCATGTACGCCAACGGCGACGGCGTGCCGCAGGATCCGGCCGCCGCGTACCTGTGGCTGACGCTCGCCGCCCGGCAGGCGCCCGAACCGGCCCGCGCGAGCCTGCAGCAGGCGCGCGCCATCGTCGCCCGGCAGCTCACGCCCGGCGAACTCGCCGACGCCGAGCAGCGCGCGGCGGACTGGTCACCCCTCACCGCCGCGACTCCCCGCGAGGACCCCTGAAACCATGGACATCAACCAAGACCGGCTCTGGTACCGCAAGCTCCACTGGCAGGTCCTCGGCGCCATGCTCCTCGGCGCCCTCACCGGCCTGATCTTCGGCGAGGGCGGGGCGAACGCCATCGGCTGGATCGGCGACCTGTTCATGCGGCTGCTGCGCATGGTCATCGTCCCCCTCGTCGTCGCCTCCATCGTCTCCGGGGTCGCCTCGATCGGCGGCGGGCGGGCCATCGGACGCCTGTTCAGCAAGACGATGGGCTACTACCTGCTGACGAGCTTCCTCGCCGCGTCCACCGGCCTCATCGTGGTCAACCTGTTCCGGCCCGGGGTCGGCGCCTCGCTCGGCGACGCCGTTGCGGCCGACGAGATGCCCCAGCTCGACATCCCGTCGTCGGGGGTCGAGCTGCTTCTCGACATCGTGCCGACGAACGTCCTGTCGTCGGCCGCCGCCGGCGACATGCTGCCCATCATCTTCTTCAGCATCCTTCTCGGGGCGGCGATCACCACGCTGAGAGCGGACAGCGCCCGCGACACCCTGATCGGTTTCTTCAGCGCGTTCTTCCAGGTGATGGTCGCGCTGACCGCCGGCGTCATCAAGCTGCTCCCCATCGGGGTGTTCGCGCTCATCACGCGGATGGTCGGCACCACCGGGTTCGAGTCGTTCGCGCCGCTGATCCGCTACTTCCTGACCGTGGGGACGGGGCTCACCGTCCACCTCTTCGTCACCCTGCCGATCGTCCTCATCGTCCTCGCGCGCATCTCCCCCGCCATCCACTTCAAGAACATGCGCAATCCGCTGCTCATCGCGTTCTCGACCAGCTCGTCGGCAGCGACGCTTCCGGTGACGATGCGGACGGTTCAGGAGCGGGTGGGCGTGTCGAACAAGGTGTCGTCGTTCGTGCTCCCCATGGGGGCCACCGTGAACATGGACGGCACCGCGGTGTTCGAGTGCGTGGGAGCGCTCTTCATCGCCCAGGTGATCGGCTTCGACCTGTCGCTCGGCGCCCAGGTGGTGGCGGTGATGACGGCGCTGCTCGCGTCGATTGGGGCAGCCGCGGTGCCGTCGGCGGGGCTGGTCGTCATCTTCATCGTCCTCGACGCCATCGGGCTGGGCGGCCACCCGCAGGCCGAGGCCATCGTCCTCGCGATGCTCGCGATCGACCGTCCCCTCGACATGTACCGCACCGCCGTCAACGTCTTCAGCGACTCGTGCGGCGCGGCGCTCATCGCCCGCTCGGAGGGCGAGGAGGGTGTCGATGCGGAAGTCCGCTGAGCGCGCGACGCCGCGGTCCGCGGCCGGGGATTACGGCGCGGGATTCGCGGCGCCGGGTCGGTGACGCTGCGAAGCGGAACCCGATGTCGCCGGTCGGTATGAATCGCGCTCGTCGGAAGGGGGCGGTCGCGGAGTCCGGCCGGCCTCATGAACGATACGGCCGGGCGCAGTCGTGATCGCGCGGACACAGAACAGCGCATTTCGACGGCTGCGGTCACGAAAGCAGCGACGAACGGTGGTCACGCGGCCGAGAGCGGAGACCGAAACGACGGCAGCGGCGCCCGTCAGGCGACGACGTCGCAGTGCGGGCCGCACCACGCCACCCGCCCCACGATCACGTCGCCCGTCGCCAGGGGTCTCGACAGGTGGGCCGGGTTGTCGCTGACCAGGGTCCACTGGTCACCCACCCGCCGGAGGCGTCTGACGACCAGGCCCTCGCCGGTGCGGGTGACGAACAACTGATCGTCCACGGCGGCGCGCTGGTCCTTGTCGACGACGACGAGGTCGCCGTCACAGATGGTCGGCGCCATCGAATCGCCGGCCACCCGGACGCACGTCAGGTGATCCGATCGCGCCCACAGCGGCAACACCTTCTCCGAGACCGCAATCGACAGGTTCGCCGCCTCCTCGAACTCCACCTCGCCGGTGTCCGCCTTGAACCGGACGTGCTCCGCGAACGGCATCATTCGGGTTGTCGACGCCGGCGGCGACGGGCCGGTCATTTGCGGAAGCAATTCCGCCGCCATCGCCGCCCGCTCGGTCAGCTCCTTGACCAGGCGCATGCCGTCGCGCAGCTTCAACGCCATGGCGTCCTTCTCGATGAGCCCCACCACGTCGACGACGCTCGCATCGGAAGGCAGGTGCAAGGCCCTGGTGATCTCCGGCGGCAGCGACGGAGCCTCGCCGCCCCGCTCGGCGGGACCGACCGACAAGCGCATTCCCATGACCGCCGCGATCGACTCGAGCGTCGTGTAGCGGGAAGCGCGGCCCTGGACCACGCTGCGCAACTGACCGAGGGGGATCCCGGTGCGCATGGAGAAGGGCCTGAGCCCCTCCATCTGGATCCGCTGACGCACTGTCTCCACGAAGGCGTCGACTCCACTGGGTGTCACGGTTGACACGATATACGAAATGCGCTTGCAGAGGAAACCGGCGGCCACACCCCCTGCTGACCGAGGACGTTGCCCCGGGTCACTCCGGGCCGTTCCGGCGCCGCTCGCCTCCACCTGGCGGGAGCCGGCGAAGCGGCCCGCCCCGGCGTCCGCGAGGAGATTTGCACCACCTCGCCAGAGGCGGTACGCTGGCGCCGAACAGAGACTCTTCGAGGGGAGAGAATCGTGGGACGAACAGCTCTCTGCGCGCTCGCCGCCGTGGCGGCGCTGACGCCGTCGCAGGCCGCCGCCCAGGAGACGCAGCACGGAGTGACGCCGGTCGTACTGCAGTGGGAGGCGGCGGAGTGGGGACCGCCGACCGACACCCCGGGCTTCCCCGCCGGCCTTCGCAACGCGGCGATCGCCACCGATCCGAAGACCGGCGGCCCGACGTACCTGGCACGGTTTCCGGCGGGGTCGGAGTTCGCCATGCACTGGCACACCCACACCGAGACGGTCGTCGTGCTCGCGGGGCGCGGTGGACATCGTCATGGACGGGACACGTCGCACGGCGACGGCGGGGACCTACATCATCATCCCCGGTCGGGCCCACCACGCGTGGTTCACTCACGAGGATGCCGACGTGGTCCTGCTCGCGCGCCGAGACGGACCGGCCGACTTCCACTTCGTCGATCCGTAGGGAACGGGCCCATCGCCGGGCGGCGCGCGGAGCCTGTCCGGTCGCGGCCGCCCGCGACCGCGCAGCCCGGGACCGACGCGCGGTCGACGGGGAGGGCGACTCGGCGCAATCGGGGCGAGGGCGACCATGACCCGTCGTCGCGCCCGTCGCCCAATCGGGCCGCAACCGACCGCCCGAAGACACCAGGAGAGCACGCCAATGAAGCGGAAGAGCGCGGCGGCGCCGAAGAAGGCTCCCGTGACCCGGCGCGGTTTCCTGAAGGGGGCCGCGGCCGGCGCGGCCGCGGCGACGATGGCGGCCCCGACTGCGCGGGCGGCGCCTGCGCCCCCGGCGCGGCCCGCCGCGCCGGCACCGACCCAGGCCCAGCTCGCGCGCGAGACGCAGCTTCCGCCGCCGTCCCGGGCCGTCGACGCATACATCGTCGAACGGCCGGGTTCGGACCACATGGTCGACGTGCTGCGGGCGCTCGACATCGAGTACTGCGCGTCGAACTGCGGGTCGAGCTTCGAGGGTCTCCAGGAGTCGATCGTCAACCACGGCGGCAACCACCGGCCCGAGTTCCTGACGTGCCTGCACGAGGAAACGGCGGTGGGGATGGCGCACGGCTACGCCAAGGTCGCCGGCAGGCCGATGATGGCCCTGTTGCACGGCACCGTCGGCATCCAGCACGCCTCGATGGCGATCTACAACGCCTACTGCGACCGCGTGCCGATCTACCTGGTCGCGGGCCTCGACTACGACGGCCCGGTGGCGGCCCACAACGCGACCGACCTCGCCGCGCTCGTACGGGAGTTCGTCAAGTGGGACGGCCAGCCTGGCTCCCTGGCCGAGTTCGGACCGTCGGCGGTGCGGGCGTACCGTGTCGCCACGACGGCGCCGATGGCGCCGGTACTGCTGGTGGTGGACGCGAAGCTGCAGAAGAACCCCGCCCAGCGCGCCCTGGCGCTCCCGCCCATCTCGCCGCCGCGGTTCCCCAGCGCCGACGCCGGATCGGTCCGCGAGATTGCGCGGCTGCTGGTCGAAGCCGAGAACCCTCTCGTCACCGCCGGCCTCGCCGCGCGCACGCAGGAGGGCATCGACCTCCTCGTCGAACTTGCGGAACTGCTGCAGGCCCCGGTCGACGGCGGCAGCGCCCGCCTGAACTTCCCGTCCCGCCATCCCCTCGCCGGCGCCGGGACCGGCCGCCCCGACGTCGTCCTGAACCTGGAGCCGGCGGGCCGTGGAGGCCCGAGAGTCCCGGCGGGACCGGGCATCCGGACGATCACCATCAGCTCGGCCGAGTTCCTCGTCAGCCGCAACTTCAGCGTCTACGAGGCGGGCTCGGGCACCGCCGACCTGCTCGTGGCGGCCGACGCGCAGGCCACCCTGCCGGCGCTGATCGAGGAGGTCAGGCGGCGGCTGACAGCCGACCGGCGGCGGGTCTTCGAGCAGCGCGGAGCCGCAGTCGCCGCGGTCCACGCCGAGCGCCGCCGGCAGGACATCCGGAGTGCTCGCCACGGCTGGGACGCCAGCCCCGTCAGCCTCGCCCGTATCGCGGCCGAGCTGTGGTCACTGATCAGGAACGAAGACTGGTCGTTCTCGTCGCCGCAGGGGTTCATCGGGGGGTGGCCGGGCCGGCTGTGGGACATGAAGCGCCCCCATCACGCCCTCGGGTCGCAGGGCGGCGGCGGCATCGGCTACTCCCTGCCCGCGTCGGTCGGGGCGGCCCTCGCCAACCGCGAGCACGGGCGCATCACCGTGAACATCAACGGCGACGGCGACCTGAACTATGCGCCGGGGGCGCTGTGGACGGCGGTGCACCACCGGATTCCGCTGCTGACCGTCGTGCACAACAACCGGGCCTACCACCAGGAGGTCATGTACCTGCAGCAGCAGTGCGCGGCCCGCAACCGCGGCGTCGACCGCGCCGCCATCGGCACGACGATCACCGACCCGAACATCGACTACGCGCAGATGGCGAAGGCCTACGGCATGTATGCCGAGGGCCCCATCGAACGTCCCGCCGACCTCGCTCCCGCCCTCCGGCGCGGCGTCGAGCGTGTGAAGGCCGGCGAGCCGGCCCTGATCGACGTGGTGAGTCAGCCGCGGTGAACGAGGTGTGCGATGACGACAGGACCAACGAGCCGCTCACGCATCGTCGCCGCCCTCGCCGGGCTGCTGCTGGTGGCCTCCGCCCCCGCCGCCGGGCCCGGTTCCGTAACCGGCGCGGCGGAGCAGGGCGCGGCCAGGCTCGAGGGCGACGCCGCCAACGGAGCGCAGCTCTTCGAGGACTACACCTGCTACGGTTGCCACGGCTACACGGGCGAGACTGGTCGGGGACCGCGGCTGAACCCGCCCCGCCTGCGGCAGGCGCAGTTCATCGCGTATCTGCGGAACCCGCCCAACCCCCGGCAGATGCCACCGTACCGGCAAGCCGACGTCTCGGACCAGAAGCTCGCCGACATCTACGCCCATCTCGTGGCCCTGCCGTCGGCGTCGCCGGAGGCCGAGGACATCCCGGTGCTGCGCGACATCCTGCAGGAAACGCGGGAGGCCGCGCCGCGGCCCGCCGACCCTCAATGACGCCGGTCGGCGCGACGACAACGCCGCCGCCCCGCCGGCCCAGCCAGGGCCCGGCGAGCCAACCACCCGACGTGCGCGAAGGCTCGGCCCGGCGCCGAACCCACGCCGCATGGGCCGCGCTGGGCGCAGCCCCCCGACGGCATGGGTTCGAGCGCACTTCCGCGGCAATCCGGCAGGAGCCCGCTGCGCGGTGCTACGGCCGAGGCTCCTGCGGCAGGGCCAGAGCCACCCACTCGGGGGTGTCGCCGCGGGCGCCGACCGCGACGACGATGTACTGCCGGCCCTCGTGCAGGTACGTCATCGGGCCCCCGGTGGTGCCGGCCGGCAGCTCCTTCTCCCACACCACCGCGCCCGTCTTCTTGTCGTAGGCCCGGAACTTCCGGCCCCACCGCCACGACTGGTCCTGCTCGGGGTCGGACGGGTCGCCCTCGCCGCGCAGCGTGCCCATGATGGCGTCGCTGCCCTCGCCGAGGAACAGCAGGCTGCCGGTGACGAGGGGAGCCGGGCGGTTCGGCGTGCCGAGCGGCGGCAGGTCGAGGTGCCTCAGGCGCGGGTGGTCGCGGGGGCCGTCGCCGTTGGGCGCCATCCACGCCAGTTCGCCGCGGTTGAGGTCGAGAGCGGTGATGCGCCCGTAAGGGGGCTTGGTGATGGGCAGCCCGTGGGGACGGGGGGTCGGCACGCGCAGTTCCTCCCCCCGCGGAGTCGCCCAGGCCAGGGTGGCGTCTTCGTCCGTGGTCGGGGCGACGCTCCACACCGTGGGCATGGTGTGGGACACCGCGTAGTAGATGCCGGTCTCGGGATCGAAGGCCCCGGTGTGCCAGTTGCCGGCGCCCCAGCCGCCGGGGGCGGTCAGGGTGCCCAGCTTGCCGCCGGGTTCGTCGCTCCGCGGCCACGGCGGGGTGAACAGCGGCCCCAGCACCAGTCGTTCGACCGCCTCGAGGGCGGCCGCCCGCAGCTCGGGGGTGAAGTCGATCAGGTCGTCCTCGGTGACGCCCTGCCGGTCGAAGGGGGGCGGCCTCGTCGGGAACGGCTGCGTCGGCGAGGTACGTTCGCCCGGCACGATCGACTGCGGCACCTCGCGCTCCTCGATCGGCCACACCGGCTCGCCGGTCTCCCGGTCGAAGACATAGAGGAACGCGGTCTTGCTGGGCTGCATCACCGCCCTGATGCGCCGGCCGTCGACGGTGATGTCGCCGAGCGTCGCCGGTCCCACGGTGTCGTACTCCCACACGTCGTGATGCACCATCTGGAAGTGCCACACCCGCTCGCCGGTGGCGGCGTCGAGGGCCACCAGACTGTCCGAGAAGAGGTTGTCACCCGGCCGGTGTCCGCCGTAGACCATCCCCGTCGGCGCCGACAGGGGCACGTAGACGCGGCCCAGCTCCTCGTCGGCGGCGAGGCAGCACCACGACCCCAGGTCGCCCGAGTAGCCGGCGGCGCCGTCGCCCCACGTCTCGGTTCCGAACTCTCCCTCCCGCGGCACGACATGGAAAGTCCACCGATGCTCGCCGGTGCGTACGTCGAAGCCGCGGACGTCGTCCGGCGCCGCCTCCCGGACGACCCCGCCGTCGCCCGAACCGCCGGTGGTGCCGGCCACGACCACCACGTCGCCGACCACGATCGGTCCCGCCGACCAGTCGAAGTCGCCGGCGAGGGGGTGATCCATCTGCAGATCGACCCGACCCTGATCGGCGAGGCCGAACCCGGGGGCCGGGCGTCCGGTCCGCGCATCGACCGCGTACAGATACCCGCCCCGCACCAGCAGCAGCCGGCGCACCGCGCCGTCGGTCCAGTAGGCGACCCCTCGCGTGCTCCGGCCGGCGACCTCCTGGAGGGTGGCCGCGAACGGCGCCTGGCGCCAGACCGTCTCCCCCGTGCCCGGGTCGAACGCCTCGAGGAGCCCGAGAGCGTTGGGCGCGTAGAGCACGCCGTCGATCATCACCGGCGTCGACCGCAGGTAGGCGTTGACACGCAGGTCTGGAAACGCCTCCTGCAGCGCGGGGTCGACGCCGGGCCGGCGCCACGCGATCTCCAGGTCGCCGACGTTCCGCTCGTCGATCCGGTCGAGGGGCGAGTAGCGGGTGAACGCCTGGTCGCCGCCGAAGTAGCGCCATTCGCCGGCGGGCTGGGCGGCGGCCGGCGCGGCCGCCGGCACGCCCAGCACCACGGCCAGCAGTGTGCGCCGCAGAGCGGCGCGGCCGCTCCGACGATCGGTCACCCGGAGAACGAAACCGCGAAGCGACCTCCAGATCGGCGGCGGCGTAGGGTTCTGCATCGCTGTGTCCGCTCCCGGCGCAGGCGGTCGGGACGGGCCGTCCGGCGCGGGTGATTGACTGACGCGGGACGAGAATAGCATGGTATACGCGTCGTGCTCGTCGAGCCGGTCGACCTGTCGAGAATGCCGACGGCGCTGCCCTCGGCCCCTCCCGGGAGCGCCGATCACGGACGGCGCCGTGCTCGCGCGGGTAGTCCCCGATCTGTGCCATTACTGGTTTCCGACATGACCCGCAAGCACTTCGAGCGACTCGTCGCCCGCGCGGTGCGCGGCATCCCCGCGCGCTTCCGGCAGGAGATGGACAACGTGGCCGTCGTCGTCGAGGCCCGCCCGTCGCGCGAGCTTCTGGCGGAAATGGAGATCGAACCGCCGGACACGCTGTACGGCCTCTACCAGGGCATACCGCTGCCCGAACGCGACTGGACCCACGGCAACGTGCTGCCCGACCGGATCACGATCTTCCAGCAACCCATCCTCGAGGACTGCGAACACGAGGACGACATCGTCAAGGCCATCGGCGAAACCGTGATTCACGAGTTCGGCCACTACTTCGGCCTGAGCGAGGAGGAAATCGAGGAGATCGAGGAGCGCTACTGGCGGGGCGAGACCGACGAGGACAGCTTGCAATAGCGTGGCCGGGTGCGTATGCTGCCGAATTGAATTCTTGTGTCTGACAGGGCTCCAGGTGGAGCTCTCGCCGGTCAGAGCAGCGTGAGTGAGGCCACGGACCGCCGGGAAGCGGCTCCGGGAGCCATCGGGTCGACACGCGGGCGACCGCGGCGTCCGGCCGCAGGAGAGCACAGATGAGAATGAGATACGTCGCGGGGCTGTTCACTCTGGCCCTGGTCGCGGCGCTCGGCGCGCCGGTGCTGGCGCAGTCGGACGAGCCCACCATGCCGATGCGCCGGCCGCACGGCGACCCGGACATCTCCGGGATCTTCACATTCCGGACCCTGACGCCGTTCCAGCGGCCCCAGCAGTTCGCGGACCGCGAGACCCTGGACGCGGAGACCGCGGCCGCGTTCGAGGCATCGGAGCGCACGCGGCAGAACCGCGATCTCTTCGACCCCGTCGCGGGCGCCCCGAACGCGGGGTACGCGCCGCGCGCGCAGGGCGGGGTGCTGTCCTACAACGAGTTCTGGTACGAGCGGGGCGTCGACCTGACCGACGACAAGCGGACGTCGCTGGTCGTCGATCCGCCCGACGGGCGACTTCCGCCCCGCACGCCGGAAGCGGTGGAAGCGGCACGTGAGCGCGCGGCCTACCGCCGCGAGCACATGTACGACTCGTACGAGAACCGCAGCCTGATGGATCGCTGCATCATGGGCTTCAACGCCGGCCCGCCCATGACGTCCAGCGCCTACAACAACAACGTGATGATCTTCCAGACGCCGGATCACGTCGTGATCCTCAACGAGATGGTGCACAACGCCCGCATCGTCCCCATCGACGACGTCGCGAAGCCGCCGTTCAAGCAGTTCTCGGGGGTGTCGCGCGGCCACTGGGAGGGCGAGACGTTCGTCGTCGAGACCACGCAGTTCCGCGGGGGCGAGAGCCGCGGCACGAGCCCCAACAAGCATCTCATCGAGCGGTTCACGCGCATCAACCCCGATCGGGTCGCCTACGAGTTCACGGTCACCGACCCGACCGTCTACACCGCGCCGTACACGGTGATGATGCCGTTCCGCCGCACCGACGGCCCGCTCTTCGAGTACGCGTGCCACGAGGGCAACATCGGCCTCTACGGCATTCTCGCCGGCGCGCGCGAGCTGGAGCGCCAGGGCCGCGAACTGCGACCGTAGACGCACCGTCGGCGGGCGGGGCCAGACGTTCACGGCCGAGCCCGAGCACCACGGAAACCGAATTGGAGAGAAGGGCCGGCATCGCGCGATCGCGGTGCCGGCCCTTGGCGCGAGCACCAGTCCACGAGCGGTCTCCACTTGAGCGCGTGAATGCGCTCGCGGCTTCGTGGCGCTGGCGCCACCCTATGTATTGAGGAGGCCGTGGTCGGGCGAAGTGTCCATCTTCGTCATTCTGACGTGCACCACGTTGGAATCGGAGATGGCGAGGCGGACATCGGCGGGCGCAGCGGCCGGGCCGCCGACCGCGCCGGACATCGGCCCGGCCGCCGACCGAAGTGAGTTGCCGTGGCCGGGGCCGCCCCCGCTTGCCGGCGGCGACCGCGGCCACGCCGCCGCCGGGGCGTCAGTAGGCGTCGTAGCCTTCCGTCAGCTCGATGTAGGTGCCGGCGGGATCCGTGAGAAAGGCGATCTTCAACTGGATGCTGTCTATCTCGCGATAGGCGACGTCGAACTCGATGCCCATCGCCTCGAGCCTCTCGCAGAACGCCTCCAGGTCGTCGACCTCGAAGCCGATGTGGTCGAGGGCTCGCCCGCGTGTTCCGACCGGTTCGTCCACACTGCCGGCCCCGAAGCTCATGTTCATGCCGGGCACGTCGGTCGTGGTCTGAATGCGGCCGCGCGGCCGGATGTGCAGGCCGAAGACCTCGGTGTACCAGTCCAGCAGTCCCTCGAACTCGGGCGTGAAGAAGTGGATGTGGTAGCCCGCGATGGGAACGTGCAGCGACGGGTCCTCCTGCAGCTCGACCCAGACGCCGTCGGGGGCCATGACATAGGCGTTGGGCATGCCCTCGGCGCCGATGAACTCGGGCCCGACCTCCATACCGGCGTCGCGCCAACGCTGCACGAATTCGGTCGTGTTGCGCACCTTGAACCCGAAGTGGTCGAGCACCGAGCCCTGCATGGGGCCGGTCGGATCCCGCTCGGTCAGCGCGATCAGGAAGTTGGGCAGCCGGATGGCGGTCAAGGGGCCCTTCTCGACGACCTCGCCCCCGAACCACTCGACCCACAGCTTCTTGTGGACCTCGATGTCGCTGACGTTCAGATGCACGTGCCCGTAGGTGATCCCGGCCTCGTTGGGCACGGCGAGCTGGGCCTGGGCCGGTGCGACGAGAGCCAGCACGGCGACGACGGTCAGTAGCCACTTCATCCTGCGTTCCTCCTCAGCCGGATCGGCCGCTGTCCCGGTCTCGGTCCAGTCGCGCGCGTCCGGGCGGGACCGGCCGGCACTGTGCGGGTCTTGGGAATTGTAGTGCATCGCCGGCGCAGCGGGCGCCAGGGTCTCGAGGCCGCCCCCCCCAACGGCGAAGTATTGTCAAATGTCGTGGATCGGCCTGACGTGATCAGGCAGCCTCCCTCCGATCGTTCCGTCTGCTGGCCCGTCCGCATGACGCCATCGACGAAGACCACGCCGGCCCCGGACCAGAGGCGAAAGGTGCGGTTCGTTCAGTCGGCGCCGTCGTCCCTGCGCCATCTCCACCCCAGCGCCAGACCGGCCGTGGCGTCAGGCCCCCGGGTCCGCCTGAAATGCCGTCACCCCGCAGTTTCGCCGATTCGTCGACGGACCGCGCAGCCGCTGCGTGATGTTATCGTAGCGGGCATGATGACCCATCGAGCCCACCGGATCGCTTTGCCAGCCTTGCTGTTGGGCCTCGCGCTGGCCGCCGGACCTGCCGACGCCGGACAGGCTCAGCCGGCGCCGGCCCCCGACGCCCCGCAGTTCCGCGTCGACCCGTTCTGGGCGCGCGACCTGCCGGACAACTGGATGCTCGGCCAGGTCTCGGGCATCGACGTCGACGCGGACGACCACGTCTGGGTGCTGCACCGGCCGCGGACCCTCGACGCCCGCCAGCGGGGCGAAGAGGGCATGTGCTGCGTGCCGGCCCCGCCGGTCATCGAGCTCGACCCCGACGGCAACGTCCTGCGGTCGTGGGGCGGCCCCGGCGACGGCTACGAATGGCCCGACAGCGAACACGGCATCCATGTCGACCACCGGGGGCACGTCTGGATCGGCGGCAACGCGGCGGGCGACGCCCACATCCTGAAGTTCACCAGGGACGGCGAGTTCCTGCTGCAGATCGGCCGCGCCGGCCAGAGCGGCGGGAGCAACGACACCGCGAACCTGGGGCGCCCCGCCGGCATCCGGGTGGACGCGGAGACCGACGAGGTCTACGTCGCCGACGGCTACGGCAACCGCCGCGTCATCGTCTTCGACGCCGACACGGGCGAGTACCGCCGGCACTGGGGCGCCTACGGCGAGCGTCCCGACGACAGTCCGCTGCCCGCCTACGACCCCGACGCCGAGCCCAGCCGCCACTACCGCAGCCCCGTGCACGACGTCGCCATCGCCCACGACGGACTCGTCTACGTCGCCGACCGCACCAACAACCGCGTGCAGGTCTTCGACAGGCAGGGCGCGTTCATCAGGGAGGCGTTCATTCGTCCCGCGACCCTCGGCAGCGGGTCGGCCTCCGGCGTCACCCTGTCCGAAGACGCCGGGCAGCGGTGGCTGTACATCCCGGACGGGACGAACAACGTCATCTGGATTCTGGACCGCGAGACCCTCGAGGTGCGCGGCCGCTTCGGCCGGCTCGGCAAGATGGCCGGCCAGTTCTACCGCCTGCACAACCTCGCCGTCGACTCCCGGGGCAACCTCTACACCACCGAGGTCAATGTCGGCCAGCGCGTGCAGAAGTTCGACCGCCTCGGCCGGTGACGCTGACGACGCCACGAATCACCACATTCGCAGCCACCGCACGAGATTGAACCTCTACGTCGAGTGGCTCCTGGAATCCTCGGAAGCCACCCTTCTCGCCCTCGACGCGCCTCTTTGCTGGCCAACACCGCTCGTCAACACGCTGACATCTCGGCGACACGCGGGGGCGAGCCGAGTCGAACGAACGGCGGGCGCTCATCGCGACGCGGCCCGTCGCCCGCCTGACACGCTGTCAGGCGGGCTTCCACCATCGTCGCCGCACGGGGTCGGTCTACGGACCGCCCGGACGCTTCGAGTCAGAACTCGAAGCGCGTGCCGACGCCGAAGCTGCGTGGCGGATTGGTCAGGTACCCCACCCGGGCCAGTGTGCCGCGCTCCTGGTCGAGGGCCAGGAGGGCCCGTTCGTCGGTGATGTTGTTCGCAAAGAAGAACACGTCCCACACGCCGCTCAGAAAGCCGAGTCGGACGTTGAGGATGTTGTAGGCCGGCAGTTTCGGATCGAACGTGAACAGGTCATGGGTCAGCGGACCGCCGATCTCGTTCCCCAGCGCGAGCAGATCGACGGCGCCGAATCCTGCCGCCTGATCGCCAATCTGGGTATAGCGCGACCCGACATGCTGGAACGTGCCGCTCAGATAGCCGACCCACGAGCCCATCAACCAGCGCCACGTGGCGGCCGCCGTCGCCTGGAACAGCGGCGTCGTCGGCAGGCGCTTGCCGGCCTCGATGCCGGCGATGATGCCGGTCGAGTTGCCGTCGGCGTCGTACGACTCGATGGTCGACTGAAGCTTCGCGTCGGCGACGCTGGCCGCGAAGGCGAAGTCGAAGAGCGGCGTCGGCTGCGCCGTGATCTCCAGCTCCATGCCGGCGCTGCGCGCGTCCGGCACGTTGAAGATGAGCCGTGACGAGCAGGAGCCCGCCGTCACCGTGGCCTGCAGGTTCCGGATGTCCATGTAGAATCCGGACACGTTGAAGGTCCCCCGGCCGCCCAGGAAGGTGGTCTTGGCGCCGGTTTCGTAGTTCCAAAGCTCCTCGTCGTCCCACGAATCGCGGCCCCCGAACGTCTCGAGGTCTCTCGGCGTGCACACCGGCACGTTCAACGGATCGTTGATGCCCCCGAGGCGGAATCCCTTCGAGACCTGGGCGTTGACCTGCGTCTCCTCGGTCACGTCGAAGCTCGCGATCAGTCGCGGGGCGATGCCGTTGGCGTTCACGTCCCCGAGGGTCGTCCCGGCGTCGGCGAAGAGGCCGTCGAAGGTCTGCACCCGGTGCTCGTCGAAGTTGTACCAGCGGAGACCGCCCGTCAGGTCGAAGCGCTCGGTGACCGCCACCGTCGCCTCGCCGAACAGCGCGACCTGATCGAAGTCGTACTGCAGGTCCGAATAGAAGAGCTCGTCGGTCGCGGCGTGCATGCCGGCGGTCGGAATGCCGGTGAGCGCCTCGAAGCCGGTGACCGGCAGGCTCTGGCCGTACCGCCGCTCGGCGTCGCTGTAGAACAGGCCGCCCACCCAGTCGACGCGCTCGGTGTCGCCCGACAGGCGCAGCTCTTCGGTGAAGGCCGAAGCGGTGGTGGCGTCGATGAGCGGCGCATCGAGGGTGTAGACGTCCGGACCCAAGCCGATGGTGCCGCCGGTCACGCTGGCCGCCAGCGCCGTGGAATCGCGGGTCACCAGCACATCACGGTCCGTGAAGGACGTGATCGAGGTCAGCAGCACGTTGCCGAAGTCGACCTCGAACTTCATGTCGCCCAGCACGAACTGATCGGTGAACGGTTCCTCGAATTGCGTGAACAGCTCGCGCTCGCCCAGCGTCACCGGAGGCCGGGACGTCGTGTACGGATTGGCGAGGATGTTGTAGTGATCGATTCGGTTCCAGCCGTCGGTGTTGACGTCCTGGTAGATCAGCCGCGGGGTGAACGACAGCCGCTCGTTCGGCTGCACCAGCACCGCCACGCGCGCGCCCGTGCGGCGGCCGCTGTTGACGTCCGCGTCGACCGTACCGTCGGGCTGCACGGCGTCCATGTAGCCGCCGATGCCGGTGTTGTAGGCGGTGACCCGCGCCGCCGCCACGTCCCCCATGGGCATGTTGATCGCGAACTTGGTGTTGTTGCCGAATCCGCCGTCACTGAGCCCGCTGAAGCCGAATTCGCCCGTGCCCTCGAAGACGCCGAGTTCGGGCTGGTTCGTGATGTAGCGCACCGTGCCCGACAGCGAGCCCGAACCGAAGAGCGTGCCCTGCGGGCCGCGCAGCACCTCGACGCGCGACATGTCGAACAGGTCCATGTCCGGCGTGAACAGCGACAGGGAGATGACCGATTCGTCGAGGTAGACGCCGACCTGCTCCTTGACACCGGGCTGATCGCGGACGATCTGGCCGGCCGAGACGCCCCGCATGGCGACCTGACTCTGACCCGGCCCGAGGTTCTGGACGGAAAAGCCCGCCACGTTGGCCGAGATGTCCTCGATAGTCTCGGCGCCGCGATTGCGCAGCGTCTGCTGGGTCGGCGCGACTATCGAGAAGGGCACCGACTGCAGGTTCTCCTCGCGCTTGCGGGCGGTCACCTGCACCGTGACCTCCTCGGCGAACTGCGGGGTCTCCTCGTCCGCCGGCGGCTCGTCCTGCTGCGCCGCCGCCGGCAGCGCCAGCGCGAACAGGAAGGCGCCGAGCACACCCCCGCGCATAGTTCGTGATGATCTGATGTGAACCCTCATCATGGCGTCGTTCTCCTCGTTTTGCGGGCGCCGGGGTCGCCGGAAGGCGTGAGTCGCCGGCAACTCCACGAGCCCGCAGATTGACGTCAACCCGCATCGTACGGGATGCAATGCGCCCCGGACTCGCGAGGCATCGGCCGGCGGGACCGACGTCGGTCACCGCTCCCCGGCGGAGGAGCTCCCGTCTCCTCCGCCCTCCCGTGGCGATGCCTCCCCGGCGCCGAGCGCGCGACGCCGCCCGAAGGCGGCGGGAGTGTCGCCGCGGACTGCTGCGCCGTCGTCCTGCACACCATGGAACGTCAGCCCCGGATGACGCGGGGCAGCAGCATGTGGTGGCGGGGGCAGATCGAGACCGGGTTCTGGTAGGCGGCGGCGGTGAACGCCTGCAGGTAGCTCCGCAGGTCGGCGAGGGCCACGACCTCGTCGACGAAGCCGTGGCGGGCGCAGTAGGCGGGGCGCGACGTCTCGCGATAACGATCGACGAGGGCGTTCATGCGGTCGATGACGGGAACGAGGGGGCGGCCCGCCGCGTGCTCCTTGGCGGCGCGGCGGGCATAGGTGGCGACGGCCGCGGTCTCGCCGTGCATGACCTCGATCTCGGTGGCGGGGGTGCCGAGGGTGAACGCGTTGTGGCGGTTGGCGGTGGGGCCGCCCATGACGTAGTGGGCGGCCGCCGTCCCCTTCCGCAGCACCACCAGCATCATCGGCACGTCGGTCTGCTGGATCGAGTAGATCAGGGCCTGGCCCAGGCCGAGCACCTCGGCCTTCTCGGCCCGTTCGCCGACATCGATGCCCGAGGTGTCCTGGAACCACACGACGGGCAGCCGGTCGCGGCCGCACAGGGTGACGAACTCGTTCATCTTGACGAGCCCCTGCCGGTAGAGCTTGCCTCCGATGCCCGGGTAGTCGCCGTACTCGGGATAACCCTTCCCAAGATAGCCCTGCCGATTGCCGATGCAGCCGACGAGACGGCCGTCGACCTTGCAGACGCCGGTGAACACTTCGGGGCCGTAGTCGGGCCGGAACTCGAGCCGCTCGCTGCCGTCGACGAGCCTGGCCAGCACCTCGTCGAAGTCGTAGACCTCCTTCTGGTTGGCGGGCAGGAGGTGATAGAGGTCGTCGACGGGGAACGCGGGCTCCTTCGGCGCCGCGGCGCGGAAGAACTCGGGCCCGTAGGCGGGTATCGCCCGCATGTACTCCTTCAGTCCGTCGAGGACGCCGGTCTCGGCGTCGTAGACGCGGGTGAAGAAGCCGGTGGCGTCGTGGTGGGTGGCCACGTCCCCGGGCGGGCGCGCCGTGAACTCGCGGGTCCGCGCAATCAACTCCTCGACCATGGCGGTGTCGAACCCGCCCTTCGGAGCCATGCCGGAGACGATGCCGACCCCGCCGACGGCCATGTTGGCGTCCTTGTGGGCGAGGAGGATGGTGGGGCTGACGGACTGGTAGCCTCCCCCGGCCGGGTTCGTGCCGTAGATGCCGGCCAGCACCGGGATGCCCGCCTGCTCCAGCTCGGCGTGCCGGAAGAACGGGGTCCCCGCGCCCCGCCGGTCCGCGTAGAACTTCTCCTGCTCGGGCAGCTTGGCCCCGCTGCAGTGGACGAGCCAGACGAGGGGCACGTTGAGCCGGCGCGCGAGGTCGGTGGCGCGCAGGATGTTCTCGGACTGGCCGGGCAGCCACGCCCCCGCCATGACCTTGTTGTCGAAACCGATGACCACCGCCCAGCGGCCCTCGATGCGCCCGAGGCCGTCGACGACGTTGGTGACACCCTCCTCGTTCTCGGCCGGGTTGTAGAGGGTGTGCAACGGGCGCCACGCGCCGGGGTCGAGCAGGTACTCCAGCCGCTGGTGCACGGTCATCCAGCCCCGCTGGTTGACCTTCTCGGCCGGAAACCCCGCCTCCTCGGCCGCCCGGGCCGCCGCCGCGATGTCCGCCTCCACCGCCCGCAGCGCCTCCGCGCTCTCGGCGGCCCGCCTCACCCGGCCCGGCTTCAACGCCTTGCCGAACCGGTCCATCGTCTCGAAGTACGGCTTCACTGCGCGATCCTCGGTACCGGCCGCCCTGTCCAGGCGCCGGCGTCACGGTGGTCGAGCCGATGGCGCAGCCTGCGCCATCCTCCGTTCCCGGCGTCCGCGCCGGGGCGGGTCACGGTCCTGGGCGCGGTGCGGCCCGCGCCGCCCCACCCGTTCATCGGTTCGGCGCGTGGCCGCAGGCGATCCCCGAGATGATGAGCTTCTGCACGTTCGACGTGCCCTCGACGACCTGCAGCGACTTGGCGTCGCGGTAGAGCCGTTCGGCCGGATACTCCGTCGAGTAGCCGTACGATCCGTAGATCTTCATGCACTCGTTGGCCGCGTGCACCGCCGCCTCGCTCGCCTGCAGCTTGGCCAGCGACGTCTCGTACTGATTCGGCCGGCCCTTGTCCTTGAGCCACGCGGCCCGGTAGACGAGCATCCGCGCCGCCTCGTGCTCGAGCGCCATCTCGGCGATCTGCGCCTGCACCATCTGGTGCTGCGAAATGGGCTTGCCGAACTGCGTGCGCTCGTTGGCGTAGCTCACCGCGGCGTCGAGGGCGGCGCCGGCGACCCCGAGGGCCCCCGCCGCGCACCCGAGCCGCGTATTGTTGAGCTGCCACATGCAGATCTTGAACCCGTCGCCGGGCTCGCCGAGGAGGGCATCCTTCGGCAGCCTCGTGCCGTGGAACGCCATCTCCCCGGTGGGCGCGCAGTGCAGCCCCAGCTTGGTGTCGATGTCGGTCGCCACGAAGTCGTCGACCTTCTTCGGCTCGAGGATGAACGCGCTCATGCCGCGGTGCTTCCGCTCCGGATCGGTCATGACGTAGAGCAGCCCCGCGTCGCCCTGGGTGGCGTTCGAGACCCAGATCTTGCTGCCGGTCAGCTCCCAGTGGTCGCCCATGTCGCGGGCCACGGTGGTCATGCTCGCCACGTCGGAGCCGCTCTCGGGCTCGGTCATGCCGAAGAAGCCGATCTGCGTCCCCGCCACCCAGCCGGGAATGAACCGCTCCTGCTGCTCGGGAGTGCCGAACTTCGCCACCGTCAGGGCCGGCCCGAGGTTCTGCATGTTGAACGGCAGCCGCCAGGACGCCGAGACCTTGGCGACCTGCTCGGCCATGAGCACCGACTCCATGAAGCCGAAGCCCGCGCCCCCGAGCGATTCCGGCAGGGCGCACGAGAAGAAGCCCAACTCGCCCATCCGCCGGACCCGATCCAGGCGGAACTCGTGGTTCCTCTCTTCTTCGACCAGGGTCGGCGCGATGTCGTTCTCGGCGAACTCACGCGCCGTCTCCTGCACCAGCCTCTGCTCGTTCGTCAGCTCGAAATCCATCCTCGTCGTCACTCCCCGATCGTCGCCAGCGGATCGTCCTCCTCGACCTCGTCGCCGACCGCGACCCGCAGCGCCGTCACCGTGCCGTCAGACGGCGCGTACACCACCGTCTCCATCTTCATCGCCTCGAGGACCATCAGTTCGTCGTCCTCCTCGACGGCATCGCCGACCGCCACCGCGAGCGACAGCACCTTTCCGGCCAGCGGGGCCGTCACGTCTTCCGCCATGTCGTCGTCCTTCCTCGGTTCCCCGCTCACCCGCCAGTCCAGTTCGGCCGGACCGACCGCCACGGAGCCGCGCCGTCCTACCGCAGCATCGTCAGGAAGATGCCCGCCGCGACGACGGTGCCGATCACCCCGGCGAGGTTCGGGCCCATGGCGAACATCAGCAGATAGTTCTTCCGGTCGGCCTCGGCCCCCACCCGGTGGACGACCCGCGCCGCCATCGGCACCGCCGACACCCCGGCCGCCCCCACCAGCGGATTGATCTTATCGCTCGTGAAGAGATTCATGGCCTTGGCGAGCAGCACGCCGCTCGCGGTGCCGAGGGCGAACGCGGCGAGCCCCAGCGCAAAGATGAACAGTACGTCGGCCCGCAGGAACGTCGCCGCATCCATCGTCGCTCCCACGCTCACCCCGAGGAGGATCGTGACGACGTTCATGAGCGCGTTCTGCGCGGTGTCCGTCAGCCGCTCGACCACCTTCGACTCGCGGAACAGGTTGCCCAGCATGAACATGGCGATCAGGGGCGCCGAGGCGGGCACCAGCAGCACGATGGCCATCGCCGCCGCGATCGGGAAGACCAGCTTCTCGCGCGCGGTCACCTTGCGCGCCTTCCTCATGCGGATCGCGCGCTCTCGCTCGGTCGTCAGCAGGCGCATGATCGGCGGCTGGATGATCGGAACCAGCGCCATGTACGAGTAGGCCGCCACCGCGCAGGCGCCGAGCAGCTCGGGAGCGAGCTGCGAGGCGAGGAAGATCGTCGTCGGTCCGTCCGCGCCGCCGATGATGCCGACGGCCGCCGCCTCCTCCAGGGTGAACCCGAACGCGTGGGCGGCGAAGAACGTGACGTAGACGCCGCCCTGCGCCGCCGCCCCCAGAAAGATCAGGCGCGGCTGCGACAGCAGCGGGCCGAAGTCGGTGTGCGCCCCCAGCCCGAGGAAGATGAGGGGGGGGATGACCTCCCACTCGATCCCGTAGTGGTAGAAACGCCAGAGGAGGCCCTCGCCGGGGCTCATGAGTCCCGTCAGGGGCAGGTTGGCGGCGACGATGCCGAACCCGATGGGCAGCAGCAGCAGCGGTTCGTACCGGCGGTGGATGGCCAGGTGGATCAGGGTCAGCCCGATCGCCCACATGACCACCATGCCCGGGGTGACGGCCAGGATGCCGAGCTGATCGAGGAAAGCCACTAGTCGGATGCCGGGTCGGCCGGGGTTGGCTCGCGGGCGGGTCGGCCGAGGACGGCGGCGAGAACGCGCATCAGGAGATAGAGGACCGCGATGCCGGTGAAGACCCCGATGACGCCGTTGACGAAGATGTCGGTAGCCGTGGTCATCGGGCGCTCCCCCGCCGGTCGAGCAGCGGGACCAGCGACAATTATACGGCCTGGCGGCGTTCGGGGCGCCGGAAGCCGCCGGTACCCATCGGTCCGGCGGGCGGCAACCGCAGCCGGCAGGAGACGGGCTCCCCGGGCGCCGGGCTATGATGATGGCCGATGTCAGCCGCGCGACGCCGGCGCGCCCGGCCGCCCAAACGGCACGCACCGTCCCCGGCCGGTCCCGGCCCGACCGCCGTGTCCGCGTCGGCCGGTGCTTCGTCGGCGCTTCCGGTCTGGGCGGTCCCCCTGGCGCTGACCCTCGCGCTCCTCACGGTGTCGCTGGCCCCGCGCGTGCAGGCGAGCGCCATCCTCACCGGCTCGTTCCAGGCGGCGGCGGCGGCCCTGGCAATCTGGCAGGCGGTCCTCTACCTGCGCCTGCGGGCGGAGCCGGCCGGCCGGTCGCTCCAGGTGGTCCTGCGGCCGCAACACTACCTGCAGGCCGCGGTGCAGCTCTCGGTGTTCCTCTACTGGGGGTACTTCTGGCGGCCCGTCTACGACCACGCCTGGCTGCTCGTGGGCCAGCTCCTCTTCGCCTACGCGTTCGACCTGTTGCTGTCCTGGTCGCGCCGCGAGCGCTACGTGCTCGGATTCGGCCCGTTCCCCATCATCTTCAGCACCAACCTCTTCCTGTGGTTCCGCGACGACTGGTTCTACCTGCAGTTCCTGATGCTCGCGGCCGGCTTCATGGGCAAGGAGTTCGTGCGTTGGCGGCGCGACGGGCGCAGCACCCACATCTTCAATCCGTCGGCCTTCTCGCTCGGCCTGTTCTCGCTGATCCTGCTCGCGACCGCGACGACCGACCTGACGTGGGGCCAGGACATCGCCTCGACCCTGACCCTCGCCCCGCGCATCTACCTGTTCCTGTTCCTGATCGGCCTCGTCGTCATGTACGCGTTCTCGATCACCCTGGTCGCGGGCTCGGCCGCCATCGTGCTCTTCGGGTCGAGCGCGCTGTACTCGGCCGTCACCGGCGTGCCGTACTTCATCGACTCGGAGATTCCGAGCGCAGTGTTCCTGGGGCTGCACCTGCTCGTCACGGACCCGTCGACGTCGCCGCGGACGCCCCTCGGCAAGGCCCTGTTCGGGGCCCTCTACGGGGCCGGGGTGTTCGCGCTCTACGCGCTGCTGGGGGCGGCGGGACTGCCCACCTTCTACGACAAGCTGCTGTGCGTGCCGCTGCTCAACCTCGGCGTGCAGCGGATCGACCGGCTCGCCGCCGCCATCCGGGCTCGGCGCGCGGCCGCCCCCGCGCTCCGGGGGGCGCACGCCGGTCTGCTGCACGCCAATCCCCTCCACATGACGCTGTGGGCGCTGTTCTTCGCGGCGATGACCGCGGCGGGGGCGACCGACGGCCGGCACCGGGGCGACAGCGTGCCGTTCTGGACGCAGGCCTGCGCCGACGATCTGCCGCAGGCCTGCGCGCGACTCCTCCAGATCGAGACCAACTACTGCCGCGACAACGCAGGCTGGGCATGCAACGATCTCGGCCGGCGCTACCGGGCGGGAACCGGGGTCGCCGCCAACCCAGAGCGGGCGCTCGATTACTTCGCCCAGGCCTGCGAACTGCGGTTCCAGGCCGGCTGCGTCAACCTGCTCGATCCCGCATCGACGGTACGCGCCGATCCGCGCGCCCTCGACCTCCGGCTGCTGCTGAGGGAGGCGGGTCCCAACCTGCTCGACATGGCCGAACCGGCGCTCTACGCACGGGCGTGCGATCACGGCTGGTCGTTCGCCTGTCGTCGGTGAATGGAAGACATGCCGCCCCGAGTCGTCCCCACGCGCATCGATGCCCCGGCAGCCCCTCGCCCGGCCGTCCCAGTCCTGTGCGCGAACGGTCGTCCGACGCATCGTCAACGCGACCCGGCGCGAGAACGAACCGCTACGCGGCGCGGCCGACATCGGCCTGCGCGTCGGCAAGGTGATCAGCCGCTACAAGATGGCCAATCCGCCGCGAACGGACCGACGACGACCTGCCGGTGCACAGCTTCCGCACGCTGCTCACCGACCTCGGGACGCTGGCGGCGAACACGATGCAGGTCGCCGACAGCGACGCTACCTTCACGCTGCAGACGCAGCCTACGCCGCTCCAGCAGCGCTGCTGCGAACTCCTGGGGGTGACCCCGCGAATGTAGCCACCAACGACACCCACAGAATCCAGACAACTACAACAACAAGAGTGAGTTACAAGCGATCCAGCGCCGCACTTCGGGCGAAGGGAGTGTCCCTGACGAAATTGCTTGACGGTTAGCCGCGCCTTGAGTAGTATGCGGGCTGGCATGAACCACCCCGCCGCGCCGCTGCCGCTCGACGTCGAAGACAGGAGCACGCTGGAGATGTGGGCGCGCAGTGCGACAGCGCCGGGTCCGGCAGCTTCGACGGGCCAGCCTGCAACGGGCCTGATCCGGGTCCCGCAAAGTGACCATCACTTCGATCCCAGGAACCCGAGTGCCGAAAATGTCCAGATCGGGCGCAAGAACGGCATGACGCGGTCCGTTGGTGCCGATTGCGGTCCACAGATTCTGCGGAAGAGACTGAAATCGTAGTAGCGCGTGCGGCAGGAGGCAGCAATGACGAAAAGCCAATTCCATGAGTCTTTGTTCGGAGCGAAACCCCTTACCGGACTGCTGGTCGCAGCAGCCACGGTCGTCGTACTCCTTTTCATGGAAGTTGGTGCCGTTGGACAAGAACAAGAAGTTGGTGCCGTTGGACACAGCGTGTCGGCGCTGCCGTCGACTGAGCAGGGGCCGGGATATAACCCGACGACCCCAGCAAAAGTCGAGCTGGGAAGACTGCTGTTCTGGGACCCGCTTTTGTCGGGACCCCAGGACGTAGCCTGCGCGACGTGTCATCATCCCCGAAACGCCTATGCGGAGGACCGCGACCTGTCGATCGGCGTGACGGGCATCGGCCTGGGCCGCTTCCGGCGGCAGGCGCCCGGCAGTTCGATTCCGATCGTCAAACGCAATAGTCCGACGGTTCTGAACGTTGCTTTCAACGGCATCGATGAATCGGGCAGCTACGACCCGGCGACTGCGCCGGCGTTCTGGGACAATCGCATCAGGAGCCTCGAATCGCAGGCGCTCGAACCGCTCAAGTCGCTCGAGGAAATGCGAGGGAACACCTACCCGGAGGATGAGGCTATCGCGAGAGTGTTGGAGAAGCTCCAGGCCAACGCCGAGTACCAGAGCCTGTTCGCCGAAGCCTTCGGCGGTGAACAGCCGGTCAACGCGGAAAACCTGGGCAGGGCGATAGCGGCGTTCATGCGGTCGCTGCTGGCCAACAACTCGCCATTCGACCGCTACATGCGCGGCGACCGCAGCGCCATGACGGGGGAACAGGTCCGCGGAATGCAGCGCTTCGAGGAGATCGGGTGCATCAGGTGCCACAACGGGCCCATGTTCTCCGATTACAAACTGCATGTCATGGGCGTGCCCGACAACCCCGCTCTGCCCGTTTCAGACGGAGGCGGGCAGAACCCTCCTTGCCCGGCAACTCCTCAGGAGCCGCGTACTGAAGCGTCCCGAGCAGCGTGCGACAGCTATGCGTTTCGCACGCCGTCACTGCGAAACCTCGAATTTACCTTCCCATACGGGCACAATGGCATGTTCCGGACGCTGCGCGCCGTCGTGGGGTTCTATGAATCCACCATCGCCGGGAGCTCCCGGAACCCGAACGTCAGCTACGAGGAGCTCGATCCGCGGCTTCGCGAGTTGCAGAACGTGGACGAAGAAGACGTGGATCTGATCGAGTTTTTATATGCTCTGAGCGATAGCTCGTTCGACCGGACGATTCCCGAGCGCGTACCGAGCGGCCTGGCCGTCGGCGGAAGAATTCAATAGACAAGAGCACGCGCCATCGTGGTATACTATTTCGTCCTATTTGTCAACACCCCAGCGATTGGAGGACTCACATGAAACCGATCTCTCTTTTTGCACTCGGCGTAGTGGCGGTTGCGATGAGTGCGCCGGCGCAAGCGCAGGTCTACGAAGCGCGCCGGACCGATACGACAGACCCCATCCAAAAGCCGTTGCTTGCCGCTCCGAACGCGGCTATGGCCAGGGACGCCACGGTCATCAAGTGGGTTCGGAATCCGGATGCGGGCGAAAAGGTCACGGCTGCCGACTTTACGTTTGAAGTGTTGAGGAGCGGCCCCGGCCGTATGGTCTGCTACGACCTGACCGGCTGGCCTGGAGAGCGGCCGTGGTCGGTGGAGTGCACCAGCAGCGAGGCCAACCTTCCGCGCGTCGCGCAGAATCGAGCGTTCGCGGAGATGGGAGCCAAGGCCTCGCCAACGCTGGAAGGTGGCAGGCCTGTCTTGTCGAGCAGCGGCACCGGAGGGATCAGGGATCTGGTTTTGGCGGCCGAGAAAGACGGAACGCGCCTGCTGTCCGAAGTCGGGTCCATGTGGTATAATCTCCGGGGCGACAGCCAGGATACCGCCATCTGGCACACGTTTATCGGCATGCCGAACTTCACGGGGGAGCAAGTCGGACTGCCGGAGGTTCGCGACGCGGGCGGCGCCTGGCTGATGTTTGCGGGCACGCCTGAAGCCCACATCATGTTGCCGGGCAGATAATCGGCAGAGAGTTTCTCGGCCTCGGGGTTTTCGACCACGAATCAGGGGGAGGTGTGTGACACCTTCCCCTGATTTCCCGCAGGTTGCGAATGACTTTCGCTTTGGGTGAGCTTCATGAAATATCTACTGACATGTCTTCTTGCCTCCGCTTTTCTTGCCTCCGTCGCGATGTTTGCCGCCCAGAGCACACAGACTTTCTCAGGCACGATCACCGATGACGAGTGCCCCATAGCCGATCATTCCGGAATGCGGATGGGGTCGACCGACGCGGCCTGCGCCATCGCTTGCGTCGATGTCCACAGCGTCCAGTTCATTTTGTTTGATGGCAACGGAATCTATCGGCTGAGCGACCAGGACAAATCAAGAGAGTTTGCCGGAAAGAAAGTAGCAGTCGTCGGCACGCTGGACTCCGAGACCAGGACGATCCAGGTCGATTCAATCGCCGCCGCCGAATGACCCATCGATCCTTCCGGGCATCCACACGGTTTTCGAATATTTCCTCATCCTACTGGGATTCCCATCGTGACCTCTGGCGTCGGGGCGGGGGCATGGGTTGAGGGGCCCCTGATGCGGAGCAGCTTTCGGCCCGGCGGCGTGGCACGCAGCTTCAACGAATAGGGCCGGGCTTGGCTCGCCGCGCCGGGTTCCATGGATCTCCACCACGTAGTCTCGCGGCGGCGGAACCGCGTCGAGGAGCCCGACCAACCCCACCGCACAAACCGCTCGCCCGTGGGACCGATCTCGGTCGTCGCGGTCTTCATCCACCGGCCACGAAACCGTTCATAGTGTGTTGCCGCCCGGTCGGCGGCAAGACGGCTCAGCCCCGCGGTGTGCGCCGTAGCGATGTCCACTCGCAACTCTCGCCCCAACGCCGCGGACACCGGCTCGCCCGGCGTGATCGGACCCGCGATTCTGGCCGTGCTCGTCGCCGGGGCGGGCGTCTGGCTCGGGGTCCAACCCGTTCCGGGGGACGGCATCGCGGGGGCCGGCGCCACCCCACCGGCCACCGCGATGCCGTCCGAGTTGCCGGGATTCCGCGCCGACGCGTGGTTCCTGCCCGACGACCCGACCCTCGGCTTCGTCGAGGTCCCGGCCGGCCCCTTCCCGATGGGCGCAGATCCGACCACCGACCCCGAGGCGTTCGACAACGAGCGCTGGTCGACCGCGTCCGCGCGGGGGACCGTGGACCTGCCCGCCTACTTCATCGGCCGCTACGAGGTAACCGTCGCGCAGTTCGCGGCTTTCGTCGCCGCGACCGGATTCCCCGCCGATCCTCAGGCTCTCGCACCTCCCCCCAACCACCCGGTCGCCAACGTCTCGTGGCCCGACGCGCTCGCCTACTGCCGCTGGCTCGATGCCGAGCTGCGGGCCGCGCCGCAGACGCCCCCGGCGCTGGCCGAGCGCTTTCGAACGGGCTGGCAGGTCACGCTGCCGTCGGAAGCACAGTGGGAGAAGGCGGCGCGCGGGACCGACGGCCGGCGCTACCCGTGGGGCAACGAGATGCGCCGAGACCGCGTCATCGCCCAGGGCGGGGCCACCGCCCCGGCCGGCAGCGCCCCGTGCCCCGAGTGCCCGCACGGCCTGCTGGACATGAGCGGCAACGTCTGGGAATGGACGCAGAGCCCGTACCTGCCCTACCCGTTCGACGTAGGGAACCGCGGCGACCTCGACGCCAACGCCCTGTGGGTCATGCGGGGCGGCTCGTTCACCGACCCGCCTCGCAACCTGCGCACGACCACCCGTGGCGGCGCCGACCCCGGCGCCCGCCGCCCCTTCATCGGCTTCCGCGTCGCGCTGTCGCCGCCCCGCCCGTAGCTGCACGCCGACTGGCGCGGCACCGCCGCCTCGACCGTCGCCCGCCGTCGCGCCAGCAGCGAGGGGCCGACAGCGGCTGGTCAAGAAGCAAACAGGCGGCAAAGCCGGTCGATGAACCGCACCGCGAGCGCCGCTGTTGCATCCAGATCGCCGGCGCCGATGGCAGCCCCCATCTTCCGCGGCTCGGCGCAAGCCGACAACCAGGCGTGGATCCGCGCCCGCAGGGCCTTTGTCGGGCGAGAACTTGCGATGGGCCGGAGGGCTATCGTCGATGTAGCGCTGCGCCCGTGGCCAGACGGGATCATCGGGGGGGATCAGTCGCTCGATGAAGTCATCGAGCTCGCCGGCCGACTGCTTGTCGGGCATCAACCAGATGCCGCCGAACGGAACCCCCGCCAAGTGCCTGGCGCCCCCCTACGGCGGGAGACGCCGCGGCGGCTGGCGGCGAGACGACCCCTGGAAGCGGGGCGCTGGCGATGATCGCGTGGTCGAACGACGAGAACGGTGCAAGCCGAGGAGAACGCGGCCTACGGGCGCAGCGGAAGAGCGATAGGCGGGGACTTCAATCGCAGCGCCCCGACCCCTCTGCCCGTCGCCGTCAGTCCCGGGCGCCGGCCTCCGCCGCGAGCCGTGCGTCCTCCTCGAGGACCCGGGCGCCGCGCAGGATGCCGCCGAACGAGTAGTTGGCCTCGTGGCAGGCGTACTCGTAGACCCGGTCGTCGGAAGCGGGCCAGATGTACTCGCCGCTCCAGGGGGCGGTCCACACCGTGGGGTCGTCCACCGTGAACTGGTAGAGCAGCGTATCGGCGTCGAGCCGGGTGAACCGCTCGACCACGTGCAGGTTCCGGGATGCGCCGCCGAACGACGGATTGTCGGTGAAGTTGGTGGTGTCGACGACGAGCGTGTCCCCCTCCCAGCGGCCGACAGAGTCGCCGAGCCAGCTCCGAATCTCGGGCGGATTGTGCGCCTGGTTCATGCGGACGATGCGGGCGTCGTGCACCATCTCGACCAGGATCACCACGGTGTCCTCGGTCTGCACGATGCGCTTCATGTTGTTGTAGAGCACCGAGAGCATCGGGGGACCGGCGGTCGAGCCGAATCCCATGAGGCAACGCTCGGCGTGCGGGCGCTGCTCGGGGTTGTCGTAGGGGCCGGGCGCCTCCAGGTCGTCGTCGAGCCACCACGCGGTGCCGTCGTTGGGCCGCGCGCGCCCCGCCCGCGCCGCCCGCGCGGTGCGCGCGCTCGCAGTCAGAGGCGGCATCCGGCCATTCGGGGGGTCGGTGATGATCGAGGTGCGGACGAGCCCGCCTATCTGGAAGGCGGCGTTGCCGCGGTCGATCCAGAAGGTGTTGTAGCCGCCGACGTTCCCGGCCGCCCCGCCCGACCCGTCGCCGCCCGCGGGCGGCGCTTCGCGGGCGCCGTCGCCCGTCTCGAACCCGGCCCGCTGCTCACCGGCGCGCGCCGCCGCCCGTTCGTCCGACCCGGCCGGGGCGAGACCGAAAACCCTGGCGAGCCCGTCCGGGTCCGACGCGATGATCGCCGCCTCTTCCTGGGTCAGGGTCAACCGGTCGCCGAACTCCCGCGGCCGCTGCAGCGGGGTCACGGTGGCGGTGTCGTAGGCGCCCGACAGGTCCGGACGGCCGGACGGGGTGCGGGGGATGTCGACATCGACCTGGGCCGACACCGGGAAGGTTCCCGCGCCCCAGATCAGACCGGCAACGCCGAGACAGAGGACGATGCGACGAGGCATTGGAACGCTCCTTCCATCCATGTTGAATCGACGACGGCCTGAAACGCCGCCCGGCCCCGAACGCCGCTCACGACAGCGCTCGCCGCCCGACCCGGAAGCGTCGCACTCGACGGCCCGAACCGCGCCCCGGCCCACCGCATCGCTCCGGAACCGACGCACCGCCTCGACATCGACCGGGAGGCGTCGTACCCCGGCCGCGGACGGCCGCGGGATTCGAGCCCGGCTCAGTTGTTCGACCGGAGCGCCGTCAGCCCGCGCTGAAACAGGCGCTCGATCTGAGCGCTGGAGCGGAAATCCGCGAGTATCTCCGCGCGGCGGCTCGTGCGCAGGTCCCCGATGATGTAACGCAGCATCGTCGACATCACCGTGCCCTCTTCGGTGCCGGTCTCCGCGAACCGCCGCTGGAAGCTCCGCAGCGTCGCCGCGAACGCCGGATCGTGCCAGCGCTCGACTCCGGGCTCGAGGCGCACGAACTCATCGAGCACCGCCACGAACTCGGCCGGGGGCGGGCGGCGCCAGAACGAGACATCGGGACCGAACTCCTCGACGTACGATGGCAGATAGACGTTCGCCCCCGCCGGCACCCGCCGCACCAGCGCCGGATTGAACCGCTTCAACTCGTCGGTCGACAATCCGGTCGTCCGCCGCAACTCGGCGAGGGACAGGCTGCGCGGCGTGCGCATCGCGAAGATCGGCACCTGCGGCGTATTCGCCATCAACCGGGTGACGTTGACGGCGTTGCCGAACACCATCTCGGAATACAGGTACGAGACGGGACCGTAGCTGCGGAAGAGCTGGCGAAAGCGCGGAATGGAGATGCGCCGCAGGTCGCGCGCGTATCGCGACCCGAGAAAATACCGCTCGCGGGTGTCCGTCCCCCCCAGCCGCATGCCGTTGATGATGGTCCGGCCGACGTTGACCCCGCCCGCGTGATGCTCGGACAGGGCCGGGACGATACTGCCGTACATCGTGCCCAGAATGATGAGATGTGCTGCACAGTACGGCGCCTGCGTCGTCTGGTTGTACACCTCGATGACGTTCGGATCGAGCCGATCCAGGGTATTCCAGTTTCGCCGCAACCACTGGCAGAAGCCGAGCGCGTCGGCCCTCGACCGCGCCCTGCCGTTCAGCCCCGACTCCAGCAACGCCTTGGCCAGACCGATGTCGGCAGGTACGCCGAACCGCTCGTAGATCGTCGCCCATTCCTGGATGAAACGGCCGTAGCGGTCGGCGTTCGGGGCGATGAACCCTCCCCGCGTGGCGTTGTTGATGACCCGCCCCCCAGCCAGCGGCTCGAGCAGCTCGGATACGCGGTCTCGCCGGCGCCCCAGGGCCGACGGCAGCCGGACCCCGTCGAGGGCCGCCTCGAGGGCCGGTTCGTACCAGACGCCGTCGTCGGCCCAGTTGCGAACGTTCGCCGGGAACGAGGCCAGCAGGCGGCCGTCCACCCCGCTCCCATAGAGAATCCGACCGTCGGGAATCATGAAGACATGCTCCCAGAACGGATACGCGGGGCGATGCTCGGCCATCGCCGCGAGATCCGCCTCACCACGGGCGGCCAGGAACGGCCGCTTCGCCGGCTCGACCGCTTGCTGCGACTCGGCCGCCGCCTGTCCCGTCGGCGCAACCGGCTCGCCGGCAGACCCCGCCGGCCGACCCTGGGTCGGCCCTGCATGCAGGAGCGACCGATCCGCCGACGAGAGGAGCAGCGCGACCGCGGCCAGCGCGGCGAGGCCGCGCAGGATTCCCGAGCACTTGACGGCTACGAACAGGTGCCTCTCCATGTCGCCCCCCCAGCAAGACAACACGGTCCGCCCTATGGCCTCACCCGCACGTACTTCTGAATCTTCCGGGGCCGCGGCTCGCCGCCGTAGATGTTGCCCTCCGGGTCGACGGCCACGAACTCGGCGCCGTTGCCGGCGGGATCGCGGGGGTCGCCCCACGGATAGAGGATGAACTCGGTGACCCAGCCGGTGGCCACCTCGCCGATGCGGATGCCCATCTCCCAGCCGGGGTTCTGCAGGTCGTCCGACTCGGAATCGGCCACAAAGATGCGGCCGTGGTCGTCGAAGGCGATGCCGCTCGGGCGCCCGAACTGGGTCCACTGCGCGAGGAAGTTGCCCTCCTGGTCGAAGATCTGGACGCGGTTGTTCGACCGGTCGCCGACGAAGATGCGCCCGTCGGCATCCATGGCGATGGCGTGCAGGGTGCGGAACTCGCCCGGGGCGTAACCCGTCTGCCCCCACTCCATGAGGTAGTTGCCGTCCTTGTCGAACTTCACGACGCGGTTGTTCGTCTCGTTCGCGTGGCCGTCGGCGATGAAGACGTCGCCGTTGTCGGCGACGACGACATCGGCCGGCGCGTTGAAGTGGTCCCGGCCGCCGCCCGCCTTGCCGGGCGTGCCGAGGGTCATCAGCACTTCGCCGGTGGGGCTGAACTTGACGACCTGATGCCCGCGGGTTCCCTCCTCGGGGGTCCGGGCCTCGGACACCGCGTCGGTGACCCACACGTTGCCGTCGTTGTCGACGTCGATGCCGTGCGGCCAGATGAACATCCCGCTGCCGAAGCTCTCGACCGCGTTACCGTCCATGTCGAACTTCACGACGGGGTCGAGGTCGGAGTCGAGGCACTCCCAGCCGAAGAACTCGCCCGGCGCATCGCACCGGATGACCGCCCACAGGTGTTCGCCGTCCGGATCCATGGTCACCTTGCCGACCGCACCCATCTCGCGGCCGTCGGGCAGCTTCGCCCAGCCCTCGACCTGTCGATAGGGGTTCGGCAGCACCTGGGCCGGCGCCACGCTCGCTCCGACCACCACCAGGGCCACAGCCACGACCATCACATGCAGGCTTCTTCTCGGCATCGTCATACCTCGCTCACGGGAATGGATCGATCCCGGCACCGGCAGGCGATCGGCCGACGGCGTACGAGACCGCGGGTCGGCGGCCGGTCGGGAAGACCGGGACCGTGCACATCGCCGCCAATTATACTCTCGCCATGCCGCGGCGCCGTCGACACCTGTCCGCGGTCCCCCGCTGGTCGCACCGCGACCCGGTGGAAGGCGGCAATCCGTTCCCCCGGGGCGACACCCGGTGGAAGGCCTGGGACGGCGCCACGGTCGCGGCGAAGCGGGCACTCGAGCACTGCGACGTTCACATCGCGGCGACCGCCCGCGTCACCCTCGACCCGGACGTCTATCGCGCCCAGTTGATCGACCTTGCCCTCCGGCGCTTCGAGATCTGGGCCGAACGCGGACTGTCGGTGGTGTCGAACGCAGGAGAACTCGACGCGTTCGGTCGTTGGCTCGACGACTACGTGGAAAACTGGCTGGGCTATGTGGCCGACACCTGTCCGCGGGTCGACACCGGAGACGAACTGATCCGCCGGCTCGACGCCGCGCGTCGCCGCTGGCTCGAGGCCGCGCGCACAGCCGTGTCCCCGGCGCCCGCCGACTGACGACCGTGTCGCGGCCGGCGCGTGCGGCCCATCTCGGCGCCGCACGGCGGGCGCCCCGCCCGCGGACCGACACACGGCGGAGCGCCCGGCGTGATGCGGCACGGACCCGGAAGACGGCCGGCGCTCGATGGAGGCAACCACCCGAGATGGACGCCGGGCGGCGGCTCGTTCACGGCGCCGCACCGTCGCGCCGAACTCCCCGACGCCGCGACCCGGAGCACAGGTCAAGCGTTCACGGTTGCTCGTCGCCGGTGTCCTCCTCCATCAGGTAGTCCCAGTGGCGCGCGGCCTGGCCGAGGATCGGCGCCAGATCGCCGGCCAACAGATACCCCTGGTCGACGAGGGCCAGCGCCGCCTCGGTCACCAGCCCCAGGTAGGCGGCGCGACTGCCGTAGCGCTCCTCGATCGAGCGCCGCGAGTCGCCACTGCGCGCCCGGTCCTCGCCCGTCAGCGGGAAGGGGATGTACGACCCCTGCATGCTCGACAGCACGTCGGTCGGCCCCGCTCCCGCCCGGAACAGGTTCCAGCCGGTGTAGGTGGCCAGCGGCACCGCGACCTCCGGCATCATCAGCCCACCCGTCTCGTTGCCGTCGGCGTCGACGGCGGGCACGAGAATCGGGAACGCCGACAGCACCTCCGGAGGCTGCACCGTCACGATGCCGCGCGTCCGGAACTCCGGGCCGTAGACGGCGCGGTACGCGAGGTGCGGCTCGGCCGGCTGGCCGACCCCCGGAAGATCGGGGAACCCGACCGCGTCCCACGCGACGAGGTCACCGTCGGCGATGCGCGGGTACACGCTGGCCGGCGGCAGCGCCGACTCGTCGGCGACCCACCGGTTCATGGCGAGCAGCAGCGGGCGCAGGAACCACGAATAGTCGTTCGGATTGCTCGGCTGCTGGCCGCTCGTGCGGCGCGGCGGGAAGCGGCCGGGGCCATGCTGTCCGCCCGCGAACGAGTAGATGCGCACATTGTCGAGCAGCGGCGCGTCGGCCGCCCCGTCGATGGTGGTGTGGATGAGCGACGCCGCCCGGCCCCAGTACTCGTAGGACGAGTTCGTGTAGAAGACCTTCGGCAGGTGGCCGGGCTGGATGGCCGAGAGCAGGCCGTCCTGCCTGTCCGTCTCCGGGTCGTGCTGGGCGATGTCGGTGAACGGGAAGATGTCGCTCGGGTAGAGCTTGTTCAGGAACGGGTGCCCGTCGCGCGACGGCTGGGCGAACCGGTGGTTGAAGCTGCCGCGTCCGCCGCCGGCGACGTGCGACATGACCCCGTCGAACGCCCGGCGGTCCTGCTCGTCGCGGTTGTAGCCGTGGTAGAGGAACGTCCGCAGGAAGCGCCCGCTCTGCGACACTCCCCAG
Source organism: Vicinamibacterales bacterium (assembly GCA_965199675.1). Lineage (GTDB taxonomy): Bacteria > Acidobacteriota > Vicinamibacteria > Vicinamibacterales > UBA8438 > JAJEEA01. Next base: position 44,779 of record CBDATI010000059.1, on the reverse strand, counting down.
GCGATGGCGTGGTCGATGGTCCCGGCCGTCAGCCCCAGCTCGGGGCTCTCGCCGTACTTCATCTGCGAGATCATGTCGCGGACCGCAGCCGGCCCCAGGCCCACCAGCGCCGGGTCCTTCGCCACGTAGACGATGTCATAGAGCTTGTGCGGCTCGAAGCCCCCCTCGAGATACACGCGGGTCGGGTCGTCGACAATCTCGCCGCTCGGCTCGCGGCGCGCGAAGCGCCACTGGTCGCGCGGCACCACCCGCCGCGGCTGGCCGGCGCCATCACGGACCGTCATCACGTTGGCGGGGTCGTCGGGGTCGGCGACCTCGTAGGCGATGTGGCTGCGGTCGGCGAGGGACCGGTCCCACGTCCGCTCGTTCACCACGACCTCGCTCCGAACGAGCCCGGTGATGGTCGCCCCGTCGTCGGTCGCCACCGGCGTGTGCAGCCGCATCTGGCCCTCGCGCACCGGCACGTCGAACTGCCAGCCGAGCCAAAGCAGCGAGAAGCCGTTCTCGAGCAGGAACCCGTCGCCCATCTCCTCGGCAGTGCGCGGGGCGCGGCTGCCGGCGGCGTTGTTGAAGTAGCCGAGCATGCCCTTCCCGCCGCGGTTCGACACTTCATAGAGGACGGCGCCGTTGCCGCGCGCCGCGTCGGCCGGCTTCAGCAGGTAGAAGTTCGAGCGGAACTCGACCCTGCCACGCTCGTTCCGCGGCGCGAGGTCGATGTCGGCGACGACGCGGTTGGCGGGGTTCGCGGGGTCGACCTCGAAGTACGCCATGCCGCTCAACGCCTCGTAGGGGCCGGCCAGCCCGTAGGCGCGGCCGTCCGCCACGTCGTGGCGGGCGTCGACCTCGATGCGCACCACGTCGGCCGACGCGGCGCCGGCGAGCAGCAGGAACAAGGTTGCGAGCGCGGAAACAGGACGGGTCATGGTCAGGTCCTCCGGTCCGGAACGGTCCGGCGCCATTTCGGTTTCTGATCAGGCCAATCATAGATCGACCGCGGCCGACCCGCGCGCCTCTCGTCCATCAGGCCGCTCGGCCATGCAGGTCTCCCGGTCGACCACGCCGGCCCGCGCGCGGATCGCCCAAGCACGCGGCGAAACGCGGTGCTCGCGGGCGCCCGTCGACCACGAGTTAGAATTGCGGACGGGGCGCATCGGCCGCCCCACGGGAGAGAAACTTGGTCTTGACCACCGGGACCGCGCTTGTGACGGCGGCGGATCTTCCGGCTCTGTCCTCGGGTCTTGCCCGGCAGGGCAAGCGGACGGAGCTCGTGCGGGGAGACCTGATCGTGATGACGCCAGCGGGAGGACGTCACGGACAGGTCGCGCACCGCGTCACGCTCGTGATCGGCAACCACGTTCTGAACCGGAACCTGGGTCGGGTCTTCGCGGCCGAGACCGGGTTCCTTCTGCACCGCAACCCTGACACCGTCCGAGCCCCCGACGTGGCGTTCGTCGCCGGTGATCGCCTGGGTGCAGGAGAGACCCCGACCGGATTCCTCGAGATGGCGCCCGACCTCGCGGTCGAAGTGATCTCCCCCAGCGATACCGCCACCGCCGTTCGAGCCAAGGTCGACGACTGGCTGGAAGCCGGGACCCGGCTCGTCTGGGTCGTCGATCCGGAAACCCGTGCGGTTGTCGTGCATCGACCCGCGCGACCCGCCGCGGTGGTCCCGGAACCGGCCATCCTGCCCGGCGCGCCGGTCCTGTCCGCCTTCAGCGTGCCCGTGCGCGACCTGTTCACCTGACGACGCCACCGCGGTTTCCAGACCCGAGGAGCGTTGCCGCGACGCAGAAGCGCCGCGGCAACACACCACCCTTGGTGAGGCCGGCGACAGGCCAAGTCCCGCATCCCATCTGCCCGCCGCGCTCACCCTGTCGACCCGCCTATCCGCCGAGGGGCAGCACGAAGCGCCAGCCCTCGTCGAGCCGCTGCTGCAGCCGGCTCGCCCCGTCGCCGCAGCCGCAGATGACGCGGTCCTGGGCCAGGCAGGCCTCAAGCACGGTCTGGAACGCGGCGTCGACCTCGGGATGGTTCCGGTCGGGCGGATTGGGGCCGAGCCCGAGGTCGATGGCCATGTCGCCGGGCACGACCATGATCGCGCTGACCGGCGCGGCCAGGATGTCCTGGATGTTGTCGACCGCCTCCTGCGACTCGACCATCGCCACGGCGAAGAGCTCGCCATCGGGGTCGAGCGGCCAGATGTCGGCCTTCGCGTGATACTCCACGCTGTCCATGCCCCACAGTCGCGTGGCTCCGCCCGGCCCCCAGCCCCGCTCGCCCCGCGGCGTCGGCTGGGCGTCGTCGCGCGACGGCGGGTAGCGCATCGCCTGGACCAGACGCACCGCCTCCTCGCCGGTGTCGACGTGGGGCAGGATGATGCCGAAGCCGCCGAGGTCGAGGACCTGCTTGACCGCCCACTTGAAGTCCTCGTCGCCGTCCTGGGGAATGCGGACGAGCGGCGTCAGGCTCAGCCGGCCGTCGGCGTCCCGTTCCTCGTTCATTTCGGCCAGCACGCGCTGCACCCGCTCGCCCGAGAACGGCGAGTGCTCCATGTCGACGAAGCGCCATTCCCGGTTGGCGATGGCCGTCCCGCCGCCTTCCAGGGCCTCGATCACCTTGTTCAGCCGCCCACCCTCTTGCGCGCCGGCCGGGGCCGCGGCGACCACCACCGCCGCCGCGGCGGCCGCCGCCACCAGGCTCTGCATTCGACCACACCGCAACGCCGTCGCCAGCCTCGTCTGTCGCTGTCTCATCGCAACCTCTCCTCCCCGTCCGACCCGCCGCTTCGCGATGGTTCGGACGGAACACGGTGTTCACCGGCCCCAATCGTCGCCTGCGGCTCCGCGTGGCTGGCAACCAACCCCGCAGGAGCCCGCACCGTTATTACGACGCAGGCTCCCGGAGCCCGCAGCCGCCGCCGGCAGCGGCCTCGACGCGGGCCCGGGTCGCTTCGGCGCCCGCGCTCGCTCCCGGGGGCCGCTGCACCGCTACGCGCCCTCGTCCGCCCTGTCGCGCGGACCACCCGCCTCGTGGCGGCGAAGAGTCTCGCCGCCGGATCCTGGCGACACCCGCCGACATGCGTCGATGGATTGTAAGCGCGCGTCGAACTGCCGGCAAACGCGAATCCCCGGCGCGGCTTGCGCCGACCGGGCATCCCGGGTCACCATATCAGCCTGTAGCGAAATTCCCCGGTGCATTCGGGCGGCGATGCATCCCGCCTGCGCCCGCAAGCGTCGCCCTCGGCGCCGATGGCCGCCCAGCCACGCCCGCCGGGCGACTGCGCCGGGACAGGCGAGCCGCCGGTTGCGATGTTCGTCGGTTGCATACGCCCGGCGCCCTCCTCGCGCCTCGTCAGGCGGGCGCCTCGGCTGGCGGCTGGCGCGCTCCGGCGGCGGGGCAACAGCGAGGTTCCACCACCGGCTGGCGGCGTCCCGACCCGGCGCGGGGCGCCGGTCGAGCCGCCCATGATTCACGCCCGGCGGGCAACGCGCACACCGTTCGAGCGCTTCCGCCGCCCTCGAAAGGACGCATATGGCTCAGGTTTCCATCACCGTCAACGGCAGGCAGCGTACCGCGGATGTCGAGCCGCGGCTGCTGCTGGTGCACTTCCTGCGAGAGCATCTCGACCTGACCGGCACCCACGTCGGCTGCGACACCAGCCAGTGCGGAGCGTGCACGGTGCTCGTCGACGGCCGCAGCGCCAAGTCGTGCACCATCTTCGCGGTCCAGGCGGACGGCTCTGAAGTCACCACCATCGAGGGACTCGCGAACGGCGACGACCTCCATCCCCTGCAGGCCGGGTTCTGGGAGGAGCATGGGCTGCAGTGCGGCTACTGCACGCCGGGGATGATCATGTCGGCGGCGAACCTGCTCGAGGACAACCCGTCGCCGACCGAGGCGCAGATCCGCGAGGGCCTCGACGGCAACTTCTGTCGCTGCACCGGCTACCAGCACATCGTCAACGCCGTGCAGAACGCGGCCGCGAGGAGGTCGTCATGAGCGCCGCTCCCGTCCTGCCGAAGCTCGTCGGCCAGCGCGTCAAGCGGCGCGAGGACCCGCGGCTCATCCAGGGGCACGGCACCTACGTCGACGACGTGAAGCTCTTCGGGCTGCGCCACGCAGCGTTCAAGCGCAGCGATGTCGCCCACGGCCGCATCCGCTCGATCGACTCGAGCGCGGCCGAGGCGATGGACGGCGTCGAGGCGGTGTTCACCGGCGCGCAGATCGCCGAGTTCCTCGACCCGATGCCCATCGGCACCCCGTTCCCGTCACCCGAGCATCGGGCCGTGGCCGCCGACGTTGTGCGGTACGTCGGCGAGCCGGTGGCGGTGGTCGTGGCGGCGGACCGCTATACCGCACGGGACGCGGCCGACGCCATCGTCGTCGACTACGAGACCCGGCCCGCGGTGGTCGACCCCGAGGTGGCGATGACCGGCCACCCGACGGTAATCCACGCCGACTTCGACAACAACCTCGCCGTGCCCCTGGTGCCGAGTGGCACCGGCGTCTCCGCCGATGGCAAGACGGTGGACGACGGCGCCATCGACAAGGCGTTCGCCGACGCCGAGGTCGTGGTGTCGCAGCGCATGATGAACCAGCGCCTCGCGCCCACCGCGATGGAGCCGCGCGGCGTGGTCGCCCACTACGAGCCCGGCAAGGGCACGATGACCATCTGGTCGTCGACCCAGAACCCCCACATCCTCCGCACGTTCATCGCGAAGCTGAACGGGATGGGCGAGGACCAGGTGCGCGCCATCGCGCCCGAGGTCGGGGGCGGGTTCGGGGCCAAGATCAACATCTACGGCGAGGAGTACGTGGTGTCGGCCCTGTCCAGGCGGCTCGGCCTCCCCGTGAAGTGGATCGAGGACCGCTCCGAGGCGTTCCTCGCCACCATCCACGGCCGCGACATCATCGGCTACGTCGACATCGCGGCGACCCGTGACGGCAAGGTGCTGGGATTGAAGCTGCGGCTGATTGCCGACATCGGCGCCTACAACATGCTGCTGACGGCGGCCATCCCCACCCTGACGATGCTGATGGCCAACGCCACCTACGACATCCCCGCCATCCGCACCACCCTCACCGAGGTGTTCACCAACAAGACCCCGACCGACGCCTACCGCGGGGCCGGACGGCCGGAAGCCACCTACTTCGTCGAGCGGGGCATGGACATGCTGGCCCGCCGCCTCGGCATGGACCCGGCCGAACTGCGTCGCCGGAACTTCATCGCGCCCGACCGCTTCCCCTTCGCCACCCAGATGGGGGCCGTCTACGACTCGGGCGACTACGCCAAGGCGCTCGACCGGGCCCTCGAGAACGCGGGCTGGCGCGAGCTGCAGGACGAGCGCGACGCCGCGCGGGCCGAGGGACGGCTGGTCGGCCTGGGATTGGCGATGTACGTGGAGGTGTGCGGCATCGGCCCGTCGTCGTCACTGCCCACCGGCGGGTGGGAGCACGCGCAGGTCACCGTGGAGCGGGACGGGCGCATCAGCGCCACCACCGGCGCCTCGCCGCACGGGCAGGGCAACGAGACCACGTTCGCGCAGATGCTCGCCGACCAGTTCGGGGTGCCGTTCGACCACGTCCGCATCCACCACGGCGACACCGCCGTCGTGAAGCAGGGCATCGGCACCTTCGGCAGCCGGTCGCAGGCGGTCGGGGGCGCCGCGCTCCACCTGGCCGGGGCCAAGGTCCGCAAGAAGATGGCGAAGTTCGCGGCGGCTCTCCTCGAGGCGCACGAGGAGGACCTCGTGTTCGAGGACGGGCGCATCTCGGTGCAGGGCGCGCCCGACGCCGGCAAGTCGTTCGCCGAGGTCGCCGCCTACGCCTACATCCCGGTGCCGCTGCCGGACGGGCTCGACCCCGGGCTGAGCGAGGAGGCGTTCTTCGAGCCGCCCAACAACACGTACCCGTTCGGTTGCCACATCTCGATGGTCGAGATCGACCGCGACACCGGCGAGCTCGCGCTGTTGCGGCTCGTCGCCGTGGACGACGCCGGCAACCTGATCAATCCGCTCATCGTCGAGGGCCAGATCCACGGCGGCCTCGCCCAGGGCATCGGCCAGGCCATGATCGAAGAGGTTCGCTACGGCGCCGACGGGCAGCCCCTGACCGGCTCGTTCATGGACTATGCCATCCCCCGCGCGGCCGACCTGCCCCGGTTCGAGCTCGACGCCACCGTGACCCCCACCCCCGTCAACCCGCTCGGCGCCAAGGGCGTCGGCGAGGCGGGAACGCTGGGGTCGACTCCCTGCCTCGTGTCGGCCGCGGTCGACGCGCTGAGCGGGTTCGGCGTCACCCACATCGACATGATGCTGCGGCCCGAGAAGCTGTGGCAGATCATCCACGGAGGCCAGGCGTGATCCCGTCCGCATTCGACTACGAACGTGCGACCTCGGTCGACGACGCGGTGGCCCGGCTCGCCGCCGCCGGCGGCGCCGGCAAGCTCATCGCCGGCGGGCACAGCCTCGTCCCCCTGATGAAGCTGCGGCTGAACGAGCCCGCCACCCTCATCGACATCGCGCGCATCCCCGAGCTCGCCGGCATCCGCGAGGTGGACGGCGCCATCGAGATCGGCTCCGGCGCCGTGCATCACGCGGTAGCCACTTCGGCCCTGCTGCGCGAGCGCTGCCCCGTCGTCGCGGAGACTGCGGCCACCATCGGCGACCCGCAGGTGCGCAACCGCGGGACCCTCGGCGGCAGCATCGCCCACGCCGACCCCGCCGCGGACTATCCCGCGACCCTGCTCGCCCTCGACGCGGAGATTCGCCTGCAGGGCCCCGGCGGCGCGCGCACCGTCGCCGCACGCAATTTCTTCCAGGACCTGTTCACGGTCGATCTGGCCGGGGACGAGCTCATCACCGCGGTGCGGTTCGCGCCCGTGCGCGCCGCCGCCTACGCCAAGCTCTATCAGCGCGCGTCGCGCTTCGCCATCGTGGGCGTGGCGGCGGCCCTCGACATCGCCGACGGCGCCGTCCGCGGCGCCCACCTCGGGCTGACCGGCGCCCTCTCCCACGCCGTGCGGCTGACCGCGGTCGAGGAGGCCCTCGCGGGACGGCCCGCAACGGCCGAGACCATCGCCGCGGCGGCGGCAGGCGCCGGCGACGGCCTGAGCGACATCAACGCCGACATCCACGCCGGCGCCGACTACCGCCGCGCCATGGTGGGGGTGTTTGCACAGCGCGCGCTGCGGGCCGCGCTGGCGCGCGGGTAGGATAAGGGAAAAGCGGGAGTCGAACACCCATGCCGGCGGCGCCCGCCCCCTCACGGGCGCACATCGGCGTTACAGTGACCGCCGCCTGACAGGAGGCGTTGTGACTGAGGCGGTCGGCCTACGCGGGCGGTGGCGGGAGCCCGAAGGCGTCTGGCACCGCAGGTTCCCGGGCACGCATTGTCTCGGCGAACAACGCCGGCAGGTCGAGGCCCCGCTGGCGGGCCGTGCGCACGACGGTCGAGAGCACCCGCTGGGTGTCGGCGCCCTCGCGGGTGCGGTTGCCGCCGCACACCTTGCGGATGACCACGGCAGACCGGATGGCCTGTTCGGCCCGCCAGTCGATACTGGCTATTGCTGGCCCAATCCCGGCGGCTTTTAGCTTGGGAGGATGGACGATGACAAATCGCCTCAGCGTCGTCGCGTTCTTGGCTCTTCTGTTTTCCTCTATGGCGTCGGCGCAAGGTGTGTCAGTGACGAGGGCTGACTACACAGAGTTTCGCAACGGAGAGCAGGTCGCCGCCGGTTCGTTTTTCTTTGCCGCCGACGGCAACGTTCGGCACGACCGGCTAGATCCTGTCGTCCGTCACCGACAGGAGCTCCCGTATCCAGGTGACACCGTGCTCCGTGCGGCCAGATGCGTCCGACCGAGCATCTTCGGATCTTCGCGTCCGGGTCCTGCGGAGCCACTCTTCATTCGACGTCTTCCGGCCCTTCCGCGAACGGTCGAAACGCGCCAGACTCCGCAGCGCGGGCGTCGCAATGCCAGATGCCTCGCCAGCCCCCGCACGAACGCTGTCGTACGAAGGACCTCCCCCGTATCCCGGATCGATGCTCCATCGCCGCGTTCGGTTCCAGCGTCGTCGCGTCCGACCCCGATCGTCTTCCCCTTCACCAGACCCGCTTCCGACAACCGCTCCAGCACCCACGTGGACACCGCCGCGTGCGTCTCCAGCGTCGATCAGACGCGGAGTCCGTGACAGCGTCGAGTGGTTCGGCGTCGCCTCCGTCACGATCCAGATCCGGCGGGACGTCTCCCGCGAGGCTTGAGAATCCGCGAGCCGCCACGCAATCGCGCGTCCGATGACGACCCTCGGCGGTACCCGATGAGCAGAAGCCAGGAAATACCGCCCGGGTCGCAGACTCGGTGACGACCCATTGGCGCCGGTAGATGACCGCACACAACGGGATCCGGGAAAGCCGAACCGGATTTCTCCAGAATCCGATTCAGGCCGGTTGGGATGCCCCGCACTCTTGGCCTGACAGGTCCTCTGCCGTCACCCACAGGTGGCGCCGGTCGAGCCGCCGGCGCTCTTGCGGATCGCCATGCTGTGAAGTCTACGGCACTACACCACCCAGATCGACCCGATTCGGCCGGCTGAATTTGCCGACTTTTTCCAGGGCTGATAAGGGAAAAGCGGGAGTTGAACACCCATGCCGGCGGCGCGCCGCCCCGGTCACGGACGCTGCACATCGGCGTTACAGTGACCGCCGCACTGACAGGAGGCGTTGGTGACTGAGGCGGTCGGCGTACGCGGGCGGTGGCGGGAGCCCGAAGGCGTCTGAGCACCGCAGGTTCCCGGGCACGCTTGTCTCGGCGAACAACGCCGGCAGGTCGCCGCCCCGCGGCGGGCCGGCGCATCGACGGTCGAGAGCACCCGCTGGGTGTCGGCGCCCGGTCGCGGGTGCGGTTGCGACACACCTTGCGGATGACCACAGACCGGCTGGCCTGCGACGGCTCCGCCAGTCGATACTGGCTATTGCTGGCCAATCCCGGCGGCTTTTAGCTTGGGGGATGGACGATGCAAATCGCCTCAGCGGGGGTCGTCGGTTCCTGGCTCTTCTGTTTTCCTCTATGGCGTTCGGCGCAAGGTGATGTCAGGACGAGGGCCGACTACGAGAGTTTCGCATACGGAGAGCCGGTTCGTTTTTCGTTCCTAGATCGCAATGGCGTTGCGATAGTGTCTCATATCTGGACAGACGGTGGCACCCAGCGAGTGGACCTCGACCATGCGCTTGGAACAGCAACACCGATCGCCCCAGGCACCATACGCGCCGGAGTTCCGGTCATACGTTCGCCCAATGCGCCAGCGGAACAACAAAGACACCAAGGGCTACCGCTTGGGCCTCGCGCAGTAGGTCCGCTGATGCTCGAAGGCCACCGGTTCACTCTCCCGGAAAGACCGGGACGGCCGGCAATGGTCATGGAGATGTGGGGCTACCGAATCCCGGGTCAGAGGCAAATGCACTTCCTGGAACGCAGCGTAACGTCCACATTCCCGGACGGGACACCGGACGTCACGGAAATGAAGGTGGTGTCCACTCAACAAGAGGTGGCGGCCGACGGGATGTTCAGCATTCCGGCCGATATGGTAATGGCGAGCCCGGTTCCGTTTCCGCCCCCGCGTGCGCGCTGACCGGCTCCCGGCTTAGCAGCGTTTCGCCAGTGTCCGCGCTGTCGACTACTCGGCGTGTGCTCCAGCAGTGGCGCGGCGATGCGTTCACACGGGATTGCGGGAAAGGCAAGCGCGCTCAGGGGTTCTCGATCGGGGCGCCCCAGTCGTGAAGAACGGGTCGGGCTTCGCCGCCGCTTCCGCGGATGAGGGCGCTCGGAGCGCGTCGTTCCACGCGGTCGTCATCCATTGCACGCGGATGCGGCCGTTCGGAGTCTCGGTTGCGTGGCCCCGCCGCTCGACTTCCTCGGTGCAATAGGCGTGCAGACGGTGGATCACGGTCGATGTCGCCGCGGCGTGGGAAGGGCTGTAGGGCAGGTGGGGCACCCCCTGCGGGAGGCGATGCGCAAGGCAGCCGTGCGTCGGCGCTCCCGTCGAGGATGTCTCTGGTATGGAAATCGGGGTCGGCGCGCTGGCGCGTGCCCACACTTTGGGCGAGGGCCGGGTGGCGCTGGTGGAGTTCTCCGATTATGAGTGCCCGTTCTGCGCGAGTTTCGCTCGCGTGACCTTTCCAAGAATCGCGCGGCAGCTTGTCGAGGGGGGCGTTGGTACGTATGTGGCGTTCAACTACCCAATCGAGGCAGGACACCCATTGGCCGTGAAGGCGGCGGAAGCGGCTGAGTGCGCTGGCCGACAGGACGGGTACTGGGAAATGCGCGAGAGACTGTTCGCGAGTTCGCCGGACCTGGCGGAGGGCAAGCTCGCGGAAATGGCGGACGAGTTGGGTCTGGACGGTGAGGCGTTTCGACGATGTTTGAGGGAGGGAGAGACGGAAGCGGTGGTTCGGGCCCACATAGAGGAAGGAGAGCGTTTGGGTGTGAGTGGAACCCCCACATTCCTCGTCGGAGAAATCAAGGAAGGTGGAACCATTGAGGTGAGGCAGCGGCTGCGGGCGCGGTGTCGGCGGATGTGCTCGGGGAGGCACTGGGGTTGTAGTCATGTTGTGTTCGGGCTGGGTGTTGCCACCGCCTTCGATGGGGTCGGCGTGGCGGGCTCTGAGAGATGGCGCAACGCCGTCACGTGGCGGGCCGCGGAGAACCTGTAGTCGAGGCGACTAGGAACAGCCAAGGCCGCCATCTCCAGCAATCTGACGTGCAACGGGTCCCGCGCTGTGCGTCCGGCCGCAACGGCGCTATATTATAGAACTGGCACCAGGGTTGCCGGGTCGGGTCGGTCGGCGGGTAAAGCCTGCCGCGTCCGTTGGCGGACGAGACTACGGAGCTGGGGTGGTGCTGGTGCTGTTCTGGGCGTCGACGCGCACGACTTGGGGGTGGGGACCCGGAGAACTGGTTCTGCACGACGTCCGCTCCGCGTTTCGCGGCCTGCGGCGCAATCCCGGCTACGCCTGCGCCGTCGTCTTCACCCTCGCCCTCGGTATAGGCCTCAATGTTGCGATGTACGGGATGCTGTCGCGACTGTTTTTCCAGGCACCGCCGCACATCGAGGAGCCGGACGGGATTCACCGCGTGTGGCTGCGGGAACGGTCTGTGCTCCGCGGCAACGTCTTCGCGAACGACGGCCTGGCGTGGACGGAGTTCAATGCGCTTCGAGGAGAACCCGACCTGTTCGCGGCTGTGGGCGGGTATACTGCTCCGCGGGGCGCGCAGAACGGACGCGGACAGGCGGCGGAAACTCTCCGAGTCTCGTGGGTCACAGGAGACTTCTTCACGCTGCTCGGCGCGCGGCCGGTTCTCGGGCGGCCCGTCTTGCGTGAGGACGACGACCTTTCGGCCCCCCCGGTGGCGGTGATTGGCAACGGCTACTGGGAACGCCGCTTCGGGGGCGACCGCGAGGCGCTCGGCGCCACCATCAGCTTCGACGACGTCATCTATGAGATAGTCGGCGTGATGCCGCCCGGGTTTTCGGGTGCGGAACCGAGCGCGGCCGATGTCTGGCTTCCGCTGCGGGTCGCGGCGACGGACGACAGCGCCCCCTGGATCACGGCTCTCGTTCGTCTCGCGCCCGGGGTCACGGCTGAGCTTGCGGAGGCGTCGGCGACGCGCGACGTGCGAGAGACACGGGCCGACGACCGGTGGCGGGACACCGAACCCAACGTCGTGCTCGGCCCGCTCCTGAAAAGCCGCGGACCGGGGAGTCCGCGGCGTGACCTGCAGTTGCCCCTCGTTGTGGGCGGGGTCGCCTTTGCGGTACTTCTCATCGCGACCGCGAACGTGTCCAACCTGCTGATTCTACGCGTAGCTGCGCGGCGGCGCGAGCTGGCCGTGCGCGACGCCCTCGGCGCGGGCCGATGGGGCGTCGTACGCCTTCTGGTGACCGAGAGCGTCGTGCTCGCCGCGCTCTCCGGTGCGGCGGCCCTGGGCGTGGCCGCCGTGGCCGGCCGGGTGCTCCGCGTCACCCTGCTCCCTCAGTATCAGTGGGCCGGCGACACTCTGGGCGTCAACACAATTGCCTTCACCGGAGTGGCGGTACTGGCGGTCGGTCTCGTCGCGGCGGTGTTCCCCGTCCTCTACGCGGGTCGCGGTCGGGGGAACGGGAAGCTCGATGGGCTGCGGGGCACCCGTTCGCTCGGCGCGCCGGTTCGGAGCGGCCTCATCGTCGCGCAGGCCGCCCTGTCGCTCGTGCTGCTCAACGGGGCGGCCCTCTTCTATCGTTCGTTCGAGACGGCCCGTCAGCTCGACATCGGCTACGCGAGGCAGAACCTGTTGACGGTGCGGCTGAGCGGCTCGTCGGAGACGACGCCGCTCAACGAGAACACCGTCGACGCGATGGAAGCCCGTGTACGGTCCCTGCCGGGCGTCCTGGACGTGGCGCAGGGAACCAACTCGCCTTTGGGGACGATCGGGGTTATGGGCGGGCTGCGCGCAGAAGGGCTCGATCGCCTCCCTCTCATGAACGGTCCGTTCGTGAATCTCGTAACCCCGAACTTCTTCCGCGTCGCGGGCCAGCACGTCCGTGACGGACGTGGATTCACCGAGGGAGACCGCGCGGGCGCGCAGAAGGTCGCGGTCGTCAACACGACGTTCGCCCGGACCGTCTGGCCCGAGCGGAACGCCATCGGCCGCTGCCTGTTCGTTGGACGCGAGGCGATCGACTGCACGACCGTCGTGGGCGTCGCGGAGTCTCCGCTAGAGATGAGTCTGGAGGAGGACACGGGGCGTGTACCGCACTACTATCTGCCGATTGCACAGGCCCGGACCGCGGCCGCGACGGCGGAGCGTTTGAGCAGGGGGCGCACCCTGCTCGCCCGCACCCGCGGGGACCCCGGGCGCACGGTGCCCGCGGTGCTCGCCGCGCTCGGCGAGCTCTATCCAGACCTGCCGGCCTCCCGCGTGCGGAGCCTGCCTACCGTCTTCGCGGAGTGGATCCGCCCGTGGACAATCGGAACGGGGCTGCTCGGCGCCGCCGCCCTGCTCGCCCTGCTGCTTGCCGCCCTGGGGCTCTACGCCGTCATCGCCTTCGGCGTGCGTCAGCGCGAGCTGGAGTTCGGCATTGGGTGCGGCTCTTCTGTGTAGAGAGCTAACTCACTGATTCATAGGCATTTGCGCTCCTGGGCTCTCTCGCCTCGGCACGCTTGGCGGAGGTACAGCATTTCCCACCCCCTTCCCGGACCCGCCAGACCCATGCGAGCCCACACCGGGCGCTCGGTCCCTCCTCTGCCGCGGCTCCCCCTGGACATTCGTCCGGCGTTCTGGTACGGTGTCCTGGAGGGACGTCCTGCGATGGCCACCGCCACGACGAGGTTCTCGGGGCGCGCGTTCAGCGAGCGAGAGATGACGCTGGTCCGCGAGGTCGTGCGCGACTGTCCGGGCTTGAGCCGGATGGAGCTGGCGCGCACCGTGTGCGAGCTGTTGCGGTGGCGGCGCCCCAACGGACGGCTGAAGGCCCGCGAGTGCCGGGAGTTCCTGGAGCGGCTGGACGCGGACGGGGCGCTGGCCCTGCCCGGCAAGCGCCGGGGCCGTGCAGCGGGTTCGGTGACCCGGGTGCCCCGGACGGCGGCGGGCGAGCCAGGGTCCCGGCTCGTCGGCAGCGTGCGCGACATCGAGCCGCTGGCTGTCGAGCGGGTGCGCGAGCCCGCCCAGCGGTTGCTGTTCCGGGAGCTGGTGGGGCGCTACCACGACATCGGGCACCGGGTTCCGTTCGGGGCGCACCTGCGCTATCTGGTGTTCGCGTCGAGGCCGGCGCGGGCGGTGGTGGGGTGCCTGCAGTTCTCCAGCCCGGCGTGGCGGATGGCGGCGCGCGACCGCTGGGTGGGCTGGGACGACGCGACACGGGCGCGGAATCTGCAGCACGTGGTCAACAACAGCCGCTTTCTGCTGCTGCCGTGGGTCGAGGTGAAGAACCTCGCGAGCGCGGTGCTGTCGCGCGGCCTCGTGCGCATGGCGGCGGACTGGCCGCGCCGCTACGGCCTGTCGCCGTGGCTGGTGGAGACGCTGGTGGACCCCCGCCGCCACCACGGCGGGTGCTACCGCGCCGCCAACTGGGTGGTGTTGGGGGCCACGAGCGGTCGCGGGCGCATGGACCGGTACGGGCGCCGCGGGGGTGAGGCGCCCAAGACGGTTCTGGTCTATCCTGTGGTTCGGGATGCGCAGCGGCGGCTGCGGGAGCGTTGAGCCATGCGCGTTGTTCCGCCCCGTGCCGCTCCACCCGCCCCGACGCCGTATGCGACGGCGGAGGCGGTCTTCTCGGAGACCAAGACCTACCTCTCTTCGCGCGAGGCCCAGCAGATGAGTGAGAGCGACCTCGAACGGGAGCTGCACCGGCGGGGCCAGGACTTGATGCGCAAGCTCCTGCAGGGACACCTCGACCAACGCAGTCCGGGGGAGGCGGCGGGGCCGGTCGAGGGGGCCGACGGCGTCGAGCGTTCGGAGCGCCGCGTGCACGAACGCGCCGTGGAGACGATCTTCGGCACGGTGGATGTCGAGCGTGCGGGCTACGCGCGGGCTGGCCACGACAGTCTGCATCCGCTCGATGGGTCGCTGAACCTGCCGGCGGAGCGTTACTCGCTGGAGGTACGCCGGCGGGTGGCGGAGGCGGCGGCCTCGCGGTCGTTCGACGAAGCGCTGTCGGACCTGTCCCGCCATACCGGGGCGAAGGTGCCGAAGCGTCAGGCGGAGCAGTTGGCGGCTCGCGCGGCGGAGGACTTCGACGCGTTCTACGAGGCGCGCCGTGCGGCGGCGGGAGAAGCGGTGCCCGCGGAGTCGGTGGTCGTGCTGACCTTCGACAGCAAGGGGGTGGTGCTGCATCGGGAGGACCTGCGGGAGGCGACGCGCAAGGCGGCCGAGCGGCGCCGTCGGCAACGGGGGCAGCTCTCGCCGTTCAATCGCCTCAAGCCGGGGGAGAAGAAGCACTCGAAGCGGATGGCGACGGTGGCCGCCGTCTATGCGGTCGCGCCGTTCGTGCGGAGCGCGGAGGATTTCCTGCAGAGCCTGATGCCCCGACAGCCGGCGGCCAAGACGAAGAAGGGCAGGAAGGCGAAGACCTCGGGGGTGCGGCCTCGCCCGGTGGCGAAACGGGTGTGGGCGAGCCTCGAACGGGAGCCCGTGGAGGTGATCGCCGAGGCGTTCCTGGAAGCGGACCGCCACGACCCCGAACGCGTCAAGCACTGGGTGGTGCTCGTCGACGGGGCCGAGACGCAGCTCGACCTCGTGGAAGAGGGCGCCGCCGCGTACGGCGTGGCGGTCACGGTGGTCCTCGACATCATCCACGCGGTCGAGTATGTGTGGAAGGCGGCGCATGCGTTCCACCGGGAGGAGAGCCCCGAGTTGGCGTGCTGGGCGTGGACTCGCGTGCGGGACATTCTCGAGGGCAGGGCCAAGCGGGTCGCGGCGTCGATGCGGCGTGCAGCGACCGTCGCCGGGTTGTCGAAGGACGCCCGCAAGCCGGTCGACACGTGCGCCGACTACCTGCTGAAGTACGCGCCGTATATGCAGTACGACCGCTACCTCGCGGCCGGCTACCCCATCGCCACCGGGGTCATCGAAGGGGCGTGCCGGCACCTAGTGCGCGACCGCATGGAGTTGACCGGCGCGCGCTGGCGGCTGGTCGGCGCCGAGGCGATTCTGAAGCTCCGGGCGCTGCGCGCCAGCGGCGACTTCGATGCGTACTGGGACTTCCACGAAGCGCGCGAGTACGAGCGGAATCACGCCCAGCGATACCGTGACGGCGCAGTCCCGCCGGTCACCGAGCCGCCCCCGCCCCCCGCCTCACCCCGCCTTCGACGCGTCAAGTAGCTCTGATCTGGCCGCCGTGCAGAATCCAATGGACTCTCTCTGGGCCGCCGACGAAAAAGAGCCACACCCTTCGGCATTCGCCGCGCCCTCGGTGCCCAGGCCCGGGACCTCCTCCACCTCGTGCTCGTGCGCGGTCTTTCGCTCGCCGTGGTCGGCGTCGTCGTCGGAGGGGCGGCCGCGCTCTGGGCCGGCCGCTTCGTCGCGCCGCTACTCTTCGAGGGCCGGAGCCCCCGCGATCCCCTGGCCCTCGGTGCTGCCGCCCTCGTGCTGGTGACAGTGGCCATTGCGGCCTCGTTGCTTCCGGCGCGTCGGGCAGCGCGGGCCGATCCCCGCCAAGCCCTACAGGCGGAATAGGTGGATAGAAACTGCTCCCCCGAGTCTGAGGACGAGGCGGTGGTCGCGCCGATGGTCGGCGCTGCGGGCCGTGTGGCCGGAGACGACGATGCAAGCGGGACTGGTGCCACAAGCTGGCGAACGTGCTCGACAAGCTGCCGAAGCGCCTTCATCCGCGAGCGAAGCGGGCTCTGCGGGAGGTCATGTATGCGCCGACGAAGGCGGCTGCGGCGCGCGGCGTCGACGCCTTCGTGGCGGAGTTCGCGGCGAAGTATCCGAAAGCGGCGTCGTGCTTGGCGGCGGACCGGGAGGCGCTGCTGTCGTTCTTCGACTTCCCGGCCGAGCACTGGCGTCACCTTCGGACGTCGAACGTGATCGAATCGGTGTTCGCGACGGTTCGTCTTCGGCAGCGCGTGACAAAGGGCGCGGGTTCGCGCACCAAGGGGCTGCTGATGGCCTTCTCGAATCGTTTGGCGTTGTCTCGGGCCGCCTCGTCGAACCGCCTGTCGACGTTCTCGAATCGCTTCTCGATGGTCGAGAACCGCGTGTTGAATTCGCTGCGAAGCCAGACGAAGAGGGCAATGACGAGAGTCGGCGTGATCCAAGGCGTGAGCGTTTCCATGGATCTCCGTGATTCTAGGCGGCGTGCGGGTCGCGACGGCCGGCGAGGAAGCCATCGAGCGAGCCTTCGAGCTTGGCCATGCGCTCGCGGAGGTCGGCGTTGTCGCGGGCGACCTCATCGAAGCGCCTGTCGATGTTCTCGAACCGTCTGTCGATGTTCTCGAATCGCTTCTCGAGGGCCGAAAACCGCGTGTTGAATTCGTTACGAAGCCAGACGAAGAGGGCGATGACGAGGGCGGGCGTCACCAGAGGGGCCAGAGTCTCCATGTCCGTAGCGTAGCACGGGCCGCGGGGCACTGGTGAATGCGCGGGCGACGCCGGGGGGCCGACGATCGTCAGGAAAAGGTCGGCGGCGGGTGGGGCGACGGGCTTCTGGCCGGCTGCTGTGTGGTCCGCGACCGTCAGGCGGTGTCGGTCGCAAGGATCGCGAGTGCGATGCCGACGGCGAACAGCGCCGCCACCGTTAGCATGAGCATGCACCCGAGGGCGACGTCGTACTTGTTGGAGCCGGCGGCAAGGTTCCACGAGCCGAGCGTCCAGGTCGCAGCCGCGAGGCTGAGGCACAAGATGGCGTGAAACATGGCGCGCGTCGACGAGTGACGGCCCGCGGGCCATCCGGGCGTCAGCGGCGTGACAACGACGCCTGTTGGCGCACTGGCGTGCGACGGATCGGGAGCAACGCTTCTTCTGGCAGGTCGAGGCGGCCGAAACGCTGAGTCTAGTGGACGGTGGCCCGGCCGGCACGGAGGGTCGGCGTCAAGATCCTGTCCGACGGCGGGCCGTGTTCCCCGCCTCTGCACCAAGATGGCGGCTGGTGCCGGCAAGACCGTCGTCATCGCCATGGTCGCGGCCTGGCAGATTCTCAACAAGGTGACCACGCCGAACGCCGCGCGGTTCTCGCGCCACGCGCGGATGCCGCCGTTCGGAGTCTCGGTTGCGTGGCCCTGCCGCTCGACTTCCTCGGTGCAATAGGCGAGCAGACGGTGGATCACGGTCGATGTCGCCGCGGCGTGGGAAGGAGGGGTCTGCATCCGCTCGATGCGTCGCTGAACCTGCCGTCGGAGCGTTACTCGCTGGAGCTGCGCCGGCGGGGTGGCGGAGGCGGCGATGTCGCGGTCGTTCGACGAAGCGCTGCCGGACCTGTCCCGCCATACCGGAGCGAAGGGTGCCGAAGCGTCAGGCGGAGCAGTTGGCGGTCCGCGCGGCGGAGGACTTCGACGCTTTCTACGAGGCGCGCCGTGCGGCGGCGGGTGAAGCGGGGCCCGAGGAGTCGGTGGTCGTGCTGACCTTCGACGGCAAGGGCGTGGTGCTGCATCGGGAGGACCTGCGTGAGGCGACGCGCAAGGCGGCCGTGCGGCGGCATTGGCAACGGGGGCAGCTCTCCCCGTTCAAGCGTTTCTGGAACCGCGGACGAAGAAGAGCCGCACTCATCGGAAGTAGTATAGTCGCTCTGAGGCAACCCGCGGCAAACCGATCCCGCTGAGGCCCGGCGATGCGCTCCGCCCTCCACCCTCGATGATCCGCATCTGCGTCGCCCGTCCTGTCGGCGTCAGTATGTGCGCGCTGGCGGTGGCGCTGCTCGGTGTCGTAGCCTGCCTGCGGCTCCCTGTCGATCTCCTGCCGTCGCTGGAGTTGCCACGCCTGTCGGTGCAGATCCGCATGGAGGACGCCTCGGCGGCCGAGCTCGAGCAACTGGTCACTATCCCGGTCGAGCAGGCCCTGAGCGGCGTTCCCGGCGTGCAGGAGGTCGCCTCGGTGTCGCGCGATGAAGTCGCAGTCATCACCGTGGCGTTCCCCTGGATGACGAACCTCGACCTGGCTGTTCTGAACGTACGGGAACGGCTGGACGAAGTGCGCTACGTGTTGCCTGAGACCGCGGCGGCTCCGACCGTGCGGCGCTGGGATCCGGGCAACCGGCCGTTCATGGTGCTGGCGGTGTCGAGGGCCGACCTGGTCGGCGCAACCGGGGAGGACGAGGTCAACCACACATCCGCGAATGCCAACACCCTTGGGGCGACCCGGCCGGGGTCGGCGGAGACATGGGAATCCTCGCGCCTGGTGGCGCTCAGCAAGGCGATTCGCGAGATTCTCGCGCCACGGCTGGAGCAGATTCCGGGCGTGGCGAACGCGGCGCTGATCGGTGATCGGGAAGAGCACGTGCTCGTTGAGCTGCATGCGTCGCGCGCGCGCCTGCTGGATGTTGCCCCGGCGGAAGTCTCAGACGCGATCCGACGGGCGGTGACGGTCCCGGCGGGCGGTACGCTGCGCAAGGGACCGTACCGCTACAGCGTACGGGTGCCGGCCCTCATCGAGTCCCCGGCGGACTTCGGCCGGATCATCGTCTCGGTCCCCGGTGCGACGCCGCGGATTCGGCTCGACGACGTGGCTCGTGTCAGCGTGGTCCCGAGCGAGCCGGTGACGGTGCTGCGCTTCGAGGGCGCCCCGGCGGTCGGGCTCCGCCTCTTCAAGGACACTTCGAGCAACGCGTTGGGGCTGACCGACACGGTCACCGCCGTGCTCGACGAGTTTCGCGCCGAGTACCCCGACTTGCGGCTCGACGTCGCCTACACCCAGGCCGGGTTCATCCGCGCCGCGCTCGCCGGTGCGCTTGGCGCCGTCGCCCTCGGCGCTGTGCTCGCCTTCGGTGTCCTGGTCCTGTTCCTGGGCGACTGGCGGCAGCCGGCGGTGATCGGCATCGTGGTCCCGGTATCGGTGCTCGGCGCCTTTGCCGCGATGGACGGCTTGAGTGTCTCGATCAACATCATCTCTCTGGGCGGCTTGGCGTTAGGCATCGGCTTGCTGGTGAACACGGCGATCATCGTCGTCGAGAACATCCATCGCCATCGCGAGCGCGGCTTGTCCCCCGCGGCCGCCGCGGTGACGGGGACTACGCGCGTCGTGGCGCCCATCACCAGTGTCACCCTGACTACGATGGTCGTGTTCCTTCCCGTCGTCGCCGTCGGCGGTTTCGCCGGAGCCCTCTTCCGCGACCAGGCGGTCACCGTCAGCGTGGCGGTCCTGGTGGCCTGGGCCGCGTCGCTGACTCTCGTTCCGGCGCTGTCGGTTCTGTTCGCGGGGCGGCGCGTGGTCAGGCCGCCGCAGGAGCCATGGACGCCAGTGTTGCGCCGACTGCTGCGATTCTTGCTGTTCCGCCGCCGGCTGGTGCTGTTGGCGGCGGCGGTGCTCGGGGCCGCCACCGCCATCCTGGGGCTGAGAACCCCGCGCGAGATCGCGCCCTCGGTCGACACAGGCGAAGTGAGCGTGACCGCGGCGCCGCGGCACGACATGCCGATCGAGCGCCTGGTGCTGGCCGCGGTTCGCACCGAGCAGACTCTGTCGTCGACCAGGTCGGTCGAGCGGCTGTTGACGACGGCGGGCCTGCAGGCCGAGACCGACCTCACCGGCGACGGCGCGCCGGGCCGCTCGGACGTCCGGGCGCAGTTTCACCTTTCCCGCCGCACGGTCGCGGCCGCGCTGGCGCCCGCCCTCGCGCAGGAGCTGCCGGGCTTCGAGGTTCGGGTGGAACCGACCGAGACGCCGCTGCACGACGTCCTCGGCATGCTGGATGGCCCGGTCGACGTGGTCTTCTCGGGGAGCGACTTGGCCGGTCTGCGCAGTCTCGCCGATGAGTTCGCCGCCCTCGTGGGAGGGCGGAGCGACTTGGGCCGGCTCGTCGCCGCCCCGCCCGAGCCGGAACCGCGGCTGCGACTGGACCTCGACCAGAATGCGCTCGGCGCACTCGGCCTCTCCACGGCGGAGATCGCCGCGCAGGTGGGCTACGCGACGCGGGGTGAGACAGTGGCCCAGCTCCCGGTCGCGGAGCCGCCGTTGCGGGTGGTCCTGCGACACACCTTGGAAGACGGCGCGGGAGGCGCCCCGGCGCTCGACCGGATCCCGATCGTGCCGCCGCGTGACTTGGCCGAAGTCGATGGCGACGGTGAGGCCGCGCGCGCGCCGCGGGTGCCGCTCGCACTGCTCGCCACGCCGGTGACGGAGGCGACCGCGTCGGCGATCGCCCGCCGCGATCACCGCCGCGCGCTGGTGGTCAGCGTGGCTCCCGACGGCCTGGGCCGCGCCGGGCTCGAGAGCCGTCTGGGCGATGTGGTCGAGCGACTGTCGCTCCCGCCCGATGTCCGCATCGAGGTCAGGACGCGCACTGCCGCCGCCGGGGAGTCACTCGCCTCGCTGCGCTGGGTACTGGTCATCGTGATGGTGCTGGTTGTCATCTGCCTTTCGGCGGAGTTCGAGTCCATCCGGCTGGCCCTCGTCGTGCTGCTCAGCGTCCCCCTGACCCTGTCCGGCGTCGTCGCCACCTGGTGGGTGTTCGGCCTGACGATGAACGTCTTCACGGTGATGGCGGCCACGGTGCTGATCGGGATCGGTGTGGACGACGCGATTGTCCTGGTCGACTTCATGCGGGTGAAGCACCGCGAGGCGAAGGCGGCCGACGCCCGGCCCGCGATCATCGAGGCGGCGCTGCTGCGCGTGAGGCCGATCCTGATGACGACCGTCACGACGGTGCTGGCCGTCGCGCCGCTGGCCCTGACCACCGCGCCCGCCCAGGAGCTGCAGCGGGCGTTGGCGCTGACCTTGATCGGCGGGCTGCTGACCGGCACCGTGCTCTCGGTCTGCTTCGTCCCCGTCGTCTATGAACTGCTGGCGCCGGACCCCCGCCGGGACTTGACGCATGCTCGACACGCTTGACACCGTGCCCACGTCACCCTTATATTCGATTTCGCTGCTGAGAGAGGACCGGATCCAACTTCGGACCGGACCGGCCGGTTGACTGGAGGGTGGCCCCGTAGCGACGGCATCGATTGGCCGTTCGTTTCGGCGCCGCCTTTTTTTGGCTTCAGTGGAGAGGTATTCGGTTAGCGCGTCCGGGAGCGGTTTCGCCCGTGAAATGTAACTGACAATGGACCTGTGCTCCGGAAAGTTACGGCGGCGGCGAGGCGTGCCCGACGCAAGATTGTCGGATTGGCGGGCCAATGCCGCGAAGGGCCATCGGTCTTCGTCGTGGGAGGCGCCCCAGGAGGTCGCGTGCGAGGCGTGCGGCGGCCGGCGCGGTGTGATGGCGGCGGACCCGGGACCCGTCGGGAGGGCCCGCCGGCGGTCAGGCGGGTGGCGGCAGCGCAAGCGCTTCGGGCACGACGGGTGCGCGGGCGCACAGCATCGTCGTGAACAGCACGCGGGGGTCGAGTCGGCGTTGGCGGGCGGTACGCACCACGCTCGCCAGCACCTGCTGGGTGTTGGCACCCTTGCGGGTACGGTTGCCGCCGCACACCTTGCGGGTGACCACCGCGGGACGGATGGCCTGCTCCGCCCGCCAGTTGGTCGCGTCTATCGACGGGTCGCACAGGAAGACGAACACCGCCGGGAACTCGTTGGCCAAGTGCTTGGCGAAGCGCTCGGCGGCGGCCAACGGCGGCGCGGTGTCGATCAGGCGCCCGAGCCGGGCGACCAGTCGGCCGCGGGCCGTTGCCAGACCGTGCTCGCTGATGTCGCCCGCATTGCAGCGGTCGCGCAGCGCGAGACCGTCCTGAAGGACCGCCTGCACCTCGCCGGCCCAGGGGCTGTCGGGATGAGCGGCCTGCAGATCCTTGCAGCGGCGCAAGAGATGACCCACGCACGTCTGGTGCGGCGCATGCTTGAAGCCGCGATAGGCCACCCAACCGTCCCGCACCAGCACGCCGGAGAAATCGGGGCCGAGAACCGCCGCCGCATGCTCGAACCCCCGCCCGGCGCAGATCGCGTAGACCGTGGTCTCCGGGGTCGCGAACACCCACAGCCAGTGGTTGAGCGTCCACACACGCCACCCCGTCTCGTCCGGCGTGACCACCGGGCTGCGGCGGACCTGCTCGCACAGCGCCGCATACGCCAGCGCCGCCTTGGCGGCGGTGCGGTGCAGCAGTTGGACCAGACCGCCCTTGGTGACCCGGAGTCCGAACTGAATGTTCAGCACGCGGGCGACCTTCTCCACCGGCATGCCCAGCTCGGTGTGCAACTCGACCACCAGCGCGGCGACGTTCGGACCCAGTTGGGGAGCGGCGGCGCCCAAGGCGTCCGAGGTCTGCAGCGCGTGCCGGCCCTGCACTCGCCGCCGACACTGGGCGCAGCGGCCCACCTCGATGTCGAACCGCCGCACCAGGGCCTGAACCGCCGGCAGCTCTTCCTGATACTGCGACGACACACCGTCCACGGTGACCGCGCCGCCGCAGTCGGGACAACTCGTCGGGACCGGCGCCGCGTGGACCTCGTCGACGCGTGGGGGCGGCTGGCGCCGCCCCTGCTTCCCGTAGTCCGCACCACGCCGTCGCCCCGGCCGCTCGCCGCTTCCCTGCCGCCGGTCCTTGGCGAAGGGGGCCGCCTGCCGCTTGCCGGCTCGCCGAGCGGTCTCGAGCTCCTTTTCCAGCTGCTCGCTGCGGCGCTTCCAGTGGTCGCGTTCCTCGATCAGCTTCGCCTTGTCCCGCTTCAGGCGCTCGATGCGCAGGTCGCGAGGGTCTCGCCGACGCCCCGTCCGGTCCGACTCGTCCTGGTCGCCCTTCTTGCGCGCCATGTCTCACGTATCGGCACAAGGCCTCCACGCCTGCACACATTTTCGGGGATCTTCTCGCCCCGACCCGGTAACCGAATACGTGGAGAGTAGCGGTGCGCATGTGCGTTGGCGTCGCGGTCATGGTAGCCGTCTCGGCGTTTTTCCTCTCGTGCGAGAGACAGGCCCGCAACTATCGGGTTGCAGCGGATGGGCAACCCGCCGATACCGAGCTAGTCGCGACGGTCACGTGGCCGCCGGGCGAGTTCGCGGGTCTCATCGAGGATTCTGCGTTCTGCGACGAGGTGGGCTACTTGATGAATCGTGACCGGGTCCATTGGGTCGACCTCGAGAGCGGCAGCGTTCTCGGCCGAATCGGAGGGCGAGGCCAGGGTCCCGGCGAATGGGAGCATGCGGCTTCCGTGGCGGCTGATTGCGAAGCCGGCGTAGTCTACGTAGTGGACACGATAAAGGGGGCTCTCGCCTTTTCGCTTACGACCGGCGACTACCTGCGCACGATTCCGAGGCCCGCGGGGTTCGAACCCGGCACGGGCCACGCGGGGGCCGCCCAGGGCGTCCTGTGGGTCCCAGGTTTGTGGCCGGGCGGTGGCGGTGACATCACGACGGTACGCGTCGGCGGCGGGATGTACGAGGGAGCGCGACTGGGCTGGACGGTGTCGTCGGGTCTGGACGAGGGAGGCTCGATTGCCGCGCCGATCTACGAGGATTGCTACGCGATCCAGTCGTCGTGTTTTGCGTCTTTCTTCGATCGGTTTCAGCAGGCCGGATCGTCGTTCTGGTTCGTCGGCCAGGGCGCCGGCACGAGCGCCCAGGTTCTCGACGACGAGGGCGGCGTCGTCACCGTTGTCGACATACGCTCTCCGCGCTTCCAACGCGACGGCGCCCGCGCGGTCTTCAGCGCAGGCGTGGCGCAAGAAATGCGATGGGGACTGACCAACAGTACTTTGCAGGGCCTTTTTGCCTGGAGCGACCTGTTCGCCGTCGTACATTTTCTGAGAGCGACGGAGGACTGGACGCTGGGACAGGTCATGCAGTTCGAGGTGTTTCTCAACCTGTTCTCGTCGGCGGGAGATCCGCTCGTCGCGGATGTCCGCCTGCCGGATTTCTCTATAGGCCGAAGCGGCGAATACCTGTATTTTCTGGACTGGGGAGAAGCGGGGCGCCGGCGGGACGTCGATCAGCTCGACATTCGGCGTATCTCGTTGCCGCAGTTGCGTGACAGATGGCTCGCCGACGGCGGCGTTGGAAGGGCGAATTGACGGCGAGTCCGTCGAGAGCCCGTTTCCTCCCATCCGATGAAGGATGCTCTCCCGGCCACAGCGCTGTCGCGCTCTAGCTGTCAAGTGGCTTGTTTGTGAAGAAGGAGCGGGGTCGCTTAGGTGATGAGTGCGTTGGTCAGTGTTCGTATCGCCGTGCGTCTTGTCCTCGTGGCTGGGCTCGTTGTCGTCGGCTGGTCCACCTTTCAGACTTGGTCCCGCCACAGCGCGCAACAGGCACGGGTCGACGCGGCATACGCCTTTGCGGGGGAGCAGTGGGGCGTCCTAGAGTACATTCCTTGCTTCTGCGGTTGTGGCTACCGCCATTTCCACACTTCGGTGGAGAGTTGTTTTGTTCGGTCGCGAACGGCGCCGAGCGGCGGGGCTGTTGGGCGCGACGCTGACGAGGTCGTGTACGACGAGCATGGCGCGACGTGCCCGCAGTGCGTCGACATCGTGCACGAAGTGCGGATGTTGCAGGAAGCAGGACGCGCGCTGCCGGAGATACGGGAGATCATCGAACGGACCTTCGCACCGTCAGATCGGCGACGGTGGACACCGACGCCGAGGGTTCCGGCGGCCCAGTGACCGCCCAGTGGCGCGGTGACGCCGGCTGAGGGGGGTGTGGGGAAGCTGGATTGGCGCTGGCCGGAGGAGCCAAGAGCGGGGTAGCTTTCCTGTGCCCCGGCAGATTCGTCATTGCTCAGGCCCCTCATGTGGTGGGCGTCAGGTCACCCGGTGACCGTGGGCATGGCCTGTCTGGCGTTGGGCGTGCTGGCGGTCTTCGACGCCACGCAGGTCGCCATCGAGCTGGTCCCTGAGCTGTCGTACCCCCGCGTGGACATCAAGCTCACGTGGCCTGGCGCATCGCCACGGGTCATGGAGTCGCAGATGACCTTGCGCGTCGAGGCTGCGGCCTCCCGGCTCGATGGCGTGCGCGGTGTGGCGTCGCGCACAGAGCGGGGCCGGGCCGTGGTTGAGGTCTTCTTCGACGCGGACACCCGGCTCGATATCGGGCGGCTGGCCCTGCGTGACGCCTTGCGGGCTCTCGAGCGGGACTGGCCAGTCGGCGCCCGCGCTCCCCGGTTGGCACCCTATGTCCCGCCCGACCTTCGCCAGGACGCGTTCATGACCGTCTTCCTGGTCGGCGCCTTCTCACCGGAGGCTCTGCGGCGAGTCGTGCGCGACGAATTGCAGAACCGACTCGTCGCGGTGGAGGGCATCGCGCGCGTCACCCTGCTCGGCGGGCGGTGGGAGCTGCTGACGGTGGTGCTCGATCCCGAGCGGCTGGGCCGGTACGGGCTGGCGCGCACAACCGTGCAGAACGCGGTCCTCGACGTGCTGCGGCCGCGGCACGCAGGTTTCGTCGATGTCTCGGAACGCCGGCTCGACGTCGTGGCGGATGCCGCGCCGGAGATGCTGGATGCACTGCGCGACCTCAGGCTGGCCGGAGTCGACGGCCCCATCCGCCTCGATGACGTGGCGGAAGTCCGACGGCGCTCGGCGCCGCCGGATCGCGAGTATCGGTACCAGGGTCAGCCACGGTTGGCTCTCGTGCTGGAGCGAGCGCCGGGAGCCAATGTTCTGGCGCTGTCGGACGAGGTGAGGCAGTTGCTGGCGACGCGGACGGCGGTGGCGCCCGGCAACCTGCGGTTCTTTGTTACCCGCGACGCTGCGGACCAGATCCGGACGGAACTCCACTCTCTTGGTCGACGGCTGTTGTGGATCGTCGCGTTCGTGTCAGTGGCGCTGCTGCTGGTGTTCCGGAACGGGCGGACACCGCTGCTGTTGCTGTTGACGGCGGGAGCCACCGCGGCCCTGACCCTTTCGTTCATGACGCGGATCGGGCTGTCGGTCAATGTACTGACGCTGGCCGCGATGGCGCTCGGGCTCGGCATGCTGGTGGACAACGCGGTGGTGATTGTCGAGAACGTCGCAACGCGACTGCAACGGGGCGGTTCGACGCGGCGCGCCGTCGTGGAGGGCGCCGCGGAGGTGGCGCGACCGCTGTTCTTCGCGCAGTTGACCACGATTGGCGTGTTCTTGCCATTCATCTACTTCGAGGGTCGGCTGGAGGTCACGTTCGCGCCGCTGGCTCTGACTCTGACTGCGCTGCTGGCGGCCTCGGTGATCGTGTCCTGGTTCATGGTGCCGGCCGCGGGAGCGCGCTGGCTGCCTGCCGCCACGGCGCCCGGGATGGCCGGAGTGGAGCGGCCGAGGCGTCTTCGACGTCCGGTCGAGATGGTCGCTCGCTGGTGGTGGGTGTCTCCGCTGGTCGCGGCGGCGCTGTGCATCCACGGCGGATGGCGGTTCTGGCGGGACGTGCCCCGCGGACGGTTCCTGGAGCCGCCGGTCGAAGAGCGCCTGCTGGTCGAGCTCCGAACCCCGAGCGGCACGGACCCGGCGCGGACCGATCAGGTGGTTCGCACGCTGGAGGACCACGTGCTGTCCGGGGGCGCTGCGGAGGACACCGGCGAGGTCTGGGTTGAAATCGAGGGCCGGCGGGCGCGGCTGGAGGTCGAGTTCTCGCAGCGGCAACTCGATCGGGGGGTGCCCTACGCGGTGCGCCAGCGCCTCGTGGAACGGGCGGCGGCGCTGGCCCGAGTGTCGGTCAGCGTCAGCGGTTTCGGAGAACCGGTGCGGATCGGCGGGCGCGGCGTTCCGGAGTTCCACAACAGCCGGTTGCACGTGCGCGGATACCATTTGGCCCGCGCGGTCGAGTTGGCCGAAGCCATCGGCCAACAGGCGAGCCTGAGCCCGCGCGTGGCGGAGCACCGGGTAACGACGTCCACCCGAGGCAATACGCGGCTGGGCACCTACGACCTGTCGCAGCGCGAGCTGGTGGTGGCTCCGCGGTTCGCCGACATCGATCGGTTCGCGGCGGACCCGCAGGACGTGCTGGACTTCGTTTCCCTCGCCACCGCGCGCGGTGCGCCGCGCACGTCGTGGTTCGATACCGACATGCGGCTGCCTGACGTCACCGAGTTCACCATCGCCGGCTCCGACCGGCAGGATGTCGATTCGCTGCTGCGGCTGGCGGCCCCGGCGGGGTACGACGTGCCGGTGCGCATCGCGGACCTGGTAGACGTGCGGGAAGTGAATGTGCCGGACGGGATCGACAGGCGGGACCAGGAATACACGGTGACGGTTTCGTGGAACTACGAGGGGCCGCCCCGGCTGGCCGCGGAGTACGAACGGCAGGTGTTGGAGGCGTTCCGACCGCCCCCCGGTTTCGCCGTCAGTCGGGACGACGACTACGAGGTGACCGAGGACGAATCGCGCATGCTGGCCTGGGCGCTCGCTGGCGCCGTGCTGGTGATGTTCATGGTGCTGGCAGTACTATACGAGAGCCTGTGGCACCCGCTCATCGTGCTGGCGACCATCCCGCTGGCGCTGGTCGGCGTCTGCTATCTCTACGTCTGGACCGGGGCGAGTTTCACATCTTCCGGCTATATCGGCGTGATCCTGTTGGTCGGGATCGTCGATAACAACGGGGTGTTGCTTCTCGACCGAATCAGCCAGCTTCGACGCGCCGGGATGACGGCTCTGGCCGCGGCTACCGAGGGCACAGTGGACCGAATCCGACCCGTGCTGCTCACATCGGCGACCACGGCGCTCGGACTGCTCCCGATGCTGTGGGGCCAACCGGGCCTGGGCTACACCGACCAGTGGTCGGATTTGGCGCGCTCGGCCATCGGCGGCCTGATGACGTCGAGCGTGTTGGTGATCGCCGTCGTGCCGTCGCTGTACATGGCTGGCGAGCAGGCGAAGCGATTGGTCGCGGGAATGATGGCACGCGAACCGAAGGACGCTGCATGAACAGCGCAAGGGTGAAGCGCATCGGTCCGGTTCTGGCTGTGTGCGTGCTCGTCGGCGTGGGAGGGTGCTCGACGGGGACCGTGGAATCGTCGACCGACGAGGCCGCGCGACAGGCGGAGATCTCGCCAGCGGATCGGGAAGCCGTGCCCGTGACCGTTGCGCCGGCCCGTCGGGGCGATCTCGTCCACTACGTCACTGTCGACGGCGAGGTGCGCGCCACCAGACTGCTCGACCTGCAGAGCGAGGCAGGCGGCGCCGTGTTGGAATTGCCCTCACCGGCAGGAGCGCGCGTGGCGGCGGGCGACGTGCTGATCCGCTTCGATTGCCGGGACGCAGAGCTGGGTCTGCGGCGTGCCAGAGCCGACCGGCAGCGCGCCCTCTTGCAGTACGCGGCTCGAGAGCTGGGCCGGATAGACGGGCAGATCTCGGGCGGCATTTGGCGGGGGAACAGCCTGTCGGCGACCGATCTCGCGGCGGTGGAGCAGCAGTTCGCGCGCGGCTTGATCTCGCGGCGCGACCTGGATGCGGCCCGCCGCGCGCATGATCTCGGCGTATTGGGCAACCCCGAACAGCGCGACCAGTCGATCCGGGCGGATGTCGGGCTGTCGGCGGCGGAGGTCGCGGTCGAGGAGGCGGAGCTGCATATCGCCCGATGCGAGGTCCGCGCGCCGTTTGCTGGCATACTGGCAGACGTGAACGTGCAAGTTGGCCAAGTTGTCGCTGCCGGGGACATCACGATGATCCTCGTCGACGTCGACGAGGTGGAAATCCGCGCCGAAGTGCTCGAGACCGACCTGGTCGGTCTTCGGCCTGGCGCTCGCGCGACGGTGCAGCCAGTGGCTGACCTCGATCGGCGGCTCGCGGCCCGCATCCTGCGGATCGTGCCGCTCGTCGACGCCGCCCGTCGCGTCGGGACGATCGTGCTGTCGGTCGAGCAAGGCCGGCCGCGCCTGCTGTCCGGCTCGCACGTGCGCGTCACAATGGAGGGCGTGCGGCTTCCGGACCGGCTCATCGTGCCCAGCGCTGCCGTGCTCTACAGCGATGACCGACCGCTCGTCATGGTGGTGCGCGACGGCGTCGCGGCATGGGAGTACGTCCAGCTTGGAGAGACCAACGGGATAGAAACGGAGATCCTGCCCGACTCTGCGGCGCTGCACGGTGTCGAAGACGGCGAGCCGGTCGTCATCGACGGCAACTTCACGCTGGCCCACGGCACGCCGGTTGCGGTCATGGCGCCACCACGGTGACCCGCGACGCATGTAGTCGGCAACGGTTCCGACCACCGGGCGGCCCGTGTTCTGGCGGCCAAGCTGTTTCTGGAGGTCTGCCGCCAACCGCGACCTCGGACCGGGGCCGGCGGCTCCTGCTCATCGACTTGGCGTCGCCGCCGACGGCGCGGCCGGACTGCGGCCTTGGCCCGGGAGCCCCGGCCGGCCTCCGTGACCCTGGCCGTCGGACCCGAGGGGGCTGGAGCGCCGACGAGGTCACGGCCGCGGTGGCCGCCGGGTTGGCCTCATCTTTGCCCCCTGACCGTGTTGCTTCGCGGAGTTCGCTCAGCGTACACCCATGAACCCACTCCCTCCGCCAGCGCGTCGGCTCCGCGCCCGCTCGCGATGCGGCGGCGGACTTCGCTCGGGGTTTATCGCCGCCGCGGTGTTGACTTTCGTCACCGGCGCATCCACGGCGGATGCACAAGGCGATGGCGGTTTCCGGGTGGAAGTGTTCAGCGGCGTAGGAGGGATGGCTCTCGACGAGCGCCTGTACTCTCTGGACGCGGGCGTCAACGCCTGGTTCACGGACCGGTGGGGGTTGGGCATGTGGGGCATGTGGGGAGGGGTGGCAGGTTCCGACACCCCGTTTACCGTGTTCACCCCGGCGGTTCGCTATCAGCACCCGCTTCGCCGCAGGAGATCCCTTCACGTCGGCATGGGTCTGTGGCACGTCGAGCAGGGTGAAGATTTTCCGGTTGTCCTCCCTTACGTTGATGTCCTCTACGGCGTGCCGGCGCCGAACCGACGGTTCGGCATGCGGGCCGGCCTTCGGCTGATCGGACTCGTCCCGATGGTGGTGGTCACCGGCAGCTACACGTCCAACTGAGAGGGTCCTGTGCCGGATCGACCCGGCGGTGATGATGGCGCGGGAAACGCCTCTCGCGGTCGAGGCGGCGATGGCTCTACACCGCGGGCAGCGCGCGTTGCAGGAGACACCCGACACCGGCACCCACTGGACGCTGGGGGCGGCCACAGGCATTCCCGAGAGCACGGTCGTGTCGCTGTCGGCGAAGCGGCTGCGGTCGTTTCTGAGCCGTCCGTTGGGTGAGTTGGACCTGCGTGTGGTCTGCATCGACGGCAGGGTTTTCCGGGACCACTGCCTGGTGGTGGCGTTGGGGGTCGACATGGCGGGCCGCAAACACGTGCTCGGTCCGCGCGAAGGCGCGACGGAGACGGCGGCGGTGGCCACGGGACTGTTGAGCGACCTGGTGACGCGGGGCCTGCCGACGGATCGGACGTTGCTGTTCGTCGTCGACGGGGCGGCTGGGCTGCGGCGCGCCATCGGCGAGGTGTTCGGTTCCCGCGGGGTGGTGCAGCGCTGCCAAGTGCACAAGCTCCGCAACGTGTTGGGCCATCTGCCCGAACGGCTGCACGCCTCGGTGGGCAAGGCGTTGCGGGATGCCTGGGACCTCGATTCCGCGGACCGGGCGGGTCGGGTGCTGACGCGGTTGGTGGGGTCGCTGGAACGCGACCATCCCGGTGCGGCGGCGTCCATCCGCGCGGCGGTGCAGCGACTCAGTCTGACGGGGGCGCTCGAACGTACGCTGCGGCCGCAGTCGATTCTCCTTCTCGAAGTGCTCTCTGATCGTGCGGCGGATCATCTCACGCTGCAGGGCCAGCCTGTCCACGTCTCCGTACGCCTCTCCCGGCCGAAGGAAGCGCTGGTCGTCCGGCACCCGCAACTCGATAAACTCCTGGTCTTTCCCCGCGAGAATCTCCCCGACCCCCCATCGGTAGTCGAGGTCGGGCTCGAAATGGAGCTTCATTGGCGTATTCCGGGCGGATTCGCACCGCTTAGGCGAGCATCAGCCGCTCGCCCTTCGGTTCCGGCACAGGATCGCCTTCCTCGCGCGCCGCCTCGATCCAGAGACTCATCGCCTCGTTGATCTCTCTGAGCGCCGCTTCCTGCGTGCCTCCGTGCGCCATGCAGCCCGGAAGCTCCGGCACTTCGGCGACGAACGCGTGATCCTCGTTGCTCCAGTACAGGATGATCTCGTACTTGTACATCACGCCTCCCCGACCAGCCCGTGCTTGAGCAGGATGCTTCGCGTGGCTGCCGTCTCGCTGCATCTCGTACTTGTACATCACGCCTCCCCGACCAGCCCGTGCTTGAGCAGGATCCGGCGAACCTGCCGCACCTGATACCGCTTCGCGTGGCTGCCGTCTCGCTGCAGGTTGACGCGGACGGCGACACCCCGCCGACTGAACAGATGAGGGCTCCCACGGGTGCGTTCCCTGAATCCCACGGACAACAACAGGCCCCGCAGGTCCTCGAAGCGGACGCTCGCGTCCGATCCGCCGCCGAGCACCACCTTCAGGGTCCGGTCCCGCCGCGTCATCGGTTCAGCATCCCCCGGCCGACCGCGCGCCCAACCGCCCTACAAGCTCCGGACATCGGTGATGCCCCGTTGCTGCAGAATCGCCGCCATGTTCGTCTTCGCGACATCGTCGACGAACCCGCAATCCTTGAAGACGACCCATGTATGTCCCCTCGCCGCATCCGAGCTCTTCGCGCCACGCGGCGATGCCCGCAGCGAGCATTCTCCACCACGTTGAGGTCGAGTCCATCGGCGAGACAGACGAACAACGCACCGGCGCCGACGGTGTGAACCGTCCTGCTTGCAATGGTCCGGGTCTCGATGGGCACGCAGAGATCGAGACCGAGCTTTAGAAGCAGTTCGTACAGGACGTCCTGCTCCGTGCGTCCGGGCGCCAGATGGTCCGCGTGTTCCAACAGACTGCCTTCGAGATCGTCCGCATTCGGGTCCCAGGCGCGGATGTTGGAGGTGTCGAGCTTGAAGACCCGGAAGCCGAGATCCCCTCCCGCGGCGATGGGCGGCGCGGTGGCAGGGCGCGGTCGGTTACCGTCATCCGACGCACCGCTGCGCACCTGCCTCGCTGCTCTCCGCAGCCGTTCCTTGGTCAATTCAGCGATACTGCGTGGCCTGCCGATCTCGTCGCAGAAGTCCGCGGCTACCTTCTGGTCCTTGTTTTTCGCGTCGAGAGGTTCGGGTAGCTGAACGAGAACACAGTGACGCGTGCCGCCGTCGGCCGCGTTCTGAGCCATAACCGCATGCCCCCGCACCCTCCTCGCCGACCTCGGCACCCTGACTGCCAACACCATGCAGGTTACCGAAGGCGCCAACTCCTTCACGCTGCACACCCAGCCCACACCGATCCAGCAGCGCTGCTTCGAGTTGCTCGGGAGCACCCCCCGAACGTAGCCAGAAGCGATACCCCACAAATCTCGCAAATGAAGCAAATTCAGGAACTTACGCGCGATCACCACCGAAACTTCCGACTAGACCTCACAACGCCGGCCCAAGTCCCAAGACCGAGGACATGAACAACAACCGACCTACGGCGAGTCCACATTTGGCATCTGGATCTGCAGCCCTTCCGGGTCGTTGAACGGAACCTCCGCAGCCTTGCAGGCCGTCTGGAGCGCCTTCAACTTCTCTGCGTTCACCAAGTTGCACATCAGCCAGTAGCGACCTGGCAGTTCCACTGCACCCCTCAGCATGGAGGCGCTCGCCGAGAGCTCCTCCCGACGTTTTGCAAGGCGCCTGTTTCGGCGTTTAGACAAGAGAGGAATCGCCCGGTCTGCGAACGTCGCGTCGCGTTCAATGAACGCCCGGAAGATCGCACAGTACGCCTCGTTCACACTCCGAGTCGAGTACTGTTTCCCGAACAGAGTGTACTCGACGACCTTCCGGCTTCGAGTACCGCTCTCGGACTGATTCGTCCCGCTATTGGCAGCAGGACCGACAGCCTGTTCCGACGGCGCCTGTTCCGCCTCATCCCGCGACAGTGCCAACTTCGAGCGGTCGTTGACGTGCCGCGACAGGAACTGGTGCATCGCCTTGCGTGTCGCGCGCATGAACGCATCCCGAACCGGGCTCGTCTCCGCGCCCCTGTAGATCTGCGTCTCAAAGTGCGTGACCAGCGTGTCAGAGGGTTCCGCGAACTCCTTCTCGAGCAGCGCCATGACCTGGCTCTTGTACTTCAGGTCCCTCGCCGTGTTCAACACCTTGCTGCGGTTGAACTCCACCTTCGTGAACTGCCTGACATCGTCCGGATCGATGGAGTCCGCATCGAGCATGTTGAGCTCGAGGAACGGCGTAAGATCCATCACATTCGGTGCATCGATGTCCGAGAAGAACCGATACGTGGCGCCATCGGTCAGGATGGCGATACGCGCACTCGTGACGCTGAAGTAGCGGTAGAGCTGGTCCGCGTGCTCCTTCGACAGGTCCACGCCGTAGTGCTTGCACTCGAAGAGCATGATGGGCGTGTCGTCGACGAGAATCGCGTAGTCGGCCTTCTCGCCCTTCTTCGTGCCAACGTCGGCGATGTACTCGGGAACAACCTCATGCGGGTCGAACATGTTGAACCCGAGAACCTGAGAGATGAACGGCAGAACCAGTGCGGTCTTCGTCGCCTCCTCCGTGGCGACGGTTCCGACACTCTTATTGATACGCCGCGAGACCTCGCGGATCCGTTCCGCCAGGTCCATCCCTGCAAGTGAGTCCATCAAAGCCGGCCTCTCAGCAGACGAACAACGTCGCGGACGAGCGGCGCAGTCAACGTCGCGGCGGCTCCCTGCTCCGCGATGGTGACCTGCGCCTCCGCGAGGAGCAACGCGACCTCGCGCCACTGCTGCTCTGTCGGCTCCTGCGCGAGTGCCGCCACAGAACACAGCGCCGTGAGGCCGGCTGCGAGAATCGCTCGCTTCATCATCATGATCTCCGAGTCTACAGGTCTCTCACCTTTCCATACTCGCGCCGCGCACGGCTCTTGTCAACTCCATGCCGTCGAGGAATCTGCGCCCCCAGAGCGGGCGACGCCTCGGGGCGTCTGATCGGCCGGTCGCCAGACGCACGAACGCCCCGGCCCGGCAGGGTTGCCGGAACCGGGGCGTTTTCAGGAACCCGTTGTCACGGGGTGGGGCCTGGCAGGGCCGACGTGGGCGCGGAACGGACGCGCAGCGGCCGGCCACCGTGCGCCGCTCGAAGACGGATCAGTAGAGTCGGGGGCACGCTCTACTTCGAGACGCCGACCATGCGCCGCTTCGCCGCCGCCATTGCTGCCACAAGAACATCAACGCAGCACCTACACCTACGACCAACTCCGCACCAGCATGTTTAACATGCTCCATCGCCGTAAGCGAGAGTACCGCGACGCCCACCAGCACATACCACACCCCGATTTTGATGTACTCAATGACAAACTCGCCGACTGAATGTGTCTCGCCCATAGGTGCTTTTTTGCCTTGAGGCACGTACCTGCACAAACGCCACACGCTTGTGTTGTGTTCGTGCGACAGAAGATACGCCGATGACAGTTGCGCCCACCCATTGTTGCCGTAGGCATATCCCGAATGGGTGTGGCTCTTTTTCGTCGGCGGCCCAGAGAGAGTCCATTGGATTCTGCACGGCGGCCAGATCAGAGCTACTTGACGCGTCGAAGGCGGGGTGAGGCGGGGGGCGGGGGCGGCTCGGTGACCGGCGGGACTGCGCCGTCACGGTATCGCTGGGCGTGATTCCGCTCGTACTCGCGCGCTTCGTGGAAGTCCCAGTACGCATCGAAGTCGCCGCTGGCGCGCAGCGCCCGGAGCTTCAGAATCGCCTCGGCGCCGACCAGCCGCCAGCGCGCGCCGGTCAACTCCATGCGGTCGCGCACTAGGTGCCGGCACGCCCCTTCGATGACCCCGGTGGCGATGGGGTAGCCGGCCGCGAGGTAGCGGTCGTACTGCATATACGGCGCGTACTTCAGCAGGTAGTCGGCGCACGTGTCGACCGGCTTGCGGGCGTCCTTCGACAACCCGGCGACGGTCGCTGCACGCCGCATCGACGCCGCGACCCGCTTGGCCCTGCCCTCGAGAATGTCCCGCACGCGAGTCCACGCCCAGCACGCCAACTCGGGGCTCTCCTCCCGGTGGAACGCATGCGCCGCCTTCCACACATACTCGACCGCGTGGATGATGTCGAGGACCACCGTGACCGCCACGCCGTACGCGGCGGCGCCCTCTTCCACGAGGTCGAGCTGCGTCTCGGCCCCGTCGACGAGCACCACCCAGTGCTTGACGCGTTCGGGGTCGTGGCGGTCCGCTTCCAGGAACGCCTCGGCGATCACCTCCACGGGCTCCCGTTCGAGGCTCGCCCACACCCGTTTCGCCACCGGGCGAGGCCGCACCCCCGAGGTCTTCGCCTTCCTGCCCTTCTTCGTCTTGGCCGCCGGCTGTCGGGGCATCAGGCTCTGCAGGAAATCCTCCGCGCTCCGCACGAACGGCGCGACCGCATAGACGGCGGCCACCGTCGCCATCCGCTTCGAGTGCTTCTTCTCCCCCGGCTTGAGGCGATTGAACGGCGAGAGCTGCCCCCGTTGCCGACGGCGCCGCTCGGCCGCCTTGCGCGTCGCCTCCCGCAGGTCCTCCCGATGCAGCACCACCCCCTTGCTGTCGAAGGTCAGCACGACCACCGACTCCGCGGGCACCGCTTCTCCCGCCGCCGCACGGCGCGCCTCGTAGAACGCGTCGAAGTCCTCCGCCGCGCGAGCCGCCAACTGCTCCGCCTGACGCTTCGGCACCTTCGCCCCGGTATGGCGGGACAGGTCCGACAGCGCTTCGTCGAACGACCGCGAGGCCGCCGCCTCCGCCACCCGCCGGCGTACCTCCAGCGAGTAACGCTCCGCCGGCAGGTTCAGCGACCCATCGAGCGGATGCAGACTGTCGTGGCCAGCCCGCGCGTAGCCCGCACGCTCGACATCCACCGTGCCGAAGATCGTCTCCACGGCGCGTTCGTGCACGCGGCGCTCCGAACGCTCGACGCCGTCGGCCCCCTCGACCGGCCCCGCCGCCTCCCCCGGACTGCGTTGGTCGAGGTGTCCCTGCAGGAGCTTGCGCATCAAGTCCTGGCCCCGCCGGTGCAGCTCCCGTTCGAGGTCGCTCTCACTCATCTGCTGGGCCTCGCGCGAAGAGAGGTAGGTCTTGGTCTCCGAGAAGACCGCCTCCGCCGTCGCATACGGCGTCGGGGCGGGTGGAGCGGCACGGGGCGGAACAACGCGCATGGCTCAACGCTCCCGCAGCCGCCGCTGCGCATCCCGAACCACAGGATAGACCAGAACCGTCTTGGGCGCCTCACCCCCGCGGCGCCCGTACCGGTCCATGCGCCCGCGACCGCTCGTGGCCCCCAACACCACCCAGTTGGCGGCGCGGTAGCACCCGCCGTGGTGGCGGCGGGGGTCCACCAGCGTCTCCACCAGCCACGGCGACAGGCCGTAGCGGCGCGGCCAGTCCGCCGCCATGCGCACGAGGCCGCGCGACAGCACCGCGCTCGCGAGGTTCTTCACCTCGACCCACGGCAGCAGCAGAAAGCGGCTGTTGTTGACCACGTGCTGCAGATTCCGCGCCCGTGTCGCGTCGTCCCAGCCCACCCAGCGGTCGCGCGCCGCCATCCGCCACGCCGGGCTGGAGAACTGCAGGCACCCCACCACCGCCCGCGCCGGCCTCGACGCGAACACCAGATAGCGCAGGTGCGCCCCGAACGGAACCCGGTGCCCGATGTCGTGGTAGCGCCCCACCAGCTCCCGGAACAGCAACCGCTGGGCGGGCTCGCGCACCCGCTCGACAGCCAGCGGCTCGATGTCGCGCACGCTGCCGACGAGCCGGGA
This sequence comes from Vicinamibacterales bacterium, assembly GCA_965199675.1. Lineage (GTDB taxonomy): Bacteria > Acidobacteriota > Vicinamibacteria > Vicinamibacterales > UBA8438 > JAJEEA01. The sequence continues at coordinate 7,401 of CBDATI010000059.1, read as the reverse complement.
CCCTGGCTCGCCCGCCGCCGTCCGGGGCACCCGGGTCACCGAACCCGCTGCACGGCCCCGGCGCTTGCCGGGCAGGGCCAGCGCCCCGTCCGCGTCCAGCCGCTCCAGGAACTCCCGGCACTCGCGGGCCTTCAGCCGTCCGTTGGGGCGCCGCCACCGCAACAGCTCGCACACGGTGCGCGCCAGCTCCATCCGGCTCAAGCCCGGACAGTCGCGCACGACCTCGCGGACCAGCGTCATCTCTCGCTCGCTGAACGCGCGCCCCGAGAACCTCGTCGTGGCGGTGGCCATCGCAGGACGTCCCTCCAGGACACCGTACCAGAACGCCGGACGAATGTCCAGGGGGAGCCGCGGCAGAGGAGGGACCGAGCGCCCGGTGTGGGCTCGCATGGGTCTGGCGGGTCCGGGAAGGGGGTGGGAAATGCTGTACCTCCGCCAAGCGTGCCGAGGCGAGAGAGCCCAGGAGCGCAAATGCCTATGAATCAGTGAGTTAGCTCTCTACACAGAAGAGCCGCACCCATCCCGAATAGGAAGCCAAACAGGCTCCTGAACCAGGAGTATTGGATGCGCGACAATTTGCGCCATCCTCACGCCTGTCAGGCGTCAACTCGCCGCCCTCGGTCCAAACGGTGTCTCACCGCGGGCTGCCGCGGCCGATCCCCTCTGCGTCACGCGGGCAACGGCGGCATGCGCGGTCCCGGGGTGCTGAACGTCATCTCGGTGATCGCCTTGACGCTCCGGTTGCCGTACCGGAACGGCACGATCAGCCGCAGCGGCGCGCCGTGCCGCGGCGGGATCGGTTCGTCGTTCATCATCCACGCCAGCATCACCTGCGGGCGCCGGAGCGTCGTCATCGGCTCGTCCGCGTAGAACCGATCCGACCCGACGAAAACGGCAGTAGTGCACCCCGGGGATGACCCCGAGCAGGTCGGCGAAGTCGCTGAACCGGACGCCCGTCCACTTGACGATGCCGCGCGGGTTCGGCGCCCCGCACTGCAGCAGATACGTGCCGGACACGACCGGCAACTGCTCGAGGTCCGAGAACCGCAACGTACCCGAGAGCCGCGCCATGCCGCGGGTGTCGACCCGGATGGCCATGCGCCGGTAATCGAACTCGATCTGCGGGGTCTGCCGGCCCTGGGTGCGCCACATCAGAGGGTCGGTGATGGGCCCGGCCGCGCTCTCCGGATGCTCGGGGGCCGACCCGTCGGGCTCGAGCGGCAGCGGCGCAGGGAAGCCCTCGCGCAGCGGCCGTTCGACGAGCGTGTCCGGCCAGTCGTCCTGACCCTGCGCCAGGGCCGCGGCCGGCTCTGGCCGCAGCACGCCGAGAGAGAGGCCCGCGAGAGTGGAACCGGACAGGGAGAGGGCCTTGCGTCGCGATAGGGTCATCGGTGCACCTCCGAAGGTTGCGGTACCGGGATCGCCGAGATTCTACCCGTTCTCGTCCGCAGCCGGGCGCCCACGGGCGGACCGTCGGAGTTCCCGTCGGTTCAATCGCCTCCGCCGGTCGAGGTCACGCCCGCGCCGCCAGCCGTTCGGCCGCCTCACGCCGGGCGAACAGGACATCGGCGAGCATCGGCGTGCCGTGGCGGCACCCCAGGCGGACGTTGCCGCGATAGACGTAGCCGAGGTCGCGCAGGGCGGCGGCGATGTCCTCGAAGGTGGGAGCGGCGTCACCGGCCGCATTCGGGTAGAAAGCCGCCTCGACGATGACCGCGGCGGCGCGGCGCAGCGTCGCCTCGCCGCCGTGGATGACCTCCAGGTCGAGCCCTTCGGTGTCGAGCTTGACGAGCACGTCCGGCTCGAAGCTGTGTTCTGCCGCCAGCCGGTCCAGGGTCTCGACCCGCACCGGAATCGGCTCGTACCGCGCGGCCTCGCCCGGCGCGGGCGTCGCGAGCGTCGACAGGATGTCGCTTTCCCGGTGCACGTACAGCGGCCGCTCGGACGGCGCGCGGGAGAGCGCCAGCTCGAACACCTGAACCGCGCCGCCCTGGGCCTTCGCCCAATGCTCGAGCCTGCGGCACAACCGGGGAATCGGCTCGACGCAGTAGACGCGGGCCTCGGGAAAGAGCCGCCGGAAGTGGCGCGCGGCCCTGCCCTTGTTGGCCCCGACGTCGATCACCGTGCGGACGTCGAGGTTGGTGACGCCCAGCAGCGTCTGCCGCTGCTGGATGTAGTCGGCGAGATTCTTCAGGCCGAGCCCCTTGTGAAGGAACCGGAAGAACTGGCGGGACCCGAAGCTCGCCGGCATCGACGGCGATCATAGCCCGTCCGTAACGCACCGGGAGTCGGCCCCCTGCCACAGTCCTTGCCCGCTCATCGTCACCTTCGGCTCCGCCCCCAGACTCCTCGCCTTGGGGGTGTCCGCAAACGCGTGATATCTTCATCGGTTGGGAGCGACCCGATCGCACGGCCGCGCCCGCCTCGACCGATCAACCGACACCGGGAGACCGACATGCAACGGCTTGCCACCGCCATCACTCTGCTCACCGCCGCCGCGGGCGCGGCCGCCCAGCCCGCGGACGACGCGACGGGCGCATCACCATCCTTCTCGCCCGTCACCTGGGAGCGCCTGCTGAACGCGGCCGACGAGCCCGAGAACTGGCTGATGTACTCGGGCACCCTCGACGCCCAGCGCTACAGCCGGCTCGACGAGGTCCACAACCGCAACGTCGGCGAGCTCGAGCTCAAGTGGGCCTACCAGATCCCCGAGCTCGATCGGGCCGAGACGTCGCCGCTGGTGGTCGACGGCGTGATGTTCATCACCGAGGCGCCGAGCAACGTGGTCGCCGTCGACGCCGCGACCGGCCGGCAGTACTGGCGCTATGACCACCCCCTGCCCGACGACCTGCGTATCTGCTGCGGCCGGAACAACCGCGGCGTGGCGATTCTCGGCGACACCCTCTTCATGAGCACCCTCGACGCCCACCTCGTCGCCATCGACGCGCGCACCGGCAACCTCGTGTGGGACCGTGAGGTCGCCGACCACCGCTCGGGCTACAGCAAGACCGCCGCGCCGCTCGTCGTCAAGGGCGAGGTCGTCACCGGCATCGCCGGCGGCGAATTCGGCATCCGCGGCTTCGTCGACGCCTACGACGCCGCGACCGGCGACCTCACGTGGCGGGCGTGGACGATCCCCGGCCCCGACCATCCCGACAACCAGACCTGGGCCGGCGAGTCGTGGCGCACCGGGGGCTCGGCGAGCTGGATCACCGGCGCCTACGACCCCGACCTCGACCTCGTCTACTGGGGCACCGGCAACCCGGGGCCGGACTGGAACGGGGACGTGCGGCTCGGCGACAACCTCTACTCGGATTCGGTGCTGGCCATCGACCACGAGACCGGCGGGCTCGACTGGTACTTCCAGTTCACGCCGCACGACGTACACGACTGGGACGCCATCCAGGTGCCCATCCTCGCCGACCTGACGATGGACGGCGAGGAGCGCAAGGTGATGATGTGGGCGAACCGCAACGCCTTCTTCTACACCCTCGACCGCGTGACCGGCGAGTTCCTCCTCGGGACGCCCTACGCCGAGCAGACCTGGGCGGTCGGGCTCGACTCGAACGGGCGGCCGATCCGCGTGCCCGACACCGCGCCCACCCCCGAGGGCACTCTCGTCTCGCCGCCCGTCGTCGGCGGCACCAACTGGTTCTCGCCCGCCTACAGCCCGCGCACCGAGCTCTTCTACGTGCAGGCGTACGACGGCGAGGACATCTACTACAAGCGCGACGAGGAGTACGTCGAGGGCGACCGCTACACCGGCGGCGGGTTCCAGCGGCCCCTGCCGGTCGACAACTACCACAGCGCCATCCGCGCCATCGACCCGCGCACCGGCGACATCCGGTGGGAGTACGCCGTCCAGCCGCGGTCGACGGCCGGCGTGCTGGCGACGGCGGGCGACCTCGTGTTCAGCGGCAGCGTCGACGGCTACTTCTACGCCCTGGACGCCTCGACCGGGCGCGAGCTGTGGCATGTCGCGGTCGGGGCCATGGTGCACGCCGCCCCAATGACCTACGCCGTCGACGGGCAGCAGTACGTGACCATTGCGGCCGGCAACGTGGTGTTCACCTTCGGGCTGCCCCAGTAGTCGAAGTTCGCGTCGCCCGGCGCCCTGCATGCCCAGGGGGTCGGCGGACCGGCGCGGACGAACAGGCGCCGCGGCGCAGAGCCCGGGACCTGCAGCATCAGCCCCGCGTGCTCGAAGAGCGAGGCAGAGTCGACAACCTCGCACCCCGTCGACGAAGCGGTCGAAGACTCGCGCGCGACACCCGCGTCCCCCGGTCAGCTCGACCGCGCGGCGCGGGTGTCGGCCACGGGGACGGGCTGTGCCTTGACGGCGCCACGCTCTCCCCGCGCTCGACGCCGAGAAAGCCGGCGGAGCATGAGTGAGGACCGCAGTGCCAGAACTGCCGGAAGTCGAGCGGGGCCGCAGGCTTGCGGAGGCGGTGGCGGCGGGACGGCGCATCGAGGGGGTCTGGTGCGCCGATGACCAGCTCGTGTTCGACGGGGTCGCCCCCGACGACTGGCGGAATGCGCTCGAGGGGCGGCGGGTCGAGGCCGCGCACCGCTGGGGAAAGCAGCTCTGGTTCGTCCTCGACCGGCCGCCCCATCCCCTCTTCCACTTCGGGATGGCCGGCGGCTTCAAGACCCCGGCGTCGACCCCGCTACAGCTCAAGTCGGGGCCGCGAGAGGACGCCGCGGTCTGGCCCCCGCGGTTCCTGAAGATCCGGATGCGCTTCGACGACGGCGGCGAGCTCGCCATGACCGACGGGCGCCGCCTCGGGCGCATCCTGCTGCGCGACGACCCGCAGGGCGAACCCCCAGTGGCGACGCTCGGCTTCGACCCCCTCCTCGCGATGCCCCCGCCGAAGCGGTTCTCCGAGCTGATCCGCGCCCGTGGCGCCAACGTGAAGTCGCTGCTGCTCGACCAGTCGTTCGCAGCCGGGGTCGGCAACTGGATCGCGGACGAGGTGCTGTATCAGGCCGGCATCGACCCGCGGCGACACGCCAGCTCGCTGACCGACGCGGAAGCACGGCGGATGCGCGCCCGGCTCGCCGCGATCGTCAAGCGCGCGGTCGCCGCGAACGCCGACGACGCGCGCTATCCGCGCACCTGGCTCTTCCACCGGCGCTGGGGCAAGCGCGCCGACACGCGGACGGTGCGGGGCGAGCGTATCGAGCACCTGACCATCGGCGGGCGCACCACGGCGTGGGCGCCGGCGGCGCAGCACTGAACCCGAGCGGTCTCACGCGCGCAGCGACTTCCGAACCGGGCAACCGCCGCGACGCGCCAATCATCGAGCCCCTTCGCAGGAGGCGCCCGCACGCGCAACAAACTCAGAAGGCCAATATGGCCAAGAGCCACGTCACGAGAGACGGTCGAAGGCAAGCGCCTGACTGGACATCGTCATGGGGACCTCCTCGGCTCCCAGGCGGGTGCGTGTCGTTACCCTGCGCTTTGCCCGAGGCGAATCCGGGTTCTCTCGTCACGAACCGTCGAGCCGCCGAGGGCACCGGTTCTCGGGGGAGGTGGTCCGGGCCCGGACGCCGTGGCTCACGGTGACTCGCTGTAACCCCTTACGACCGACGGGGTAGAATGCCGCGATGGCCTCGCGCCACGCCGACTGGCTCCGTCAGGCCGCGGCGGATCTTCATCTCGCCCGGCATGCAGCCGACGGCGCCGCCCACGACTGGGCGTGCTTCGCGGCGCAGCAGGCGGCGGAGAAGGCGCTCAAGGCCGTCCTCATGAGCCGCGGCGCCGACGCCTGGGGCCACACCGTGACGGCGCTCCTCGGTGTCATCACGGGGGAAGACGGAGTCGCGGAAGACTTGGTGGTTTGCGCCAAGACGCTCGACAAGCACTACATTCCGACGCGCTACCCCAACGGCCTCGACGCCGGCGCGCCCGCGGACTTCTACACCGTCAAGGACTCGGACGATGCCATCGCCTGCGCCGAACGACTCGTCGACTTCGCTCATCGTCAAGTCAAACAATCAAGCGATCGTTGAGCGGGCGGTGCGCCACTGGGCGACGTGGATCGGCGCGACGCAGCCCAATGTGCGGCGCATCATCTGGTTCGGTTCGCGGGTCAACGGCATCCCGTCACCGGGTAGCGACGTCGATATCTGTCTCGTGCTCGATCGGTCGGAGAAGCCGTTTCGCGAGCGGGCCGGCGATTACCTGCCGCTGGGCTTTCCGGTCGGCATGGACCTGTTTCCCTACACCCGCGGAGAATTCGAACGGCTGGAGCGCGACCACCCGTCGTGGCGCCTAGCCATCGCGGCCGGCGTGGATCTGCTGTCCGATCGTTGACGGGCGTCGCGACGACCCGCTGGCCGCGCCGGGGCATCGCGGCCGGCGTGAATCTGCCCGCCCGACTCGCACCGTTTCCCGCGCGTACCGACGAAGGGCCGGACAGTCGTGCCCGGCCCTCGCTGAAATGCCCGCGTCGCGAGCCGATGACCGCCCGCGCGCTGCCTACTCTACTCCTCGTCGTTGGCCAGCTCCCGCGCGCGCTCGCCGCCGAGGATGTTGGTCATGCTGTAGTTGCCCTCGTGGCAGGCGTACTCGAAGAGGTACGGCAGCTCGTCGGCGGGGAACGTCGTGAACGGGAACTCGCCCGAGAAGCTCTGCGTCCAGTGGGTGGGATCGTCGACCGTGAACTCGTAGTTCACCGTGCCGGGACCGGTCCGCGTGAAGCGCTCGGTGACGGTGATGGTGTCGTCGTCACGGCCGTTGGCCATGCGCAGCAGGACGGGGTCGCCGCCCACGGCTCCCGCGTTGGCCTCGGTGCGCCGCAGGTTGGTGGTCTCGACGACGAGGGTGTCGCCCTCCCAGCGCCCGCGCGGGTCGCCGTGCCATTGGCGGATGCTCGTCGGCACGTGCGCGCGCCCGTCGATGGGGATGATGCGGAAGTCGTGGATCATCTCGACGTAGATGGCGACGTACCCGGGCGTCTGCATGATCATGAAGTTGTTGTTGTAGGCACTCGGCAGCATCGGCGGACCCGCCGACCACACCAGGCAGCGGTCGTTCAGTTCGAGGTCTTCCCACGAATCGAACGGCCCCTCGACGGGGAAGGCCGCATCGTGCGCCATCTTCCGGTCGGCGGCGTCGGCGGTCCGCGCCGGCAGCCGGCCGTTCGACGGATCCGAGATCAGGGACGTCCGGCCAGTGGGCCGTGTGCCCCCGTCCAGCCAGAAGTTGTTGTAGCCGCCGACGTTGCCCCCCGCCACGGTGCGGCGCGGCGGCGCCACCAGCAGCGCCTGGTTGCGGTCGACCCGCGCCTGCTCCTGGGCCGCCACCTCCTCGTCGGTGAGGAACACCTTGTCGCCCAGCGCCTCGGGGCGCTCGAGTGGCGTGATCGTCTTGTTCGTATAGGTGCCCTGCAGGTCCGG
>CBDATI010000058.1:0-37898 GCA_965199675.1 Vicinamibacterales bacterium | reverse complement strand
CCGCGTCGCGGGCCAGCGCGTCCGTGACGGACGTGGATTCACCGAGGGAGACCGCGCGGGCGCGCAGAAGGTCGCGGTCGTCAACACGACGTTTGCCCGGACCGTCTGGCCCGAGCGGAACGCCATCGGCCGCTGCCTGTTCGTTGGACGCGAGGCGATCGACTGCACGACCGTCGTGGGCGTCGCGGAGTCTCCGCTAGAGATGAGTCTGGAGGAGGACACGGGGCGTGTACCGCACTACTATCTGCCGATTGCACAGGCCCGGACCGCGGCCGCGACGACGGAGCGTTTGAGCAGGGGGCGCACCCTGCTCGCCCGCACCCGCGGGGACCCCGGGCGCACGGTGCCCGCGGTGCTCGCCGCGCTCGGCGAGCTCTATCCAGACCTGCCGGCCTCCCGCGTGCGGAGCCTGCCTACCGTCTTCGCGGAGTGGATCCGCCCGTGGACAATCGGAACGGGGCTGCTCGGCGCCGCCGCCCTGCTCGCCCTGCTGCTTGCCGCCCTGGGGCTCTACGCCGTCATCGCCTTCGGCGTGCGTCAGCGCGAGCTGGAGTTCGGCATTCGCCGCGCCCTCGGTGCCCAGGCCCGGGACCTCCTCCACCTCGTGCTCGTGCGCGGTCTTTCGCTCGCCGTGGTCGGCGTCGTCGTCGGAGGGGCGGCCGCGCTCTGGGCCGGCCGCTTCGTCGCCCCGCTGCTCTTCGAGGGCCGGAGCCCCCGCGATCCCCTGGCCCTCGGTGCTGCCGCCCTCGTGCTGGTGACAGTGGCCATTGCGGCCTCGTTGCTTCCGGCGCGTCGGGCAGCGCGGGCCGATCCCCGCCAAGCCCTGCAGGCGGAATAGGTGGATAGAAACTGCTCCCCCGAGTCTGAGGACGAGGCGGTGGTCGTGGCGATCGGAGACGAGATCGCCGAAGCCTGCCACGCCGTGTACCTCGAGCCGGACGGCGACGGGGGCTACCCGGTGAACGCGAGCGCCCTCCCCTGAGCTGCGGTGTGACGGCCGCTGACAGGTCGACGACCAGCAGGCGACCACCATCTCGGCCCTGTCAATGCCCTGAGTTGCGGTGTGACCGCCGCTGACAGGTCGACACCTACGAGGTATATCCGAATGTTGTGGATGGCGGCGTGAGACAGGTGGCGTATCCTTCCATGTGAAGAAACCCAAAGCACCCCGTGTCGTCAGCTACTTCGCCGTGATCCGCAGTCGTCGAAGGGACGTCCGGCCGAGCCGGTTCGGGTGGTTCCGGTCGGCGGCCGTCGGGGTTGTCGAGGGCCCGCGGCCGAGGCCCTGCGCGAGCGGCGGGCCCCGGGTCGACGCGCGTCCGTCTCGCCGGAGCGCGGCCAGCGCTGGTTGTTCGGGGAGGTCGTCACGACCCGACGGCGGCGTCGCTGGAGCGGGCAGCGTCAGGCGCCGTCGGCGGCCAGGATCGCGAGACTGATGCCGACAGTCACGAGCAGGAAGGTCGCCGCGATGGGCGCGAAGGCCAGCGCGGGGTTCCGTTCGCGGGGGAGTAGCCGTCAGGCGGCGTGCGGGTCGCGTCGGCCGGCGAGGAAGCCGTCGAGCGAGCCTTCGAGCTTGGCCATGCGCTCGCGGAGGTCGGCGTTGTCGCGGGCGACCTCATCGAACCGCCTGTTGATGTTCTCGAATCGTTTGGCGTTGTCTCGGGCCGCCTCGTCGAACCGCCTGTCAACGTTCTCGAATCGCTTCTCGATGGTCGAGAACCGCGTGTTGAATTCGCTGCGAAGCCAGACGAAGAGGGCAATGACGAGAGTCGGCGTGATCCAAGGCGTGAGCGTTTCCATGGATCTCCGTGATTCTAGGCGGCGTGCGGGTCGCGACGGCCGGCGAGGAAGCCATCGAGCGAGCCTTCGAGCTTGGCCATGCGCTCGCGGAGGTCGGCGTTGTCGCGGGCGACCTCATCGAAGCGCCTGTCGATGTTCTCGAACCGTCTGTCGATGTTCTCGAATCGCTTCTCGAGGGCCGAAAACCGCGTGTTGAATTCGTTACGAAGCCAGACGAAGAGGGCGATGACGAGGGCGGGCGTCACCAGAGGGGCCAGAGTCTCCATGTCCGTAGCGTAGCACGGGCCGCGGGGCACTGGTGAATGCGCGGGCGACGCCGGGGGGCCGACGATCGTCAGGGAACGGTCGGCGGCGGGTGGGGCGACGGGCCTCTGGCCGGCTGCTGTGTGGTCCGCGACCGTCAGGCGGTGTCGGTCGCAAGGATCGCGAGTGCGATGCCGACGGCGAACAGCGCCCCCACCGTTAGCATGAGCATGCACCCGAGGGCGACGTCGTACTTGTTGGAACCGGCGGCGAGGTTCCACGAGCCGAGCGTCCAGGTCGCAGCCGCGAGGCTGAGGCACAGGATCGCGTGAAACATGGCGCGCGTCGACGAGTGACGGCCCGCGGGCCATCCGGGCGTCAGCGGCGTGACACGGCGCCTGTTGGCGCACTGGCGTGCGGCGGATCGGGAGCAACGCTTCTTCTTCTGCGAGGTCGAGGCGGCCGAGACGCTGATCTGGTGGACGGAGGCCCCGGCCGGCACGGAAGGTCGGCGTCGAGATCCCGTCCGACGGCGGGCCGTTCCCCCCGCCTCTGCGCCACGATGGCGGCGGGCGTCGGCAAGACCGTCGTCATCGCCATGGTCGCGGCCTGGCAGATTCTCAACAAGGTGACCACGCCGAACGACGCGCGGTTCTCGTCGCCAACACGCGGATGCGGCCGTTCGGAGTCTCGGTTGCGTGGCTCTGCCGCTCGACTTCCTCGGTGCAATAGGCGAGCAGACGGTGGATCACGGTCGATGTCGCCGCGGCGTGGGAAGGGCTGTAGGGCAGGTAGAGCACCCCCACGCCCTTGGTTCTGAGAGGCGCGTGCACGAGCGCGGATTGGAGACGACCTTCGGCACGGTGGAGGTCGAGCGTGTGGGCTACGCGCGCCCCCGGTCACGACAGTCTGCATCCGCCCAATGCATCGCTGAACCTGCCGGCGGAGCGTTACTCGCTGGAGGTGCGGCGGCGGGGTGGCGGAGGCGGCGGCCTCGCGGTCGTTCGACGAAGCGCTGTCGGACCTGTCCCGCCATACCGAAGCGCAGGGTGCCGAAGACGCCTTACTACGAGGCGCGCCGTGCGGCGGCGGGTGAAGGGGGGCCCGAGGAGTCGGTGGTCGTGCTGACCTTCGACGGCAAGGGCGTGGTGCTGCATCGGGAGGACCTGCGTGAGGCGACGCGCAAGGCGGCCGTGCGGCGGCATTGGCAACGGGGGCAGCTCTCCCCGTTCAAGCGTTTCTGGAACCGCGGACGAAGAAGAGCCGCACTCATCGGAAGTAGTATAGTCGCTCCGAGGCAACCCGCGGCAAACCGATCCCGCTGAGGCCCGGCGATGCGCTCCGCCCTCCACCCTCGATGATCCGCACCTGCGTCGCCCGTCCTGTCGGCGTCAGTATGTGCGCACTGGCGGTGGCGCTGCTCGGTGTCGTAGCCTGCCTGCGGCTCCCTGTCGATCTCCTGCCGTCGCTGGAGTTGCCACGCCTGTCGGTGCAGATCCGCATGGAGGACGCCTCGGCGGCCGAGCTCGAGCAACTGGTCACTATCCCGGTCGAGCAGGCCCTGAGCGGCGTTCCCGGCGTGCAGGAGGTCGCCTCGGTGTCGCGCGACGAAGTCGCGGTCATCACCGTGGCGTTCCCCTGGATGACGAACCTCAACCTGGCTGTTCTGAACGTACGGGAACGGCTGGACGAAGTGCGCTACGTCTTGCCGGAGACCGCGGCGCCTCCGACCGTGCGGCGCTGGGACCCGGGCAACCGGCCGTTCATGGTGCTGGCGGTGTCGAGGGCCGACCTGGTCGGCACAACCGGGGAGGACGAGGTCAACCGCACATCCGCTAATGCCAACACCGTCGGGCCGACCCGGCCGGGGTCGGCGGAGACATGGGAATCCTCGCGCCTGGTAGCGCTCAGCAAGGCGATTCGCGAGATTCTCGCGCCGCGGCTGGAGCAGATTCCGGGCGTGGCGAACGCGGCGCTGATCGGTGATCGGGAAGAGCACGTGCTCGTTGAGCTGCATGCGTCGCGCGCGCGCCTGTTGGATGTTGCCCCGGCGGAAGTCTCAGACGCGATCCGGCGGGCGGTGACGGTCCCGGCGGGCGGTACGCTGCGCAAGGGACCGTACCGCTACAGCGTACGGGTGCCGGCCCTCATCGAGTCCCCGGCGGACTTCGGCCGGATCATCGTCTCGGTCCCCGGTGCGACGCCGCGGATTCGGCTCGACGACGTGGCTCGTGTCAGCGTGGTCCCGAGCGAGCCGGTGACGGTGCTGCGCTTCGAGGGCGCCCCGGCGGTCGGGCTCCGCCTCTTCAAGGACACGTCGAGCAACGCGTTGGCGCTGACCGACACGGTCACCGCCGTGCTCGACGAGTTTCGCACCGAGTACCCCGACTTGCGGCTCGAGGTCGCCTACGCCCAGGCCGGGTTCATCCGCGCCGCGCTCGCCGGTGCGCTTGGCGCCGTCGCCCTCGGCGCTGTGCTCGCCTTCGGTGTCCTGGTCCTGTTCCTGGGCGACTGGCGGCAGCCGGCGGTGATCGGCATCGTGGTCCCGGTATCGGTGCTCGGCGCCTTGGCCGCGATGGACGGCTTGAGTGTCTCGATCAACATCATCTCTCTGGGCGGCTTGGCGTTGGGCATCGGCTTGCTGGTGAACACGGCGATCATCGTCGTCGAGAACATCCATCGCCATCGCGAGCGCGGCTTGTCCCCCGCGGCCGCCGCGGTGACGGGGACTACGCGCGTCGTGGCGCCCATCACCAGTGTCACCCTGACTACGATGGTCGTGTTCCTTCCCGTCGTCGCCGTCGGCGGTTTCGCCGGAGCCCTCTTCCACGACCAGGCGGTCACCGTCAGCGTGGCGGTCCTGGTGGCCTGGGCCGCGTCGCTGACTCTCGTTCCGGCGCTGTCGGTTCTGTTCGCGGGGCGGCGCGTGGTCAGGCCGCCGCAGGAGCCATGGACGCCAGTGTTGCGCCGACTGCTGCGATTCTTGCTGTTCCGCCGCCGGCTGGTGCTGTTGGCGGCGGCGGTGCTCGGGGCCGCCACCGTCATCCTGGGGCTGAGGACCCCGCGCGAGGTCGCGCCCTCGGTCGACACAGGCGAAGTGAGCGTGACCGCGGCGCCGCGGCACGACATGCCGATCGAGCGCCTGGTGCTGGCCGCGGTTCGCACCGAGCAGACTCTGTCGTCGACCAGGTCGATCGAGCGGCTGTTGACGACGGCGGGCCTGCAGGCCGAGACCGACCTCACCGGCGACGGCGCGCCGGGCCGCTCGGACGTCCGGGCGCAGTTTCACCTTTCCCGCCGCACGGCCGCGGCCGCGCTGGCGCCCGCCCTCGCGCAGGAGCTGCCGGGCTTCGAGGTTCGGGTGGAACCGACCGAGACGCCGCTGCACGACGTCCTCGGCATGCTGGATGGCCCGGTCGACGTGGTCTTCTCGGGGAGCGACTTGGCCGGTCTGCGCAGTCTCGCCGATGAGTTCGCCGCCCTCGTGGGAGGGCGGAGCGACTTGGGCCGGCTCGTCGCCGCCCCGCCCGAGCCGGAACCGCGGCTGCGACTGGACCTCGACCAGAATGCGCTCGGCGCACTCGGCCTCTCCCCGGTGGAGATCGCCGCGCAGGTGGGCTACGCGACGCGGGGTGAGACAGTGGCCCAGCTCCCGGTCGCGGAGCCGCCGTTGCGGGTGGTCCTGCGACACACCTTGGAAGACGGCGCGGGAGGCGCCCCGGCGCTGGACCGGATCCCGATCGTGCCGCCGCGTGACTTGGCCGAAGTCGATGGCGACGGTGAGGCCGCGCGCGCGCCGCGGGTGCCGCTCGCACTGCTCGCCACGCCGGTGACGGAGGCGACCGCGTCGGCGATCGCCCGCCGCGATCACCGCCGCGCGCTGGTGGTCAGCGTGGCTCCCGACGGCCTGGGCCGCGCCGGGCTCGAGAGCCGTCTGGGCGATGTGGTCGAGCGACTGTCGCTCCCGCCCGATGTCCGCGTCGAGGTCAGGACGCGCACTGCCGCCGCCGGGGAGTCACTCGCCTCGCTGCGCTGGGTGCTGGTCATCGTGATGGTGCTGGTTGTCATCTGCCTTTCGGCGGAGTTCGAGTCCATCCGGCTGGCCCTCGTCGTGCTGCTCAGCGTCCCTCTGACCCTGTCTGGCGTCGTCGCCACTTGGTGGGTGTTCGGCCTGACGATGAACGTCTTCACGGTGATGGCAGCCACGGTGCTGATCGGGATCGGTGTGGACGACGCGATTATCCTGGTCGACTTCATGCGGGTGAAGCACCGCGAGGCGAAGGCGGCCGACGCCCGGCCCGCGATCATCGAGGCGGCGCTGCTGCGCGTGAGGCCGATCCTGATGACGACCGTCACGACGGTGCTGGCGGTCGCGCCGCTGGCCCTGACCACCGCGCCCGCCCAGGAGCTGCAGCGGGCGTTGGCGCTGACCTTGATCGGCGGGCTGCTGACCGGCACCGTGCTCTCGGTCTGCTTCGTCCCCGTCGTCTATGAACTGCTGGCGCCGGACCCCCGCCGGGACTTGACGCATGCTCGACACGCTTGACACCGTGCCCACGTCACCCTTATATTCGATTTCGCTGCTGAGAGAGGACCGGATCCAACTTCGGACCGGACCGGCCGGTTGACTGGAGGGTGGCCCCGTAGCGACGGCATCGATTGGCCGTTCGTTTCGGGGCCGCCTTTTTCGCTTCAGTGGAGAGTAGCGGTGCGCATGTGCGTTGGCGTCTCGGTCATGGTAGCCGTCTCGGCGGTTGTCCTCTCGTGCGAGAGACAGGCCCGCAACTATCGGGTTGCAGCGGATGGGCAACCCGCCGATACCGAGCTAGTCGCGACGGTCACGTGGCCGCCGGGCGAGTTCGCGGGTTTCATCGAGGACTCTGCGTTCTGCGACGAGGTGGGCTACTTGATGAATCGTGACCGGGTCCATTGGGTCGACCTCGAGAGCGGCAGCGTTCTCGGCCGAATCGGAGGGCGAGGCCAGGGTCCCGGCGAATGGGAGCATGCGGCTTCCGTGGCGGCTGATTGCGAAGCTGGCGTAGTCTACGTAGTGGACACGATAAAGGGAGCTCTCGCCTTTTCGCTTACGACCGGCGACTACCTGCGCACGGTTCCGAGACCCGCCGGGTTCGAACCCGGCGCGGGCCACGCGGGGGCCGCCCAGGGAGTCCTGTGGGTTCCAGGTTTGTGGCCGGCCGGTGGCGGTGACATCACGACGGTACGCGTCGGCGGCGGGATGTACGAGAGCACGCGATTGGGCTGGAAGGTGTCGGGTCGGGACGAGGGACGGCCCATTGCGGCGCCGATAGAAGAGGACTGTTACGCGATCCAGTCGTCGTGTTTTGTGTCTTTCGTCGATCGGTTCCGGCAGGCCGGATCCTCGTTCTGGTTCGTCGGGCAGGGCGCGGGCGCGAGCGCCCGGGTTCTCGACCTCGAAGGCGGTGTGGTGACCGTTGTCGACGTACGCTCCCCGCGTTTCGCGCGCGACGGCGCCCGCGCGGTCCTCGGCGCAGGGTTGGCGCAGGAAATGCGTTGGGGGGAGACCAACAGCGCTGTGGAGGGCATCTTTGCTTGGAGCGATGTGCTCGGTGTGGTGCACAGCCTGCATGCGACGAAAGACTGGACGCTGGGACAGGTCATGCAACTCGACGTGTTTCTCAACCTGTTCTCGTCGGCTGGAGATCCGCTGGTGGCGGACGTCCGCCTGCCCGACCTGTCGATAGGACGAAGCGGCGAGTACCTGTATTTTCTGGATTGGGGAGAAGCGGGGCGCCGGCGGGACGTCGATCAGCTCGACATTCGGCGCGTCTCGTTGCCGCAGTTGCGTGACAGGTGGCTCGCCGACGGCGGCGTTGGAAGGGCGAATTGACGGTCATCGAACGGGCCTTCGCACCGTCAGATCGGGGACCGTGGACGCCGACGCCGAGAGTTCCGGCGGCCCAGTGACCGCCCGGCGGCGCGGTGGCGCCGGTTGGGGGGGTGTGGGGAAGCTGGATTGGCGCTGGCCGGAGGAGCCAAGAGCGGGTAGCTTTCCCGTGCCCCGGCAGATTCGTCATGCTCAGGCCCCTCATGTGGTGGGCGTCGGGTCACCCCGTGACCGTGGGCATGGCCTGTCTGGCCCTGGGCGTGCTGGCGGTCTTCGACGCCACGCAGGTCGCCATCGAGCTGGTCCCTGAGCTGTCGTACCCCCGCGTGGACATCGAGCTCACGTGGCCTGGCGCGGCGCCGCGGGTCATGGAGTCGCAGATGACCTTGCGCGTCGAAGCCGCGGCCTCGCGGCTCGACGCCGTGCGCGGTGTGGCGTCGCGCACGGAGCGGGGCCGGGCCGTGGTGGAGGTCTTCTTCGACGCGGACGCCCGGCTCGATATCGGGCGGCTGGCCCTGCGTGACGCCCTGCGCGCCCTGGAGCGGGACTGGCCGGTGGGCGCCCGCGCTCCCCGGTTGGCGCCCTATGTCCCGCCCGACCTTCGCCAGGACGCGTTCATGACCGTCTTCCTGGTCGGCGCCCTCTCACCGGAGGCTCTGC
Source organism: Vicinamibacterales bacterium (assembly GCA_965199675.1). Lineage (GTDB taxonomy): Bacteria > Acidobacteriota > Vicinamibacteria > Vicinamibacterales > UBA8438 > JAJEEA01. The sequence continues at coordinate 29,329 of CBDATI010000058.1, read as the reverse complement.
GGCGAGTCGTGCGCGACGAATTGCAGAACCGACTCGTCGCGGTGGAGGGCATCGCGCGCGTCACCCTGCTCGGCGGGCGGTGGGAGCTGCTGACGGTGGTGCTCGATCCCGAGCGGCTGGGCCGGTACGGGCTGGCGCGCACGACCGTGCAGAACGCGGTCCTCGACGTGCTGCGGCCGCGGCACGCAGGTTTCGTCGATGTCTCGGAACGCCGGCTCGACGTCGTGGCGGATGCCGCGCCGGAGATGCTGGATGCACTGCGCGACCTCAGGCTGGCCGGAGTCGACGGCCCCATCCGCCTCGATGACGTGGCGGAAGTCCGACGGCGCTCGGCGCCGCCGGATCGTGAGTATCGGTACCAGGGTCAGCCACGGTTGGCTCTCGTGCTGGAGCAAGCGCCGGGAGCCAATGTTCTGGCGCTGTCGGACGAGGTGAGGCAGTTGCTGGCGACGCGGACGGCGGTGGCGCCCGGCAACCTGCGGTTCTTCGTTACCCGCGACGCTGCGGACCAGATCCGGACGGAACTCCACTCTCTCGGTCGACGACTGTTGTGGATCGTCGCGTTCGTGTCAGTGGCGCTGCTGCTGGTGTTCCGGAACGGGCGGACGCCGCTGCTGTTGCTGTTGACGGCGGGAGCCACCGCGGCCCTGACCCTTTCGTTCATGACGCGGATCGGGCTGTCGGTCAATGTACTGACGCTGGCCGCGATGGCGCTCGGGCTCGGCATGCTGGTGGACAACGCGGTGGTGATTGTCGAGAACGTCGCAACGCGACTGCAACGGGGCGGTTCGACGCGGCGCGCCGTCGTGGAGGGGGCCGCGGAGGTGGCGCGACCGCTGTTCTTCGCGCAGTTGACCACGATTGGCGTGTTCTTGCCATTCATCTACTTCGAGGGTCGGCTGGAGGTCACGTTCGCGCCGCTGGCTCTGACTCTGACTGCGCTGCTGGCGGCCTCGGTGATCGTGTCCTGGTTCATGGTGCCGGCCGCGGGAGCGCGCTGGCTGCCTGCCGCCACGGCGCCCGGGATGGCCGGAGTGGAGAGGCCGAGGCGTCTTCGACGTCCGGTCGAGATGGTCGCTCGCTGGTGGTGGGTGTCTCCGCTGGTCGCGGCGGCGCTGTGCATCCACGGCGGATGGCGGTTCTGGCGGGACGTGCCCCGCGGACGGTTCCTGGAGCCGCCGGTCGAAGAGCGCCTGCTGGTCGAGCTCCGAACCCCGAACGGCACGGACCCGGCGCGGACCGATCAGGTGATTCGCACGCTGGAGGACCACGTGCTGTCCGGGGGCGCTGCGGAGGACACCGGCGAGGTCTGGGTTGAAATCGAGGGCCGGCGGGCGCGGCTGGAGGTCGAGTTCTCGCAGCGGCAACTCGATCGGGGGGTGCCCTACGCGGTGCGCCAGCGCCTCGTGGAACGGGCGGCGGCGCTGGCCCGAGTGTCGGTCAGCGTCAGCGGTTTCGGAGAACCGGTGCGGATCGGCGGGCGCGGCGTTCCGGAGTTCCACAACAGCCGGTTGCACGTGCGCGGCTACCATTTGGCCCGCGCGGTCGAGTTGGCCGAAGCCATCGGCCAACAGGCGAGCCTGAGCCCGCGCGTGGCGGAGCACCGGGTAACGACGTCCACCCGAGGCAATACGCGGCTGGGCACCTACGACCTGTCGCAGCGCGAGCTGTTGGTGGCTCCGCGGTTCGCCGACATCGATCAGTTCGCGGCGGACCCGCAGGACGTGCTGGACTTCGTTTCCCTCGCCACCGCGCGCAGTGCTCCGCGCACGTCGTGGTTCGATACCGACATACGGCTGCCTGACGTCACCGAGTTCACCATCGCCGGCTCCGACCGGCAGGATGTCGATTCGCTGCTGCGGCTGGCGGCCCCGGCGGGGTACGACGTGCCGGTGCGCATCGCGGACCTGGTAGACGTGCGGGAAGTGAATGTGCCGGACGGGATCGACAGGCGGGACCAGGAATACACGGTGACGGTTTCGTGGAACTACGAGGGGCCGCCCAGGCTGGCCGCGGAGTACGAACGGCAGGTGTTGGAGGCGTTCCGACCGCCCCCCGGTTTCGCCGTCAGTCGGGACGACGACTACGAGGTAACCGAGGATGAATCGCGCATGCTGGCCTGGGCGCTCGCTGGCGCCGTGCTGGTGATGTTCATGGTGCTGGCGGTACTATACGAGAGCCTGTGGCACCCGCTCATCGTGCTGGCGACCATCCCGCTGGCGCTGGTCGGCGTCTGCTATCTCTACGTCTGGACCGGGGCGAGTTTCACATCTTCCGGCTATATCGGCGTGATCCTGTTGGTCGGGATCGTCGACAACAACGGGGTGTTGCTTCTCGACCGAATCAGCCAGCTTCGACGCGCCGGGATGACGGCTCTGGCCGCGGCTACCGAGGGCACGTTGGACCGAATCCGACCCGTGCTGCTCACATCGGCGACCACGGCGCTCGGACTGCTCCCGATGCTGTGGGGCCAACCGGGCCTGGGCTACACCGACCAGTGGTCGGATTTGGCGCGCTCGGCCATCGGCGGCCTGATGACGTCGAGTGTGTTGGTGATCGCCGTCGTGCCGTCGCTGTACATGGCTGGCGAGCAGGCGAAGCGATTGGTCGCGGGAATGATGGCACGCGAACCGAAGGACGCTGCATGAACAGCGCAAGGGTGAAGCCCATCGGTCCGGTTCTGGCTGTGTCCGTGCTCGTCGGCGTGGGAGGGTGCTCAACGGGGACCGTGGAATCGTCGACCGACGAGGCCGCGCGACAGGCGGAGATCTCGCCAGCGGATCGGGAAGCCGTGCCCGTGACCGTTGCGCCGGCCCGTCGGGGCGATCTCGTCCACTACGTCACCGTCGACGGCGAGGTGCGCGCCACCAGACTGCTCGACCTGCAGAGCGAGGCAGGCGGCGCCGTGCTGGAATTGCCCTCACCGGCAGGAGCGCGCGTGGCGGCGGGCGACGTGCTGATCCGCTTCGATTGCCGGGACGCGGAGCTGGGTCTGCGGCGTGCCAGAGCCGACCGGCAGCGCGCCCTCTTGCAGTACGCGGCTCGAGAGCTGGGCCGGATAGACGGGCAGATCTCGGGCGGCATTTGGCGGGGGAACAGCCTGTCGGCGACCGATCTCGCGGCGGTGGAGCAGCAGTTCGCGCGCGGCTTGATCTCGCGGCGCGACCTGGATGCGGCCCGCCGCGCGCATGATCTCGGCGTATTGGGCAACCCCGAACAGCGCGACCAGTCGATCCGGGCGGATGTCGGGCTGTCGGCGGCGGAGGTCGCGGTCGAGGAGGCGGAGCTGCATATCGCCCGATGCGAGGTCCGCGCGCCGTTTGCTGGCATACTAGCAGACGTGAACGTGCAAGTTGGCCAAGTTGTCGCTGCCGGGGACATCACGATGACCCTCGTCGACGTCGACGAGGTGGAAATCCGCGCCGAAGTGCTCGAGACCGACCTGGTCGGCCTTCGGCCTGGCGCTCGCGCGACGGTGCAGCCAGTGGCTGACCTCGATCGGCGGCTCGCGGCCCGCATCCTGCGGATCGTGCCGCTCGTCGACGCCGCCCGTCGCGTCGGGACGATCGTGTTGTCGGTCGAGCAAGGCCGGCCGCGCCTGCTGTCCGGCTCGCACGTGCGCGTCACAATGGAGGGCGTGCGGCTTCCGGACCGGCTCATCGTGCCCAGCGCTGCCGTGCTCTACAGCGATGACCGACCGCTCGTCATGGTGGTGCGCGACGGCGTCGCGGCATGGGAGTACGTCCAGCTTGGAGAGACCAACGGGATAGAAACGGAGATCCTGCCCGACTCTGCGGCGCTGCACGGTGTCGAAGACGGCGAGCCGGTCGTCATCGACGGCAACTTCACGCTGGCCCACGGCACGCCGGTTGCGGTCATGGCGCCACGGTGACCCGCGACGCATATAGTCGGCAACGGTTCCGACCACCGGGCGGCCCGCGTTCTGGCGGCCAAGCTGTTTCTGGAGGTCCGCCGCCAACCGCGACCTCGGACCGGGGGCCGGCGGCTCCTGCTCATCGACTTGGCGTCGCCGCCGACGGCGCGGGCGAACTGCGGCCTTGGCCCGGGAACCCCGGCCGGCCGCCGTGACCCTGGCCATCGGACCCGAGGGGGCCTGGAGCGCCGACGAGGTCGCGGCCGCGGTGGCCGCCGGGTTGGCCTCATCTTTGCCCCCTGACCGTGTTGCTTCGCGGAGTCCGCTCAGCGAACACCCATGAACCCACTCCCTCCGCCAGCGCGTCGGCTCCGTGTCCGCTCGCGATGCGGCGGCGGACTTCGCTCGGGGTTTATCGCCGCCGCGGTGTTGACTTTCGTCACCGGCGCATCCACGGCGGATGCACAGGGCGATGGCGGTTTCCGGGTGGAAGTGTTCAGCGGCGTAGGAGGGATGGCTCTCGACGAGCGCCTGTACTCTCTGGACGCGGGCGTCAACGCCTGGTTCACGGACCGGTGGGGGTTGGCAGCCCGTGGAAAAAGTCGGCAAATTCGGGCCGATCGGGTCGATCTGAGTGGTTGTAGTGTCGTAGACTTCACAGCATGGCGATGGGCAAGAGGCCGGCGGCTCGACCGGCGCCACCGATGTGGGTGACGGCAGAGGACCTTCCCAAGAGTGCGGGGCATCCCTTCTTCGAGCGGCTGAATCGGATTCTGGAGAAATCCAGGTTCGACGCTTTCGTGGAGGGGTTGTGTGCGGTCTTCTACGCGGAGCGAATGGGTCGTCCGAGTCTGCGACCCGGGCGGTATTTCCGGCTTCTGTTCATCGGGTATTTCGAGGGTCTGTCATCGGAGCGCGCGATTGCGTGGCGGGTCGCGGATTCGCTGAGCCTGCGGGCTTTCCTGGATCTGGACGTGACGGAGGCGACGCCGAACCACTCGACGCTGTCACGGACTCGGCGTCTGATCGACGTGGAGACGCACGCGGCGGTGTTCACGTGGGTGCTGGAGCGGTTGTCGGAAGCGGGTCTGGTGAAGGGGAAGACGATCGGGGTGGACGCGACGACGCTGGAAGCGAACGCGGCGATGCGGAGCATCGAGCGTCGGGATACGGGGGACTCGTACGACGCGTTCGTGCGGGGGCTGGCGGAGGCATCTGGCATTGCGACGCCGACGCGGGCGGAGTTGGCGCGTTTCGACCGTTCGCGGAAGGGCCGGAAGACGTCGAATGAAGAGTGGACGTCTCCGCAGGACCCGGACGCGAAGATCGCGAAGATGAAGGACGGTCGGACGCATCTGGCCCACAAGGCGGAGCACGGTGTCGACCTGGAGACGGGAGCGCTCCTGTCGGTGACGGTTCAGGACGCGTCGGAGGGTGATACGGCGACGCTGCCGGAGACGCTGACGAAGGCGGCGGAGCAGGTGGAGGCGGTTCAGCCTGACGGTGAGGGCGTCGAAGAGGTGGTGGCCGACAAGGGGTATCACAGCGACGCGACGCTGGTGGCGCTCGACGACCTTGGTGTACGCAGCTACATCGCGGAGCCGGCGCGTGGTCGGCGCGTCTGGCAGGACAAGAAGACGGGTGAGACGCCGCCGGAGAAGCGTGCTGCGCAGTCGGCGCTGTATGGGAATCGTCGGCGTATTCGCGGGGACCGGGGCCGTCGTCTCCAACGCTGCCGGGGGGAACTGGTGGAGCGGCCTTTCGCTCACCAGTATGAGACCGGGGGTCTGCGTCGGGTGTGGGTGCGCGGCCATGAGAATGTCCGCAAGCGGGTGCTGGTCCAGGCGGCGGGCTGCAACCTGGGTCTGTTGCTGCGCCGCCTGACGGGCGTCGGTACGCCCCGGAGCCTGCAGGGGCGGGCTCTTTCGGCGATTCTCGGGCTGATCGAACGCCTCATGGGCCTCTGGGGGCGTCTGAACGGCCTCTGGAGGGCCAAATGGGCTCCGGTCGCCCCCTGGGGCTCAGCCGCTCGTCCCCAAGCTGCTTGAACAGGCCCGCTCAGCGAACCGACTTCGTCCACGGGCTGTTAGGAGCGGCGTCTCGCCGTGCTGGATTCTCTGCTTCGAGGCTTCCGGAATCGAGAACGAAGAGTGTTCCTTCGATGTACGCGTCTTCTTCGTACGACCCCGCCCAGACGGTGTAGTCACCGGGCGCCGGGTTCTCGATGAAGACGAACGGATCGAGACCGTCTGCGCTGTCGTCGTCGCAGAACCAGTGGCCGTTCGGTGTTCGGACGGTCAGAGTGGTGTCGGTGGTGTTTTCGGTGTCTTCATCGGCTGCGAAAGCGATTCCGAGAGACTCGGTACCTCCCGTCCATTGGGTGCGGTAGTCAGGTCTCGTTGAGATCCATCCGTTGCAACCGTCGATGACGTTGCCGACGTCGATCGGCCCGCCCGCGATCCCGCTGGCTGCGTGGCCTTCAGGCCTTGCACCTGGTTGGACAAGCAGCGTACCGTAGAGCGCTTCGGCGGAAGGGTCGACGAGTGAGTTGTTGCTGTTTCTGAGCTCGGTCTCGAGTCCGGCGCTCGTCGTTCTGGCTAGCGCGTCTAGCGTGACGATGACCCCGAGTCGGCCTCCGGTGGCTTCGGTCATGGCTGAGGAGGGAATTCCGACCATCCTAGGGTCGTGCTGATGAGCGGTCGTCCGTCGGCCGAGCGATCGATTCTCAGCACCGCGAAGTCGACTTCTTCTGAGTAGCCTCCGAGGCTCGCGCGGTACCGTGGCACCGGGCGTTCGTTGATGTTCTCGAGCAGCGCGATTTCCCAGTCGTCGGAGTTCTCGATGACGTGCCTGTTGGTCACGATCAGGCCGGTGGACGAGAAGACTGTTCCTGAGCCCGTCCCGATGGATTCTCCGTTCCGCAGGGCGGTGATGCGGACGACGGTTTGGGCGATTCGCTCGATGTCGTCTGCGGTCAGTCGCGGTTGCGCCGTCGTGGCCTGCGCGGCGGCCAGCACCACTGTGACCGTGATGGTGACGACCATCTGTCTCCAGATGTGGTTTCTGCTCCTTCTGGTGAGCTGCGTCATGGGTCCTGTCCTCTCTTCGCAGTCTGATGTCTCAGATGACCAACGTGGGGCACTCAGGCGAACCAGTTCTCCACGCTCAGATTCGTGAAGTCGTCGAAATCACCTGTGTTGCCGGTTACCAGCGTCAAGCCGTTGGTCGCTGCAACCGCGGCGATCTGGCCATCCACGAAGGGAGGCGTCCGCCCGCGACGGGTCAATCGTGCGCGCTCTTCGGCGTGCCATCGTGCGGCGTCGCGATCGTACGGCAGGATCTCCAGAAGCAGTACCCGCTTGAGATAGCGGGCCAAGCGCTGCTTGCGTACGCCGTCTGGCATTCGGGCCAATCCGTATTGAAGCTCGTGGAGAATCGGAGCCGCTGTACACACTTCGTGCTTGTGTGCGTCCAGACGGGACTGGACGCGGGAATCAGGGCGCCGACGGGCGGGTTCGGAGAGGATGTTGGAATCGAGCAGGAACCTCAGTCTGGCCATGCGGGCTCCCGGGGCGGACGCCGGTCACGCCAGCCATCCACTTCGTCCCGCGTGAGTTCCGGCCAGTCGAAACTCTCCTGCGCGCGCCAGTCCGTAATCGCCTGCCAAAAATCGCGCCCGGCGGACGCCGATTCCAGGCGTCCGTACTCATCCATGGAGACCAGGACGGCAACCGGTTTGCCGCGTCGCGTGATGCACACGGGTTCCCCGTCCTCGGCCTTGTGAATCAGTCGGGTGAGCGTGTTTCGAGCTTGGGCAACGGAAACTTCGGACACAATTCCCCATTCATCATGGCTATGAACACGGCCATTCTACACGAGTTTCGGGGACAAAGCTGACCAGCGTCACCCGTCACCTCGACGCGTGTGCGCGCCCGACACCGCGGCGGACGTGCGGTGAATCGCTGCTACAATCTCCGCGAATCGTGCGGAGAATCTACATCCACGAACAGCCCGACTGGCCCCGGCTCCACTGGAGGCCGGAGGCGCTCGCCGACGCGCTGGCCGACGTCAGGCACCGTCAAGGACGCCTCCTCGGCCGCATGGAAGCCCTCGGCTTCGATCTGCGGCGCGAGGCGGTTCTCGGCACGCTGGTCGACGACGTGGTGAAGAGCAGCGACATCGAGGGCGAGAAGCTCAATGCGGCGGAGGTCCGCTCTTCGGTCGCGCGGCGACTGGGCATGGCTGCCGGTGGCGTCACGCCCGCGGATCGCGACGTCGAGGGCGTCGTCGAGATGATGCTCGACGCGACCCGGCGCTACGACCGGCCGCTCACGGCAGAGCGGCTGCACGACTGGCACGCGTCGCTGTTCCCGACCGGGCGGAGCGGCATGCGCCGAATCGCAGTCGGCCGGTGGCGGCAACCCCACACCGACCCGATGCAGGTGGTCTCCGGTCCGCTCGGCCGCGAGCGGGTGCATTTCGAGGCGCCGACGGCGGCGCGGGTCGACGCAGAGATGCAAGCGTTCCTGCAATGGTTCGAGACGCCGCCGGCGGTCGATCCGGTGCTGAGGGCCGGCCTGGTTCACCTCTGGTTCGTGACCGTCCACCCATTCGAGGACGGGAACGGTCGCATCGCCCGCGCCGTCGCCGACATGGCCCTGGCCCGTTCAGAGGGAAGCCCCCAGCGCTTCTACAGCATGTCGTCGCAGATACGGGCCGAGCGCGCCGCCTATTACGATGTTCTGGAACGCACGCAGCGCGGCACGACCGACGTGACCGACTGGATGACGTGGTTTCTCGCCTGCCTCGGCCGGTCGATTGATGCGGCGGGGACCGCGCTGGCCCCCGTGCTGGCGAAAGCACGGATCTGGGAACGCGCGGCCGGCCTCGCTCTCCACGAACGGCAGCGACGCGTCCTGAACCGCGTCCTCGACGGCTTCGAGGGGAAGCTGACCACGTCGAAGTGGGCCAGGCTCGCCAAGTGCTCCGCGGATACGGCGCTGCGGGACATCAGGGCCCTGGTCGACCGCGGCCTTCTCGCGCGCAATCCCGGCGGCGGACGCAACACGAGCTATCGCCTCGTGACCGACGCGTGAAACGGGCGGCGGCGCCGGGGTTCGAGAGCGGCGAGACCGGTCTCCGGCACGGGCTGCTCCTCGAACCGGTACGGGCGCGCCTGACTACTGGCCACCGGCTCCCTGGCGATGGGATTACGATCCCGGCATGCGGATGCCGATCGGACTCCCGCCGGCGGCCGGGCGGCGCTTCGACGTGGTGGGGTTCGGCCTGAACATGACCGACCTGCTGGTCGTGGTCGAGCGCTTTCCGACACCGGACTCCAAGCAGCCGATCCGGCGGCACGCGTACTCGCCGGGAGGCCAGGCGGCGAGCGCCATGGTGGCGTGCGCGCGGCTCGGCTGGCGTGCGCGCTACGTCGGGTGCTTCGGCGACGACGACAACGGACGACGCGGCCGGGCGAGCCTCGCCGCCGAAGGGGTCGACGTCAGTGCGTGCCGCGTGGCCCCCGACACGCGGAACGGGATGTCGGTGATTCTCGTCGACGAGGGAACCGGCGAACGCACGGTGCTCTGGACTCGCGACCCGGGACTGAAGCTGCGCCCCGACGACGTCGACCCGGCGGCCGTCTGCGCGGGCCGCGTGCTGCTCGTCGACTGTCACGAGACGGCGACGGCGGCGACGGCGGCACGCACGGCGCGCCGCGCCGGCATCCGGACCGTGGTCGACGTGGAGCACGTCCGGGACGGCATCGACGCGCTGCTGGCCGAGATCGACGTGATCGTCACGGCGCAGGACTTCCCGGCCGCGCTGACCGGCAAGGACGAACCGGGGGCGGCTCTGCGGGCGATCCGCGACGCCTACCGCCCGGCGCTGGTCTGCATGACGCTGGGCGCGGAAGGCAGCCTGGCCCTCGTCGGCGATGTCGAGGTGAGGACGGCCGCGTTCCCGGGGCCGGTCGTCGATACCACCGGCGCCGGCGACGTCTTCCGCGGCGGCTTCATCTCCGGCTGGCTGCGGGGCGGCGACGAGGCCGAGGTCGGGGACGTGCTGCGCTACGCGAACGCCGCGGCCGCGCTGAAGTGCCGCGGCCTCGGCGCCCGCGAGGCGAGCCCGAAGCCGGACGAGGTCGAGGCGTTGCTCGCCCGGGAGTCGGGTTGACGACGATGCGCGGTTCCACGGCCCGGCCAGACTCCTACCGCCGCCACGCGAACAGCCGCTTGAGGATCGCCCGCTGGCGGTCGCTGAACCGCGCCTTCCGCAGTTGGTTGGCGGCCTTGCGCCAGGCCTCGGCCTGGGTGGGATAGGGGTGGATGGCGGAGCCGATGACGCCGAGGCCGGCGCCCGCCTTCATCGCCACCGTCACCTCGCTGATCAGGTTGCCGGCGTCGGCGGCCACAACGGTGGCGCCGACGATGCGGTCGGTCCCCTTCCGGACGTGAACCCGGGCGAAGCCGGCGTCCTCGCCATCGAGCACCGCGCGATCGACGTCCGCGAGCGGCTGTGTGAAGGTCTCGACTGCGATGCCCTTCGCCCGCGCATCGGCCTCGTACAGGCCCACGTGGGCGATCTCGGGCTCGGTATAGGTGCACCACGGGATGACGAGCGACTCGGTCGATGCCTTACCCAACCCGAACGGATGCGGGAACAAGGCGTTCTGTATGACGATCTGGGCCATGGCGTCGGCCGCGTGGGTGAACTTGAACCGCGAGCAGACGTCGCCCGCCGCATAGATGCGGGGGTTGGTGGTCCTCAGGTGGGCGTCGACGGTCACGCCGTTCCGGTCGCAGGCAACGCCGGCCGCCTCGAGTCCCACGCCCTCGATGTTGGGCGCCCGCCCGACGCCGACGAGGATCTCGTCGACGGTGACGTCGTGCGGCTCGGCGCCGACCGTCCAGCCGATCCGCTTCCCGCCGTCCGCCCCCGCCGATGAACGCTCGACCCCGGTGATCGCGGCGCCGAAGACGAACCGCACGCCGTCGTGCTCCATGCGCGCCTGCACGACGGCGGCCGCGTCCGCGTCCTCGCGGGGCAGGATGCGGCCGGCCCGTTCGATCACCGTGACCTCGCTGCCGAAGCGGGCGAACGCCTGCGCGAGCTCGCAGCCGATGGGCCCCGAGCCGATGACGGCCAGCCGCGGCGGAAGCTCGGTGAGGGAGAAGACCGACTCGTTGTCGAGGTAGCCGGCTTCGGCCAGCCCGGGAATCGGCGGTGCGGCGGCCCGCGCCCCCGTACACACGGCGGCGCGTGCGAACCGCAGGGTCGCATCACCCACCGCGACGGCGTCCGGTCCCGTGAACCGGGCCTCGCCGATGAAGACGTCGACGCCGAGCCCCGCGAAACGCTCGGCCGAATCGACGTGGCTGATTTCCGCCCGCAGCCGCCGCATGCGGGCCATCGCCGCGCCGAAATCGCGTTCCACCTCGCCCGGGAAGGACAGGCCGAACGCCGCCCCGTCCCGCGCCGACGCCCACACCCGCGCCGCCCGGATGACCCCCTTGGAAGGAACACACCCGACGTTGAGGCAGTCGCCGCCCATGAGATGCCGCTCGACGAGGGCCACGCGGGCGCCGAGACCGGCCGCGACCGCCGCCGTCACCAGCCCCGCCGTCCCCGCCCCGACGACGACGAGGTTGTAGCGGTCGGCCGGCGTCGGATTGCGCCAGTGGGGCGGATGGACGTTGGCGGCCAGCTTCCGATCGCTGGCATCGTCCGGGAGGAGTGCGACAGAGTCCATGGACGGCATGATACCCGCAACCGGACGGATGACGCCGGTCGCGCCCTCCCGCCGGCGCCCGTCGGATTCGTCGCGCCGAACCACCGCGTCGGTCGGCGCGGCGGTTCGGTCGGCGCCCACGGGCCGGCACGCGTCTCATCATCTTGAGGCATGCCTTCCACTTCCTGACCTGCACCCGGTCTGGCCGCCCGCGCGACGTTCTCGACGCACGGGAGGCCCGGCGCACCCGCGTGCGCCGCGTGTCATGCGCGCGACGTTCTCCACGCACGGGAAGTGAGGGCCGGGGAATCCGACCGGTTGACACCCGCACCGGGATTCGGTGCGCTACACTACGACGGAATGGGAGCGGGCGCGCCCGCCGCGGTCCGTCCCGCCGCCTGTCACCCCGAACGGGACTTGTCCAGGAGCCGCCGATGCTGTTCGCCAACCCCGCCAGCCTGCGGATGCCCACGGCCGAGGAGGCCCTGCCCGGCCGGGACGAGCCGATGCCCGTGACCGGCGGGCACTTCGTCAACGGCCACCCCATCGCGCCGCCGTTCCCCGACGGGATGACGCAGGCGGTGTTCGGCATGGGCTGCTTCTGGGGCGCGGAGCGCGGGTTCTGGCAGCTCGAGGGCGTCTACACGACCGCCGTCGGCTACGCCGGCGGGTTCACGAGGAACCCGACCTATCGCGAGGTGTGCAGTGGCGGGACCGGCCACACCGAGGTGGTGCTGGTGGTCGCCGATCCCGCCGCGAGCCCGTTCGAGCGGCTCCTCCAGGCCTTCTGGGAAGGCCACGACCCGACCCAGGGCATGCGGCAGGGCAACGACGTCGGCACGCAGTACCGCTCGGCCATCTACACGGCCGACGCCGGGCAGCAGCGCGCCGCCTGCGCCTCGCGCGACGTCTATCAGGCGCGCCTGACGGCGGCCGGCTTCGGCTCCATCACCACCGAGATCCGCGACGCGCCGCCCTTCTACCATGCCGAGGACTACCACCAGCAGTACCTCGCGAAGAACCCCGGGGGCTATTGCGGGCTCGGGGGAACCGGCGTGCGGTGTCCGGTCGGCGTGGCGGTCGCCGGTGCCTGAACCCGCGCCCCCGGCGCCCGGGGTCGAGTGGGCCGGCTACGAGGCGGTCCTGTTCGATCTCGACGGGGTGTTGACCGCCACCGCGCGCCTGCACGCCGCGACGTGGACCCGGCTCTTCGACGACTACCTGGCGCGGCGCGCGGCCGCTCGCGGCGAACCGTTCCGTCGCTTCGAGCCCCGCGACTATGTGCAGTTCGTCGACGGCCGTCCGCGCTACGACGGGGTGCGCGCTTTTCTGGCTTCACGCGGCATCGCCGTCCCCGACGGGGCACCCGGCGACCCGCCGGGCCGCGAGACGGTCTGCGGCCTCGGGAACCGCAAGCAGACCTTGTTCCACGAAGCACTGGCGAGCGAGGGGGTGGTCACCATTCCCGGCACCGTCGAGGTGGTGCGCCACCTGCGGCGGCACGGGGTGCGCAGGGCCGTCGTCTCGTCGAGCCGGAACTGCGCGGCAATCCTGGACGCCGCCGGCATCGCCGGCCTCTTCGAGCTGCAGGTGGACGGCGTCGTCGCCGAGCGGCGGGGCCTGGCCGGAAAGCCGGCCCCCGACACGTTCCTGCATGCGGCGCGGACGCTGGGGGTCGCCCCGTCGCACGCCGTGGTGGTCGAAGACGCGATCGCCGGCGTCGCCGCCGGTCGGGCCGGCGGATTCGCCCTGGTGGTCGGCATCGACCGCACCGGCGCCCCCGGCGATCTCGCGCGAGCCGGCGCCGACCTCGTGGTGACCGACCTCGCCGACACGCTGCCGGACGAGGCGAAGCCCGCCGCCGCGGCCAGCGAGGAACCCGGCTGATGGACGACCGCTACCACGCCGATCTCCCCCGCGACATCTATCCCGCCGACGAATGGCGGCTCGTCGAGACGCGCTTCGATCCCCGCCGCGTCGGGGCGTCGGAGTCGCTCTTCACCACCGCCAACGGCTACCTCGGCATGCGCGGCACCTGCGACGAGGGCCAGCCGGTGGCCCACAACGGCACCTATGTCAACGGCTTCCACGAGACCTGGCCCATCGTCTACGGCGAAGAGGCGTACGGCTTCGCGAAGCTCGGACAGACCATCGTCGACGTGCCGGACGCCAAGATCATCCGCCTGTACGTCGACGACGAGCCGTTCTTCCTGCCGACGGCGACCCTCGACCGCTACGAGCGCACGCTCGACATGCGCGCGGGGACCCTCGACCGCACCCTCGTCTGGGCTCACTCGTCGGGCCAGCGCGTCTCGATACGCTCGCGCCGGCTCGTCTCGCTCGAGCACCGGCACCTCGCGGCGATCGCCTACGAGGTGACCCTGCTGGCCTACGACGCCCCCGTCGTCATCGTCTCGGAGATCGCGGCGAGCGGGCAGTCGACCGGCGCCGACGGAGACCCCCGCATCAAGCAGTTCGGGTGCGAGGTCATCGAGCCGCAGGCGAGCCGCGCCGCCGACCGCCGCATCGTGGTCGGGTACCGCACCCGGTCGGGCGGCATGACCCTGTCGTGCGCCATCGACCACGAGCTGCGGACCGACTGCGACTACAAGACCGACGTGCGATCGGACGGACCGGAAGGACGCATCGACTTCTCGATCGACGGCAAGGTGGGCGCGCGCATCCGCCTCGTCAAGTACATCACCTACCACTCGTCGCGGCGCCCCCAGGCCCACGAGCTCTGCGAGCGGGCCGACCGGCTGTTGAACCGGGCCGTGCGGCGCGGCTTCTCGGACCTGATCGACAGCCAGCGGCAGTTCCTCTCCGACTTCTGGCACCGCAGCGACGTCGTCGTGAAGGGACCGCCGGCGTGGCAGCAGACGATTCGCTTCAACCTGTTCCACATCTGTCAGGCGACGGCGCGGGCCGAGGGGGTCGGGGTGCCGGCCAAGGGGCTGACCGGCCCCGGCTACGAGGGCCACTACTTCTGGGACACCGAGATCTACCTGCTGCCGTTCCTCGTCTACACGACCCCGCGCATCGCGCAGAACCTGCTTCGCCTGCGCCACCGGCACCTGGACGACGCGCGGCGGCGCGCGCGAGAGATGAACCAGCGCGGCGCACTCTTCCCGTGGCGGACCATCGACGGCAACGAGGCGTCGGCGTACTACGCGGCGGGGACCGCGCAGTACCACATCAACGCCGACATCGTGTACGCCCTGCGCAAGTACGTGGAGGTGACCGGCGACACGCGGTTCCTCGCCGAGGTCGGGGCCGAGATCCTCGTCGAGACCGCGCGCCTCTGGGTCGACCTGGGCTTCTTCGACCGTCACGACGGCAGGTTCCGCATCCACGGCGTCACCGGGCCGGACGAGTACAACGCCGTCGTCAACAACAACCTCTACACCAACCTGATGGCGCGCGAGAACCTCGGGTACGCGGCCGAGACGATCCGGTCGATGCGCGCGAACGACATGCCGCGCTTCAGGATGCTCGTGCGCGCCACCGACCTCGACCCCGCAGAGATCGACGCGTGGCAACTCGCGGCCGACCGGATGTACCTGCCCTTCGACGAGCGCGACCGGGTCCACCTGCAGGACGACTCGTTCAACGACAAGGAGGACTGGGACTTCGAGCGCACCCCGCGCGAGAAGTACCCCCTCCTGCTGCACTACCACCCGCTCGTCATCTACCGCCACCGCGTCGTCAAGCAGGCGGACGTCGTCCTCGCCATGTTCCTCCTCGGACAGGAATTCTCGCTCGGGCAGAAGCGCCGCAACTTCATGTACTACGACCCGCTGACCACGCGCGACTCGTCGCTCTCCTGCTCGATCGAGAGCATCGTGGCGGCCGAGGTCGGCGAGGCCGAGAAGGCGTTCAACTACTCCCTCGACGCCGGGTTCACGGATCTCGCCAACGTGCCCGGCAACGTGCAGGACGGCTGCCACATCGCCTCGATGGGCGGGTTCTGGATGACCCTCATCTACGGCTTCGCGGGCATGCGGGACAACGGCGGGCAGCTCACGTTCTCGCCGCAGGTGCCTGCGCAGTTCGAGAGCCTCCGCTTCCCGCTCCAGGTCCGCGGCCGGCGGCTGGAGGTGGAGCTGACGCCGGCGTCGGCGACCTACCTGCTGAGGGGCGAAGAGCCGCTCGTCATCGGCCACCGGGGCGAGACGATCGAGCTGCAGCCCGACGTGGCGGTCGTCCGGCCCACGGCTCCCGGCGCCGCGCCGCCCAGCCCGGGCGAACCGCCGGCCGGCCAATGACGGCAGGTCGGTGCGACCGCGGCACCCTCCGCGTGGGGCCCGGAGGGCGGCCCGCGGCCGGGCATCGGTGACTTGGCCGGCCCATGGTCGCATTCGGCTCCGCTGGGCGGCCAACCAACCCCTGCAGTAGCCCTCGCCGTTCTACGGCGCAGACTCCCAGCCAGACTCGCGCAGGTCCGTCGCACATGGCGCTGGGCGCGCCGGCGGCCCGACCGGCAGAGACGGCGGCCAGCGGGTTCGAGGCGCGTACTACCAGCGGAAGCCGAGCGCCATCCGATACGTGCGCCCACCGTCCACGCCCGGGAGATACGGCGGGTAGTGGCCGACCGACGTCCCCTCGCGGAACCGGGGGCCTTCCTCGTAGGTGGTCGGAAGACCCAAGGCGTCGACCGGCCCGTCCTGGATGGCCTCCACCGTCGTGTCCCAGAAGACGAGCTTGTCGTTGTCGAAGACGTTGTAGAGCTCGAACTTCAGGTACGGCCTGGCCTCGCGCCACACGGGAATCTGGTACTGCACGGACAGGTCGAACAGGCCGTAGCCCGCGAAGTTCTCGCTCCCGCGCCCCCTGAAGTAGATGCCCTGGGAGGTCGGTGGGCTGGCGTAACTCAGCGGCGCGAGAATCGCCTCCTGCTCCGCCGTGAGGGACAGGCCGCCGGCCACGAGACTGTACGTGAGCCCGGAGTTGTAGCGCCAGATGCCGCCGAGATCGACCCCGCCGGCGCGACCGAGACCGAGGTTGTAGATGCCCCAGAGGCGTATCTTGTGGCGCTGGAAGTCGTTCAGGCGGCCGTACGGATAGTGCCGATCGGGGTCGAAGATCTCCGGGTAGTCGAAGGCGATCGACGGAACCCCGGGCTGGTTGGTGCCCTCGCCCTCGAAGTTGCCCTCGTTCTTGATCTGCAGCGTGTAGCTGCCGTCGAGCTGCAGGTCGCGCCACGGCCGGTAGGTGCCGTCGAACTGCAGCGCGTCATAGTTGCGTTGCAGCGCGTTCGTGTTCCGGAAGACCTGGTTGTCGAACTCACCGAAGCTCTGGCCTTCGTGCATCACCTCGGTGAAGCCCGTCGACAGGTCGATGAAGTCCTCGATGAAGTTGCTCGCCCGGCGGCGGATGTACGTGGCCTTGAAGTACCCGTCGTTGCCGAGGGTGGCGCCCGCCGACAGCGTGAACTCCTTGGTCACGGGCGACTTGAGGTTCGCATCGCTGAAGACGTTCTGCGTCGCGAATCCCCCGTCGACCGTCAAGTAGTTGTCGGGATTGAAACCGGGCGCGAAGTCGCGGCCCTGTCCGGGCGGTCCCAGGTAGATGCCGAGCAGGACATCCGGGTTGCCGACGTTGGTGGTCTCGGCGAACTGCGTCTCGCTGTACTTGCCGGCGTAATGGCTGTACGTGCTCTGGATCGTGAAGCGGCCGTCGCCGCGCGGATCGTATGCCATGCCGAGGCGCGGCACGATCGAGCTCGTGTCGACGGTCGTGATGCCGCCCGTCGCCTCGCTGTCTACGGTCTCGCCGCGCACGCCCAGGTTGAAGGAGAGATGGTCGCCCAGCGTCCAGTTGTCGTTGACGAAGAACGACGTCGTGCTGATGTCGATCCTCGCGCCGCGCACCGGCAGCCAGTTCTGGATGACGGAAAACGCCCCCGCGCCGAAGGGCACGAACACGGGTGTCAGTTGCTGATCGGCGTCCAGCACCGGGGCGCCGCCTGCGTCCACCACGTAGTCGGTGTAGAACACGTAACCCGTCGAGGTCTGGGAATTGCCCCCCGTCCGCGTCGACGTGTACCGCTCGAAGCCGGCCTTCACGCTGTGCGTGCCGAAACTCGGCGTAGACGCGAACCACGTCACGTTGCCCGTGAACTGCTGGTTGTTGCGGTCCTCGGGATCGGTGGCGTCGAAGTACGGCGCGTTGTAGTGCCCGAACGACAGCGTGCGCGTGAGGAACGGCGAGTCGAAGATGTCGGTCGACAGGCCCCCCGAGTCGCGGAACCCGAACCGCTTCTGCGAGTACTGCACCTCGGCGGCGATATCCGAGCTGAGCGATCCGCGATAGGTCGCGACCATCAGGTCGTTCGGACGACGCCCCGCCGAGATCGTGCTCGGAACGATGCTGAACCCGAACGTGGGGTTGACCCGCTCGGTCTGGTTCAGCATGTAGCTGCCGGACAGCGTGTGGCCCGGCGCGAGGGTGCCGGTCAGCTTGATCTGGTTGCGGTCGTTCGTGCTCGTCTCCGTGTAGCTGATGGCCGTGTCGCTGAACGTCTCCGAGGATTCCCGACTGCTGCGCCGCCCCGAATAGAAGAACCAGAGGTTGTCCCTGACGATTGGGCCGCCGAAGGTCCCCTCGTGAATCAGGTTGTCTCCGAGGTTTCCCTCGCGGGGCTCGCCGTCGCCCTCGTCCCGCTCGAACGGCGTGATCGACGTCCACGAAGGCTTGTACAGGTTGAGTCGGTAGCTGCCGGAGAAATCGTTGCCGCCGCTGCGCGTGATCACGTTGATGACGCCGCCCGAGAAGCGGCCGTACTCTGCGGAGATGCCCGACGTCAGCACCTGCGTTTCCTGGACGGCGTCCTCGATGTAGAGGTTGTTCGCGGTGCCGAAGAGGTTGTCGTTCACGTCGACACCGTCGACGAGGAAGATGTTGTCGTAGGCGAACGAGCCGTTGATCGTGACCTGGCCGGCGTTCGGCGTGTTGTCGGTCAGCCCCGGTTGCAGTTCGGCGATGGCGAACGGGGTCCGGCCGACGGGCAGCGCGTTGACTTCCTCGGCGGTCGTGTTGGAACTGGTCTCAGTGGTCTCGATGGGCGTCGGCACGACCGCGATGACCTGAATGGCCTCCGTGACCCCCGCCGGGGCCAGCGCCACGTTGACGCCGATCTCGCCGCCAAGGGGCACCGTGGCGGTCTCCTGGACGGACTCGAAGCCGGGGATCTCGAAGACCACGGTGTAGTTGCCGGGCGGCAGCGCGACGATCCGGTAGTTGCCGTTGACGTCGCTGACCACGGTGCGCACGCCTTGCAGAGCGGGCGAACTGACGGTGACGGTGACGCCCGGGAGCACGAAGCCCTGCGCGTCCAACACGGCGCCGCGCACGCTGCCAGTCTGGCGTCCCTGGCCGGATGCGACGGATGCCGTGAGCAGGAACAGCATCACGCCCAGGGCCGCCAACCCGGCCCGGAACGCTCCCGGGTACTCGCGACAGATGGTTGGAGCCACACAGGGACGCCCCCCGCGGGGGCCTGACGGCCGGGTGTTCGCTCGGTGTGCAGACCTCGTCATCGTGTCCTCCCCCGTGCTGCGGGCATCCCTGGCCGCGCGATTCCTTCCTGTTTTGTTCTCTGTTTTCGATAGTTTACACGCATTTTACATAGCGATCCGTTCACCGCCCCGGCTATCGGCTCGACGACGCCGTGCTGTCGACCGGGCGGACATCGACGGTGGTCGACCCGCCCGGCGACCGGGGCCCGCGTGTGGGACGGTGCGGGGCCCGGTTGCGATTGCCGATCGTCGGCGGCGCTACGCCTGCGGCTGGACGATCTCGATTCTCACGCCGTCCGGACCGGTGACGAACGAGATCAGCATGTCCTCGCCGAGGGGGTTGGTGAAGGGTCGCGGCTCGATGTCGAACTCGACGCCCTTGCCTCTGATCGCCTCGGCGGCCGCGCGCAGGTCGGGGAACTGCCAGCCGAGGTGGTCGAAGGCGCGGCCCTCGGTCGGGGCCAGCTCGCCCTCCTCCCGGGAGATGAGCAGCCAGACGGTGCCGTAGCGCAGGCCCGCGATGCGCCCCTTCAGGCTGTCTCGCTCGCCTTCGAAGATGTGCTCGTACCAGTCGAGGGCCGCCGCGGGGTCTGCGGACCGCAGGTGCAGGTGGTGGAAGCCCAGCCATTCGGTGTCTTCGACGACCTCGATCTTCGTGCCCCACGGGTCCTCGACGAAGGCGAGCTTGAAGAGGCCGTCGATCTCGCGCATGGGCTCGAGAATCGTCACGCCGGCCGCTTCGAACGAGGCCATCTTGGCCGCGAGGTCGGGAAACGAGAAGCCGATGTGGTCGACGCCGCTGCCAACGCTCGGCCCCGTCGGCTCGCGCTCGAAGAAGATGATGAGGGTGTCGCCGGCCGCGCAGGCGTTGTGGCGCCCGTAGTCGGTGCACCCCATGTGGGTCATGTACCACGCCTTCGCCTCGGCCGCAGAGGTGGCGACGAGGTGGATGTGGTGGTAGTCGGCGGCGGCGGCGACGGCGGGCAGGCCGGCGAGCCAAACGGACGACGCGGCGAGCGCGAGCATCTTGCGAATCATCGGTTTCCTCTCAGGTAGTTGGTCGTACGGTTTGCGGACGTTCGAGGGCGCCTCCCGGCGCAGCACCGTCATCAGGGTTCATCGCGCCTGCTCGAGGCGCGCGGTCCGCAGCATCCCCACGATCGAGTAGTTGCCCTCGTGGCACGCGAACTCGTAGATCGGCTGCGTGCGCCGCTTCAACGGCACGGACGCCGTCCACGGCGCGGCCCACGTCGCGGGGTCGGTGAACGTCATCTCGTAGGTGAGGGTGTCGGGGCCGGTCAGCGTGAACCGCTCGACGAGGTGCAACCCCTCGGCCGATCCGCGGTAGTAGCTGTTCTCCGAGAAGTTGCGCGTCTCCACCACCAGCGTGTCGCCGTCCCATCGGCCGCGCGAGTCGCCGTTCCACTGGCGGATGGAGGCGGGGAGATGGGGGCGTCCGGCGACGGGGATGATCCGCGCGTCGTGGAACGCCTCGCTGACGAACGCGACGGTGTCGGACGTCTGGACGAGCTGGTAGAACGTGTACGGGCCGGCGCCGAAATTGCCGCCCAGGCGCGGCACCCCGGTCGTCACGCAGCGGTGGATGTTGTTGAGGTCCTCCGGTCCGGTCTTGAACCGCCAGCCCGCGTCGACCGCCGCCTCCCGCGCCCGCGCTTCCGGGGTCAGGGCGGGAATGCGCCCGTCGGGGGGATCGACGACGAGGGACGTCCGGTCGGTGAGCCACACGTCGACCATGCCGATCGAGCTGCTGGTGGACCACGCCTCGTAGGTCTCGACGTCGTCGAGGGCGGCGAAGAACGCCCCCTCGGGGGTCGTGAAGGCGCTCCTGCCGTTCCTGAAGATGCGCTCCACCCGGGCGCTCAGGGTGGCGACCTCCTCGTCCGTGAGATGCGTCCGGTCGCCGAACACCTCGGGGCGTTGCAGCGGGGTGGCGGTGTTGCTCAGCCAGACCCCCTGCAGGTCGGGGCGGCCGTCGGGCAGCCGGGGCGGGGCCCAGTCTTCGCCGGCGCCCTGGGCGCCGGCGGGACCGGCGGCGACGACCAGTCCGATGAGGGCGATCGACGCCGCGGTCCGGGCCGGGAACCCGCGCCGCGGCAGTTTCCTGCCGGCAGAACGTCCAACGCAACCGCAAGCTCGGGCCAGATGGCAACCACTCATGAGGTGATCCTCCTGTCTCTCGCCCGCCGACCGGTCTCCCGCAACCAGGCACGGAGAGCAAAGGCGCCGCAATCCAGCCCCGTTCCGCGGCCGGGCGCGCCTGCACAACGGCAGGCAGGTCCGTCAGCGTCCTTGCGCTCGTCCCCGGGATTCCCTCGGCGCGGCGGGGCGGGTCGGCCGGCCGCCTCATCTCAGCGCGGCGGGGCCGGCGCCACCGCGGGGGCGGCAGGCGGGCGCGGCGCGTAGATGTCGAAGCTGTCCGCCGCCTCTTCCTCCTCGGTGGGCGGTGTCACCCCCGCCGCGAGCATCGCCTGCTCGATGGCCGCCACCGTCACCGGCGACGGCTTGAAGTTGCCGAACCGGTAGCCGCGGGCGATGGTCAGGGGCGACCAGCCGAACCGGTTCTTGCGCGCCCAGACACCGATGTCGGCCCCGCTCGCCGCGAGCAGCCCCACCACGGCCGGCAGGTTCTTGTAGGCGGCGCCGTGCATGGCCGTCTCGCCCTTGTCGTCGACCGCGTCGATATCGTTCCCGAGGTCGAGGGCGAGCTGCACCGCCTCGATCACCTCCTCCTCGGTCCCCGCGTCCTCGCCCGGCGACCGCGTGCCAAGCCCCGCCGCCGCCATCAGCGGAGTGCTGTTCTCGGCGTTGGTCATCAGGGGATCGGCCCCCAGGTCGACGAGGGCGCGCATGAGCTCGGCATCGGCCACCAGCGACGCCAGCATGAACGGGGTCGAACCCGGCTCGTGGTGGCGGGTGTTGTTCAGGTTGCGCCGAATCGGCATGCGGGCGTTGACGTCGGCGCCGTGCTCGACGAGGGCGCGCACGAACTCGAGGCTGGTCATGCGCCCGGACCCGTCGGGAGGGGGATCGTTGTCGCCGACGCCCGGCTTGCGCACCCTGGGGACGATGTGGAGCGCGGTGTAGCCCGGGCCGTCCGCGTTCGGATCGGCGCCGGCTTCGAGCAGCGCCGCCGCCACGTCCCAGTGGGCGTTGGTCACCGCGAGAAGCAGCGGGGTCGTGCCGACGCGGACGGGACGACCGGTGCGGTAGGTCTGTTCGCCCCGGACGACCTCCTCGACCGCGCCGTTGACGTCGGCGCCGGCGCTCAGAAGCAGACGGACCATGCCGAGGCGCCCTTCTCGCACCGCGAACAGGAGCGGTGTGAAGCCGGAGTCGAGGGGGGTGGTGAAGTCGGCCCCCACCTCGATCAGCGTCTCGACGACGTCGACGTGCCCTTCCGCCGCCGCCCACATCAGGGCCGTCTGCCGGCGCCGCGGCTCGACCGCCCCGATGTCCGCGCCGTAGGCGATGAGGGCGCGGACAACCCCGGCCCGCCCCGAGCGGGCGGCGGTCATCAGCACCGTCTCGCCCCCCGGCAGCGTCGCGCCGGCATCGGCGCCCGCCTCGAGCAGCCGCCGCACCATCGACGCGTTGCCGTTCTCGGCGGCCAGCGAGAGAGGCAGGACGCCGTAGCGGTTCCGCGCGTTCACGTCCGCACCCGCGCCCACGAGGCGACTCACGAGGTCGGCGTCGTCATGGTACGCGGCCCAGTGCAGGGCGGTCATGCCGTCGACCTGCGCCGCGTTCACGTCGGCCCGCTCGTCGAGCAGCCGATCGATGGCCGCCCGATCGAGGTGCCGGACCGCGTCGGCCAGGAATGCGTCGGTAGCGGCGGCGGCGAACGGCAACCCACCGATGAGGACGCCGACTGCCAGGCATCCGGCCACTCTGCGATACATCGTCCCGTCTCCCGGGCCCGACCCGTCCCCGAACCCGTCCTCCGCCGAAGGACGCCCGGACACGGGCCGCGCCGCCGTCCTCGCCAATCGTCGCCCGGCAAGCTCCGATCGGCGCCAACCCGCCAGGAGTTCGCGCCGTGCTGCCCCGCAGACTCCCCGCCGCCAATCGTCGCCGGCGGCGCCGCGCTGCCCTGCCGACCCGCGAAGGGTTCGCGCGTCCACCGCGCCGAACCCTACAACGCCACCGGGTCGAGCAGCGTGTCGATCGTCCCGGTGCTGTCCGACCACGTCTCCAGCTCCACCCCGACCTTGTCGAGCAGGGTCAGGTGCAGGTTGGCCATCGGCGTCGGCTCGGCGTACCGGACGTGCCGGCCGCCCGCGGTCCGGGCGGCGCCGCCGCCGGCCACCAACACCGGCAGGTTCACGTGGTCGTGCACGTTGGGGTTCCCCATCCCGCTGCCGTACAGGTACAACGTGTGGTCGAGCAGCGACCCCTCGCCGTCGGGCGCCGACGCCAGCCGCTCGAGGAAGTACGCGAAGAGCGACACGTGGTACTGGTTGATCTTCGCCAGCATCGCGAGCTTCTCGGGGTCGTTGCCGTGGTGCGAGATCGGATGGTGCGGATCCGGCACGCCGATTTCGGGATAGGTCCGGTTGCTCGACTCCCGCGCGAGCTGGAAGGTGACGACCCGCGTGACGTCGCCCTGCAGCGCCAGCACCTGCAGGTCGAACATCAGCTTCGCGTGGTCCTCGTAGGCGGCCGGCACCCCGATGGGACGATCGAGATCGGGCAGCGCGTCGAGCTCGGTCTCGGCCTCCGCCCGCTGAATCCGGCGCTCGACCTCGCGCACCGTCTCCAGGTACTCGCTCACGCGGGCGCGGTCGCCCGGCCCGAGCTCGCGCTGCAGTCGCGCGATGTCGTCGCGCACCCAGTCGAGCAGGCTCGCGCGGCGGCCGAGGGCGGCGCGCCGCTGGGCGGCGGTGCCGCCCTCGCCGAAGAGGCGCTCGAACACCATCCGAGGATGGGCCTCGGGCGGCAGCGGCGAGGTGGGCGACGACCACGACAGGTTGTTCTGGTAGACGCAGGCGTAGCCGTTGTCGCACTGGCCGACCATGTCGAGCAGGTCCATGGCCAGCTCCAGCGAGGGCAACCGCGTCTCCTGGCCGATCTGCCGGGCCGCGATCTGGTCGACGGTGGTGCCGAGATAGTAGTCGGTGCTCTCGGTCCACTTGGCCTTGGCCGCGCTCAGGAACGCCGCGTTCGAGGTGGCGTGGGTCCCGGGGTACGCGTTCCGCAGCTCCAGGTTGCTGACCACCGTCAACTGGTCTCGCACCGAAGCCAGCGGCCCCAGACTCGGCGAGAGCTGAGCCAGCGGCCCTTCGCCGGGCGGGGTCCACATCGCGATGTTGGAACCCATCGGGATGTAGACGAACCCGAGCCGACGGACCGGCCTCGCCGCGGTGTTGGCGAGCGCCGTCATCGCCGGCGCCATCGCGTCGAGCAGCGGCAGCGCCACGGCCGCGCCGACGCCGCGCAGGAAGGTCCGGCGCGGCAACGCCCTCTTCGAGATCATCATGATGCTCTCCTCAGTTGGAACGGCAGGCTCTCGACGACGCCCAGGACCAGCGACGAGAAGCGGTAGCCGTCCTCCTCGGCGGCCCGGAGGATGGCCCGGACGGCCGGCGCGTCGGCAGGCGTGACGCCGCGGCCGATCGCGAACGTCAGCAGCTTCTCGACCACCGTGCCCGCGAAGAGCTCGGGACGCCGCAGCAGCGCCGCCTCGAGCTCGTCGACGCCGTCGACCGCGGTCCCGTCGAAGAGCGTCGCGGCGGCGTCGATGGACATGCCCCCTTCCGCGTCCCGCCAACGCCCCACCGCGTCGTAGTTCTCCAGGGCGAACCCCACCGGATCCATCAGCTTGTGGCAGCTCGCGCAGGCGGGGTTCTCGCGGTGCGCGCTCATCCGCTCCTTCATCGAGCGGGCACGGGCGCCCGTCCCCGTCTCCGCCAGCTCGGGCACGTCGGGGGGCGGCGGCGGGGGCGGCACCCCCAGGATGTTGTCGAGCACCCACTTGCCGCGGATGACCGGCGAGGTGCGCGTCGCGTAGGAGGTCGCGAGCAGGATGCTCCCCTGCCGCAGCAGCCCGCCCCGGGTTCCCCCCTCGCCGAACTCGACGCGGCGGAACCGGCTGCCATAGACGTGCGGCACCCCGTAGTGCCTGGCGAGCCGCTCGTTCAGGTAGGTGTAGTCGGCCCGGAGGAGGTCGAGGACGCTGCGGTCTTCGCGCAGGACGCTCTCGACGAGCATCTCCGTCTCCTGCCGGAACGCCTGCCGCAGGTTGTCGTCGAAGTCGGGGAACACCCGCATGTCCGGGGTGATCGACTCCAGGTTCCTGAGGTGCAGCCACTGCCCCGCGAAGTTGGTCACGAGATTCGAAGCGCGGGGGTCGGCGAGCATCCGGCGCACCTGCCGCCGGAGCTCGCCCTCCGCGGTCAGTTCGCCCCGCTCGGCCGCCGCGAGCAGATCGTCGTCGGGAAGGCTGCTCCACAGGAAGAACGACAGCCGCGACGCCAGCTCGATGTCACTCAGGGGGTATGCCGCGCCCGCCTCGACGCCGGCGGGATCGCGCTCGACCCGAAAGAGGAATTCGGGACTCACGAGCACTGCGGCGAGCCCCATCTCGATGCCGGCGTCGAAGCCGCCCTCGTCCCGCGCCGCGCGGTACAGCTCGAGCGGCCCATCGAGGTCCGCCTCGGTCACGGGACGGCGGTAGGCCCGCCGCATCAGGGTCGACAGGATGTCGGCGGCGCAGGCGTCCTCGTCGGCCGGCCCCGACGGCCGGCACGTGAAGATGCGGGCCCGGCTCGGGGTGTCGCCGGCCCCGGTCGGGTTGTAGGGGCCGACGATGGAGATCTCGTACACCGCCGGCTGCACCCGCGGGTGCCGGTAGTAGTTGAAGTGAGCCTGGTAGGGCTGCCGCTCGGTCTCGAGCAGCAGATCCGGCTTCCTGGGGAACGTCACGGCGAGGGCATGCGGACCGGCGGTGACCGCCACCCGGCGCGTGAGATGCGCGTCGAGAGTGTCGTGCGACGGCTGGTAGTTCAGCGCGTGCTCTTCCACGTGGTCGGGCGGCCGCACGGTGAACTCGCCCACCAGTTCGCCGTCGAGCAGCAGATGCAGGTCGTGCGACTCGCTCAGGCCCTCGACGTGCTCGTTCCGGTCGCGGGCGAGCCGGATGCTGATCTCGTAGTCGCCGTCCAGCGGGAAGGTGTGCGACAGCAGGGCGCCGCCCCGCGTGCCGATGGGCATGCCGGGCAGGTGCCCCTCCTGCGTCAGGTCCGGCCGGGTACGGACGGTCACGCCGCCGGGCCCGAGGCCGGGCCGCCCGACCGCGAGGCGGGCGATCCGCTCGGCCGCCCCGACGTAGCGCTCGAGCAGCGTGGGCGAGAGGTTGCCGACGGTGATGTTGTCGAACCCGAAGCTCGACGAATCGCTCGGGAGCAGCGACGCCACGTCGACGTCGAGGGCCAGCAGGTCGCGCACCGCGTTGTGGTACTCGGTGCGGTTGAGCCGCCGGAACGTCTCGGAGCGCCCCGGGTCGGGCTCCGCCGCGGCGTGGCGGTCGAGAGCCGCCTCGAGCGAGCCGATCGCCGCCGCGTACGTCGGCTCGTCGGGCCGTCGGGCCGCGGCCGGCGGCATCTGGCGGGCGCGCAGCTTCCGGACCACCCGCTCCCACACCTCGGTGTGGTCGGCCAGCGCCGCCTCGGCGACGGTGTCCAGGGCGAGGCCGGCGGTGCGGGTCCGGCTGTTGTGGCACGTCAGGCAGTAGCGCTCGACCACGGCCCGGTACGCGTCCGGCGCCGGCTCGGCGCCGGCGGCCGGCGAGGCCCCGAGCGCGCCGGCGAGGCCGGCGGCGGCCAGCGCCACCGACGGGTGGAATCTCCAACGTCGCCTCGGTTCGAGCATGGAAGTCCCCGTCACGGGTCGCCGCCACGGCCGTGACGTCCTTTCTGACCCCTTTATACACCTTTATCTGAGTAATCGGGGCGCTCAGGCCCGAATCGGTCCGCCGCCGCCCCGAATCCGTCCTATGATCGTCAGGGCGACGCCGCCGGCTCGCCCGACCTGGAGAACCCGAGAGCCGTGTCCGACAATCCACGCCCCTTCACCATCGACACCGATCGTCGCGGGCGCGGCGTGCAGATCACCCTCGTCGTGGCCGGCGTTCCGTTCGTCGTGTCGCTCGCGGGGTTGCTCCTCCGGTCGCCGCTGGCCGACCTGTCCCTGCTCGAGGACGGTCCGTTGGCCGTGGTCGCCGTCGCGAGCGGGGCCGCGCTGGCGCTGGTCGTCGCGGCGGCCTGGACCGTCGACTGGTGGACGGTCAGACGACAGATACGGGCGCTGGCCGCGCTCGACCGCCAGCTCGAGGCGACGAGCAACGAGCTCGAGACCGAGCAGGCGCGGCACGCCATGGAGCTGAAGCTCAAGACGATGGCCATCGAAGGCTCGCCGGAGCCGGGATCCGATGCCGACCTCGAGCTTCGGCCCGCGGTCCTCGACGCGGTCGCCGAGTCCCCCAGGCTGCCGGAACGGACGTCGTGACTCAACCGAACCCCAACGACATCGTGCACGCCCTGAACCGCAGCATGCGCCGGGTCCGCCTGTCGCTGGTGCTCTACGGCGTTCCCTGCCTGATCTCGCTCGCCGGTCTCGGTCTTCGCGGTGGCTTGAGCGGCCTCTCGCCGAACCTGCCCGACTACCTCGAGGTCGCGGCGACCCTCACCGCGGTGGGTCTCGTGCTCGTCATCGTGGCGGGGTGGCTGGCCACGCGCCGCGCGCTCCGGCAACTGGACCTCAAGCTGCGCGAGTCCACCGCCCAACTGACCCTCAATCGCCAGGAGATCGAGGCCGTCAAGGCCCGCCACACGCTCGAACGGAAGATCAAGACGATGGAGCTCGAGCACGCCGTGGCGATCCGGGAGGCGCGCCTCCGGATTCGCGAGCTGGACCGCACCCTGGACGAGCGCATTCCCGCCCAGGACCCGGCCCCGGCCGAACCGGCGGCCGGGTCGTCGCAGCGCCGGCCGCCGCCGGCGACGCTGAACCGACCGCGGCGGATCCTGCCAGAGGCGGACCGGGCGCAAGGGGCGGCGGCCGGCGACGAGTGACGCGTGACCCGCGGCGCGCCGCGGGCAGCCCCCGCCAACCCTTCCCGCCGCGTTCGGCGCGACCCGGGAGCGCGATGCCGCGGCCTCTTCAGCGGAACTCTATCGGCGGGGGCGAGGCCAGCGCCACCGTCCCCGCCGTCACCTGAAGCGTCGTCAGCGGAACTCTATCGGCGGGGGCGAGGCCAGCGCCACCGTCCCCGCCGTCACCTGAAGCGTCGACCGCCCGACGGTGCTCGACGTGATCTGCAGGCGGACCGCGCCGTCGGCCCCGGTCGTCGCCTCGGCCGGCCGGACGGTGTCGGCGGACCGGCTGGAGAGGACCCGGACCGGGGCTCCGGCTACCGGGTTGCGGAAGGCATCGCGCACCGTTACGGTGATCTCCACCGTGTCTCCGCCGGCGGGAACCGAAGCCGGCGACACCTCCACGGTCGACATGTCGGCACTCGGGTCCCCGGGCACGACCCGGACCGCCGTCGCACCCTCGACCCCGCTCGACCGCGCCAGCACCTGTCCGGACCCCGCGGAGAGGGCGGTGAAGATGCCGCGAGCCGGCTCGATGGTGCCCACCTCGCCCGACACCCGCCACTCGACGGAGTAGCCCGTCACGATGTTGCCGCGGGCATCGAGTCCCGTGGTCCGAAACCGCAGGAGATCGCCCGACCGCACGTCGCGCCCCGCCGGCTGCACGTCCAGCCGCGCGAGCGCGCCCGGGGTGGTGGTGACGTCCGCGGTCCCGACCACACCGCCGAAGGTGGCCGAGACCACCCCGGACCCGACCGTGGTGCCGCTGAACCGTCCCGCGGCGTCGAGGTCGCCGACGCCGTAGGTGACGCTCCAGGCGGGATCGATGTCTACGAGATTGTCGTAGGCGTCGCGGCCGGCCGCGCTGAACGCCCGGGTGGCGCCACTGGCCACGTCGGCGCGCGCCGGCGCGACCACGATCGACGCGAGGGGGCCCGGCACGACGTTCACGTCAGCCTCCGTGGACCGCGAGCCGCTGCTCGCCCGCACCGTGGCGGGCCCCGCCCGGGTCGGCACGAACCGCCCCGCATCGTCGATGGACCCCGCCCCGCGAACGATCTCCCACCGGGGCTCGACGTCCAGGGCGTGGCCGTTC
>CBDATI010000057.1:0-123626 GCA_965199675.1 Vicinamibacterales bacterium | reverse complement strand
GGGCGGCGCCATCGGCACGCCGATGACCTACAGGCTCGACGGTCGCCAGTACATCGCGGTGACGGTGGGCGGTGACGGCCCGTCGCTCGTGGCGTACCGTTTGCCTTGACGGCCCGCAGGCCGCGGCGATTTCACCAGGGGCGGTTGAGCGTGCCGGCCGGAGTGGATACGATGACACGGTGATTTCCGACGGCATCCGCGCGTTCATGGCGCGCGACTGGCAGCGGGCGCGCGACGCCAAGGACGCATACTGGGCCGAGCGTGTCGGTCGCCTCGGCCCGGTCGAGGCGATGCGCATCGCCGAAGAGCTGCGGCGGCAGGCGCGGTTGCAGCATCCGGCGTGGCCCGACGCGGCAAGCCGCCGGGACGACCTGCGCCACCACGCGCGCCTGACCGAGCTGTTCGACCGGGTCGATGCAGCCCGCCGCGCTTGAGCTGCTCGAGGCCCTCGGCGGCGTCCTCGACCGTTGGGGGCGCTGGTATCTCTTCGGCGCCCAGGCGGTCGTTGCGTACGGCGCGCCCCGTGCTGACGTCGACGTCACGGTTCGGCTCGACCCGGACGACCCGGGGCGTTTCGTGCGCGACATGGAAGCCGCCGGCTTCGCGCTTCGCGTCGCCGACCCCGATTTCGTGCAACGCACCCGCGTGATGCCGTTCGCTCACGTCGCCACCGGCATGCCGGTGGATGTCGTGCTGGCCGGATCCGGACTCGAGGACGAGTTTCTCTACCGGGCGAAGACCACCGACATCGGCGGCACGCGCGTCCCGTTGATCGATGTCGCCGACCTCATCATCGGCAAGGTCCTCGCGGGTCGTCCCAAGGACGCGGAAGACGCGCGGAACCTCTGGCGTCTCCATGGGTCCGACGCTCGTCGACGCCGAATCCGCCGATTGTTGCGACTGCTGGAGGAGGCCCTCGGTCAGAGCGACCTGCTGACCGGCTTCGATGTCATCGCCGGCGGGCCGTCGCCGAACAGGTCGTGATGCGGGGGCCCGACCAGCGGGGGCGCGAGGGGAGGCGGGCGAGACGCCGGCACCGAGACGACCGCGCCGCAAGACGGAGAATCGTGATGACTACGCGCACACGGCGCTTTCTGTCGGTGCTGGCCCTGGTCGGTCTGGCGGGATTCGCGGGGCTCGCCGCGCCGGCGTCGGCGCCGGAGGCTGTGGCGTCGGCGCCGCCCAACATCGTCGTCATCATGGCCGACGACCTCGGCTACGGCGACATCAGCCCGTACGAGGGGTGGATCGACACGCCGCGGCTCGACGGGATGGCCCGGGAGGGCATTCGGTTCCTCGACTTCCACTCGAGCGGCAACGTGTGCAGCCCCACCCGGGCCGGCCTGATGACCGGCCGCTACCAGCAGCGGGCGGGCATTCCCGGGGTTCTGTTCGCCAACCCTGCCCGCCCGTCGCACGACGACGGGATCGAAGCGGACGAGCTGACCCTGGCCGAGGCGCTGCGGGCGCGCGGGTACGCCACCGGCGTCTTCGGCAAGTGGCACCTCGGCTACCGTGCCCGGTTCAACCCGGTGCGGCATGGGTTCGACGAGTTCCGCGGCTTCGTGAGCGGCAACATCGACTACCACTCGCACATCGACACGATGGGGCGCGCGGACTGGTGGCGCGACGACGAGTTGAGCGCCGAGGCCGGCTACGCCACCCACCTCGTCACCGAGCACGCGCTGCGGTTCATCGAGCGGCACCGCGACCGGCCGTTCTTCCTCTACCTGCCGCACCACGCGCCGCACTACCCGTTCCAGGGGCCGGACGATCCCGCCGACCGCACCGTCGGCGGCGAGTTCGACCCGCGGGGATCGGTGGCCGACCGCCGGCGCGCCTACCGCGACATGGTGCGGGAGATGGACGCGGGCATCGGCGAGGTCCTCGACGCCCTCGACACGCATGGCCTCGCGGACCGGACCCTGGTGTGGTTCTTCTCGGACAACGGCGCCGCCCAGTGGGGTTCGAACGGCCCCCTGCGCGGCCGCAAGGCCACCGACTGGGAGGGGGGCCACCGCGTGCCGTCCATCGCGGTCTGGCCGGGCCACATTCCCGCCGGGACCGAATCGTCATCGAGAACTTCAAGAGCCTGCGGCGGGTCGATCTGACCCTGGGACGGGTGAACCTGCTCGTCGGCGCGAACGCCAGCGGGAAGTCGAACCTGCTCGAAGCGCTGCGCGTTCTGCAGGGTATCGGCAACGGATTCACCATTGCGGAAGTGCTCGACGGCAAGCCGAAGAGCGCCACCAGCGGTGTCTGGGATGGTATCCGCGGCGGGAGCACGTACGCGTGCTCTGCCAGCGCCGGCGGTGGAGAGGTGACCATCGAGGTGCACGGCCGGCTGGAGGCCCCGTTGCCTGATCCGCCAGGTCCGCCCGATTGGGAATACCGAATCACCTTCTCGCCAGCCACAGGGAAGATAGGGAGTGAACGTCTTGCGAGGTCCCGGCGTTCGATCTACGACTTTCGCAGCGACGCCCGCATCGTCCTCCGTGAAGGTGGACGCCCGTTCGGCTCCATGGCGCCGTGGCCGCAGCCGATCCTGGGACAGATTGCCGAGCACGTGTCCGAAGCGAACAGGCCGTTCGCCGAGCGGGTTCCGATGTCGCTTGCCGACATGCAGCGGGTGGGTCCCACGCCGACGCTTCTGCGTGCCTACTCTCGGGCGCACACGGCGGCGCGCATGGGCGACAACGGCGAGAACTTCGCCGCCGTCGTGCAGGCCATCTGCCGGGACGTCGGCGACAAGGAGGCGTACCTCTCGTGGCTCCAGCAGCTCCGGCCCGATGAGGTCGACGACGTCGGCGTGCTGCACGGCGCTCTGGGAGAGCCCCTGTTCATGCTCCGGGAAGGCCACCGGGAGTTCCCGGCGCCCGTCCTGAGCGACGGTACGCTGCGTTTCGCAGCGATGGCCGCGGTTTTCTTCCAGCCGGACATGCCGGACCATCTGACGATCGAGGAGATCGAGAACGGACTGCACGCCAGCCGTTTGCGATTGCTCATCGAGCTGTTGCGGAGCCAGGCTGAATTCCGAAGAACCCAGGTCGTGGCCACCACCCATTCGCCCATCGTGGTCGAGTGGCTCGATGAGGCGGAGTATGCGACGACGTTTCTTTGCAGACGGGACCCATCGACGGGTGAATCGACAATCCGCTCCCTCACCGACGTGCCGCACTTCATGGAAGCCGTGAAACGACAGTCGTTCGCGGATCTGCTCGCCGAAGGCTGGTTGGAAATGGCGCTGTGAGTCACCGGGCGCTCGTGGTCGCAGAAGATCCGACGCACAACGGGTACATTCTCAAGCCGTTGGCCCGCGCCATCCTGGCCGCTGCCGGCAAACCGGCGGCCCGAGTGGAGGTGTTGACGAACCCCCGGTTGCGCGGCTACGACCATGCTGTGCGCGCCATCCGCGAAGTGCTACCGCAGCGTTACGGGCACTTCGACATGTGGCTGTTCTTTCCCGACGCGGACCGCGCGGGGCCCAGATGCGATGCGACGGTTGGAGGCCGATGTCGAAGCGTTGCGATTGAGGGTGCGGCTGCTGTGCTGCCCGGCGCAGCCGGAGGTGGAGATCTACGCCTGCGCGGCGTTCCGGGACGAGCTGCCAGGAACCTGGGGTGAGGTCCGTGCGTCCGCGCGGATGAAGGAGGAGATCTTCAATCCGGTCCTCGTGCGACACGGCGACCCGCGCCGGCCGGGTTGCGGCCGGGACCGGTTGATCGCCGAATCGCTGAGAAATCTCCCGCTCCTGTTCCGCCTGTGCCCGGAGCTCACCGATCTGCGCAACCGCGTCGCGGAGTTGATCGGCGATCCCTGAACTGGCCAACCCGTGCGCGCGGCGACCACGGCCTGGCCGCTGGCGGCGGCGTAGGCGCGAGCGTCCAGGCGGGGCCTGACGACGGTTGGCCCGCCGTCGGCGATCGCGAGCGCTCGAGCCCGGCGCGCACCACCAACGTGTTGCGGCGGGACGTGGCGGGCGCCTCGTGATAATCGCACGTCTTCCCACGCCGTCCCCCAGCTCACCCGGAACCCGCGCGGCAGCCGGCGCTCCACCGCGACCTGGAACCGCGTCCGGTCGTCGTCGACCGCGACGGCTGCGTGGACGCGCCCGTTCCTGTGTTCTGGCATGCGGCTTCCTGGAGCGAGTTCCCTGCGTTGATCGTGACGGTCTTCAGAGTTCCCGCAGAGCGGTGGCCACTGGCAGCCGCGCGGCGCGGAGGGCTGGGAAGAGGCCGCCGAAGAACCCCATCACCACCGCCCACACGATGCCCTGGACGAGCAGGGCGGGGGTGACCCTGAACGCGAACGCCACCTGGCTGAACGTCTGCCAGTTGAGGGTCGCGGTCTGATAGCCGTTGAACCCCGCGTAGGCGAGCAGCCCGCCGAGCAGCCCGCCGGCTACGGCCAGGGCCACCGACTCGGCCATGACGGAGATGACGACCGGTCCGCTGGAGAACCCGAGGGCGCGCAGGGTCGCGATCTCGCGGGTCCGGGTGGCGACCGCCGTGTACATGGTGTTGATGGCCCCGAAGACGGCGCCGATGCCCATCAGGAACGCGATGACGGAGGCGATGCCGGTGATGATGGCGGTGACGGCCTGGGTCTGGCCCACGTAGTAGTCCTCCTCGCGCTCGACCATGACGTCGAGCCGGGGATCGGTGGTCAGGGCGTCCTTGAACGCGTCGAAGGCGTCGGCCGACTCGAGCCGGGCGTAGACCGACTGAAAGGAGTCGCCGCGGCGGTAGGCGGGCTGGAGCACGCGGGCGTCGGACCAGATCTCGGACTCGGCGATGGTGCCGCCGGCCTCAAAGATGCCGACCACTTCCCACGTGCTCTCGCCCCACCGTTGCGTCGATCCGAGGTCGATTCCCGCGAACTGGGCGGCGGCGCTGCGGCCGACGATGATCTCGTTGGTGCCCGGCCGGAAGGTGCGGCCCTCGACGATGCGCACCTCGTCTCGCACGCCGAAGGCGGCGGGCTCGACCCCGCGAAGGGGGACGTTGGCCGGCGTCCCGGTGCTCCGTTTCGGCACGTCGACGACCACGAACAGCTCGGCGGAAGCGACCACACCGTCCGCGGACCGCCGCACCCCCGGCCCGTCCTTGATGATGCGGGTGCTCTCGAGGGGCAGCCCGCTGCTGAGCTCGGTGTCGCTGCCGCCCCGCATGACGATGGCGGTGTCGGGCGACCCCGCGCCGGCGAGGGCGGCCTGGAACCCCTCGGCGATGGAGAGCACCGCCACGAAGACGACGACCACCCCGGCCACGCCGGTCACCGCGACGAGGGACGAGCCGGCGCGCTGCGGCACGGTGCGCAGCGTGAGCCCGATCATCGTGAGCACCTGGGCAGGAAATCGCATCGCTATACCTTCCGCAACGCATCGACGATGCGCAGCCGCGTCGCCTGCACGGCGGGCAGCGCGCCCGCCGCGAGCCCGAGCAGGACGACGAGGACGCTCCCCATCGCGAGATCGCTGCGCGGGACGACGAACGTCGGCAGGAAGCCGCCGGTCGGGTCGCCGAGGTCGATCAGCAGATAGCCCAGGCCGAGGCCGGCCGCGCCTCCCGCCGCCGCGATCGCGAGCGACTCGCCGAGCACGAGGGCGAGGACGCCGCGATCGGTGAAGCCGAGGGTCTTCAGCACCGCGAGCTCGCCGGTCCGCTCGCGGATGGACTGGGCCATGGTGTTGGCGGTGATCAGCAGGATGGTGAAGAAAACCGCGGTCAGCACCGCCGTGACGATGGCCCCGATATTGCCGATCTGGTCCGCGAACCCCTGCAGGAACGCCTGCTCCGTCGACGTCCGGGTCTCGGCCGGCGAGTTGGCGAAGCGGGCGTCGATGGCGGCGGCAACGTCCGTCGACCGCGCGGGGTCGGAGACGCGGATGACGAACTGGCCGATGAAGCGCTGGCCGAGGTCGTTGGCTTCCATCAGGTACTCGTGGTGGAAGAGGAACGTCGATGTGTCGTAGCCCTCGACCCCCGCTTCGTAGATGCCGTCGATGGTGAACTCCCAGGTCGGCCCGCTGCGCGTCCGGAAGATCGTTCCCTGGAGGGGGATGCGGTCTCCGACCTCCCAACCGAACCGGTCCGCGGTGGTCCGGCCGACGATGGCGCCGGTGCGGTTGCGCAGCCACGCCTCGCGCTCGGCGTCGTCGAGCACGATCTCGGGGTAGAGCCGGAGATAGCTCTCGGGGTCGACCGCGAACTGCGCGAAGAAGTTCCGCGGGTCCTGGTAGACGCCGCCGAACCACGACATGTGGCTGACGTCCTCGACCCCCTCGATGGACGCGATGCGCGCCAGGTAGCTCTCGGGCAGGGGCTGGACGAGCGAGACCTTGTGGATGACGAGCATGCGGTCCGCCCCCGCCACCTCGACCCCTGAGCCGAACGCGAGGCGGATGGCCGCGAGGTACGCGAACAGGATGAACGCGACGACGATGGACAGCACCGTGAACAGGGTGCGGACCTTGCGCCGGAACAGGTTCTTCCAGACGAGGGGCAGGAACTTCATGACTCCGGCTCCGTTGAGAGCAGACCCTTGTTCAGATGCATCGTGCGGCGGGCACGGGCGGCGGCGTGGGCGTCGTGCGTCACCATCACGATGGTCTTGCCGTGGTCGACGTTGAGGGCGTGCAGCAGGTCGAGGATCTCGTCGCCCGACTTCCGGTCGAGGTCGCCGGTGGGCTCGTCGCAGAGCAGCAGCGTCGGGTCGGTCACGATGGCTCGCGCAATGCCCACCCGCTGCTCCTGTCCCCCCGAGAGCTGGCGCGGATAGTGCTTGGCGCGGTGGGACAGGCCAACGACCTCGAGGGCGGTGGCGACGTGGCGGCGCCGCTCGCTCCGCGAGAGCGGGGTCAACAGCAGGGGCAACTCGACGTTGCGCTCCGCCGTCAGCACCGGCAGCAGGTTGTAGAGCTGGAAGACGAAGCCGATGTGCCGGGCCCGCCAGCGCGCGAGCCGGCCGCCCGACATGTGGTCGATGCGGTCGCCCCCGACCGTCACCGAGCCGTCGCTCGGGGTGTCGAGGCCGCCGAGCAGGTTGAGCAGGGTGGTCTTGCCCGAGCCCGACGGGCCCATGAGGGCGAGATAGTCTCCCCGCGGCAGGTCGATGTCGACGCCCTGCAGTACGTCGATCCGCTCGGATCCTCGGCGGAACTGCTTGTGCAGGTTCCGGATTTGCACCAACGCCTCGGTCTCGTTCATCGACTGCCTCCGAGAGCCGTGCCGAGGGCTCTGCGGTCTCCGGTCGCCGTCAACTTCAATCTACGCGTCGGCCCCCGACGTGGTTCCCCGGCCGCGCGGGTCCCGGAACGGATTCGGCGTCGAGGGAGCGGCATGCCGGTCGCCGACGGGACGGGTGGCGCCGGGACACGCGGTCGGGTGTGCGCGCCTCCAATCGTCCCCTGCGGGCCCCGCGCGGCCCCGGTCCACCCGCCGCCGGGGCCGTGCCGTTCCGCGCAATCGCCCGCACCATATCACTATCCGGTTTCGCCGGATTACCCGATCTCCAGCCTCGGAGCGCTCGCCAACGCCGCGAGCTCGCGATGCACCGTGTCCACCTGCCGGTCGGTGTCGGCCAACGTCCCGTCCGTCCGGATCACGTGGTCGGCGCGGCGCGTCTTCTCTTCTGTCGGCAACTGGGCGGCGATGCGGCGTTCGGCCTCGTCCCGGGTGAAGCCCCGCGCGACCACGCGCGCAACCTGCGCCGAGGGTTCGCAGGCGGTGACGATGACCCGGTCGAACGACTCGGTCCGCGGGCTCTCGAAGAACAAGGGGATCGCGACGACCGCGAACCGGTGGGCCGAGCGCCGTTCGAGATCGTCGAACCAGCCGCTGATGGCCGACCGTACGCGGGGGTGGACGATGGCGTTCAGATCGGCCCGGGCGGCGGCGTCGGTGAAGACGATGGCGCCGAGCCGACGCCGGTCGACCCGCCCACGCGCGTCGAGCACCTCCCGTCCGAAGCGGTCGCGCACGTCCCGCCATGCCGTCCCGCCCGGCGCCATCGCGTCGTGGGCCCATCGGTCCGCGTCGGAGGTCGGTACGCCGGCTGCGGCGAGCCGATCGAGCACATGGCTCTTGCCCGTTGCGATACCGCCCGTCAGCACCACCCGCATCGTCAGATCTCTTCCGCCGGCGTGATCCGCTCCTCGACGAAGGTGTTCCATTCGTGGCACTGGGGACACTGCCACAGCAGCTCGGTGCTGCGATAGCGACACTGCATGCACACGTGGGGGTCTCGGTAGAACACCGCGCCGCGTGTCAGCGCCATGTAGCGGCGGACCCGGGATTCGTCGAACCGGAGGGCGACGAGGGCCTGCCACACGACCTGGTGAACGCTCAGGGCGTGGGGGTTGTGCACGAGCGACTCGAAGAGCAGGTCCAGCGCCGCCGACGGATCGCCGCGATCCGCGAGGTGGCGCCCCAGTGCGAGCCGCGCGCGCCAGTCCTGCGGATTGGCTTCGATGAGGCGGCGGCACAGGGCCGGGAAGCGATCGTCGTCGCCCATCTCGCGACTCACGCCCTCGACCCGGTCGAGGATGAGGTAGGCGCGGTCCGGCGCCACCCCCGGAACCCGGTCCCAGGTCGCGATGGCCTCGGTGAGGCGGCCCTCGCGGCGCTGCAGGTCGCCGAGGTCAAGGTACGCGGGGACGGCGCGCTCGTCGAGGGCGATCGCCGCCTCGAACCGCGCCACCGCTTCGGCGGGGTCGGCCTGCTCCAGCGCCCGCACGCCCAGCCGGGCCTCCAGGAACGCGAGTATCGCCTGGTGCCGCGGGCGCTCGCCCGGCTCGGCCAGGGCTGCGAGCCGGCGGCGGATGGCGCGGGCCTCGTGCCATTGCTGCTGTTCCTCGTGCAGCTTTTCGAGATTCGACAGCGCTTGCCGGTTGGCGCTGTCGATGCGCAGCACCTCGGTGAAGGCTTCGAGGGCCCGGTCGACGAAACCGCCGCGCTTGAAGTCGAGGCCGAGGCACAGCAGCAGGTACGCCTGCTCGCCCTTCGTCAGCTTGGGCCGCTGCAGCGCCTGCTGGTGAAGCTGAATCGCGCGGGTGACCTGTCCCTTCTCCCGGTACAGGTTGCCGAGTATCAGGTGCAGTTCGAGGGCGTCGGCGTCGAGGCCGACCGCCGTGTTCAACTCCTCGATGGCGAGGTCGAGCTGGTTGGACGCCAACAGGTTGAGTCCCAGCAGGTAGCGGGGAGACTCGCGGGCCCGGCGAAGGTCGATCCAGCGTCCCGCGCGCAGCTTGTAGCGTTCCCACGCCTTCCCCACGGCGAGGCCCGCGAGGAGGGCCACGAGCGCCACCAGCAGCCCCACGGAGTCGCCCATCAGAACAGCTCGGTGCGCCAGAGATCGTGGAGGTGCACGACGCCCTCGACCTGACGGTCGTCGCCGACCACCACGAGCGCGGTGATGCGGTGGGTTTCCATGAGGCGCAGGGCGCGGGCGGCCAGGGTCGATGCGGCGATCGTGTGCGGCGCCGGCGACATGACGTCGCCGGCGTTGCGGACCGACAGCGGCCGGCCTGCCGCGAGCTCCCGCCGCAGATCGCCGTCGGTGATGACACCGGCGAGCCGCCCCGCCGCGTCCACCACGCAGGTCATGCCGAGCTTCTTGTCGCTCATCTCGCGGACCGCCGCCGACATCGAGGCGGCGACGGGGACCATGGGGACGTCGTCGCCGGTCTGCATGAGGCGGCCGGCCGGCATCAGGCGCTTGCCGAGCCCGCCGCCGGGATGCAGGTGGGCGAAGTCCTCCTGGCGGAACCCCTTCCTGACGAGCAGGGTCATGGCGATGGCGTCGCCGAGGGCCAGCGCCGCGGTGGTGCTGGCCGTCGGCACGAGGTTCATCGGGCACGCCTCGGCGCGGACGCCGCAGTCGAGGGCGACGTCGGCGCTGCGCGCGAGGGTCGAACCGGGGGCGCCGGTCAGACAGACGAGTCGGGCCCCGACCCGTCGGATCGTCTCGATCAGGCGCAGGATCTCGTTCGTCTCGCCGCTGTGCGACAGGGCCACGACGATGTCGTCGTCCTGCACGACGCCGAGGTCGCCGTGGACGGCTTCGGCCGGGTGCAGGAAGAACGCCGGCGTCCCGGTGCTGGCGAGGGTGGCCGCGATCTTGCGGCTGATGATCCCGGACTTGCCCATGCCGGTGACGATGACCCGCCCCGTGCGCGACTCCAGCAGGCGCACCGCCGCATCGAACCGTTCGTCGAGCCGGTCCGCGAGCGCCCTCAGCGCCTCGGCCTCGATCTCGATGACCTGCCGCGCCAGCTTCCGGTCGACCGGCGCGGCGCCGGTGGTGGTCATGCGTCTCGAGTCCTCGCGGCCTCGGCGACCCGCAGCACCCGCTCGAGCAACGGTTGCAGCCGGTCGAGCGCGAGAGCGTTCTGCGCGTCGCTCTTCGCCCGCGAGGGCTCCTCGTGAATCTCGAGGAAGAGGGCGTCGACCCCGGTGGCGGCGCCGGCTGCGGCGAGGGGCTCGATGTACTCGGCCTGACCCGCGGTCACCCCGTCGCCCGCGCCCGGCAACTGCAGGCTGTGGCTGACGTCGAACACCACCGGCACCCCCAGCGCCTTGAGCTGGGGGAACGCGCGGAAGTCGACGACGAGGTCGTGGTAGCCGAAGCTGGTTCCCCGCTCGGTGACGAGGACGCGGCGGTTGCCGGTCCCGGTGATCTTGGCGACCACGTGGCGCACGTCCCGGGGCGCGAGGAACTGTCCCTTCTTGACGTTCACGGCGCGGCCGGTGGCGGCCGCGGCGACGATCAGATCGGTCTGCCGCGAGAGAAAGGCCGGAATCTGGAGGACGTCCGCGACCTCCGCCACGGCGTCCACCTGCCCGGTCTCGTGGACGTCGGTCAGGACGGGCACGCCGTGGGTCTCCTTGACGGCCCGGAGCGCGGCGAGACCCGCCTCGAGGCCGGAGCCGCGAAACGAGCGGCCGGAGGTGCGGTTGGCCTTGTCGAACGAGGCCTTGAAGATGTGGGGAACCCCGAGGCGCCGGGCGATGTCGGCGATGGCGCCGCCGAGGAAGAGGGCGTGCGCTTCGCTCTCGATGACGCAAGGGCCGGCGATGAGCGCGAGCGACCCACCGTCGCCGATGGCCATGTCACCGATGTTCACCACCGACACGCGACCATTATAGGGGTGGCCCGACGTCCGCGGAGCGCGGCTGCCGGCCTGTCAGTCGTTCGCCTGCGGCTCGGCCCGGGATGCCGGCGGAACCACCGTGCCACGCACCGGGGCTGGTGGAACAGCGAGAGACAGGCTCTATGGCGCCGACTCCTGCTCGCTCTGCACCGCTTCCCGCACCGCCGGCGGTTCTTGCGACCGCGCCGCCGCGACCCTGTGCTCGTGGCTCGCCCGTACGAAGTCCGCGAACAGCGGGTGCGGATCGAGCGGCTTGGAACGGAACTCGGGATGGAACTGGACCGCCACGTACCAGGGATGGTCGGGGAGCTCGATGGTCTCGACGAAGCGCCGGTCGGGGGACTGTCCAGAGATGACGAGGCCGTGCTCGGCCAGGGTCGCCTCGTACTCGCGGTTGAACTCGTAGCGGTGCCGGTGGCGTTCCTGCACCTCGTCGGTCCCGTAGATGGCGCGCGCGCGCGAACCCGCGGAGAGCTCGCACGGGTAGCGGCCCAGTCGCATCGTTCCCCCGAGGTCGTCCACGCCGAGCAGGTCGCGCAGCTTGTAGATGACCTTGTGGGCGGCGTCCGGGTTGCATTCGGTGGAGTCGGCGCCCTCGAGCCCGCACACGTTGCGGGCGAACTCGACCGCCGCCCACTGGAAGCCGTAGCAGATGCCGAAGTAGGGGATACGGCCCTCGCGGGCGATGCGCGCGGCGCGCATCATGCCCCCGGTGCCCCGGTCGCCGAACCCGCCGGGGACGAGGATGCCGTCCGCGTCGGCGAGCAGATCGTCGTTGGCGCCGTCCTCGAGGGCCTCCGCCTCGACCCATTGGATGTCCACGGCGAGCCGATGCCGGAAGCCGCCGTGGCACAGGGCCTCGTTGAGGCTCTTGTAGGAGTCCTCGTACCCCACGTACTTGCCGACGACGTGGATACGAAGACGGTCGACGGGGTTCCGGAGGTCCTCGATCAGCGATTGCCACGCGTGCATGGCGCGTTCGGAATCGGGCAGGCGCAGCCGCCGGAGAACGTTGCGGTCGAGTCCCGCGCCGCCGAGGACGAGGGGGACCTCGTAGATGGTCGACACATCCCTGGCCGTGATCACCGCGTCCTCGTCCACGTCGCAGAAGAGCGCGATCTTGGCGCGGAGGTCCGGCGGCAGGGCCCGGTCGGTGCGGCACAGGAGGATGTCGGGCTGAATCCCGATCGACCTCAGGTCGCGGACGCTGTGCTGGGTCGGCTTGGTCTTGAGCTCGCCCGCCGCCCCGATGAACGGCACCAGGGTCAGGTGGACGTAGAGGGTGTGGGCCCGACCGACGTCCTGCCTGAACTGCCGAATGGCCTCGAGGAACGGTTGGCTCTCGATGTCGCCGACGGTCCCGCCGACCTCCACGAGCACGATGTCCACGTCTGCCGCCACCGTGCGGATGCAGTCCTTGATCTCGTTCGTGATGTGGGGGATGACCTGCACGGTGCCGCCGAGGTAGTCGCCGCGGCGCTCCTTCTGGATCACCGACAGGTAGATCTGGCCGGTGGTCCAGTTGTGGTTCTTGGTCGTGAGGGTGTTCGTGAAGCGCTCGTAGTGGCCGAGGTCGAGGTCGGTCTCGGCCCCGTCGTCGGTCACGTAGACCTCCCCGTGCTGGTACGGGCTCATGGTGCCCGGGTCGACGTTGACGTAGGGATCCAGCTTCTGCAGCGTCACCCGGTAGCCGTGTCCTTCCAGCAGGCACCCGATCGAGGCGGCGGCCAGTCCCTTCCCGAGGGAGGACACGACCCCGCCGGTGACGAAGATGAACTTCACGGGCCGGTCCGCGTCGTTGAGGATCGGTTTGCTCATGCCGGGGCTCCGTCCGCGAGCCGTCGGCGCACGCGGTCGAGATCGGCGGGCGTGTCGACCCCCAGGGGGTCGTCGTCGATGCGTGTGGTCATGATGCGGTAGCCGTGCTCGAGGACTCGCAGTTGCTCGAGGCGTTCGGCGCGCTCGAGCGGCGTCGGTTCGAGTCGGCTCAGCGTCAGCAGGAACTGCCGGCGGTACACGTAGAGCCCGATATGCCGGTCGACCCCGGCCGGCGCTGCGGGGGCCCCGTCGCGATCGGAACCGATGGGCGCGCGCGAGAAGAAGAGGGCGTAGCCCGCGCGGTCGACGGCGACCTTGACGACGTCGGGGTCGCGCCAGGCGTTGGTGTCCGCGAGGGGGCAGCGCAGGGTGGACATCGTCACCGCGGGGTCGGCCGCGGCCGCGACCGCGGCGTCGATGACCTCCGGGGCGATGAGCGGCTCGTCTCCCTGCACGTTGACGATCAGGTCGCAGTCGAGGCCGGCGGCGACTTCGGCGAGCCGGTCGGTGCCCGACGCGTGATCGGCGCGGGTCATCCGCACGTCGCCGCCGAACGCGTTCACCGCCTGCGCGATCCGGTCGTCGTCGGTCGCGACGAGGACGAGGTCGACCGAACGGGCGTCCGCCGCGTGCCGGTAGACGTGCTCGATCATCGTCCGGCCGCCGATGTCCGCCAGCGGCTTGGCCGGCAATCGGGTCGATGCGTAGCGGGCGGGGATGATGGCGACGGTTCCTCGGGGGGGAGTCGTGTTCCGCAGGAGGGGGGGCGTCACGGGGCGCACGGCGAATCCTACCACGTGGGGCCGG
Organism: Vicinamibacterales bacterium; assembly: GCA_965199675.1. GTDB lineage: Bacteria > Acidobacteriota > Vicinamibacteria > Vicinamibacterales > UBA8438 > JAJEEA01. The sequence goes on along the minus strand of CBDATI010000057.1, from coordinate 109,849 downwards.
CGCGCCGCGGCCGGCCCGACCTCTGCCGCCGGCCGGGCGCGGCCACCCGGGAATCTCCGCCGTTCGGCGCCGGGAGCCACCATCCTCCGGTGCTCGTACCCGTCGTCGGCGCAGTCTTCCCGGCCTCGAGCCGATGCGAGCGCCGCCGGCGCATGGTACGATGAGACGGGGCGAGGTGATGAGCAGGACGCGTCTGGCGATGTGGGCGACGGGCGGGGGACTGCTGGCGGCTTGGCTGGCCTCGGCCGCGGGGACGATGCCCGGCGCCGCTCCCACTCCCGGTCGCGGAGGCGCACCGGGAGCGCCGGCGGCTCCGCCCCCGCCAACTGCGCCGCCCCCGGCCGGCGTCGATCTGGACCGCGAGGTGGCGCGGATGGCCGCCTATCTCGATCACGCGCCGCGGCCGCGGCCGGTGGTCCGCAACCCCTTCACGCTCGCTCCCCGGCGTGTCGCGCCCGCCGCGGAGCGTGAGGCGATCGTGCCCGAGGGCTGGGCCCGGAGCCCCGCCGCCGGCGTGCCGACGCCCTCGTCGAGGGTGTCGCTGGTCGGTATCGCGACCGACGAGACCCCGACCGGTCGCCGCCGCACCGCGGTCCTCTCCCTCGATGGACGCGTGGTGCTGGCGCGGGTCGGAGACGAGCTGCCCGGGCTCCGCCAGGTGCAACGCATCGACGACGACGCAGTCGAGCTGTTCGATGCCGGCCGCCAAGCTTCATTCCGACTGGTTCTGCCGTAGCCCCGACCTCGGCTCGCGCCCGCGGTTGCGCCCACATCGTGCAGCCGTTTCGTCAGGCGTCGAGCCATCGAGATCGGAATCTTCACGCTTGCCCACGGCACGCTGGCGCTGCTGCCCGGCGAGAGTGGACTCGAATCGAAGCGCCGGCAGGGCCGCCGTCGCTCCTTCCTCACGACTCCCACCGGGATATCACGACCGTCTGCCTGACGGCGGGTACTGCGGTGATCTCACCGACGACGCCGGCGGTGACGCCGTTTTCGCCGGCAGTTTCCGGATCGATCTTCACCACGGCCACCGCTCCCGCCCCGGCCGCCCCCCGGCCCAGCGCGAACGTTTCGATGTTGATGCCGTGGCCGCCGAGAATCCGCCCCACCTCGCCGATCACGCCCGGCTGGTCCTCGTTGCGCACCACCACGAGCGTGCCCTCGAGCGGGGCCTCGATCTGCACGCCGTCGAGCAGGACCAGCCTCGGCCCCGCCTGCTCGAACAGGACTCCTTCCACCCAGTGCTCGCCCGCGGCGGTGTGGAGCTTCATCGAGATCAGGTTGGTGAAGTTGCGCGATCTCGAACTGCGCGTCTCGATGACCTCGATGCCGCGGTCGCGGGCCACCGCGCGGGCGTTGATCGGCGTGACGTTGTCCACCGTCGATCCGAAGAAGCCGACGAGGCTCGCGCCTACGAGCGGCTCGTTGTTCCCCTCGGCGAGGCCCCCGTAGTAGCGGAGCGAGAGGGCCTCCGGCCGCTCGGCCGAGATGTGCTTCAACAGGGTCCCGAGGCGCCGCGCCAGCACCGCGTAGGGCTGCACGCGCTTCAGTTCCTCGGGGCCGAGCGAGGGGTAGTTGACGGCGTTGCGCACGATGCCCGCCCCGAGGTAGTCGCGCACGCAGGCCGCGGTCTCCAGGCCCACCAGCTCCTGGGCCTCGCGGGTGGAGCCGGCGATGTGCGGCGTGGTGACGACCTGGGGAAGTCGCACGAGGCGCGCGTCGGGCGGCGGCTCGACCTGGAAGACATCGAGCCCGGCGCCGCCGATGGCGCCCCGTTCGATGGCGTCGGCGAGGGCCTCTTCGTCGATGAGGGCGCCCCTTGCGGTGTTGATGATGCGCGCTGACGGCTTGCAGCGGGCGAGCCGCTCCGCCGTGAACAGGGGCTGGGGGCCGGTGGCCGGCACGTGCAGGGTGATGAAGTCGGCGGCGGCGCACAGCTCGTCGAGGTCGGTGAGCTCGACGTCGAGATCGGCGGCGACCTGACTCGCGATGAAGGGGTCGTGCGCGATGCACCGCATGCCGAACGCATGGGCCCGGTGGACGACCTCGCGGCCGATGCGGCCGAGGCCGACGACGCCGAGGGTCTTGCCCCGCACCTCGACCCCCGTCAGGCGCTTCTTCTCCCAGCGACCCGCCTTGAGCCCGGCGTCGGCGTGGGCCACGGAGCGGGCGCAGGCGAGCAGGAGGGCGAATGCATGCTCGGCCACGCTAATGCTGTTGGCTCCGGGGGCGTTGACGACCAGCACGCCGTTGGCGCTCGCCGCGTCGAGGTCGACGTTGTCGACTCCCGTGCCCGCGCGGGCGACGATCCTGAGTCGGGGCGAGGCGGCCAGCAGTTCGGCGTCCACTCGGGTCGCGCTCCTGACGATGAGGGCGTCGGCGTCGACGAGAGCGGAATCGAGGCGGGGTCGGGGCCGCCCCGCCTCGGCGTCGACGGTCCACCCCCGGTCGCGAAGCAGGTCCGCCGCCGACGGCGGCAGGGTATCGGCGATCACGATCTTCATTCGGCGCTCGTTTCTCCGGTGGGTGTGGTGATGGACCGCGCGTCGCCTCCCAGGGGGCCGGCGGCAGCAGGACGCCGGCGGCCGGCCCTGTGCGGCGGGCCGCGGGCGACGACTTGGCGCCCTCGACGGGCTGACGACCCTGCCGGGCCGCGCGGCGGGAGGCGGCCGGGCGCGGCGAGAACGGTACCGCAGTATAATGGGCGGCAGCCTGGAGAGTTCGGCCACCGCGATCGACGGCTCCCGGCAGCGGGCGGTCCGCGAACACCGCCGCGGCATTCCAACACAAGGTTCTCCACGGCTCCCGGTGACGATACTGTTTCGCCCCACGATGAGATGTCGAGCGCATCACAGGGTGGACGGGCGGGGTTGGCCACCGAACGACTGCTGTTGAAAGGGGTACTGAACGCGTCATGAATCGAAAAGTCAGCGTCATCGGGTCGGGCAACGTCGGCGCCACCGCGGCGAGGAGCATCGCCGACAAGGAGCTGGCCGACGTGGTGGTCCTGGACATCCTCGAGGGCGTGCCGCAGGGCAAGGGCCTCGACATGCTCGAGGCCTGTCCGATCGAGGGCTCCGACTCGCGGGTGCTGGGCACCAACGACTATGCCGACACCGCGGGGTCGGACATCGTGGTCATCACCGCCGGCCTCGCGCGCAAGCCGGGCATGAGCCGCGACGACCTGCTGAACAAGAACGCGAGCATCATCCGGTCGGTGACGGCCGAGGTCGTGAAACACTCGCCCGACTGCATCATCGTCCCCGTGACGAACCCGCTGGACGCCATGTGCCAGGTCGTGTACCGGGAGAGCGGGTTCCCCCGCGAACGCGTCGTCGGCATGGCCGGGGTGCTCGACTCCGCCCGCATGCGCTCGTTCATCGCCGAGGCCCTGCAGGTGTCGGTCGAGAACACCCACGCGTTCGTGCTCGGGGGGCACGGCGACACCATGGTGCCCCTGCCGCGTTTCTCCACCGTCGCGGGAATCCCCATCACCCAGCTTCTCGACGCGGCGACCGTTGACGCCATCGTCGACCGGACCGCCAACGGCGGGGCGGAGATCGTCAAGCTGCTGGGCACGGGCAGCGCCTACTACGCGCCGGGCTCGGCCGCGGTGGAGATGGTCGAGGCCATCCTCAAGGACAAGAAGAAGATTCTGCCGTGCGCGGTCTATCTGCAGGGCGAGTACGGCATCCGGGACCTGTTCGTCGGCGTGCCGGTCAAGCTGGGCGCCGGGGGAGCCGAGCAGGTGATCGAGATCGCGCTCGAGCCCGGCGAGCGGGCGGCGCTGGAGCGGTCTGCGGCCGCCGTCAAGGAGCTCGTCGACGTTCTCGGTCTGTAGGACTCTGCGCCGGGCAACGGGGCGGCCTCCGGTCGGAGTCCGGGGCGCCGAACCGGGCCGAACGCGGCGGCGGGCCGACGAGGCCGCGCCCCGCCGGCGCGTTCATCGAGGCGCCGGCCGTCGGAAATCGGCGCCGCCGCCGGCGGTTTCAGCGGGATTCATCGTGAAGATCCACGAGTACCAGGCCAAGGCCCTGCTCGCGCGCCACGACGTCGCGGTTCCCCGCGGGGAACCGGCGTTCTCGGTCCCGGAGGCGGGGGCCGTCGCCAGGCGGCTCGGCGGCCGCGTCGTGGTCAAGGCGCAGATCCACGCCGGCGGCCGGGGCAAGGGCGGGGGCGTCAAGGTGGCCGCGGACACCGCCGAGGCGGAGCGGATTGCCGACAAGATGCTGGGGATGACCCTGGTGACTCCCCAGACCGGTCCGGGCGGTCGGGTCGTCCGGCGCCTGCTCGTCGAGGAAGCCCTCGACGTGTCGACCGAGCTCTATCTGGGCGTGCTCGTGGACCGGTCGGCGGGACGGCCGGTGATGATGGCGAGCGCATCAGGCGGCATGGACATCGAGGCGGTGGCGGCGGCGACCCCCGAGTCGATCCACCGGGTCCACGTCCATCCCGGGCTCGGACTCGCGCCGTTCCAGGCCCGGCGGCTCGCCCACGCGGTCGGGCTGTCGGGGCCGGCGGCCCGCGATGCGGCGGCGATGATGAGCCGCGCCTACGACGCGTTCGCCGCCTCTGACGCCTCGCTGGTCGAGATCAACCCGCTGGTGGTGACCGCGGCCGGCGCGGTCCTCGCCCTCGACGCGAAGGTGACCCTGGACGACAACGCGCTCTACCGCCACCGCGACCTCGCCGACCTGCGTGATCCCGCCGAGGAGGAGCCGCTCGAGACCGAGGCCTCGCGACACGCCCTCAACTACATTCGGCTCGACGGCGACATCGGCTGCATGGTCAACGGCGCAGGCCTCGCGATGGCGACGATGGACATCATCAAGCTGTCCGGGGGCGAGCCCGCGAACTTCCTCGACGTGGGCGGGGGCGCCAACGCCGACCAGATCCGGAATGCGTTCCGCATCCTGCTGTCGGACACCCAGGTCCGCGCGGTGCTCATCAACATCTTCGGCGGCATCCTGCGCTGCGACGTGCTCGCGGCCGGGGTCATCGAGGCGGTCACGGAACTCGGCGTCGACGTGCCGGTGGTGATCCGCATGGAGGGGACGAACGTCGAACAGGGGCGGCGAATGCTCGACGAGAGCGGGCTGGACTTCACCACCGCGGACACGATGGGGGAGGCGGCGCGGCACGCCGTCGAGGCCGCGGGCCGAGCTGCCGCGCAGGGTCTTCGGGGCTGATTGAATGGCGGTTCTCATCGACGAACGGACGCGGCTCGTCGTCCAGGGCCTGACGGGGCGGGAGGGCGCCTTCCACACCCGCCAGGCGATCGAGTACGGCACGACCGTCGTCGGCGGAGTGACGCCCGGCAAGGGCGGGACCACCCACGAGGGTCTGCCGGTGTTCGACACCGTCGCCCGCGCGGTGCGCGAGACCGGCGCGGACGCCTCGGTCATCTTCGTGCCCCCGGCCGTCGCCGCCGACGCGATCATGGAGGCGGCGGACGCGGGCGTCGCACTGGTGGTCTGCATCACCGAGGGCATCCCCACCCTCGACATGGTGCGCGCGCTGGCGTTCCTCGAGGACCGGGACTGCCGGCTCGTCGGTCCGAACTGTCCCGGACTCATCTCGCCGGGGCGCGCCAAGGCAGGCATCATTCCCGGTCACATCTGCCGTGAAGGGCGGGTCGGCATCGTCTCGAAGAGCGGCACGCTGACCTACGAGGCCATCCACCAACTGACCCGGCTCGGGCTCGGTCAGACCACGTGCATCGGCATCGGCGGAGACCCGCTGATCGGCACCTCCTTCATCGACGCCCTCCGTCTCTTCGAGGCCGATCCCGCGACCGACGCGGTGGTGCTGATCGGCGAGATCGGGGGCGCGGCCGAGGAGGCGGCGGCGGCGTTCATCCGCAGCGACGTGAACAAACCCGTCGTCGGGTTCATCGCCGGTCAGACCGCCCCGCCCGGGCGGCGCATGGGGCATGCCGGGGCCATCATCTCGGGCGGGCAGGGCACCGCGGAAGAGAAGATGGCGGCCCTGTCGTCGGCCGGCGTCGCCGTCGTCGGGAGCCCGTCGGACATCGGCGCCGCCGTGGCGGCGGCGATTCCGGCCGCGCCCTGATTCCGGCCGGCCGGTACGCCGGTCGTCAGGCAGGAACGCATGGAGCAGACATTCGCGATCATCAAGCCGGACGCGGTCTCGTCCGGGCACACCGGACCCATACTGCAGCGCATCGAGGAGGCCGGCTTCCGCGTGGCGGCGATGCGCATGGTGCGGATGACGAAGGGGGAGGCGGAAGGCTTCTACGCCGTGCACCGGGCACGTCCGTTCTTCGACAGCCTGACGACGTTCATGTCGTCGGGCCCGGCGGTGGTGTTGGCGCTCGAGGCTCCCGACGCGATTGCACGCTGGCGGAGCCTGATGGGGGCGACGGACCCGGCGCGGGCGGAAGAAGGGACCCTGCGACGGCGGTACGGCAGCTCCATCGAGCACAACGCCACGCACGGGTCCGACGCGCCGGAGACCGCCGCTTTCGAGCTCGGCTACTTCTTTCGCGGTCTCGAGCGAACCGGTTGAGCCCGGCGCGCGGCAGGCGGGGAGGCGAGACGGCGGGCCGTCGGACCCGGTCGCACGCACGGCCGCGGGTCTGTACCGCAGACGGTGCGGACTCCTGCAGGGTTGGTGGGCGCCCAGCGGATCCCCGATGGGCGAGCGACCCGGCGCGGGGGAGGCTCGGCGTTCGGAGGACGGTGGGGGGGCGTCGCGCGAGTTGATTCCGGGCTCCCGCCGTTGACCCGAGTCGCCGTGCGTAGTAGAATCCCGCCACACTCGGATTGAGTCTCCGTACCGGCGTCAGAGCTTGTGACTGAGGACACAAGCCTGTGCGGGCGGCTTCCGGTTCCAGATTCCTGATGGACAAGCTTCGCGAGCGTGAGCCTGAACGCCCTGCCGGTCCGCTTGCCGCCGCGCCATCCCTCGCCGTCCAGTTCTTTCTGATTCCTCTTGCCGTCGTTGCCGTCGTCGTCGCCATCTACGGCGGATTCCGCATGATGGTGACCGACGAGCGGACCCCTGAAGAGTATCTCCTCGACGTGCGGACGGGGGGGCGCGAGCGGCGGTGGCCGGCCGCCTATGAGCTCTCGCAGATGATGGGCGACCCCACCATCGAAGAGAGGCATCCCGGGCTGGGGAAGGCTCTCGTGGACGCGTTCGTCGATTCCCGGACCGACGATCCGAGAATCCGCCGCTATCTCGCCCTCGCGCTCGGGCGTCTCCGCATGCCGCCGCCCGGCACCATCGAGGCGCTCACCGAGGCGCTCGACGATCCCGACAGCGAGACGGTCATCAGCGTCGTCTGGGCGCTCGCTTCCCTGGGCGGGGAGGCGGTGGTGCCGCGCATCGTCTCGATGTACCAGTCGTCGGACGCCGGCGTGCGGAAGATGGCGGTGTATGCGCTCGGCGTGCTGCCGGACGAAGGCGCCCATACGACGTTGCGGGCGGCCCTCGACGACCCGACGCCTGACGTACAGTGGAACGCCGCCGTCGCCCTTGCGCGCCACGGCGATGCGCGGTCGACGGGAGTGCTGGCCCGCATGCTCGACCGGGAGCACGTCACCGGGCTCGTCACCCCGTCGGAGACTCGGCTCGACCCCGCCGGCGAAGTGATGATCAGCGGTTTGCAGGCGGTGGCGGGGCTGGGTTCGGCCGGCGTCGGCGAGGATCTGCGGTCGGCCGTCACCGCCCTCGCAGACGCGGATCCGAGCGTGAAGGTGCAGAACGCGGCATTGCAGGCGCTCGATGCGCTCGATGCGTCGCTGGCGGGCGGCGGCGTGGCCGAACGCAGGTAGCGCGCCGGCGGGCGGCGCCGTCATCGGCTTCCGCGCCGACCGCGATTTGGGACAGAGACCATGGCTGACGAGAACAAGACCCCACCGGCTGCGGACAACGCCGCAGAGAAGCCGGTCCCGGCGGCCGCACCGGCGGCTGAGAAGTCCGCCGAGGCGCCCCAGAAGGCCGAAGCGGCGGCCCCGGGCGATGCGAAGGCCTCGGCCGGCGCGCCTGCGAAGAGCCCGGCCCCCGCCGCGGCGGCGGCGCGGGCGGCCGCCGCGAAGAAGCCCGTCGCCGCCAAGCGGCCGGCGGCCAAGAAGCCGGTGGGCGTCGACCCCAAGCTCAAGGGCCGCACCACCACCGCGGCGGCCGGCGCGGCGAAGAAGAAGAAGGCGCAGATTCCCGACGATTCGCCGTTGATGGGGCGCCGCGGCTGGATGGGGCTGGCGTGGGGTTCGTTCACCGCCGCCACGGCCGGCTGCCTCGCCGCCACCGGTCGCTTCATGTTCCCGAACGTGCTCAACGAGCCGCCGCAGCAGTTCGCCATCGGGTTCCCCGAGGACTACGGCGAAGGGGTCGACGAGCGGTTCAAGGACCGCTTTGGCGTCTGGGTCGTGCGGACCGACAACGACCTCACGCACGAGGCGTCGGGGTTCTACGCGCTCTTCTCGGTGTGCACCCATCTCGGCTGCACGCCCAACTGGCTGTCGGCCGAGAACAAGTTCAAGTGCCCCTGCCACGGCAGCGGGTTCCGGCCCACCGGCGTCAACTTCGAGGGGCCCGCGCCGCGGCCGCTGGAGCGCGCGCGGATCGTGCGGGCCGAGGACGGCCAGATTCTCGTCGACAAGAGCCGGAAGTTCCAGCAGGAGCTCGGCCAGTGGACGGACCCCGAGTCGTTCCTTCCGATCTGACACGACATGGCTGATACGAAGACCATCGAACCGAAGGCGCCGGCCCTCGTCCGGGCGTGGGACTGGATCACCGAGACGCAGGTCTGGACGTCGATCTTCCGGCACGCGGCCCCCATCAACGACCGCAACCGCGTGCTGGTCATGCTGTCGAACGTGTTCCTGCACATGCACCCGGTGCGCCTGCGCAAGTCGGGCGTGCGCCTGCGCTACACCTGGTGCATGGGCGGCATCAGCTTCTTCCTGTTCCTGGTGCTGACCTTCACCGGGCTGTTGCTGATGTTCTACTACCGGCCGACCCTGGAGTACGCCTACTCCGACATCGTGGGGCTCCGCGAGCACGTACCCCTGGGCATCATGCGCGAGATGCACCGCTGGGGCGCTCACGCCATGGTCATCACCGTCTGGCTGCACATGTTCCGGGTGTTCATGACCGGCTCGTACAAGCCGCCCCGCGAGTTCAACTGGAACGTCGGGGTCATCATGCTCGTGCTGACCCTGCTGCTGTCGTTCACCGGCTACCTGCTGCCGTGGGACCAGCTCGCGATCTGGGCGATCACCGTCGGCTCCAACATGGCGCGAGCCACCCCGTTCCTGGGGCACGAGGGCCCCGGCGCGTCGCTGATGGCGATTGGCGACGTGCAGCTCGTGCATGCGGCCGACGACGCCCGGTTCGCGCTGCTCGGCGGCACCTTCGTCGGCGAGGCGACGCTGCTCCGCTTCTACGTGCTGCACTGCGTGGCCCTGCCGCTCGTGATCGGCTTCCTGATGGCGGTGCACTTCTGGCGCGTCCGCAAGGACGGGGGCATCTCCGGTCCGCTCTAGTGCGGATTCGGTCTGAGACATTGGACGACGGAGACGAACCATGTTGGAAGCGCTGAAGGGCTTCATCGACCTGTTTGCCGATCCCCGGCTGTTCTTCGTCACCACCGTGGTGGCGCTCGTGCTGATCGTGTGGCAGCGCGAGGCGTTCGCCTCCAACCGCTGGGGTTGGGGGCTGATGATCTTCCTCGCGATCTTCTTCGGCTTCGGTCTGACCGACTCCGATTTCAACCTGATCATCACCAAGCCCGACAACGTGCCGATCGTGGGGCTGATCTTCCTGCTGGTGTTCTTCACGTGGTTTTCGATGCGCGAGGCGGTGACCAATGACCGCCGCGTGGCCGAGGGCAAGCCGCCGATCGAGAAGGACGAGGAAGACCGCGTGTGGACGTGGCCGGACCTCGTCTACACCGAGCTCATCTCGATGGTCGTGTGCACGGTCGTCCTCATCGTGTGGTCGATCGGCCTCGAGGCCCCGCTCGAGCAGCCCGCCAACAACGCCAACACCCCCAACCCGTCGAAGGCTCCCTGGTACTTCCTCGGCCTGCAGGAGATGCTCGTCTACTTCGATCCGTGGCTGGCCGGGGTGGTGCTGCCGTCGCTCATCATCGTGGGGCTGATGGCGATCCCCTACATCGACAAGAACCCCAAGGGGAACGGCTACTACACGTTCAACGAGCGCCGGGTCGAGATCACCCTCTTCCTGTTCGGGTTCGTGGTGCTCTGGTCGTCGCTCATCGTCCTCGGGACGTTCCTGCGGGGGCCGAACTGGAACTTCTTCGGACCGTTCGAGTACTGGGACCTCCACAAGCTCGAGGCGCTGACCAACGTGGACCTGTCCGAGTACATCTGGGTGCGCGGGTTTGGCATGGCCCTGCCGGAGCAGTGGTTCGTGCGGGAGATTTTCGGCATCCTGCTGACCATCGTCTATGTCGCGGTCTTGCCGGTAGTGCTGGCGAAGCGGGGCCTGACGAAGTACTACGAGAAGCTGGGGCCGGTGCGCTACTACATCACCGTGACCCTCTTCCTGCAGATGCTGTCGCTCCCGATCAAGATGCTGACTCGGTGGGCGTTCAACTTGAAGTACGTGGTCGCGATTCCGGAGTTCTTCTTCAATATCTAGGGCCATGGCAGACAAACGGGCAGTCGGACACGCCTACAACATCGATTTCCTCAACGTGGTCTTCGCCGCGTCCAGCATCTTCCTGCTGATTTCCACCGTGTGGATGGTCTGGGACGATTACGACCGCGAGTGGAAGAACTACCAGCGCGACTTCCGCGCCCTCGAGCGCGAAGTGACGCGCGCCAGTCAGGCCCAGGCCGAGCAGGCGATCGATCAGGCGAGGGTCGCGGAGCTGGAGGCGCAGCGCGCCGCGGCCGGGCAGCAGCTCGAAGCGAACGCCGCGCAGGTTGCGGCGCTCGAAGACGAGTTGGCCGACCTCAACCGCCAGTTGTTCGTCGCCACCCGGACCTTCAACTTCACGAAGGCGATCTACGACGTGGATCGGTACGACTTCGAGTTTCGCCGCGACGAGGCCGGCGGCGGCCACGGCGACGATCACGGAGAAGGGGACGGTGAAGCGGAGGTCCATGTAGAGGGCGAAGAAGAGGTCACCGCGCTCTACGACCGGTGGTTGGCGGAAGGTCTCGAGGTCGAGCGGCTGACGGCTGAGCGGGACGCGGTGCGCGCCCGCATCGGGGAGTTCAACGCCGAGGTCGACCAGATCAGCGAACAACTGAACACGCTGACCGGCGAGGCGGACCGGCTGCGGGGCCTCGCGAACGACATGGCCCCCAACCTCGTCGACGACTACCTGCTGAACGCCCCGCTGCTGGACTTCATGGCCCCGACCCTGACCGTTCGGCAGACCATCACCCCGAACGTGGTGGACGACGTGAACTTCATCGTGGTCCCCAAGATGGACCGGTGCCAGACGTGCCATCTCGCCATCGATCGGGCCGGGTTCGAGGACTATCCGCAGCCGTTCCGCACCCATCCCAACCTCGAGACCTACGTCGGCAGCGCCTCGCCGCATCCTCTCGAGACGACCGGGTGCACGGTGTGCCACGAGGGGATGGGGCAGTCGATCTCGTTCGTCGACGCCGCCCACAGCCCGTCGAACCCCGAGCAGATGGCCCGATGGGAGGACGAGTACGGCTGGGAGGAGTCCCATCTCTGGGACTACCCGATGATGCCGAGCGGCATGGCCGAGGCCTCGTGCGCGAAGTGCCACCGGGAGGAGACGTTCATTCCCGAGGCCGACAACCTGAACCTCGCCTACGGCATGTACGAGCGCGCCGGCTGCTACGCCTGCCACAACACCGTCGGGTTCACGGACCTGCGCAAGCCCGGCCCGAACCTGACCAGGATCGCCTCGAAGCTCGACGAAGAGTGGGTGGCGCGCTGGATCCGCGATCCGCGCGCGGTGAAGGCCAGCACCTGGATGCCGAAGATCTGGTACAACTCGAACAACAGCACGCCCGAGGACGCCGTGCGCAACGAGGTGGAAATCGACGCGGTCGTGGCCTACCTGTTCAGCAATTCGACGGCGCACGAACCGGCTATCGGCTTCCCGGGCCGCGGCAACGCCGCGAACGGACAACGCATCTTCGAGTCGGTCGGCTGTCTCGGCTGCCACATCGCGGGTGACGAGACCCGCGAAGAGGCCGGCCCCCGGCGCACTTTCGGCCAGCCTCTGCAGGCCATCGGCGACAAGACCGACTACGTGTGGCTCTTCGACTGGATCCGCAACCCGCGGCACTACAGCCCCGAGACGTTCATGCCGGATCTGCGGCTGAACGACTTCGAGGTGGCCGACGTCGCGACCTATCTCGTGGGTCTGACCGGTGATGACGCCGGGGTCGAGGCCGGCGCGACCTATGACCCGTCCGATATCGACGACGTGCTGCTCGACTACATGCGAGCCATCGTGCCGTACGAGGAGGCGCGGGCGACCATCGAAGGGATGAGCGCCGAGGAGCGGCAGCTCGACCTCGGTCGGCGGGCCATCGGGCGGTACGGTTGCTACAGTTGCCACGAGATCGCCGGGTTCGACGACGTTCAGCCCATCGGGACGGAACTCTCGCAGCAAGGCAGCAAGCTGCTGCCGCAGTTCGACTTTGCCTTCGTTCACGAGATTCCCCACACGAAGCGTGACTGGATCAACCAGAAGCTGCTCGAACCCCGCATATACGACCGCGGGCGCATCCTGCAGCCCCTCGAGAAGCTGCGGATGCCCAACTTCAGCTTCTCCGAGGCCGAGGCGCGGCTGCTGACCACGGCGGTCCTGAGCTTCCAGCGCGACGTGCAGCCGAAGGAGGCGCAGGTGCCGCGCTCGGCCCGCAAGGACGCCATCATCGACGGGCGTAACCTCGTGCGGCGCCGGAACTGCGTCGCCTGCCACGAGATCGAGGCCGACGGGGGAGACTACCGCGAGCTCGTGGAGGACTCGTCGCTCGCCCCGCCGCTGCTGACCCCCGAGGGGGCCAAGGTCAAGCCGGACTGGCTGTACGCGTTCCTGCGCGAGCCCATCACCATCCGACCGTGGCTGGACGTGCGTATGCCGTCGTTCGGCCTCGACGACGCGCACTGGAACGGCGTGCTCGACTACTTCGCAGCGATTTCGGATACGGTGGGGCCGTTCCGCACCCACGAGGTCGAGGTCGACGCCGCCACCGTCGAGACGGGTGAGGAGCTGTTCGATCTGCTGCGGTGTCAGCAGTGCCACGTGCTCGACACCATTCCCGAGGATCAGGACGTGGCCAACCTCGCGCCCGACCTGCGGATGACCCCGGAACGACTGCAGCCCGACTGGATTCTCGACTGGTTGATCCGGCCTCTCGACATCCAGCCCGGCACCCGCATGCCGACCTTCTGGACCGAGTACCCCGGCTCGTTCTATCCCCAGTTCGACCAGGACGCCAACGCCCAGATCGAGTCGATTCGCGACTATCTGCTGACCTTCAGCGGAGGGCCGAGCCCCTTGCAGGGGAACTGAGACAGGGCCGGCGGGTCGCCTCGGTTCGGTGAGGGAGCATTCCGGCGCGTGGCGGCATTCAATGCGCGAGGCATTCGTCGGTTTCGACTCGGCGTGGACGGATCGCGCATCCGGCGCCATCTGCTGGGCGAGATTCACGGACGGCCGTCTGGCCGAACTGGCCGAACCGCAACCGGCGAGATTCGAGAACGCGGCGAAGATAATCGAAGACTGCGAATCGGAAGCTGACTACACCCTCGTTGCTCTGGACCAGCCGACACGGGTTCCGAACAGTGGGGGCATGCGGCCAGTCGAGAGAGTGGCTGCGTCCTTGATGCATGGGGGTGTTCAGCCGGCCAACCGTTCAAAGGAATCGATGTTCGGACCGCGTGCACCCATCTGGGCCTTCCTGAGACGGATCGACGCCTTTGAGGACCCGCCGGCTGCACGAGTTGCAGACCGCGACCTGCATTTGATTGAGGTGTTTCCGGCGCTTGCGCTGACTACCCTGGAACCCGAGATCCTCGATCGATCTCGGAGGGCGTCCTACAACCCTGCAAGGAAGTTCGTGTTGGCGGATTGGCGCTTGGTCGCAGGCGCCGTCAGGCGCCACGCCGGCGAGTTGAGCCTGACGCCGCTCGCTCGCTGGGCGGAGCAGCAAGTGAAGCTCGATACGCCGAAGAAGAGCAATCAGGACTGCCTCGACGCCGCCATCTGTTTGATCGTCGCTCTGCTATGGCGACGCAAGGTCAGTGACATGACTGTGATTGGCGACGGCCACAACGGTTACATGGTGACCCCCGCGTCCGCGCGGGTCAAGGCAATCCTGGAACAGGCCGCGCGCAAGATGGGTGTGCCAATGGACGAACCGGGAGCGTTCGCCCCGGGGAATGCGAGGGCTCGGGGCGATGTGGAGAAACCGGGCGGCGCGCCGGGGGAAGCGCGCGAGCCGCGGGACGATCTCTGGAGGATTTCTTCGAGGTTGCGCGAGGCGGTGTTGTCGTACTTCGAGAACAACGAGGAAGACGCCATCGAGTGGCTCAGACATCCCAGTCCGGCACTGTCGGGAGAACCGCCTCTCGAGCACGCCAAGGCCGCCGACGGCGAGCGGGATGTGCTCGACCTGATCGGGCGCCTGGAGCACGGCATACCCACATGAAGGCATTCCGGATCGCCAAGTCGAGGTATGCGGGCACCATCGACGAGATGTTGAGCGGCCAAGGCGCCTTCGAGCACGGTGGCAGATGGAATTTCCGGAACACATACGCGGTCTACTGCAGCGAGAATTCGTCCCTGGCCGCTCTGGAGATACTCGCAAATCTGGTGCGTCCATCCACGCTGCGTGCCTACTGCATTCTGGATGTCGACATTCCTGATGGTCTCATCGTCAATTCCGAGGTTCCTCGAGACGTCAGTACGCAAAGCGTCGGTTCCCGGATGCTCCGGGAACATCTCGCGATAATCGTCTGGAGCGTCGTGAATCCGTTGGAACGGAACGTCGTCATCAACCCGAGACATCCCGAGATGGACCGGGTCAACGCCGGGCGTATTCAGCCTTTTGCCTTCGATCGCCGATTGGCGAGCGGTTCAGGATACCGGGAGTCTTGACGAGGCTGTCAGCACTCAGGCCTGGTCACACCGAACGTCGCGTGGACCCGGAACGCGCTCAGGGCCAGTCCGAGCCCGCCGACTTGCGGAGCACTGCGCCCGCCGCGCGCATCTCCTCGAGGGCGCGGGCGCCGTCGTCGGGTTCGAGGTCCACGGCGGAGACGGCGTCCGTCAGCAGGGTCACCGGCCAACCCTTCCGCAGCGCATCGAGCACGGTGGCGCGAACGCAGTAGTCGGTGGCGAGGCCGCCGACGATGAGGCGCGCGACGCCCGATGCCCGCAGGCTCTCCTCGAGCGTGGCGCCGTCGGCCAAGCGTCCGTCGAACGCCGAGAACCCGTCCTCGTCCGGCTCGACGCCCTTGCTGACGACAGCGGCGCCGGGTGGCAACCGCAGGTCGGGGTGAAACCGGGCGCCGTCGCTCTCGGCCACGCAGTGCACGGGCCAGACGCCGCCCCCGGTGACGAAGTGGCCCGACGCCGCGGGGTGCCAGTCGCGGCTCGCGTAGACGGGCATGCGGCGGTCGTGGGCGGCGCGGACCACAGCGTTGAGGACCGGGACCACCGCGTCGCCGCCGGGAACGGCGAGGGCTCCGCCCGTGCAGAAGTCGCGCTGGACGTCGATCACGAGCACGGCGGTGGTCGGTTCGGCTGGCGGCGAACGCGGTTTCTCGGTCACGGCGAGTGATACATTACCACTTCGCATGCCGGGAGGGCTGTCGACCGACCTGTACGAACTGACGATGGCCGCCGGCTACCACGCCGGCGGCGCGATGCCCCGGGCGTCGTTCGAACTGTTCGTCAGGGGGCTGCCGCCGTCTCGCGGTTTCCTGGTCGCGGCGGGCCTCGAACAGGCGCTCGACTACCTCGAGTCGTGGCGCTTCACCCCCGAGGACGTCGCCTACCTCCGCACGGTTCCGGCTCTCGCCGGGGTTGACCGCGGGTTCTTCGACCGCTACCTCCCGCGACTGCGCTTCACCGGAGACGTCTGGGCCATCGGCGAGGGGACGCCGGTGTTCGCCGGCGAGCCGCTTCTGCGGGTGACCGCGCCGCTGGCGGAGGCGCAGCTCGTGGAGACGGCGCTGCTCTCGACGGTCCTCTTCCAGACGATGATCGCGAGCAAGGCGGCGCGCGTGGTGGAGGCGGCCGAGGGCCGGGCCGTCATCGAGTTCGGGGGGCGGCGCGCGCACGGGACCGAGGCCGCGATGCTCGCCGCCCGCGCCGCCTGCCTCGCAGGGTTCGAGGCCACGTCCAACCTCGACGCCGGCTGCCGTTTCGGCCTGCCGGTGTCGGGCACCATGGCCCACTCGTGGGTCATGGCGCACCCCGACGAGCTGACCGCGTTCCGGCGATACGTGGCGCTGCACGGCCCGCAATCGGTCCTGCTCATCGACACCTACGACCCCCTCGCGGCCGCGCGCACGATCGTCGAGGCGGGACTGCGGCCACGGGCGGTCCGGCTCGACAGCGGCGACCTCGACCCGCTCAGCCGGGCCGTGCGGGCAATTCTCGACGGCGGCGGTTGCGAGGAGACCCAGGTGCTGGCCAGCGGCGACCTCGACGAATATCGAATCGCCGAGCTCGTCGGCTCGGGGGCGCCGATAGACGGGTTCGGGGTCGGCACCGCGGTGAGCACGTCGTGGGACGCGCCCAGCCTCAGCGGGGTCTACAAGCTGGTGGAGATCGAGCGCGACGGGGCGATGGCGCCGCTGACGAAGCACAGCCCCGGCAAGATGCACCTGCCCGGCGCCAAGCAGGTCTGGCGCACCGGGCCGCCCGACGCCGCAGGCGGCGACGTGGTGGGGCGGCCGGGCGAGGGCGTGGGCGGACGCCCGTTGCTGAGGCGGGTCATACATGAGGGCGTGCGCATCGTCCCGGGCTCGCCCGTCGCCGAGCTGCAGGCGGCCTGCCGGCCGGCGGTACGGGCGCTGCCGGCCGGCGTGCGCGCGCGCCGGCATCCGGCCGCCTATCCCGTAGCGGTCAGTCCCGGGCTGCAGCGGCTCTCGGCCGGAATGACGGAGGGTAGGGTCGCGGCACCGTCGTGAGGATCGAACTGCGCCTGGCGATCCTCGGCGAGACCGACCCGCAGGAGCCGGCGTTGCCGGTGCGCGGGCCGGCCTCGCTCCACGCAGACCACCACGAGATGACCGCGCCGCCCGAGTTCTGGCGGGACACGGGTCTGACCCGAAGCCGGGCGGCCCGTGACGGCGCAGACGGCGAGGCTCGTTGGGCAGCGGCGCGTGTCAGCGCCGGCGACGTGGCGCAGTACGAAGACAGCGTGGTCGTGATGCACGTGGCCGACTCGTTGAGGGGCGTTCGACTTCAGCGCGCTTGCCGGCAGGATCCACGCGCACTACCGTGACGAATTCGACTGGATCGTCTTCATCTCGAACCTCCCCACGAAGGAAGAACAATCAGTTCTACCGCTACGACGCGCACGCGGCGGTGGCGGTGCTCGAGTGATCTGGCCTCACCACGCGGCTTCTCCGGTCGTCGATCGGGGTTGCGTGCAGCACGGCGATCAGGATCCCCGGACGCCCGCTTGGCTTGCCTGACGCCGCACCGTCACGTACCACGAGGTGAGTCGCGGCCGAGCGCGCAGAACCGGGCGTACCGCGCCTACAAGGCGCGAACCCGCGCGTTGTTCCTGAGGATTGGGACCGCCGCCGGGTGCGGATGGTGGTTGATGGGGACGCCGCGGCATCTCAGAGATCGCCTGTAGTACGATCCACCCCGCGTGCCCGCGATGGCGTGGCCGTGTGCAGGCAAGTGGCGACCTGCGGAGGAAACCACTCTCGACAGCCCGGCGCGGGCGCCGGTACGTGGGTCCGCAGACCCGTGAGAGGGAACCTGCGGGAACGGCGGCGGCTCGGCGGCGGGCCGGGAGCGTCACGGTAGCGGAGAGATGGCCGAGAACGGCGCGATGCGGGTGGCGATAGGGTCGGACCACGCCGGGTTCAGCCTGAAGGCGGTCCTCGCGGATCTGCTGCGGGAGCGCGGGCACGAGGTCGTCGACGTCGGGACCGACAGCGAGGCGGCGACCGACTATCCCGACTACGCGGAGGCGCTGGCCCTCGCCGTCCGCGACGGCCGCGCCGACCGCGGGGTGATGATCTGCGGGAGCGGAGTCGGGGCGGGTGTCGCGGTCAACAAGGTCCCCGGCATCCGGGGCGCGGTCTGTCACGACACCTACTCGGCTCACCAGGGCGTCGAGCACGACGACATGAACGTCCTCGTCCTCGGGGCCCGCATCGTCGGGGTGGCCCTCGCCCGCGAGCTCGTCGAGACCTTTCTCGATGCGCGGTTCTCCCGCGAGGCGCGTCATCGGCGGCGCCTCGACAAGGTGCGGCGTCTCGAGACCCGACAGTGGCCGCAGACGTGATGCCGCCCCGGGCGCTCGCCCGCAGAGAGTCGCTCAGCGCGGGTTGTCGTTCGCCGGACGCCACCCGGGCGCGCCCGCGGAGTCCGTCGTCGGCGAAGACTTCCGGGGGCCGCCGCAAGGTCGGCGCGCTGGCGTCTTCTCCCATCGTGGGCCGTCGCCGCGATATCGCTTTCGCCGGGAATGGCGCCGGGTCGACCGGCCGCCGTTCTGCGGCCCCGCCGCCCGGGTTCCACGGGAGCATCCCCTGACTGAATCGACGATGGCGTGGCGGCTGGGCCGCTCCCTCGAGGCGGCGCTCGACGAGGCGTGCCGGCGCTGGGACCGTGACGGCCTGGTGCGCCGCCTGTGGAGGAAGGACGCGGGTCTCTGGACCGGCGGCGACGAGGCGCAGTGGCTGGGCTGGCTGGACCTGCCCGCCGCGGCAGGGTCGGCCGACGCGTTGAGCCGGTTCGCGGGCGGGGTGCGGGCCGACGGGCTCACCGATGTCCTCCTGCTCGGCATGGGCGGTTCCAGCCTCGGCGCGGAGGTCATCGGCCATGTCCTCGGCGGGTCCGGGGGGGCGCCGGCCCTGCACGTGCTCGACACCACCGACCCGGGGCAGATCGAGCGGACCGCGTCCGGGCTGGACCTGTCCCGCACCCTGTGCATCGTGTCGAGCAAGTCCGGCACGACCCTCGAGTCGGCGCTGCTGGCCGACTACTTCCAGCATCGCGTGCCTCTGGCGGCCGGGCCGGGCCGGGCCGGCTCGCGCTTCGTCGCGATCACCGATCCGGGGTCGGCCCTCGAGGAGGCGGCGCGGGCCGGCGGCTTCCGGCAGGTCTGGCCCGGCCGCCGTGACGTGGGGGGGCGGTTCTCGGTCCTGTCCAGCTTCGGCCTCGTCCCCGCCGCAGTCTGCGGCGTCGACGTGTCCGCGTTCCTCGCGCCGGCGCGGGAGATGGCCGGGCGGTGCGGCCCCGACGTCCCCGCTAGGCGGAACCCGGGCGTGCGGCTGGGTCTCCTCCTCGGGCTCGCCGCGGCAGACGGCCGCGACAAGACCACCCTGGTGCTCTCTCCGTCTCTTCGCGTCCTCGGCGGCTGGCTGGAGCAGTTGCTGGCGGAGTCGACGGGCAAGGCGGGGCGGGGCCTGGTTCCCATCGTAGACGAGGCGCTGGGTCCTCCGTCGGTGTACGGGACCGATCGCCTGTTCGTCCAGCTTCGCGTCGAGGGCGAACCCGAGTCGGAACAGGACGCGGCGCTGCGGGTTCTCGCCGAGGCCGGACACCCCGTCGCCACCCTGTCGACGCCGGGCCGGGAAGCCCTCGCCGGAGAGTTCTTCCGGTGGGAGTTCGCCACCGCCGTCTGCGGAGCGGTGCTGGGGGTGAACCCCTTCGACCAGCCCGACGTGGAGGCCAGCAAGGCCGCGGCGCGCACTCTGACCGCGGTCTGGGAGGCGGGCGGGGGATTCCCGGACGAGTCTGCGGTGGTGCGGGGGGACGGGCTCGCCCTGTTCGCACACGCGGCCACGCTCTCGCGGCTCCGGGCCGCGGGCCGCGAACCGGACACCGTGGCAGGGCTGCTGTCCGCCCACATCGCGAGCGCGGGGCCCGGGGACTACGTGGCCCTGCTGGCCTACCTCGACAGAAGCGAGGCGAACATTCGGGCGCTGCAGCACATCCGCGGGCGCATCCGCTACGCGCGGCGGGTGGCGACGAGCGTCGGATTTGGACCGCGCTACCTCCACTCGACCGGACAGGCGTTCAAGGGCGGGCCGGCGACGGGCGTGTTCGTGCTGCTGACCGCCGACGACACGGCCCACGACGTGGCGGTTCCCGGCCACGCCTGCACGTTCGGCGCGGTGAAGATGGCGCAGGCGCTGGGCGACCTCGACGTGTTGTCCGCGCGCGGGCGCCCGGCGATCCGGCTGCAGTTGGAGGGCGGCGTCACGGCGGGCCTCGAACGCGTCGCGTCGATCGTCGAGGGCGCGGCCTGATGCGGGCGCATCGCCGGCGTTCGAGGACGGAGACGGCCGGCGGTCAGGACGGTGCCGGCTCGGCCGGCTCGGTCTCGTGCTTCGCGTCGGTCGCCGGTGCCGGAGGCTTCGCCGATGTCAGGGTGGAGACGGCGCCGGGGTCAGGACAGTCTCGGAGACGGCGTTGACACCGATCGGACACGGGAAGCCGACGAGGACGGAGACGGCGCCGGCGGTCAGGGCGGTGGCGGCTCGGTCTCGTGCTTCGCGTCGGTCGCCCGTGCCGGAGGCTTCGCCGATGTCAGGGTGGAGCCGGCGCCGGCGTCAGGACGGTCTCGGAGACGGCGTTGACACCGATCGGACACGGGAAGCCGACGAGGACGGAGACGGCGCCGGCGGTCAGGGCGGTGGCGGCTCGGTCTCGTGCTTCGCGTCGGTCGCCCGTGCCGGAGGCTTCGCCGATGTCAGGGTGGAGCCGGCGCCGGGGTCAGGACGGTCTCGGAGACGGCGTTGACACCGGCCGGACGCGGGAAGCCGAAGAAGGGCTGCGGCCGGGCGCCGTCGGCGAACTCGGGGCCATCGCCGCCCTCACCGTCCGGTCCACACGGGCGCGCGCCTGGCCACGAAGGCCTCCACCGCATGCCGGAAGTCGTCGCTCGTGTAGCACTCGACGATGAGGTCGCGGGCGAGGGCGGGGTCGGGCCGCCGTTCGCGCTGCACGCGGCGGACGAGCGTCTTGGTGGCGCGGATCGTCAGGGGGGCGTTGGCGGCGATGGCGGCGGCCGTCTCCGCCACCACCGCGTCGAGGCGGTTGTCGTCGACGACCTGCGTCGCGAGCCCGGCCGCCAGCGCCTCGCGGGCGTCGAAGAGTCGGGCGGTGTACATCAGGTCCTTGAGCCTATCCGGTCCCACGAGGTCGAGCAGCCGGGCGCAGTTGGCGGCCGAGAGGCAGTTGCCGAGAGTGCGCGCGACGGGGATGCCGAACCGGGCGCCGGGGCCGCAGATGCGCAGATCGCAGGCGATGGCCATGATGCAGCCGCCGCCGACGGCCACTCCCTGGACGCGGGCGATCGTCGGTTTCTGCACGCGTTCGAGGCGGTCGACCACGCGATCGAGCCTCGATTCGTAGCCGAGCGCGTCGTCCGGGGTCCGCAGGTCCTGGAACTGGCTGATGTCGGTGCCGGCGACGAAGGCCCGGTCGCCGGCCCCCTGCAGCACGAGGACCCTGACCGTGGGGTCGGCGTCGACTGCGTCGCAGGCCTCGACGAGGGCGTCGTACATCGCCCAGGTCATCGCGTTGCGGGCGGCGGGTCGGTTGAACGTGAGAGTGGCGACGGGACCGTCGACGGTGTAGATGGCGTCGGGGGTAGACACGGATTGTTCTCCTGGTTCCCGGGGCCTGCGCCGTGGAAACGGGCAGATTCCCCGATGCGGTCGGCCGGGCGTCCGCGAGGGCGCCGGACGACGATTGTCGGGCAGTGCGATCTGTCGAGCACTCCCTCTTCGTGCTTCGGTCTCCGGGCGAGGGCGCGACTGCCGAGCAGTGCGACAGTACGGTCGCGTTCGAGTCCCGGCGGTGCGGTATGCCGCTGCGGCCGGTATCTGAGGCCCCGCGGCGCAATCCCCGTGTCGCACGCAGAGCGCGAGAGCGCCAGCGGGCTGAAGCCGCCCCCAAACCGGACGGGCAAGACCGGGAGAATACGAGGCCTGGTCGACGACCGGCGAGCGTCGTCGTCAGGTGGAACGCATCGCCGCCAGCGTCCCGGCGTCACCGGGCGTGGCCGGGAGAGAATACGAGGCATGGTCAACCGGGAAGCAATGCCGTCTCGACGGCAGGCGCCATCGCTCGAAGGCGGCGCGGACGATCGCGTCGGCCGGCCGGTCGTCGCTGAGCCGAAGCGATGAACGCCGCACTGGACGGACTGCGCGTGCTCGACCTCACCCAGGTGATGGCGGGGCCGTTCTGCTCGATGGTACTGTGCGACATGGGGGCGGACGTGATCAAGGTCGAACCCCCGGCCGGCGACTCGACGCGGCGCATGCCCGGCGCCGTCGGCGCCGACAGCCCCAGTTTCAACGCCGTCAACCGGGGCAAGCGAGGCATCGTGGTCGACCTGAAGCAGCCCGCGGGCCGCGACGCGGTGCGGCGCCTTGCGGCGGCGTCCGACGTGCTGGTGGAGAACTACCGGCCGGGGGTGCTGGACAAGTTCGGCCTGGGCTACGCCCATCTGTCGCGCGAGAACCCGCGCCTCGTCTACGCGTCCATCTCGGGCTATGGCCAGACCGGTCCGTCCGCCGGCAAGGGGGGCTTCGATCTCGTCGCGCAGGGCGTCTCCGGCCTCATGTCCGTTACCGGCGAGGCGGGGCGCCCGCCGGTCAAGGCGGGCATACCCGTGACCGACCTCGGGGCGGCCCTCTTCGCCCTCGCCGGTATTCTGTCCGCCCTGCTCGCGCGGGCGCGCACCGGGCGCGGCCAGCTCGTCGACACGTCGCTCGTCGACGCCGGCGTGGCCCTGTCGGTGTGGGAGGCGACCCAGTATTTCTCGGGCCGCGGGGTGCCCGGGCGGCTCGGCTCGGCCCACCGCATGAACGCGCCGTACCAGGCGATCCGGTGCGCGGACGGCCACGTGACCATCGGCGCGGCCAACGACCGCACGTTCCAGCGCCTGTGCGAGGCCCTGGGACATCCCGAGTGGGCCGCCGACCCCGATTACCGGGACGACACCCACCGCATCCGCAACCGCGATGCCCTCGCGGCCCGTATCGAAGCGGTGATGGCGACCCGTCCCCGCGCCCACTGGCTCGCTCTCCTCGAACGTCACGGGGTGCCGTGCGGCCCCATCAACGACTACGCCGAGGTGATGGCGGATCCTCACGTCCGCGCCCGGAAACTGGTGGTCGAGACCGACCATCCGACGCTCGGACGCATCCAGACCCTCGGCACGCCCATCAAGCTCTCGGAGACCCCGCTGGCCCCTGGTCGCCCCGCGCCGCGGCTCGGACAGCATACCGACGAAGTGCTCGGCGACGCCGGCTACCCGGTGGAGGAGATTGCGGCGCTGCGGCGGACCGGCGCGGTAGCATAGGAGCCGGTCGCGGGCCCTCGTGCCCACTGATGCACCTGGTCGTCAGCGTGCCAGGTCGAGGCTGGGGCGGCAATCGGCGCCGAAGGCGACGCTCGCCGGGCTCAGGCGGGACGCATCGCCGCTCGAATGCTGCGGGCTTCGTCCCGGGTTCACAGGCCCTGGCCGCCCGCGAACGCGTCATCCGTTTCGAACGAGGACCATGGCAGAAAGAACCTATCGCATCGCGGTCATTCCCGGCGACGGGATCGGCAGGGAGGTCGTCCCGGCGGCCCAGGAGCTGCTCGAGGCCTCCGGGCAGCGGTTCGGTTTCCGCTTCGACTGGACCGAGTTCGACTGGTCGTGTGAGCTCTACACGCGCACCGGCAGCATGACCGGCGGGGGCACCATCGTCGAACTCGCCGCCTTCGACGCGGTGTTCCTGGGCGCCGTCGGGTATCCGGGCGTGCCCGACCACGTGTCGCTGTGGGGGCTGCTCATCCCTATCCGCCGGCAGTTCCGCCAGTACGTCAACCTGCGCCCGGTGCGGCTCTGGCCGGGGGTGCGCACGCCCCTGGCGGATCGCGGACCGTCCGACATCGACATGGTCATCGTCCGCGAGAACAACGAGGGCGAGTACTCGGAGATCGGCGGCCGTCTCTATGCGGGGACCCCCGCCGAGCTGGCCGTGCAGCAGTCGGTGTTCACGCGGGAGGGCGTCGACCGGGTGCTGCACCATGCGTTCGAGCGCGCCCGCGCCCGTCCCGCGAAGCACCTGACCTCGGCCACGAAGTCGAACGGCATCATCCACACCATGCCGTTCTGGGACGAGCGCTTCGCGGCGGTGGCGTCGGAGTACCCCGACGTGCGGACCGACCAGTACCACATCGACATCCTCACCGCGCACCTGGTTCAGCATCCCGACTGGTTCGACGTCATCGTGGCCAGCAACCTGTTCGGCGACATCCTGTCCGACCTCGGCCCCGCCGTGGCGGGGTCGATCGGACTCGCGCCCGGGGCCAACCTCAACCCCGACCGCACCCACCCCTCGATGTTCGAACCCGTCCACGGGTCGGCGCCGGACATCGCCGGAAAGGGCGTCGCCAACCCCGTCGCCCAGATGTTGACCGGAGCGATGATGTTGGAGCACCTGGGCGAGACGCGCGGGGCGGCGGCCATCGAGGCGGCGGTGGAGCAGGTGTTGGCGGCCGGCGATCCCCGCACCGGCGACCTCGGCGGGACCGCCACGACAGCGGAGATGACCGAGGCCCTCGTCGCCGCCCTGAGCTGACTACTCGCGGGGTGAGGCCGCGTCTCACCCCCGGGCAGCGCCGAACCGGCTCCCGGCGCGTCGGCGGCGCGCGTTCGCACCATGAAATCGACTTCGCCCCGCTGGAAGGTGATCACCGAGTCGGAGTTCCCGTGGGAGCGGGACGCGCTGGCGTTCGTCCGCGAACGGCTGCCCGACCACGACCCGTACCGCGCGTGGGCCAACTTCGGCGCGCATTCCGTCGTCGTGGCTCGTCCGCGCCGGCAGGGGCGGGGAGCAGGCGGCGGTCAACGCAGACGGGTGATGAAGTCGGCGCCGTCCCGGCAGATGAGGGCGGCGTCGACGAGAGCCGTCGCCGGCGTGTCGACGAGTAGCGTGGCCAGGTCGCCGGGGACATCGATACCGCGGGTGCGCAGGATCTGCGCGACAGCGGCGCCGGTAGCGTCCTGTGCCGCCTGTTGCGCCGCTCGATGCGCCGCCTCTCGGCGTTGGCGTCGCAGCCACGGGTGGTCGTCGGCGACGGCACCCTCGGCGTCGCCGAGGGTGCGCCCGACCCGGGTCAGCACCGCGCTCGTCGCGTCGGACAGCCGCGCCTCGTTCATCGCGCGGTGGATCTCGGCCGCGGTCCATCCCGGGAACGCGGTGCTCGCCGGGGCCGGGCGGTAGCCGTCGGGCCCGAGTCGGTGGATCGTGAGGCCGGACGGGCGGTTCGCCGGCCGGCTCGGCGAGGCGGCGTCGGGCACCTCGACCCACACCTCGGGGAACCCCCACGCCTCGTAGAGACCCAGCTTGCCGCGCCGCACGTCCGTCGAGTGGTCCACTTCGAGGACCACGTCGGGCAGATGGTCCGTCCCGACTTCGACGGCGGCTCCGCGAGGCTCGGTCCCGTCCGGGTGCACGTAGACGATCTGGTCCGCCTGCAGAATGCGCTGGCGCTCGCCGCGCGCGTTGCGCACCAGCAGGTCGGCCGCTCCCAGGGTCACGATGGCCGATCCCCGGCCGGCCGCGATGAGCGCGGCCAGTTGCCCCAGCCGCTGACCGGGGCCCTCGTGATAGACCGTGGTCGGCTCGCGCACCATCCACGCGGTCTCGGTGTCCGCGTCCCAGTACTCGATGCGGCCGTCGAAGTCGGCGATGTCGGCGCGGGTGATGCGGACGGGTCGGCAGCCGGGGAACTCCGGCCCCGGGGTTGCGCCGGCGCGCCCGGGGGCCTGGGCGGGGGACGAGGGGCGCGGAAGGAGCATGGGCCATTCTATACCGGTGGCGGGCGACGCCGTGGGCGACCGGGGGACGCCCCGGCGCCGTGGAAGACGGGCGCGGCCGAGCCACAAGCCGCCGGCGACATTGCGACGTTCTCGACGTGGGCCCTCGTCAACCGGTGGGCGCCCCTCACGGACGACGACCTCGGCCCGGTCAGCGCGCCTTCGAGATCGTCCTCGCACGGCGGCTCGCGACCGGGGAGGTCGAGACGCAGTGGTTTGCGCGCCACGGCGCGACCCCGTCACCGAGATCCCCGCGCCTGGCCTGCCGCGTATCGCGCGCGGGTCGAGCGGCGGATCGACGCGGCCGACCCCGGGAATGCCGGCAGGTGAATCCGCGCCCCGGTCGCCCAACCCGGTCGCGGTCTGGGCTGCGTGCCCCGTTGGGGCGAGCGAGTCCACGACCGCAAGGCTCGGAGAATCGCTCGGCCGTCAGGTTACGCGAACCCGATTCTCGCCCCGACCACCTCAGCGGTGGGGCAGCGGTGTCGAGCCAGCCGCGTGTCGTCGTCTCGCCGTCTGTTGACATGGCCGTATGGCCATGGCTATGAACGTCCATGCAAACGATCCCCGCCGAGAAGTTCAAGGACATCTGCCTCAGGATGCTCGATGAGGTGGCGGCCACGCGGACGCCCGTCGTCATCACCAAGCGCGGTCGACCCGTCGCGCAGCTCGTGCCGTACCGGGCGCCGGACAGCGCGACCAGCTTGGCGGGCAGCATCCTCCGGGAGAGCGGCGATCCGTACGGTACGGGTGAGCGTTGGGATGCGGACCGGGATGCGGGCGGTTCTTGACACGCATGCCTGGATCTGGTGGGCAACCGAGGACGCGCGGCTGTCGGGTTCGGCCCGCCTGGCGATCGAGGATGCGTGCGCGGGTGGCGTCCTGTGGCTGTCGGCATTCTCGATCTGGGAAGTAGCGAAGAAGGTCCAGAAGCGGCAGCTCGTGCTGGATCGACCGTTGGACGACTGGCTGGACCTCGCCACCGCGCCCGCGGGACTGCACATCGCCGAGCTGACGCGCGCGGTTCTCGTGGAGAGCGGCCGCCTGCCCGGCGGATTCGCCGCCGATCCCGCCGATGCCATCATCGTCGCGACCGCGCGGACGCTCGGTGCGGTGCTGGTGACGAAAGACCAGCGCATCCGCGGGTACGATCAGGTTCGCACGGTCTGGTAGGCGCAGGCAGGTGCGGGCGGCGACGCAGGTCGCGCCGTCGCTGCGGCGCGGCTCCGCGCAGGAGCGACGGGCGACCCGGATCCCCCGAGCCCATCGGCATTTCACCGCGCGGTGTTGACCTGTGGGCGGGGGCGACGCGCAGAGCCCTGGTCGATCAGGCAGGGGCGACGGGGCGAACCCGGACCCCGACTGGTGAGCCCAGGCCGCATCCACGATCGGTGCCGACCTGCAGGAACGAGGGGTGAAGCCGGCTGCCCGAGTTGGCGGTGAGGTGTACGGCTACCGGGTCGGCGGTTGCACCCAGCCGCCGTGGGCCACCAGTTCTCGGGCGACCCGCGCCCGGCTGTCGACGAGGCCGACGGGGACGGGGAGCGAGGCGGCGATACGATCGAGGGCGGTCGCGAGCTGCTCTCCGTCGAGCAGGCTGCCCAGCAGCTCGGTGGCCTCCCGGCGAATCCGCTCGGTCGATCGGAAGAAGACGATGCGGGCGAGCGCGGTCTCCGCGTCCGGCTCGCCGGCCGGGCCGTTCCGACGCTTCGAGACCCGCAGCACCGTGCTCTCGGCCAGATAGGTCTCCATGGCGAGGTCCGCGAGACCCGCGAGGTACGCCTGGTGGTCGGGGTCGAACAGCCGCTCTTCGTCCACCCGGTTCCAGACCTGCCCCAGAACTAAGAGGAACACGCGCTTGAGACCGCCGATTCCGGTCCGCAGGGCGGCAAGGCCGGTGTTCGGCGTCGGGCGGTCCCGGCCGGCGGGGAGGCCGGCCACCGCGTCGCGCAGCGCGAGCTCGCCGCGGGCCGCCCGCTTGAGGAGCGTCTTGGCGATGCCGAGCCGGCAGATCTCGCTGGTGCCCTCGTAGATGCGGGTGATCCGCGAGTCCCGATACCAGCGGGCCGCGGGGTACTCCTCGCTGAACCCGTAGCCGCCGTACACCTGCAGGGCCTCGTCGGCCACGGCATGGTACGCCTCCGAGCCGAGGACCTTGGCCATCGCGCACTCGACCGAGAAATCCGCGAACGTCCGCAGCTTGGCGTCGAGCGACACCGCCCCCTGGCGGCCCAGGTCCTCGATGGCGGAGTAGACGAGCCCCGCCGTCCGGTAGGCCACCGACTCGGCCCCGTAGGCGCGCGCCGCCATCTCGGCGAGCTTGCGCTGGATGAGGCCGAACTCGGCTATCGGCCGGCCGAACTGCCGCCGCTCGACCGCGTAACGGGTCGTGGTGGCGAGGGCCTTCTTGGCCGAGCCGGCGCAGTTGGCGCCCATCTTCATGCGGCCGACGTTGAGAGTGCACAGCGCCACCCGGTGCCCCTGGCCGACCTCGCCGAGGAGATTCTCGACGGGAATGGCGACGTCGTCGAGCTGCAGGGCGCACACCGACGAGCCCTGGAGGCCGAGCAGGCGCTCGTGCGGGCCGACGGTCACCCCCGGGGTGTCCCGCTCGAGCAGGAAGGCGGAGAACGCGGCGCCGTCCACCTTGGCGAAGAGGATGAACAGATCGGCCCACCCCGCGTTGGTGATCCACTGCTTGGAGCCGTTGACGACGTAATGCGTCCCCTCGGGGTCGAGGACGGCGGTGGTCCGGATGTTCATGGCATCGGAACCGGCCTCGGCCTCGGTCAGCGCGAACGCCGCCATGAGCTCGCCCCGCATGCAGCGGTCCAGGTAGCGGTCTATCTGGTCGGCGGTCCCGAAGTTGATGAGGGGGAGGGTGCCGATGCCCTGGTGCGCGAAGACCGTCGAGGCGAGTCCGCCGAGCCACGAACGGCACTCGTTCATGCTGGCGACGGCCAGGGAGCTGAGGCCGAGACCGCCGTGGGCCTCGGGGACCTCGGCCATGAAGATGCCGAGGTCTGCCGCCCGCTTGAACAGCGGACGGATGACGTCGATATCGCGTCGGTCGATTTCGTCCAGCCGCGGCGCCACCTCCTGCTCCGCGAACTCGCGGATCGAGCGCATCAGCAGGCGCTCGTCCTCGCCCATGTCCTCCGGACACACGATGTCGTGTGGTTCGACCTCGTCCACGAGAAAGCGCGCCCCGCGCGCTGGCGACGCGATCGTCATCTTCGTTCCCCGTTCCTGTCGGGGCCGCGGCTCGGTGTGGCCGCCGCCGAACTCGCCTGGGACTCGACCGGCCGGCACGAGTCCGCCGACCCCGTGCGGGTTCGCCGTGCCTCCGCCCCGCGCCCGGCGCGATGCCGGTACACGCGAACGGGCCGGCATGGCATGCCGGCCCGTTCAAAATTTGGTTGCGGGGGGGGGATTTGAACCCCCGACCTTTGGGTTATGAGCCCAACGAGCTACCGGACTGCTCCACCCCGCGTCAATCGAATGACTCGTCGGCCGCCCGAGATCGACCGACTGGAACTCCCGTCCGCGACGGTTCGTTTATCATAGCAGTTCGATTGGATGAGAGCAAGGTCCCGACCTGCGGCTCTCTCGACGCGAGCCGCAGGCCGGACGGGTCCGGGACCGGGATGTGGCGGTCGGTGACGATGAACAGTCGCTCACCGGGCCGGACGAACCCGAGATCCCGGCGGGCCACATTCTCGATGGTTTCCGGATCGTGGCGAAGGTGCTCTGCTTCGAGCTGCAGTTGCCGGTTCGTCGCCCGCAGAGCGGCGACGGCCGCTTCGATTTCCCGGTGATCGCGCCGAATCTCGAGGGTGGCGGGCAGCCCCCGATCGCCGACGAGCGCGTTCGCAATCAGAATCGCGGTGAGCAGGCTGAACAGCAGGCGGGCGAGATGGCGTCTCTGCCACGGTGGCTCCTCGTCGCGGCGCACCGGCGGAGCGTCGGCTCGATCGGGGCCGCGAAACGGAAGCGTCGGCTGGGCGGGCCGTTCCCGGGAATCGAGATGCGGGCGGCCGCGGGGCCGGGACGAGCGTCGTGTTGCATGAGGCATGCAGTCTCATGTTTCGGTCGAAGCCGGGCCGGAGATTAGCCCCCGGGCGGCGAGTCCCCGCCCGGGGCGTGGGATGCAGGTGTGACGACTACAGAAGCGGTCGTGGTCCTGATCACGTTTCCGATGGACGCCGACGTTCGGCGCTTCGCATCGACGCTCGTCGGCGAGGGCTGCGCCGCATGCGTGAACATTCTGCCGGAGGTCGAGTCTGTCTACCGATGGCAGGGCCGGGTCGAGCAGGCGCGGGAACGCCAACTGATCGTCAAGACCCGGAGAGCCCGCGTCGACGGGTTGCGCCGCCGCGTGGGCGAGCTGCACCCTTACGATACGCCCGAGTTCGTGGTGCTGCCCGTGATGGACGGAGACCCGGGTTATCTCGCGTGGATCGCGGAGGCGACCGAGGAGTCGTCCGTCGGCCGCGATCCGGTGTGATCGCCGCCGCCCTCTGATAACTGACATCCCCGACCCTCTTCCATGGCACCGCAGCCGGCGCCCGGCCTCACCGCAAGCACCGCCGCTCCACCGCCTCTCGCGCCTCACGGGACGGGTGGCGGGCCCGGTGGCGGCCACGGGCGCCTGCGATCCGTCATCGAAGCGCTCGGCGAGACGGCGGAGCTCTTCGCGGCGTCCTGGCCGGGTCGCACGATTTTCGGCGTCCTCGTGCTCAAGGCGCTCATCGGGCTCTCCGGCGGCGCCGCCGCGGGCTGGCTGCGGGTTCTCGATGCAGCGGGAACTGCGGCCCTCGTGGCCGCTCTCGGTTACCTGCTCGTCCGGCTGCTGATTCTGTTGCAGCGGCACTTTCTGTGGCGGGTCCGGCGGAAGCTCGTGCTTTCCTACGTTCTCATCGGTTTCGTACCGATCCTGTTGTTCGGGGCGTTCTTTCTCGTGTCCGGCGCGATGCTCCTGACGACGGTCAGCTCGTCCCTCGTGCAACTCAGCTTCGCCGACGTGATGGGCGACGCGAACGCGCTCGCGGCCATGACCTCAATCCATCTGCGGGGCCGCGCCAGCCCCGAGGAAGCGCGCGCAGTGCTGGCGACTCGGGTGGGGGCGGTTCGGCCGCGGTATCCGGATGCGTCCATCGCGGTGGTGGTGAAGAAGCAGGGGGGCTCCGACCTCGTCGCCGCCGCCGGGCCGTGGCGCCATGCTGCGGGTGACCCCGGGTTTCCCGACTGGCTCGTGGACCACGGCGAGCAGGCCGGGGGCTTCGTGCTGACCCGAGGCGAGGAGGGCTGGACGCTGGTCGCGCGCAGCGCGCAGAAGTTCGACGCGGACGGTCTGGCCCATGCCGTGGTTGCCGACCTTCCCGTCACGGGTGACGTCGTCCGTCGTCTGCAGGCAGCCCGCGCCGTCACGCTCACCGAGTTCAGCGTCACGGAACGGGCCGAGAGCGCGGACGCGACGGTCCCTGCGCCGGCCTTCGACGGGGTCCGGCTCTCGTTCGGCGCGCAGCCGCGGGACGCGGTTCCGACGCTGGCTCCTTCCTCGACGGCCTTCGTCGACCTCCTGGATTGGTCCACGGGCGCGCACGGTGAACGCTGGCTCGGCAATGCGCGTCTCACCGTTCATCCCCGGGCGTTCTACCGCCAGCTCGTTCAGGGCGGCGATGTCGGGTTCGTGCGTTATTTCCTGCTGGGCCTCGCCGTGATCGGGGTGATGTTCCTGACGATAGAGGCGGTGGCTCTCGTCATGGGTTTCGTCCTCGCGAAGTCGATTACCGGCGCCGTGCACGAGTTGTTCACCGGCACGGTACGGGTCCGGGAGGGCGACTTCACCCACCGCATCCGGGTCGACACGAAAGACCAGCTCGGCGAGCTCGCCAAGTCGTTCAACACGATGACCGGCAGCGTCGCCGACCTGATGGCCGAGGCCGCGGAGAAGCGGCGGCTCGAGGAGGAGCTGCGGATCGCGCGCGACATCCAGATGTCGCTGCTGCCGGAAGGGCCGGCTTCCGTGCCAGGTCTGGCCGTGGCCGCGGCGTGCCGGCCCGCGCGGGAGGTCGGCGGCGACTACTACGACTTCATTCGGCTCGACGAGCACCGGCTGGGGGTGCTGGTGGCCGACGTGTCGGGCAAGGGCACGTCGGCGGCGTTCTACATGGCCGAGCTCAAGGGCGTGGTGCTGTCGCTGAGCCGTTTCCACGAGAGCCCCCGGGAGCTCCTCATCGAGGTCAACCGCATCCTGTCCGCGACCCTCGACGGCCGCACCTTCATCACCATGACGTACGCCATCGTCGACCTCGCGGCCCGCCGCCTGACCTACGCGCGGGCCGGGCATACGCCCCTGATCCATGTTCCGTCGGCGGCGGAGAAACCCCGCCAGCCCCAGGTGCTGATCCCGGACGGGCTGGTGGTGGGGCTGCAGATCGACGGCATCGAGGAGAAGTTCGCCCAGATTCTCGAAGAGTCCACGCTCCCGCTCGAGACCGGCGATCTCGTCGCCCTGTTCACCGACGGCGTGACCGAGGCGATGAACGAGGCATCGGACCTCTTCGGCGAGGAACGGCTGGGCCGCACCCTGACCGAGTGGATCCACCTCTCGTCCGACGACCTGAAGCTGCGCGTTCTCAGCGACGTCGAGGCGTTCGCGGGGGCCGCGGAGCAGCACGACGACATGACCATCGTCCTCCTGCGCGTCGGGCATTCACCATCTCTTCTCCTGCCCGCGGACCCCCCGTGACCGACTCCGATCCGCAGGTCGTGTTCCGGACCCAGTCGACGATCGAGGCCGACGTGGTCAGCGGTCTCCTCGAGACCCGCGGCATCGAGACGGTCACATCGTCGGGGGCGCCCCACGCCATCTTTCCCCTCACCGTCAGCGGTCTGGGCGAGGTTCGGCTGACGGTGCGCGGCGGGCAGGCCCAACGCGCCCGCCGCCTCATCGCCGAGTTCGGCCAGCAGGTCTCCAACCAGGTGACGCGCATCCGTGACGAGTTCCGCGCCGTCGAGGAGGCGCTCGACTATCGCTTCCGCGACCCCGGGCTGCTGGAGCACGCCCTGACCCACCGGTCGCGTGCGCACGAGGACGCCAGCGGTGGGGTGCGCGACAACGAGTCGCTCGAGTTCCTCGGCGACGCGGTGCTCGGGTTCGTGATCTCGGATCGGTTGTTTCGCGAGTGCCCGGACTGGAACGAGGGGCAGAAGTCGAAGGCGCGGGCGGCGCTCGTCTCATCGGCGGCGTTGGCGCAGGTCGGCGAACGGCTTGGTCTCGGCGACCATCTGCTCCTCGGGCGCGGGGAGGAGAGGACCGGCGGTCGCACCAAGCGCTCGCTGATTGCCGACACGTTCGAGGCGGTGGTGGCCGCCGTGTATCTCGACGGGGGAGTGGCGGCGGCGGACCGGTTCATCGAACGGTGGTTCAGGCCCCAGCTCGACGCCGTGCGCGCCAGTGGCGTCTCACACGGCACGACCCGGGATCACAAGTCGGCGCTGCAGGAATGGCTGCAGTCGCGCGAGCGGGGGCTGCCGCAGTACGAGCTGGTGGGCGCCAGTGGTCCGGCCCACCGCCGCGTCTTCGAGACCGAGATCCTGGTGGGAGACCGGGCGCTGGCCCGAGGCGAGGGCCTCAGCAAGAAGGAATCGGAGCAGCGCGCGGCCGAGCGGGCGCTCGCGGCTCTCGAAGGGTCGGGGCAGGAGCCGTGATGCAGTGAGGCGGGCGGCTGCAGATACAGCGGCGAAGTTGCGGACAACGAAGCCGCACCAGCCCGCATGCGTCCGAGGGGGGGCGAACGTGACCATGACACCGGTCGCCCAGGAGCGGCGCAGGCGACAATTGGCGGGCCGGCCCTTCGGACACGAGACATGGGGTTCAATGCCCGCAACCCTTGAGGAAATCAGCGCCGCAGACGCGAACGTCCAGCCGTGATGCCGCACTACAGCGCCGCGAGGCGGGCCGCCGCGTAATGGCGCGCGCCGCGGGACAGCGTCTCGTCGTCCGGAGGCGCCGCCTTCCCGTGCAGGCGCGCCCAGAGCCGCAGCAGCGGGTCGACGTAGCGGTAGCGCTTCCGGCGGGCCTCGATCAGGTCGACGTCCTGCAGCGCGGCCAGGTAGTCGCGGGCGGCCCCCGGCGTGCGTCCCAGGCGCGCGGCGATCTCCGTCAACGTCAGCGGCTCGTCGGCGGCGAGGACGTGGAGAATGGCTCCGAGCGCCCCGCGCCCGCGGGCCCGGTGCAGCCGCAGCTCGCGGGAGAGCCGGCACGCCGTGGCGAGGTGCGCGCCGGGACGCATCCCGGCGGCGAGGGCGGCGACCGGGCTGCCTCCGTGTGCGGCCGCGGTTTCCGCGAGGAGGCGGACGTAGCGCGGGCGTCCCCCCGTCAGGGCGTGTACGAGCCCCGCCGTGTCCCGCCGCTGGTGCTCCGCCCCGTCGAGGCCGAGTCCGGAGAGCGCGGTTCGGACCTCGGCAGGCGTCAGCGGCGGGAGGTGGACGAACTCGAACGGACCGGGGGCGTCGCGGAAGAGGCGCACCGTGCGGGCCGCGAACCGGGTCGTGATGACGAACCGGTTCGGACTGTCGCAGAGCGACTGCGTGAACGTCGCGAAGGCGTGTCGCAACCCGGGAAAGTTCTCGAACGTCCGGATCTCGAGAAATTCGTCGATGAGGAACGTGATCGGGGCGCCGCCCGCGCCCCGGGCGCGGACGAAGAGACGGCAGAGGCGATCGAACGCGATCCGCGGCGTGCCCGCCGCGGCCTCGTCGCCGTCCGCGTGCGCCGCGTGCCCGCGAAGGACCCCGAGCACCGACGACAGGCACCGTTCAGGAGTCGTGGCGACCCGTTCGAGGTCGACGAACACCGTCTCCGGCCCGAGACGTGCCCGCAGGCGCTGCAGCAGCGACGTTCGGCCGCCCCCGCAGCCGCCGACGACGACGGGCACGCGCGGGGGCGCTGCGTCGAGGGCCGCGAGGAGCCTTCGTTCCGTAGCGGGCCGTGCCGTCAACTGCTCCCTTTCTTCCGGGCGCCCCGGGTGACGCCGCGGCCAGCCCGGGTGGGGCGCGCGGCTCGCGGCTCGACGGATGCGCCTCTCGGGTCCTTCTGTTACGATCGTTCGCTTGGCGCCGCCGACCGGACCGCTCCGCCGTACCGGTTCGACGGCAAGGGATCCAGCCGCCGGCTTTCACAGGACGAGGAAGAGCGTGAACATCGCCGTCATCGGTGCGCAGTGGGGCGACGAGGGCAAGGGCAAGGTCGTTGACCTTCTCACCCCCAGCGCGTCCATTGTGGCGCGTTACCAGGGAGGCCACAACGCCGGTCACACCGTGCGGGTGGGCGAGACCGAGTTCATTCTCCACCTGCTGCCCTCCGGCATCCTGCACCGGGGCGTGCGCTGCGTCATCGGCAACGGGGTGGTGGTCGACCCGGCGGCGCTGTTCTCGGAGATCGACACCCTCGCCGCTCAGGGCATCGACGTCGGCGATCGCCTCCTCATCAGCGACCGGGCCCACGTCATCCTGCCGTACCACCGCGACCTCGAGGCGCAGGCCGAGGCGCGCCGCGGCGACCAGCGCATCGGCACCACCTCGCGGGGCATCGGGCCGACCTACGAGGACAAGGTCGGGCGACGCGGCATCCGCGTAGCCGACCTCGCGGACGCATCGGAGGGCGGCGCCCTCGCGCGGGCCGTCCGCACCAACGTGTCGGCCCGCAACGAGGCTCTGGGGGGCGCGGCGGCCGACTGGCGGGCGCTCCACGCAGAGGTATGCGAGGCGGCGCGCCGCCTCGAGGGCTGGGTGGGCGACGCGTCGGTGTTCCTCGCGCGGGCATTCGCGGCGGGGGAATGCGTACTGTTCGAGGGCGCCCAGGGGACGCAGCTCGACATCGATCACGGGACCTACCCGTTCGTCACGTCGTCGAGCGCGACGGTCGGCGGCATCTGCACCGGCCTCGGCATCGGTCCGCGCGCCATCGGCTCGGTCCTCGGCATCGCCAAGGCGTACACGACGCGGGTCGGCGAGGGACCGCTGCCGACCGAGCTGCACGGCGCCGAGGGCGACCTGTTGCGCGAGAGCGGCCGCGAGTATGGCGCCTCGACCGGGCGCCCGCGCCGGTGCGGCTGGTACGACGCGGTGGTGGTGCGCTACGCCGTTCGCGTGAACGGCCTCGACGCGCTCGCGGTCACCAAGCTCGACGTGCTGGACGGCCTCGATGAGATCCCCCTGTGCACCGGGTACCGTCACGGGACACGCCTGCTCGAGGAGTATCCGTCGAGCCGCACCGTGCTCGCCGAGTGCCGGCCGGTGTACGAGCGTCTGCCGGGATGGTCGCGGCCCACCGCGGGCGTGCGCTGCTACGAGGACCTGCCGCCGGAGGCGCGGGCGTATCTGGCGCGGATCGAGTCCCTGAGCGGAGTGCCGATAGCGATCGTCTCGACCGGTTCCGATCGGGCCGACACCATCCTGGTGCGAGATGGACTCGTCGAACGTTGGCAGGCCGAGCGCGCGGCGGCGCGACCGGTCGTCGCAGGGAGATAGACCGTCGATGATTCGGATCATGCGGTTTGCGGGCGTGCTCGCGGTCCTTGCTGCCGCGTGCGGCGGAGAGCCTCCCCCGACCGCCAGCGAGGCCCGCGCGTTTCTCGACGACGCGGAAGCCCGGTTGCTCGACGCGTGGATATCCACGGGGCGGGCGGCCTGGATACAGAGCACCTACATCACCGAGGACACGACGGCGCAGGCCGCTGAGGCGCAGGCCGCGGTCATCGGCCTCACCATGGCGCTCGCCGCCGAGGCGGCGCGGTTCGACGGGGTCGAGCTTCCGGAGGACCTGCGGCGCAAGCTGCTGCGGCTGAAGACATCGCTGGGGGTGGCGGCGCCCACGGCCCCGGCCCTGCAGGCCGAGCTCGCAGCCATCACCACGGGGATGGAGGCCGCCTACGGACGGGGCGAGTACTGCCCGGAGGCCGGCGAGGCGTGCCTGTCGCTGTCCGATCTCGAGCGGCGGCTGGCCGAGGTCCGCGACACCGACGAGCTGCTCGATCTGTGGCTCGGCTGGCGGGCGGTGGCCCCGCCGATGCGAGACGCCTACGCCCGTTTCGTCGAGTTGGCCAACGCGGGGGCGCGGGAGCTCGGCTTCGCCGACCTCGGCGAGCTGTGGCGGACCGGCTACGACATGCCCCCGGATGCGTTCACGGCGGAGCTGGAGCGGCTCTGGGGCCAGGTCAGTCCCCTCTACGAGTCGCTGCACTGTCACGTGCGCGCTTCCCTCGCCCGCGAGTACGGCACGGCCATCGTCCCCCCCGACGGTCCGATTCCCGCCCACCTCCTCGGCAACATGTGGAGCCAGACGTGGTCCAACGTCTTCGATCTCGTGGCTCCCCGGCAGGCCGACCCCGGCTACGACCTGACCGAGCTGCTCGAGGACTCGGACGTCGGCGAGATCGAGATGGTGCGCTATGGAGAGCGATTCTTCAGCTCGCTCGGGTTCGACCCGTTGCCGGAGACGTTCTGGGAGCGGTCGCTGTTCGTCCAGCCCCCGGACCGCGACGTGGTCTGTCACGCCAGCGCCTGGAACCTCGACTACGACTCGGATGTCCGCATCAAGATGTGCCTCGACGTGAACGGCGAGGACTTCGTCACCGTCCACCACGAGCTCGGGCACAACTACTATCAGCGCGCCTACCGGCGTCAGTCGCCGCTCGATCGGGATGGCGCCCACGACGGCTTCCACGAGGGCATCGGCGACACCATCGCCCTCTCCATGACACCGGAGTACCTGTTGGAGGTGGGGCTGCTGGATCGGGCGCCGCGGGCCGACCGGGACATCGGCCTGCTCTTGCGGCTCGCGCTCGACAAGGTGGCGTTCCTGTCGTTCGGCCTCCTCGTCGATCAGTGGCGCTGGCAGGTCTTCTCCGGCGAGATCCCGCCCGAGTCGTACAACGAGGGCTGGTGGAGACTCAGGATGGCGTATCAGGGCGTCAGCCCGCCCACGCCGCGCAGCGAGGCCGACTTCGATCCCGGGGCCAAGTACCACGTCCCCGCCAACGTGTCCTACACGCGCTACTTCCTCGCCCACATCCTGCAGTTCCAGTTCCATCGAGCCCTGTGCGCGACGGCCGGCCACGAGGGGCCGCTGCACCGTTGCTCGATCTACGGCAGTCGGGCGGCGGGCGAGCGGCTGCAGGCGATGCTGGAGGCGGGCGCGAGCCGGCCCTGGCGCGACGCGCTCGAGCTGGGTACGGGCGAGCGCGAGATGGACGCTACCGCCATCCTCGACTACTTCGCGCCCCTCCAGGCGTGGCTCGACGAGCAGAACGCCGGTCGCTCGTGCGGCTGGTGAGCGTCGCCCGCGGCTCCGGTGAAATCGACGAGCCACCGGATCCGCGGTCCCGGTGAGCCTCCCCCGCGGCGCTATCGGCGCAAGACGCGCCGGCGCCCGGCGCGCCCCATCGCGGTCAGTTCGTCGCGCGGCGGGGCCGGCCGAACGGGCGCTGGCCGAGGGCGCGCTGCATCACCTCGTACTGCACCGACAGGATGTGGCCAATGGCCTCGATCCAGTACGCCGCGTTGTGGGCGCCGGGCATCTGCATGTAGTTGAAGGGGATGTTCTCCTCGAACATGTACGCGGCGAGTTCCTGCGCCCCCGCGATCAGGCGGTCCTCGGTGCCGCAGTCGAGATAGATGTGCGGCAGAGCCTCCCTCGGGACCTGCCTGATCAGGGTGAACGGATCGTAGGCGTCGGCCTGCTCCGGGTTCGTGAACATCCGGCCCTGAGGCGTTCGCTCGACCTGGCTGCTGAAACCGTCGATGCCGATCAGGGGGTTGGGCTGCCGGCGGCGGGCCAGTTGCTCGGCCGTCGGGGTGCGGCGCGGCCGCGGCCCGAGTTCGCCCCGCATCCGCGCCGCGGCCTGCCGGCCGTACTCGAGCGCCCCGCTCGTGCTGCCGATCGAGATGAACAACTCGGGGTTCCGCAGCCCCATGGTGATCGCCCCGAAGCCGCCCATCGACAGGCCGGTCATGGCCCGGCCCTCGCGGCGGGCGATGGTCCGGAAGTTCCAGTCGACGTGGTTGACCACATCCCGGACGATATGGTCCTCCCAGTCGTTCGTCTGGCCGTCTTCGTTCTCCGCCCAGTTGACGTACCACGAGTTGCCGGCGTCGGGCATCACGACGATGAGGTCGTCGTAGAGGCCGGCGTAGAACGGGGCGCCGTTCGCCAGTCCCCACGCGGTGTAGTTCTGCGTCAGGCCGTGCAGCAGGTACAGCACCGGATAGCGCTGGCTCGACGTCTGGTAATCGGCCGGCAGCAGCACGTTGTACTTCATGGTCCGGTCGACGGCGGGGCTGAAGAACTCCACCGTCAGCAACTCCCGGCCCTGCGCCGGCGCCGCTGCGACCAGCGCCGCGAGCACGAATATCGCCGCCGCCGTACGCGCCGTCTTCGATCTCTGCATCTGCTCCTCCGAAGGGGTGCTGCGGCGTGCGGACGCCGCCGCGGGTGGTCATGCTATCGCGAAACGGTACGCGGTGCGAAGCGCGAACATCGCCGGTCGGGCCGCCGGCTACCGGGCGAGATCGTTGTGGTGGAGGATGGTGTTGAAGAGCATGCCGAACTCGCCGTGGTTCTGCCAGCGATAGCACGGGTTGGTGGCGAAGAGGACGACGCGGCCGCGGCCGCGCGGCACGTCCACGACGGCGGGGCGATCGTCGATCTGGCTGGCGCCGCGCAGGTGGCCGCTGAGCACGCGGCCGCTGAACGACATGAGGACCCGGTCGTCGCGGATCCGACGCGGCACCTCGAGGAGCGGCCCGTTGGCATAGCGAACCGGCACCCGCCCGTCCTCGTAGCCGTAGAAGATCGGATGGTCCGGAACCGCGATCTCGGCTTCCACCAGCGGTCCCGGTGCGTAGAAGCCCGACCCCGGGGGCCGGACGCCGATCTCGCGCGTCAGGCCGTACTCCGGCGGTACGTGGCTCGCCTCGCCGAGGGTCACCAGGAGGCCGCCGGCCTCGACGAACCGCTGCAACTCGATGACGCCCTCGAGCCCCATGCCCCCGGTGATGTCCTCCGACGAACCGTAGTCGCCGAGGAAGCGGTAGCGGTCGGTCTTGGTGTAGGCTCGCGGGCCGCCGCG
Organism: Vicinamibacterales bacterium; assembly: GCA_965199675.1. Taxonomy (GTDB): domain Bacteria; phylum Acidobacteriota; class Vicinamibacteria; order Vicinamibacterales; family UBA8438; genus JAJEEA01. The sequence goes on along the minus strand of CBDATI010000057.1, from coordinate 69,696 downwards.
CGGCTCGACGTCGAAGACGAGCCCCTTCGCGGTCCGGCCCTGGTTGGGGATCAGAACGACGTCGTAGTCGGCCCGCAGACCGCCGGCCCGGACCCTCTCCTTGAAGATGAGGTCGAACGGGATCTCGAAGTGGTCGAACGCGTGGCGCACCCAGCCCACCTCCTGGGTGTCGCCCCAGGTGCTGTAGATCGCGAGCCGCGGAAGGTCGAGCGGATGGGCCGCGATGTCCGGTCGTTCGTCCAGGCCCGCGGCGGTGAGGCCCAGCTCGGTCACTGCGGCCAGCAGACGCTCGCTCCGCTCGCTTCCCGCGGGGGCGGGAACGATGAACGATCCCGGCGGAAAGGCGAGACCGTCGACCTCGAAGTCCTCGTCGGCCGCCTCCACCGGTGCGCCGCCGAGCCGGTAGCGCAGCGTCGTCAAGTGGTTCGAGCCGTAGTGCGCGACGGCGTAGCCGAACCGCGGCTCGCGGCTGCCCGCAACGGTGACCGCGATCCGCGCCTGGGTGACCGGTTCGACCGGCGCCTCGAGAATCGCGGGATCGTCGACCGCGACCACATCGACCCGGTGCATGAGCCCCATCGTCCAGCCGGTGTCGTCGTACGTCCGCAGGTCGTCATCGGGGAACGTCTGGTTGCCGAGGAGGATCTTGGCGAGACGGAAGTACGGCTGGCCGCCCCTGACCACGTACGAGCCGGCGGGGTGGGTGTCGTCGCCGAGGGCGAGGGCCTCGCCGGCTCGGCCGACTTCGATGCCCTGGACGCGCAGCAGGTCGACGAGCGTCGTCACCCTCGTCATGTCGCGCTGTCCGGCCGGGATGACGAAGCCATGGGGCGGTTCGGTCTCGCCCTCCGCCACCGCGTTGCGCGACTTGCGGTAGAAGTTCTCGAGGAGCACGCCGGGGTTCGACGACGCGAGCTCCAGGGCGGCGAGGGCGGCGGTCTGGCTGTAGTTGGTGTTGTTCCGCAGCGACCACTCGACCTCCTCGTAGGGCGGCGAGGGCCGGTACCACTCGCGGCTCGTGCGCGCCTGCTCGGGCGTGTTGTCCTCGGTCTTCAGGCGGCGCTTCATGGTCGTCGCGCCGCCGTTGCCGAACGTCTCGTAGAACCGGATGAGCCCGTTGTGGTTCGAGGCCATGAACGCGAGATAGCCCGGCGACCACATATCGACGAAGGCGTGGGTCCACACGCCGGGCATGCCGTAGCCCGTCAGCCGGGTCATCTCGAAGTTCGCGAACCACGGCAGTTCGCCGTACACGATGGGGTCGAGCAGGGGATTCTGCGGGGCCTGGCCGCTGAACGTGTAGAGGAACGGCACCGACTCGTGGAGGTCGTGCATGACGGGGGGATGCCACTCGAGGTACCAGTCGAGCACGTTCCGCATGCTCTTCTGCGAGTAGTTGATGTCGCGGTTGTTGTCGTGGAAGATGTACTTCCCCCAGTACGGCGGCCCACCGATGCGGTCGCGGTCGTCGGTGATGTCGATCAGGTGCCGGTAGTACCAGTCGACGTAACGGTCGCGCCCGTCGGGCTCGGCGGCGGGAATCAGGGCGACGATGAGGTTGTTGCGGATTCGGTCGTAGAGCGGCCCCTCCTCGACCGCGAGCCGGTAGGCCAGCTCCATCAGCATCTCGGGCGGACCCGTCTCCCCGCTGTGCAGGCCCGCCATCAGCACGTAGATCGGCTTGGCGCGCGCCAGCACCGCCTGCGCCTCGCCCTCGCTCAGCCCGCGTGGATCCGCCAGCCGGGCGAGGTCCCGGCGGTAGGGCTCGAGGTCAGCGACGGTCGCCTCGTCGGCAATCGTCACCACCACCATCTCGCGGCCCTCGTCGGTGCGGCCGATCGGCGCGACTGCGACCCGTGGCGACGCGCTGGCGAGGGCCCGGTAGTAGTCGAGCATTCCGGCGTAGTAGGTCAGCTCGCGCGGCGCCCCGATGTGGCGCCCGAGGACGTCCATCGGTGACGGGACGGCGCCGCCGTCGGGCAGGTGGTCCACGAGCGGGCTGAGGAACTCGGGACGCGTCGTCCACTCGCGCACCTGCGCGGCGAAGTCCTCGTCCATCCGTTGCGGGGTTCCGGACTGGGCCCTCGCCCCGGGAACGAGCAGGGCGATGACAGCGCCGACGGCCGCGATGCGTGCGAACACGGCAGGGCGAAGCCGAACGGTGGGCCGGGTAGTCATGCGGGGACCTCGATCATGCCGTTTGCGAGGGGGCCGGCGCGGCCGACCGCGCGGTCTTCCCCGGTGGACGGCGTGGCGGCGGACCGGGGGGGCGGGCCGGGTTCCGCGCCCCGATGGATGCCTCGCCCGAGCGCGGGCACGGCCGGACGTTCGGGTCGGGCTTCCCCGCCCGGCCGGGAGAGACGCCGCGCCGGGAGCCGGACGCGGTCGTGAGGATCAGGCGCCGTAATCGGTGTCGCTGACCGCTTCGAACCAGCTCGTCTTCGCGTCGATGTTCACGGCGATGTGGGTCATGGGGCCGTCGGGCCCCGCCCCGTGCCAGTGCCGCTCGCCCGGCGCGACGGCGATGAGGTCGCCGGGCCCCGCCTGCCGCACCGCCTCGCCGTCCTTCTGGAAGCGGCACGTCCCCTCGACGATCTGGAGCAACTGCGGGCCGCTGTGGGCGTGCCAGTGGGTCCGGGCCCGGGCCTCGAACGCGACGCGGTAGACGTTCGCGGGAGGCGCGTCCGACACCCCGTTCATGCGGGTCAGCCGGGCGCGGCCCACGAACGTCTTCGGGTCCGCGGGCTCGCTGGCGATGCCGGCGAGAGAGAACAGCCTCATGCCGCCGCGGGCCGCCTTCCGTAGCGTGCGATGGAGAAGATGGCCAACCCCGCGATCAGCGCGATCAGGTACGTCCCCGTGTTCAGGATCCCCTGGTCGGCGTACGACACGATGAGGTAGCCGACCGACCCCGGCAACAGGGCGTAGTAGACGAAGGGCAGCAGCGTGATGCGGATGATCGAGCCCTCGCGGCCCAGCAGCCCGACCACGGCCGAGGCCGCCACCACGTTGTGCACGCAGATCATGTTGCCGGCGGCCCCGCCCACGGCCTGGAGGGCGACCATCCACACCGGGTCGGCCGCGATGCGCTCGCCCATGCCGAACTGGAACTGCGAGAACATCATGTTGCTGACGGTATTGCTGCCGGCCACCGCGGCCCCGATGCCGCCGATGAACGGCGCGAAGATCGGCCACGCGCCGCCGACCAGCGACGCCACGCCGTCGGCGAGCACGATGGGCATCCGCTCGAACCCGGCCGCGCCGCCCATGGTGTTGATGAACACCTGCACCATCGGCACCGTGAACACCAGCGCGATGGAGGCCGCCGCGGTCACCTGCAGCGAGGTGGTCCAGGCCTGCCGGTAGGCGGCGAAGGGGATGCGGTGAATGAACCACGTGATGAGCGAGGTGGCGATGAAGAGGCCGCCGGGCAGATACAGCGGCTGCACCGCGTTCATGTCGATGCTCGTGCTCAGAATCTCCGGCCACGTCAGGGAGACGGACTGCAGGCCCGCCTGGAACGGCCCCAGCACCCCGCTCAGGAAGTCGAACGGGTTGCGAGAGGTCAGAAGCAGGAGGGCAACGATGACATAGGGCGTCCACGCGCGCAGGAGACTCATGGGGGCGCGGTCGCTCGCGTCGTCCTTGATCTCGATCGAGCCGGTCCACTCGGCCGGCCAACGCGACTTGTCGCCGAAGTCCCAGGCGTCTTCCGGCTTCGGCACCAGGAACCCGCGACGCGCCGCCAGCACGACGAAGAGGAGGCCGACCAGGCTCCCGATCAGGGCCGGGAACTCGGGCCCGAGGAAGTAGCCGGCGAAGATGTAGGGGATGGTCATCGACAGCGCCGCGAACAGCGCGAACTTCCAGACCTGCAGGCCCTCGGCGAACGACTTGCGCTCGCCGAAGAAGCGGGTCATGAACGACACCAGGATGAGGGGCACGAGGGTGCCGGCGACGGCGTGCAGCACCGCCACCCGGAAGCCGACGAAGCGCAGGAAGTCGGTCCACTCGCCGGCCACGCGCTCCATCCCGTAGGCGACGAGGGCGGGGTCGGCCGAGAGCCCGGTGTTGACGCCGACGAGAATCGGGGTGCCGGCGGCGCCGAAGCTGACCGGGGTGCTCTGGATGATCATCCCCGCCATGACCGCGGCCATGCCCGGGAACCCGAGCCCCACGAGGAGGGGCACGGCCACCGCGGCGGGGGTGCCGAAGCCGGCCGAGCCCTCGATGAACGAGCCGAAGAGCCACGCGACGATGATGACCTGCACCCGCCGGTCGCGGCTGACGTCGGTGAACCCGCGCCGGATGACGTTGATGGCGCCGCTCGCCCGCAGGGTGTTGAGCAGGAGAATGGCCCCGAAGATGATGTAGAGCAGGGTGAGGGCGATGACGAGGCCGTTGATGGTCGCCGCCGCCACCTGCAGGCCCGGCACCTGCCACACGAAGAGGGCCAGGGCTGCCGCCACCGCGTAGGTCAGGGGCATGGCGCGGCTGGCCGGCCACCGCAGCATGACCAGGAAGACCGCGACGGTCGCGATCGGCAACAGGGACAGGACGGCCAACGTCATCGTGCCCATCTACGCTCTCCCTTCAAATCTCAACCGCCCGTGGAACCGGGGCAGACGCCCGGTTGCGTGTTCGTCGGTTGCGTACAGCCCCATACGCCCTCCTCTCGCCTCGCCCGGGCGCCTCGGCTGTCTGCCGGCGCCCGTGGGCGCGGGGGCAAACGCACCGTTTCGCCGCGGGCTGTCGAGCGCTCCCCCGGGGGGCGGGCGTACCGGCGCGCCATTGTAGCGCACCCGGCCCGGTTGCGCGATGGAACGCGAGCTCGCCCGGCCCGGTTCGCCGGCGGCGCGGTGTGGTCCGGCCGGCGGTGGATCGAGAGGCGAACCGCCCGCGTCGGTGTGGACACGGGACGCCGAGGCGGGTCCGGCGGCTCCCGGTGACCCGGCCTGGTGCGGCCGGCGGGTGGCGTCATAATGGGTACCGGCAACCGGGGCGCGAGGCCGTTCCCGCTCAATCCCGGCGCTTGCACCCGCGCCCGTCGACACCGCGAGCGGATGGAGGACGATTCGGCCCTGATCGGACGTCGCCATCGACCAGGGCGGAGCGGAAACGAGCGGTCCGACCACCACGCACCACGCGAGCGCGGTTCGTGGTGCACGGCGTCGTGCGCTACGTGCATGTCGAACACGCCGGGAGCGGCGCCGCACACGTCCACCGACGCGTTGACCAACGCCGCCATGGCCTACGCTCTCGACATCGCCGACAGGGGGCTGGCGGGGAGGCGGCCCGCAACTCCGTTCTTGCCGCCGGCGTCGACTCGCCGACGGGCGGTTCACACCTCCCGCCGTCGCCGACAGGGGCTGGCGGGGAGGCGGCCCACAACTCCGTTCTTGCCGCCGGCGTCGACTCGCCGACGGGCGGTTCACACCTCCCGCCGTCGCTGAGGCCCCCTGGTCTGCAACACGTGGGGCTCGACGCGCTGATTGGGAGAGGGTGAGGGAATCGATGGGAGACTACGTGCGCCTCGGAGACGCCGCTGACGTTCTGCCCGGCAAGGTGCGTTGCATGCGGCTCGCCGACCGCAAGGTCGCGGTGTTCAACGAGAACGGCGCCCTGCTCGCCTACGACGACTACTGTACTCACGTCGGCGGGCCCCTCACGGAGGGCACCTGCGAGAACGGCGTGGTGACCTGCCTGTGGCACGGGGCGCAGTTCCGCGTGGCCGACGGCGCGCCCCTCACGCCGCCGGCCGGCGGGCCCCTGCGCGCCTATCCGCTCCGAGTCCGGGAGGGCGTCATCGAGATCGACCTCGGGGACTAGCTAGGGTCCGTCACGTGTCGATCTTCGGATACGGACGTGGGTTCATGGCCCGCAATCCTCGAGAATCAGCGCCCGCGGACCCGAACGTTCAGCCGTGACGCAGCACCGGCCCAGCCTACCTGGACCGGTATGTCCGGCTGTATCCGGTCCGGCCGTTGGTCATCGACCAGCTCCGGCCGTCGGGGGCCACCGTCGCCCTTATCCAGTGCCCCTCGCAGTCGTCCTCTTCCGTCAGGTTGGCGATGAGGGCCTCGTCCGTGTTGTGGGCTGCGCCGTCGGTCAGGGTGCGGTGCGACTGCCAGACGTCGCCGACCTCCGCGGCCCCCTGGATGACGGCCAGCGAGTCCGGCGTCCCCCCCTTGCGGGGGCCGTTGTTGACGACCGCCACCGTGGGGCGAAGCACCGCCGCGAGCTCGGGGCGAATCGCTCCGTAGCCGCCGTGGTGGGGCGCCTGCCACAGGTCGACGACGCCGAGCCGGTTCTCGGGACAGGCCAGCGCGTGCTCGCGGTCGGGGGTCAGGTCGCCGAGGTTCAGGAACTGGAACGCCCCGAGCGACAGCAGGTAGCCCAGGCTGTGCCCGTTCTCGCCCATGTCCGGGTCGGGAGGCGCGACGCCGTCGCACAGCGCGTTGGGCAGCTTCGGCTCGAGGGTGTCGACCAGCTCGCGGTGCGACGCCACGAACGTGAACTCGATGCGCTCGAGGGGCAGCTTGTCGCCGGGGGCGACCGTGCGGCGCCGATCGGCGGCGAGGCCGGTGTACTCGTCCCACAGGGCCCGGCCGCGCGGGCTGTCGAGTTCCACGCTGTCACCGTGGTCGACGATCTGGCCGATGGGCACCCGCTCGGCGAGCGCAGACAGGCCGCCCACGTGGTCGCGGTGGAAATGCGAGATGAGCAGGTAGTCGATGCGGTCGATACCCGCGTCGTCCATGGCCGCCTGAATCCGGAGCGCGTCGCGGTCGTCGGCGCGCGGCCAGCCCGTGTCCATCAGCACCGACTCGCGGGCAGGGGTGACCACGAGGGTCGCGGCGCCGCCCTCGACGTCGATCCAGTAGATGTCGAGACTGTCCGACGCCGGTTGCCGGGCGAGCCCGGCCGGGGACAGGGCGACGACCACGGCGGCGACGGCCGCGACGCGGCCGAGGCGCGACAGGGCGCGAAGCGGTTCTGGGTGCTGCATGGTGATGCCTCTACAGAGCGTGGCAGCCGGAGCCAACGGGCTCCGGGGCGCGAATGGCCATTATGGCACGCTCGATCACGGCCATGGCTCCGCCTCGTTCTTCCGGTGGCGACGGCCCCGTGCGCAGCGGACACACGCGACACGCGCGTCGGTCACGGATCTGTGATAACTACGTCGGCGGGTCGGACATCACGACCTCCTGCCGTACGCCTTGGAGCATGTTCGCTCGGGCCGCTCGGAGGCGTTCCCCCGCGGCGGGACCGGCGGCCGCGTGGAGACCCCGCGCGAGGAGGCTTCGACATGGCGATCCGTCCGGCCCTCTGCGACGGCGCGGACGAGATTACCGCGGACTGGATGGAGCAGGCGCTGGCCGCGGGCGGCGCGGCGGGCGCTCCGAGCATCGGGGCCCTCGCGGTCGAGGACCTCGGGTCGGCGACCAATGCGTTCGGCAGGTTGCTGCGCTGTCGTCTGACCACCGGCGGCGGTTCCCCCGCGGCGCCGCCGAGCGTCATCGTCAAGCTGCCCACCGCCGACCCCACGGCCTTCCGGTTCGCACGCTGGCTGGCGATGCACGAGCGCGAGTGCCGGTTCTATCGCGATCTCGCGCGTCACGCCCCCATTCGGACTCCGTCGTTGCTGTACGCCGACTTCGACGAGGGCACACACCGGTTCGTCCTCGTACTCGAGGACCTGTGCAATATGGAGGTTCCGGCCCGAACCGGCGTCGAAGCGGGGCGGGCGAGGCGCGCCGTCCGCGAAATCGCCCGGCTGCACGGGCATTTCTGGGGCGCCGCCGAGCACCCTGCCCTGTCGGGTTGTCCCGACGTCCTCGCGCCCCGGTTCGGCCGCCTCCTGCAGACCGCCTGCCTGGTCTGTCTGCCGGTGGTGTTCGAGCGCTTCGGCGAGTGCTTCACGGCCGGGACGCGCCGGCTCGCCGAGGCGCTGGGACCCAGGATCGCCGCCCACTTCGCGGCGGTGGCGGCGGGCCCCCGGACCCTCGTTCACGGCGACTACCGGGGCGAGAACATGCTCTTCGGGGTCGGCGCCGACAGCGACTTCGCGGTGGTCGACTGGCAGGGCTGCGGGTTGGGCGCCGGCCTCTACGACGTGGCGTACTTCCTGGGCGCCAACGTGGCCACCGACGACCGCCGCCGCATCGAGCGCGAGACGCTCGAGGAGTACCACGACACCGTGTGCCGGCTCGGCGTCGAGGGATTCACGTTCGACGATTGCTGGCGCGCCTACCGCCAGAACATGCTCGGCGCTCTCGTGCCCGTCATGCTTGGGGCGGGCGGACTCGATCTCGGCGACCGACGGCTCCGCGACCTCGTGAAGTCGGGGCTGGAACGGACCCTCGCCGCGGTCGACGACCTCGACGCGGGAGAGTTCCTTCCCGCCTCCGCCCGGTTTCTCACCGCCGACTACTGCCTCTCGACGCTGTCCCGGTGTGTGTACAGAATGTACGACGTGGCGCGCCGCATGCGCGGACGGGCGGCCGAAGACGACCGACGATAATCGGCCGGGAGGTTCGCGGCCGGGCCGCGAGGGGGCCGCGGCGGATCTGCTGTTAGACTCTTTGCGATCGACCTGCGGCGGTCGAGTCCGGAGGAGGATTCCGATGACGCTCTCCACGTTGGGTCGCGTGTGCGCGAGGGGCGTCGCGCCCGCGGCCATCGGCGCCCTGACGGCGTCGATGGCGGCCTGCGGGGAGGATATCGGGTTGCCGACGGGACCGAGCTCGCTCGGCGATACGGCCACGGCCGAGCGCGGCGCGTTGGTGGCCCAGTATCATGCGGCGGGCGGCCCCGGCTGGACCCATACCACCAACTGGCTCAGCGATGAATCGCTGGACACCTGGTACGGGGTGGAGACCGCCAACGACCGCGTCAGCAGGCTCGAGCTGTGCGGCGCCGGCGGCAACAACCTGAGAGGGACGATCTCGCCCGAACTGGGCCGACTGACGGGCGCCACGGATCTGTGCCTCTCCAACAACTTCCTGGCCGGGGGGATTCCGGCCACGCTGGGGAGCATGACCAGACTGGAGATATTGCGGCTCTCCAACAACGCGCTGAGCGGTCCGGTGCCCACGCAGTTGGCGAACCTGGGGAACCTCGTGGAGCTGAGGCTCCATCAGAACCGGCTGACGGGCGAACTGCCGCTGGGCCTGATGAACCTGCCGAGCCTCAGGCGGCTGCGGATCGAGGACAATGCCGGATTGTGCGCGCCCGGGGACGCCGACTTCCAGGCATGGCTGGCCACCCTCGAGGAGTTCGTGAGCGACTGCGACGCGTAGGCGCAGGCCGGGTCGGGCGAGGCCGTCTCGGCGCCCGCGAGCCGCGGCCTCGCCGTCGGGAAGCCTGCGCTGTAGAACGGCGCGGACTCCTCAGGTCGGTGGGGCGCCGGGCGGAGTCGAACGACGATTGGCGGGCTGGGGCCTGCGACGCCTTCCGCCGGTCTGCAGGCGGTGGAACGACCAGCTTGTTCGCTTGCCGGCGGGATCGCGTCCGACGGCGCCCCGCGTTGCGCGGTGCGACCGGATCGTCGGTCCGCGGCGGGGCCGGCGTCACCAGGGAGGTGTTCGATGCGGGAAACAGGCATGGCGGCCGGTGTGGTCCTCGCCTTCGGAACGCTCGTGGTCGGCGGAGCTCTTGCCGAAGCCCAGGAGGCGGGCGTCGGCCGGGTCGCGCCGTTCGATCACCTCGACGCTCCGCGGATCGCGCTGCCCCCGGACGCGGGCGAGGGCCCGATGCGCGAGCTCTGTCCCGACGTCACCGAGACGTGCCGGAAGTACTGGGAGTACACCGGTCACTTCGTCCGGAACGCGACGATCCCCGCGCGCCACCGGGAGCTGCTCATCCTGCGCACTGCCTGGCTGTCGCGCGGCGACTACATCTGGGGACGGCACGACGTCATCGGGAAGGAAGCGGGGCTGACGGCGGACGAGATCCGGCGAGTGACGGCGGGTCCGGACGCCCTGGGATGGGACGGCTTCGAACGCGCTCTCCTGCGCGCGGCGGACGAGCTCCACGCCAGCCGGTTCATCTCCGAAACGACTTGGCAGGCGCTCGCGGCCCGCTACACGGACGAGGAGCTCCGCGAGGTGGTGCTGATCGTGGGCAACTACACGCAGTTGGCGATGTTCCAGAACGCGCTCGGCGCCCAGCTTCCTCCCGGCTTCGAGGGGTTGCCGGCGGCCGGCGCCCGCTGAGGCGGGGCGCCCGCGCCGCGTTGCGGACGGAGCCGGTTCGCCCGGCTCCCACCCGCAGTGGAACGCTTGACGGACGAACCGGGACGAAGCGATGGCCGCGACGGGCGATCGAAGCGCGCACGGCGGCTGGTGGTCGCGTTGGGCGCGGGCGCCGCAGGGCGTCGGACTGCGCAAGGCGATCTTCCAGGTTCACCTGTGGACCGGCGTCGGTCTGGGACTCTACATTTTCGTCATCTCGACGACCGGCAGCGTCCTGGTCTATCGGAACGAACTGTACAGGCACTTCTCGCCGCAGCCCGTCGTCGTCGACGGCGCGGGCGCGTCGTTGGGCGATGATGCCCTCGATCGCGCCGCTCGGCAGGCCTATCCCGGCTTCAACGTCGCGGACATCCGGCCGGGCGAGACCCCGAACCATGCCGTCGAGATCACCCTGACACGCGACGGCGACCGCATACGGCGGCTCTTCGACCCGTTCACGGGAGAGGACCTGGGAGACCCGCTACCGCTGGGCTACCGCGTATCCGCCTGGGTGCTGGACCTGCACGACAACCTCCTGGCGGGGCAGACGGGGCGGCGCGTGAACGGCATCGGCGCGCTCTTCCTGCTCGCGATGTCCGTGACCGGCGCCGTGATCTGGTGGCCCGGCGCCCAGCGCTGGCGGCGCAGCCTCGTCGTCGACCGGCGACGACTCAACTGGAGCCTCCACAGCGCGTTCGGCTTCTGGTGCTGGCCGTTCCTGATGATGTGGGCCATCACCGGAGCCTACCTGTCGTTCCCGGCCGTGTTCATGGCCGTCGTCGACTACCTCGAGCCGTTCGACCCGTCCGACCCGGTCGAGCGCTTCGGCGACCGGGTCATGTACTGGCTCGCCTACCTGCACTTCGGTCGGCTCGGCGGGCGCGGCATCCCCGGTTGCGGAGCCCTCTGCAACTCGACCACCAAGGTGATCTGGGCCCTCGTCGGGCTCGTGCCGCCCGTACTCTTCGTGACCGGCGCGGTCATGTGGTGGAACCGCGTCGTCCGCCGATGGCTGAGGTCGGGTCCCGCCGCGTGACGTTCGCGCGGGCGGGATCCCGCCATGCAGATCGACGCGAGTTGTCGATTGTGTTGGTGGGCCGCGCTGGGATCGAACCAGCGGCCATCTGATTAAAAGTCAGGTGCTCTACCTCTGAGCTAGCGGCCCGGGAATCGACGCCGACGGCGCCGACCCGGCGGTCGAGGCCGCGCGTTCCGCGGGTCGGCGCCGCGGGCGTGCGGCCTCAGTGCACGACGATCGGAACCGACGCCACCATCGAGCCCCATTCGAAGCGGAGTTCGCTGTTTTCGAGGAACAGCGTCAACTGTTCGGCCGGCGCGTCGAGAGAGCCGACGGTCATCTCCGTGCGATCGACGTCGTGGGCGGGGTCGTAGGCGGTGCCCCACTGGCCGGTCTCGGAGTTGACGATGAGCTCGGTGGCGTCGCCGGTGTTCAGAGTCCAGAGCGTGTACTCGCCGGCCGGCACATGGACGGCCCCCACCATGAGGTCGGTGTCGGTCACCAGGGTCGTGGCCTCGTCGGCCCCGAGGCGCCAGACCGAACCCTCGAGGGGTTCGACGGTATCGCCGACAGTCCGGTCCCGCAGGTAGGGACGGCCGTAGGTGATGGAGATGTTCGCGTCGTCGACCTCCCAGTCGACGCGGACGTGCGGGCTGCCTGCCTGCCCGTCGTGGACGGGCGTGAGGACCCCGCCGCCGAGCATCGCGGGCGGCGCGGCCGTTTCCGCGGGGGCCGGCTCGGTCTCCGCCGGTTCCGGAGAAGAACCGCCGCAGGCGGCCAGTGCCGCCACGCCCGCCAACGCCGCCGCCGAGAAACCGGACTTCCAAACGATCGTCATCTGGGATGCCTCCTGCACGCGGGCAGAGCGGACCGGCTGCCGGCGGCGTCCGCTTCGCCAAGCTGGTTCTGGGTTGAGCGCCTTCCGGGTCGAGCGCCGCAACGGCACGCCGCGCTGCGCCCGTGGTGGCAGGCCGCCGCTTCCGGGCCGCGCGGTCCATTCCCTGAACGGATCACCGCCCACGGAAGACGCTGTGCCTTCAGGGTGCGCGCGACGCCTGTCGCCGAGCAACGCGGCAACCCCTCTGGCACTATAGCATCCCGGACGCCGAGGATGCGGCCGGTGCAGGGCGGACGGGCGCGCGCGCGGCTTGACGCCGGGGATAACTTTCGGATAGCGTGCGGTTTATCGCTTTGGGGGGCCGGGAGGACGGCGCCGCGCGGGCCGTGTGGTTGCCCGTGTGGCATCACGCGGAGAGAGAGCGGTGACGACGAAGCGCTTCGAGGTGGGAGCCAGGGTGCACGAGCCAACCTACGGCTCGGGGTCGGTCATCTCGGTCGAGGATGCCTTCACGCGGATCCAGTTCGACGACAACACCGTCCGGAAGTTCCTGACCAGTCTGGCGAAGCTCGAGCCGACGAACGAGCCGGCTCCCGCCGCGCGCCCCCAGCGGACGCGCAAGCGCAAGACGGCGTCCTCCGCCAAATCGTCGAAGGCGAAGCGGTCGGCGGATGTCGAGATCGATCTCGATGCCGTCGACGCCAACGTCACCGGCGCCGCTGCGGATCTCGACGCCGATGTCGGTGACTGACCCAATCCGCGGGCGAGTTCAGCCTGCCGCCCGCCATTCCACCGCTTGTCGCGCCGTGGCCCGACCGTCGGCCACGCAATCGGGAATGCCGACGCCGCGAAAGCCGGCGCCGGTGACGAAGAGGCCGGGGCAGCGGTCGAGTCGTGCCTCGATGGCCGCGACCCGCCCGAGGTGACCGACGTTGTGCTGGGGGTTCGCCCGTTCCCAGCGGTAGACCCGCGCGAGATGGGGACGGCGGCCGATTCCGAGCAGACCCGCGAAGGTCCCGTGGGTCCTGTCGATGAGCTCGTCGTCGGAACGTTCGTCGACGCGGGGGTCGCGCACCCCTCCCAGGAATCCACGCAGCAGCACCTGTCCGGCGGGGGCCCGTCCGGGCCACTTCGAGGTCACCCAGGAGCCCGCCATCAGGGGGACCGCGCGTTCTCGCCGCGGCACCACGAATCCCGATCCCCGCGGTAGCCGCTGCAACGCCGACCGCGGATAGGCGAGGAGCACGGTTGCCGTCGACGTGTAGGGAATCTCGCTGCATAGCGCCGCCAGCCGGTCGTCGAGGGGCCGGACGAGGGCTGCGGTGACATGGGCGGGGGTGGCGAGGATGACGCGTCGGGCGGAGACGGGCTCGGCCGTCGACAGGCGCACCGTGTAGGGATGCGGGCCGTCGATGGCGACGGCCCGCGTCCCGCAGCGGACCGCGGCGGCAGGCAGGGTCGCCGCCAGGGCCGCCGCCAGTTCCTCGATGCCGCCGGGCAGCGAGCGGAACAGTCCGCCACGCCGGCGCGGCGCGGCCCGCCGCAGTTGCCGGAGCGCGCGGATCACGCTGCCGCAGGCCCGCTCGGCGTCTGCGAGGCGCGGGAACAGGGCGGGCATCGACAGTTGGTCGACGTCGCCGGCGTGGATGCCCGCGAGCAGAGGCTCGGCGATGTACTCGGCTGCCTCGCGGCCGAACCGGCGGCGGAAGAAGCTGCCCACGGACTCGTCCGAGCCGTCGCCGCGCGGCAGGACCAGGTCCGCGGCGAGGCGCAGCCGGCCGGTGCGGGAGAGGAGGCGGCTGGAGAGCCATGGGGCGACGGCGGTCGGGATGCCGAGGACGGATGCTTCGGGAATGGGGCGCAGCCTGCCGCGCAGCACGTAGGCGGTCCGGGGCTCCAGCGTGGACAGCAGCCGACCTTCGAGTCCGAGCTCGCGGCACAGGTCGAGGGCCGCCGGTTTCTGCACGAGCAGCGAGTCGGGTCCCGCGTCGAGGGTGAATCCGTCGACGCGCTCGGTGCGGACCACGCCGCCGGGCCGCGGCGCCGCCTCGATCAGCACGAACGAGGCGTTCCGCCGCTGCAGCTCGTAGGCGGCGGCGAGGCCCGCCATCCCGCCGCCGACCACGGCCACGTCGACGTCGATCATCGTCCGTCGCCGGTGGGGGTCCTCACCACCGCGTCGCGCTCTGCTCGTGCACGAAGCGGGCGAGCAGTTGCACGTGCTCGAGACTGGTGCCGGGCAGGATGCCATGGCCGAGGTTGAACACGTGGCCGGCGCGCCCCCGCGCCCGACGCAGAACATCGAGGGCCCCGCGCAGCAGGCGCTCGGCGGGGCCGAGCAGCAGCGTCGGGTCGAGGTTGCCCTGGACGGCGCAGTCCTCGCCGAGCAGCTTCCAGCCTTCGTCGAGGGGGATGCGCCAATCGAGGCCGATCACGTCACCTCCCGCTTCGCGCATCGTCGGCAGCAGGGTCGCGGTGCCGGTGCCGAAATGCAGCATGGGAACTCCGCCGGGCCTCACCGTCTCGAAGATCTTCCGCGTGTGGGGCAGCGCGAACTCGCGGTAGTCCTCCGGGCTGAGGGCGCCCACCCAGGAGTCGAACACCTGCACCGCTTGCACTCCGGCCTCGATCTGAGCCTTCAGGTAGTCGCCGACGACGGTGGCGAAGGTGTCCGCGAGCCGGTGCCAAGCCTCGGGCTCGCCGTACATCAGGGCCTTCGTCCGCGCGTAGTTGCTCGATGGCCCGCCCTCGATGGCGTACGAAGCGAGGGTGAACGGTGCTCCCGCGAACCCGATGAGCGGCACGCGATCCGCGAGCCGCAGGCGGAGGAGTCGTATGGTGTCGAGCACGTGCCCGAGCGCCTCGCGGGGCTCGAAGACGCGGAGCCCGTCGATGCGCTCGACCGAGCGCACGGGGGGATCGATGACCGGGCCCTCGCCCTTCACGAAGTCGAAGGGGATGCCCATCGGCTCGAGGGGGAGCAGCAGGTCCGAGAACAGGATGGCGGCGTCGACGTCGATGGCGTCGACCGGCTGCAGGGTCACCTCGGCCGCGAGATCCGGCTGCCGGCAGATTTCGAGCAGGGTATGGCGCTCGCGGAGCCCGCGGTAGGCGCTCATGTACCGCCCGGCCTGGCGCATGAACCACACCGGGGTCGCGTCCACCGGCTCTCGGCGGCACGCCTTGAGGAAGCGATCGTTCACGGGGAGAACTCCTGACGGGGAAGGACCGGAAGCAAGGCGGCGGTCGGTTTGGATAGGGTTCGCCATTCATGCTACTGTACTCGCGTCTCCAGACACCGTCGGGAGTCTTCTTCCCGAGGTTCGGCTGCGGATCGGATGCCTTTCCTTCGGTTCTCGCGCGACAAGCGCGGCTACGCCAACACCTACCTGTGCCACACGTTTCGGGAGGACGGCAGCCTCCGCATGCGGGTCCTGTACTGGTTCCGAACACCGCCGGACATCGCGGTCGGCCGGCCGGCGCTCGACGACGAGGCGATTCGCGACATCGAGGCGTCGAATCCCGGCCTGAGCTTCGATTGGGAGGAGATTCTGAAGGCGAAGCCGCCCGCGGTCCCGCCGGATCGCGGCGGCCAGGAACGGAAGGAGCGCCGGTCACGTCGCCGGGGCCGGGGAGTCACGGCGGGGAGCGACGGAGCCGGGGCGGGGGCGGCGGCGATCTCGGAGCGGTCGGCGGAGGCCAAAGCGGGTTCCGAGGCGACCGCCGCGACGGGGTCGGAGCGTCCGGCCGGGGATTCGCCGGTCACGCCCGACGAGACCACCGGGGCGCCGGTCGCTCGGTCCGGCCGTCGCCGCCGGCGGCGACGGCGACGCGGAGGGGGCGCGGGGGAACAACGCTCCGCCCCGGCTGCCGTGCTGACGCCTGCATCTCCGGCCGAGCCGGATTCCGATCCCGCCTGATCGGCGCGCCGGCCACCGGTCGCGCACGGTCCCGGGGTGCCGCCCCCGGACATCCCGGCGGTCGGCGCATGAGCGCAGGACGGCGCATGGCCGCACTTGCTATAATGCGGGAATGGGAATGACAGCTTTCGGTCGCAGCGCACGAGTCGGTGTCGGCGCCGTCGCCGTCACCACGGCCGTCTTCACGGCTCTGTCGGCCCAGCAGCAGGAGCCGAGGGGGTTGCCGCCCGAGCCGGGCGAGACCACCGTCGGCCAGATCGGCAGCGGGCAGCCGACCTTCCAGACCGGGGTGACCCTGGTCACGACCGATGTCATCGTCCGCGACTCCGACGGAGCGTTCGTCCCCGATCTCACGCAGCGGGACTTCCGGGTCTTCGAGGACGAGGTCGAGCAGCACCTCGTCACCATGGTGCTGGTGCACGGGGGCCGCGTCTACAACCACCTGCAACCGGCCCCGGCGGTTCAGGAAGGCATCATCCTGCCCTCGTCGCGGCCCGTTGACAACACCGCCGGCCGCATCTTCGTCCTCTTCGTCGACGACCTGCACCTCACCCCGTCGCGGACCCCCAAGATACGGCAGATCTTCGAACAGATCGGGGACCACCTGGTCCACGAGGGCGACCTGTTCGGCATCATCTCCTCCGGTCCGTCATCGCTCTCCATCGACATGACCTACGATCGGGCGCTGCTCTACGCCGCCGGCAACCGGATCATGGGCGATGCGCTGGGCGTCCGCGACCAGTTGATGGCGTTGGACACCGCGCGGGGACCGTCCGAAGTCCTGTACCGGGCCCACGTGGCGTTCAAGACCGCACGCTCCGTGCTGCGGAACCTCGAGCGGGTGCACGACCGCCGCAAGGTCTTCCTCTACATCAGCGAAGGGTACGACTTCGATCCGTTCCCGGAGTCGCGCATGTACAGCAGCCTGTTCCAGCAGCAGCGGCTGAACGACTACGGCACGCTCAGGCCGGATGAATACGACTCGCTCTATGGTGATCTGCCCGATCCGGCGACCGACCCCTTCGAGCGGCAACTGCGCCAGGGGCAGCAGTTCGCCAACCTCGATCTGAGCTACGAGATCGCGGAGCTGGCGCGGTCGGCCAACCGCGCGAACACCTCGTTCTACACCCTCGATCCCCGCGGTCTCGTGGCCGGGCCGGACCTCGACATGCCCCAGCTCATGATCGGCGAGTGGAACCGGCACATGTTCCAGACGCAGGGCACCCTGCGCATGCTGTCGGAGCTGACCGGCGGTCGGGCGATCGTCAACCGCAACGACTTCGACGACGCGTTGCGGGAGGTCGACGCCGAGACGAGCGACTACTATGTCCTCGGCTTCTACACCACCAATCCCGACCCGACGGTGAGAACGCGTCGGCTGCGCGTCGAAGTGCCCGGTCGAGAAGGACTGGACGTCCGGGCCCGCACCCACTACACGCTGCCGCGCCCCCCGGCCAATGCGACCGACGAAATCGGGAACTGACGCGGGGCCCGTCGGCGTCGTGGAACCCAGGGAACCGTCACCGTCCGCTACCGAGCTCACCGGACTCGTGACATCCGGGAGGCGCGGTCGCGTATCGGCGGCATCCGAGCGGGAAACGCGTCCGGGCGGCGGCGCTCTCGCCGCGCTCGTCCTCGGGTGCCTCACCGCCGTCCTGCCCGCGCCGCTCACCGCCGGCTCGCCGGCGGAGGGCGCCGAGGCGACTGCTTCCGTCCAGGGCATTCCGTCGCCCCGCGTCCGCGCGGCGGCGGCGATCGTCTTCGACCCGGTGACCGGCGACGCGCTGTGGGAGCTGAACGCCCGCGAGCCGCGCCCCATCGCCAGCATCACGAAGGTGATGACGGCGATGCTGTTCCTCGAGCAGGAGCCGGATCTCGGTCGCGACGTGGTCATCTCACGCCGCGACGTCCGCCAGGCGTCGACGACCTACCTGCGGCAGGGCGAGCGGGTCAGCCTGCGCGATCTCGTCCACCTCGCGCTCGTGGCGTCCGACAATGTGGCCGCCCGCGTGCTGGCGCGGGCGTCGCGGTGGGGGACGACGCGCTTCATCAGCCGCATGAACGCGATGGCGGCCGAGCTCGGGCTCGAGCAGACGCGGTTCACGGATCCGTCGGGGCTGCACGAGGGCAACGTGTCGTCAGCCCACGACGTGTCCCGGCTGATCGCGGCGGCCGGCCGCGAGTCCGAGATCGCCCGCATCATGCGCAAGCGGTCCCATCGCATCCGCACGAGCCGCCAGAACCGCGTCGTGCGCAATACCAACCGCCTCCTCGACAGCCGCCCCGACGTCGTGGGGGGGAAGACCGGCTACATCAACGAGGCGGGCTACTGTCTGGCGACGCTGATCAGGGTCGGCGACCGGGCGGTGTCGGTGGTCGTGCTGGGAGCCCGATCGAACGCGGACCGCTTCCGGGAGACGCGGCGCCTCGTGGACTGGCTCACGGGCCGCGCCCGCGTGCTGCTCTCGCCCGCCGCTGACTGATGGCCCACCGCTCCCGGCCGCAGACTCCCGGCTCGGAGGATCATTCCGGATGCGCAACGTAATCGTCATCGGCTCTGGACCGGCCGGACTGACCGCCGCCCTGTACGCGGCGCGGGCCAACCTGAAGCCGCTGGTCATCGAAGGGCTCGAGTCGGGCGGACAGCTCATGCTCACCACCGCGGTCGAGAACTTCCCCGGATTCCGCGACGGCATCATGGGGCCGGAGCTCATGGCCGAGATGCGGGCGCAGGCAGAGCGATTCGGAGCGGAGATCATCGCCGGCGACGTGACCTCGGTCGAGCTGGGGACGGCCCCGTTCGTCGTCCGCGTGGGGGAGCAGAGCTGCGAGACGCGGTCTCTCATCATCTCGACCGGCGCTTCGGCCCGCCTGCTCGGGCTCCCGTCCGAACGCGCCCTGATGGGGCACGGCGTGTCGACCTGCGCGACGTGCGACGGCTACTTCTTCCGCGACAAACCCATCGCGGTGGTCGGCGGCGGCGACTCCGCCATGGAGGAGGCCATCTTCCTCACCAAGTTCGCCTCGCAGGTCACCGTCCTGCATCGGCGGAACCAGCTTCGGGCGTCGAAGATCATGCAGGACAAGGCGTTCGCCAATCCCAAGATCGCCTTCGAGTGGAACACCGAGCTGGTCGAGGTGAAGGACGTCGACAAGGGCGTGGTGACTGGCGCCCGCGTGCGGAACCGCGAGACGGGCGCGACCCGGGAGCTCGCCGTCGACGGCGTGTTCATCGCCATCGGCCATACGCCCAACACCGGTCTCTTCGAGGGGCAGGTCGAGCTGGACGCCAATGGCTACATCGTCGCGGGGAATGGCACGCGCACCAGCGTTCCCGGCGTGTTCGCCTGTGGCGACGTGCAGGACCACGTCTACCGGCAGGCGATCACCGCGGCCGGCACCGGCTGCATGGCCGCCATCGACGCCGAGCGCTATCTCGAGTCGTTGTAACGCGGGCGCGACGATGTCGTTGGCGCCGCCGCCGGCGCGCGCGAGCTCGCCGTAGAGGGTGAGATGGCGGACGGAACCTGACACGTCCGCACTTCACGCGGGCGCGCCGGCCGCGAACCGATCCTCCGGCCCCCTTCCGTCAGTCTATCCACCCGCCCCCGAGCACGGTGTCGCCGTCGTAGAAGACCACCGCCTGGCCCGGGGCGACCGCTCGCTGCGGTTCGTCGAAGCGCACCGCGACCCTGTCGCCCGGGAGCGGCTCGACCCGCGCCGTCGCGTCGGGGTGGCGGTGTCGGATACGGGCGGTGACGCGACCGTCGCCGTCCGGGGGCGAGCCGGCGATCCAGTTGACCGACGAGGCGGTGAGGGCGGTGCGATTCAGCGCTTCCCGCGGGCCGACGGTCACCGCGTTCGCCGTCGCGTCGATGTCCACGACATACAACGGCACGCGGGTCGACAGCTTCAGGCCCTTGCGCTGGCCGACCGTGTAGCGATGGACGCCCTCGTGGCGGCCGATCTCCCGCCCCCGCCGGTCGCGGATCGGTCCCGGCGTGGCCACCGCCGGCTCCCGAGCCTCGACCAGCCCTGCGGTGTCGCCGTCGGGGACGAAACACAGCTCCTGGCTGTCGGGCTTGTCGGCGACCGGCAGGCCGCCTCGCCGGGCCAGGTCCCGCACCTCCTCCTTGCGCAGGTGTCCGACCGGGAACCGGGCCCGCGCGAGCTGATCCTGGGTCAGCGTGAAGAGGAAGTACGACTGGTCCTTGGCGGGGTCGAGGCCGCGGCGCAGGGTGTGGGGTCGGCCGGATCCGGCGGCCGCGGTGCGTCGCGCGTAATGGCCGGTGGCGACGGAGTCGGCCCCCAGAGCCGCCGCGCGCTCGAGCAGGTGGGCGAACTTGAGGTCGCCGTTGCACTGGACGCAGGGAATCGGCGTGCGGCCGGCTGCGTACTCGCGGACGAACGTCGACACCACCGCGGCCTCGAACTGCCGCTCGAAGTTCATCGTATAGTGCCGGATTCCGAGGACGGCGGCGGTGCGTCGCGCATCATGCAGGTCGTCGAGCGAGCAGCATCCGCCGAACCGCGCCGCCCCCTGCTGCTGGTCGTAGAGCTGCATCGACAGGCCGACGACCTCGTGTCCCGCCTCGACGAGCCTCAGGGCGGCGACCGAGGAGTCGACGCCGCCCGACATCGCGACAACCACCCGCATGGTTCAGCGTCCCGCCGCGGCGGCGCCGCGTCCCGCCAGCGCGCGGAGGCGATCGACGATGCCGGGGAGGATCTCGACCACCCTGTCCACGTCGGCGCGGGTGTTCCCGAGCCCGAGGCTGAACCGGATCGAGTTCTGAGCGCGGTGGGGGGGGAAGCCCATGGCCCGCAGGACGTGCGAGGGCTCGAGGGTCCCGGACGAACAGGCGGATCCCGTCGAGACGGCGACGCCCTCGAGGTCCAGCGCGATCAACAGCGACTCGGCCTCGACGCCGTGGAAACTCATGTTCGAGGTGTTCCCGACGCGGGGGCTCTCTCCCCCGTTGACGGCCGTGCCGGGCACTTCGGCGAGGACCCCCGCCTCGAGCCGGTCGCGCAGTCCGGTCACGTCGTCCGGCTCCATCGCGGGCGCGTCCAGCAGCCGGCGTGCGGCGGCGCCGAGGCCCACGATGGCCGGCAGGTTCTCGGTGCCGGCCCGGCGGTTGCGCTCCTGCCGACCGCCCGTCAACTGTGCGTGCAGCCGCGTTCCCCGGCGGATCCAGAGCGCCCCCGCCCCTTTCGGGCCGTTGAACTTGTGGCCCGACAGAGAAAGCAGATCGACGCCCAGGTGGTGGACATCGACGGGGATCTTGCCCACCGACTGCACCGCGTCGGTGTGCACGAGGGCCCCGCGCTCGTGGGCCAGCGCGGCGAGCGCGGCGACGGGCTGAATCGTGCCGATCTCGTTGTTGGCGTGCATGACCGAGACGAGGGCGGTGTCATCGGTCAGCGCCTCGGCGAGTCGCTCGGGAGTGACCAGGCCTCGGTCGTCGACCCTCACCAGGGCGGTGGTCCGGCCGTTCCGGTCGAGGGCCTTCAGCGTGCGCAGGACCGCCTCGTGCTCGATGGCGCCGGCGACGAGACGCCGCCGGCCGCCGCCGGCCGCCGCCTCGGCGACCCCGCGAATGGCGAGGTTGTTCGACTCGGAACCTCCGGACGTGAAGACGATCTCCGTGGGCTCGGCCCCGATGAGGCGCGCCACCGCGGACCGCGCCTCGTCGAGGGCGGTCTTGGCCTCCTGCCCGTACGCATGCACGCTCGACGGATTGCCGAAGATGTCGCGCAGGGCGCGCGCCGTCGCGTCCGCCACCGGCGGTGCGACGGGCGTCGTGGCGTTGTGATCGAGATAGATGGGGGTCACCGCACTCCAGTCTACCAGCGTCCGGGGGACCGTGCCGAGCCTGACGGGTCTCACACCGCGGCCCCGAAACCGGATGGACTGTCGGGAAGGCGCGCACCCGCCGATAGACGGAAGTGTCACCGTGGTGCGGCCGCCGGTGGACACTCCGCGAACGCTCGTCGTACCATTGAATGGAACGTCCTTTCTCCAGCGGCTGCGTGGCCTGAGGGAAGCAGTCATGTGGAAGCGGGAAGAACCAGCTCAACCGGTGGCCCCCCCGGTGGTCGGCGCCGCCGGCTCCGCGCCTGTCGACGCGGCGGGCAGCGTGAGCTCGAACGCTATCATCGGCAAGTCGATCGTCGTCAAGGGCGAGCTTCGCGGAAGCGAGGACCTGACCATCGAGGGAGAGGTGGAAGGCAAGATCGCGCTCAAACAGCATGTCCTGACCGTCGGAGTTCACGGACGTATCCGGGCGCAGGTGTTCGCGAAGTCGGTCGTCGTCCTCGGCGAGATCATCGGTAACGTCGAGGCGACGGAGAAGGTCTCGATCAGCAATGACGGGGCCGTCGAAGGCGACATCAAGGCCCCGCGCGTCGCCATCGCCGAGGGTGCGCGGTTCCGCGGCGGCATCGACATGCAGCAGGGGCAGGGGCAACAGGGGAACCGGAACCAGAACCGGAACCAGAACCAGAACCAGAAGCCCGGGCCCGAGCCCCGCCACACGAAGTCGAAGAACACTTAGGCGCGGCGTCCGGCGGGGCCGGCGCGAACCGCGAAGCCGCGGGTGCATCCGTCGCGCGCCGGTACGGAACAGATGGCTCGTCCAGTCGTGGCGCTGTTGACCGACTTCGGCGTCCGCGATCACTACGCGGGCGCGATGCGGGGCGTCGTTCTGGGCATCTGTCCCGACGCCACCCTCGTGGACGTGACCCACGACATCCAGCCTCACGACATCCGGGCCGCGTCGCTGGAGCTGGCCGCCGCTTGTCCGTACTTCCCGGCCGGCAGCATCTTCCTCGTCGTGGTCGATCCCGGCGTGGGCTCCGTCCGGCGTGGGCTCGCGGCCGCTACCGGCGCCCATCGATTCGTCGCTCCCGACAACGGTGTTCTCACCCACGTCTTCGAGCAGACCCCGCCCCGGGAGATGGTGGAGCTGACGGAGCGGCGCTATGCGCGGCCGACCATCAGCCGCACGTTCGAGGGGCGGGACCGCTTTGCGCCCGCCGCCGCCTGGCTGGCGCGGGGGATTCGGTTGTCCGCGCTCGGTCGCCCCCTGCGCGACCACGTCAAGCTGGCCCTCCCCGCCCTCGAGGTGCAGGAGGGATCGATTGCCGGCTGCGTCGTGTGCATCGATCGGTTCGGCAACGCCGTCACCAACGTGGACCGCGGGCGCTTCGAGCGCCTGGCCGCCGCCGGGGGCGTCGACATCGAGGTCGGCGGGGACATCGTCGGTCGGCTGGTGGATACGTATGCCGACATCGGGTCCGACGAGGTGTGTGCGCTGTTCGGCAGCACCGATCACCTGGAGTTCGCCGCCAACGCGGCCAGTGCGAGCGCGCGGCTCGACCTGGAGGTTGGCGCGACCGTTCGGATCACCACCCGGTGAGCGTCGGCAGGCGCCGTCGACCGCCCGAAGAGGAGAAACACCAGCGCATGAGTGACAGCAGCCGGGCCGATGTGGGCGCCGACATCACATCCGCATTGCTCGAGGTCGTCGAGCGGGCCGCCGTGGCCTGCGCGCACACGATGGGCCAGGGAGATCGACACCGGTCAGACCAGGTCGCGGTCGAGTCGATGCGGGGTACCCTGGATAGGGTGCCGATCGACGGCCGGGTGGTCATCGGCGAAGGCGAGCGGGACGAGGCGCCGATGCTCTACATCGGCGAGCTGGTGGGGACCGCTCATTCCGCGTCGGCGAAAGCGGACGGGGCGGCCCTGCCGCAGTTCGACATCGCCGTCGATCCCCTGGAGGGGACGAATCTGTGTGCCACGGGGGCGTCGAACGCGATCGCGGTGCTGGCGGTGTCGGAGCGCGGCGGACTGCTCCATGCGCCGGACATCTACATGCAGAAGCTCGTCGTGGGACCGAGCTCGAAGCACGCCGTCCAGTTGGATGCGCCGGTGCGGGACAACCTGGGCGCCATCGCGCGGTGTCTGGACCGCAAGGTGGAGGACCTCGTCGTGATTGTCCTGGACCGGCCGCGCCATCGGCAGCTCATCGCGGACATCCGCGAGGCCGGCGCCCGCATTCGCCTGATCGGCGACGGTGACCTGTCGGCGGGCATCTCGGCCGCGGTCCGGGGCAGCGGGGTCCACGCCGTCATGGGTACCGGGGGAGCGCCCGAGGGGGTGCTCGTCGCGGCCGCGATGCGCTGCCTCAACGGCGAGATTCTCGCCCGGCTGGTCGTCGACACCCCGGAAAAGGAAGCGCGCTGCCGGTCGATGGGGATCACCGACATGGACCGCGTCTACCGGGCGGCCGATCTGGCGTGCGGCCGCCGCATCATCTTCGCGGCCACCGGGGTCACCGACGGCACCCTCATGAAGGGGGTGCGTTTCTTCGGCGACGGCGCCCGGACCAACTCCCTCGTCATGCAGACCAGTCCCCAGCGCATCCAGTTCGTGGACACCATTCATCTGACCGGCGACTCCGGCATGGTGGTGCATTTCTGACCGGACGCACCGCGCAATCTCGCGGCCGGGGGCGGAGGTGTCGCCGGCGTCGAATCTCTGTCGCCCCGCGGCCTCGACGTCGAAACCGGGCGTCTCGCCGGCGGGAGATTGCTCGAGTCGCAGGCTGACGGGTGGGGGGAGTGCTCAGTCGGTCGGCTCGGGACGCCCCTTGTGCTTGCGGTCGCGGAAGAGCCGCCTGGTCTTGTCCGGGTGGGGGCCGCCGCGCTGGCGGGGCAGGGGGACGCGAGGTCGGGACGCGCGCTTGGGAGGACGGGAAGGCTTGACCGGCACGATGACCCTCTGTCCCATCGATTATGCGGCAGGCGGGTCGGCCCTGGCAACGCGCCGGCGACGCCCGGGTACACGACAGGATTGTGAGACGGTTGCTCCTGGTGTGTCACAACGTTCGATCGGGGACGTTCCCGGCCGCGACCCGTCCGAAGGCGCGCAAACGCGAAGCTTCGGCGCCACCCGATGCCTCGGGGCCGCCGCCTCGCGCCCCCGGCCGGCGTCGCGTCACTTTCTCGTCGTGCGCCGGCGACGCCTGGAGGCCGTGTGCTGAGCCCCCGGGTTCTCCGTCTCGACGATGCCGCGCCCGACCGGGCCCTTCGACCTGCCGCCGACGCGCTGATGGCGGGGGGCATCGTGGCCTATCCCACCGACACCCTGTTCGGGCTCGGCGTCGACCCGACCCGGGAGCCCGCTGTCGATGCGCTGCGCCGGCTGAAGACGAGATCGGCGCACGCCGGCATTCCGCTCATCGCGGCCTCTCTCGCGCAGATCGAATCGGTGGTGGGCGTCCTGCCCAGGCTGGGCGGTCGGTTGGCGGCCCGGTTCTGGCCCGGCCCGCTGACCCTCGTCTTCGCGCCGGAGGCCGCGTTCGCGGCCGGCGTGTGCGCGGCGGACGGCTCGGTGGCGATACGGGTGCCCGCGGCTCGCGCCGCCCGCCGGCTCGCCGCCCTGTGCGGCGGGCCGATCACGGCGACCAGCGCGAACCGGGCCGGCCGCCGCCCCGCCGCGACGGCGGCCGAGGTGGTCGCCGGACTCGGCGCCGCGGTGCCGCTCGTCGTGGACGGACCGGCCCCGCTGACGGGACCGCCATCGACCATCGTGGATGTGCGCGGAAGCAGTGCGCGTCTGGTCCGCGAGGGGGCGGTCGCGTGGGAGCGCGTGCTACAATCGCTGGCGTGATGGCCCGCTTTCCGACTCTTGACACGTCGTGCCGAGGGGGGGCTGACGGGTCGGGCCGCCGTGCATCGATCGGCCGGGCGCGGCGCCGCCCCACCCCAGAGGATCGGGCCGGGCGTCGCCCGCGCGCACCGCACCGGTGTCGATCGACGCAGGTCGGCGTGGCGCGGGGCTCATCATGGCGAAGCGCCGAGCGATGAGGCACGCGCGGGTCGCTGTCGTCGTCGCGGTGAGCGCGCTGGTTTCGGGTTGCGCGACCCGTGTGCCGGTGGTCACCGCGCCGGCGTACCCCGACTATCCGCTTCCGGTCGTGCCGGCTGCGCTGGAGGGGACGCGCGCGGCGGCTGAGCACCGCGATGCCTGGGCGTTCCTGCAGGCGGGACAGATCGAAGCGGCGGGACAACGGTTCGCCGCCATTCTCCGCGACATGCCGTCGTTTCATCCGTCGATGACGGGGCTCGGCTTCGTCGCGTTGGCTGAGGGCGATACCGGCGGCGCGATCTCGCGGTTCGACGGGGCCCTCGCCCGGGTCTCGGGCTACGTGCCGGCGCGCCTGGGGCGGGCCGAGGCGTTCCTGATCGAGGACCGGCTCGCGGAGGCCATCGACGACTTCAATGCGGCCCTCGCGGCCGACCCCGGCCTGACCGACGTGCGCCGGCGTATCGCCGGACTCGAGGCCACGGCGCTGACCCGGCAGGTCACGGCCGCCCGGGAAGCGGCCGCGGCAGGACGCGACGCCGAGGCGAAGGCAGCCTACGAGCGGCTCATTGCGGCGTCTCCCGAGTCTGCGTTCCTCCACCTCGAGCTGGCCGAGGTCGAGCGTCGGGTCGACGGCGCCGGGGCGGCCCTGGCGCGGCTCGACCGCGCCGTCGCCCTCGATCCGGATGCCCTCGACGCTTGGCTGCTGATGGCCGATCTGTATCTCGCGACCGGCGATCTCGACCGCGCGGAGCAGGCGCTGCTCCGGGCCGACGCTTTCGCGCCGGGAGCCGAGGTCGAGCGCCGGCTCGCGGGGCTGAACGCGCGCCGCCGCGCGGCCCGCATTGCCCCGTGAGTACAGCGCCATCGAGACGGCCGACGCGATCACGCGCGGGCAGCTCGCGGCCCTGCTGGGCGTGCAGTTCGAGCCCCTGCTGGCCGGTCTGGCCGACGACGGCGCCGCCATCATCACCGATGCCCGCGACCACTGGGCGTACGGCTGGATGATTGACGTCGCGCAGGCCGGAATCATGCCGGCCGACGTCAACTACCGGTTCCTGCCGGATCAGGTCGTGAGCCGCGCGGGGCTCGCGCGCATCCTGGTCCGCATGCTGCGCGGGGCGGGGGTCGAGCCGGCGTCCCCGACCGCGCCGCCGCGGTTCTCCGATCTGGATCCCGGGCACCTCGACTATCCGGCCGCGATGGAGGTGGTCGCGACCGGACTGCTGCCTGCGCTTCCCGGGAACGCGTTTCGACCCGGCCAGCCGGTCACCGGTGGCGAGGCGTCGGCGGTGTTGTCGCGCCTCGGCCGCGCCACCGGAACGGCCCGATGGGAGTCGGCGCCGTAGAACGGTGCAATTTCCTGCCGGGCTGGCGCGCCCCCGGAAACGCCCGGATCCGGAGTCTGTCCCCGTACCCCTTGGATGACGTGCCATGTCGGCGTTGACGGTCGCGAACCAACTCACGCTGCTCCGAATGTTACTCATTCCGGCCCTCGTCATTCTCGTGGTGTACGGAATGAACGGGTGGGCGTTGGTGGTGTTCATCGTGGCGGGGTTGACCGACGCCCTCGACGGCGTGCTGGCGCGCTGGTGGAGTCGGCCGACGAGCCTGGGGGCGCTGCTCGACCCCATGGCCGACAAGCTGCTGCTCATCTCGACCTTCGTCGTACTGACCTTGCCCGCGCTCGATCTCCCGAACCACTTCCCGGTGTGGCTGACGGTGCTCGTCATCAGCCGCGACGTCATCATCGTGGTCACCGTGGCGGTCGTGAACTTCGCCGTCGGGCGGCGCACGTTCCCGCCGTCGATGCTGGGGAAGTTCGCGACCCTGATCTACATCCTGACGATTGCCCTCGTGCTTCTCTACAACTGGCTGGGGCGCGGCTCGATGGTGGTCGATGCGGCCATCTGGGCGGCGCTGGTCATCACCCTCGTTTCGGGGCTCCACTACATCGTTCACGCCGCGCGCGTGCTGAGCGAGTGAAGGCGGCGGGCCGGGAGTCCGCGGATCGGTGCGGGCCCCCGCGTGTCGGTCGATGACCGAGGCGGAGCCCGGCGCCCAGGGACAGGCGGACTCGACAGGGGTCGGGCGCGTGCCCCGGCGCCGGCCGCCGGGTGGAGGCTGACGCCAGGAGCGGGATCGTCACCGGTCCGCGGGGGGGGCTCCCAGCGCGGTCCGGAACCATGCGATGGTCTCGGTAAGTCCTTCCGCCAGCGACACCCGGGGCTCCCAGTCGAGCACCCTGCGCGCCCGGCTGATGTCCGGCTGCCGCACCTTCGGATCGTCCACGGGCAGCGGTTCATGCACGAGGCGGCTGCTTGAGCCGGTCAGCCTGATGATCTGCTCCGCGATGCCCGCCACCGTCATCTCGCTCGGATTGCCGAGGTTGACCGGGTCGTTCGCGTCCGACCGCATCAGCCTGAGGATGCCGTTCACCAGATCGCTGACATAGCAGAAGCTGCGGGTCTGCGTGCCGTCGCCGTAGACCGTCAGATCCTCGCCGCGGAGCGCCTGGCCGATGAAGTTGGGCACGGCGCGGCCGTCGCGCACCCGCATCCGGGGTCCGTAGGTGTTGAAGATGCGGACGATCTTGGTGTCGAGGCCATGATAGCGGCGATAGGCAGTGGTCATGGCTTCGGCGAAGCGCTTGGCCTCGTCGTAGACGCCCCGCGGACCGATGGGGTTCACGTTTCCCCAGTAGCTCTCGGTCTGCGGATGTTCGAGGGGGTCGCCGTAGACCTCCGAGGTCGACGCGAGGACGAACGTCGCCTGCTTGGCCTTGGCGAGGCCGAGGGCGTTGTGAGTGCCCAGCGCCCCCACCTTCAGGGTCGGGATGGGCCGATCGAGATAGTCGATGGGGCTCGCGGGGCTGGCCCAGTGGAGCACCGCGTCCACGGGCCCGTCGAGATCGATGTAGTTGGTGACGTCGTGTCGGACGAACCGGAAGTCACGGCCGGCGAGATGGGCGATGTTCGCGGCGTCGCCCGTCGACAGGTTGTCGATGCCGACGACGCGGTCGCCGCGGTCGAGCAGCGCCTCGGCGAGATGGGATCCGATGAAGCCGGCAGCGCCGGTGATGACGACGCGTTGACCCATGGCGGTTTCCGAGGCGTTGCCGCGGCCCGGCCTCCCTTCCCGGGAGGCGCCGGCCGCGCAGGCCCGGTGCGCGGTGCGGCTCAGTACGCGTGGCGATGAAAGAACACGCGGAGGACGGTCATCCACATGATCTTGAAGTCGAGGGCCACGGACCAGTTCTCGATGTAGTAGAGGTCGTACTCGATGCGCTTCTCGATGGACGTGTTCCCCCGCAGCCCGTTCACCTGGGCCCAGCCCGTCAGGCCGGACCGGACCTTGTGGCGGAGCATGTACTGCGGGACGTGCTGTTTGAACTGCTCGACGAAGAACGGCCGCTCCGGCCTCGGTCCGACCAGCGACATGTCGCCGCGGATGACGTTCCAGAGCTGGGGGAGCTCGTCGAGGCTGAGGGTGCGCAGCACGCGGCCGACCGGGGTGCGGCGGGGGTCGTCGCGGCGGGCCCACACCGGTCCGGTCTCGCGCTCGGCGTCCTCGAACATCGATCGGAACTTGTAGACGCGGAACCGGCGTCCGTCGAGCCCCATGCGCTCCTGGCGATAGAACACCGGACCCGGCGAGGTCGCCTTCACGAGGCCCGCGATGACTGCGAGGGGCAGGCTCAGCAGGACGAGCGAGGCGCTCGCGATGCCAAGGTCGATCGTGCGCTTCATCAGGCTGCTCAGTCCCTGGAGGGGAACGTCGTTGATGCTGATGATGGGAACGCCGTCGAGCTCTTCGAGGCGGGCGCGGAGGGCGATGACCTGCATGAGGTCGGGCACCACCTTGACATCGACGAACTCCCGATTGGCGACCGCGATGAGCTCCAGCATTTTCGCGTGCTCGTCGAGCGACAGGGCGACATAGAGCTCGTCGATCCGCTCGCGCCGCAGGATGTCGGCCACCTCCGACAGCGACCCCAGGACCGGCAGGCCCCGGTAGCCCTGCCGGTCGCTGGCGCGATCGTCGACGAAGCCGACGATGCGGTAGCCGAGTCCGCGGTGGTGGAGCACCTTGTCGACGACGTGGCGGGCGACGTCGCCGGTTCCCGCGACGAGAATGCGCTTGAGGCCCACGCCCTCGCGCCACTGCTGTTCGAGCGCGGACCGCACGCTGGCTCGGGCCGCATACGCGCAGAGGACGCAGAGGGCGAGGAACAGCGCCCAGACCACCCGCGACACCTCGTAGGCTCCCGCATCCTTCAAGTCGGCGGGAATGAAGTAGGCCTGGAACACCAGCGTGCCCGCGAGACCGAGCACGACGGCGATCAGGCCCCCGATCAGCACCGCGAAGAAGTCGTCGACGCGCGCCCGGATGCGCTCGTGACGGTACGCGCCCTGCAGCCAGAGGCCGAACGGCAGCAGCAGTCCGACGAAGGGGGCGAGCTGCAGGTAGGACTCGATCGGAGGCTGACCCTTGGGGGCCGGAAGCAGCCCGGTCTCGAACCGGAGCCAGTACGCGGCGAGGAACATCGTCACGCCGATGCCGCCGTCGATCACCGACTGGATGATCATGCGCACGCGGGCGCGTTGGGTCATGGCTGCAGCTCCGGCGGCGATGCGTCCATCAGGCGGGCGACTTCCGCTGCGAGCGCCCCGCGGAACCGCTCTCGGGAAAAGCGCAGGGCCTGCCGGCGGGCGGCGGCGCCGTCGAGCGGCCGGACGCGAATCCTGTCGATGGCGTCGGCGAAGGCGTCCGGCGTGGATTCCCGTACCAGGAACCCGGTCTCGCCGTCCACCACGGTCTCCGAGGCCCCCCCCTCGGCGAAGGCGACGACGGGGCATCCGCACGCCTGGGCCTCGACGGGAGCGATGCCGAAGTCCTCGGGACCCGGCAGCAGCATCACGGCCGCGCTTCGATACGCCTGCCGGACCTCCTCGTCGCTCACCGGGCCGAGAAACTCCGTCTCCGGGCCGGCGATCTTCCGCAAGCGCCCGAGGTCCGGCCCGTCGCCGACGATGCGCAGGGGGACCGACGCCTGCGCGCACGCGCGTATCGCCAGGTCGACCCGCTTGTAGGGTACGAGAGCCGACACAATCAGGCAGCCATGCCGCGGTGGGCCGGGACCAGGTTGGAAGAACGACGTGTCCACGGGTGGATACACGATACTCGCCTCTCGATTATAGTATCGACCGATCCTCCCCGCAACATATTGCGAAATAGCCACATAGCGGTCTACCCGATGGGCCGTGGAGGCATCCCAGCGGGCGATCGCGGCGAGCCCCCGCCGGAGCCACCGGCTGGCCCCCGCGCCCACCCGTTCCGGCCCGAAGTAGGCCGGAAACTGATCCCAGACGTAGCGCATCGGCGTGAAGCAGTAGCAGAGGTGACGGGCGCGTCCCGGTGTGACGACCGACTTGGCGACGCAGTGGCTGGTGCTGATGATCAGGTCGAACTCGTCGAGATCGAACTGCTCGACGGCGGCCGGAAAGAGCGGCAGCAACGGCCGGTAGTATCGGTGCGAGCCCGGCAGGCGCTGGACGAAAGAAGTCCGGATGGGTTGCGCTTCGATGGCCGGGGAAACCGAGCCGCGGACGTGCAGGAGCGCGAACCGCGCGGCGTCGGGGAAGAGTTCGCAGATGGTCTCGAGCACGCGTTCGCCGCCCCGCATGCCGGTGAGCCAGTCGTGCACCAGCGCCACGCGGAGGTCGGTCGCGATTCCCATCCACTGCTAGTATCCTGTACAGGCAACTCGCGGACGCTCGCGGACGCGTCTCCCGATTCGGGCTCCACGCCGTGGCCGCTCCCGCGCGGCGGGCCTCGATCCAGGCTCTCGACACCACCGGTAACCATGAGAATGACGGTCGTCGGCACGGGCTACGTCGGTCTCGTGGTCGGTGCATGCCTGGCCGAGACGGGTAACGAGGTCACCTGCGTCGACGTCGATGAGGGCAAGATCGAGTCTCTGCGGAAGGGCCGCCTTCCCATCTACGAGCCGGGGCTCGACGAGCTCGTGGTCCGGAACGCGGCCAAGCGCCGGCTCACCTTCGACACCGCCCTCGTGCCCGCCGTCCCCGACTCCGAGGTCGTGTTCATCGCGGTGGGCACGCCGTCCGACGAGGACGGTTCGGCCGACGTGCAGCACGTCCTGCGCGCGGCGCGCGGCGTCGGCAGGGCGATGGCCGGCTACACGGTCGTGGCCCTGAAGAGCACGGTGCCGGTGGGCACCGCCCGCCGCGTGGAGGAGGCCATGGGCGGGGAGACGCGCGAGTCGTTCAGCGTCGTGAGCAATCCCGAGTTCCTCAAGCAGGGGTCCGCCGTCGACGACTTCCTGAAGCCCGATCGAGTCGTCATCGGCGCCGACGACGAGCGCGCAGCTCGGCTGATGGCGTCCATCCACAAACCCTTCACCCGGACCGGCGCCCCCATCGAGATCATGGACCGGGCGAGCGCCGAGCTCAGCAAGTACGCCGCGAACGCGATGCTCGCCACGCGCGTGTCGTTCATGAACGAGGTGGCCAACGTGTGCGACGTCGTGGGCGCCAACGTCGACCACGTGCGCCGCGTCGTCGCCTCGGACCGCCGCATCGGTCCGTCCTTCCTGTTTCCCGGCATCGGCTATGGCGGGAGCTGCTTTCCCAAGGACGTCAGGGCGTTGGGCCGGCTGGCTCGCGACGCCGACTACCGTTTCCGGATTCTCGAGGCGGTCGAGGCGGTGAACGCCGCCCAGAAACGCCGGCTGGTCGACAAGATGGTCGACGCCATGGGAGCGCTCGACGGGCGTCGCATCGCCGTCTGGGGGCTGTCGTTCAAGCCGCGCACCGACGACATGCGGGAAGCGCCGTCCATCACCGTCATCGAGGCCCTCCTCGCGGCGGGCGCCGAGGTCGCGGCCTACGACCCCCAGGCCAACGAGTCGGCTCGGCGGCACTTCGCCTCGCGCATCATCCTGGCCGCTGACAGCTACGAGGTGCTGAAGGAGGCCGATGCGTTGGCCATCCTGACCGAGTGGAACGAATTCCGCGAGCCCGACCTTCCGCGCATGCGCGAGCTGATGCGGGAAGCGATGATCTTCGATGGCCGCAACCTGTTCGACCCCGCCGAAATGCGTGCCCTCGGCTTCCGCTACCACTCGATCGGGCGTTGAGCTTCCGATGAGCACGGTGCTGGTGACCGGCGGCGCCGGCTATATCGGCAGCCACGCCGTCAAGGCCCTGCGGGCGGCGGGACACGCCGTCGTCGTCTACGACAACCTCAGCGCCGGCCACCGCGCGGCGGTGCGCGGCCATCCCCTCGTCGAGGGCGACGTCCGAGAGACCGCCCGGCTCGAGGCGGCCTTGCGGCAAGACGGCGTCTCTGCGGTGATGCACTTCGCGGGGCTGCTCTCGGTGGAGGAGTCCGTGCGCGATCCGGCCCGCTACTACGATCACAACGTGAGGGGCGGGCTCTCGGTGCTCGACGCGATGCGCGCCGCCGGCGTCGGCCGGCTCGTCCTGTCGTCGACCTGCGCGGTGTACGGCAATCCGGTGGCGACTCCGATCGGCGAGGATCACCCTACAGACCCCATCAACGCCTATGGGAGCTCGAAGCTGGCCGTCGAGCGCGCCCTGCGTCACTACGGCCGGGCCTACGGTCTGCAGTCCATCGCCCTGCGCTACTTCAACGCGGCCGGAGCCGACCCCGACGGCGACCTCGGCGAGGACCACGACCCCGAGATACACCTGATTCCACGCGCCCTCGACGCGGCCTGCGGCGGCGCCCCGCTCCGGGTGTTCGGCAACGACTATGCCACGCCGGACGGCACCTGCCAGCGCGACTACGTGCACGTCGCCGACATCGCCGCCGCGCACGTCCGGGCCCTCGACGCGCTGGCGCCGGGGGACGGCGCGAGAGTCTACAATCTGGGCACGGGGACGCCCCACTCCGTGCACGACGTGATTCGCAGCGTGGAACGGGTGACGGGCCGCCGCGTCCCGGCCGAGCCGGCCCCTCGACGCGCGGGCGATCCGCCGGTGCTCTTCGCTGCGGCGGGGCGCATCGAGCGCGATCTCGACTGGCGGCCGGTCCACACCGAGCTGGACGACATTGTCGCGACCGCCTGGCGCTGGCGCGAGCGTCACCCGGAAGGGTTCGGCTCGACCACATCGTGAATCCACTGCTCCGGCTGCTGCGATTCGTCCTTCCCCACAAGCTGCGCGTCATCGCCGCGCTGCCCGCCATGGTGTTCTACGCCCTCGCCTCGGGCGGCTTGGCCTACATCATGCAACCGATCTTCGACGGTCTCCTTCCGGCCGGGGACCGGGTCGCGTCGATCTGCGGCGCCCTGGTCGGACTCTACCTGGCCAAGGGGGCCGGCGCCTACTTCTCCGTCTACCTGATGGCAGACGCGGGGCAGCGGCTTGTCCACGACCTGCGCACGGCGCTCTTCGAGCACATGCTCGGCCAGTCGAGGACGTTCTTCGGGGCGCGGACGACGGGGCGGTTGCT
Organism: Vicinamibacterales bacterium; assembly: GCA_965199675.1. Classification (GTDB taxonomy): domain Bacteria; phylum Acidobacteriota; class Vicinamibacteria; order Vicinamibacterales; family UBA8438; genus JAJEEA01. Next base: position 35,309 of record CBDATI010000057.1, on the reverse strand, counting down.
GTCGCGGATCACGAGTGACGTCAGCCGGGTCCAGCAGGTCGTGTCGGAGACCTGCGGTGACCTCATTCGGGAGTCGTTCGCGCTGATTGCGTTCGCCTTCGTGCTGTTCTACCAGGACGCGCGGCTGGCGGTGGTGTGCATGACCGGCGCGCCGCTGGTGGTGTATCCCCTGGTCAGGCTGGGGCAGCTCGTGCGGCGGACGACGCGCCGAGGCCAGGAGGAGGTCGAACACCTGTCGCATCTCGCCGTGGAGGCGCTCACCGGCCACCGCATCGTGCAGGCGTTTCAGGCCGAGTCGTTCGAGCGGCAGAAGTTCGCGCAGACCTCGCAGCGGCTGTACCGGACGATCATGCGGGTGACCAGCGCTCTCGCGATCCTGCCGTCGGTGATCGAGCTGCTGGGGGGCATCGCCATCGCGGCGATCCTCTGGTACGGTAGCCGCGAGATCGCGGCCGGCGACCTGACGGAGGGCCAGTTCATCTCGTTCATGACCGCGCTCCTGCTGATGTACGGTCCCGTGAGGAAGCTGAGCCGGGTCAGCGCCAACATCCAGCAGGCGATTGCCGCGGCCGAGCGGATTTTCGAGGTTCTGGATACCCGCACCGGCATCCCCGAGCGGCCCGGCGCCGGCGCGCTGCCGCCGTTCGCGTCGAGCATCGAGTTTCGCGATGTGACTTTCCGGTACCCCGACGGCGACGAGCCGGTGCTGCGCGGCGTGTCTTTCGCGGTGCGGGCGGGCGAGGTGGTGGCGGTCGTGGGTCTCAGCGGAGCGGGGAAGTCGACCCTCGTCAACCTCGTGCCGCGGTTCCACGACGTCACCGAGGGGAGCATCCTGTTCGACGGAACGGACGTGCGCGACGTGACGCTGCGGTCGCTGCGCGGGGCCATCGGCATCGTGACCCAGGAGACGTTCCTGTTCGACGCGTCGGTGGCCGACAACATCGCCTATGCGGCGCCGGGCGCTTCTCGGGAGTCGATAGTGGCGGTGGCGCGCGCCGCTCACGCCCACGAGTTCATCGTGGATCTTCCGCAAGGCTACGATACCGTGCTCGGAGAGCGTGGGCAGCGGTTGTCGGGCGGCCAGCGTCAGCGGATCACGATCGCGCGGGCCCTGCTCAGGAACCCGCCCATCCTCGTGCTCGACGAGGCGACGTCGGCCCTCGACGCGGAGTCGGAGCTGCTCGTCCAGGACGCGTTGGCGAGGCTCCTGCTCAACCGCACGGCGTTCGTCATCGCCCACCGCCTCTCGACCGTCCGGCGGGCCGACGCCATCATCGTGCTCGAGGACGGACGCGTGGCGGAGTCCGGCCGTCACGAGGACTTGCTGGCGCGCCCCGGCAGCAGCTATGCGAAGCTCTATGCGACGCAGGTGTTCGGTCAGGAGAGCGAGGAGCGCGCGCCGGCCCGCCCCGCGACGAGTGCAACACGATGATCAAGTCGATGACGGGGTTCGCGTCCGGAAGCCGGGAGCTCGAGACGGCGGCCCTCGGGGTCACGGCGCGGACCGTCAACCATCGCTACCTCGACATTCAGGTGCGGCTGCCGCCGCTGCTGGCGCCGGTCGAGGTCGAGTTGCGCGGCGCCGTCCAGCGCTGGGTGGCGCGCGGCCGCGTCGAGGTGGCGGTGACCGCCCGGCTTCTCGGGCAGCCCGACGTCGAGGTCGCCCTGAACGAGCCGCTGGTCGACGCTCTCTCGGCCGCCGTCGAGCAGGCCCGGGTTCGGGGCGTCGTCGCCGGCGGCCTGACCGCCGGCGACCTCCTGCGGTTTCCGCAGGCGCTGGTGGTCGAGGAGCGGGAGCTGGACGAGGCGGGGCGGGCCGCGCTGGGGCGCGCCGCGACCGCGGCGGTCGAGGACGTGCTGCGCGATCTCGATGCGATGCGCGTGCGCGAAGGCGGATACCTGTTGGACGACCTCGCGGCGCGGTGCCGCACCCTCGCGGATCTCGTCGGTCGCCTCGAGGCGGCGGCCGAATCGGGACGGGCCGATCTCGTGTCGCGACTGAGCGCCCGCGTGGAGGAGCTGCGGGGACAGGTCGGCATCGAGGACACCGCCGTGGTCCAGGAGGTCGTGCGGTTCGCGGCCCGCTCGGACGTCAGCGAGGAGATCACCCGGCTGCGCGGTCATCTCGCCCACTGGTCGGCCCTCACCGGCTCGACCGAGCCGTGCGGCCGCAAGCTCGACTTCCTCCTGCAGGAGATGAACCGGGAGATCAACACGCTGGGCGCGAAGGTGGAGGGCGCCGATGCGAGCGAGCTCGTGGTGACCGCCAAGGCCGAGCTCGAGAAGCTGCGGGAGCAGGTCCAGAACGTGGAGTAGGCGTACGCGCCGTGGGGACGGCGCGTACTTCTCGGGGGCAATCGGGCGGGAACGGCGCGGCGGTCGACGGTTCCCGGTCCGGGGAGCGCACGTGAACGGCAAGGGGAGCCTCTTCGTGGTCTCGGCCCCGTCGGGCACCGGGAAGACCACCGCCGTCGACACGCTGGTCGCGCGGGTGCCCGGACTCGAGCGGTCGCGAAGCTACACCTCGCGCCCCCCGCGCCCGGCCGAGCGGGACGGCGTCGACTACCACTTCGTGGACCGGGAGCACTTCGACTCGATGCGTGGCGCGGGCGAGTTCCTCGAGTGGGCCGAGGTGTTCGGCCACCTCTACGGCACCCGCGCCCTCGATACACGGCGCCGCCTCGACGCCGGTCTCAGTCTCGTCCTCGTCATCGACGTGCAGGGCGCGCGTCGGGTCAGGGAGCTCGAGTCCGGCGCGGTCGGCATCTTCCTGCTGCCGCCGTCCCCCGCGGTGCTCGAGGACCGGCTGCGCCGCCGGCCCGGCGACCGCCTCACGGAGGCCGAGATCCGGCGTCGGCTGAGCGTGGCTCGGCGCGAGGTCCGCCACGTGGGGGAGTACGATTACGTGGTCGTCAACGACGATCTGGAAGACTGCGTCGAGCGCCTGCGGTGCATCGTCGAGGCGGCGCGCCACTCGTGGCGCGCGGCCGGCGCCGCCGCGCGGGCGATCGCGGACAGCTTCGGAGAACCGGGCCGCGGAGCCGCGCCATGGCGCTGATCGCAGTGGGGGTGAGCGGCGGCATCGGCGCCTACAAGGCGGTCGAGATCGTCCGCCGGCTGCAGGACCATGGACACGACGTCGTCGTGTCCATGACGTCCAACGCCTGCCGTTTCGTCGGACCGTTGACGTTCGAGGCGATCACGCGGCGTCCGGTCATCACCGATCAGTTCGCGCCGGGCGCCAACGCGACCATCGAGCACGTCGCGCTCGCCGCCGACATCCGGGCGCTGCTCGTGGCGCCGGCCACCGCCAACATCATCGGGAAGCTCGCCCACGGCATCGCCGACGATTTCCTGACCTCGCTCTACCTCGTGACGCGAGCGCCGGTCGTCGTCGCCCCCGCCATGAACACGAACATGTACGAGCACGCCGCGGTCGCCGCCAACCTCGCCGCGCTCGAGGCGCGCGGGGCGCACGTGGTCGCTCCCGGCGCGGGCTACCTCGCGTGCGGATGGACCGGCCCGGGGCGGCTCGCTTCCGTCGACGACGTGGTCGCCGCCGTCGAGCGCCGGCTGCGCCCGACGGAGGGCGACCTCGCGGGCCGGCGGCTCCTGATCACGGCGGGACCGACCCTCGAAGACATCGATCCCGTCCGCTTCGTCGGCAATCGTTCGAGCGGCCGGATGGGGTACGCGCTGGCCGCGGAAGCGGTCGACCGCGGCGCCCGGGTGGTGCTGGTGTCCGGCCCGTGCCGCATGGAGCCTCCGGCCGGGGCCGAGGTCATCGCGGTGCGGAGCGCGGCCGACATGCACGCGGCGGCGACGGGCCGGGCGGACGAGGTCGACGCGGTGGTCATGGCCGCCGCGGTGGCCGACTACACGCCGGCCGGGGGGCCTCGCGGGCAGAAGATCGCGAAGGAGGCGGACACCCTGACCCTGACCCTGACCCGCACCGCCGACGTCCTCCGGGAGCTCGGCCGAAAACGGGCCGGTCGGCGCCGGCCGGTGCTCGTCGGGTTCGCGGCCGAGACCCGCGATGTCGTCGCGCGGGCCCGGGCCAAGCTCGAGGACAAGGGGGTGGATCTCATCGTCGCCAACGACGTGTCGCGGACCGATGCCGGGTTCGACGTGGAAACGAACGCGGCGACCCTGGTCGCGGCGGGGGGGACGACGGACCTGCCGTTGCAGCCCAAGCGCGACCTGGCCCGCGCGATCCTCGACCGCCTTCGGGAAATGCTGGCCGCGCACGAGCCGGAAGCGGTCGAGACCGCCGACCATGACCGACCGTGATCAGTTGAGGCGGCACCTGGAGTTCTTCCGGGCGCTGGGGGTCGAGGGGATCAGCCGTGACGCGGCGTGGCGCACGCGCGGCCACGCGGATTCCGGCGCGTCCGACGCCGCTCCGGCGGCGGCGGAGACGGCCGAAGCGCCCCCGCCGCCGGGGACGGCCGGACCGCCCCCGCCGCCGGAGACCCTGGAGGCCGTTCGCGCCGACCTCGGCGAGTGCACCCGCTGCAAGCTGCACGGGGGACGGACGAATCTCGTGTTCGGGGTCGGCAGCCCCGCCGCCGACCTCGTGTTCGTCGGCGAGGCGCCGGGGCGGGACGAGGACCGGCAGGGGATTCCGTTCGTGGGGCGGGCGGGCCAGTTGCTGACCCGGATCATCGCGGCGATAGGCCTGTCGCGCGACGAGGTCTACATCGCCAACGTGATCAAGTGCCGGCCACCGAACAACCGGAACCCCGAGCCCGACGAGGTCGCCGCCTGCGAGCCGTTCCTGTTCCGGCAGCTCGACGTCATCCGGCCCCGGGTGGTGGTGGCCCTCGGGGGCTTCGCCATCAAGACCCTGCTCGACACCACCGCACCCGTCTCCCGGCTGCGGGGAAGAGTGTTCGACTATCGCGGAGCGAAGCTGATCCCCACATTCCACCCCGCCTTTCTCCTGCGAAGCCCCGAGCGGAAGCGGGACGTCTGGGAGGACATGAAACGGGTCCGCACCCTGCTCGCAGGGCCGGAGTCCGCCCCATAGGCCGGCGCGTTGCGCCCCCGCTTCTGCCGCCGATGCCTCGCATCGTTTCCGTGGTGGTTCCCGTTCCCGCCCTCGATCGGCTCGACTACGACGTGCCTTCAGAGATGCCGATCCCGGAGCCGGGGACCCGTGTCCTCGTGCCGCTGGGAACGCGGGCGGTGACCGGCTGCGTGGTCGAGCGGCCGGCGGCGCCTGCCCCTGCCGGGCTCAAGCCGTTGCTCGACGTCCTCGACGTCGAGCCCCTGCTGCCGGCCGGCGTGGTGCGCCTCGCGCTCTGGGTGGGCGAGTACTACGCCTGCGGCGCCGGAGAGGCGGTGGCGGCCGCGATGCCGCCCCTGGCCTGGGTGGTCAGCGACCGGCAGGCGGAGATCACCCCGGCGGGCCGGGCGGCCCTGGCGGGTCGGCCGCGGGCCGCGCGCCGCCGCCTTCTCGAGACGCTCTCGGACGGCGCTCCGCACCGGGTGGCGGCGCTGAATGACGGCCGGCGGGGCGGGGGCCGCCACTCTCTCCTCGCGGCCATGGCCCGTGAGGGGCTCGTCCGGTTGACGCACCCCCTCAAGGGCGCGGCGTCCGCGTTCAAGAAGGTCCGCGTCGCTCGCCTGACCGACGATGGCCGGGCGCGTCTGGCCGCCGGCGGCCGCCTGGGCAGGCGGCAGCGCGAGGCCCTGGCACGGCTCGAGACGGCGCCGGGAGGAGTGCCGGCGCCGGAGCTCACGGCCGGGGGGGTGCCGGCCGAGACCCTTCGCCGACTCGCGGAGCTCGGCGCGGTGACGATCGTGAACGAGGTCGTCGAGCGGGAGCCGGGGGCGTTGGAGCTCCCGGCGGCGGGGGGCGAGCCACCGGTCCATGCCCTGACGCGCGACCAGCGGCGGGTGGTCGAAGCCCTGGAGGCGTCCGCGGGGTCCGGCGCCTTCGAGGTGGCGCTCCTGCACGGGGTCACCGGGAGCGGCAAGACCGAGGTCTACGCGCGGCTGGCCCGGGCGGCGGTGGCGAAAGGGCGGCAGGCCCTCATCCTCGTCCCCGAGATCGCCCTGACCCCGGCCATCGCGGCGCGGCTGCGACCGGCGTTCGGGGCCCGGGTGGCGGTCCAGCACAGCGGTCTTTCCACCGGTGCCCGCCACGATCAGTGGCACCGCATCCGCCACGGCGAGGTCGACGTCGTGGTGGGCACCCGGTCCGCGGTTTTCGCGCCGCTGCCATCGGTGGGCCTGATCGTGGTCGACGAGGAGCACGACGGCTCCTACAAGCAGGACGAGAGCCCGCGCTATCACGGCCGCGACGTGGCCGTCATGCGGGGGAAGCGCGATGGCGCCCTCGTGGTGCTCGGATCCGCGACGCCGTCCCTGGAGAGCTTCCGCCACGCGGGCAGCGGCCGCTACCGGCGGTTCACCCTGCCGCACCGCATCGGAAGCCGCCCCCTGCCCGCCGTGCGCATCGTCGACATGCGTGAGGAGCTCGCGGCCCACGGCCCCGACGTCGTGCTGAGCGCCCCCCTCGCGGAGGCCATCGACGACAGACTGGCGGACCGGGAGCAGGCGCTGGTGTTGCTGAACCGGCGGGGATTCGCGGCCTCTCTGCTGTGCCGCGGCTGCGGTCAGACCCTCGAGTGCCCCGACTGCAGCGTGAGCCTGACGTTCCACCGCACGGCGGGGCAGGCCCGCTGTCACTATTGCGGATACTCGCGGGCCCGCCCCGCCGCGTGTCCCCGGTGCTCGGGCGACGTCCTCGAGCACGTGGGCTTCGGCACCGAGCGGGTCCAGGCCGAGATCGAGCGGCGGTGGCCCGCCGCTCGGGTCGCGCGGCTCGACCGCGACACGGTGCGGCGGCGCGGCGGGGCGGCGCGGCTGCTCCAGCGGGTCGCGAGCCGCGAGATGGACATCGTCGTCGGCACCCAGATGGTCGCGAAGGGGCACGACTTTCCGGGCGTGACCCTGGTGGGCGTGGTGTCGGCGGACATCGGCCTGGGGATGCCGGACTTCCGGGCGGCGGAGCGCACGTTCCAGTTGCTGACGCAGGTCGCGGGGCGCGCCGGCCGAGGTAGCGCCCCCGGCGAGGCGATCGTCCAGACGCTCCATCCCGGTCACTACGCCATCCGCCACGCCTGTGATCAGGCATACGCGCCCTTCTACGGCGAGGAGCTGCGTTTCCGGCGGGCCCTGCGCTATCCGCCGCTGGTGTCGCTGGTGTCGGCCGTCGTCCTCGGGAAGCAGCAGGATCGCACCATGCAGGAAGCGTCCGCTCTCGCCGCGCGGCTGCTCGCGGCGCGGCCCGGGTTCATGGTGCTGGGGCCGGCCCCGGCGCCCCTCGCGAGGCTGCGGGGCCGGTACCGCGTGCAGCTCTTCCTGAAAGGCGGGCGCCGTGCGGAGATGCGGACAGCCCTCCTCCGGGCGCTGGGCGAAGATCCCGGTCTGAAGCGACGCGTCGTGGTCGACGTCGACCCGGTGTCGATGCTGTAGGCGTGGAGCGAGGAGCGGGCCGGCGGTCGGGGCCGGGCCGAGCCCGTCGACGGTGCGCGTTCCGCCCGAGGGAGAGGCGTCTATTGCCCGGGATCTCCCATGATCTGGATCGGAGCGGGCGTGAAGCAGAGCACGAAGACGGCGAGCGCCAACGCCGCGACGAGCATCCTGGTCCGGTCGATGGGAACGTCATGGTCCAGGGTGCGCGGGTGTCGCGGTCCCAGCGCGACGAGCATGACGATCATCAGCACCGCCCAGACGATCCAGCTCGGGGAATGGAAGGCGAGGGCGAAGAGGACGACGGCCGCGGCGAGGGTCACGAGGGTCGAGCGGGCGCCGAAGACTGCGTACGAGATGTGTCCCCCGTCGAGTTGCCCGATCGGGAACAGGTTGAGGGCCGTGGCCAGCAACCCGACCCACGCCGCGAATCCCATGGGGTGGAGGTTCAACGTCGCCCCTTCCGGTACTGCCCCCCACACGACCCACGCGGTGAGGCGGAACAGGAGCGGCTCGCCCAGGTACACCGCGAACTCGGTCGCCTCCTGCGCCGGCACCACGCGCGAGAGAGCGACGCCCACGAAGAGAGCGGGCACGGCCACGACGAAGCCGGCGATGGGTCCGGCGACGCCGATGTCGAAGAGCATGCGCTTGGTCGGAACCGGCTGCCGTATGCGGATGAACGCGCCGAGGGTGCCGATCAGGAACGGCGCCGGCAGGAAGTACGGGAGCGACGCATCGACCCGATAATGCCGGCAGGCATAGTAGTGGCCCAGCTCGTGGATGCCCAGAATGGCGAGGACCGTCAGGCTGTACCAGAGTCCGTTCCACAACACGAAAGGGGTTTCCCCCACGGGGGCGAGATCGGCGACGAAGCCTTGGTGGTGGCAGGCGCCGACCACCGTGGTGGACAGGACCGTGGCCAGCAGGAGCACGAGGTTCAGCCACGGGCGATCCCGCCGGGCGGGTGCCCGCAGTGCCGGCCGGGGCGGGTGCGGGATGGCGCGCGGGTCCGCGGGCGAAGCCGGCGGCGGTTCGGCGACAGGAGCGGGAAGCTGACTCAAGGGAGGTTCTGTTCGTGAGGTTCGCGCCGACTGCCGCCGGAGCGGATGCGAGGCGTCAGTCGCCGATGTCCTGGAGGTCCTTGCCGGGCTTGAACCGGATGGTCCGGCCGGGTGGAATGCGTACTTCCTTGCCGGTGCGCGGGTTGCGGCCGATACCCCGCTTGCGCGGCTTCACCTGGAAGACCCCGAAGCCCCGCAGCTCGATGCGCTCTCCGCGCTGCATCGAAGTTCGCATGGCGTCGAACACGGCGTCGACCGCCACCTCGGCCTTGACCTTGGTGATGTCGGCGAGCCTGGAGACTTCGTTCACGATGTCGACCTTGATCATGCGTCGCCGCCCCACGCTGTCATGTAAGCATCATAGGTACTGCCATTTACGGCTGTCAAGCCGCAGGGGGACGAGTGCCGGGACGGAGGCACGATGGGTGGTGAGCTGAACCGCGCCGCGGGGCGGGTGGTCCTCGTTGGGCGTCCGAACGTGGGCAAGTCGACACTCTTCAACCGCCTGACGGGTACGCGGCGGGCCATCGTCACCCCGCTGGCCGGCACCACCCGCGATGTGCTGGCGGGAACGGTGGAGTGGCAGCGGCGGGTGTTCTCGATCGTCGACACGGGTGGGGTCGCGGGCGCGAGCGTCGATCCGATGCAGGAGGCGGTGGCGGACCGCGGCCGTCGCGCCGCCGGCGACGCCGAGGTGGTGGTGTTGGTGGTGGACGGCAGCGAGGGACCGCTGCCGGCCGACGACGAGCTGGCCCGAGAGTTGAGGACGCGAGGAACGCCGGTGGTGGTGGCCGTCAACAAGATGGACGACCGGCGGGCGCGCTCGCACGTGCCCGAGTTCCACCGGTTCGGCTTCGAGCCGCTCGTGGAGATAGCGGCCGAACATGGGCAGGGAATAGGGGATCTGCTGGACGAGGTCGTCGCGAGGTTGCCGCCGGGTCCGGCCACCGCGCCCGACGACGTCGCCAACGCGGAGCGGGAGACCGGTGTGGTGGTGGTCGGTCGCCCCAACGTCGGGAAGTCGTCGCTCGTCAATCGGCTGCTGCGAGGCGACCGCGTGCTCGTCAGTCCCACGCCGGGCACCACCCGCGACGCTGTCGACGATGTGATGCGCTGGCATCGGCAACAGTTCCGCATCGTCGACACCGCGGGCATGCGGCGTCCCGGCCGCGTCGCCGGAGGAGGGCGCATCGAGGCGGTCAGCGTGGTGCGCGCACGCCACGCGATGGAGCGCACGGACGTCGCGGTGATCGTGGTGGACGCGGCGGCGGGCGTCGTGAAGCGCGACGCGGCCATCGCCGGCGAGGCGGAGGCGGCCGGCTGCGGCGTTGTCCTCGCGGCCAACAAGTGGGACCTCGTCAAGGACCGCGGACCCGGGTTTGCGGCCCGTTTCGACGAAGACCTGCGTGACGCCCTCAAGTTCGTCGACTATGCGCCCATCGTCCACCTCTCGGCGGTGACCGGAGAACGGACGGGACGGCTGCTGGAGCTCGTCGACGAGGTCGCCGCCGCGCGCCGGACGAAGGTGACCACCGGCGAGCTCAACCGCGTGGTCGCCCGCGCGACCCGCGACCATCGCCCGTCCGGGGCCGAGCAGCGGGCGGTGAACATCCGCTACGCGGTGCAGACGGGCGTGGCGCCCCCGACATTCACGCTGTTCACGGGCCGGGGCGCACGGCTGCACTTCTCGTCCGAGCGGTTCCTCCGCCGCCGTCTGCGGGAGGCCTTCGGGTTCGTCGGCACCCCGATCCGCCTCAAGGCGCGCGGACGGTAGAAATCGGCGCCGCAGAACGGCGCGGTCGGCCGCCTCTCGCCTCGGGTGTATACTGAGGCCGGCTTGAAGCGAAGCGATGGCGACACGGGTCAAGACGCCGGAACGGTCCATCTACAAGCCATCGGAAGTGTGCGCCATCGCCGAGTTGCAGCCCTACGTGCTACGCTCTTGGGAGGCGGAGTTCCCGGAAATCGGCGTCGCGTACGGCGATGGCCGCTCGCGTCTGTATCGCCAGGAAGACCTCGACCGGGTGCTGCGCATCAAGCAGCTCGTCTTCGTCGAGGGCTTGACGCTGGGGGCGGCGCGTCGTCAGCTCCACAAGGAGGCGCCGGCGTCGGAGGACGCGTCGCCGGTGCTGAACGAGTTGGTCGGCGACGAGCTCAGGTCGCGGCTGGATGGCATCAAGAAGGGCCTGCACGCGATTCTGGAGTTGCTGGCCGGGCAGAAGGCCTGACCGGGCAAGACGGAACTCGACGGCTTCGTTATCGGCCGTCAGGTCGGTGTCGGGATGTGGCGCAGTCTGGTAGCGCACCTGACTGGGGGTCAGGGGGTCGCTGGTTCAAATCCAGTCATCCCGACCATTTCGTTCGACGTTCCTCGACGGTATCCTTCCAACGACTCTTTCGCGCGCTGACGCCCACCGGGAACCGCATGGCGTCCTCATGAGGTGGCCCGTCGCGGCCACCACCATGCGGGACCGCGGGCTCGGCAGAGAGCGGAAGCTGGGGGACACAGCATGAGCACGCCAGTCGAGAAACCGGTGCACACGGCGTTGGCGCGGTCCCTGGCGAGGGTGTCAGGCGCCGCCGTCCTGGCCGTCGTCGCGATGACCGCGGCGCCGTCCGCCGACGACTGGCCGCAGTGGCGGGGTGCGGACAGGCTCGGGGTCTGGCACGAGACGGGCATCGTTGAGGATCTGCCCGACGAGTTGCGGGTCGCCTGGCGCACGCCGATACGCTCGGGGTACTCGGGCCCGGCGGTCGCCGACGGCCGCGTGTTCATCACGGATTGGCGGGAAGATCCGGAGTCGCGCACCCTGGACGGCACGGAGCGGGTGCTCGCCCTCGACGAGGAGACCGGCGAGGTGCTGTGGACCCACGAGTGGGCGACGTCCTACCGGATGCTGTCGGTGAGCTACGCGGTCGGTCCCCGGGCCACGCCGACAGTCGACGGCGACAGCGTCTACGTCGTCGGCGCCACCGGACGGCTGTTCTGTTTCGACGTCGAGACCGGGGCGGTGCGCTGGCAGCGGGACTTCGTGGCCGAGTACGGCACGAGCGTCCCGGTGTGGGGCATCGTCAGCGCTCCGCTCGTCGACGGCGACCGGCTCCTGACCGTCGTCGGGGGCGAGCCCGACGCGCTGGTGGTGGCCTTCGACAAGCGGACCGGCGCGGAGCGGTGGCGCGCGATCGAGGTGGAGGCCGAGATGGGCTACGCGCAGCCGGTCATCTACGAAGCCGGCGGCGTGCGTCAGCTCATCGTCTGGCATCCGCGGGCCCTCGCGTCGCTGGACCCCGAGACCGGCGAGCTCTACTGGGAGCAGCCCTGGGACGTCTCGATGGGAGTCACGGTGGCGACGCCGGTGCGCAGCGGCAACTACCTGCTGGTGTCGCAGTTCTTCAACGGCTCGCTCATGATGCAGTTGAGTCAGGATCGGCCGGCCGCCACGGAGCTGTGGCGGGGCCGGAGCCGCAGCGAGCTGCCGGGGGAGACGGACACCATCCACGCAATGGTGACGACCCCGATCATCATCGGCGACCACGTCTACGGCGTGGACAGCTACGGTGAGCTGCGTGCGCTCGACGCCGCCACCGGCGAACGGATCTGGATGAGCCCCGACATGACCGCCCAGGCGCGCTGGAGCACCGCCTTCCTCGTGCGGCACCAGGACCGGTACTTCGTCAACAACGACGACGGATTCCTGATTCTCGCCAGGTTCACACCGGAGGGGTATGTCGAGCTCGACCGCACGCGGCTCATCGAGCCGACTGGCGGCTCCGGCACCCGCACTCCGCACGGCCGTATTGCCGAGCGCCTCGTCAACTGGTCGCACCCGGCCTATGCGAACGGGCACATCGTCCACCGCAACGACCGGGAGATCATTCGCGTGTCTCTGCGCGCGGACGACTACTAGCCCTGCCCATCGTCGCCTGCGGCTCCGCTGGTCGCCCGCCCCATGAGTCCGCGCCCGTGCTGCGGCCAGACTCCTGCCCGCCAGGTCGTCGCTCTCGGCTCCGCCTCGGCGCCCGACGAACCCTGGGCGCGAGTCGCCGCGCCGCGAGTTCCCGGCAACCCCAGGTCGTGTTGCGGCCCGCTCGCGGGCGCAAACCCCGTGACGCACGGAGCCTTCGCGCCGCACGCACGGTCGGATCGGGGTCGGTTCTCGCGCCCGCATGGCCGGAAATGTCGAAGCGCGGTGAGTCTCGTGTCAACACCCGGCGCATCCGGCGCCCGGTTCGGTTATCATGCGGGTCATCAAGCGCCCGGTTCACTCATCACCAGGAGGGGATGTTGGCAAGAGTCAAGAAGCTCACCAAGGCGATGACGAAGACGCAGATGCTTGCGGACATCGCGGAGAAGACCGCGCTGACCAGGAGACAGGTCGGCGATGTCTTCGAGGCGCTGGAATCGGTCATTGAGCGCCACGTCCGCGGCGGGCCGACGGTGCCTTGCACGATACCGGGCCTGATGAAGATCAAGGTCGTCAAGAAGAAGGCCCAAAGGGCCAGGAAGAATGTGCCGAATCCGTTCCGGCCCGGCGAGACGATGGACGTCAAGGCCAAGCCCGCGAGCACGGCCGTGAAGGTCCTCCCGCTCAAGAAGCTGAAGGACATGGCCTAGCAGATTGCGGACGGGGTTCCGGGGCGCATCGTCAGGCCATCGTCACGTCGACGTCACGTCGAGCCCCGGAGCGCGTCGTCGAGCTCCCGTGCGCGATTGAGGGCCGAGGCATCAGGCTCTCGTGGCCCGATGGCGGGCAAGCGCGACGGCCACATCGGCCTTGCCGGGCTCGACCGGACCGCAAAACCGAGCCCCCTCCTCGATGATCAGGCCGGGTGACGACAGCCGCCCGCGGACCACGGACGATGCCCGGAGCTCGATGAGCCTCGTGGCTGTGAGGTTCCCGTCCACGCGGCCAAGCACGGTGACGGTTCGGGCGAAGACGTCACCCTCGACCCGCGCGGCGCCGGTGACCGCAACTGCGTGATCCGGCGCGACCACCTCACCCTCGACCGTTCCTTCGATGATGACGTGGTCGGTTGCGCTGATCTGACCCTTGGCGGTGATGTTCGGGCCGAAGGTCGTCATCCCGCCGGGGCGGAGCGCGTCTCGATGCGGGGTATCCTGGTCGGGCGGGGCCGGCGTGACGATCGGATATCGGGCAATCCTCACCATGGGTCGAACGCGCCGCAAGAACTGGAGCGGGAGACGGGGATCGAACCCGCGACCAACGGCTTGGGAAGCCGTGACTCTACCACTGAGTTACTCCCGCTCGTCGCCATGCCGATCCATCTTAACAGAATCGGCGCCCTCTCAGCTTCGGATCAGGCCCATCACCTCGTCGCGCCGCTCCTCCATCTCGTCCCGTGTCGCCGCCTCCAGATTCAGCCGCAGCAGCGGCTCGGTGTTGGACGGCCGCACGTTGAAGTGCCAGGTCGGATACTCGACCGAAACGCCGTCCATGTGATGGACGCGACCGTCGGCGTAGCGCGAGGCGATCGACTCCAGCTTGCCGGCGACCTGTTCCCGACCGTCGAGGGCGGTGTTGATCTCGCCGGAAATGAAGTAGCGCTCGCGTAACGGCGCGAGCAGTTCGCGCAACGTCTGGCCGCGGGTGGACATCAGCTCGAGGATGAGCAACGCGGGGATGAACCCGTTGTCGGCGTAGAAGTTCTCGCGGAAGTAGTAGTGGCCGGTGACCTCGCCGCCGAAGACGGCCTGCTCCTCCCGCATTCGCTTCTTGAAGAACGCGTGGCCGACCCGGTTCATCAGCGCCCGCCCCCCGCCGGCGGCGACGGTGTCCCGAACGGCGTGACTGGCCCGCACGTCGTAGACGACGGTGGCGGCGGGCGTCTTGCGGAGAAAGGCCTCAGCCAGCAGGGCAGTGACGAAGTCGCCGGGGACGAACTCGCCCTCGCCGTCCACGAAGAAGCACCGGTCGGCGTCGCCGTCCCACGCGATTCCCGCGTCCGCGGACCCGTCCCGAACCGCGGCGACGAGATCGCGGCGGTTGGCCTCGATCAGCGGGTTCGCCTCGTGGTTCGGAAACGTCCCGTCGACGTCGAAGCAGAGTCGGGTCGTGCGGCACGGCAACCTGTCGAAGAGGGCCGGCGCGACGACGCCCGCCATGCCGTTGCCGGCATCGAGCACGAGCGAGAACGGCCGGATGACCGCCGGATCGATGAACGCCAGCACGTGATCGAGATAGTCGTCCAGAACCCGCGCCTCGCGCCGGCCGCCCTCGCGAACGGCCGGCGCCGGCAGCGCGTCGGCGGCGAGCATGTCGCGAATCTCGGCGATTCCCGAGTCGCCGCTGAGCGGGAGCGCCTGGCGCCCGACGAGCTTGATGCCGTTGTAGGCCCCGGGGTTGTGTGAGGCGGTGATCTGGGCGCCGCCGTCGAGGTCGTTGCGGGCCACCGCGAAATAGAGCTGGTCGGTCCCCATCAGGCCGATGTCCACGACATCGGCGCCCTGGGCTCTGGCTCCGGCCGTGAATGCCGTCGCGAGGGCGGGCGACGACACCCGCATGTCGCGGCTGACGGCGATGCGCCGCGCCCGGAGATGGGCCACGAATCCGCGGCCGATCAGCTCCGCCAGCCCTTCGTCGAGCTGATCGGGATAGAGTCCGCGAACGTCGTAGGCCTTGAACACGTGGGGGTCGAAGGTCATTTCGTCACATCTCGCAGGCTTGGCGTCCGCGCCGCGTCGCGGCCGGACGCCAGGAGGGTTGGCAGGGCAGAGATGGGGCGGCCGGCGTCGCTCTCGGGCCCGGGCGCCCCGCGATCCGGGGCGTTGGACGAGGAAGCCGCGGGGCGTCCGAGTCGGTCATGCACGACTGTGGGCCGACAACGTGGATCGGCTTCCCAGCACGCAGCCGGCGCCGACCTCGGCGCCTTCGCCGACACGACACGCCTCGCCCAGAATCGCTTCCCGCACGACCGCGTCGGCGCCCACGGCGCTGTGTCCCCACACGATCGACCGCTCGATGACGGCGC
The DNA here is from genome assembly GCA_965199675.1 of Vicinamibacterales bacterium. Taxonomy (GTDB): domain Bacteria; phylum Acidobacteriota; class Vicinamibacteria; order Vicinamibacterales; family UBA8438; genus JAJEEA01. The sequence continues at coordinate 19,773 of CBDATI010000057.1, read as the reverse complement.
CGGGGCCGACCGTGCATCCGGGGCCGATCACCGACCCGCCGCCGATGCGGGCGCCCTCCTCGACCACGCAGCCGTCCCCCACGAAGCAGGGACCGGAGAGGTCGGCCCCCGTCGCGATGCGGCATGCCGCACCGCGGTGCACGAACCCGGGCGGCTTCGCCCGGAAGGGTCCCGCGGCGCAGCGCCCCGTCATCAGGTCGCGGTGCGCCCGCATGTAGCTGGCCGGGGTGCCGATGTCTATCCAGTAGCCGCGACCGACATGGGCGACGAAGGTCTCGCCGCGCGCGACGAGCGAGGGGAAGTACTGGCGTTCTATCGACCACGCCGTATCGTCGGGAATGCGGCCGAAGGTCGCCGGCTCCAGCAGATAGATGCCGGCGTTGATGGTGTCGCAGGTCATCTCGTCCGGGTCCGGCTTCTCGATGAAGCGGCGCACGTTCCCGACGGCGTCGGTCTCGACGAGGCCGTACGCCGACGGATTGTCGACCGGCGTGAGCACCACGGTCGCCAGGGCGCGGCGCTCGCGGTGGCGCGCGACCACCGCGTTGAGGTCGATGTCGGTCAGCACGTCGCCGTTGACGACGAGCAGCGTGTCATCGATGCCCTGCGAGGCGAACTTGATCGCGCCGCCGGTTCCCAGGGGATGAGGCTCGACCCGGTAGCGCACCGGCAGCCCGGCCTCGGCGCCGTCTCCGACCCGGGCCTCGATGCGTTCGGGACGGAAGTTGAGGCTCAGGATCACCTCGTCGATATCCGGTACCTGCCGCAGCAGGTCGATCTGGTAGTAGAGGAACGGGCGGTCGAAGACGGGCACTATCGGCTTCGGGATCTCGAGGGTGAGGGGGCGGAGCCGCGTGCCGAATCCCCCCGCCAGGATGACCGCCTTCATGCGGCGGGGATCTTAGCACCGGTTCAGGCAGGTCCGCGGCGCGAGCACCTCCCGGGAGGGCCGCCGACGTGTTGCGACAGGTCCGCCCGGACACTACAATGAGGCACTCCTGCTTCCCCCCCATGAATCTCCCGAACAGCTTGACTCTGGCCCGCATCTTCCTCGTTCCGCTGCTCGTGGTCGTGCTGTGGACGGAGTTCGAGGGCAAGGAGCTGGTGGGCGCGGCGATCTTCAGCGTGGCCGCCCTCACCGACTGGCTCGACGGATTTCTCGCTCGGCGGCAGAAGCAGGTCACGACATTCGGCCAGTTGATGGATCCCCTGGCCGACAAGCTCCTGGTCAGCGCCGCCCTGATCTCGCTCGTGCAGATGGAGCTGGCCCCCGCCTGGATGGTAGCCATCATTCTGGGGCGCGAGCTGGGGGTCACGGTGCTGCGCAGCCTCGCCTATTCGCGCGGCGTGACGATTCCGGCGTCGCCGCTCGGCAAGGTGAAGATGATGTCGCAGGTCATCGCGATCCTGCTGCTCATCCTGGGCCGGGAGTACCTGCAGCAGTTCTTCGTGCTTGGGCAGATCGCGCTCTGGGTCGTCGTGGCGACGGCCCTCGCTTCAGCGCTGGAGTACTATCGCCGGTTCACGCACGCCGGGATGCACTCGAGGAGCCCCACGTTCGCATCCCCGCCGTCGCCTGTCGCCCCGGAGCCGGAAGCCGTCACCGACCGGAAGGGCCGGCGTCTCGCGTCTCCATCCTGAGAGCCGGCGCGGATCGCACGCCGGTGCGGGTCGGGCCGGGCCCGGCGCGCGGGTGGGGCGCGGTCACTGATCGAGCCGGGCTTCCAGCTCGGACAGCCGGGCGCGGGCCTCTTCGGCGTACTCGCTGGCCTCGAACTCCTCCAGGATGCGCGCGAAGTAGGGAATGGCCTCGGCGATCGCCTGGCCCACGGCGTACGACTCGCCGAGGTAGAAGTAGACCTCGTCGCGCCTGGAGTACTCCGGATCGTTGTCCAGAATCTGACGGAACCGATTCACCGCCCCGGGGTAGAACTTGGCGCGATAGTAGAACTGGCCGACGGTGAAGTCGTGCTCGCTGAGCCGGTCGCGGGCCTCGCGCAGCCGCCCCCGGACCGTGGACGTCAACTCCGGGTCCGTCGGGTACCGATCGAGGAAATTCTCGAACTCGCGTATCGCGCTCCGCGTCTCGGTCTGATCCCGTTCGGCCCGGCGCATCTGGTGGAAGTGCACCATCCCCAGCTTGTACTGGGCGAAGGGGGCGCGGGGATGGGTCGGGTAGAGGCTCAGAAAGTCCTGGAACTCGGAGAGGGCGCGCACGTACGCCTCCGTCGAGCCTTCCTGCTCGTAGCTCTCCCCGATGCCCAGCCGCGCCGGCGCCCGGTACTGGCTCTGGGGATAGTTGTCTCGGATTTCCACGAAGTACTGGCGCGCGCGGCGCCAGTCGCCTTCGTCGAGGGCCGCTGCCCCCCGCTCGAAGAGCAGGCGGTCCGCCTGGACCTCGCCGATGGCGGGAATGTCCGCCCGAGGCGTGGCGCAGCCGGCGGCGGTGATGGCGAGCAGCGCCACGAGCCCGGCGCTCGACCACGGGCGCGCGGTGGGCGTCACCGGGCGGTGGCAGGTACGGAACGGAACACGATGATGGCAGCTCATGGGATGTCCTACGCCAACAGCTTTCGGACGTCGGCGGGGAGCCGAGCCGGCCTGCCCTCGCCGTCGACCGACGCATGCACCGTATGGCCCAGGGCCGTCGCGGCGTCGTCGCCGGTACGTCGGACCTCGTACGCGAACCGCACGCGAACCGGCGACAGCAGATCGCCCCGCGTGAGGATCGTCAGCTCGTCGTCATAGCGGGCGGGCTGACGGTACTCGCAGTGTGCCTCGATGACAGGGAGCATGAACCCGGCCGCCTCGAGGTCGCGGTAGGCGTAACCCGCGCGCCGCAGCAGTTCGCAACGCGCCACCTCGAACCACACGAAGTAGTTCGAATAGTAGGCCACCTGCATCCGATCCGTCTCCGCGTACCGGACTCGAATGGTGGCGGTGCCGCGAGCCACCCGGTCAGCCTTCCTCGGCCGCGGCGGCCGGGGCGCGAGCGGCCGCGCGCAGCGCCCGGACCGCCGCGGGCACGTCGGGCGTGCCGAAGATGGCCGCGCCGGCCACCAGGATCTCGGCTCCCGCCTCCACGACTCGCGCGGCGTTGCCTCGGTCCACGCCGCCGTCGACCTCGACGGGCGCGCGGTTGCCGGCCTCGTCGAGGAGTCGTCGCACCCGGGCGATCTTGGCGTCGCTGCCGGGAATGAAGGTCTGGCCGCCGAATCCGGGGTTGACGCTCATGACGAGCACGAAGTCGACCTCGCCCGCCACTTCGCTCAGTGTCGACACCGCGGTGGCGGGGTTCAGCACGACGCCGGCCCGCAGTCCGTGGCTCCGTATGTGCCCGAGGGTGCGGTGCAGGTGCGGCGTGGTCTCGACGTGAACCGAGATCGCGGCCGCGCCGGCGTCTGCAAACCGGTCGATGTAGCGATCGGGGTCCGTGATCATCAGGTGCACGTCCAGCGGAAGGCTGGTCACCCGGTGCAGGGCCGCGACCACCGGCGGACCGATGGTCAGGTTGGGCACGAAATGCCCGTCCATGACGTCGACGTGGAGCAGGTCGGCGCCTCCCGCCTCGGCCGCCGCCACCGCCGCGCCGAGGGCCGCGAAGTCGGCCGAGAGAATCGAGGGGGCGATGCGCACGCTCATCGACTGACCTCGAGAGAGATGGCTTCGCCGTGGGCGATCTGAAATCCCGTCTGCGGAAACTGGCGCAGGATCACCCCCGGCTCGATGTCCGGATAGGGGTGATCGCCGACCACCGAGACCCGGAATCCGCGGGCCCGCAGCACCTCGGCGGCTTCGGCGCCGTAGACGCCGATGAGATCCGGCATGACATAGGTGGCGCCGCGTTCGCCGCGGTTGATGAGGACGGAGACGTTGGAGGCCGACCCCAGGGGCGGCGGCTCCTGGGCGACCACCGAGTCGCTGGGATGGCGGTTGGACCGGATCTCCGAGACGCTGCGCAGGCTCAGGGCGTCCTCTGCGAGCCGAGCCCGGGCGCCTCGCTCCGACTGCCCGATCAGCGTCGGCACCAGGTCCGCGCTCGCGCCGGAGCTCAGCCACACCTTGACGCTGCGGCCGCTGCGCGTGGTCAATCCGGTGGCCGGATCCTGATCCGCGACATGGCCGGCGGGAATGCTCGGGTCGATGCGGGGCAGGGGCTCGACGCGCACCGCGAGGCCGTGTCGCCCGAGGGTCGTCGCCGCCTGTTCTTCGCTCAGACCGACGAGGTCCGGCACCGGAACCTCGCGCAGCCGCAGCGCGACCTGCAGCCCCGCCACCGCGAACAGCAGGAAGACGATTCCCGCCACGGACAAGACACCGCCCGCCACCACCAGCCGCGCCGCCCACCGGCGCGGCGTCGAGAGGCGGGGGGGAGCGGCGGCCGGGGGCGGCCGTCGGCGCTTCCGGCGCTCGGCGGGAGACCGCCCCGGCGCGGGCGCGGGTGGGTGTGAGGAGACAGACACTCTGATCACAAAATACTACAGGTTCCAGCGGCCGTCACGGTCGCGCCGTGTCCCTGCCGTATTCGCCCCCTCGAGCACGAGCCGGCGCGGGCCGCAGAGGTCGCGCCGTCACGGTCGCGCCGTGTCCCCGGCGTATTCGCCCCCCGGCGTTCGCGCCGTTCCCGGGTCCCGCGTCGTGCCGTGATCACCCTTTGCCTCGGGACGGCCCGCGTCCCCGGCAGGACGGCGCGTCCCGGCGACACGCAGGCGTCGCCGCAGGACCACGGCGAAGAACGCGTCCAGACCGTGGTCGAAGGGTGTGGTCGACAGGCGACCCCGGCCGTCGAGAACGGCGTGGAGGCCCGGCCCGACCGGCCCCGTCTCATCCGGACTCACCGATTCGAAGTCGGGGTGGGCGTCGAGGAACGCGGCCGCGACCTCCTCGTTCTCGTCGGGCTCGCTGGAACACGTCGCGTAGACGAGGATCCCGCCGGGGCGGACCGCGCCGGCCGCGTGGCCGACCATCGACAGTTGCTCTCTCGCGAAGCGCGGGAGGTCGCCGGGACGGCGGCGCCAGCGTATCTCCGGGTCCCGCCGAAGGACCCCGAGCCCGGAGCACGGCGCGTCGACGAGCACCCGGTCGAACACCGGTCCGAACGGGACCCCGCGGCGCATGTCGAGGCGGACGACGGCGGCGGCGGCGCTCATGCCCATGAGGGTCTCGCGGAGCAGCCGCAGCCGCGCCGGCCGCAAGTCGCCGGCGACGAGCAGGCCCCGGCCGCCCGTCACGCCGGCGATGGCCGTGGTCTTGCCGCCGGGGGCGGCGCAGGCATCCAGTATGCGCTCGCCGGGGCGGCCGCCCACCAGCTCGGCCACGAGCTGGCTGGCCTCGTCCTGGGCGAGAAAGTGCCCCCGACTCGCGACGGGGGTCCGATAGGGGTTCCCGGCCACGACGATGAGCCCGTCACGTGCGAACCGGGTCGGCTCGGTCTGCACGTCGTGCTCCGCGAGCCGCCGCGCGAGTTCCTCCCGCGTGGTCCGAAGGCGGTTTGCGCGCAGGGTCAGGGGAGGGGCGGCGTTGTTGAATCCGACCCAGTCGGCGACGGCGGGCAGGCCGTGACGGTCGAGCCATCGCTCGACGAGCCATCGCGGGTGCGACCCCGTCACGCTGAGGTAGGCCAGTCGGGCCTCTCGACTCCCGGCCGTGTCCGGCGCGGGCGGAAGCTCCGGCCTCGCCCGAGTCGCTGCCAGCCGCCGGAGGACCGCGTTGACGAATCCGGCCGCGCTCGACTTGCCGATCTGCCGGGTGAGCCGCACGGATTCGTCGACCGCCGCCGCCGGGGGAACCCGGTCGAGATGGAGCAGTTGGTAGGCGCCGAGCCGGAGCACCGTCAGCACCTCGTCGTCGATGCGCGCGACGGGACGGTCGGCGGCGCGCCCCACCACGTGGTCGAGCGCGGCCAGCCAGCGGAACGTGCCCACCGCGAGCTCGGTGACGAGGGCGCGGTCCCGGTCGTCGGCGAGCGGGTCCCTCGACTCGGCCAGCGCCCGCGGCAGGTCGTCGCCGCGGAGCACCGCCCGCACGACATGATAGGCGGCGGTGCGAGCCTGGTTGGCGCGAGTCCGCCTCACCGCCGCGCCGGCACCGGTACCGGTCTTCGCCACCCCCGCGGATACTGTCGGGCGCCGGGCGGAGCGGTTGCGGCGCGGCCGGATCATGCCGAGGAGGGTGACGGACGGAAGGCGGCCCCCGAGGCGAGGCGCCGCCCCGCCAGGAAGTCGCGGGTGGACTGCGCCCGTCGGCCCTCGGGCTGAATCTCGAGTATCGACAGCACGCTGCCCCCGCCGCACGCGACGCGCAACCGATCGCCGCGGGCCTCGACGACGGCGCCGGGGGGCGGCGCGGCGTCCCCGCCGGGCGCGGAGCCGGCGTCGAGGGCCGTGCGGCGTATGAGGTACCGCGATGCGTCGAGGAAGGCGAATGCGGGGGGCCAGGGGTACAGTCCGCGCACGAGATCGTGCACGGTCCGGGCCGGCCTCGTCCAGTCGATGCGGCCGTCCTCCCGGTCGAGGCGGGGCGCGTAGGTGGCGAGAGCGTGGTCCTGGGGCCGCTCGCGGACCCGTCCCGCGGCGATGGCGCGGACGGTGTCGAGCAACAGGTCGGCCCCCATCGCAGCCAGCGCCGGCGCGATGTCCGCGCTGGTCTCGTGGTCGGCTATCGGCCGAGACGCGCTCGCGAGCATCGGACCCGCGTCCATTTCACGGACCAGGCGGATCATGGTGATCCCGGTCTCCCGCTCGCCCGCGATCACGGCGCGTTGTATCGGGGCCGCCCCCCGATAGCGCGGGAGCAGCGAGGCGTGCACGTTGATGACGCCGTGGCGGGGCGTGGCGAGCACTTCGTCGGGCAGAATCTGCCCGTAGGCGACGACGACGCCCAGGTCGGCGCCGCTCGCCGCGAGGTCGGCTGCGAAGCCCGGCGCGCGCGTTCGTTCCGGCTGAAGCAGAGGAATGCCGTGGTCGCGGGCCGAGACCTTCACGGGAGACGGCTGGAGCCGCTGCCCCCGTCCGCGGGGGCGGTCCGGCTGGGTCACCGCGACCACGACGTCCTCGCCCGCCGCGACGAGGCGCCCGAGCGAGGGCACCGCGAAGTCCGGGGTCCCGAAGAAAGCGATCTTCACCACTTGCCCGCGCGCTCGAGCTTGCGCACCCGCCGCACGATTTGCTCGCGCCGGAGGCCGCGCATCCGGTCCACGAACAACTTGCCGTTGAGGTGATCGAGCTCGTGCTGGAGCACGCGGGCGAGCAGCTTCTCGCCCTCGACGGTGATCTCCGTACCCTCGCGGTCGTAGCCCTGGATGACCAGCCGCGCCGGCCGAGGCACGCGCGCCGTGAATCCGGGGAGGCTCAGGCAGCCTTCTTCTACCCGCTGCGTACCCTCCTGCTCGACGACGCGCGGATTGACGACGGTGACGAGGTCGTCGATGGACCGTCCGGCCGAAGGGTCGGCGACGAAGACGTGCAGCCCGACGCCCACCTGCGGCGCGGCCAGACCGATGCCGGGGGCGGCGTGCATCGTCTGGATCATGTCGTCGATCAGCGTCTGCAGGTCGTCGTCGAAATCGACCACCCGGCGGGCCGGCCGGTGCAGGGCGTCGCTGCCGTAGCGCAGGATGGGGCGGATCAATCGGATTGCCCGTCCGAATCGGCGCTGCGCTCGTCGACGGCCCCCAGCTCGCGAAGCACCTGGGCGCTGTTGCCGGCGGGGTACCGGCTCGGATCCTGGATGCGGGCGCGGGTCGCTTCCGCCGCCCTCGCGAGGTCGAGCGGGGTCCGCCCCGCGTCGTCCTTCGCGCCGAGGTTCGCGCCGCGCTCGGCCAGGAACCGCACGATGGTGGTGAAGTTCCGCTGTGCGGCCGCGTGCATCGCGGTGTCTCCCCGCAGGTCGGCGGCGTTGACGTCGGCCCCGTGCTCGATGGCGGTCGCCACCGCGGCCATCACCTTGCGCTCGTCGTCGTCGGGTTTACGCAACGCACTGTTGAAGAAGCGCCCGCGGTTGGCCGGCCCCCGCGTCGCCGCCACCAGCGGGGGAATGAAACCGCCGGCGATGTGGGGCGGACCCACCCCCCCGCGCGCTCGAAGACCGCGCGCCAGCGCTCCAGGGTCGTCAGCCGGGGGTCGGCGCCGGCCTCCGCGAGCTCGCGCATGACGTCGGCGTCGTGGAACCACGCCGCGAGCCAGTAGGGCGTCGCGCTGACCAGACCCGGGGCGAACGCCCAGTCCTGGCTCGCGCGCCGCACCGGCGTTCCCGCCTGCAGCCGGAGGTTGGGGTCGGCGCCGTGGGCGAGCAGGGTGCGCACGAGCGTCCGATCTCCGCGCAGCACGGCCGCGTGCAGGGCGGTGTAGCCGGCGCCGACGCTATTCGGATCGGCGCCGCGCTCGAGCAGGTGGGCGGCGAACTCGCCCTGGCCGCTGAGCGCCGCGAGGGCGAGCGGCGCCGCCCCGGTCGGGGCCGGGCTCTCCACATCGGCGCCGCCGTCGAGCAGGATCTCGGCCGCCGCGACGCGGCCGTGGCGGGCCGCGAACAGCAGGGGCGTGAACCCGCCCCGGTTCCACATGACGCCCTGGTCGTACTGCGACGCGTTGGTGCCCTCGGCGTGCATGAGCCGGGGTCGCACCCTCGAGCGGGCCTCGACGTCCGCCCCGTGGCGCACGAGGATGGCGGCGACGTCGTCGTGACCCTGCGCCGCCGCCCACATCAGGGCGGTCTGACCGCGCGAGCGTTCCGCCGCGTTCACGTCGGCGCCGGCGGCGACGAGGGCCCGCACGCCGGCCGCGGTGCCGGCCCGGGACGCGGTCATGACCGGCGTCTCGCCCTCCGGCAACTCGACGTTGGCGTTGGCGCCGGCCGCGAGCAGCCGCTCAATCATCGCCGCGCTGCCGTTCTCGGCCGCCAACCAGAGTGGGGTCGCGCCGAGCTCGTTGGCCGCGTCGAGATCGGCGCCCGCGCCGATCAGCAGACCCGCGACGTGCTGATCGTCGCGGAACGCGGCCCAGTGCAGGGCGGTCGCGCCGTCGGGCTGACGCTGGTCGACGTCGGCGCCCTGGCCGAGCAGACGCGCCACCGCCTCGGCGTCGGCCGCCCTGGCGGCGGCGATGAGGGGGAGATCGTCGGCGGCGTGGGCCGGGGGGGGGGCCGCGGCCACGGCGAGAAAAGCGCCCGTCACGGCGAGAGTGCCGATTCGCAGCAGGGATCGACTCGCGGGAACGTTCGCGCTCATCGAGGTTTCTCCTGAGTCCGAGGACGCCACGGACCGAGCCACGAGGCGATCGGTCCACGGTGATTGCCGGCTCATGTTACCGCAGGTTCCGCCCGCGGTGGAACCCCGAACGGGCGCTTCCTGCGGCCCGCCTCGCCGTTCGGCGCGCTCGCGGCGGGCCGCGCCGCCGGTATTCTGCGCGCCCCTGTTCCCGATGCGGGTTCGGGGGGGAACGGGTCGGCCTCTGCGGCGTTCGCGACGGATACCGGCCGCGTCGACCCGCTCCCGATCAGCGCGTCGACCCGCTCCCGATCAGGTCGTCAACGCCCGCCCGCGCCATTGACACCCGCGGGGCAAAGCGGCGACACTGTCTGTGTCGCGGGCAAGCCCACGGCGCTTCCGATCGACTTGGGCCGACATCTCATGACACCAAATCAGGCTGCGGCGCTCCGACGTTTCCTCGCTGGACCGGCCGCGGTGTTGGCCGCGGCTCTCGTCTGCACCTCGCAGGACGTGCTGGCCGGACAGTCCGCGTCCGGGGCGGCGGCGCCGGCGGTCTCGCCGCAGCGGGCGCTGGTCGACCAGTACTGCGTCACCTGCCACAACCGCGCGATCGTGGAAGGCACCGGCGAGCCGAGGTCGTCGCTCGTCTCGCAGCTCCGCACGGTGGGGCTGTCGCTCGACACCGTCGACGTCGACAACGTCGCCGAGGATCCCGAGATCTGGGAGGCGGTGGTGCGCAAGCTGCGCGTCGGGGCCATGCCCCCGCAGCCGCGCCCGCGCCCCGACGAGGCCACCTACGACGGCTTCCGGCGATGGCTCGAGAGCGAGCTCGATCGCACGGCGGAGGCGAGGCCGAACCCGGGTCGCACGCTGGCGTTCCACCGACTGAACCAGACCGAGTACCGCAACGTCATTCGCGATCTGCTCGACCTTGAGATCGACGTCGGCGAGTGGATTCCCGCCGACGCGCCGGACCGGTTCGGCTTCGACAACAACGCCGGCGCCCTCTCCCTTTCGCCGTCCCTCTTCGAGCGCTACGTGTCGGCCGCGCGCAAGATCGCGCGCCTCGCCATCGGCGAGCCGCCGGCCGGCGGGGCGGTCATCGCCACCTACGGAGTTCCCCTCAACCTCCAGCAGGAGAACCAGCAGAGCGAGGACCTGCCGTTCGGCTCGCGCGGCGGCGCCGCGGTGCGGCACCACTTCCCGGTCGATGGCGAATACCTCATCAAGCTGCGCCTGCGCACCAACTACGTGGGCTACGTACGCGGCATCGACCAGGCCCACGACGTCGAGATTCGCCTCGACGGCCGGCGCATCCGGAAGTTCACCTTCGGCGGCGACGCTCCCGGCATGCCCGCACCCATCAGCTTCGCCGGCAACATCCGGGGCGACATCGAATGGGAGTCGTACTCCCAGAATGCCGACGACGGCCTCGAAATCCGAATCCGGGTCGACGCCGGGCCGCACGTCATCGGGGTGTCCTTCCCGCGCGAGACGTGGGAAGAGGAAGGCGTGCTGCAGCCGCGGCAGTCGGGCTTCGCCCTCGCCGTCAACGACATGCCGGACAGCAACCCGGCCCTCGACAACGTGCAGATCCACGGCCCGTTCACCGTGGACGGCCCCGGCGACACCCCGACGCGCCGCCGGCTGTTCTCGTGTACTCCGGCCCGTGAGGCCGAGGAGCGGCCGTGCGCGGCGGAGATCCTGGGCACGCTCGCCCGACGCGCGTACCGACGTCCGGTGTCGGATGACGACCTCGACACCCTGCTCGACTTCTTCGAGATCGGACGACAGGGCGGCAGCTTCGACGCCGGCATCGGCCTCGCCCTCGAGCGCGTGCTCGCGGATCCGGAGTTCCTCTATCGCATCGAGCACGACCCGGTCGACAGCCCGCCGAACGCGATCTACGAGATTCCCCACCTCGATCTCGCCTCGCGGCTGTCGTTCTTCCTGTGGAGCAGCATTCCCGACGACGAGCTGCTGGCCGCGGCCGAGGACGGCTCGCTCGGCGACCCCGCGGTGCTCGAGGCGCAGGTACGCCGCATGCTCGCCGACCCGCGAGCGTCCGCCCTCGTCGACAACTTCGCGGGGCAGTGGCTCCATTTCCGCAACCTCGAGGGCGTGTATCCCGACCCGCTGATCTTTCCGGAGTTCGACGACAATCTTCGAGAGGCCTTCGAATCGGAGACGAGCCTCTTCATCAACAGCCTGATCCGGGAGGATCGCAGCCTGCTCGACCTGCTGCGGGCCGACTATACGTACGTCAACGAGCGGCTCGCCGCGCACTACCGGATTCCGAACGTCTACGGGAGCCGTTTCCGCAAGGTGACCCTGCCGGAGGACGAGTGGGCCGGGCTGCTGAGCCACGGCAGCGTGATGACCGTCACTTCCTATCCGAACCGGACGTCGCCGGTGCTGCGCGGCAAGTGGGTGCTCGAGAACCTGCTCGGCGCCCCGCCTCCCGAGCCGCCGCCCGACGTGCCGACCCTGGAAGAGGAGAACGACGAGGGCGAGCCCCTGACCATGCGGCAGGCGATGGTGCGGCACCGCGAGGACCCCGCGTGCTCGGTGTGCCACGCGCCGATGGATCCCATCGGGTTCTCGCTCGAGAACTTCGACGCGATCGGCCGATGGCGCGCCACCACCGCGGGCGTCCCCGTCGACGCCTCGGGGGTACTGCCCGACGGGGCCGCCTTCGATGGCCCCACCGGGCTCCGCGACCTCCTGCTGGCGAGGCCCGACGACTTCGTCGGCACCGTCACCGAGAAGCTGATGGGCTATGCTCTGGGGCGTGCGATCGAGTATTATGACGCTCCAACCGTCCGGAAGATCGTGCGTGAAGCGGCCGGCGACGACTACCGCTGGTCATCCATCGTCCTCGGAATCGTGAAGAGCACCGCGTTCCAGTTGCGGAGGTCCGACTCATGATCATCACCAGGAAAGCCATCCCGCGCCGTACCGTGCTGAGGGGCATCGGCGCCGGTTTGGCGCTGCCGCTGCTCGACGGCATGGTGCCGGCGTTCGCGGCCATCCGCAACAGCGCCGCCAACCCCGTCCGCCGCTTCGGCGTCTTCTACGTGCCGAACGGGATGGCGATGAAGCACTGGACCCCAGAGGCGGACGGCCTGGGCTTCGAGACGACCCGGCTGCTCAAGGGCATCGAGGCGTACCGCGACCAGATGACGGTGCTGACGGGCCTGAAGGGGGTGCCGAGCAACGCCGGCGTCCACGCCAGCGCCGCCACCCGGTTCCTGACCGGTGTGACCCCGGCCCGCACCGAGTCGAACCTGCGCGCCGGCGTCTCCGTCGACCAGCTCATTGCGCGCGAGACGGCCCGCCACACCCAGCTCGGGTCGCTCGAACTGGCCCTCGACAGCCGCGACGTGTCGGGCTCGTGCGACGTCGGCTTCAGTTGCACCTATACGAACACCATCTCGTGGCGGAACGAGACCACGCCGCTGCTCGGCGAGAACAATCCGCGCGCCGTCTTCGAGCGGCTCTTCGGTGATAGCGGATCGACCGACCCCGCGGCGCGGCTCGATCGCATCCGCAAGGACCAGAGCATTCTCGACTCGGTGTCCGACAAGATCGGCGCCCTGCAGCGCGGTCTCGGACCCGCAGACCAGGTTCGGGTGAGCGAGTACATCGAAGCGGTCCGCGATATCGAGCGGCGCATCCAGAAGGCCGAAGAGCAGAGCGACCGCGAGCTGCCCGAGGTGGTCCAGCCCGCGGGCATCCCCACGACCTACGGCGAGCACGCCAAGCTGATGTGCGACCTGCTGCTGCTCGCGTACCAGACCGACCTGACGCGAGTCAGCACCTACATGATGGCGCGGGAGATCAGCGGCCGCACCTATCCCGAGATCGGCGTGCCCGACTCGCATCACCCGACCTCGCACCACCGCGACGACCCGACCCTCTACGAGAAGATCGCGAAGATCAACGAGTATCACCTGTCGCTGTTCGCATACTTCCTCGAGAAGGCGCGGGCGACGCCGGACGGCGACGGCAACCTCCTCGACAACATGATGGTGCTCTACGGCGCCGGCATGTCCGACAGCAACCGCCACGACAACAAGGGCCTGCCCCTCGTGCTCGTCGGCGGCGGCGGTGGCAAGCTCCACGCCGGCGGCCATCTGCGCTACGACGACACTTCCATCTCGAACCTGCACCTGACGGTTCTCGACAAGATGGGCGTGCGCGTCGACCGGATGAGCGACGCCACCGGCCGGCTCGAACTGCTGCCGGTGGGTTAGGCGTCTCCGCCCGCTGGAACGGCAGGACGCCAATCGGAGCCGCCGGCGGCGATTCGGTGGGCCAGGCGTTCTCGTCGACGTGGGAGGACCGGCAGGAGGCAATACCCTGGGCCCGGCATTCTTGCCGGGCCCTTCTTCGTTTTGCGCCAGGGCGGACCGGCGCCTCGCCTTCTCGACGGGGCGCTCGGACATCCCGCCGGGGTTCGGGGCCGGCGGCGAGGAGGGCGGAATGACCAGACTGCGCACGGGACTGTCGGCGGCGGCGGTGGCGGCGATGCTCGCCGCGGTGTCCGGTCTCGCCGTCGAGGGACGGCAGGGCGGGGTGGAGATCGACGCCGACGACATCGGGGGAGTCGTCACGAGCAGCGCCGGACCCGAGGCGGGGGTCTGGGTGGTGGCCGAGACTACCGACCTGCCGACCCGGTTCATCCGCATCGTGGCCACGGACGACGAGGGCCGCTATGTGGTGCCCGACCTGCCCGACGCGACCTACGAGCTGTTCGTGCGCGGCTACGGTCTCGTCGATTCGCCGCGGGTCACCGCCACCCCCGGTGAGACCGTCGACCTCGAGGGGGTGGTGGCGCCCGACGCCCGCGCCGCCGCCGCCGTCTACCCGGCCGCATGGTGGCTGTCGATGCTCGAGCTGCCGGCGGGCGAGCAGTCGCAGCAGGAGCTGGGCAGCCGCGTGACCGGCTGCATGAACTGCCACCAGGTCGGCAACCGGGCGACGCGCGAGATTCCGGGCGACATCCTCGACGCCGCCGACTCGCACCTCGAAGCCTGGGACCGCCGGGTCGCGATGGGGCCGATGGGCTCGAGCATGGCGAGCATGTGGGGGGGGCTCGGCGAGCAGCGCCGCATGTTTGCGGACTGGAGCGAGCGCATCGCGGCGGGCGAGGCCCCAACCCAGACCCCGCCCCGGCCCGCGGGCATCGAGCGCAACGTCGTCGTCACCCTCTGGGACTGGGGCACCGAGACCGACGGCCGCACCGACAGCGCCGCCTCCGACGTCCGCGACGGCGCCGTCAACGCCAACGGACTCGTCTACGGCGTCGTGCAGCCGAGCGACATCCTCGCCGTCCTCGACCCCGTCGAGCACCGGGCCTTCAACATCGACATCCCGTCGGGCGGTCCCGTCATCCAGGGGCAGACCCCCGAGTCGCCGTACTGGGGCGACGATGCCGTGTGGGCCCGCCAGTCCGACCCCCGCAGCGTCGCCATGGACGGCGACGGGCGGGTGTGGCTGACCGGCCGCATCCGGGCCCCCGGCGAGCAGCCCGCGTTCTGTACCGATTCCGCGAACGCCTTCGCCGCCCACTACCCGATAGCGCAGGCCGCGCGGCAGGTGTTCATGTACGACCCCGAGACCGAGTCGTTCTCCGAGATCGATACGTGCTTCTCTGCCGACCACAACCAGATCGGAGAGGACGAGCGCATCTACTACGGCTTCCGGAACGGGCTCGGCTGGATCGACATGGAGATCTGGGACGAGACCGGCGATGCGGAGGCGGCGCAGGGCTGGTGCCCCGGCGTCGTCGACACCAACCGGGACGGCGTCATCACGGCGGGGTGGACCGAGCCCGACGAGCCCGTCGACCCCACCCGTGACCACCGCATTCAGTTCGGCTGCTACTCGCCGGCCGTGAACCCCGCCGACGGCAGCGTCTGGTGCTCGGGCAACGGCCGCAACCAGCGCCAGCTCGTGCGCATCGAGCTCGGCGACAATCCGCCCGAGTCGTGCACGGCCGAGCTGTACGAGCCGCCCCCGTCGGTCATGAATCCCGGCGCCTACGGCAGCGGCGGCCTGCACCTGACCACCGAGGGTGTGGCGTGGCAGGACTGGCGGGGCAGCGGCCACTTCGCGCGCTTCGACCGCAGCCGGTGCGAGGACATCTCGGGCCCGCAGGCCGACGGGCAGGGCTGTCCCGAGGGCTGGACGTTCTTCCGGATGGACAAGCCGATCTACCAGAACGCCGAAGCGTTCCCCATCAACTCGGACGAGAGCTATCTCACCCAGGTCGACCACCACGACGTCCTCGGCCTCGGACGCGACGTGCCCCTGTACGGCGTCGTCAACACCGACTCGCTCGAGGTCTTCAGGCCCGATACCGAGGAGTTCGTCACTCTGCGGGTGCCCTATCCCCTGGGCTTCTTCTCCCGGTCGTCGACCGGTCGCGTCGACGACCCCGCGACGGGGTGGAAGGGCAAGGGGCTCTGGTCGAGCTACTCGAACTACGCGGCCTGGCACCTCGAGGGCGGCCCCGGGACGAACCAGAAGGTGGTGAAGTTCCAGATCCGGCCCGACCCGCTGGCGCACTAGCGCGCAATCGTCGCCTGCCGCTCCGCTCGGGGGGGGCGCCAATCGGCAGGAGTCGGCGCCGTTCCATGGCGCAGACTCCTGCCGCCGACCGTCCGGCAACCTGCCTGGAGCCTGCATCGTCATCCACGATGCAGCTCCAGGGCGCCGGATCGCGAGCCGCATGCCCGACGGTTCGCGCCGGTGCGGTCGTCCTGCACTCGTCCTCTGGCCCTCCCGCCCGCCGGGTCCATCGACCGGGAGGTCGTCGGTTCCGAAATAGATCACCTGTTCCGCAGGGCGCCGCACGCGGTTGCGGTCGTCCTGCACTCGTCCTCTGGCCCTCCCGCCCGCCCGGCCCATCGATCGGGGAGGTCGTCGGTTCCGAAATAGATCACCTGTTCCGCAGGGCGCCGCACGCAGTTATTGCGATGCCCGGCGGGCCGAGCATCTGGAATCGCTACGGTAGACGGGCTTCCGCCGCTCCGTTCAGTCGGCCGGGATCTTGCATCCTGGCGTTGCTCATCAGACCTCGGTGGGTGCGTTGATCCAAGCGTACGCCGTCGCCGGATGTCGGTCCCATGGCGACCGATCACGGGTGCGGCTCCTGTTGGAGCGGTCGCCCGGACGGGGGCAACCGCGTAGCGGCCGGGATGCGAGGTACGGCGACGAGGCGAACGGCGGCGTCCGGAACTCGATGTCGGAGGGAATCAGAGTGCGACGTGACATGCGTTCGGACGACATGGGACTCCTGGGCCGGAGCGACGTCATGGCCCGGCTCCGCGGCAGCCTGCGGCGGGTCGCCGAGTCGCCGTTCCCGGTCCTCGTCACCGGTGAGAGCGGCAGTGGCAAGGAACTCGTGGCGCGCGGCGTGCACCGGCTGAGTGGCCGGCCCGATCGTCGCTTCGGGGCCGTCAACTGCGCCGCCCTCACGGACGAGCTCGTCGAGGCCGAGCTGTTCGGCTACGTCCGCGGAGCGTTCACCGGGGCCATGACCGACCGGGCCGGGCTCTTCGAGGCGTCGGACCGGGGCACGCTGTTCCTCGACGAGGTGGGAGAGCTGTCGCCGCGCGCCCAGGCCAAGCTGCTGCGCGTGCTGCAGGACGGCGAGATCCGCCGCGTCGGCGACACGGTGCCGCGCGCCGTCGACGTGCGGGTCGTCGCGGCCACGAACCGCCCCCTCGAGAGCGACGTGGGGACCGGCCAATTCCGCGAGGACCTGCTGTACCGGCTCGACGTGCTGCGCATCGAGGTGCCGCCGCTGCGGGACCGCGGCGACGATGTGGTTCTGCTCGTGGATCACTTCTGGCAACGTGCCCAGGCGCTCACCGGAAGCCGGGCCATGCCCGCGCGTTCGACCCTGGAGGCGCTGGCCCGGTACCACTGGCCGGGCAACGTCCGGCAACTCGAGAACATCGTGGCGGCGCTGGTCGTCCGCGGTCCGCGGAGCGGGGTGGTGGGACCCGCCCTGCTGCCGACTGCGATCACCGGCGGGACGAGCGGGCCGAACGGCACGCCGACGCTGCACGAGGCGCGGCAGGTGTTCGAGCGCCGTTTCGTCAGCGGCGCCCTCGCCCAGGCCGGCGGCCGGCGGGCCAAGGCCGCGTCGGCCCTCGGGGTGACCCGGCAGGGGCTCGCCAAGCTGCTGAAGCGTCTCGACCTCGACGATCCGTCGCGCGCCGCGGTGCGCTGCGGCGACAGCGCTCGCTACGCCGAGCCCTCGGAGTCGTGACGGGGGCGGATCGAGTCGATCAGGCGGCGGGCGCCGTCGACCTCGTCGTTCCAGGTCACCGAGGTGTTGGTCAGCCCACCCGCCACGCGCCGCCGCCGAAGGCGCCGCCGCGGCTGATGATGTTGCCGCCCTCGACCCGCGGCGGCTCATCGACGACGTGGGACACGGATTCACTGCTGAACAGGCGGTGCGGGCTCTGCACCTTGCAGCCGGTGCAGGGTCCGCGTCTTCAGGCAGGTCGCGATGTCCGCCGCGAGGCCGTCCTCCCGCGACAGGGCGGTACCGAACGCGTACGAGCCGTGACCGGCCGGGCTCATGGTTCCCCAACCAGGACGAAGGAAGGCCGCGGCCGCGATTCCTCGACCGTTCCGGGTTCGGGGCGCGCGGGCCTACCCGAACATCAGATTGACGATGAACACCGCCGCGAAGATGCCCGCGGTGTCGGCGAGCAGGCACGCGGGCACGGTGTGACGGGTGCGGCGGATGCCCACCGCTCCGTAGTACACCGCCAGCGTGTAGAACGTCGTCTCCGTGCTGCCCTGGAAGGTGCTGACCATGTACCCGACGAGCGAATCGGGACCCTCCACGGTCATGATCTCGGCCATCACTGCATAGGCCCCGCTGCCCGTCAGCGGCCGGAGGATGGCCATCGGCAGCGCCTCGGCGGGCAGGCCGATGAGCGCCGTGAGGGGCGAGAGCGCGGCGGTGATGAGGTCGATGCCGCCCGAGGCCCGGAACATGCCCACCACCACCAGAATCGCCACCAGATACGGGATGATGCGCACCGCGACCTCGAAGCCCTGCCGGGCGCCCGCCACCAGCGAGTCGTAGACGCGGACCCCGCGCGTCCAGCCGTACATGACGAGGACCGCCACCACCATCGGCAGCATCCACGCCGACGTGATGGCGCCGAAGAGCTCGAACGGCGGGTCGGTGCGGTGCTGCCAGATGAACCGTCCGAGGAGAGCGCCGAGCGCGAACCAGAAGAGGCGTCCCAGCCAGCGCCGCCCCGGCAGCGGTTCCCGGGCTTCCGGCGCGTCGTGGGGGGCGCTCGCGTCCGGGGCGGAGTCCGGCGGGATTTCCTGCGCCGGCGCCGGCTCGGTGCGCCGGTAGACCGTCAGGCGGCTCAGCAGGACGGCCGCCGTCACCCCGACGATCGTTGCGCAGCCGCTGGCGAACCACGTCGGGAAGAAGATGCCGACGGCGTCCTCGGACCCCACCGACGCCCGCATCGACACCACCCCCGACGGGAGGATGGCGAGGGCCGACGTGTTGATGGCGAGGAACAGGACCATCGCGTTGGTCGCGGTCCCGCGCTCGCCGTTCAGCTTGTCGAGCTCCTCCATCGCTTTGATGCCGAACGGGGTGGCGGCGTTGGCGAGGCCCAGCATGTTGGCGGCGATGTTGAGGATCATCGCGCTCATCGCCGGGCTGTGGACGGGCACGCCCGGGAAGAGCCGCTGCATGACCGGTCCGACCAGCCGCGCGAGGTGCCGCAGCGCCCCGGCGTCCTCGATGACCCGCATCAGCCCCAGGAAGAATGCCATCAGGCCGATGAGCCCGATGGCCAGGTCGACCGCGCCCCGGGCCGACGAGACGATGGCGTCGGTCAGCGCCTGCATCTGGCCGGAGAGCGCGGCCAGGAACACCGATGCGAGCGCCGCAAAGACGATGAGTCCGTTCAGCATGCGTCGAGTGTGGGGAACGCGGCCGGGGACGACACCCCCACGCCGCCTTTGCGCTCTTCGAGCGCCGTGTCTGCGACCATCCTGTCGCGTCCACCGCCGCGGCGTCGTCGGCGCGGCGACCGCTCCGGCATCACCGGGATGCAACCGAGCGTCGGAGCGACGACCGTCCCCGCCGCGCGGGTCGGCGCACCGGGCGGACCCGGGCCAGAGCGATTGCCGTCAGCGTTCCGGACGGTCGCGCCGTGGTCACTCCCCGAACACGCTCACGGTGTTCCGGAGAGCGTCGGTGGCCCGGATGATGATCGGCCCGTCGCCGGCCCCGTCGATGACCACCTCGAAGCGCTCCACGAGTCCATCGGGCACGCCGTCGACGGGATGGACGACGCGCCAGCCGTCGTTTCCGACCGCGATCTCGACCCGTTGCACCGGCGACTGCGCATCGCGCACGGTGAACGGCAGGACCATTCGACCGCCCTCGCGCCGCCTCGCCCCCACCTCGATGCGGGGCGGCGCGTTGTCGACATCGAAGACGGCGCTGTCGCGCTCGCCGACCAACGCCGCGCCGGGGGCGTTCCCCGCCGCGTCGGTCGCGCTGA
>CBDATI010000056.1:0-11313 GCA_965199675.1 Vicinamibacterales bacterium | reverse complement strand
GTCGCGGAGCTGGCCGGCGGTCTGGACGACGACGTCGATGCGGGGCCGGTCGAGGTCGGCGGCGGGAATCAGCCGCAGGTCGCCGACCCGCCCGCGCGGGTCCCAGACCGGCTCGACGCCGAGGAGGTAGAAGATCTGGCCGATGGTGGCGCCTTCGGTGCCGATGAAGTCGGTGGGCCAGAGGGTGAACGCGACCTTCTGCGGATAGGCGTCGTGCCGCCGCCGGTGTTCGTCGAGGAGCGACTCGGCCAGCCTGCGCCCCACCGTCCACGCCTCCCGCGACGGTGTCTGCTCGGCGTCGATGGAGAAGAGGTTGCGCCCGGTGGGGACGGCGTCGGGATTGACGATGGGGTCGCCCCCGGGGGTGGGCTCGACGTAGCCGCCGGCGAGGGCGCGCACCACGCTCTCGAGCTCGAGGTCCGAGCTGTCGCGCAGGCCCTTCCGGTGCCGGTCGACACCGGCGACGCCCGCCTTGAGCACGAGAAGCGGTTGGGCGAGCTTCGATTCCCCGTGAGCCTGCTCGAGGTCGGCCGGGGAGACGAGGTCGGAGAGCACCGCTTCCACGCTCTCTCCCCCCGCCCGTCGCGCGTAGGCGCGCCGCGCGGGCTGCCGGTAGCGGCGCTCGAAGAGCGCGGCGTCGTCGAGCACATCGTTCTTGACCACCCCCTTGGCGATGTCGATACGGGCCAGGCCGTAGGCGATCGGGTCGATCGCCATCAGCTCCGCCGTCCCGTCGACCTCCCCGTCGGAGAACGCCTCCCCCAGCGTGTAGAAGCCCTGCACGACCTTCGCCCCGTCGATCGTCTCGACATGGTTGCTCAGCCGGAAGTAGTCGTCGTCAGACCACGCCTTCTCGGGGTCGAGGCCGAGGTCCACGTGCAGGTCCATATCCACGGCGAGACGCCGTATGGTCCTGGCGTGCTCCACCCTCACCGGGCCGTCCGCCGCGTTGCGGTAGCGGTCGAGCCGGTCGCGCAGCGGGCGCAGCCCCTCGTAGAGGCCGCCCTCCATGAAGGGCGGCGTGAGGTGGGTGACGGTGGCCGCGTAGGCGCGCCGCTTGGCGATGATCCCCTCGCCGACGTTGCTCATGATGTAGAGGTAGACGTGCGGGATGCCGCCGATGAGCGCGTCCGACCAGTCGAACGACGACAGCGCTATCTGCTTCCAGGGCCTGAACTCCAGGCTCCCGTGGGTGCCGAAGTGCATCACGGCGTCGGCCTCGAATGCATGCCGGGTCCAGAGATACGACGCCACGTAGGGATGCGGCGGCGGCGCCGCCGGCGTCCCGTGCACGAGGCGGAAGGTATCGTCGCCCACCCCCGGCAGGGGCTGTGGGAGGACCACCACGTTGCCGAACTCCACGCGGGCGACCGCGATGGCGGTGTCGTCGCCGCGGCCTACCGTCATGTACTCCCCCGGAGCCGGTCCGTACTCCGCCGCTATCGCCTCCCGCATCGCCGGCTCGAGGGCCTCCCGGGTCCATTCCGCGTACCGATCGGCGGACACCAGGGCCGGATCCCCCTCGGCCGCGTACTCCTCGAACGCCCCGCGCGCATACGGCCCGAGCACGGGCCCCTTCGCCTGGATGAGCGCCCAGAAGGCGTCCTCGGTCTCCGGCAGGCCCTCGACCGTGTACCCGGCGTCGCGCAGCGTGCGCAACAGGTTCAGGAGGCTCGGCGCGACCTCCATGTTGCTCGCCGTCATCGCGTTCTTGCCGGGGCCCTTGTAGTAGTAGATGGCCACCCGCTTGTCGTGGTTGGGCGTCGTCTTCAGGGCCAGCCAGCGCTCGACGAGGTCGCAGAAGGCCTCGAGCCGCTCCGGCATCACGTCGAAGATCTCGTAGCCGTGCTCGTCCTCGAACTCCGCCGCGACCGCGTACGGGGCGACCCCGCCGTCGAGCTCGGGCAGCACGACGCTGAGGGTCAGCAGGCCGCCGGCCATGCCCTGCTGGTCGGCGATCCACTCGTCATGGTCCTGGAAGACGGACAGGGCCGTCAACATCGGGATGTTCCGCTCCCGGAGCCACGCGATCGCTTCGCGGGAGCGCCCCCGGGAGAGACGGCCGTGGGGCATCAGGACCACGAGATCGGGCTCGATGGCCTGCAGGAACTCGAGCCGCCGGTCGTTGCTCGCGATGGGAAAGACGTTCCACTGCCGCCCTTCGAGGGCCCGGATGACGGCGTCCACGTGGTCGCGGTTCGCGTTGAAGGGGCCGGGCACGCTGGTGATGAGGGCGATGTTGGGCGCGTCTGGCTTCGCGAGCTCCTGTTCCGCGTAGTAGGCGCGGAAGGCGGGGACGGTCTCGAACGTCAGGCGGTCGTCGAGATGGAAGAGGACGTCCATCGCCCGTTCGGCGGGAGGCTGCACCGGATCGGACCGGAACGCCTTGCCGTCGAGCTCGGCGCGGGAGAAGTTCAGCAGCCGCGCGTAGTTCTCCGCGCCCCCGAAACGGAAGTAGCCGTCGACGTGCTCGAGTTGCCGGCCCGCCAGGTTGGTGACGTCGTGCTCGGGGTTGGTAGCGCCGCGAACGAACAGGCGCGCGCCCCGCTGGCCCGCTTCGCGGAGCTGCTCGATGTGCGACTCCTGCAGCTCCAGCCCGCGTCCGTGCACGAACACGACGGGATAGGATGAGGCGCGGTGGAGGGCGTCGAGGGGGAGCGGCTCGATGCGCACCGCCAGCTCGCCGCGCGCCCGCTCCACGCGGGCGAGCTGCACGCCCCGGAAGTTGACGAACGCGATCCGGGTGGGGGCGAGATAGTGCCGGTAGATTCCGGCCGCGGCGCCGAGGGCGGCCGTCGCGAGGACGGCCAGCACCATCGTCCTTCGGCGCGTCCCGGGCCTGCCGAGACGCAGTATCGCGGCCGTCCATCTCGTTGCTTCCATCATCACGCTGCTCCTCGATCGCGTCCCGTCGCGCGCCCGGCCCGCCGGTGGCTCCGTCCGGCGCGGAGCCGACCCGACAGGAGTCGGCGCCGGCCAGCGGCGCGGACTCCCGGCGGTTCGTCACCATCTCCGGAGGGGACGGTGCGGGTTCGGGTTCCCCCGACACGGCGCCGCACCCGCAGTTCAGCCGCGGCGCCGCCTCAGAACGGCGTCACCGCCAGGCTCACCGAGTACATCCGGGCCGCGGTCGGGCTCCCCAGCGACTCCTCGTAGTAGGCGTCCATCACGTTCAGCACCTGAACGCCCATGCGCAGGTCGTCGTTCGGACGGAGGTAGAGTCCGAAATCGGTGCGGGTGTACTCATCGAGCCACACCGGCCGGCCCCGCGACGTCTGGAAGCGGTCGTCCACCCAGCGCTGATCGACGGATCCGGTCAGGCGCCACGAACCCAGCCAGGCGCCGACCTCGAGGCCCAGGTTGACCTTGTGCCGTGGCACGCGGGCCAGCAGGTCCCCGGTGGCGAGGTCCTCGCTGTCCGTGTACGTGTAGTTGGCGTAGTAGTCCAGCCAGGCGGCGGCCTGCCCGTTCGCCACCAGCTCGACGCCGGTCGAGCGCGCCTCCACCACGTTGACCCAGTCGAAGTGCTGGCGGTCGGCCGAGATGACGAGCTGGACGAGGTCCGTCATGTCGTTGTGGAAGACGTTCATCTCGGTCCGGAACGCGCGGCTCACCTCGTGCTGGACGCCCCCGTCGAACGAGGTGATGTACTCGGGCCGGAGGTCGGGGTTGGGGAAGCCGGGCGTGACGCCGTGGAAGACGACGTTCCCGAAGAGCTCCGACAGGCTCGGGGCCCGGAACGCGCGGCCGGCCGACGTGCGGATGCGCGTCGTCGGCGTGATGGAGTACAGCATCGCGACCTTCGGCGAGGCGACGGTGCCGAACCGGGAGTGATAGTCGACGCGCAGGCCGGGGACGAGGCGCACCCTGTCCGCCACGTCCCACTCGTCCTGTACGTAGGCGGCGGCGACGTTGAACCGCTCGCGGGACCCGGCCGAGAGGGGGAAGACGTCTCCGAGCGGCGGGTCGCGGACGATGCTGACGAGCGGATTGACGGCGCCGGCGGCGAGGAGGTCGGCCTGCAGGCCCATGGCCTCCGCCGCGAGGTCGGCGTCCGAACCGAGCAGGTTCGTGCGGTCGACGATGAGGCTGTCGCCGAAGTTGCCGTGGTCGTGGACGTAGGTGGCCCCGAACACGACGGAGTGGTTCAGGCTCGGCGTCCAGGTGAGCTGGGGCTCGACGAGCGTGCTCTGGATTGAGGTATCCCGGTCGGTGAGGGCGGCGAACGGATGAGCGCCGCGCTCGACGGTCTCGCTGAGACCCGATCCGGGGAGCCCGACGATGGTCGTCTGCCGCGTCGGCGTGCGCGTGTAGTTCTCCTGGAAGATATGCGAACGCAAGTCGCGCTGGCTGACCTTGAGCTGCGCCGACAGGGGGCCGGCGCCCCGATGGCGGAGAATGCCGCCGAGGTTCACCGACGTGCCGGTCCTGTTCTCGTTGACGGCCACCGGCAGGCGTCCCGTGACGTCGAGCCCGGACGTGTAGCGCGAGATGCGCGGCAGCAGCGTCGTCGTCCACCCGTCGGCGGGGGCGAAGTCCAGCCGGCCGCTCAGGCGCACGTCCTCGTACCCGACGTTCTGCAGCGGAACCGTTCTCGATCCACTCACGCGCGTCTCGCGGTTGTAGACGTTGTCGATGCGGCGGCGATCCGCGGTCAGAGAATAGGCGACGGGCCCCGATTCGCCGCGCGCGGTGCCGCCGAACTGCTGGTAGCCGGAGTTGCCGCCGCTGGCGAAGAACTCCGCCGTCGGCGGTCCCGCGCCGCGCCGGGTGATGGCGTTGATGGCGCCGGCGAACGCATTGGCCCCGTACAGGCTGGAGAACGGTCCGCGGACGACCTCGACCTGCTCCACCGACTGCACCTGCACCAGGTTCAGCTCGGCCAGCGTGCCCGTGCCGAGGTCGTTGGCGGGCAGTCCGTCCACGAGGAAGAGCGCCCGCTTCGTGCCCGGGACGCCCCGCACCACGAGCATCGAGTTCGCCCGCGCCGCCATCCCCGATCGCTCCACGAAGTCGATGCCCGGCGTCCGGCGCAGGAGGTCCTGCAGGTTGCGGGCCGGGGACGCCTCGATGGTCTCCGCATCGAGAATCGTGACGCTGGCCGCGACCTCGGTGACCGCGCGCTCGGTCTGGGTCGCGGTCACCACCACGCTCTCCTCGAACTCCAGCACCGGGAGCGCGAGGTCGAGTCGCACGAACTGCCCCGCCCCCACCGTCACCGGCGAAGTGAGGGTCGCGAAGGCTTCCCGCGTGACCGTCAACTGATAGGCGCCGGCGGGAACGCCGTCGATGACGAACGTGCCGTCCGGTCCCGTGACGGCCGACATCGGCGTGCCGTCCAGCACCACGAGGGCGGCCGGCAGCGGCGCGCCGCCGTCCTCGGCGACGACGATTCCCTGAACGGACCCGACCTGTCCGAATGCAGGACCGGCTGCGAGCAGTCCGGCCGTGGCGAACACCGCCGACGCGAAGAAAGAAGCGACTCGACTACGTACACGCATGCTCACGTCACACCTCCGCGGCGGTGCGCGCCGGATCACCCGGCCGACGATCCGCCGATTCCCACGGTTCGAATGGCCGACACGAAGCTGCGCTGGTCAGGGCAGCCGGGTCGACGCGGCGACGGGAGGTGTCACGCAGGAGGGCCGCGGGGAGGATGGGGGGCGGGCGCGGCTCGGAAGCCGCACCGGCGGCGGGTCGGTGCGGCGACCCGCGCCAGCGGGCGCTCCGCCGCCGCCGCGGCCGTCGTCGTCGCCGCCAACGTGGAGTGGTCGCGGAGACAGCAGATGGTGCAGTGGTGATCGTGACCGTCGAAGTCCCCGTCGTCGTGCCCGTGAGCGAGGAAGCCGGCCGGCAGCAGGGCGCATGCCAGCACCAGCACGGCGGCTGTGATCGGCCGGCTCGGCTTCGTCATGGCTCTGTTTGCGCGCGACAGGACGGATTCGCGCCGCTCAGTCCCCGGTGGGGCTGCGCCCGATGCGGATCAGCTCCCGTCCCGTCCGGACGAACAACGCGCCGTCGACGGCGGCGACCCCGTACAGCCGATCGGAGACGGTCAGCGTGTTCCGCGCCAGCTCGATCGGCTCGGCCGCGTCGGCGGCGAAGACCGAGGCCACGCCGTCGGTCCCGAACAGGTAGACGCGGTCGCCGTTGACGATGGGGGTGGCCCACGCGGGCGATCCCAGGCGGACCGCCCAGTGCGACCGGCCCGAGTCCAGCGCCAGGCTGCGGATGACTCCACGGGAGTTGGTGAACCAGACCGACTCGCCGGTCACGACCGGCGACGACATCGACGCCGTTGCGCTCTGGCCGCGCCAGAGCACCTGCTCGTTCCGCAGCCGCCCGCGGTGGTCGATGGGCAGGGCGAGATTCGACCCCGAGTCCATCGAGGGGACGACGATGCGCTCGCCGGCGATGACCGGTGACGGGAGCCGGTTGCCCGACAGGCCGCCGAGCCACCAGACCCGTTCGCCGGTCCCGGCGTCGTACGCCTCGACCGAGCCGTCGACGCTCACCACGACGAGTTCGCCGCCGCTCGCCGGCGCGACGATCGGCGTCGTCCAGGACGATGTCGGAGGACGGTCCGCTTTCCACCGCGTCTCGCCGGTGGCGGGGTCGACGGCGAGCAGGTACGACGGTCCGTCGTGGGCGGCGAGGACGAACAGCGCCTCGTCGGCGCCGGCGAGCGAGCTGCCCAGCCCGTAGCCCTCGATGGCGCCGTAGTCCGCGTTGAGCGAACGGGACCAGACGGGCTCGCCGTCGTGGCTCAGGGCGCCCAGATCGCCGCTCTCGAACAGGTAGTAGACGCGCTCGGCGTCGACCCGGGGCGTCGGTGCGCCCTTCGCCACGAAGTTCGTCACCTCGACGGGCTGGCTCGACGCCAGGGTGTGGCGCCACCGCAACACCCCGGTCTCCGCGTCGACCGCCTCGACGATCTGCGTCTCGCGCCTCGGGCCGTCGATGGCGGTGACGAACACGAGGCCGTCCCAGACCACGGGGCTCGACTGGCCGTAGCCTCCGACCGCGTGCCGCCACGCGACGCCTTCCTCGTCGGACCAGGTCAGGGGGAGGCCGCGGGCGTGGCTGTGACCGTACTTCGGTCCGCGAAAGCCGGGCCAGCGCCGGGCCCCGGCCAACGGAGGCCGGTCGCCTGGCCCGCCCTCTGCGCGCCGCGGCGCGTCGGCGACGTCGCTCGGCCGGAGCGCGGCCGTCTCGACCCGGTCGACGACGGCATGGGTCCGGCCGTGCGCGGCTCCCCCCACGATGTGCAGCACGCCCGGTCGGCCCACCAGCGCGTGGTTCGCGCGTTCCGGCTCGATGGCGTAGGCGAGCGCCCGCCAGGCGCGTCCGTCGGCGTCGAGGCGGAACAGTTGGTTCATGTCGCTCGCGTACAGGCTCCCGTCGGTCGCGGCCATGCCGAGGCCGACGCCGCGTCCGCGTCCGGGCACGGGCGGAGCGGGCGCCGGGGCCACGGTCCGGGTCCGCAGGTCCAGCCGATGCGTTTCGAGCGCCGCGCCTCCGGGCGTCATGCCCCCGGTCACCCAGATGGCGTCCTCGTGGACGGCCGCGACCAGGGAATGCAGGCGTAGGGAGGCGGTCTCCACCACCGTCCAGGTCACGGGGTCGGCATCGAGATCGGCGACGAGCACATCGTCGCGCCAGTCCTCGGCCGGTACCCCGGGCGGGCGAAAGCGCGCGCGGGGATCCTCGGCCACGGCCGACGGCGCCCATCCGCCGAGCACCCAGAGCCGGCGTCCGACGATCACCGCGGCGTGGTCCGTCCTGCCCGACGGCATCGGCGTCAGGTCGATCCACCGCTGGTCCGTCCACGCCCACCGCTCCAGGTGCGGGCGGGCCCGACGGGCAGCCGTGACCTCCGCGCCGCCCACTCGGTAGAGATCCTCACCGTCGCTGACGAGCACGGCGCCGCGTACGGGGGCGCCGGTCCAGACCGTCGTCCAGGACTCGCCGTCCGTGGAGAGGGCGTAGAGAGCCGCTCTGCTGTCCGCAGCGCCACGCGAGGCGGGCGGCCGTGCTTCCGCGTGCACGTACAGCACGTCGCCGACCCACGCTCCGGATGCGTCGGAAGACGCGTGGGGGAGGGGCGGCGCGGTCTGCGGCGGCGCGGCCGGCGCCAGAGGGGACTGCGCGTGGGCCGTCACGCCGGCTCCCGCGCCGCCGGTCAGGATGACCGCCAGCAGGGCGGTCGCGCGAGAAAGGATGCGTCGCATGGTCGTCTCCCATTCCGAACAACTCGTGTCCGAGCCCGCGACGAGATCGGTGCGCGCGCTTCAGGTCGTGCGCCGCCGCCGGCGGAGGACGGGCCAGAGGGCGCGAGCCCCTTCCGGTCCGTGACGCCCCCGGGTCAGGTCGTCTCCGCCGTCTCCGGAGGACGAACAGCGTGACCACGAAGAGACCCGCGACGCGGAGCGCGCTCAGTCAGGCCGCGCGCGCCGGGGCCGGCCGGGTTCCGAACGGCCCGCGCCGAACGCTCGCGTCCCGCCCCGCCCCGCGTCACGTCGTGCTCCGCCGCCGGCGCAGGGCGAGCAGCGCCGCCACGAAGAGACCCGCGACCGCGAGGGCCCCCAGCCACGCCAGGCGCGCCGGGGTCGGCGGGGCCGCCGCGTCGGCGGGACGTGCCTCCGCTTCCTGCTCCGCCAGGACCACGCTCGCCTCGGTCAGCTCCACGCTCGTCGTCAGCGCCCGCCGCAGCTCACTGCGATAGGTGGCCGCAAGTTCCGCCGGCGCCTGCTCGGCGATGAACGACGCCAGGGCCGGGTTGTCGCAGACGAACCCGCTGCAGCCGGCCTCGAACTCCTCCACGAGCCGGGTGTGAAGTTCGGCCAGCACCGCCACCTGCCGCGCGGAGGCGTCCCACAGGCCCTTGCGCACGGTCTCCAGCATCACCGCCGTCATCTCCTGCAGGGCGTAGGGGTTCTCCCGCCGGAAGAAGCCCTCGACCCCGAGCTCGTACCGGTCGTCGACATACACCTCGTACAGTTCGTTCCAGAGCGTGTCGTCGATGGCGGCCGGCTTCATCACGTTCCAGCCGTAGGTGTTGCGGAACGACTCGGCGAAGTGCTCGGCCGACGAGGCGCCGCCCGCCTGCATCTCGCCGATGTAGGCGGGGTTCAGCAGCGTCGACCGCGCCTCGGTCCAGACCGTCTCGTTCAGGTCTGTCACCCGCGGCCGCTGAGCATTGCGGAAGTCGTTGAAGTAGGCGTCGGCGTCCCGGCCGGTGACGTGCCGGACGGCGAGGCTGAGCCCGCCCATGAACTCGTAGACATGGTCCAGGCTGAGGGCGCCCCAGGTGTGGCTTTCCCGCGGCTGCACGACGATCTCGGTGCCCGCGAGGGCCGCCTCGAAGATGCCGTCGGCGTAGAAGCTCCAGAGCTCGCCCTCGTCGTAGACGGCGCCCATGTTGCGGAGGTACTGGCCGGCCACCTCGGCGTCGTCGTCCCAGCGGTCGCCGCGCTCGACCATCTCCATGATGGCGGTGCCGTAGTTGCCGTTGACGCCGCCGAAGACGCGGAGGGTCGAGTAGCGTCGCGCGTCGGCGGGGGAGAGGCCCCTGGCCATCATCACCTCCTCGGCGCGCAGCCGCCCCTCGTGGACGAAGTTGTCGTGCGCGTCGGCGTCGCGCGCCTCGGCGGCCATGGCGACGGCGCGGTTGATGAGGGCGAGGCGCGAGGCGGCGAGGTCACGGAGCTGGCCGGCGGTCTGGACGACGACGTCGATGCGGGGCCGCCCGAGGTCGGCGGCGGGAATCAGGCGCAGGTCGGCGACCCGTCCGAACGGGTCCCAGACAGGCTCGACCCCGAGCAGAGAGAAGATCTGGCCGATGGTGGCGCCCTCGGTGCCGATGAAGTCGCTGGGCCAGAGGGTGAAGGCGACCTTCCGGGGATGGGCGCCGTGCCGCCGCCGGTGCTCGTCGAGAAGCGTTTCCGCGAGGCTGCGGCCTACCGTCCACGCCTCCGGCGACGGGGTCTTCTCGGCGTCGATGGAGAAGAGGTTGCGCCCGGTGGGGACGGCGTCGGGATTGACGATGGGGTCGCCGCCGGGCGTGGGCTCGACGTAGCCGCCGGCGAGCCCGCGCACGACGCTCGCGAGCTCGATGTCCGAGCTGCTGCGCAGGCCGTCGCGGTGGCGGTCGATGCCCTTCACGCTCGTCTCCAGCGTCAGGACCGCCCGCGCGAGCTCCGCGTCCCGCGCCGCGCGCGCCTCCAGCTCGACGCGGGCGGCGTCGACGGCGGCGTCGAGGCGCGGGTCGAACGCCGGATCGTCGAGGATCTTCAGCAGCCGGTCCGCCGCCGACCCGTCGACGTCCCGAAGCGGGCCGTCGAGCGTCGCGCGGTGCTCCCGGTAGAAGGCCACCGCCGACAGCGTCCGCTCGATGTCCTCGCTGGCCGCCGTCCCCGGCCAGCCGGCCGAATCGCCGCGCCAGGCCCGCTCGATCGCCTCGACCTGAGACGGGTCGATGGCGAGGGCCAGCCGCTCGGCCGCCAACCGCTGCTTCTCGGCCTCCACGCGGTCGACGAGCCCCGGGTCGTCGAGCAGCGCGAAGGTGCGCTCGCGGAGCGCGGCGTCCTGCATCGCCTCGATCAGGGCGAACACGTCCGGGTCGTCGGCGATCTCCAGGGCCTCGGCCATGGGCGGGATGACCGCGGCGATGGTCCTGGCCCGCTCACGCTGCACGGGGTCCAGCAGTTGCGATGTCCGCGCGAACTCCTGCTCCGACCGCAGGCGCTCGATGAACTCCACCTTCCGCGGGTGCGGCATGATGCGCGCCACGAGGTCCTCGAGCTCGCCCGCGCCGACCTTCGACGCCGGGGCGTCCGACCGGCTGCGCCCGCCCGCGCCCATCGAGATGAAACCGAGGATGATGTCGTCGTCCGAGGGCCGGCGCGTCGCCTCGCGCCAGGCGTGGGCGTGCTGCACGTCGGCATCCGTCACCAGGTCGGCGAGCACCGCCCCGGCGTCGGCGCCCGCGACGCGCCGCGCATAGGCGTCGCGCGCGCGCCGGCGGTAGCGGCGGTCGAAGGTCACCTCGTCCTCGAGATCCGCGGCCTCGACCGCACCCTCGACGGTGTCGATGCGGGCGAGGGCGTAGGCGATGGGGTCGATGGCCATCAGCTCCGCCGTCGAGTCGACCTCGGCCGCCGTGAAGGCGTTCCCGAGGGTGTAGAGTCCCTGCGCGACCTTCTCTCCGTCGATGGTCTCGACGTGGTTGCTCAGGCGGAACATCTCGTCTGCCGACCACGCGGCGTCGGGGTCGAGGCCGAGGTCCACGTGCAGGTTCATCTCGGTCGCCAG
>CBDATI010000055.1:0-39549 GCA_965199675.1 Vicinamibacterales bacterium | reverse complement strand
CGTGCTCACTGGCGACGCTGCGTTCACGGCCCCACGTCGGACCAGTCAGAGCGCGTCGAAGTCCAGCCCCACGTCGAGAGCCGGGGCGCTGTGGGTGATCCAGCCGACCGAGATCAGGTCGACGCCAGTGGCCGCGACCTCCGCGATCGACTCGAGGGTGATGCCGCCCGACGCCTCTGTCACGGCGCGGCCACGGGCGAGCGCCGCCGGCCTGCTTCAGGTCCGCAACCGGGAAGTTGTCGAGGAGCACCGCATCGGCCCCCGCGGCGAGGGCCTCCTCGAGCTGACCCAGGTCGTCGACCTCCACCTCGATGCGCACCAGGTGCCCCGCGGCGGCCCGCGCCCGCGCGACGGCGGGGCCGACCCCGCCCGCGAGCACGCGGTGGTTGTCCTTGACGAGCACCGCGTCGTGCAGCCCGAAGCGGTGGTTCGAGCCGCCGCCCACCCGCACCGCGTACTTCTCGAGCGCGCGCAGGCCGGGCGTGGTCTTGCGGGTGCAGACGACTTGGGCGGGGCCGCCGCGCGCCGCGGCCGCGACGAGGTCGCGCGTGGCGGTGGCGACCCCCGAGAGGTGGGCGACCAGGTTCAGCGCGGTCCGCTCGGCCGCCAGGAGCGCGCGAGCAGGACCCTCGACCGTCGCGAGCACCGCGCCCGCGGGCACGTCCGTGCCGTCGTCGTGCTCGACCGCGCAGCGCACGGGGCCGAGGACCTCGAACGCGAACAGGGCGCAGCGCAGCCCGCAGACTCGTCCGGCGCCCCGCACCGCGATGCGCGCGGCGGCGCGCCGGTCCCCGGGTACGACAACATCGGTGGTGATGTCACCCGCCGCTCCGAGGTCGACCGCGAGCTCGCGGCGCACGAGCGCCTCGTAGTACCCGGGAAGCAGCGGAACGGCGCCGAACCGTGCGGCATCCCGGCTCATCGACTCGCCGGCCCGGGGACCGCCGCCTCGCCTTTCCGGCCGCCTCCCGCACCCGGCGGACGTGCCCGTCGCGCCACGACGCCGCCCCCGGCCGGTCCGGCGCCGCGGCGCGTCACCAAGCTCCACCTCGACCGCGACCGCGGGCCCCGCAGACACTCACCCCTACCACGACGCCCGCCCCCGACCGGTCCGAGACCGCGCCTCATCCCGCCGCCCCGCGGCCAACATCGAGCATGCGCTCCACGGCCCGCCGGGCGCCGGCGGCGACGGCAGGGGCGACCGTCACCTCGTGCTGCATGCGCTCGAGCGAGGCCAGGATCCCGGGCAGGGTGATCCGCTTCATGTGCGGGCACAGGTTGCAGGGCCGGATGAACTCCACCTCGGGGTGGGCCACCGCCACGTTGTCGCTCATCGAGCACTCGGTGACGAGCACCACCCGCTCGGGCCGCACGGTGTCGACGTGGCGCAGCAGGCCCGCCGTCGAGCCCACGTAGTCGGCCTCGGCGAGCACATCGGGCGGGCACTCCGGGTGCGCGTAGATCTGGACGCCGGGGTAGCTCGCCCGGTAGTCGCGCAGGTCCTCGGCCCGGAACCGCTCGTGGACCTCGCAGTGGCCCCGCCACAGGACGACATCGACGCCGGTCCGGTCCGCCACGTAGCGGCCCAGGTATTCGTCGGGCAGGAAGATGACCCGGTCGACCCCCAGCGACTCGACGACCTCGACCGCGTTCGACGAGGTGCAGCAGATGTCCGAGGCCGCCTTCACCTCGGCCGACGTGTTGACGTAGGTCACCACCGGTGCGCCGGGGTGGCGCTCTCGCAGCAGCGCGATGTCGGCCGCGGTAATCGACGACGCCAGCGAGCAGCCCGCCTCGAGGTCGGGAATGAGCACCGTCCGGCCCGGGCTGAGGATCTTCGCGGTCTCGGCCATGAAGTGCACGCCGCACACGACGATGACCTCCGCATCGGTCTCCGCCGCCTGCCGCGCGAGGGCGAGGGAGTCGCCACACAGGTCGGCGACGCCGTGGAAGATCTCCGGCGTCTGGTAGTTGTGGGCCAGCACCACCGCCCCCCGCTCTTCCTTCAGGCGCCGGATGGCGTCGACGTAGGGGGCATGGACCGGCCACTCCACCGGCGGAATCACGGCCCGCACCCGTTCGTAGAGGGCCGCGGTGCGCGCCGCCACCGCCGGCGTGTAATCGAGGCGCTGCGGGCCAGCTTCGCGGACGGTCGGCGTTGCGTTCTCCATTATGCTCATTTAGAGAATTAAAGATTCGTCATTCTAGCGTGCGGCATCGGAAGTTGTCAAAACCCCGACGGCAGGCCGGGGAACCCCACCCCCGGGGCGGGGCGCTCGTGCTGCACCACGCGGCGGAAGCGGAACAGCTCGGCGGGTCGGCCGCCGGTGTCGGGCTCGACGCGGCCGGTGCCCTCGACGAGGGCGCCGCGCCGCACGAGCCGCCGGAAGTTCTGCTTGTGCAGGCGGACGCCGGCGAGGGCCTCGACGGTCCGCTGGAGCTGGAGCAGGGTGAAGGTCTCCGGCAGCAGCTCGAACACCAGGGGCCGGTACTTGAGCTTGCCGCGCAGCCGGCCGAGGGCGGTGGCGAGAATGCGCCGGTGGTCGAGGGCCAGGGGCGCTCCGAACCCCGGCGGGACCACCGCCGTCCCCGCGCTTCCCGGCCCGCCGTCCCGGCGCGCCTCGGCGACCAGCCCCGCCTCGTAGAGCAGCTCGTAGCGGTCGAGCACCCTCTCGGCGTCCCACGGCGCGGCCCCCGCCCCGAAGGTGATCTCGGCGCGGCCCCGGCGCTCGCGGCGATCGGCGCCGGCCGGCGCCGCCGCGATCCACGCGTCGAGGGCGGGCCGGATGCCGTCGCGCGACAGGGCCGGCTCGCCGCGGCGCCGGTCCTCCCACGGCAGGAAGCGGTAGACGGCCTCCCACACCGCCGGATGCTCCGCCGCGACGTGGCGCTCGCGCACCAGGGCGAGGTACCCCACCGCAATCACGCGGGCCTCGCCATCCGCCGCCCCCGCGCGGTCTCGGTCGCCAAACGTGTACAGTTGTTCGACGTGCGCGAGCTCCATGCCGGTCAGCTCGCGGACCCAGGCGCGGAGGCCCAGCTCGAGGGTGCGGTGGCGATCGGGGTCGAGGGGTCCGAAGGGCAGGGCGGGCGCACCCTCGTCGCCGCTCCCCGACACCGTCAGCACCCGGGGCTCCGCGCCGGTGACGGCGACGATGGTGGCGTGCAGCCCGACCGTGACGCGGCGCGGCATGCTCGGGCGAGTCTAGCAGCCACGGCGGGAAGTCCTCGCGACATGTCCGTGGTGAATGCAACCCGCCGGCGTCCGCAAGCGCCGCCTTCGGTTCCGATTGGCGCGCAACCCGGCCGGGCGGGCGTCAGTTGCCGTAACCGGCGCCGACGTCCGGTTGGGTGGTTCGGTCGCCCATGCTCAACTTGCCCCTCGTTGCGCCTCGTCGGACGGGCGGCTCGGCGTCCGCCGGCGCCCCTGCGCGCGGCGCAACGCGGGCTTCCCACGACGGCTGTCAACTTGTGAGAGAACGAGACCATGCAGATCATCCCCCCGATCGTGCAGCGTTGGATTGACGAGGGACACCGCGACCCCGAGGGCTTCTGGGAACGCGCGGCCCGCCGTCTGCCGTGGTTCCGGACCTGGGACCAGGTCTACGCACCCGACCCGCCGACGTTCCGCTGGTTCGTGGGCGCGCAGACCAATCTCGCCCACAACGCCGTCGACCACCACGTCGCGGCGGGCGAAGGCGGGCGCGCCGCCCTCGTGTACCTGAACGAGCGGGGCGGGCGGATGGTCTGCACCTACGCGCAGCTCCAGTTCCACGTGACGCGGGTCGCGGCGGCGCTGCGCGCCCTGGGGGTCGGGAAGGGCGACCGGGTGACCCTCTCCATGCCGACCTGCCCCGAGGCCGTGTTCCTGATGCTGGCGTGCGCGCGCATCGGGGCCATCCACTCGGTGGTGTTCGCGGGTTTCGGGGCCCAGGCCCTCGCCGACCGCATCGGCGCGAGCGGCTCGCGCGTGGTGTTCACGGCCGATGTCACGTTCCGGAAGGGGAAGGACGTGCCGCTCAAGCCGATCGTCGACGCCGCCCTGCGCGCGCCGGGGCATCCCGTCGAGCGGGTGGTCGTGCTGCAGCGGGCCGACCCGACGCCGCCCCTCGACCCCGCCCGCGAGATGTCGTGGGACGACTTCCTCGCGGGGGCGGCCGGCCACGACAGCGACCCGGTGTCGATGGAGGCGAACGAGCCGGCGTTCATCCTCGCCACGTCGGGGACCACGGCCCGGCCCAAGCTCGCCGTCCACACCCACGGCGGCTATCAGGTGCACATCGCGAGCATGGCCCGCTGGTGCTTCGGGATGCGGCAGAGCGACGTGTGGTGGGCGACGTCGGACATCGGCTGGATCGTCGGCCACAGCTACATGGTCTACGCCCCCCTCCTCGTCGGCTGCACCACGGTGGTGTTCGAAGGGGCCCTCGACCATCCCGAGCCCGACAGCACGTGGCGGGCGGTGGTGGAGGAGATCGGGGCCACCGGCATCTTCACGTCGCCCACCGCCATCCGCGCCCTCATGCGCTACGGCGACGCGCCCCTCCAGGGCGTCGACCACGCCCGGGTCGAGCGCATCTTCTCGGCCGGCGAGGTCCTCAACCCGCCCGCGTGGGACTGGCTGCAGAACACCGTCCTCGGGGGGCGCATCCCCGTCATCGACCACATGTGGCAGACCGAGACGAGCGGCCCCGTGTTCGGTAACCCCTACGGGCTCGCGATGCTGCCCATCAAGCCGGGGTCGGCGACCCTGCCCCTTCCGGGCATCGACGCCGCCATCGTGCGCGGCGACGGCGCCCCGTGCGAGCCCGGCGAGAAGGGCATCATGGTGCTCAGGCGCCCGTTCCCGGGACTGACCGCCTCGCTCTGGGGCGAGCCCGAGCGCTACGGCCGCGACTACTGGCAGAAGATTCCGGGGGTCTACTTCAGCGGCGACTCCGCCCACGTCGACGAGGACGGCTACCTGTGGTTCGGCGGCCGCGCCGACGAGATCATCAAGATCGCGGCCCACCGCATCGGGACCATCGAAGTCGAGAGCGCGTGCCTGAAACACCCCGCAGTGGCCGAGTGCGGCGTCGTGGGCCGGCCCGACGAGACCCGCGGCGAGGTCATCTCGGCCTTCGTCCTCCTCAAGCAGCAGGAGGCGCCATCCGACGACCTGCGCCGCGCCCTGATAGAGACGATCCGACGCGAGCTCGGGCCCATCGCGGTGGTGGGCGAACTGAACTTCGTGTCGATGCTGCCGAAGACGCGCAGCGGCAAGATCATGCGCCGGGTGCTGCGGGCGGTCATCCTCGATCGCGACCCCGGCGACATCACCACCATCGAGGACGAGGGCTCGGTGGAGGAGGCGCGGCAGGCCTGGCAGCAGATGAAAGCCGACCTCGCCGGCGCCGACCAGTGACGGGCGCAGCCCCGGCGCCGGCGATTGCGCGACCGGGCCGGGGAACGCGGCCGCGGAACGGCACAAGAAAACGGCGCAGCCCCCGGGCGGGACTGCGCCGTTCGAATACGAGGATCGCCGGCAACCAACTGCTCGCGGCGAAAGACGGAAAGAACTCCGCCACGGGCTCCCTGGTCTATTTCTATTGGTCGCGTCCGCGGCCCCGACGACCCTCCCCGCGGCCCCGACGTTCCCGGCGCTCCTCCCCGCGGCCCCGGCGTTCCGCCAGCCGCTCGCGGCGCTCGCCGAGGCGCTCTCGCCGCTCCTCCATCCGCTGTTCCCGCGCTGTCTGTATCACCTCGGCTGCGGTCCGCTGGTCAGGCGTCAGCACCTCCCAGATCTGTGCGCGCGCCGTCGCCCTCGCAAGAGCCACCGCGCCCTGCGCCGCTCCCAGTTCGACCGCCGCGGCCCGGATCGCATCCTCGTCGACATCACCGCCGGTCCCGACCGCGTCGCGAAGCGCCTCCCGCGACGCCCGCACCCGCTCCCCCGCCTCCCGCAGCGCCTCGCGGCTCTCCGCCAGCACCCCGCGCACGACCTCCTGCTGCTCGTCGTCGAGACCGAGCTGGCCCAACGGCAGCGCCACGGCGCCCGGGCGGCCACGGCCAACCCGCTCGCTCCGGCCGTCGCCCGGCTGGCTCCACGCCACCTCCGCCACCACGAACATCCCCGCCAGCCCCAGGGCGGTGACCATCCACGTCGTCTTCCACAGGTTCAGCACCTTCATCGTCGTCTCTCCATTCGGTCTCGACCCGCGCCCGTCGCACGCCGGACCCGTCATGCGGTCACGAAAGAAACCGGGCGGCATGCCGCGCCGGCTCCCCGCCGGCGGCCCGGTCCGGCGGCCCGTCCGCGGCTCGCCGGTCACTGTTGACAATGACCGCTGGGCCCGCCCGCTTATTCCCCCGGAGCGGACGGCGTCGGCGCTCCCGACCCGCGGCCGTGCGACGGCCCGCGTTCGGCAATGGCGAGCAAGCGGATCGCATCGTCGCAGGAGCACTTTCTTGGAGTACGCCCCCGGCGAACTCGGCGAATCGGCGACACCGGCTACTCGACGCGAACGGTGTGGCGATCCAGATTGCCGAAAGACGCCGGGGCGTTGATGAGCGACCGCAGGGAGGGCTCGAACAAGACAGAGAAGTCAGCTCGGATCGTGGCGGTGATGGCCTTGGCGATTGTGACCGTGTTCGGAGGAATGGTGACCTGGTTTCGGCGCAGGTGACCGTCGCCGGCGCCTCCTTCCTTCGGGACGACCGGGGGCGCCGGTCACCGCCGGGGATCGTTCACCGCGAAGTAGTCGTCGCAGAACAGGTCCACGATCTGCAGCACGACCTCCACGACCCGCGGCAGGTTGGCGCCGCCGGTGGCGCCCAGGCTGGCCATGTCCCAGGTGTCGACGTAGGCGCGGAACTGGTTGCCCTCGATGGTGGCGAGCTGTTGCACCGAGACGCGGGCATAGTAGGCGTAGAGCCCGGTGGACCCGCGGTGGGTGGTGATGTCGACGTACAGGTCGGCCGCCTGCCGCGAGCTCCCCAGCCGGACCCCGCATTCATCGAGGCGCCGTTCGACCGCATCGAGGACGCCGCTCCGGGTGAGCCCCGCCGCCTCGGCGTCGGCGGCGAGGTCGGCGACCACGACGTTGACGTCGCGGATGCCGGTGAGGTTCTCGCGTTCGACGTCCTGCTGGTGGGCGCGGGCAGAGACCGCCAGCGCGAGGACCAGAGACAGACTCACCGACAGCGCCGTTCGCCGGGTCGGTCTCGACCCCGCCCGGGCGCGATGCCCGGGAGGTAGTGTGCCGCGAGAGTGCCGCCACGGGTTCCTGAGCGTGAGCATCGATCGTCTCCTGCCTGGCGACGAAGAAACCGCCGTCGGGCGCAACCGCCGCCGCGCCGCCCCGGTTCAGTCGAGATGACCGCGCTCGGCGTCGCCCATCTCGACGTTCCCGGCGGGGAAGTACTCGGCCCAGCGGCGGGTGACGGTCGCGGCCACGTCGGGGCGGCAGGTCAGCTCGTCGGGGAACGTCGGCGCCAGCCGCGCGTCGATGACGATGGGGATCGAGCGGGCGAGGTGGTTGCGCACCACGCGCGTGGACGCAGCGTGGATGTCGGCGGCGGGCTCGAACCGGGTGAACGTCGTCCACAGGAAGTTCATGGCGCTGCGGGCGGCTCGGTCCGCGTCGTCGGTGACGACCACCAGCGGCCAGCCGCTGAACGCGGGGCAGGACGCCACCCGCGCCGGCAGGTCGGGGTCGTCGGCCGCCGACGCCCCGCCCACGACGAGGCAACCGCGGCAGAACACCCGGACCTCGTCGACCGACGCCGGCAGCTCGGCCGCCGAGAACGTCCCGGGCAGCTCGCGGACGGGATCGCCGAGCCCCAGCCACACGCCCTTCGAGCCGTGGTTCACGGCCGGCCCGGTGTAGTCGAGGGTGTCCATCGACAGATTCGAGAACACGTAGAGATCGGTCTCGGGATGGGTGCGGGCGAGGACGTGCTCGAGCGTCGCGCGGAAGTCCCGCAGGTCGACCGGCTGGTCGGTCACGAGCAGGAACTTGGTGAGCGAGAGCTGACCCTCGCCGAGAATGCGGAACGCGCTGGCCATCGCCTCGCGCGCGTAGCGCTGCTTGACGACGGCCGCCGACAGCGAGTGATAGCCGGTCTCGCCGTACGACCAGAGCTGCTCGACGGCGGGCATCACGACCGGGAACAGCGGCGACAGCAGCTCCTGGAGCAGATCGCCGATGTAGAAGTCCTCCTGCCGGGGCTTGCCGACGACGGTGGCGGGGAGAATCGCGTCCTGCCGCCGCGCGACGCGGTCGACCTGGAACACCGGATAGTCGTGGCGCAACGAGTAGTACCCGTAGTGGTCGCCGAACGGCCCCTCGGGCCGGCGCACGCCGGGGGGAACCGACCCGATCAGGGCGAACTCGGCGCCGGCCGGCACCCGGTGCGGCCCCAGGCCGTCGACCAGCGGCAGGCGCTCGCCCGCGATGAGCGACGCCAGCATCAGCTCGGGCACGTTCTCGGGCAGGGGCGCCACCGCGGCGAGAATCAGCGCCGGCGGCCCGCCGAGGAAGGCGGTGACGGGCAGGGCCTCGCCCCGACCCTCGGCCACCGCATAGTGGAAGCCGCCGCCCTTGCCGATCTGCCAGTGCATCCCGGTGGTCCGGGCGTCGTGGATCTGGAGGCGGTACATCCCCAGGTTGTGGCCGTGCCCGTCGGGATGCTCGGTGAACACCGCGGGCAGGGTGATGAACGGGCCGCCGTCCTCGGGCCAGGTCGTCAGCGCGGGGAGGCGGTCGAGGCGCACGTCACTCGTCACCACGTCCATCACCGGCCCTCGCCGGCCCCGCCGCATCCCTGTCCGGAGCAGTTCGGCCCCGACGTCGCGGGCGCCCCACAGCCGGGACGGCGTGGGGGGCATGAGGGTCTCGACGAGCTCGACGAGCCGGCGAATGAGACGCCGGGGCCGCTCGCCGAACGCCAGCTCGGCCCGGCGCGCGGCGCCGAACAGGTTCGTCACGACCGGGAAGTCGGCGTCGGCGACGTTGGTGAACAGCAGGGCGGGGCCGCCCGCCGCCACGACGCGGCGATGAATCTCGGCCGCCTCGAGCGCGCGTTCGACCGGCGCGTCGATCCGCACGAGATCTCGATCGCGCCGGAGGCGGTCGAGGAACGCGCGGAGGTCGGGGAAGGACACGCGAGACGGCTACCGTACGGCCACGCTGACCGTTTCCGCCGCAGTGGCGAG
The DNA here is from genome assembly GCA_965199675.1 of Vicinamibacterales bacterium. GTDB lineage: Bacteria > Acidobacteriota > Vicinamibacteria > Vicinamibacterales > UBA8438 > JAJEEA01. Next base: position 30,353 of record CBDATI010000055.1, on the reverse strand, counting down.
GGTGTCGGACGCCTCCACCCGGAAGAGGTACTCGCCGGGACTCGGGAAGACCGCGGTCACCACGGCCGAGCCGTCCGGCGCGTCGTCCTCGGACTCCAGGGTCACGCCGGCGGCGCCCCGCAACTGCGTCCACGTGACGGTGACCCCCTCCACCGGGGTGCGGAGCGGACGCTTGCGGGCCGACGTCTGGATCTGCGGCACGTTGACAGGCAGGGTCGGCTCGCCGGGCCGCGCCTGGAACGTATCGAGCGTCCTGCGCCCGCCCCCGCCCCGGCGCCGCGGCGGGGGCAGACCGTCGTCGGTCACCGCCGCGCTCAGGGTCACCGACTCGCCGGCGGCCGCTACCGGCGGCGCAGTGACGACCAGCGTCGGGGGCCGGTTGTCCCCCTGCCCACCGGCCCGGGCCGCGGCGGGGTTGGCGAAGATCTCCCACTCGGGCTGCAGCCAGCCGACGGCGCGGTAGGTCTGCTCGTTCACGGTGACCTGCCACTCGAGCCTCCGGTCGCCCCAGTCGGCCGGCACCCGCACGCTGAACATCCGGCGGTGGGTGCGCGGGTAGAAGTAGGTCGGCTGTCCCTGATCGGGCTCTCCCGGCGCCATCCGGTTGGCGGCGCCGACCGGAACGTGCAGCTCCTCGACGTAGTTCCGGTTCAGGTAACCGAAGTGCATCTCGAAGCCGCCGTCGGGATGGTGCGACCAGCCGTCGAAGAACGGCTGGATCGTCTGCCCCTCGCTGAACAGGAAGTTCTGCGGGTCGGCCTGCGCGCGCCCGTCGGCGGCGGCGCCGACGACCACGGCCAGCGCCAGCAACGGCGTGAATCGTCTCGACCGGTTCAACATGGCTCTATGGCTGTCTCTGACAGGGCCGGCGCGGGGCGGAAACATCTCCACCGCCCCGCGCCGGTTTCATCTCGGCCGGAGCCGCCCGCACGGTGGTGCGGAGAGGACGCCGGCACGACGCTTTTCCACGGGCCGCGCGATCACTCGTCGTCGGTGCGTTCCCGCGCCGCCTGCCGCTCGGCCACCGCCGCTTCGTACTCCTCGTCGGTCAGGTCGTGCCATCCGATCCAGGCGAAGCCCATCTCGTCGATGGTGCGCCCGCCGTTGCCCACCCAGTTGCTCGGGTCGACGTTGCCCCGGTTGGCGGCCGAGTTGTCGAACCAGCTCGACACGTGCAGGATGGTCCCGGCGGGAATCAGCGGCGCGACATCGTCGGCGTAGTTGTAGTTCATGTGCCAGTTGTAGTCGAAGCCCGCGCAGTTCACCGTCTCGGCCCGAACCGGTTGGGTCGGGTAGATGAACTCGATGCACTGGTAGATGCCCAACATGTGCATGTGGGGCTGGAACATCGTGATGCGGGCCGCGTTGTTGAAGCGGGCGTAGCCGTCCGAGCGCGACACCTCGCCAGCGGGCAGGTCGAGGACGCCGGTGACGACGTTCTGCGAGCCCCCGAGCTGCCGCGAGTAGCGGATGAACCGGGGCGTCTCGCCTGCCGGCAGGAAGTTGATGCCCAGCTCGACGTTGGCGTCGATCTCCTCGCCGACCGAGTGGAGGTGGTAGCTGAGCCGCGCCTGACTGCCCCCCGGCAGCAAGAGCCCGGAGTCGGGCGGGTAGATCTCGGCCAGTTTGCCCGACGCGTACTCGACGAGGAAGAGCCCGCCGCTCATGTCCGCCTCGTCCCCGTTCGGGTCGACCGCGTAGGACAGCGCGTGGTGCACCACCTGCCGGGCCTTGTCGCCGACGGGCCGGGTCTGGATGGCGGTGATGTAGCGGTCCTCGTCGAGCCCCATCTCCGTGAACAGGTTCCCGAACAGATCGGGGCCGGCCGCGGGCACCGTGTAGGTCGGGAACTGCACCACGAGATCGGGATCGCCGATTTGCCACGAGTCGGCCGGCGCGAACTCCGGCGGCGTGGGGGTGTCGGCGGGGTTGCCCTGCGGCGCCCCGGCGTCGACCCAGGCCAGGATGGTGCCGATCTCGTCGTCGGTCAGCGACGGGTCGTTCTTGAAGCTCTGGATGCCCAGCCGCCGGTCGAGGTGCCACGGGGGCATGGCGCGGGTCTCGACCTTCTCCCGGATGGACCGCGCCCACGGCCGCACCTCCTGGTAACTGATCAGGGACATCGGCGCGATCTCGCCGGGCCGGTGGCAGTTCACGCAAGACCGGTACAGGATCGGCGCGACGTCGCTGGCGAACGTGGGGGCTTCGGTCCCCTGGGCGGCGGCGCCGCCCGGCAACGCCAGCACGGCCGAGCTCAGCACGAACGCGGCGACGAATGTGGTGGTTCTCACGTCAGTCCTCCCTCGCGGTCGACGACGGCCGCTTGCGGGCCGAACCCGCTACGGCACCCCCGACGGTGCTGCAGGTCCGAGCCCCTCGCTCGCGCGCCCGCACCCGCTTCTCCAACTATTGACGACAGCGACCGCTCATTATTTCACAAGTCCGTGACGGCCGGAGCACTTCATGGCACTTCAGCGCGTCAGCGCGCCCCTGCCCCTCGATCCGCGCCCGCCCTGAGCACCGGCGGCACGGTCCGCCTCCTCCCGCCTCCTCCCGCTGGTTCGGCGGGGGCCGGCAGCGTCATGCCCACGCCCCACGATCCGCGCTCCGCCTCTGTACTCGACCGACACCGCGGACGGTGGCGGACTCCTGGACGGGTCGGAGACAAACGACTATGCTGTCGTCATTTTTCGCGGATTAACGACGACGACATGTCCACCTACGACCGCCTGACCGAACCCGCCCGGCAGAGCTTCTTCCTGTTCGGCATGCGCGGCGTCGGCAAGAGCACCTGGGCGCGCGCGACGTTCGATGACGCTGCCTACATCGACCTGCTCGACGAGCGCCTCTACCAGGACCTGTTGGCCGACCCTTCCCTCTTCGGGCAGTCCATCGCGCATCTCCCACCCGGCGCGCGGGTGGTCGTGGACGAGGTCCAGCGGCTGCCGGCGCTGCTCAACGAGGTCCACCGGCTCATCGAGACCCGGCGCCTGTCGTTCGCGCTGCTCGGGTCGAGCGCCCGCAAACTCAAGGCGGCGGGCACCAACCTCCTGGCCGGGCGCGCGCTCAAGCAGACCATGTTCCCCCTGACCGCGGCGGAGCTCGGCGCCGAGTTCGACCTCGACCGGGTCCTGCGCTACGGGTCGGTGCCGCTGGTCTGGACGAGCAACGCCCCCCGCGCGGTCCTCGAAGCCTACGCCCAACTCTATCTGCGGGAGGAAATCCGGGCCGAGGCGCTCGTGCGCAACCTGCCGGGCTTCGTCCGTTTCCTGCCCGTCGCGGCGCTGTTCAACGGCCAGGTCGTCAACGTCACGAGCATCGCACGGGACGCCGGCGTCGCCCGCAGCACCGTGCAGGGGTATCTCGACATCCTGGAGGACACCCTGCTGGTCTGCCGTCTGCCCGCCTACGAGGCCCGGGTGCGCGTGCGCGAGCGGAAATCACCCAAGCTGTACTGGGTCGACCCCGGCGTCGTGCGCGCCGCCAAGCGCCAGCTCGGCGACGTCGCGGCGGAAGAACGCGGCCCGCTGCTGGAGAGCTGGGTGCTCACCACACTGCGCGCCCACGCGGAAGTGCAGGACCTCTGCGACCAGATTTGGTACTGGGCTCCGTACCAGACGGCGGTCGAAGTCGATCTGCTCCTGCAACGGGGAAAGGAGCTGTTGGCGATAGAGGTGAAGGCCGCGAGCCGCTATCACACGAGCCTGCTGAAGGGCCTGCGCGCAATCGAGACGCTGCCGCGGCTCGTGCGGCGGGTGCTCGTCTACACGGGCCAACGCCCCTTCCGCTCCAGCGACGGCATCGACGTCTGGCCGGCACCCGACTTCGCGGCGGCGACGGCGGCGGGACGTCTCTGGCCGTGATGGGAAGGCCCCCCGACCCCGCAGTCAGTACCCGGCGGCGTCGGCCCGCGCCGATTCGGGCACGGGCGCCTGATAGAGGACGCGGCCGACGAAGAACGGGCCCATGTCGCGGATGTACTCCGAGGTCTGGACAGTGGGACGCATGTCCTTGACGAGCTTCGACAGGGGGTGGAGCTCGGGACCGATGAGGCCGATGACGAACTCGTTGTCGTCGCGGTCGAGGCCGTGGCACTCGAGGCGCACGTCGACGGCGAGGCCCCGCTCGCCGTAGCCTCGCCCGACGGTGCCGTGCTCCATCAGGATGCGGCCCTGGTCGCCGCGCGGCAGGCGGTTGAAGGCCCCGATGCGGCGCAGCGGGTACCAGATGCCCCACGGGTGCGCGGGGTTCAGGACACAGCGCCGGACCCGGCGCAGGAGGAAGTCGTCGAGGTCCGCCTCGCGGCCGCTCGCGTAGGTGCGGCCGAGCATGGTGAAGTCGGGCAGCGGGGTGAAGGTCCGGAAGACCGGCCCCGCCAGCAGGCCCCGCGCCGCCTCGGCGAAGAGCGCGGGGTCCTCGGACATCAGCACCACGCCGACTCCGCGCGGGTCGTTCAGGTTGGCGTAGACAGCCGCCTCGAGGCCGCTCTCCCGCACGAGGTCGACGACCGGAACCGTGTCGACGCATCCGGTGAACACGTGGAGCTGCACGAACAGCCGCTTGTCCAGCGTCTGCGGAACACCCTTCACGGGCGCGCCGTGCTCCAGCAGGTCCGGGACGAAGGGCGCCATCGCGGGCGGGCGGGCGGCAGAGGAAGCGGACGCCGGCGGCGCCCCGGTCTTCTCGGTCATGGCCTGAATCCTCGCAGAGAGCGGACGACGATATCTGCCGAAGCCGCTCCAACGGCGCCCCGCGATCGCGCCGGGCCGCGACGTCGGCGACCGGAGCTCGCGGGCGCGGGCGCCCCCCCGAATCCGTTCACCGGCCCGGTGTTCCCCGGATCCGGCCGGCGCCGCAGGAGCGCGCGAAACTGCCTAACCCGCGTCCGACGCCAGCCCCATGGCGCGCCGCCACGCCGCAATCTGGCCGATGTGGTTGGCCTCGTGGGCCGAAAGGAGGTAGTCGACGAAGTCCCCGACGGTGGGGAAGTACTTGCGGGTGCCCTCGTCGGGGTGCTCCTTGGCGAAGACCGCGGGGTCGGCAGCGGCCACCGCCTCGGCCACGCGCTCGTGCTGCTTCTTCAGCTCGGCCAGCAGGGCGTCCTTCGACGGGTACTTCGACGCGTCGCCGCCGGGCGCGCCGCCGGTCTTGCCCGCCTCCTCCCACTCCGGCGGGAAGGTCGACTCCAGGCCGAGGACCTTCCCGGTGTAGTTCGACGCCGAGGCGAGATGGCACAGGGTCCAGGCCGGGTGGTTCACCACCCCGTGCGGTTGCTGGACCATCTGCTCGTCGCTGAGGTCCTTGACCAGCGACTCCAGATGGCCGAGGTTGAACTTGTAGGTGAAGAGAAGGTGCTCGCGCATCGGATGCTCCCATCGGCAGGCGTTCACGACGACAAACAAACCCTCAGTATACCGCGCCGATCCGGCCGCACGGCACAGAAACCGGAAACGAGCACCAGGGCCGCGGGTCGATGACGGGCCGCAGCGGGTCCGCCGGCGCCGGCGCACGCCCCCCAAGGACAGAGAGGAACGGCGAGGCCGGCGACGCGCTCTCCGCCCGCGCCGCCTTGTAATCTCCCGCCGGGCAGCGGAAAATACGCGCGTGACCACTGGAACTGTCGAACGTCAGGCGTCGGGACTGGACGCCATAGTCGAACTGCTCGGCGACGACGCGTCCCTGCTCGAGCATCGCTGCCGGACGATTCCGGCGGCCGACCTGCACCTGCCGGGACCCGACTTCGTCGACCGCTGCTGCGCCCTGTCGGACCGTCCGGCCCGGGTGCTGACGAGCCTGCAGGCGATGTTCGGGGCGGGAAGGCTCGCGGGCACCGGCTACGTCTCGATCCTGCCCGTCGACCAGGGCATCGAGCACTCCGCGGGCGCCTCGTTCGCGCCCAACCCCGCCTACTTCGACCCCGAGAACATCGTCCGGCTCGGCATCGAGGGCGGCTGCAACGCGGTGGCGTCGACCCTCGGGGTGCTCGGGGCCCTGTCGCGCCGCTACGCCCACAAGATCCCGTTCATCCTCAAGTTCAACCACAACGAGTTCATCTCCCACCCCAACGCCTACGACCAGATCCGGTTCGCGAGCGTCGAGCAGGCGTTCGACATGGGGGCGATGGGGGTCGGGGCCACCATCTACTTCGGGTCCGAGGAGTCGCGGCGGCAGCTCCAGGAGGTCTCCGAGCTCTTCCACCAGGCCCACGAGCTGGGCATGTTCACGGTGCTGTGGTGCTACCTCCGCAACGCCGCGTTCAGGACCCCCGAGGCCGACTACCACACCGCGGCCGACCTCACCGGGCAGGCCAACCACCTCGGCGTGACCATCGAGGCCGACATCATCAAGCAGAAGCTGCCCGAGACCAACGGCGGCTACCCCGCCCTCGGGTTCGGCAAGACCCACAAGCGGGTCTACGAGGCCCTGACCACCGGTCACCCCATCGACCTCACCCGCTACCAGGTCGCCAACTGCTACCTCGGCCGCGCCGGGCTCATCAACTCGGGCGGGGCCTCGTCGGGCGAGAGCGACCTGAAGGAGGCGGTGAAGACGGCGGTCGTCAACAAGCGGGCCGGCGGCACCGGGCTCATCTCGGGCCGCAAGGCGTTCCAGCGCCCGATGGCGGAGGGCGTCGCGCTCCTCAACGCGATCCAGGACGTCTATCTGTCGCCCGAGGTCACCATCGCCTGACCGCCGCCCGCCGGCGGCTTCACGCGCGCGCCGGGCGCGCCCAGAGATCGAGCCGGATCGACAGCAGGAAGTACCTCTTCCGCAGGGCCACGACCCGGTCGGCGTAGCCTTCCTTGGGAATCTCGCGCGAGCGAAGCTGCCGGCGCAGCCGCCGCAGCTCGTGGCGGTAGAGGTCGTTCACGAACTCCTTGGCGAGCGACGGCGGCGTCGACGGGCGGGGGCGCAGACCGAACCCGGCCAGCGCCTCGAGAACCCGGGGATGGTAGTCGTACTCCACGCGCGCCCCGCCGTCTTCCCCGGCCGCTTTCAGAACCCCGGCGGGGCCTCGTCGGCCGACGGCCCGTAGATCGACGGCACGGGTACGTCGTTCATCCGCAGGTAGACGCCGAGCTGGGCGCGGTGGTGGATCAGGTGATTCATCACGAAGCTGCGGATCACGGCGGCCTTGGGCAGGGTCATCAGCACCGTGCCGTTGTTCAGCAGCGACCACGGCTTCATGAAGTCGGCGTCGCTCGCCGCCGCCAGGGCGGCCCGCGCCGCCGCCGCGTGCCGGTCGAAGGTGGCCACGAGATCATCGACCGAGACCGGCGTCGGGGGCAGGGGCATGGACTCGCCGCCGGGGGCGAGGTCCAGCTCGTCGTCCGCCATGGTCAGCACCGCCCACTGCGGCAGGTTCGCCAGGTGACCGGCGAGCCAGATCATGGTCCCCGACTTCTCATGGGGCCGCCACTCGAACTTGTCGGCGGGCACCCGCTCCAGCGTCCTCCGCACCCCCGCCGCCTCCTGATCGAACTCCGGCAGCAACACCTCGGCAATCGCCATTCTCGTCTCCTGTTCCGCGGGCCGGAGCCCATTGCGCGGCGACTCCGTTCCCGCGCGGTCGGTCACGATACCGCGCCCATCCCCCCGGGGCGGACTCACACTGACTCACATCCGCCCGCCCATCAGAAGCCGACGGCGGCGCTGGTCCGGCGCCGGTCCTCGGCCCCCTCCAGCACGTCCGTCTCGGCGTCGTAGTAGATGGCCGACACCGCCCCCTGCACCCGCGTCTCGACCATCGTGTGGCCCCGCGCCTCGAGCAGGGCCAGGGTGTCGGGCGACAGCCCCCAACGCTCGTAGCGGGTCGCGTCGGGCAGCCACTGGTGGTGGATGCGGGGCGCGTCCACCGCCTCCTGCACGTTCATGCCGTGGTCGACGACGTTGAGAATCGTCTGCAGCACGGTGTTGATGATGGTCCGCCCGCCGGGGCTTCCCGTCACGAGGACGAGGCGCCCGTCCCGGGTCACGATGGTCGGCGACATGCTCGACAGCATGCGCTTGCCGGGCTCGGCGAGGTTGGGCCCGGTCCCGATGAGCCCGAAGTCGGTGGTGATGCCGGGGCCCGCGTTGAAGTCGCCCATCTCGTTGTTCAGCAGGAACCCCGCCCCCGGCACCGTGATCTTCGACCCGTAGCCCTGCTCGAGGGTGTAGGTCAGCGACACCGCGTTGCGGGCGCCGTCGACCACCGACAGGTGCGTCGTCTCGCCGCCCTCGCGCGGCCACTCGAAGGAATCGGGCGAGGAGGTCGACGCCCGGTCGGCGTCGATGGTCCGCCGCAGCTCCGCCGCGTAGGCCTTCGAGGTCAGACGCTCGATCGGCATCGCGGGGTTGAACGCGGGGTCGCCGAGGTGGCGCGCGCGGTCGGCGTAGGCGCGCCGCATCGCCTCGATCATCAGGTGGACGGTCGCGGCCGACCCGAACCCCGACGCCGCGAGGTCGTCGTGCTCCAGGATGTTGAGCATCTGGACGATCGCGGTCCCCCCCGAGCTGATGGGGGGCATCGAGAGCACCTCGTAGCCGCGGTAGGCGCCCCTGATGGGCGCCCGGCGCACCGCGCGGTAGGCGGCGAGGTCCGCGCGCGTCATGATGCCGCCGTTCGCCGCCATCTCGCGCTCGACGAGGGCCGCCGTCTCGCCCCGGTAGAAGCCGTCGGGGCCCTCCACCGCGATGCGCTCCAGGGTCCGCGCGAGGTCCGGCTGGCGCAGCACTTCGCCCGCCGCCCAGGGCTCGCCGTCCTTCGAGAACTGGGCCACCGACGCCGGGTACGGGGCCATGCGCGGCAGCACCCCGGCCAGCGACCGGGCCAGGGCGTCGGACACCGCGAAGCCCTCGCGGGCCAGCCGCACCGCCGGCGCGACCAGCCTCGCCCAGGGCAGGCTCCCGTGCTCGGTCCAGGCGAGGTGCAGCCCCGCCACCGTCCCCGGCACCCCCACCGCGAGATGGGAGTTGTGGTGCGCCACCGGGTCGTACTCGCCGTCCCGCAGGAACATCGCGGGCGACGACCCCGCCGGCGCGATCTCCCGGAAGTCGTAGGCGGCGGGCTCGCCCTCGGCAGGACGATAGACGAGGAAGCCGCCCCCACCGATGTTGCCGGCGGTGGGGTAGGTCACGGCGAGAGCGAAGGCGGTGGCGACGGCGGCGTCGACGGCGTTCCCGCCCTCGCGCATCACCTCGGCCCCGACCCCCGAGGCGATGGCGTCCTGCGAGACGACCATCGCCTCTCGGGCCCGTATCGGTTGCGTGCTCCCGCCGAGGGGCGGGGCCGCCCCCAGCCACACGGCGAGGGCGAGCCCCGGCCCGGCGACCCTTCTGCGCAGCGTGGTCTGCATGGATCCATGATTGCAGTGTCGCCGGCCGAGAGCAAGCGCCCGACCGATTGCCCCGAGGGGCGTTGGAAGTTCCCCGGCGCGAGACTCTCGACGCTGCGAACCGCCGGGCGAAAGTACCGTCGGCGAGCAGGGGCGGGGTATATTCTGTTCTGGACCCGTCCGCGGAAGTCGGACGGCAAGGAGGTTTCCGAGATGAGCCGACGACTGTTCACGCTGCCGGCGGCGCTCGCGGCGGCGGTGCTGGCCGCACCGATCGCGGCGGCGCCGCCCGCCTCGGCGCAACCCCCGGCGGCGGACTACGCCGCGCCCCGGACGCCGTGGGGCGACCCCGACCTGCAGGGCATCTGGAACAACGCCACCATCACCCCGCTGGAACGCCCCGCCGACCGGGCGGACCAGGCGTTCCTGAACGCCGAGGAAGTGGCGGCGCTCGAGCAGCAGGCTCAGGAGCGCGTGGACCAGCAGAACGCGCCGAGCGAGGTCAGGACCGAACCCCTCCCCGTGGGCGGCAACGTCGGCGCCTACAACAGCTTCTGGACCGAGCAGAGCACGTCGGTGGTAGGGACCGCGCGCACGTCCCTCATCACCGACCCGGAGAACGGCCGGCTCCCGCCCCTGACCGCAGAGGCGCTGGCCCGCATCACCTCGCCCGAGTCGGTGCGCATCGCCGACATCCGCCAGGGCCGGGTCCCCGCCGACGGGCCCGAGCAGATGGGCCTCAGCGAGCGCTGCCTCTGGTACCGCGGCATCCCGTCCATTCCGACCGGCTACAACAACAACTACCACTTTCTGCAGACGCCCGACCGGGTGGTCATCCTGCAGGAGCACATCCACGACCTGCGGGTCATCTTCCTCGACGACCGCCCGCATCTCCCGGCCGGCGTCCGGCAGTTCGCGGGCAGCTCGCGCGGCCGCTGGGACGGCGACACCCTGGTGGTCGAGACCACGAACCTGCGCCAGCCGTTCATCCGCCGGTGGGCCCGGCCCGAGCACTCGCTGTCGCGCGGCGACCTCAGCGAGGCGGCGCGCGTGACCGAGCGCTTCACGCGCACCGGCCCCGACACCCTCGACTACGAGTTCACCGTCGACGACCGCGAGACGTGGACGCGGCCATGGTCGGGGGCCCTGCCCTACGCACGGTCGGACGGGCCGATGTTCGAGTTCGCCTGCCACGAGGGCAACTACGGCATGATGAACATGATGGCGGGTTCCCGGGCGGAAGAGAACGCGGGGGGCGGGCAGTAGCCGCTCGTCCCCTGGAGGCCACATGCATCATCGGCCTGTCGTCGGGATCCCCGCCTCGGGAACGCTCCGACTCGCCTCCATCTGCGCCCTGAGCTGGGCCATCGGCCTCCCGGGCATGGGCGCTCCGGCCGCGGCCCAGACGCGGGGTCTGCTGCCTGCCGACTACTACGCGGAGGTCGGCGTCGACGAGGTCGCCATCTCCCCCGACGGCGGCCTCGTCGCCTTCACCGTCACCACCGTCGTCGAAGAGCGGAACCGGCGGCACCGCGAGATCTGGATGCAGCAGCTCCGCAGCGGCCGGCCCGAGGGCGAGCCGTTCCGGTTCACCGACCCGACGCGGGAGGCGAGCGGGCCGCGCTGGTCGCCTGACGGCCGGCTGTTGAGCTTCCAGTCGCCACGGGACGACGCGGGCGACGCCGGAGACACATGGTTCGCGCGGGTCGCCTTCCCCGGCGGCGAGGCGTACCGCATCGAGGGCGTCCGCGGCGCCCCGACGTGGTCACCCGACGGGACGTGGATCGCCTACGTCGCACCCCCCGAGCCCGAGGAGAACGAACGGCAGGAACGCGCGGGCTGGGTCGCACCCGACGCGGTCACCCGCACCCTCGACCCCAACCGCTTCGACGGCCGGGTCATCACCACCGCGCGCTACAAGCGCGACGGCACGCTGACCCTGCTGCCCCATCCGTCGGCCCGGCCCCGGCGCCAGCTCTTCGTCGTGCCGGCGGGGGGCGGCGAGGCGGCGCAGCGGACCGACCTGGGATTCGACGTGCGCGAGCCGGTGTGGTCGGCCGACGGCAAGCGCATCTACTTCTCGGGCGACGAGCGGCAGGACGACGAGACCGCCCCCGCCGCCGCGAGCGACATCTATGTGGTCGGGCGCGACGGCGGCGAGCCCCGGAAAGCCACCACGGACCCCGGCAACGAGACCGCCCCCGCCGTCTCCCCCGACGGACGGCGGCTCGCGTTCCTGCACAGCCGCGGGCGGGGCGAGCCGACGGACATCCGGGTGGTCGACATCGCCGCCGACGGGACCCTGCGCGGCATCCCCCGCAACCTCACCCGCGACTGGGACATGAGGCCCGGCCCCCCCGCCTGGACCCCGCGCGGCGACGCGGTGCGGTTCCTCGCCGGAATCCGCGGCAACCGCCACCTCTTCGAGGTGACGGAGACGGGCGACCTCATCCGGCAGGTGACGAGCGGCGACCGGCACGTGGGGCCGGTCTCGACGACCCGCGACGGCCTCGTCATCGCCTATACGGTGACCGATCCCACCGCCCCCGCCGAGGTCTTCGTCAACACCGGCGACGGCAGCCGCCAGCGCCGGGTGACCTCGTTCAACGACGCGTGGCTCGCTCCCCTCAGCCTGCAGCCGACGGCGCCGCTGCGCTGGCGGACCGACGACGGGGCCGAGATCCAGGGCTGGATCATCGAGCCGGTCGGATACGAGCCGGGGCGCCAGTACCCGATGGTCCTGAAGATTCACGGCGGGCCGCACGGCGCCTACGGCAACAACTTCTTCCGGACCTTCCACATCCTCTCGAACGCGGGCTTCTTCGTGCTGTACGCCAACCCGCGCGGGTCCACCGGCTACGGGCACGACTTCACCTACTCGATCACGGGAGGATGGGGCGAGATCGATGCGGGGGACCTGCTGGCCGGTGTCGACGCCGCGCTCGAGGCGTATCCTGACATCGACGCCCGGCGCATCGGGGTGTCGGGAGGCAGCTACGGCGGGTTCATGACCAACTGGCTCACCGCCACCACGGACCGGTTCGCGGCCGCCGTCACCAGCCGGTCGATCGCCGACTGGACCAGCCTCTACGGCTCGTCCGACGCGCAGGCCCTCCTCGAGTTCGGGTTCGGCGGCGCCCCGTGGGAAGAGCGCGAACGGTACGACCGCCTGTCGCCCATCACCTACGTCGAGCGCGTCCGGGCCCCCACGCTCGTCATCCACGGGGAGAACGACCATCGCACGCCGATCAGCGACGGCGAGAAGTGGTTCATGGCCCTGAGGAAGCGGGGCGTCCCGACCGAGCTGGTCCGCTATCCCCGGTCGAGCCACGGCCTCTCGCGGACCGGCGAGCCGTGGCTGCTCGTCGACCGGCTCGAGCGCATCCGGAGCTGGTTCACCTACTGGCTGATCACGCGGGCCGGGAGCTGATCTCCGGCGTCCCGGCGGCCGCCGGAGACGAGCGGACGCCGCGGCCGCGCTCCGATGAAGCCGCGCTCCCACAAAGGGGGCCGGGTTCGAAGTGAACAGCGACCGCGTTCAGTAACAGGGGCAAGTAAGCGAAAGCCGCGACTCGGCAGTATTCGTTGGTGCATTCCAGCCGGAACCGGCGGGCTCGTCGCGCCAGTCCGACCCGCGCCGGGCGCCGTCGTCCGTCGCGGGCACGGAGTCTGCACCCGCAGCCCGGGCGCAGCCCCCCCCGGCCGGGTTGGGCGCCGGGCGGAGTCGAACGCGGCGATTGGCGGGCTGGCGATTCGACGCAAAGCAAAATAGGGACGCTGAAATTGGCAAAGCTCGCGATATTCGTGGACGGCGGCTACCTCTCGTACCTCGCCGAGCACCACTTCCGCACCTGGGTGGACTTCGGGAAGCTGAGCAACGAGGTCAGGAACACCATCGGCGAGCGCACCGAGGAGCCGCTCGACCTGTTGCGCACGTACTTCTACGACTGCCTGCCCTATCAGAGCGGCGCCCCCACCGAGGACGAGGAGCGCCGGTTCAGCAGCAAGAAGCGCTTCTTCTACGCGTTGCAGCGCCTCCCGCGCTACAAGGTGCGCGAAGGCCGCCTCATGCACCGCGGCATCGACGCTCAGGGCAAGCCCATCTTCCAGCAGAAGCGGGTCGACCTGATGGTCGGCCTCGACATCGCCAGCCTCGCCGCCAAGCGGCAGATCGACCACGCCGCGGTCATCTCCGGCGACGGCGACCTCATGCCCGCGGTCGAGGCGGCGCAGCAGGAGGGGGTGTTCGTGTGGCTGGTGCACGGCCCCCAGCTCACCTACGCGGAAGAGCTGTGGGACGTCGCCGACGACCGCCTTGCCATCGACACCGACTTCATGAAGAACGTCGAGAAGTCCTCATCCACCTGACGCCGACGGGACACCGTGCTCCGGAAGGACTGATCCGCGGGCACGGGAGGTGACCGGCGGATGGAGCGGCGGCGGGCGTGTGCGCCGGGGCTGGAGGCTGCGCCCGGCCCCGGCGGGCGGACCGCGCGAGCCGGGCCGTCAGTCGCTGAGATGCAGGTCGCTGATGTGCATGTTCAGCATGTGGGTGACCCGCAGGCCCGTGATGCCGCCGGTGTGTGTGATCATGGAACCCGAGTCGCCAATCACCGTGCAACCTCTCGGGATGGATCGGACCCGGCCCACGGACCAAACGCCATGAACACCTTCGCCATCGTCATCCTCGTCGCCCTCGTTGCCGAATACCTCCTCGGCGCCGTCTCCGGACTGCTCAGCGCCCGCGCGTTCAGCCCCGCGGCACCGGCCGAGTTCGCCGGCGTCTTCGACGACGAGAAGTACGCCAGGGCGCGGCGCTACACCGCCACCCGCACCCGCTTCGGCCTCGTGCGGGGCGCGTTCGACCTCGCGGTGGTGCTCGCGTTCTGGTTCGCGGGCGGCTTCGCGTGGCTCGACGCCTGGGCGCGCGGGCTCGGCCAGGGCCCGGTGGTCACCGGGCTCGCGTTCATCGGCGTGCTCGCCCTCGCGTCGACCGTCCTCGGGCTCCCGTTCCGGGCGTGGTCGACGTTCGTCATCGAGGCCCGTTACGGGTTCAACCGCACCACGGCGGGAACGTTCGTCGCCGACCTGCTCAAGGGCACGGCCCTCACCGTCGTCCTCGGGGGGCTGCTGCTCGCGGTCATCCTGGCGTTCTTCGAGTGGGCGGGGCCGCTGGCGTGGCTCTGGTGCTGGCTCGCGGCCACCGCGTTCATCCTCGCCGTGCAGTTCATCGCCCCCACCTGGATCATGCCGCTCTTCAACACCTTCACCCCCCTCGACAGCGGCAAACTGCACGACGCCATCGTCGCCTACGCCCGCTCCGCGAAGTTCCCTCTCGGGGGTATCTTCGTGGTCGACGGCTCACGGCGCTCGTCGAAGGCCAACGCCTTCTTCACCGGCTTCGGCAAGCACAAGCGCATCGGGCTGTTCGACACTCTCGTCGACAAGTACACCGTGCCCGAGCTCGTCGCGGTCGTCGCGCACGAGATCGGCCACTACAAGAAGCGCCACATCTGGCTGCAGATGGCCCTGTCCATCGGCCACCTCGGGGCGATGCTGTGGGTCCTGTCGTTCTTCCTCGGGCAGGAGGGCCTGTTCGCCGCGTTCTACGTCGCCGAGCCGTCGGTCTACGCGGGGCTCCTCTTCTTCAGCCTGCTCTTCACCCCGGTCGAGCTGGTGCTGTCGGTCGTCATGCACGTCTTCTCGCGCCGCCACGAGTTCGAGGCCGACCGCTTCGCGGCGGAGACCACCGGCAGCGGGGCGCCGCTGGTCAGCGCCCTGAAGAAGCTGTCGGCCGACAACCTCAACAACCTGACGCCCCACCCCCTCGACGTCTTCCTGCACTACTCGCACCCGCCGGTGCTGCGGCGCATCGACGCCCTGCAGCGGCCGGCCGCAGGGTGATCCATTCGATGCCCGGCGGCGGACCCTGACTGCCACCCGGCGGACCCTGATTGTGTGGGGAATCAATGAATGTCGAGGTGGTCGGCGCGACGGTGGCGGTGGTGGGCGCGTTGCTGTGGATCCGACGCGACATGCGGCATGACCTCGCCGAGCTGCGACGCTACCTGACCGCGCAGATCGGCGCCGTGAACACCCGCATCGACAACATTCTGCTGGCGGACCGGAAGATCCCTCGACCCGGCGTCGCCTCCAGCCCCGCAAACCCGACCGACCGACCCCGCAGACGCCCACGCCGTCCCGTGGCGTGCGCTCCGAGCCCGACGGAGCCCCGCGTCACCGGTCTCAGTCCGGCAGGCGGTAGGCGATGTACTCACCGGGGTGGGTGCGCCCGCTGACGGCGAGAGCGATGTACTGCCGGCCGCCGGCCAGGTACGTCATCGGCGACCCCGACTGGGGGGCGGGCATGACGACGGCGCCGACCTCTCGGCCCGTGGCCTTGTCGTAGGCCCGCAGGCGCGCCCCCCGCCCCCCGGGCACGGGGTGGTAGCCGCACTCGCCCATCACCAGCAGGGTCTTCGTGACGAGGGGGCCGATGAGGTGGATGCACGCCTCGCCGGTCGGCGGGATGTCGAGGCCGGCGAGGGCGGGGTGGTTCCTGACCCGCTCCGGCGTCTCCCCGTGCGGGACCTGCCAGCGTATCTCGCCCCGGTCGAGGTCGATGGCCGACACGCGGCCCCACGGCGGCTTCGCCAGCGGCAGGCCGCGCACGTGCAGGTCGCGCAGGCCGCCGTGGCCCACCCCGTACTTCTCGGTCCCCTTGACGTAGCGCATGTCCGACACTGACGGGTCGGGCGTCGGTATCAGCTCCCACGAATAGAACGCGGTGCGCGACGGCACGTAGAGCACGTGCGTCTCGGGGTCGTAGCCGCCGCCGGGCCAGTTCGTGCCGCCGCTCCCGGCCCCCAGGCCGAGGGTGGCGATGGGCCCCTCGGGACGGCTGACCACCGGCGGGGTGAAGATGGGCCCGAGCCGATAGCGCGACACCAGCGCCACCGCCTCGGCCCGCAGCTCGGGGGTGAAGTCGATGAGGTCGTCGATGGACGCCCCCTGCCGGTCGTAGGGCGGCGGCTTCGTCGGGTGCGGCTGGGTCGGCGAGTACCACTCGCCGGGCACGTCGCCGGCGGGCGCCGGCCGCTCCTCGATGGGCCACACCGGCTCGCCCGTCACCCGGTCGAAGACGTAGAGGAACGCCTGCTTGCCGGGTTGCGCCACCGCCTTGACGGGGCGCCCGTCCACGGTGATGTCGGCGAGAATGGGGGGGCTCGCCATGTCGAAGCCCCAGAGGGGATGGTGCACGAGCTGGAAGTGCCAGAGCCGCTCGCCGGTGAGGAGGTCGACGGCGACGAGGCTCTCGCCGAACAGGTTGTCGCCCGGCCGGTGCCCGCCGTAGTAGTCGCCCGACGGCGTCTCCACCGGCAGGTACGCGATGCCCAGCTCGGGGTCGGCCGAGATCTGGGTCCACACGCCGTTGTTGCCATTGACGCCCCACGAGTCGTTCAGCCACGTCTCGACCCCGGGCTCGCCGGGGCCGGGGACGGTGTCGAAGGTCCACAGGCGCCGGCCGGTACGGACGTCGAACGCCTGCACCAGCCCCTTGGTGTTGTTGTGGGTGCGGGGGGCGGGGGCGTCGGCGAAGGTGCCGCCCACGACCACCACGTCGCGCGCCACCGTGGGGGTGGCGTGCAGGCCGATTTCGCCGGCGACGGGGTCGATGGACCGGCCCTCGCCCACCACCGCGGCCGCCTTCAGGTCCACCCGGCCGCCGTCGCCGAAGCCGGGCGCCGGGCGGCCGGTGGCCGCGTCGAGGGCCACGAGGCGGAAACCCAGGGTGACGTAGAGCACGCGCTCGTCCACGCCGTCGGTCCAGTACGCCAGCCCGCGGCCCGACAGGCGGCGGGGCGCGGCGTCCCCCCTTGCGCCCTCGTGCTCGGCGTGCATCCACAGCAGCTCGCCGGTGACGGGGTCGAGCGCCACCACCGCGCGGCGCGTGCCGGCGGTGGCGTACAGCCGCCCCCCCGCCACGAGCGGCGTGCCCTCGAGCTTGAACTCCGGCCCCGGCCCGAGGTTGTCGGTGCGGAAGCGCCAGGCGATCTCCAGCTCGCCGAAGTTGGCCGCGTCGATGCCGTCGAGGGGCGAGTACCGCGTGTGCCCGGCGTCGCCGCCATAGCTGGGCCACTCGCCTTCCGCCGTCGTCAGCCGCGGGGTCTGCGCGACCGCGGGAACGGCGGCCAGGGAGAGTCCGATCGCGAGGCCCGCCGCGCCCCGCACCACCGGCCCCGCGCGGCGCCGATTCCGGCTCCCGTCAGTCGCACGCTGGCGCATGTTCGTCTCCTCCGCACAAGTCGACCGAATTGTAGCGCCATCGGTTCGGTAGAATCAGCGGCGGCCCGAGACACCGACCACGGAGGAGAGTTCATGCGATTCGCCAGCGTTGCCGCCGTCGCCGCGTTCACCGTCCTGATCACCGGCGCCGCCGGACCGGCCGCCGCCCAGTCGTGGACCCCGCCCCCGCCCGACGAGCGCTGTCCCAGCCGGTGGGGCGCCGACGACGAACGGGGCGCGGCCAACCACATGGGCCCGGCGACGGTGCTCAAGGCGGCGAGCCTGATCCGGACCGGCCGGGTCATCGAGCTCGGGCAGGTGCTGCGGCCCTCGATGCCGCTCGGGGCCCGCCACTTCGACCTCTACGTGAAGCCGACCGGCCCGCTCACGGGGTCGAACCGGCGCGGCTCGAACGAGGAGCTCGTCGTCGCCGAGATGGGCCAGGTGGGCACGCAGTTCGACGGCTTCACCCACCAGACCATCGGCGACAACCTCTACAACTGCGTCGACATGAACGAGGTCATGACGCGGGACGGGTTCACGCGGCTCGGCGTCGAGAACGTCGGCACCCTGATGACCCGCGGGGTGCTCATCGACGTGGCCGCCCTCAAGGGCGTCGACATGTTGCCCGACACCTACGAGATCACCGTCGACGACCTGCAGCAGGCTCTCGACCGGCAGGGGGTGGCTCTCGAGCCCGGCGACGCGGTGCTCATCCACACCGGCTGGGGCGTGCTCTGGGACAGCGACCCGGACCGCTTCATGGCGACCAACCCCGGCATCGGCGTCGCCGCCGCCGAGTGGCTCGTCGAGCACGATCCGATGCTGCTGGGCGCCGACAACCAGCCCGTCGAGGTCTCGCCCAACCCCGATCCCGAGGTGTCGCTGCCCATCCACCAGATCATGCTGGTGATCCACGGCATCCACCTCGTCGAGCGGATGAGGCTGGCCGAGCTGGCCGCGGCCGGCGTCCACGAGTTCGCCTTCGTCGTGCAACCCCTGAAGCTCGAGGGCGCGACCGGATCGACGGTCGCCCCGGTGGCGATCTACTGAAGGGCGACTCCTCGACGCTCTGCGGCGTCGGTCCTGCGCTTCCCCGAGCCGTGGGCCATCGCCCCGCCGGCCGGCGCGTCGCCGCGACGCCCGGCCGGCGTGACCATTCATCGCCTGCAAAGGCGGCATCACGTCGCAACACGCCGCCGCAGGCGCCGAGCCCGGCGCCGACGCGATCGGCTCCCGCCGACTCGACTCACTCGAGCGCCGCCACTGCGGCTCGGAGCTCAATCACGTGCGCCGCCCTGATCGGGGTCGTCCCCGCCACCGGCGCAGCGTCCGCCCAGCGTGGCGCGGGCCGCCCGGCGACGGTGTACGCCGCACCGAGCGCCTGTCGCAGTTCCAGCAGATGCACGAGCCTGACCGGCGTCCTCCCCGGAGTGAGGACCGGGTCCGTCCAGGGGAACGCCTGCAACCCTGCCGTCCTTCTCAGTGCGTCTGTCCGCGCCCTCAGATCCGTGAAGTGCGCGGCCCTGACCGGCGTCACGCCGGGCCGGATCGGCTCGTCGCGTAACGGCGCCGTCACCCGCACGCCGAACCCCTGCCTCGCGCTCAGGCCGTTCGGATCGGTCGCCGTCACCTCGATCGTCGCCAGGCCGATGCCCGCCGCGGTCAGCGTCACGCGGGCGTTCACGACCCGCGCCGCCACCACCCGCGGCGCCGACGACGACGCGGTGTAGGTCAGCGGGTCGCCGTCGGGGTCGCCGAACGCCGCCGACACGTCCACCGCCAGCGTCGCGCCCCGCCCCGACAAACGGACCGCCGGCAGCGTCTCCGCCACCTCCGGCGGACGGTTGCGCGGCAGCCGATCACGCCATGCGGTCAGCTCCTGCGCCAGCTCGTAGAACGCCATGTCGGCCACCTCGATCGCACCGTCGTTGGTGACGAACGCCAGGGTCATGTTCTTGGCCGGCAACAGCATCAGCAGTGCGTACCAGAGCGTGTTGGAGCCGTTGTGCCAGATCACGGGGCCGCCCGCCCAGTCCCGCTCGTAGCGTATCCAGCCCCGGGCCACGCCCCTGCCGAAGAGGTCCAGAAACGGGGCGTGCAACCGCTGCCAGCTCGACCGGGAGAGCAGGACCGGGTCACTCCCGACCTCGCCCTCGAGGTGGGCCGCGCCGTAGCGCGCCAGGTCGCCGATCGTCATGTGCACCGTGCCGGCCGGTGCGATGACCGGGGAGTTGTCGGCGCGGGTCTCGAAGGGGTCGACAGGAACCCGCCTGCCGCCGGGCGAGACCCGGTGTCCCAGCGGTTCCTGATCCGGGCCCTCGCCCTTCGGCGCGCCGAAACCAGCGCTCGACAGCTCGAGTGGCGCGAACACGCGATTCTGAAGCAACGCCTCGTAGGGCTCGCGGGCGACGGTCTCGGCGATGTGGCCCGCAGCGGTGTAGCCGACGTTGGAGTACAGGAAGCGCTCACCGCAGGGAGACTCGGGCTCCTCGGCAAGCGCGTCGGCGACGAGGCGCCGCCGTTCGGCGACCAGTTCCTCCGCTGTCTCGGGCCAGACGTCCTGGAACTGGAGAGGGAAGTTGGCGGCGACGCCCGCGGTATGGGTCATCAGGTGCTCCAGCGTGCAGGCGCTCCTGCCGTCCGCCATCCCGACATCGGGCAGCAGGACAGTGATGGCGTCGTCGGCCGAGAGCAGTCCGTCCTCCTCCAGCACCGCGAGCAGCGTGGCCGTCATGGACTTGGTGATCGACCCCACGTGCCAGCGGTCGCCGACGGTCACCGGGATGCCGGAGCCTCGCCGGCGTTCGCCACTGACAGCCGCCGCAGCGAGGTCTCCGTCGATGGTCACGGCAACGGCCACGGCGGTGAGCCCGGTGTCATCCCGCAACTCGGCCACGCGCCGGTCGAGAGAGTCCTGGAAGTCATCGGTCCGGCCCTCCGCCGCCGCGCCCCGGGATTGCCGAGGGGCGCCGGCGAGGGTCGTGGCCGCGAAAAGCCGTTCCAGAACTTCGGCGTCGCTCGCGGCCGGCGGCTGGGCCGACGCCATCGACGCCGCGGCGAAGCCGTCGAATGCGAGCACCAGGACGAACCACCGAACGGCGTGCATCTGTCTCATCCTGCCCCCCGCACCACGCGGACCCTGCCGGAGAACACCGAGCTCCAATCAAGGCAGCGCGAAGACGAACAGGTTGTTGCCGCTGCTCGGGCGGAGCTCCGGCGTCAGGTCGAGGAAGCGGCCGGAGCCGGTACTGACCGCCACGTACTGCCGGCCGTCGACCGCATAGGTGATGGGGAAGCCCGAGACCGGCGAGCCGAGGTTGATCTCCCACAGGATCTCCCCCGTCCGGTCGTCGAAGGCCCGGAAGCGGCCGTTGACGTCGCCGCCGAAGACGAGCCCGCCGCCGGTGGCGGCCAGCGCCATGGTGGCGGCGCGCTGCTGGTGGTTCCACACCACCTCGCCGGTCTCGGCCGAGATCGCCTGCACGCTCCCCACGTCGTCGTAGCCCGGCGCCAGCTCGGAGCGCCACGCGATGGCGTAGAGCCGGTTCGTCCGGGTGTCGGGATCCTCGGCCATCATCCGGGCGCAGACGTTCCGCAGGGGCATGTACATCGTGTTGGTCCGCGGCGAGTAGGCGCCCGCCTCCCAGTCCTTGCCGCCGCTCGCGTGGGGGCAGGCCAGCACCTGCTGACCCACGGCGGTGAAGATGAGTTCGGCGTTCTCGGTCACCGCGCCCGTCGCTCCGTCGATGCCGCTCACCACGTTCTGCGTGATGGTCGGCGTCGCCCACAGGAACTCGCCGGTCTCGCGATCGAGGGTGTAGACGATGCCCGTCTTGCCGGGGATGCCGGTCAGCACGCGGCGCTCCTCGCCGGGCTGGATGCGCGGGTTGATCCACGCCACCGCCGAGGGGTCGGGCCGCACCGCGGTGTCGACGAGGAGGCGCTCGAACGGGTGGTCGAGGTCCCAGTGGTCGTTCATGTGCTGGTAGTACCAGACGATCTCGCCGGTGTCGGCGTCGAGAGCCAGCGTCGAGTTGTGGTAGAGGTGGGTCAGGTCGACGCCCCCCAGCATGAACTTCGGAGCCGGCGAGGTGACCGACGTGCCGACGTAGACGAGGTTCAGCTCGGGGTCGACGCTCGGCACCATCCACGAGCCGACGTGACCGCGCTCCTCGAACGGCACCGCCCCCCACGTCTCGTCGCCCGGCTCGCCCGGCCCCGGGATGAGCCGCCGACGCCACAGCTCTTCGCCGGTCGCCGCGTCGTGGGCGGTGATGACGCAGGTGTGCGGCCCGCCGCGGGGGTCGCAGCTCCGCCCCGAGTACGCCCGTCCGCCGGCGGTGATCGGCCCCGAGGTCTGGTTGGCGGGGTTGACCCGGTAGTCGAGGATCTCGGTGTCCCACACCACCTCGCCGGTCTCCGCGTGGAGGGCGACGATGTGGTCGTCCATGGTGGTGTCGATAATCAGCTCGCCGTGGATGGCGATGTTGCGGTTGGTGTCGATGAGGCTGCCGATCATGTAGTCGCCGAGATCGTCGGGCCGGTCGCGGCGGTACTCCCAGAAGAGGTCGCCGGTCACCGCGTCGATGGCCTGGATGACGTCCTGCGGATTCGGCATGAACATCACCCCGCCCCGCACGAGCGGCGTCCCCTGCTGCCGCCCGTCGCTCGCCAGCGCCCGGCTCCACACCATGCGGAGGTCGCCGACGTTGTCGCGGTCGATCTGGTCGAGGGGGCTGTAGCCCCAGCCGTTCAGGGTGCGGCGCCACATGAGCCACTCGTCGGGGCTCGGGTTCTCGAGCTCGGCGTCGGTGACGGGCCGGATGCGGGTCGGGCTGGGCGGCGGCCGGGGGCGCGACGGCGGCGGCCAGGGCGGCGAAGACGGCGCAGGCGACGAACGACGAACGGAACGGGCGCGACGGGCAGGCGGATACGGGCATTGGCGCCTCCTCTGGGTTCGGGTTCCGAGCGATTATGTCACCCGCGGTCCGGTGGCCCTCACCGCGAATTGCCCGGACGGTCGCGGGGTCGGGACGTATCCGCGGCGGCTCTGCTCACGCCGTGGTAGAATCCACCTGTTCTGGTTCCAGGTTGCATTCATGGCCCTGAGCATCAAGAACGTCGAGGCCGAACGGCTGGCCAGGGAGCTCGCGCGGGAACGGGGCACCACCGTGACGCGGGCGGTCATCACCGCCCTCGAGGACGCGCTTCGGCGTACGCGCGGCCGGAAGGTCGCGCCGTCGATACGGGACGCGATCCGCGAGATCTCCGAGCGCTGCGCGGCGCTGCCCGACCTCGACACGAGACCGGCCGACGAGATTCTCGGCTACGACGAGCGCGGGGGCTTCCGCTGATGGTCGTCGATTCGTCCGCGGTGCTCGCCATCCTCTTCGACGAACCCGAGCGAGACAGCTTCTCCGATGCGCTGGCCGCGGCCGGTGTCCGGTTGATGAGCACCGTCAACGCCCTGGAAGCCGCGATAGTGGTGTCGTCCCGGAAGGGCCCCAGCGGCGCCCGCGAGTTCGACCTGCTGCTTCATCGCGCCGAGTTCGACGTGGTTCCGTTCACCGCCGATCATCTGAGGCTTGCCCGCGAGGCGTACGAGCGCTACGGCAAGGGGCGTCACCCCGCGGGGTTGAACCTCGGAGACTGCTGTGCGTACGCGCTCGCCCGGCACGCCGGAGAACCGCTGCTGTTCAAGGGAGGTGACTTCCCGCGCACCGACGTCGTGCCAGCCGTCTGAGCGCGGCGGCGCCGCCGCTCCGGGTCCGGCTTTCCCCGCCCGTCCGCCGTTCCCCCACAGGCGTATGGTCGCGAATCGCGGCCACGCGCAGCAGTGTCATGATCTGTCACGGCCTCGCCGTATGGTCGACGGTGGCGAGACCGTGACGGCATGACTCCGAGACCGATGCAGAACGCCGGTGACGGGGCAGACCGACGCGGCGCAGTCGGCGTCGACCCAGGCTCGACGGCGGCGAGACCGTGACGGCATGACTCCGAGACGGATGCAGAACTCCGGTGACGGGACCGACCGGCGCGGCGCAATCGGCGTCGACGCCTTCGACGCCGCCTACGGGTCCGGCTTCCAGGCCGAGGACGACTCGCTGCACGCCGTCGAGTGCGAGTTGATCGAGGACGCCGGGGCGTTCGCGGCGCACCGCCCGGCCGACGGGGACCGCCCCCGTCGCGTGGCGTTCGTGGATGGGACCCTGCGCACCGAGGCGCGCCTGACCCGAACCGGCTCCCACGGCGACCTGAGCCTGGGGCTGGCGGGAAGCTGGGCGGCGGGGGCGGTGCTCGTCGACGGGGACGAGCCGGCCCGCTTCGACCGGATGACGACCGGGCGCGCGGTCATCTTCACGGGCGAGCGTCCCGTCTCCCTGCCCGATCACCCGGCCGGCTGGCGCTGGGCGCCGTACGCGGTGGACGGGGACGACGCCGAGGCGGCGCGGCAGCAGCTCCAGCGCCTGATGCGCGACGCCGAGGCGGACATCGCCGAGGCGCTGTCGAACGAGGGGTGGCTGACGGTGCTCGACGGCCCCCTGCACGGCATCCGGGGCCGCCGCGACCTGCCCGTCATCGGCTACGTGAAGACGCACCACCGCCGCATGCTCGCCCGCGAGCACTGGGCGCGGGTGCCGGAGTTGGCGGCGGGCGAGCGCTCCAGCCTCTTCGCGCTGGAGGACGCGCTCTACGGCTGCTACCTGCGGGTCGGCGACCCCGGCCCGTGGGCGAGCTCGTGGGCGGGCATCGCCCGCGTCGAGATGCCGTCGGGCGTCGGCCGCGACGCGGCGGTCGAGGCGGCCGACCGGGCCGCGGGCTGGCTGCCGGACTTCGCGTCGGCCCTGCACCGGGACGCGCGGGCGCCGGTGAACCTGACGCCCATCGCGGGCCTCGAACGGCGCCTGCACCGTCTGCAGGGGGACGCGGGGCTCGCCCTGCGCGCAGTGCGCGAGTCGGTGCTCGCCAGCAACCGCGAGCGACAGACGGCATGAGCGACGACGGGCGCGCGGCCCGCCCGCGGACCCAGGGAACGGACGGCGCGAGCGAAGAGCGCGCGGTTCGAACCCACGCTACGGCACGGACGGCATGAGCCACGCCAGCGGGCGCACCGCCCGCCCACAGCAGCGCCGCGTGTGGGCGACCGGCCCGCACGACGGTGGGCGCACGGCTCGACGCAACCCCTGAAGGACGAACGCATGAGCGACGACGGCGGACGCATCGGGCTCGTCGACGGGTCGGTGGAGAGCGACTCGCGCACCTTCCACGTGGTGCTCGACCCCGATGTGGTGATCCAGCTCGACGAGCTCGTCGCGGTCACCACCGACCTGCCCAACGGCCAGCAGGTCACCCACTACGGCATCGTGACCGAGCTGCGCTCCCGGTTCGAGGGGGCCGACCTGCCCTCGGACACGGGGCGGGTCGTCGACTCGACCCTGCCGGCCGAGCACGTGCGGCGGGCCGAGGTGCGCGTCTTGCGGGTGGTCCCCGAGCTGTTCGTCACCCCCCACGCCGGCGCCCCGGCCGAACGCGCGGCCGGCGAGCACCGCGCGATCGCCCTCTTCGAGGACGAGATGACCCGCGGCAAGCTGCCGGTGGGCCTCGACCTCGGCGGCGCGCCGGTCTACGCCGACATGCGCTTCGTGGACGGCCGCGCCGGCGGCCATGTCTCCATCTCGGGCATCTCCGGCGTCGCCACCAAGACCTCCTACGCGCTCTTCCTCCTCTACCAGCTCCTGGAGACCGACCTCGGCATGGACCTGCTCGACGGTCGGGCCGGGCGCGAGAGCGTACGGGCGCTGGTCTTCAACACGAAGGGCGAGGACCTGCTGCACGTCGACCGTCCCAACGCCGAGTTCGCCGGTCGGCCGAACGAGAGCGCCAGATGGGGCGCCCTGGGCGTCGACGCGCCGGGGCCGTTCCGCTCTGTCCGCCTCTACGCGCCCCGGTCGCCCGGCGCATCGCAGACCATCGTCGCCAACGTGCGAACGCGGCCGACGGCGGACGTCAACGCCTACGGCTGGACCCCGGAGCAATTCATCCGCGAGCAGCTCCTGCAGTTCTGCTTCACCACCGACGACGAGCGCACGACGCAGGTCGGCTTCGTCGAACAGCAGGTGCGCATCCAGCTCCTCCGGAGGCTGCACCGCCTCGAGGGCGATCCGACCGGGGCGGTCGTGATTGTCGACGCCGTCCCCCCGAACACGGGCTTCAACCCCGACCGGCTGGCCGAACGCGAGCCCGACGCGGTGAACGCGGGCGCGGGGCACGTGATGCGCGACTTCGGCGATCTCATCGACCTGCTCGAGGGCATCGTCGCCGACGACGACGAGTTCCGCATGAACGAGTGGTTCGGCCGCGCCCAGTCCGGCACGCGCCAGGCGTTCCTGCGCCGGCTGCTGAAGTTGCGCCGCCACATCGGCCCCCTCGTCGGCTGCGGCCTCGAGCCGGTCTCGGCCGAGAACGCGAAGCTCCACGTGGTCGACATCTCGACGCTGCACGACGACGCGCAGCGCTTCGTCGTCGGCGCCCTGCTCGACCGCGTGTGGCGCGAGAAGCAGGGCACGGGCCGCACCCCGCTCCGCTTCGTCGTGCTCGACGAGCTGAACAAGTACGCCCCCGCCCAGGGCTTCTCGCCCCTCAAGGACCTGCTGGTCGACATCGCCGAGCGCGGCCGCTCGCTCGGGGTGCTCCTCATCGGCGCTCAGCAGGCGGCCTCGGCCGTGGCCCAGGCCCTGCCGCGCAACGCGTCGCTCAAGGTGGCGGGCCGGCTCGACGCCAGCGAGTCCGACGCCTACCGCTTTCTGACCCCGGCCCTGCGCGAACGCGCGACCCGCTTCATGCCGGGCACCATGGTCGTCTCGCAGCCCATCGTGCCGGAGCCGATCCCCGTGAGGTTCCCGTTCCCGCCCTTCGCGACCAACCCCGACGAGGCGGCGGCGGACGAGGCCGGGAACGAGAAGAAGACGGACCGCATTCTGAACAACGTGCGCAAACTCACCGGGCCCGAGGTGGACCTGTGAAGCTGCTCCACACGTCCGACTGGCATCTGGGCGCGAGACTGGGCCGGCACGACCGCGCGCCGGACCACCTCGAAGCGCTCCGCGGGCTTCGGGACATCGCCGAGTCGACCCGGCCCGACCTCATCCTGCACACCGGCGACCTCTTCGACGCCTCGCGCCCGCCCCACGAGGCGCTGCGGCTCGGGGTGCGCGCGCTCGGACGCCTCGCGAAGACGGCCCCGACCGTGGTCATCGCCGGCAACCACGACTCGCCGATGCTGCTGCGCGTCATCGACGAGATGGCCGACGCCGTCACCCCGCGTCGGCTGTGGCTGGTCACCGCGCCGCAGGTCCTCGCCTTCCCCGACATCGCGGACGCCCCCGTCGCGGTGGCGTGCGTGCCGTTCATCGCGCCGGGCGCCGTCGCCGACTACGCGGCCGACGACCCCGCGCGGTTCGAGGGCAGCTACGCCGACGGCGTGCGGACCCTGAACCGCCGTCTCCTCGATGAGGCGCACGCGGAAGCGGGCGAGCGCGGCATCGTCCTCTACGCCGCCCACCTCCACGTGCAGGGCGCCCAGCCCGGCCGGTCCGAACGACACATCACCGTCGGCGAGGACTACGCCACCCACGTCGACGGGCTGCAGCGCGCCCTGTACTGCGCCTTCGGGCACATCCACGACCCCCAGCTCCTGCCCGGCGGAGCCGCCCGGGGCCGCTACGCCGGCTCGCTCATTCCGCTCGACTTCGGCGAGAAACAGCAGACGAAGCAGGTGGTGCTGGTGACCATCGAGAACGACGTGGATGTCGCCACGCAGGACCTGCCCCGAGGCCGCCCCCTCACCGAGTTCGAGGGCACCCTGGCCGAGTTCGAACGCCGCGCCGCCGGCGGCGGCCTCGACGGCTGCATCCTGAAGGCGCGGGTCCGCTCCGACGACCCCATCCCCGACCTCGCCGACCGCCTCGCCGAGTGGTCGCCGGGTTGCGCGGTGTTCGAGATCGTCAACACCATCGCGAACCGGCGCGTGGATCCGATAGAGCCGACCCCCGAAGACGACGCCGAGCCCGCTCTCGACGAGCTGTTCATGGAGTGGCGCACGACCGCGGCCCGCGGCCCCAAGGCCCCGCACGATGCGGTGCGCGCCCTCTTCGCGCAGGCCCTCGGCGCCGCGGGGCAAGGGGCCGCGCCCGACTTCGGGCCGACACCCCTCGCCCTGCGGGCGCAGCAGACGCTCGACCGCCTCGCGGCGAAGCGGAACGGGAGGCCGGCCTGACATGCGCCCCATCCACCTCACCATCGAGGGACTGCGGTCGTTCCGATCGCCGGTGGCCCTCGACTTCACAGGCCGCGACCACATCGCCATCGTCGGCGACACCGGGGCCGGCAAGTCTTCCATCCTCGAGGCCATCACCTACGCGCTCTACGGCCAGACGACGTTCACCGCTCAGGGCAATCAGGAGCTGATGAACGACACGTCGATGCATCTGCGTGTCGTGCTCCGGTTCCAGGTCTCCGGCGAGACCTGGGAGGTCGCCCGCGCGTTGCGGCGCGACGGCCAGGGCAGGGTCGGACCGGCCAGCGCACAGCTCCGCCGCGTCGACACCGACGGCCCCGCGGCCGAACGGCTCGAACAGGTCAAGCCCGTCAACGAACGCATCAGGACCCTGCTCGGGCTCGACAGCAACGCCTTCCTCCGCACCGTGGTCCTGCCGCAGGGCCGCTTCGCCCGGCTGCTGGTCGAGGACAAGCCCACGGTCCGGGGCCAGATTCTGCGGCAGGTGTGGCGCACCGACGACCTGGAGGCGGCGGGAGAGCTGGCCGGCGCCGCCCGCCAGCAAGCCGAGATGCTGCGGATTCGCCTGCAGCAGGCGGTCTCGGAGTACCCGGACGACCCGACCGCGCACCTGCAGAGCCTGCGCGACACCCTCGACGCCGCCCGGCGGGGGACGGAGGCGGCGTCTCGAACCGAGAGCGCCGCCACGGCCGCCGGCGGCGAGCTCCACGACGCCCGGCTCGCGCGCGGAAAGGCGGTTGAAGTCCTGGCGCGGCTCCAGGCCCGCGGGGTCGAGGACGCTGCGGACCGCCTGGCGTCCATCGACGAACGCGCGCGCGCCCTCGAAGACGCACTCACCGCACTGGACCGCCGCCTCGCGGACACGGACACGGCGAAGGCCGAGATTCCCGACGACAGCGACGGTCCCCACGCCGGAGAGGCCGCGGCGGCCGTCGCCACTCTGGAGAACATCGAGACGCAGGCCCGGCACGCCGAAGCTGCCGCCGAGGACCTGCGCCGCCGCACGGCGGCGGCGACCAGCGAGCACGCCGACGCCCGGCGACGCTCCGAGACGGCGGCCCGCGCCGACGAGGAGGCGGCCCGCCACCGCGGCGCGAGGAAGGCCCTCGCCGAGGCGCGCGACAGCGCCCAGGACCAGCGCGGCCTGGTGGAGCGGCGACACGCGGAATGCGTCGCCGCCCAGCGCGCACTGACGGAGGCGCAGCAGCATCTGGCCGCGCTACGCGGCGACAGCGCCGCCCTGACCACCCAGCTCGACGCCGCCCGCAGCGCAGACCGCCGCGCCGCCCGAACCGCGAACGAGGCGCGCGACCGCCTGCAGGCCCAACGACAGGCCCGCACCGACGCGGCCGCCGCCTATCCCGACGCGCAGCAACGACTGCGTGACGCGCTCGCCGAGGCGCGCGACCACCGAACGACGGTCGAGCGGCTCTTCGAGGAATGCGTCGCGAGTGACCACGATCGGCGCGACTCCCTGCACCGACTCGAGGCCGAGCGCCGCAACGGCGCCGCCCTTCACGCCCGACTCCGGACCGCGCAATCGGCCGAGCGCGAGTCCGCGCGCACCCGCGACGAGGCGCAGGCCCGTCTGGCCGCGGTCCGACGCGCCGACGCGGCGGCCCACGCCGGCCACGGCCTGCAACCGGGCGACGCGTGCCCGGTGTGCGCGCGCGACCTGCCGCACGAGTGGCGCGCACCGGAAGCCGCAGGACTGCGCGAAGCGGAACAGAACGCGGAGCACGCACAGGCGGAGACCACGCGCCTCGGTCAGGAAGTGACCACCCTCGACACCCAGCGGGCCGGCGCCGAACAGCGAATCGACGAAGAAGACAGGCGCGCCCAGCGGGCTGGAGAGGTGTTGCGCGACCGGCGGCTGGCCCTGGACGCCGCCGTCGGGCTGGAGCCGGCCGAGGCGACGCCCGACCGGGCGGCCGTGCTCGACCCGCTCGACGCCGCGGTACAGGACGCGACGGAAACCGCCGATCGCCATCGACGCGAGCACGAAGCACACGTGGAGGACCTCGACCGTCGTCTCTCGGACGCCGAAGCAGAGCACGACGCCGCGCAGAAGAAGGCGGAAGCGGCCCACCACGCGGTGGTCGATCTCGATGCCCGACGGCAGGGCGTCGAGCAGAACGCCGCCGAGGCCGCCTCGCGCATCGGGGGCGCGGAGGCCGCACTGGCGGCGGCGATGGCGGCGCTCGGCGCGGCCGCCGGAACCAGCGCCACCGAGGCCCTGCCCGACGGCGCGGCCGTGCTCGCTCCCCTCGACGCCGTGTACAAGGAAGCCGCCGAGGCCCTGGCGCGGCACGACGATGCGCAACAGGCGCTGGACGCGGAATCGCAGCGGCGATCGTCCGAGGCCGCGGCCGCGCGCGCGGCCGCGGAAGGCGCCGACCGGCTGGCCGACGCGGCGCGGACCGCGACAGGCGCGGCGATGGCGCGCCTGC